>JBLHVN010000001.1:0-2026117 GCA_047630275.1 Sulfitobacter sp. | reverse complement strand
TCCCATCCCGAACTCGGAAGTTAAGCTCTTTAGCGGCGAAGGTAGTGCACGGGAGACTGTGTGTGAGAATAGCAGGTCGCTCCTTTTTTAATAAAACCCCTAGTTTCGGCTAGGGGTTTTTTTTTATGTCCAGGATGGACGGTAGGCACGCGAAGGCAGGAGCCGAGAGCGGGCGCTCTTGTTAAAATCATATGAAAATTAATGAAGAAGAATATATTGAACTAGGAAGATGCTCTAAACCCCATGGGATTAAGGGAGCCTTTGCTTTTCACCTCTATAATACTGAAGACTCTGTTCTAAAAAAAGGCTCAAAGGTTTATTTGATCCCTAAAGATGGAAGTAAGCTTCCGGTTGAAGGTCAGGAATTTCAGATCTCGCAGATCTCTTTTGGTAATAAGGTCATAACTTTTCTTAAAGAGGTAACTGATCGAAATAAAGTTGAGGAAATGCTTCCTTTTGATATTTATTTTAAAAGATCAGACCTTCCTGAAGTTGGTGAAGATGAATTTTACCTAGATGACCTTATAGGTTTAAGTATCTTAGATGCTAAAACCGGTGAGAAGGTAGGTAAGATCTCTAGCTTTTACGACAATTCCGCACAAATAATCCTTGAGATTAGAGGTGAGCAGAATATTGAGATCCCTATGATCGATAACTTTGTTGTTGAGACAAATATCGAAGAAGGCTTCATGAAGATCAATGTTCCAGAGTACCTAGGTGATGATGAATGACTAAGAAGATCTGGGTCATCAATTCATTTCCAAAGCTTTTTGATTCTTATTTAGATAGTGGCGTTGCTGGGCAGGCCTTACGTGGGGAACGAGGAGTTCCTTTTGAACTTCACTCTGTTCTCCTTCGCGATCATTGTGAAAAAGGTTTTAAAGGGGTGGACTCAGCCCCATTTGGTGGAAGTGAGGGCATGGTCATTAGGGCCGATGTTCTAAAGAATGCCTTAATTGAAGGAATTGTTAAGCCTGGAAACTATGGCGAGAATTATAAAGAAAGGCTTCATATTGTCTTCACCTCTCCTCGAGGGAAGGTTTGGAGCAATGAATACTGCAAAGAATTTGCCTCTAGGGTTTGGGCAAAAGACTCTACAAAAGACTTAGTCTTTATTTGTGGACGCTATGAAGGAATTGATGAAAGATTCCTTGAGGCCTATGTGGATGAAGTGATCTCTATTGGGGATTTTGTTATCACTGGAGGAGAGGTTGCAGTCTTAACAATCTTGGACTCTGCCCTAAGGTTTATCCCTGGTGTCCTTGGAAATAAACTAAGTAGCTTAAATGAATCCTTTAATGGTGGACTCTTAGAAGAGCCCGTCTATACAAGGCCTAGGGACTTTGAAGGATTAAGTGTTCCTGACGTGCTTTTGTCTGGGAATCACAAGGCCATTTCTGAGTTTAAAAAAGAAGAACGATTAAGAATAACGAAAAAATTTAGACCGGATCTCTTAGATGACTGACTTATATGTGGCCCTTGTTCACCATCCTATTAAGAATAAACGTGATGATCTTGTAACCACTTCTGTTACAAACCTTGATATTCATGACATCTCGAGAAGCAGCCGGACATATGGCGCTAAGCATTACTTTATCGTCACTCCATTGAAGGCCCAGCATGAACTTGTTAATAGGATCTTAGGGCATTGGGAGAAGGACAAAAATGGGGCCTATAACCCCGATAGGCAGGATGCCCTTGCCTATACTTCAGTTATTGATTCGATTGAAGATGCGGCCTTAAAGATTAAAGAAACTGAGGGAGTTGATCCCTTGATTGTCGTGACTGGGGCTAACTTTGAAAGTCACGACGGGGGAATGATCGAAGCTTGCCGCAAGGCGAACATTGACAAACGCCCTATATTATTGCTATTTGGTACAGGCTGGGGACTTTATGCTTCGGTAGTTGAGAGTGCAGACTTTCGATTAGAACCTTTAACTGGCAGTGCTAGTGATGGTTATAATCATTTATCAGTAAGGTCGGCTGTTGCTATCTACCTCGATCGCTTTAAACAAGCGAACAGTTAAGCAAGCCTATGGAGTCGTGATTACGCTTAAGAACGGATAAACCGGTCCTCTAAGATGTAATTAAAAAATATGGGAGTTCAAATGAACTTATTAGATTTAGTAGAAAAAAACTACGCAAAGAAAGAAGTTGAAACAATGCCAGATTTTAGAACTGGGGACACAATTGCTGTTCACGCTAAGATTACTGAAGGCGAGAAGACTAGAATTCAGATCTTCCAAGGTGTTTGTATTTCAATTAAGAATGAAAAAAACCTAAACGGACATTTTAGAATTAGAAAGATGTCTAGTGGAATTGGCGTGGAAAGAGTTTTTCCATTTCATTCACCTTCAATTGATAAAGTTGAAGTTATGCAAAGAGGTAAGTCTCGTAGATCGAAACTTTACTATCTTAGAGATCGTTCTGGTAAGTCTGCTAGAATCGCGATTGATTACGACAGAAAATAAAAAGATGGCCCTTAACTCATGTAGAAAGTTCTTTTCTACAAGTGTTAAGGGTTTTTTTTCGCCTAAATGCCAAGATTTGAATCAAAATATATATTAACCAATGACAATGCTATTGCAGGCTCTGATGAAGTTGGGCGAGGTCCTTTAGCGGGTCCTGTTGTTGGGGCCACAGTGGTTTTATCAAAGCCAAAGGCTGCTTTGAAAGTTTTAGGAAAGCTGAACATAGATGATTCAAAGAAGCTTAATTCAAAAAAGCGTGATCTTATTCTTGAAGAACTATCCATTGACCTAACTTTATTAAAACAAGGATCAAAGATTGCCTTTAAGGGTCCTTTGAAAGGATGTGGTTATTTTTCTATTGTTGAAATCTCACCACTTGAGATTGATAAGATCAATATTCTTCAAGCAAGTCTTAAGGCCATGAGGGAAAGTTTTAAGATTGCTAGGAATAAAACATTTAAAGGCTCGTGGTTGATCGATGGCAATAGATCTCCAGAGAGTAACTTAAGCGCTTGCCGTGAAGTTACGGTTATAAAAGGTGATTCTAAATCTAAAGTGATTGGGCTAGCCTCTATTATTGCCAAGCAATATCGAGATCGTTTGATGAGTCAGCTCTCTCTAAAATATCCAGGTTACGGATTTGAAAAGAACTCAGGTTATCCTACTCAGTTTCATAGAAAGGCCATTGGATCCTTAGGAGTGACTAAGATTCACCGAAGATCATTTAAAGGAGTTAAGGAATTTCTTTAACTAAAGGTGAGGCCTATGAAGCTAAGGTTTCAAGAGCTCTTCACAAAAGTGGAATTCCTATTCTAGTTGCTCCTTCTGTATTGAGAGAGATGGACTGTGGTCAAATTGATGTTTGTGTCCTTATTAAAAAAAAAGAAAAATTAAATATTGAAGTTATTGAGGCCAAATCTGGTGAGTCTTATCTTTCTAATACACAAAGACAGCGTCTGCATCGGTCTTGTGAGCTTTTAAGCTTGAGTTTCTCTGTTCCGGTTTACTTTTCGGTCTCTCAAGAAATAACGCGGAGTGACGGGATTATGTAAACCACCTTAGGATAGAATTTATCTATGCGAAGTAAATTACAATATCTTTTAATGGTTTTTAGTATATTCAGTGTTTTAACTCTAGCTCCTGTTGAAGAGGCTAATGCTTTAGACCCCCGAGTTAAGGCCGTTGGAACCATGGCCGTTTACGGAACTGCCGGTGGACTCCTTCTTGGTGTTGCCAGTTATGCCTTTGATTCTCCTGGTAGGTCTTGGGCCGTTGGGGCCAGTATCGGTCTATACGCTGGGATCTTGTTTGGGGCCTATGTTGTGGGGTCACATTATTATAAGAACTATAAAGAGCAGAATCCTAGTTACGAAGAAGACTATTATCCAGATACAGACAGCAGCCCTTATGAAGATGGTGGGGGAGAAGATGGTGACACTGTACCGGCGGATGAAAGATGGGAGCCAGCATACTCTAGAACTCTTGAGCTTAGGGCCTTAACTATTGGTGAAACTCCAAACTTAAACCCTAGGATAAAAAAAGGGGCCTCTAAAGAGCGCCCCAGCTTCTATATACCTTTATATAATTATCAGTTCTGATAAGTATTCTTGCGGTTGGCAAACATTTGACTCATGCCTTCCGTTTCATCTCTATCAAATTCTTCAATCATAAGGCTCATTAGGTCTAGGTCATATAACTTAAAAACTTTTAGAAACTCTGTTCTAACGTTACTAAGTCTGATTTGATCCTTTTGATCATTGAGTGACTTGATAGTTTCTACGAAGTATCCAATTCCGCTTGAACCTACAAAGTCTAGGCGGTTTAAATCAAGAGTAATTTGGCAAGTAGGATTATCTTTGGCGATTCCTTCTAGCTCTCTTTTAAAAGGCATGCTGTTTTCAAAGTCGAGCCCACCCTCCATCATAATCGTAATATTCCCGGAAGAATCTGTTCTTAATCTGGCTTTCATAGTCATGATGCTCTCCTTGCTGAATTCTTAAAACGGTGCATAGACCGATGACAAAACTTATTCTATCATTCAGACCTTCTTCATAATATGGGGAAGGAAGTGCAATAGCTTTAAGGTCAAGTATGGCAAAACTCATTCTTTTAACATTACCTATTGGAAATATGATGGATCTGTCTCAAAGAGTCAGAGAATCTCTAGAGGGTGAGCATACTTTCTTTGTAGAGGACACCCGCGTTTTTAAAGACCGAGTGGCAAGGGCTGGTATAGAGCTAAGATCAAAGGCGCTTTACTCATTTCATGATCAAGATAGAAGTAAGACTAAGCTTGCAATTGAACTTTTAGAATCAGGAGTTGATGTTTATTTGGCCTCAGATGCCGGCTCTCCTATGATAAGTGACCCGGCCTTTCCTTTAGTTAGTGAAGTGATTGATAAGGGTTTTGAGATTGATTCATTTCCGGGCCCAAATTCAGTTGTTACGGCCTTGGAGCTCTCGGGCCTACCTCCTCATCCTTTTCATTTTTATGGATTTTTGCCTAAGGAAACTGAGAAAAAAAAGAAGATCTTTGAATCTTGCGGCGCAAGTTCTGGGACTCATATCTTCTTTGAATCTCCCCATAGGATTATTTCTACAACTGACACGGCATTTTCCATACTCGGGGAAGTTGAAGTTGTCTTAGCTAAAGAGCTAACTAAGACCTTTCAGAGTATTCACCGCTTTAGTAGGGATTCTTGGGAGTCCAGGAAAGATGAAGTGGTAGAAAAAGGTGAGTTTGTTTTTCTCTTTCATATAAAAGAATCTAAAAAGATCAGCTCCTCGAAGATCACAAAGCTAGCTGAAGAATCACTTGAGAAACCTAATAATAAAAAGCTCTCTAAACTCTTGAGTGAAATACTCGGACGAAAGTCAAAAGAAATCTATGCAGAGTTAGAGCAAAATTCAAAAAATACTGATTAATCTCAAGACCTTGAACAATAATTCCGATAAAGAGTTTGGAGTGTTCAGGTCATGATAAAGAAAAAAGAAATAGTCATAGAAAAACTTTTCGAGTCTATCAATAGCCTTGAAAAAGAAGGGAAAGTCGACGAGGCCAAAGAGGTCTTGGCCAAAAAGATTCTCCGTTACGAGGGCCTTATAGAGTTAGGGCAATTGACCTCTTCTTCAATGGATTTTAAAAACATAAAAAAGAAAGCCGTCGGTGTGTTAAAGCGCCTCCTAGAGTGTGAACATGTCATCATTCATCTCAAAGATGATAAGAAAAATATCATGCAATACACCCCAACTGGTGGTGCGGTTTTAAATGAAAAATATACCTATAATATTGATGATACAACCTTTGTAGGATCTTGCGCCCATCACTTGGCCATCCTTCATATTGATGATGTTAAGTATGATATTAGATCTGGACGGTTAACTAGCTATATAAAAGATTTAGAGCCTGAGAACATGCTTTTAGCACCTCTTGTTTCTAAAGGTAAATTACTTGGAGTTATCCAGGCGATCAATTCTACTCATGGAAACTTTAATGAAGAGGATTATCACTTTGTGGATGCGGTCTCTAATCAAATGACAAATGTTTTAGAGAACTCTCTTTTAGTGGAAGAACTTCATAATCAATTTGTTCAAGTGATCTCGGCCCTAGCTGATGCTATAGGTAAAAAAGATTCTTATACAGGTGGGCATACCAAAAGAGTTTCTCACTTTGCCGATTGTATAGGCTCAGAAATGGATCTTAATACCAATGAGATAAGAGACTTAAAGATGGCGGCGGTTCTTCATGATATTGGAAAGATTGGTATTGAAGATAAGATTTTAAAAAAGGACTCAGCTCTAAATGACGAAGAGTTTGCCATTATGAAAGAACACCCAAGGCTTGGTTACGAAATTCTAGGTCATATAGATAGCCTCTCAAGTGTCGTTGACGGCATGAGGTTTCATCACGAAAGACCTGATGGAACCGGTTATCCTTTTGGTTTAAAAGGAGATGAGATTCCTGTTATCGCGATGATCATCTCTGTGGCAGATACATTTGATGCAATGATTTCAACGAGGCCTTATAGAAAAGGTCTTCCCCCTATGACGGCCTATGATGAGATCATAAAGTTTCGCGGAACTCAATTTAGTGAAGATGTAGTAGACGCTTTTTGTCGGTGGTTTGAGAAGTCTTCAATGTTTAAGGGTTCGAATGTGGAAAAGAATCAAAAAGCAAGTTAGAATAAGAGAGTACTTTAAAAGGAAAGCAAAATGCTTGTGAGAGTTATCGGAGGACACGGCGGTGTATCTCCAGGATTTAAAGCAACCTCTTATTTAATAGATGGAAAGCTATTAATTGATGCCGGATCGGTAGCTTCTGGTATTCAGATTGATGAGCAAGTCCTTATTGATAATATACTTATTTCTCACTCTCATCTTGATCATATTTCAGACTTAGCTTTTATGGCGGATAATTGCTTTGGGCTTAAAGGCAGACCCTTTGAGGTTCATGCTTCAAAGATCGCTAAAGAAAGCATCATGAAACATTTATTAAACGATGAGATCTGGCCAGACTTTACAAAGCTTCCCACTAAAGACGATCCAACCTTAAGATTTCATCAAGTCGATAGTGAGCAACCCTTTATGTTAGGGGAATACAAGATCCTTCCGGTCCAAGTAAATCACCCGGCCGGAGGTCATGGTTTCTTGATTGAAAAAAATGGTAAGACTGTTGTCTTCACTCAAGACACAGGACCAACTGATAGGATTTGGGACCTGGCCAAAAAGGCCAAGGGACTAAAGGCCATCTTTACTGAGGTGAGTTTTCCAAACAAGCTTGAGAAAGTTGCCATGGATAGCTTTCATCACACTCCAAAATCTATAGAACAAGAAATTAAGAAAATGCCTGAAGGGGTACCAGTTTTCTTAGGGCATCTAAAGCCCAATTATCAACAGCATATTATCCAAGAGGTCGATGAACTTAGTATCGATAGGATCAGCCTCTTGACCGCTGATGATACTTCCTTTGTCTTCTAACATATTGAATTAGCTGAAAATTTCTCTAGGATGTAAGGTTCTTTTTACTTGTCAGCCTGCTTTCAAAAGGACAAACTAGCAATAATTTAAAGAAATAGATTCGGAGATTCCTATGGGCTGGTTTAAGCAAGTAAAAAGTCCCAAGTTAAAAAGTTCAAAGAAGATGCAGACGGATACACCGACTGGTCTTTGGAAGAAATGCACCAATTGCGGCGAGATCTTACAGAGCACTCGTTTAAAAGAGAGCTCACAAGTTTGTCCTTATTGCGATCATCACTTTCGTTTAGGAGCTGTTGAAAGATTAGAGCTTCTTGTTGATGAAGAGAGCTTTTTACCAATAGGAGAATCTCTTACAACTTCTGATCCGCTGAACTTTGTGGATAAGATCTCATACCAAGACCGCCTTGATCAGGCCTTTGAGAAAACTGGCCTAAGAGATGGAACCCTTGCTGGAACTTGCACTATTGAAGGAAAGCCAGCGGCCATTGCTATTATGAACTTTAAGTTTATGGGTGGCTCTATGGGTGTTGTAACTGGGGAGAAGATTGCTCGAGTTATGGACTTAGCTTTTGAAAAAAAGATCCCTGCCATTGTGGTTTGTTGTTCAGGGGGAGCTAGGATGCAAGAGGGGATTCTCTCTCTTATGCAAATGGGAAAAACTTCAGCTTCAAGACAAAGATTAAAGAACGCAGGCATACCTTATATTTCTGTTTTAACAGACCCTACAACTGGCGGAGTTGCTGCCAGCTTTGCCATGCTTGGTGATGTAAACTTAGCTGAACCAAAGGCCCTCATTGGCTTTGCTGGGCCTAGGGTTATTGAGCAATCGATTAGGCAAACACTCCCTGAAGGTTTTCAAAGATCAGAGTTTCTCTATGACCACGGTTTTGTAGATAGGATTGTTCATAGAAAAGACTTAAAGTCAGAGCTTAGCTTTTTCATGGATATGTTTGGGAAAAATACGAGTAAGAAAAAAGCAAAAACAAAGCCAAAGGCCTAAACATGGACCGAGGCGGTTCTTGGGATCTTGGGATAGATAACAAGCTAGATGCTCTCTTTGGACTTGAAAAATTCCATAAAGACAAAATTGAACTTAGCTTTACTGAGAAGAAAAAGTTCTTTGCCCCTTTTTCAAAACACTTTCAAAAATTAAAGGTTATCACTGTCGCCGGTACCAATGGTAAAGGGGAGAGTTCTCGGCTTATCCAAAGTCATTTACGAAAGAAGGGTCTGAATGTGGCGGTTTGGACTTCTCCTCATATTCTTTCAGTGAGAGAGCGTTTTATTTTTAATGAGTCTCTCATTAGCACAACTAAGTTTGAAGAAGGCCTAGAAAAGATTCCCCCTGAGCTCTCTTATTATGAAGGACTCTTTTTTCTCTTTTGTAACTGGGTTTCAAATCTTTCAGGCCTTGATATTATCATTTTAGAAGTAGGTCTTGGGGGAAGGTTAGATGCGACTAACTTCTTTGATGCAGATCTAGTGTGTTTAACTTCGATCTCAAGAGATCATTGTCATATTCTGGGAAATACTTTGGAAGAGATTCTTTCAGAAAAGCTTGGTGTCTGTAGAAAAAAAGTTCCCCTCATAAGCGCTATAACTAGTGATACGTTGAATAAAAAGATCTTAAGTTTTACTCAAACAAATGAAATTCCTTGGATCAATTTAAAAGAGAAGTATCCTAATCTAGCTCTAGCAGCCTATTGGGACCAAAATATGCTTTTGAGCCTCACTGCTGTTGATGTTTTGACTCGATCGGTCGATGACCTTCAACCCCTAGATCTCAAGAAACTGCCCCTACCAAAAAATAGCCCTGGACGATTTGAGCAGATGACATTGGAAAATAGAGGCTTTATCTTTATAGGTGCACATAATTTAGATGGTTTAAGAGTTTTGGTGCAAAGCATCTATAGCCGCGTCACCTTGAATGAGGATAGCGGATGTTTGATGGCCTTATCTGACCGCGAAGATGATGAAATTAACTCAATGATAGAAGTGATTTTATCATGTGATCGAATTAAGAAGAACGCATCAGTATGTTACTTTGACCATCCTAGAGCTTTAAGTCGTGAGAAGTTACTTTTAGTTTTAGAGAATAGAGAAAAAGCAGGAAAGGAAGAATTAAAGTTTGTTGAAAGCTGGATTGAGACCATTAATAAATCAAGTAGTGAGAAAACTCTCATCCTGGGATCTTACTACTTTATTAGCAAAGTCCAAAAACACCTCCTTGGTCTTGGGGCTGATTTTATCTCTTAGTAGCGTTCAAGCTAGAGAAGATTTTCAATTTAGCCTCGGCGATAAAGTCAGGGTGCTTAGTGACAAGGCCTTTAGAAAAACAAAAGAAAATAAGTTTGAAGCTGTAGGTAATGTCATTATTACTCATGGGGAAAATGCCATCTATGGTGAAAAGGCCTCCATGTCTTTTAATACAGGGGAGACTCAAGTCATAGGGAATGTTCGCTACGTTGGTCCGAATATAACTCTTCATGGTACCGAACTAAATTATAACTTTAAAGATAAGCAGATGAGCGTTCGAAATGCTCGGATCATCTCAGATAATTATGTAGTTCTTGGTAAGGAGATTACCCGTCACTCAAATGATGTTATCACTGGGGTAAATGCTGAATACACAACTTGCATCGACTGCCCTGAATCATGGAGTATCTTTGGCAAGAAAATCAAGATTACAGTAGGAGAGTATGTAAGGATTTGGCATGCCTATATCAAGATCAAGGGAGTGGTGGTTCTTTATTTTCCCTATATTGTTCTTCCTATTAAGAAACAAAGAGAGAGTGGTCTGCTCTTTCCTAGTCTTGCCTTTAATTTTGACGATGGTGTTCGTTTTCAACAACCTTGGTTCTGGGCCATAAATGATTCTTCTGATATGACCCTTACTCCATCAGTCTGGGGAAAGCGGGGCTTAGGGTCTGAGATACAATACAGGCAAGTTATAAAAGATGGCCTGTGGTTTGAGATGAACCACTTAAATAGTTTTGATAAGGTCTACAATTATAATAAAGTTGGAAAAGAGCTGACAGGGAATCATTTCTTTAGGCATTTTAGTAACTGGGAACACCACTACAATACCTCTTCTTTTTTTAACCACCATGTTTACTTTGATTCAGTAAGAGACTTAGATGTTGAAAGGGATTATGACTTCTTTACTAAGTCTAAAACAATTGGATCTGAAAATGGTGGAGGGGGATTTTTTGATTTTCGTCTTCCTTGGGCCCAGTTAAGTATTGAAGCGGATCATAGCAGGAATCAAATATTTCCTGACGCTAGTGAATTCGATAACCGCTATGTACAAGTTTTGCCAGAAGTTAACCTTTCTATCATGCCTATAAATTTCTTTCAGTCAGATTTGCCATTATTAAATAAGCTCTCATTTGGCTTTGATTCAGAATTTATAAACTTTAAACAGAATCATAAAAGTGAAGATAACTTTATTAGAAATGCTTCTAGGATAGACCTTGCTCCTTATTTGAATTGGTATTTAGGAGAACTAGGACCTGTTCAAGTAAGCACTAATGCCCGCCTTGACTATCAAACCTATCACTTTCCCTATGAACAAGTTAAGTCCATGACGAAGTCTGGAATGGTTTATGAAACAGAGTTTTCGATGACTATCGAAAAACTCTTTGGTTTAGCCTATAAAGAATCAGTATCAAGTGACAGGATTGATTTTAATAAAAACTCAAAAGAGAAACCCAAATCTGAAGGGTTAGGTAAGAACTTAATAGGTAAAACCCCTGTGTTTTCAGGTCAGCTTGTTAATAAAGAAATCATTCGTGAGAAAAAATCTTTTAGGCATAAACAAGAGTTTAAATTGAAGCATTATTTTTTATCTGATCAAAAGATTAAGGGTAATGAAGACTTTAAAAATCAAATAACTCAATCAGACTCTGCTGGGCAATTTGATTATAAAGACGCTATTAGAGAACAAGAATTTAGATTGTCTCAAGTCTCCTCTAGGACCTCATTGCCTTTATCAAATACAGCGGAGATCCAGTGGAATAACTCTATCATCCAAAAGTCTGCAAAGACCTCAAACTTGGCCATCGATGATAGGTACTTAAGGGATAATTTTAACTACGAAAGGATTGCTTATTTTAATCTATCACAAGGCTATGACTTTGCGGTAGAGACTGAGGAGCTTGAGGAAAAGCTGACCAGGCTAAATATTGCAACCGGGGCTAAAGTTTTCAATACTCATTTTGATTTAAATGAGTATTACTTTTACAGTACAAATGAGCATATTCTCTCCTTTAGTATGACTCAAAATGTAGGGCCTCATTACTTTAAAGTTGGCTTTGAATACAATAGTTTTATTGACCCGATCTTTAAGTTAATCAATACAGAATTTGGAATCTCGGCCACAAAGAATTTTGATATCACTGTGATCTACGACTATGATATTGAACTAAAGGCCCTGCAAGAAAGTGTCTATAAGATTCTCTATACGCCGCTTAATAATTGTTGGAAAATGGAGCTTGCTCATAAAAAGACAGTTATTGATAAGAGCTTTAGTTTGAATTTCTTAATTAATTTTAACGACAAGAGCTTTAAGTCTCTTTCAGACTTTAGATAATGAAAAGAATCCTGATCGTCGACTTTGATGATAGTTTTATTTATAATGTTGCAGAGCTTTGCCAGCGATGGGAGCTTGATTTTGAAGTCCATCATTTTAGTAAAGTCACCAGAGAATTCATTGAAAATAATAATTTTAAGAATATTATTTGGGGACCAGGTCCTGGTCACCCTGATCAATACAGTGAAATTTCAAGTCTTCTAAAAGAACTACTAAGTGAGGAATTCTTTCATCTAGGAATCTGCCTTGGTCATCAACTGATCTTTAAGGCCTTAGGCTTTGAGATTGAAAATGCTGAAGTTAAAAGGCATGGAAGAAGTGGAGGGTTTATCATTCCAAAATGGCCAGTCTATGAACAAGAGGATTGGGGAAAAGAGGTTGAGGTACAGTATTATAATTCCTTGGCAGTTAAGGCCCCTAAAAGTGAGACGGACTTAGACCTGGCTATAAAAGACGGAGCCATTATGTCGGGCTTTGGAAAGAGCTTTCTAAGTTATCAATTTCACCCGGAAAGTGTTGGTACATCTTGCCCAGACCTCCTTTTTAGGGGCTTTAGAGAAAAACTGATATGATGGGAAGGTGAAAACGCGACTCCGCTTAGAGGGAATTTATAGCCCTGAAACCATCGACCATATTGAACAAAGAAAGATCCTAGATCTTGGTTTTGATTTCAGGCCTAAGAGTTTCAACTTTCTTCAACATTATAAATTCTTGGAACTTTTAGAAGAGAAGTTTTCTTCAAGCTATAAGTACTGGCTCCATTTTGAAAATGAGCACCCTGATTTAATCAAGAAACTCTTAAAAGACGCAAAAGAAGTTCTTGCTAAAAAAGGCTTTACTGAGAACCCTTTCTTATTAGAGTTTAGTGATAATCAAAGCCTCGAATATTATGATAGCTTCGATCAAAGATTCTCTTGGAATTATGTTGATTTAGAAAGTTTAGAAAAAGTGATTCAGTCTAAGAATCTTGAAGTCCTCATTATTCCTTTTACTGAAATAGAGCATCTGCATAATACTGGGCGCTTTCAAGAGTTTGTCTCTATGTTTCATAAGAAGACCTTTAAGGCCATGCATGACAATAAGATTAAGCTTGCCTTAAAAACTGACTGGGATTCAGACCTCTTTCCAAGTCTTTTTGAATATATCAACTTTGATTTTTGCAGTATTCCCGTTAATGGAAAGATTGAAAGTTCATTTCGCTCCATTGATTGGGTAAAGTTTGATTCAAACTTAGACTATTATCAAAACCTCGACTTCTAAAAAGACTTTCATTATATTAGCTCCATGAGAATTCTAATTTCAAATGATGACGGAGTGCATGCTCCTGGAATAAAGATCTTAGCTCAAGAGCTTAGATCAATTGCTGACGTCTGGGTTGTGGCCCCTTTAGAGGAGCGCTCGACAACTGGGCATACCTTAACCTTAGACCATCCTATTAGGCTCGTAGAGCTTGAAAAACAAGTTTATGGATGTAGTGGCTACCCCGCAGACTGCGCCCTTATGGGGATGGCTGAGGTGATGCAAGATCATAGGCCTGATTTAGTCATTGGTGGGATTAACCGCGGGGCAAACTTAGGTCAGGATGTTTATTATTCAGGCACTGTCGCTGTGGCGAGAGAAGCGGCTTTTCACAATATTCCCTCCATTGCTGTTTCGACTGTTCTAGATTTTCAAAACTTCGATTCATCTGGAGATTCTCATTATATTACGGCCGCAAAGTTTGTTAAAAAGGCGGTAAAGAAAGGAATTCATACTCATTTACCAAGACTTCATCTTTTAAATATAAATGTACCAAATTTGTCAGAAAAAGAGATTGAAGGTCATCAAGTAACCACTTTAGGCTTTCGTAACTATTCAGAAGACATTCAAAAACGGCAAGATTTTCGCGGTAGGGATTATTTTTGGATCGGCGGAATCTACAAAGGCCACTCCCCATGGGAGTCTTCGGATGGAGAGGCAATTTCTGCCAAGAAAATCTCAGTCACACCCATAAATCTTTTAAACCGCAAGCCCGATAAGAAAGTAGACTGGCACCGGATCTTAGAGGAAATCTAAGTTTAACCATCCGGTAACCACTTTACTGGATGATGAAAAAAAAGATTCTTTCAATCATATTCTTTTTTGCCTTAATTACTGGCTGCGCTCATATGACCAGTGGCCAGTATATTCAACTAAAACAAGGTGAGAGTTTAAAGAAGGTCAGCAACGAGTTTAAGATTCCTGTTTGGCAAATCAAAGAAGCTAATGCTGGAAAGAAGTTTAAAGCTGGAGAGTGGATCTTCGTTCCTATGGACCGCGGGGTTATGGGAAAGCAAAGTTACCGGCAGGTGGCGTCAGCTGATTATATTTCAAATGGAAATTATACCTGGCCTGTTCCTGCTAGAAAGAAAATTAGCAGCGGCTATGGAAAGCGCTGGGGAAGAAAGCACGAAGGCATAGATATTCCAGCACCGGTAGGTAGTCATATCTTGGCCGTCGCTAGTGGAGTTGTGGTCTATTCTGGAAATGATCTTGGGGGCTACGGAAACCTTACAGTCATCAGTCACGGTGGGGGGATCTTTTCTGTTTACGCCCATGCAAAGGTTTTATTTACTAAGAAAGGGCAGAGGGTTCATCAGGGGCAAGTCATAGCCCAAGTAGGAATGACAGGAAGAACTAGCGGTCCGCATCTTCACTTTGAATTAAGGCATAATAGTAGGCCCTTAAATCCAGCAAAGTTACTCTCTAAGAACTAACTCTTTAAAGATTCAAAGTATAAAAGGGCCACATTCTTGGCGTCTTCTAAAGCTGTATGAGCGACTTCACCCATATTAAAATGCTTCATCAGACCACCACCAGAGCGGCAGGCATCAGGAAGGATCTCTTTGTCAGCAAAGGCCATGGCCACACTAGACATGTCAAGAACCTGGTGATGAAAGTGCTCGCGCATAAAATCCCAACCTAGGTCTCTTGTCATAAACGGAAGGTCGATGGCATTCATGGATTTTCCAAAGAGGATGATCTTTTCACCTTCAAAGTATTCACAAACTTCCGGGGACTTTATGTACTCAGATAACTCAGCCTTAAACTGGGCCATCTCAGTTCCCTCTGAATGAGCTTTTTCGATAAGTTCTTTATTATGATCGATAACCCATTGATCAAGCTTTGGCTTAAGAGATTCAAAGCTTGGGCATTTTATAAACCAATGCTTTGCTAAGTTCTCTTGTAATGTTTTTGTTTTAGCGCAAAACGGAATAAGACCAAATTCAATGATAAGGTCATGCTCTGCTAATCCTGTTGCCTCTAAATCAAATGATAGGTACTTCATTACTTAAGAGTTGCGCTTACGGGACAATGATCGCTTACTTCCTTGAATGAATCACCAAGGCGGTCCTCATGGGCTTCATCGCATCTTACTTTCTTACAATGAGAGCCAACTTCAACTTCCTGAACATTGTACTGATCCCAAAGGGCCTCAGAGACTAAGATATGATCGAGTAGTGAAGGAGTAAAGTAACCATCTTCAACTCCGCCGTACCAAAATGAAGAACATTCGAGGGACTCTGAGAAATCGATAAGGTTGTTTCTATCAACAAAGTTAAGGAATCTTTTATAGTTATTATTTCTTAGAACATAATCAGTTGTATTGAAGTCACCAACAACAACAAAGTATCTAGCCCCTTGTTTACGGTGCTTCTTAATAAGCTTTGTTAACTGTCCATACTGCCAATATCTTTTGTCCGCATTACTCTGAGCGCCGCCAGCCTTTAGATGAACATTGATGGCCGTGAAGCGGATTCCATTTTTCTTATTTCTAAACTTAGCAATGGCAGCAGGCCGCAGGCCTTTAGCACACTCACGCTTTTCATTCATGATTTGATCTTCAGAGAAGCTTGAAAGAGTTAGGGCCGAAGTCTTATAGATAAAGCCTAGCTTTTGATTTCCAAGACCACCACATTTAGTTAGGCGAACTCTGTAGTTAGGAAGATAGTTTTTAACGAATCTTTTGAAGTCTACTTCATCGACAACTTCTTGAACGCCAATGACATCGGCGCCTGTCTTTAGAAGAAGGCTTTTTAATTGTCTTTTATCTGTTTTATTTGAAGACTTATCTGCACCGTAATTTCTGATGTTAAAAGTGGCAAAATTAAAGCCTTTTTTTCCTTTTTCAGAACCCCTTGAAAAAGCATCGGTGCTAAAAAGGGTTAAGAGTATAATAAGTAGAGCAATTCCATTTTTCATTAACTACCTCAAATCCATCCATGGTCGTTTTTCATCTTGAAAAACCTTTTATATGCAGGGGAAAATCTTAAGTTCTTCTTATGGCTCCTGCCAATGAAAAACCTAGTCCCAACATAAGCATCGTTTAATGCCATTTATTAGTTGCCTCTAATGTTAATTTTTAGGACTTCGTCTTGTAAAGGTAGTTGAGCTTTTTAATTGTTAAAAAATTGTTAAAGATAATCGATAGTTACTAAAGCTTGATCTGGTTCGCACCGCGCATCAAGAGGTTGTGACGAATTTCTTAAAAACTCTTTCACGGTTACACTGCAGGACAGTAAGAAACCATTGATGATGCAGTGCCTGCACTGACCTTTTCCTAAGCAGCTTGAAGCTATAGGGAGGCCTTTTTCCCTTAAAAAATCCATGAGGTTTTTCTCAAAGTCTTGAGGCAAAACTTCAATTTGCATGATGTCTTTTTGTGAGGCCCTGCCAAAGATAACTATTTTAGGCATGATAGGTGGGCCCTTCCTCGTTTATCTAATATAAATCCATTCTTAGGGTTATAAAGCCAAACTTCCCCAAGGCTGCTTGAATGATAAACGGGGACGTCCTTCTTTAAAAAATTATTTAAACTATTTTCGTTACCCCTATCAGATTCATAAAGAATACGTATTGGTTTCTTAAGAAGGAGGTGGCGGGGATGATCTAAGAATTGATCTAGCTCTGAGGCAATAGAAGTTGAATGAATCTTAAATTGAAAGAGGTTAAAAAGGTGCTGTCCGGGGTCTCTTCCTTTAAAAGAGAGGTAGGCGTGAACACCATCTTGAGACTCTCTATAGCAAAGGGGGGCGATTGTTTCATCCTGGCTACTGTCGATTAAGTAAGTATTAAAAAGTGGTCTAAAGTTGCTTGTAGCAATGGAAGTAATGCCTAAAAAGAAACTTTTTTGATTGAACCTAAGTCCAAAGGGGTGATGACGGTCACGGTTGTCTATGGATATTTCATTCTTATTAGTTGAATACTTTCCTAAGTCTACATTGCAAAAGGCATCTTCTTTTTCTTTACCTAAACTCGAAGTATCGATATCAAGACTATAAAGTTCATTGGAAATCTTGATTTCTGAAGAAGCCTGTTTTTTATATTTATAGTATTGAGAAATAATATTCGTAAAAGAGAGCTTGCTAAGAGTTTCCCCGAATCTCAATTGCTCTTTTGCTTTAAAATAAGACTTTTCAAAGACCTTATTCTCTAAGAGCTTCTCTTTGTTTCTTCCAATAAAAAAAGCAAGCTCTTCACTAATAGGAATTTTTTTTGATAAGTAAGTATCAATAAGGCGAGCAAGAGAGCGAAGGGAAGATCTAGGCGAGTAAGTCTTAAGAATTGTTTCAAGTCCGTATAAAAAAGTCATCGGAGGGGCAAGCCTAGGGAAGTCTCTCTCTAAAGTAGCATCCTTAAAGTCCCAGTACTGAATTCCTTTGCCTGAATCTAGGAGGATCTGAAACCTTGCACTTGGTGTGGCCAAGTCTGGTCTTAGGTTCATTTGAATGAGAGACCAGACGACTATCTTTTCAGTTTTATTGAGGCGTCTTTCAATGGGGAGGGAGCCAAGAAGCTTTTCAAAAAGCTTAACTCCACCCTTATCACGGCCTAAGACGCTGAGTTGCTTAACGTCCTCAGTACAATAAGTAGGCTTATCTTCAAGTGGTCTTAGCGGTGTCTTATCTTCAGTGAGTTTTTCAATGAAAGAAGTACAAGAGGAGATGCTTATTACTAAGAGACTAATTATTAATTTGGTATAGACCTTCAACGGTTTCATCCTCACTAACTTCGATTTCATCAAGAACTTGCTCGTTTAAAAAAGTATCAAAGTCTAGGGCCTCAGCTTTCTTATTGGTTGCCTGAACCGTAAAAATAACCCACATACCAGAGCCATTTTCCCCAGTATTGCTTTGGGTTTTTGTATCTAAGATCCTGTATCCACTATTGATGAAATTGTAGAAAACCTTATCAAACTGTTTCTCTCGGTAGCCAGTCTTCCTTGGGGGTGGAGCAGGGATATAGTAGGTAAATGTCTGAATTCTAAATGGCTTAACAAGATTTAAAGACTCTAGAACTCTACGTACGATGATATTCATTTATATATTTCCTCATCATTATTGATTCATTCATTATAGTCCTAGGCCTACAAAGCGGTCAATTAGTGCCTATAGGTGATGGAAAAACTTTCCCTTTGTTTTTTTTCTTTTATCCAGTCATATCTGGGTTATAATTTATGTATGTGAGGAACAGGATGTTCTTTACAAGTAGGCAGGATGCCGAAAAGAAAGGGGCCTTTGCAGGGGGCCCCTTTTTTTATTCCTTTTTTTTCAAACTAAATTTACTTTTAATGGGTACGTGATACCTTTTCCGAATGACGGTTAGTTTTTAATATTAAACCTTCTAAGCTTTGTTGCCGTTAATTTTACTTCTTCAGAAGGAATAGGCTCGTCAAACCATTCAAGTTCTTGCGAAGTAAACATTTGCGTCTTTAAATCACTATAGGGATAGTCTAAGCAACTTTTAACCATCCTGGCCCGGAGGGGATTTTGGTATATATATTTAATGACATTGAAATAGTAACTATCGTTGCTGATTAGATTCCACTTATAGGGAGCACCAAATATTCTGTTTATTCTATTGGCATGTCTGGATATTCTTTTTCCTAAATTTTTGTTAAAGAAATGCATAAATTTATCTATGTTAGCATCGGGAGTATGTATACATAGGTGGTAGTGGTTATTCATTAATACAAAAGCATCTACCTGAATATTGAACCGAGTTTTTCCTTCCATCAAAAGTTCATTAGCATACTGCCATACAAACTGAGTTGGGATATAGAACCAATCTTTGTTATTTGACCTGCTGGTGATATGATAGGGTTGTGAATCTGATCTAATTAACTTCGCTCGTGGCATTTTAAACTCCTTTGTTAGAGTTTTTAGTTCAAGAAAATGTACCAGCTGAGATTCAAAAGAAGTGGTAATTTAAAGGATAAATAAAAGGATAGTTCAAAAAGGTATCACGTACCCTTTTTTTAGCCAATTAAGAAAGCTTTCGCTAGTCGGGTTAATATATGGATTTAGCTTTGTAACAAATGGAAGATTCTTTGATTGTAAGTAGAGAGTTGAGAATTCGTATTTGGTAGCATCATTTACGATTAGGGCCTTATTAGGATTCAGATATACGTACTTAAGAACATTGGCATAGTGAGTATCTGAAGTGATGAGAGACCATTTATATCTTCCGCCAAACATACGATTAATTTTCTTAGATTTAATTCTAATTTGAAGTGAGAAGTTCTTATTGAATTCGTACATGAACTGATCAACATTCTTAAGAGGAGTATCTAAAACTAGATGATAGTGGTTACTCATTAAAACAAAAGCATGAATAGAAACAGAGTGCTTCTCATGTGCAAGTCTAATTGATTCTAAGGAAATTTCCCAAACCTCTTTAAGGTCGATCTTAAACCATGTCCTATGGTTTGAACGAGAAGTAATATGATACGGAAATTGATCAGTTCTATATGTCAGTTTTCTAGGCATTCCTTTAAGTGCCACATCCCTAAAAAGAAATCATCCATTTTTAAAATAGTGATAGAATATAATGTAAATATGAAAAGTGGGATTAGTCTGCTGGCACCTTATCCCAAGGGGAATGTGACGCAAAAATACAACTAGAGAAAGGGAGTATTGACTCTTATGTTTGGAAAATTGACGGACAAGTTGTTTCTACTAATGAAAAGCTTTCAGTAAGTAGACTTTCAGAAGAAAGTATGAATATCGAGCTGGTCGTTACTGCTTTTTCTGGCCAATTTTCGGAAACTTACTTCGATCAGTTAATATTAGAGAACTTGCCTCTTTCGAGTTATCCGTCAAAGGGAACTTTAGCCTTAAGGGCAGCGGAATCTTCCCCGTTCTATAACTTGAGTGAAGTCGTAACCATTGACTTTAATGGCGCAGAGGTTTCATTTGACTTAGATGGGAATCCTATTGATTTTAGTCTGGGAGAAGATAGTGAAGATAATTATAAAGATTTTGAAGTCCAAAGTGATAAAGTTATAATTTATGGTAATCTAAGGGAAGGAATTAATGAACTTGTAATCTCATTTATTGACCGAGAGGGTAAGACTTTTTCAAAGCCGATTGTCTTCTTTTCAGGTAGTAGATCGATCGATATCAATTTAATTAACGCAAGTTCGGAAGAATCAAATAAGTCCGCAAGTGTTCATTTTATAGACTTTCCTAAAAATAGCTTTAGATATGAGAGTCTTTCACCAAAATTTACTTTGAAAAATGTTCCAAATATCGAAGGCGTTCTAATTGCAAAAGATTTGGAATTTAGTAAAATTGAGAATCTTGAGTTGGGTGATATTGGAACAAAAGATATTATGATGTCTCCGATTGAATTAGCCAAAAATTATGATAATCATAATTTTTCACTGGGTCTTGAGGGATGGTTTGTAGAGAATGGTGAAGGAACTTTAATACCAAAAATTACTGGTAATTTTTATAACGACCCTAATGGTAACTCTTTAAGGTTAGCATTTGATCCAAATGGGGAAGTCAGATTAAGGACACTAATTAGTGGAGATAGTGAAGGTACTCCCTTTGCTGAATTACCAATTAAATTCTCTCCAGAGGATGGTGAAGCATTCTTGGTTGCGAGAGTAAAGAACAAGTCAGATGGTAAAGAAACTGTGAGTGTGATGCGAGCTAAACAGGTTAATAGTAGCAATTTATTAGGCAACAATTTTCTAAATAGCTTACCTCTAGGAAATCTCACCGCTGGAGGCCCTGTAGAGATAGAGTTTTTTTCTAAGTTAAAGAAAGGACTTCCTTCGGTTTCTTACTTTGACAGAATTATTAATAGTATTTTACCTGAGATAGTTTATGCGAGCAGCGGAGGAGGGGCTCGAATTGATATACTTGGGGTAAATAAAACTAATCTTCTACTTTCGAACTTAGTTCTTCTTGATAATCAAAAACATCATATTTTTGATGAACTAATTAGTATGGTAGAAGCTCCATTTCCCGATAGTTATGATAACAAAAAAGTAATTAACGGAGTTAACACGAAAACTTTCGACTTTCTGGCACTTTTAGATATTAAAGGTGAAGTACTCGATAGTACAAATCTTTATCTTTTAATTTGTTCTGAAAATGTTCTTTTTGAAACTTTGGCAAATTGTTCGAATACCTTGCTAAAGAAAGAGAACTTTAATTTTGTAAATGATTTATCATTAACTGAAGATAAATTAAAATTTACTGACAACGCAGTTAGAGTTTGCGTAGTTGGTTATGATAATGAGAATAACCTTTTAGGACATACTTGTATGCAAGAGAATTTACCACTTAAGGTGAGTCTCTCTGGTAGGGATATCGTTGGAGGTCAGAATGTAAACGTTGATGTATCAGTTGATCCAAAACTTCTTAAAGAAACTAGGTATGGATCAAGACAACCCTCTGATAATATAGATGGAGGAGATGATTGGATCGCAAAGACTCATTTGTCAGAAGTCTCTAAGATTCTAGGATTTTTTACAAATTTTACTACTAACTTTAATGGAGTTAGGTCTAAAGTGAAAATGGATGATGCTTCGGCAGCAGGGGTTAGTGGACCATCTCCAGGTTTCGGGCATAGTTCTCATAAATTAGGACTAAAGATTGATGTTAGATTTCAACACGATAAAGACGAGGAGTTGGGTGGGTTGAGCGATCTGAAGAGGGTCAATAGAGAAGTAAGGGTTAAGTCTCTTTGGGATGCTAGAAACCTTCACTATTTGCTAGATCATAACAGTGGACTTATATCGAAGGCACTTATTTATCATGATAAGGAGGATGATGATGCAAAATTTACTAGGTATACGAGAAGTACCGTTCTTAAATCTTGTGAGTTAATGACGGAGGTTGTTGGAAGTGCTCCCAAGCATGGAGATCACATAGATTTGAAAATGAATGAGGTGAGAAACGGAGTAGTTTCCAAAACCGACCTCTGTAATTATGCTCCTGTTATTCAAGGTGGAGTTTCTTTTGATAGGCTGCCTGATTCATATGATTATAGAATAACGGGTCTTCCCGAAAATACAGAGTTCGTTAAACTTTCGTAATTGAGTGTAAGTGACTCTGAAAATCTTTATACTAATATTTCAAATAAAGTTGAATTATATGACGAAATCGGATTTTCGGCTCCAGAGTACTTTGAGCTCAGGAAAGATGCTTCAGGGCACATTCTATCTATCTCTCCAGGAGAGCTCTTTCTAGGGGATAGTAGTGATAGAGCTTTTTATTTCAAAGTTCGTATTGGTAGAAGTTTAACGGATGAGGAATTGGAAACCGAATCTCTAGATATTCCAACTAAGGCCTGGGCTTCTCAAAAAATTTCTGAACCTCTAATGGTAGATGGGGGAGAGATTAACATTCTACCTCAGATTGTACCTGCGATAATACAGAGTAGTTTTGGCGAAGAATTGACCTTTAAAGCAAGTGTTGATTTTAGTAAAATCAAACTACCCTTTAGCGACCTATCAACCTCCGAAGTGAGTGCGAATGCTGGGAATGTTAGCATTAAATGGTTTAACGATTCTGATGATTCGTTGTTAGTGGATGGTCCATTGGTCGAATTCCCAATTCAAGGACACGGGTATTATGATTCTTTTAGTGGGTTCCTGGGGTATCTGTATTATGAAGCTACTGATAACTGGGGGCACACTCAGAGAAGCCCTAAGATTGCCATCAACAATCAGTACAAGTACTCTAGCCCTACCCTCGTTGCGCACCCTTGTGATACCACTTCAAGTGAATTTAGTAACATTGAGACAAATGAGATTGCTGGTGGATTTCATAATTGGCGTAAGGCGGGAATAAGGTTTGATGGGACAGGTGATGTTATGGACGGGTTTGGAACTAGACTTATTTCCAAGTCTGATACTAGTTATGCAGCAGAAGCAGTTACGTTTGATTTTTATGGTAACATGAAAGTTATTGGGAAAACTGCTTGCAGTAATTGAGAGTGATGTGGGGAAGAAATGAGTATTGATAAGTTATTATATTTTTTGGGATTCTTTTTGACAGCGAGTTTGTTCGCACAGAGTAATGATCCATATATAGAGAGTTATTCATTTGTAGACGCGGCAATGCACCCTGAAAAGTACGTGGTTCTTCTTAAAAGAGGAGGTTTGTTCAAAAAAAATAAGGATTATTTTAAAGTTGAAAATTTATCTTTTTATAAATCTAATAAATTAGAACAAAAAATTGGAAAGATGAAAAAAGATGGATTTTATATAAACAATGAAAAGGTATGCATTAGAAATAGTGAAGGCAGGCTACTTGACTTAGGGGTTTCATGGAATGATAACGGGGTTCTTTTTACTGGATCAAATGGTAGGAGCGTTTATGCTGACCATATAGGATATTACTGCAAAGCTATAAACTACTATATAGGCCTTCAGAATAAAGGTGAAGGAGTGAACTACTTTTTTCTTGCCGATAAAATTTCAGATAAGTTTGTTGAAGTTAAATCAGGGAGAACTAACTTTTATCTCGATACTAAAGAATTCCCAGCGAATTTCGAAATCATAAAACCTCCTAGAGAAGCAACTTTAGGAATGATCCAGAATCCAGATAACTTTCTTCTAAAGAAGAAAGAGGTGTGCGATATAATTAAAAAAGGTGATGGAACGAAGCTGATCAACTATCTTAATGAAACAGGAGTAAAGCATAATTTAATTGAAAACAACGTTGTAAAAAAAGAACAAAAGATTTTTGAAGGTTATTTAAAAGATCTTTCTAAAATATGTAGATTCAGGGATATTAATCCGGGACTATCCTCTAGGTCAGGTAAAAACAAAAAATATATAGCGCTTAGTTTCTTGAATAGCTACTTTATGATCGATTCGTCAACTGATCACCAGGGTGGGACTTTTAGGTTTAGATATAAAAATAAGAAATGGCGCCTAAGTAGCATTGATTATCCTTATCTCTCTACTGAGGGCTATATTAAGGCTGATAGCCGCGGTGGATATGTTGACATAGAGGAAGAAAGACGAAAGCGTAGAAAATTAAAAAATCGAAGATAGTGTCGGTTAAGTAACGGCTATTTGCTGACCGTCGCTCACCTAAGAACCGAGCGTGCAACTTTCACTGCACTCGGCTCAAGCCTTTCAAAGGCAGACTTGTCGTCCACCCGTACAACCTAGGTTATATAGAAGTATAGCATTTCTCACAAAATTTTCTTAAAATTTTTCTGCGGAAGGGGAGAGTTACCTCATATAATAGAGAATTATAAGAGGCCGAATTTTAGATAGGGTGTTTGTTTGTCCTTACCTTTTTGATGTCTCTTTAATGTTCAGGAGATCTGAAACATTTATAAGATGGACTCTAACAGATAAGCTTCTTTAATTACTTTTTATCCTTAATTATTAATGAGAGCTGCACTCTGTCACAGATACTTGAACAGAACACTATCGAACATTCTTGCCTATCTTTTTTCTAATTAACTTAGCTACTTGAAAAATGTAGAGAACTATTAGGACGGGCCAATCGCGTTAACATTTTTCTAACTATGTGAACTTAAACAAAACATTAGATTGGCACAGACGTTGCTTTATGGAGAAGTATCTGAACTCAAGGAGGGTTTCATGAATGCACTAGCTGAAAGATATGTTTTTAAAAAAATAGATTACCCTTTGCCATTTGATGATAAGGACACGTCAATAAATCTGAGAAGTGAAAACCACTTCAAAGGAGGAAGAAAGATCCTAAAAAGGGAAAAGGAAGGTCTGCTCCCTAATTCTCAGGTGTTTGAAGGAGTATTAGTGGCTACAGGATGGGATAGGTTTGATTTAGTTAATCAATCAAGTCTCTACACTAGTGATAATGAAGACATACTTCTAGTGCATGTATCGGGTATGAAAAAATTTAAACCCTATATAAACCAAAGGGTTCGAATCACAGGGAAGATTGTTTCGACAATCAAAGATGAGCGTAGATTGCTGGTAAAAAGAATTAGTCGCTTAACTAGAGGTTTTAAAGACCAACCAGTGCATTTACTTGGTGATATTGATCATCATTTTAAACGAATCGCAGCGTAAGAGGAATTCATGAATAAAATTTTAATGGATATAAAGAATTATTTAAGTTTTACATCAAGCCGATTTCTTTTTGGAAAGAAATCGAGGGTATCTAAAAAGAAGTCAACTAAAGTGACGAAGCATAATCCAAAGACCAATAAAAATACCAAGAAGGTAAAAGTTAGGGCAAGAAAAAATTAAGAAGAGGTTAATTAAAAAGATTGTTAAAGAGGGGGTAGGAAATGAACAGGATAAAAATAAATTGCAGCAAGTTTAAGAATGATAGGTTTGAAAAAGAGCCTTTTTCTTTTAATGAGGAAGAACAACAACAAATGATTGTGGAGCTAGATCGACTAGAAAATATTATGAATAATAAATTCAAGGTAGTTTTTTCAATATCTAAGTATGAAGATTTTTATAGTGGCAGCTTAAAAGTAGAGGGACTGGATATTTTTTCTTATGGTAAGGACAATTTTCCGAATGCTCTTTTTGATAAACTTAAAATCCGAATATCAAAAGATATATTTATGAAGAGTGATGAGGCGTTTGGAGATAAGAGTAGCAGAGAAGTGTTTCCTGCTAATTATATTTTGAGAAAATATTGTGCCTGATCAACTAACTTTAGAATCAATGACTTTAGGAGGTGTTACGATGCATTTTATAGATAAATAAAACCCTAGGTAAAAAAGTTTCTCTTAAGAGTAGTAGCATAATTAACCAAACAGGAGTGAATATGGAAGTCTGTAGAAAATGTTGTTCTGTAAAATTAGACGTTTTGCTTTCATCTAACGGCATTTGTGAATTATGTGGATGCAAAAAGAGGGTCTTTTCAACCTATGTTTTTGAAGATGAAGTTGATCGACTCTACTACATCGAACTAGGTGGAGAGGGGTAACTAATCAATATATTTAAGCAAGATGTGATTTTTAAAAGTAATTAATAACTCAATTAGGAGATTTTATGAACAACGACAAAAACAAAACAGAGTGGAAAGCAGTAAGAGGAAAGATCAAAAGTACATTTAGCCGACTTAGTGAAGCACAGATCGACGGCTTAGAAGGTCATATGGACAAGCTTAATAGCACTGTCAAAAAAGCTTATAGCTATGATCAAACTAAAACGGATAAAGAATGTAAAGCGTTTAATGAGAATCTCAAAAAATGTAGTTAAGGTCTTTGAAAGGTGATTAACCTTTGATAGACACCAATTGAAAAGAGCGAGGACTTGTTTTAAATAGAACAGTCTTCGCTTTTTTCTTGGTAAGAATGATAATCCACTATCTTAGTGACTATTGATGGCGCTAGGACATTAAATTAGGAAGAGATTTTGTTTCTTCTATTTCTAGATTGATTGAAAACTGAGAGGACTTAATTTCATGCTTTGCCATTAATTTATGAAGCTGACGAACAGTTACTTCAGCCTCTTCGGCCATATTGGTCACTTTTCCTGAATGAGCAATAAGTAGCTCTGTGAGGTATCTTTTTTCAAAAGAAGCTGTGGACTCCTTCCTTGCTTCTGCTAATCCAATGCAATGGCGATTAAGTGGTGAAATCGAGAGTAGCTCCTTGGTGGCAGGAATCAATTCTTTTGGGATATTAATGACGGACAACTCACTACTTTTCTCCAAGATATAGGCCCTTTCAATTATATTTTCTAGTTCTCTTACATTCCCAGGCCAATAATAGTTATGAAAGATACTTAAAACCTCATGACCAATATTGTTAATCTCTTTTTTATAGAGGAGGTTGAGTTTGTCTAAGATAAGATCGCATAAATAAGGAATATCTTCTTTCCTTTTTCTAAGGGGAGGGATTTCAATCTGAAAGACATTTATCCTGTAGTACAGGTCTTCGCGAAAATCTCCCATCTCTACGAGGGATTGTAAGTTGTTATTTGTTGCGGCAATTATCCTTAAATCAAGTGGAATATCTGCTTCTCCACCAACTCGTTGAATGAATCTTTCTTGAAGAACCTGAAGTAGTCTTATTTGAACTGCTTTAGTTATTGTACCTATTTCATCGAGAAAGATGGTTCCTTTATTTGCTAGTTCAAACTTTCCAATCTTCCTTTTAATAGCGCCTGTAAAGGATCCTTTTTCATGACCAAAGAGCTCACTCTCAACTAGAGTCTCTGGGATCGCCCCGCAGTGAACATCGACGAAGGCGCGCTCATTCCTTTCGCTTCTAGAGTGAATATACTTTGAAAGTAAGCTTTTTCCGGTTCCCGTTTCACCTGAGATTAAAATGGTAGTTCTACTTTTTGAAATCTGTTCTAACTTTTCAAGTTGATCTGAAAAAGATAAATTCTTGGTATAGAAAAAATTCTTCTCTAATACATGCTCGCTCCGAATATCTTTGGATACCTCTTTTAAGAGAATTCTTTCTTCCTCGACAAGAAGTCGATGCTTTAAGACTTCTTTATTCAGAGGTATTTGCAGGATATTACTAAACCCAAGCTCCAATAAAGAACCTGCATCATCAAGATTCCTAAAGTCTGATAAGATTAAAATAGAAATACTAGGGTAGAAGTCCTCTATACTAGAGAGCTTTTTTTTGTAGAACTCGTCACTTTGCTTTTTTATATTGAATTCATTTAAGAGAACATAATCCACTATAATAAATTCAAATAATTTTTTATCTTCTACGAATTTTTTTAAATCTAAATTTGTACTCGCAACGACGATGAATTCATCTATAAGGAATTCTCTAAAGGAATTCTCAATTACTTCAGAATCAGTAATGACTAAGATCTTTTTTAGTCTATTCATTTTGAACCTTGAGTAGCAAATAAGCAGTGGCTAGATTTTTAGCACATGAATCTCAATTAAAATTATTTTTCTCTAATTATTCGTTATACCGATAGGGAGCTTTTTAATTCGAAGAGCTGAATAAGGGAAAGTTTTCAAAAGGAAGTTTGGTCTTAGAAGGAACTTCTTTATCTAAATAGAACAAATTGTTCTATTTAGATAGGGTATCGGAACAAAAATCTCTTGTTATCAGGTACTTGGGTTTTTTAAGTTGTTGGCATAAGTGTTGCTTTGTCTCTCTTATGAAAAATTTAATAACTAGGCAACTTTTAGCCTAAAAGGAAGGAGAGGTAATGAATAGAGTTTTCTTAGGAGGAATCATATTTTAAACGAAGCTATATAGAAGTATAGCATTTCTCACAAAATTTTCTTAAAATTTTTCTTCGGAACGGGCCGCGATCGGATTTGTTTGTCCTTACCTTGAGTCAATTCTATCCCTTTTTTTTGATCAATCTTTCTATGAAAATTAAATGTTCGTCGAGGACTTCATAGTTAGGGTTAATCTCTTTAGCTTTTAAGAGCATTTCCTTGGCTTTAGGGTAGTTTTTCATCTCTTCGTATATTTCCGCCTTAATTTTATAGGCCCTGGGAATATTATCTGCCCCTTCTAGTATTTTATCGATGACCAAAAGCGCCTCAGCATGGTCATTCTTGCGGCTAAGCCAGTCGGCATAGTTCTCAAGGGCCCTTGGTCTATTCGGTTGCTCTTTAATCACTTTGGGATACTCAGTAGTCATAAAAATTGGGAACTGAGTTTTATATCGTTCAAAGCGAGGAAGCTTTTGAGCTAAGACTGCTTTCATTTGCGTATTTAGTTGCCTCAATACACCCGCCCTATCCACATAAGAAGTCCTTTTCATGTATTGATCCCAGGGCTTTCTAAAATTCTGATTATTAACAATATTTAAGCGAACCTGATTGTACAGAGCGACCTGTGTGTACTGAGTATAAGAAATAAAAAGAAGGCTAAAACCTAGGATTACTTTTATTCCAATATAGGCAGGGTGATGATTCTTAATCGTTATTATGGTTTGATCACCTAAAAGAAAAACCAGGAACAAGGTTAAGATACTTGGATCAATATAATAAGGCTGAAAGAATCCATAACTGACTGTAAAAAAAAGAAGACCCAACCAAGCGTTTCTTTCGAGCCTTTCTTTTTTTAGAATGACTTTGAAGATAAGGTAGAAAATCCCCATGAGCAGAGAGAAACCAATAATGCCTAGTTCAGCTAAGGTATTAAAGATTACTGAATGAGCACTGTCATTCCATTCTACACCATAAGCAAGTGAACTGGTGTAATTGTACCAATAACCTTGTAGAAGCCCATTCATACCATAGCCCAGAATGGGTTTGGCCAGAAACGAATCCCATGCTCCTTGCCAGACACCTAAACGAACAAAGTCTTTAGTTTTACTTATCATGGTGGAAAAAACCGAGTCTTCAAAAAAGAAATACTGGCCTATTAATAAGAGCGCAATTGCGCTGGTTATTATGAAAGAGTACTTAAAGGTTTTTTTCCCGGAAAGTGCCGCGATGATTATGAAGCCTATAACTATTCCGCCTATAGAAGAGCGAGAGCCAATAAGGACTACAGCGGTTAGACAAAGAGCATATACGAGGTATTCAAGGATTCGTTTACTTTGTGGGTAGATTCGGCGGAAAAGATAGTTTATAAAGATAGTTGTTCCAATCCAATAAGCGAGTGGATTGGCGTTGCCCATAAGGACTGTCACTGCCTTATATGACTTTAATGTAATCATGGAGTAGATCAATATAAGGCTCATTAGTGTGCCACTTAAAATAAAGGCTGCGGCCATCAATTCTTTTAATGAAGGTGTTTCTTTAAGAAGAAAAGACCCTAACATAAGCGAAAGATAGAAGACTAATCCTGTCCCCCTCCAAAAAGGTCCAAAGAGAGCGGCTTGGATGTCTCCAGCCCAGAAAAGTGAAAGGATTGAGAAGAGGGTTAAAGCGAAGAACCCCAATTGAACTGAGCCTATTTCGACCTCAGATTTACTCTTTCGAAAAAAAACCAGACCTATCAGCCCAATACCTATCAGACTTTGAAAGAGGATGATCTTTGGGTAGATGTAGGGATGCGGTGTCTTGGAGATAGAAAAAAAGGGAACAATGAAAAGACCTAACATCCATAATTTTGAAATCATTTGCATAACTAAAGTTTAATAGATATTGCAATTGTTTAATATAAAAAAAGAAGAAAACTCTAGAAATTATCCAGCGGTACTTTCGTAACCAAGCCCTAAGCTGACAATTTGTATATAAAAGAAATATGGACCAATAGTAACAGCGCCTATGTAGGGCAGTTTAATAATCTTTTAACTTAGCAAGTTGCTCATCAATCCCTTTGTAATTGGGGTTAAGGGCCTTTACTTTTAAAAGCATCTCTTTTGCTTCTTTATTTTTTCGTTGCTTAGCAAAGATCACGGCTTTGTAATAATACACCTCTGTCACTTGGTCTGAGCCAGCGATTATTTTATCTAGGTAGACTAACGCTTTATCGAGTTGATTTTCTTGAATAAGATTTAAGGCGTAAGACCTTAACATGCGAGGTCGATGAGTGTTCTCTTCAATTAAATTTTCTAATCCTTCTGTGATAAATCTCTGAGAACGCGATCTAATTTCTTTATCCATGTCCGATTCGCCAGGGATAACCTTTGCAAAACTAGTAATAAGCAACCCTTGCAATTCAAAGAAGGCTCCTACTTTATCAATATAAGAAGGCTCTGCTGCCAGCTCTTTCCAAAGCCTACGATAGTTCCCATGCTTGCCCATTTCAGCTCTGGCATTATTAAGAAGATCAATTTGATGATACTGAAAATAAGTTATGACTAAAAAGACTACCCCAAGCACTACTTTAGACGTTCTCCAAAAGATATTTTGAGATGGTAAAGAAACCACCATTTTCTCGCTTAAGAGAAATAAGATAAGTGCCACCAGTAAAACCGTATCGACGAAGAAAGGTTGAGTCATGGCATAGATCATCACAAAAAGAAGTAGACCACACCAAGGCGCGCGGTCCTCGGCCTCCTTGTTACTAATTTCCTTTATGACAAAGAAGCACAGGGCCGCAAAAAGCCCTAGACCAATAAGCCCGAGCTCTCCAGCGACATTAAGAAAAAGCGAGTGGGCGTTCTCGTTCCAAGAATGTCCTTTATCAAGAGTGCTGGTATAGTTTTCCCAATAACCTTGAATTAGGCCATGCATTCCATAGCCCAAGATAGGATGCTCTAAGAATGAGTCCCAAGCTCCTTGCCAAATACCAAGGCGGTTAAACTGTTTAGTCCTAGATATTAACTGCTCAAGGATAGAGCTTTTCATAGTGAAGTATTGACCTACAAGCAGAAGTCCCAAAAGACCACTACCACCAAGGGCAAATCTTAAATACTTCCTACCTGACATGACACCAATCAAAATAAAACTAAGTGCTAACCCGCCGAGTGAAGATCTTGATCCAAGGAGAAATAACTCGATAAGACAGATAAGACAGAGAAAGAAAACCAAAGGTTTATAGTTTTTAGGAAAGGATTTCTTATATAAGAAGCTCAGTATGATGGTCGATCCTAACCAAAAGCTCAGTGGATTTCGGTTACCGACAACGAGATAAATAGATCTTTCAATATTAAAGGTGAAGAGAAAACTAACCATCACTATGAGGGCCAAAAGAAAGCCTGTGTATATGACACCTAGAGCGAACTTGTCTTTGGAGACTTTTAAATGCTCTATCAAAAGAAGCATTGCAGCTAGTACAGAGCTATAAAAAAGAAGGCCTGTTCCTCTCCAAAAGGGACCGAACAGCCCGACTACCACATCTGGGGCATAAAGAAGTGTAGCGAAGCAGTAAAGAATTAAAGCAATACAAGTAAGAGCTATCGGTCCTAACTTTAATTTATTCTCTGAATAGTTTTGAAGACTAAAAAAGATGAGGCCTATCCCTACCCATGCTTGAAGAAAAAAGATCTTTGGGTAAACAAAGCGAACTGTCACTCCATTATATATTACAAATAGAAGCAGCAAGAGCCCGAAACCCCAAATTTTTGAAAATTTATCCATTGCAATAATCTTAACCTATTCCTGGATAAGTTTCCACTTTATGTACATGTACATGGTGTACATGGTGCCTGGTGTACATGGTGCCAGCAGACTGGTGTACATGGTGCCAGCAGACTGGTGTACATGGTGCCAGCAGACTTGTGCATGCCCTCAACTAAATTCCGCTTTTACATGCCTTCTTGGTATCTTTACTGTCTTTTGGAAAACAAACATGGATATGATTATCGTGTCCACTAAGCTTTCTAGGCTTACGGTTCCAATTCCATTTTTCAACATCGGGCCTTATTTCTTCGAGATAATCTTTCTTTTGATATTTTTTTATAATAGCGGGATCGTTAAAATAAAGGGGTTCTCCACCAGCTTGGACTAAGAGCTTTATTAGCTTTTCTGTCTTATCCTGGGAATAACGAGGCCATCCATGCTTTAGCCCATTGTTTTGAAGGTCGTCTTTTTTTCTTTGAGGTCTAATATCAATGCAGTTCTTAGCTCCATGAGACTTATGCCCCATCCAAGAGTTAGGATGATACATATCTCCAAATTGAACCTGACAACCTTCACCGGTGCATTCTTTTTGAAATTTCTTAAGGACTTGCATAAAAGCACAAGCTGCCATGGGCTCTATGAAGATATCTGAATTGATAGTTGAATTACTACCTTCATCTGGATTGTAATGATAACTATTATAGGGACCGAGCCTAGTTTCAGGGTCGATCGGAAACTTAACTAACGAAACACCCATCTCACTTTTAAGGAGAGATCCATTCCATGAGTTTTTCTTTGGGATAATTTCCAAGTTTTCAACTCCTAGTGAACTAAGTGGTCCCTCTAGAATATTTGCCTCTTTGGTAAGACTTAAAATTTTACCAATGGAGTGAGCGGCAGAGTTTGGAAGAGGTAGGATGTCTTTAAAGATTCCACAGCTCGGGTTGATTGAAAAAGATTGTAAAACTGAGCCTGCCTCGTCAATCATTTCGTAAATATGATGCTGATAACATAAAAGAATATCCTCATCAGGGTCTGGGTTCTCTTCACAACATCTATTGACCTGATAAGTCTTTTCATTAGCGTTATATTTCAAACGAAGAAAATTATCTTGTAAAACTGATCCGTTGGGACTTTTAAACATGGGGGTATCACCTTTAACTATATAGGTATATTTTCCCGCCGGCCTTAGGGCCCTTCTATCAATAAAACCTCTATCGCCTTTTTTGGCCCTCTCTTTTCCTGTTATTCCTTGAACTTTTGCTCGAAGTTCTTTTTTAGCAAATCTTTTCTTTTGTTTAGAATCATAATATTTTGATTTAGAGAGAGTAGTGACAAGATCATTGTTAAAAGTGGATAGTACCTCCACTGGGACACGGTATTCCCTAGAAGATTCTACGTCATTTAACTCAGGAGGGGTGTAGACTATTGACCCTCTTGGGATATATTTTTTAGGTCCGCTCTCATTTTCTATATCTCTTAAGTTCTCATAAACTCTATCTCCTTGAAGATATTCGTCTGAGACATAAAAGGGAGGTTCTTCGGTGCTTGAGACTTCACAGCTTCCTGGCTCGACTGCAAATCCGTTGATGGAAAAATGTAATAAGATTAGTACAAATAAGTATTTCATTAATCCCCCTGCTCCATTTGAAAACTAAAATAGCAGATGTTTCTTTCTTTATTCCTAAGTACGGCCTTGGCCTTATGAGGAGCATAAGAAATATATTGGTCAAAAATTTCTTTAAGCTTAAAATTCTTTGAAACTAATAAGGAGTTCTTTTCTTCAAAACTAACGCTAATACCTTTTTCACTTTTAACTTTAGGAAGGCTAAAAGTAAGAGTGGACTTTGATCCTAGTTTTTGGGGAAGTATTAATTCCTCATAGGTTCCCATGTGAATAGACCAGTCTGGTGGGATATCCACGATTACTTTTTTTCGGATTACTTCTTTTCCACTTCTACTAAGCTCTTCTGCATAGGCCCTTAGTGTTATTCCTTTTTTAGAACAAAGCTCAAGAGCGCCTAGCGGGGCGCTAATTGCCATTAATATCAATGTTAAAAGGACTAAAACTCTCACATACGCTTATCGGCATATTTTAGAGAATAATGATCAAATAAATTGTTAAATTACAGAGACTTATAGATTTATTCCCTTAGACCAAGCAGTGAAGATCAAATACTTCCTATAGGATAAGGTGCCGGATAGGGAAGGGAAGGCCTAAGGGGCTAAACTTTAAATAAGGTGTTTGTTCGTCCTTAGTTATCAATAAGTACCTGTTAAGCCTAACTCCTGTATAAAAATTAGACATATAAATACTATCTATTATTACCGCTTTTTCTCCATTGCTCATAATTACTGGCACAATCTGTTAAATAAGAAATTTAAATATATATCAACATTAATCTTGGATATAAAAATGAGAAAAGTTAAAATTGGTTCTTTTGTTAAAGCTTTAATTACACCACTATTATTAATAAGTATGAATAGCCAAGCTGCTACTATAAGCACTGAGGAAAGTTTACAGGTTGAGCTTACTTTTAATAAACATTCAAAGTCTGAAAACTTTGAGCTAGTCGTAGATGGAAGATGTAAGGCGAGCTCCTTTCTCGGCGCTAGTTACTGTAGTGCGATTAATATTGCAAAGAGCAAGTCTATTCGAATTTCTGAAACACAATTTGAACTTCCTCCTACAGAAATTCACGCTGACAAAACAATAACAACTTCTATCTCGCTATCTTATGGAATCTATTTGAAGTATCCAGAACTGACAGCTTATCCAAGACATCCAGATGCGGATCAAGATGAGATTAAATATGATTATAATAATCTCTTTAGGGTTTCTGCTAAAAATAATGAGAAGAAAAATGTAACTAAAGAAGCAAAGGTAGCCTTGTCGAAATCAGTTTATGTAACAACTCTTCCCGAAATAAATTTTGCGACATCAGGAAGGTTACTGATTAAGGGTATGAGGCCCATTGATATCAACGTAGGCGGAGATGATAGAAGAGTAGCAGCAGAACTTTATGTTTACCCTGTTGATAAGTTGGGAAATAAAATAAAGTCTAATCTACGAGATCAAAGCGAAGATATTTACTTAAAAACAATCTATGGAAACAATGAAATGCGCTTTTACGCTCCTGGGCAGTATATTATAACGAATCAGAAGCCAGCGGCACTTAAGTATGAACTATATCACTATGTGAATTATATGAAGTCGAATAAAAAGGTACATTTAAAAACAGGAATCATTCAAGATTTGGACAATATCGATCTGAGTGATCAGCTTAATGGTTCTTCTTTTATAATAGAAGATTCGATTTAAATTAGGTGTCAGACTACTCATGGGACAAAGAGGGGCGTTCATGACAACTATATGCGATATTTAAACTCTGCGAAGTAGGGTCTCCGCCAATATTTAGTAATTTAGAAGGTTACGTATTCAAAACCACTTACAATCCTTTTATATTTACTCTCAAGATACTTAGCATACCTGGCTAAAGACATGTCAATAAAGACGGACCCTAAATCCATCTTTCGAGCGAACTCTTCAGATGTAACAGGACTCGATCTTATTTTTTATTAAGCCAAAATTGCTAGATTTAATCGAATGCGGATTATTTAATTAGTTTAATAGATAGTCCTTTTTCTGTTTTTGTAACTTCAAAATGTACTCTGAAAGATCCAAAGTTTCTCATATTTGTAAAATTAATATCTTGGGCTTGAATTGAATACTGAACCTTTTTTGATATCCAAAAATCAAAGCTGCCTTTAATTTTTGATCCATTAGAGAGTTCTTCAACTTGTTCTTGATTTAGAACATCTTCTAGAGAAATATTGATTTGCTGAGTTTGCTTGGCAATATCTGGTATCACTGTGTTGTTTAAGAGCCGATAAACACCATCTTTATAGGCCTTTAATCTTACTTCACTAGCAGATGCGACCACTTGATCTTTAGTCGTAAAAGTTTCCCAACTAAACTCTGCATAGGGTTTCTTATAGATAAAAGTAAACTTATCATTTTGCTTAACACAAGATAAGAATTTTAATTCGATGTTAAAGTTGATATTTTGATTGTCAGTCTTGGCCGAAACAGCTTTTGCACTATAGACACCAATCTTATTTCTATGAATATCATTCTTGCTTTTGCAATAAGCACTTTTTCCGTCAGAAATCTTAACAGTATTAAAGGTAGTAGCTGAAAATACGGATGTAGTAACAAGCGCTAAGGCTAAAGCAATCTTTTTCATTGGGAAGCTCCTAAAGTTCATTTGAAGAGAAAATGCCACAATTAGGAGATAATTATCTAATCCTTGTAAATATTATAAGGTAGATTTTCGCTATGACGAACTCGATTGGCTAAGGGAGTTATGTCCTACCCTTTGAGATTAAACAAAAGAAAAAAACTAGACCTTAATCCCCAAATAATCAATCAATTGATTATTTGTCAGTCAAGAAATTAGCGAGTCACAATAAAGCCACCTACGCAAATAAGAAATACTGCGAAGATCTTCTTCAGCTTTTGTTGGGGAACATAGTCAGATAAGTAACTTCCTATGATGATACCTATACTTGAAAATGCTATAAATTTAAATAAGAACGACCAAGGTATTTCTACTATTCCTATATAGCCTATAAAACCGCTAATAGAGTTTAAAGATATGATGAGAAGGGAAGTTCCTACGGCTCTTTTCATTGAGATGTTTGCTAAAAGCACAAGAGCCGGAACGATAAGAAATCCTCCACCAACTCCTACGATTCCCGTAATTATCCCAACTAAGATGGCCTGGGTCATGAGAAGAGGATACTTGATGGATTTTGATTTATCTTCTTCTTTGGTAGGTTGCCCTTTAAACATAAAGACAGAAGCTAAGAGCATGATAATTCCAAAGAAAAGTAGCTGTATCTCTCCGGTTAGTAACTGACTAATTTTCGCACCGGCAAGAGTACCTATCATGGCAACAGGGCCAAAGATAAAGGCTACCTTAAAGTCGACATTCTTAACTTTAGCATGGCGTATGACTCCTATGAGGCTGGTGGAGCCGACGATGGCGAGGCTTAGGGCAATTGCGAGCTTTGGTTCCATTTTCATTAGATAAACAAGAATGGGAACCGTTAGGATTGATCCTCCTCCACCTAAAAGTCCAAGAGTAAGTCCTATTAATAGTGCAAAAGCGTATCCAATCATAAAATAATTATATTTTAATTTTTAAGATTTAGCTTTGATGGCCATCAAACTCTAGAATTGATTGAGGATTATTTATAATAAAATCACGTCCATCCTTAGAGATAAAGCCGAGTTCATCTAATTTAGTCATAACTCTAGCTACTGATTCAAAGGTACTGCCTGAGAATTCAGCAATTTCTTTTCTCGTCCAGACATGATCAGGATGCTTAAGTTTTAAAAAGACTAAGGCTTCTGCAATTCTTCTAGGTGCGCTTTTATCTTTGAGTCCGCTAAGGCGGAGCTCTGCATCCCCTAGATCACGAGCAATCATCTTAGTCATCTCTTTTAAGAGGTCAGGCCTACTTTCACATATTTTTTGGCATTGATCTTTTGGAATGATAACGAGGTCAGTGTTTTCAAGAGCAACTGAATTGGCATGGTAGGGAGAATCAGCGAAGTAAGAGCGGTGCCCAAAGATACTATCTTTTCCAAAAACTCTAAGAAAGGTCTCTTTTCCTGATTGGGATATGTGAAAGAGTCCAACTAAGCCAGATTCTACAAAGAAGAGACTCGTTGGTAGATCTCCCTCGTGATAGATTATCTCGCCTCTTTTTAATGATCTTTTAGTTGAGGAATTGAGAAAAGGCTTGAGAAGAGAGTAAAACATAGTAATATCTGGTAGTTAGAACATTGATCTTCATCAACGTTTTTTTCTCCTTTTTAAGGCAAAATAGTACAAGAACACAAAAGGAGTTTAAATGAGTCTCGCTGTAAATTCATTTTTTGATGAATCAACATATACCTTATCATATGTCGTCTTTGATGAGAATTCTAAGGATGCCATTATTATCGATCCTGTTTTAGATTATGATCCAGCCTCATCAGAGATCAGTACCTATTCAATTGAGAGGCTCTTAGAATTTATAAAACTCAAAGAGCTTAAGCTCCACTATGTTCTTGAAACACATGCTCATGCCGATCATATAACTGGAGCTTCTGAAATAAAAAAAAGAATGCCGGAAGTAAAGATTGGGATCAATAAGAATATCACAAAAGTCCAAAAAGCATTCTCTCGAGTGTTTAATTTGAAGGATTTAGAATCTAATGGAAAGCAGTTCGATATTCTTCTAGATGAAGATAATCTCTTAGTTGCTGGCACTATTGAAGTGAAGACACTCTTTACACCTGGGCATACTCCTGCATGTTCGAGTTTTTTGATTCAAGATAGGCTTTTTGTAGGAGACGTACTCTTTCTTCCTGATTCAGGAACAGGTAGGTGTGATTTTCCAGATGGGAGCCCAGAAGATCTTTATCTTTCTGTAACTCAAAAAATCTACAAACTTCCAGATGAGACCAAAATATATGTAGGTCATGATTATCAACCTGATGGGCGAGAACTTCGCTTTCAGACCACAGTTCTTGAAAGTAAAAAAACAAATAAACAATTGAGAGAAGGGACCAGCATCGAGGAATTTATTAAATTCAGATCTGTTAGAGACTCAAGTCTTGCTCCACCGCGCTTACTTCTTCCTAGTATTCAAGTTAATATAGAGGCAGGGAAGCTACCTTCTCCTGAAGATAATGGCACGAGTTACCTCAAGATGCCCTTGAAGGTAAAAGGATAATTCTATGTTAGAACAAATCATCTACCCTCTTCTAGGAGGGATTTTAATTGGAGTCTCAAGCTCAACAATGCTCGGTGGCCTAGGACGGATTACTGGCATTAGCGGAATCATGGGAGGAAGTTTAACCATTCCTAAAAAGGAAGAGCTTTGGCGCTTTGCTTTTTTAGGAGGGCTTATCCTTGGAGGATTTATTTTTATGAAGATAAAGCCTGAGTTTTTTAATTACAGCTTTGAATTCTCTGCTCTTCAATATGTCTCAGCTGGCCTCTTAGTTGGATACGGAACTAGGCTTGGTAGTGGTTGTACTTCAGGGCACGGGGTCTGTGGGATGGCCCGCTTAGCAAAAAGAAGCATTATCGCTACCATTACGTTTATCTTGTTTGGAATGATTACAGTTGCCGTAAAGGGGATGCTTGTATGATACAAATAATCTTGTCACTATTGTCAGGTATGATCTTTGCTTTTGGATTAGTTATCTCAGGGATGACAAATCCCTCGGTTGTCATTGGCTTTTTAGATATTCTTGGAAACTGGAACTTCTCTTTAGTTTTTGTGATGGTTGGAGCCATTTCTTTTAATTTTATAGTCTTTAAGTTATTAGTTAAGAAAAAGCCTTATTGTGCTCCAACTCATTTCCTTCCGACTAATACGACTGTTGATAAAAAACTTGTTATTGGCTCTGCCATGTTTGGTATAGGTTGGGGAATTGCCGGCATTTGCCCAGGTCCTGGTATTGTTAATCTTGTGACTAATGATTCTTCAGCGTTTTTGTTTATTATAAGTCTTCTCGGAGGTATGCTTCTTTTTAAAGCGACTGAGAAATTTTTAAATTAACCTACAAAGTTGATAAATTGACCATAATTAATATAAAGGAATGAAATGTTAGATTCAAAAGTCATTCATGTTTTAATTGTTGGAGGTGGAACCGGTGGTATTACCGTTGCTGCTCGACTTCGAAGGTCAAATGAGAATTTTAAAGTGACTATTATTGAGCCTTTAGAGGAACATTATTATCAACCTTTTTGGACGCTAGTAGGGGGAGGAGCGGCAACTAAGCAAGAGACTGTTAGGCCGATGAAGGACGTTATACCTTCTGGTGTTGAGTGGATAAAAGATAAAGTTGTAGAATTTTTCCCTGAGCAAAACAAGGTAAAGCTTCAATATTCCTCTGAGCCAATTAGTTATGATTACTTAGTCGTAAGCCCCGGTATCCAGTTAGATTGGGGGAAGGTTGAAGGTTTAAAAGATAGTTTAGGCATAAACGGCGTTTGCTCTAATTACTCTTTTGAAACAGTAGACTTTACTTGGGAAGCTATTAGAAACACAAAATCTGGAAACGCCATTTTTACCTTTCCTAATACCCCTATAAAATGTGGTGGTGCCCCACAGAAAATTATGTGGCTAGCTGAGGAATACTTTAGAAAAAATGGTGTTAGGGACAATATCAATGTTCAATTTGTCGCTCCAGGAAATGCCATTTTTGGAGTTGAGCGCTATCGTATTGCCCTTGAGAAATTAGTTAAAGAAAGAAATATCATCACTCATTTCCACTCCCATTTAATAAAGATCGATAAAGAGAAGAATATAGCCTATTTTAAAGATGTTCACAGTGGTGAGGCTTTTGAAAAAGAGTATTCAATGATTCACGTAACCCCACCTCAGAGCTCTCCAGATTTTATAAAAAGTTCTCCTCTTTCTAATTCTGACGGTTGGGTTGATGTAGATAAACACTCTACTCAGCATAACAAATACCCGAATATCTTTTCCCTAGGAGATGCTAGTAGTTTGCCTAATGCAAAAACTGGTGCCTCAATTAGAAAGCAGGCCCCCATTTTGGTAAAGAACCTCATTGCTCACTTACATTCTTCGCCGCTAACGGGAAGTTATAATGGGTATGCATCTTGTCCGATTGTCACAGGTTACAGCAGTCTAATCTTGGCAGAGTTTAAATACGATGGGATTCCTTGTGAGAGCTTTCCCTTTGATCAGGCAAAGCCACGTTGGACGATGTTTCTGTTGAAAAAGTATCTTCTACCACTTATTTATTGGTGGGGTATGTTAAAAGGAAGAATGTAGTTTCATTTATATTCTTAAAGCTTCTCTTCGGAAGGGCCGCTTAAGCGGGAGAATCAGCTCAAAATTGTGTTTATTCGTCCATACCTTCTATTTACATAGATTAGAATAGCGAATGGCATAATTGTACTCTAAGAATTTAACGAAGGTAGCATAGAGGGCGATGGCCGCTACTCCAGAGCCTAGGTCGTGAAAGTCGTTTCGAATAATATCATCAGTCAAGGGACTACTCTCAAGGCCCATTTCAACTTCATAGTGGGCATTTAAGAGCAAGTTCCCACCTAGGGTCATGGCCAAGATCTCTTTTGCTCTAGTTGGAGCTATGACTTTGGTACATTGATGGGTGATTCCCATGGCCATAATACCAAGAGTGAAATTTGAGTTGTGGGAGCCTATATAACCGGTCAGGCCCTCTTGATTTCTATTTTGCCCCAGGCTCAAATTGAGAAATATGGCCCCCACTCCTACGGGAAAAGCCCCCAGGCATTGAAGAGCATTTATGGCCCTTATTCTTCTGAAGAATAAGTTTTTAGGATATTTGTTCAATTGCTTTGCTATTTGTTTGTAGTAGGGAGAAGCTGTGGCCTTTTTAAAATCAGTACAAACCGCTTTTCTTAAATCATCAACGGTCGATCTTGAGTAAGCTTTTCTAGGGACGTTATCAAAAGTATCGGTTAACTCATTTTTTATATTTTTATCTATAGGCGAGAGATCATAAAATTTGTGAGACTTACTATTTGGACTAAAAAATGCCGTTCCCTTTTTGGACTTCAATACTAAGATGGGATGATCTTTGAAGGTGTTATCAACTTCAATGGTACCTGCTATATATTGGACATTCTTATTTGGATGCTCGATGACCACAAGGGTTTCTAAGCTTTCACTTTTTTTCAATAGATTGAGCAGCTCAGGAGCTTTAATATTCTCTAAATTATCGACGGTTTCTTTGATGTTTAGATTACTTGAAAAAGGAAAATCTTCAGCTTTTGAGGAACTTAATAAGGTGGAAAACCTTTTCCTGCTAAAAAAGCTTCCCATTATATTTGTGCAAGAACTTCCTGAGTCGGAAATTGATGAAACGGATCGCCCCGAACTGTAGGGGGAATGCTCTAAATTTGAGCAAGACCAAAGGGATGGCCAAGTTAAAAGGATTATAAAAATAAAACGTTTTCTCACTAATCTTAATCGTCATTAGTAGTGAGTTTCTTTAGTCGGGTATATGATTTTAGGAACTTGATTAAGCTTATTAAAACGCTAAAGTATTTTTATTAAATTGCCGAAACGAGGTGATGAGAGAAAATAAAAAAATTATGAATGCTTTAGTAATTCTCCTCTTTTGTACGGAACTCCTCTTTGCTGCGGCCCCGGAACAAAAGGAGAAATATAATCATCAAGCGAACCTTGAGGCTGCTCAATCTCATGTGGATTTTCTATTAGAGAACCTAGAGGAGTACCCAAAGGGGATTGGTTATAGCCCCGCAAAATCATTTGATACCTTTCAAGAACGAGTGGCCACGGTTGATAAGGTCTTTGAAAGCCATTCCGCTGAAGCTGATAAGAGGGATCGATATTTTGATTCAAGTAATGCAGTAAAACCAATTTATAAATACTTTGTGGGTGTGATTAATCAATTTGAAACTACATTTGTTGATATTAACGGACGAAAGTCTACTGAGGCTGATCGAGCTGCCTACTTAAAAAGAAAGTTCCCCGGAGTTAAATATGATACTCTTAAAAAATTCCTCGTTACAAATGAAAAAGCGCAGAAACTCCACGCGAAAAAAGATGGAATCTTCTGGAATGATTTAAGTGAAAAGAAGCAAGGACTAGTTTCAATTTGGCCTGAAAACTCAAATGCCATTCATCCCAAACTCTCGGCGGAAGAATTTAAAAAGTATTTACCGTCATTTCCAAAAGATAAAGACTGCTCAATCAAAAAAGTAGAAGACTTTGAAAAAGAAGGGGTGAAGCATTTAAGAATCTTCGTAGAGCCCAATACCTTCTTCGAAGTTAGGGCCGACTCTCTAGCGGTTCAAACGCCATATAATCGTGGGTATGAGCAAGGGATCTCTACTCCATTTAGCATCGAACTAGGGCTTGCTCAGTGGATGGATGAAGGCGCCGTTATGCGTTTTGATAAAGATGGAAAGCTAAAAGAGATCCGCATTTCAAAACCCGGCAAAGAAATCAATACTGATTGGATAAGTTCTGTGGGATCTATTCTTTCTACTGGTTCAATGAAGAATCTTGCGATGAAAGAAGTGGATAAAAAAATCAGCTACCGCTGTAAAGTTGACCCGGACTCTGAACAGGGGCAAATGAGTAAAAGTACTGCTAAATCCTTGCAAGATGGAAATAGAACAGAAGGAAAAGAAATTCCTTCGGGTGATGTAATACGTGATCCTACCCTCGGGCCTGGTGGGATACTTAAGTAGATAACAATAGAGAGAAGTATAGTATTACTTAAAAAAAGAGAAGGCAAAAAAGCAAAATCAATAGGGTGCTTCTTCGTACTTACCTTAAAATTTAAAAAGCGGATAGCCTGCTGGCACCTTGTCCACCTTTTCTTATCCAACTATTGTTCTTTGTTGGCGATAATTAAAGATATTAACAGGAACTAAACCTTCCAAAAGGAAGAGCATACAGTTATATTTATAATATGAATGCGAGCCGAGATATTGGGAAGATTATAGAAGTACTAAAGTACCTAATTGGCCCTGTTCTTTTCTTAATTATTGTCAATTCACATTTAAATACTAGCGGAAACACTAAGCTTTTTTTGGCCGTTTTTTCGATGGTGATTTCACTTTGGCTGTTAACACCTGTGCCTCTTTTTATCTCAGGCATCTTAGGAGTCTCTCTCTCTGCTGTTTTAGGAATAGTCACTCCTCGAGAGGCGTTTTCTCCTTTTGCAGACCCCGTTATCTTTTTATTTTTAGGAGGTTTTTTGCTTGCGAGGGCATTAGAGAAATCAGAGCTTGATCAACGAATAGCTAAGATGTTTCTAGGTCACCCCTGGGTTTCTATTTCCCCTGAACGGAATGTTTTGGCCTTTCTAGGACTAAGCTTCGTTCTTTCTATGTGGATTTCTAATACTGCCGCTGTCGCTATGCTTTTACCAATATCTTTTGGGGTGATCAAAAAACTTGAAGTTAACTATGGAATAAAAGACGAGAAGTTTAATGAGAAGCTCCTGATAGGTCTGGCATTTGCCGCAACAGTTGGAGGTAGTGTAACTCCAATTGGGTCTCCACCGAATGTGATCGCTTTAGGACTTTTGAAAAACATATCAGGAAAACAAGTTAGCTTTTTAGAATGGATGTTTTTTGCAACGCCCATATCTTTAATCCTTTTTTATCTTGTTTACAGAAAATGTGCAGCAGCTCTTCCGAAATCAAAAGGAATTTATCCTACAGTTAATGAGGTCATCAATTACGAAAAATTTTCTAAACTACAAAAATACGTCTTAGTTATCTTCTTTACAACTGTCTCCCTATGGGTAGTGCCAAGCTTTGTTAGTTTATTTGTTTCCGAGTCTGGAGCAATTCATCAATTCTTATTAAATAATCTTTCTGCTTCAGTTGTTTCAGTTTTTTGTGCATCTCTTCTTTTTTTAGTCCCCTTGTTTGAATCAGAAAAGATCTTAGATTCAGGCGATGTTTCGCAAATAGATTGGAGTTCACTGCTCCTTTTTGGGGCTGGGCTATCATTAGGGAATATTTTATTTAAGACTGGTGGCGCCGGGTATTTGATGATGATCATTAAAGAAGTCTCAGGAGGCTTAGGTCCAACTATGATTATTACATTCTTGCTCCTATTTACGATTTTCTTCACAGAGATTGCTTCAAATACGGCAACGGCCAATATCATCTTACCTGTTGTGATTGCCCTTGGAATAGAATTTGGATTAAGTCCTACAGTTCTGGCAATTACTTTCGCTTTAGCTTGTAATTCTGCCTTTATGCTTCCTGTCGCAACTCCTCCGAATACCATTGTGTTTGGGACTAAAAGAGTCCAAAAAATAACTATGATAAAATCAGGTCTTAGGTTTAACCTAATCGGTTTTTTCATCTTAGCCCTGATGAATCTAATCTTAAATAAGATGTCTATTTAGTAACGAGAAATTTCTGTTCAAACATATTGAAGCTATATTGCCTAGGAGTATTTGGTAGATTGATATTAGTTAGGTTTTGGTAAAAGTGTTTAAGAACTTTTTAGGCGTGGTAAATAGGGGGCCTTGTTTAAAAAGGCACCCCTAGTATATTTACATACAGGCGAGGATGGCCCTCTCATTACTAAAGCCATAACGGTTCGTGTATAAGTTAACACATTCTTTAAAACCACTATTTTCTTCAGAGCAAAACTTGATTGCCTGCTCAGCAGAGAGGTTATAACGATCTGTTGCTTCGTTGATACATTCTTGATTAGTTTCAGTTGCATTTAGTCCAGTGATTGAAATCATTAGAACCATCATTAAAAATAACGTTTTCATAGAGTCTCCTTGTCGGTTTAAGGGCGCAACATTTCATATTTGTTTAGGTATGAGAAGAGATTAGGAAAGCTAAAAAGAAAATGTTATCTCGTAAAACTGTGAAAACTTCTTATAGCCTACGGCAGTCTTATTTTTACCGGATTTAAATAGTTGGGTATTTAGTATTGTTGACTGAAATGCCGATAATGAAACATGGTAGTTTACCGAAGGGGCAAATGTATTTTAGTGCTTTTATTCCTGAGTTTTTCAGGACTTGCAAGTACGCAAAACGTAAGAGGAATTGTCCTAGAAGCAAATTCAAACGGCATAATAACGAATAAGAAATTTCTAAATATCCTAAAAAAAAATAAACTCAAGGCAGGATTGTTTAGTGAAGGAATTAATGTCTGGCCACTGCGGTTTTCGAGTCCACAAGATAAAGCGCGTTCTTTAGAAGTCTGTAACCAACTTAAAGAATTCGCCCAAGTAAAAAACTGTGAACTTGACCTGAAGCTTGAAGCTAATAGCGAGGAGCTTGTAGAGTGTCATTTAGAAAGTAATAACCTCTTAGTAGATAAAGAACTTTTAAAGTCTAAAGAGACTCTCTTCAATTCCTGCAGCCTAATAAAAAAGGATGCTTCTTCGCAGTTTACTGATGGACTTTCTCCTTATTGGGCACAAGAGATGACAGGAGCGGATATCGTTCGAGAGAAGCTTGAAGGGCTTAGATACTCAACACTACCTGATAACCTTATTGGAATTTGGGATTCTGAAGTCGATCAACATGGGGAATTAGTAAGTGGTCTCATTAGTAGTGAAGAAGAAACGGCTCTTATTCCTTTAAAAAACAATAAACCCTTCAAGAACCTAGAGTTTCTTTCTGACTATGCTTCTAATTACACCTATTATAAGTCTCGCTGTAAGTCTCAAGGAGGTTGTTCAAAGTACATAAACAACTCTATGAAGTGGGATAATTCATCAATTGTCGGAAATGTTATGTCTAGTATGGCCGATGAAGGTTCGGTCATTGTTGTGGCCGCAGGCAATGACGAAGGTTTAATTGACCTTGAGATGACAAAGCAATCTAAGAATCAAAAGGTATTATTGGTTTCAAGCGTAGATCCGTCAGGTCTTCCCTCTGGTTTTACAAATTTTGGAAATGAGGCCTTAATAAGCGCTCCTTCAGATAATCTTATTATGAGTACAAACTATCAAGGAAGAAAGAAAAAATTTGGAGGAACAAGTGGCGCTGCACCACAGGTAACAGCAGCTTTGGCAGCTTTTACTCTAGAGACAGGATATGACTTATCACATGGCGAGTCTAAACGAATTCTTAAAAATACGGCGCTCAGGTTTCCTCATTTGCCGACGCCTAACCTCTTAGGTAGTGGAATCCTTAACTCATTAAAAGTCTCTGAACTTGCAACTAAAGTTAAAGAGAGGTGCAAGCTTAGCCCAGATCAAAAGTCATGCATTAGAGGCTTATTAAAAGAAAAGGATATCTTTGAGTTTGAAGACAAAAATCAAGAAGTGTTTGAGGAGGCCAAAATTGTATTTCCCTTTTGCTCATCAAAGAAAGTCTCTCAAGATTTTCCAGTGGATTGTGAAAAACAAGAGGATCTCTTTAAGAGGATTAGAAAAGAAGCGCTCTTGAATCCTGATTCAGGTTCCTGGAGTCTTATTTCTTGTCTCTATAAAACAAGTGGTTTTCCTATCAATGCAAAGTTCTTTGATGAAATGGAGAAGTTAAAAGGTAGAAGTAATATACAAATGAAAAAGAATGCCTTTTCGTCTTTAATGGACGCTAGGTATTTAAAGTACTTAGTTGGAAAGGAGAATTATACTCCTGAACTTGAAGATCATATTATCTCTGAAATCAACTCAATTCCTAAGTATCAAAGGCTAGGGCTTTTAAAAAATATTACAAGCTTGCATGGTGGGGAATTTATAAAGAAACTTTTAGAGAAAGAAAATCTACATGCTGAGGTGTACACGGACATTGCTGGCGCGGTTGCTTTTGCTAATCCTAGAATCAATGAAGCCGAAGAGTTCTTAAAAAAGTTATTAGAAATACAAGAACCAGATAAATGGTTACTCGTTAAAGTGCTAGATATTGTGGATAATCATGAGATGAGCCAAGACAAAAAAACGAAAGTCTATGATTCTATATTAGAGAAGGATGTTCCTGATAGCTATGTGCTAAGTAGGCTTGTCGATTCTATAGAAAAGGGAGATTCTAGTTTTGAAATTGACCGAAAATACTATGAAAAGGTTTTAAACCATCCGCAAAGTAATTATTCTGTGGCGACTGGAGTTGTTGAATCGATGGGTAAGTATAAAATTGATGTCTTAGATGCTGAGGAAATTGTTGAAAAGGCGATCGCAAAGGGGGCAAAGGGAATCTTCTTAGTTAAGGCACTGGTAAAGATGAGGCAAGAATTCCCGAAGAAGAAGGTTTTTATTCAAGAACAGATTCAAAAAGATGAACTAGATGATTTTCAATTAAAGATCTTATTAGAGGATTTAGAGTTAAGTGAGTCTCTTAGCAAAAAAGAGAAATCTGAAATAGTTCAAACAATTCAAAATAAAAGAAAACCTGAAAATTAATAAAACTCTAATTTCTTGTTGTGTAAAAATAAGAAATTAGAGCATGATATCTTTGTCGCGGTATCCCTTAAGATTTTGGAAGCTTTATGACAAAGCTTGATCCTTTACCCATAGTAGAGGTAACCTCGATAACCCCTTGGTGATTTTCTACAATGCTTTTGGAGATAGAAAGCCCAAGGCCGGTGCCTTTGCCAATGGCCTTAGTAGAGAAGAATGGTTCGAACATTCTTTCTTGAACGTCTTTGCTTATTCCAATACCATTGTCTGAGACCATTATAAGAACAAAACTAGGCTCTTCTTTAACTTTAAGGGTAACTGTTTTATTCTTGATTGTTCTGGTGAATGCTTGAGAGGCATTTGATAAGAGGTTTATCATAAGTTGATCAATTTGAACCGGGTCTGCTGTAATATAGATTGGATTTTCTGGAAGAGTTGTTTCAAGCTTTATTCCAGCCTCTAGTGAAAGCTTAAATAATTGTAGTGAGTCATTTACGATGGCCACTAAGTCAATTGCCACTAGCTTCTTACTCTCATTTTTAGAAAAAAGAAGGATCTTCTCTGTCAGTTTCTTCCCGCGTAAGGTTATCTTTCTTAAGCTTTCTAATTCCTTTTTAGGTTCGATTCCTTTTAAGAAAGCTTCTTCACATAGATCAGTTGTGAGCATGATTCCTTGAAGAATATTATTAAAGTCATGGCTAATACCCCCTGCAAGACTCCCGAGGGCCTTAATCTTTTGATCTTCGTAGAATTTCTTTTTAATAATGAGTTTTTCTTCTTGCTCAAGTTCTTGTTCTTTTAGTTGATGCTTCAACCTTTCAGTCATGAGGTTGATGGTCTTTGAAATTTCATCGAGTTCATCACCGGAGCGGTCATTTACTTTAAGTTTTTCCTCTAGAGAGCCAATGTTTAGTTTATTAGTAAACCTCGCTATATAGTTGAGGCGGTTTCCAATGAGGCTTAAATAAATAGATAAGATAAAGAAAGAGACAATAAAAGTTTTAATGGTCTGACCAATCAGGATATCTATTGTTTTATTAAAGATAACTCTTTTAAGTTCGTCGAAGGTTCCAACTATCTCTAAAACACCAACTTTCTCATGGGCATCACCTCCTTTATAAAAGAGGTCGTACTTATAAGTCTTTAAAGAAGAGATATCATCTAAGCTTCCATCTTCGTAGATCTCTCCATCTTCAGTATAAACTTTTACGAGTTTAACGGCTGGTAACATTCTTAAGGCCCTAAGCTCTAGGCCAATTTGTCCCTTATCTAAGAACCAAATACTATTTGCAATCAAGTCTCTATCAGGCTCACTTAGGCCTGAGAAGCCTTCGATTAGATCGCTTTTTCCAGATTCATACTCTAGGTACAACTGGCGAGAGGTTAAAATTAGGGTAACAAGTGAGCTCACTAATAAGATTCGTACCAGGAAGGCCCGCCCAATGCTATTGCTTGGACTAAAGGTTCTCCATAGGTATCTTAACTTCGCTTTTGCGTTCATAGTTTATTAACTTTTAAAAATTCTTCTTGAAGAGATTCTGGCATAAAGTCCATCATTGATTCTTTAACAACAGCTTTGTAGGTCTTTTTTTTCATAAGGAGGTTAATCTTACCTACAACTTCTCTTCCTAGTTTACTATCTGTGCACAGGGAGTGAGATGGTGTGAACTTATCATGTTCATTTATGGGTAAAAATTTTAAGGAATCTCCCGCCTTCATTTGCTTTTGATAAAACCTAAAAGCTAAAGAATAGGAAATAAACCCATCAATTCTTTTCTTTATCACCATTGAATTTCCAACCCTGGAATCAGAATTATTTATATTTATGAATTTTGTAGGGTTCTTATCAAAGATATCTTGAAGTTTAGGACCATAAGTTCCTTGGTCTGGCTTACCAATCTTTACATTCATCGAATGGATAATCTTAGTTAAGTTCACATCTTTTAATTCTTTAAAAGGACCATTCTTTAAGACCACTAACCCTGGAGCCGGTCCTAAGAACATAGGAGAGGAGTAATTTAGATGACTCGCTAGTGGCTTTCCCCCAAGACCCGGTGAGCAGTAAAGCTTACCATCATTTTTTTTTAAAGATTGAAAGAGTCTTGGAGCATTTACCTGTAAAATTTTATGATTATAATCTAGAAGAGAATCAATAAAGAAGTTAGCAATCTTATCATGGACACCTTTTTCTTTTAGTGGACCATCATTAATATAATAAGGGGCGTAGTTTATCATAAGCCAATTTATACTAGGCTTTTCTTTAGGGGGCTTTGCAAGAGAGGGAGAGCTCAGTAAAAAGAGGATTGAGAGTAGATAAGTGTATTTCTTAAACATCTATCTTTTTTATCATTATCGTAAAGCTTCAAATAGGGATATTAGTTCCTAGGCTTAATATTATTTTTTTTTCGCCTTGGCGACGCGCGTCACTATGCCTTAATCCACTACCTTCGGCGGCGATAGATAGCGTCAATTATATGAAGGTTCTCAGTTCTATTGAAGGTATGGGTACCTATGATTTCTTTATCCCAATTTGGCTCTACTTGCGAGACAACCTTTTCTTCGTATCTTTGATCATCTAAGTGAATGATCTCGTTTATATTAAAACCATAACCATAGCGAACACTGCAGTTTTGAGAGGGCCGGTAGATCTTAGATCCTTCTTTGAAGATCTTCCCCGCAGGCCTTGAACTTTTACAATCAGAAATGACGGGGTTGTTCTTATGGGGTTTCCAGTCTTGGCTTAATAAGTTTTCAGAAGAAAAGAGATAAAGTTCATCCCAGCTTGATGCGCCTTTGGTTTCTATGCAGTTAGCAAAGAGCCACCACTTTCCATTGTGAAAGAGGGGGGTAGCGTCCACGGCTTCGATATCTTCCATAAGGTTCATCTGAAATTCCCACTTCTTTGGAAAGCCTGTGCACTTATAGAGCTCTATGGTCTTATTCGCGATGGTTTCAGGAATCATATAATACTCATTCTCATGTTCAAAAACGTATGGATAAGAGAGGTGGTAGGGAAGGTCTAAGACAATTTCTGGCTTTGAATAATTTCCTTTAGCATCCATTTCAATAAGAGAGATATGTCCTTTTTGAGTAGCATAGAGGAGCTCTTCAATATAGATAAAATACTTATTGTCTTTGTAGATAATATGAGGATCGGCCCAAAAACGATCTTTAGGGGGAACGATCTTTTTATAGCGCCATAGTGAAGAGGAGAACTCTTTTTTCATATGAAACATGAGGATCCATTGATTCATATAAAATCTATTTCCAATAATAGTGAAGAGCTTCTCTTTAAGTTTATTAAAAACGAGAAAGGCATACTCGTAGTTTGTTGGGTTCTTATAAAGCTTTCGCGAGTAAAAGGTAGGTGTTTGGTTTTGCTCATCGACCTTTGAGAAAAAACTTTCTTCACCATCTGTATAAAGTTCTTTCATTTTTCTCGTCATAAAAGAGAGGGTTTTCCAATAGTAATTATTCCTATTGTCTTGAATAGATAAAGAATCTGTACAGGAGAAGGAGCGGTACAATACTTTTCCATTATCTAAGTCCTCAGAAAGGATTTGTAAGATAGACCCTGTCTCTGGCCAGCCTTCAAGGCTTTCCCAAAATCCTGCTGGCCCTCCTCTGTTAAGAAGGTTATCCCCGTGATGAAAAGACCATATTCCATATTTTGGAAGACTGAGGATCTCTCCTCGAAGTATTCCAAAGCCGGCCCTGACTAAGATGTCTAGGTTGATATTTCTGATTTCTTCTAGATCACTATCTAAGAAGTACTCTGAGATCTTTTTCTTAAGAGTCTTAATTTTTAAAGTTGGGATGCCCTTTAACTCAGTCTGAATATTGATAATGGCACTAGAGTCGGGGAGGTAGACATTACGTTCTATTATCTTGTTGTAAATGATCTCACAAAGTCTTCTTGTAATAACAGAGAAGATCCTCCCTGAATTATTAGTGATTTTCTTAAGAAGTGAGTTATTGGGAATTGGTTTTGGGTTATCATTAATAAGAACGAGCTTTATTTCAGCAAAGTCGCTTTGTATAATATTATTGATCATAGTGGCAGACCAAGCAGCTTGATCATAGCTATCTATGAGTATTCCAATCTTAAGTTTTTTCATAGGACTAGTTTACTGATTTTGAAGTATTAATGTATAAAATTTTAAAGTTATTAATCTTTGAAACTGCAATGAAAACTATGGAGGGTGGGGTACTTAAGTTTTCTCATCAAGTATGAGGGTTTGCTTCTATCTCTTTGAAAAAAACGAGGGAAAGTCTCAGCGTTGGTTAAAAGGTTAAGCATAGAACTTGTCAGCACTCACATCCTAGTGATAGATTTTTAAGAACTTAGACTTAAAAGAGGCGCCAATGAGAATTCTATTTCTGTGTACTTTATTCATAATGAGCTGCGCTCAGCACGAACCTAAAAATATGCCTAATGAAAGCAACGTAGAAATTGTTGAAGGACTGATTGGCAATCGCTGGGCCAATATCTATTTTTCAAGCCAACCAAATACTGAGCAGATGAAAAGATTAAAGAAAAGTGGTTTCGCCTCTGTTGTCAACCTTCGCCAAAAATCTGAGAAGGGTTACAATGAATCAAGGGAAGCAAAGGTTTTGCAGAATGAAGGGCTTCATTATTACAATATTCCCTTAACGATGAAGACTGAATTAAATGATGAATTTATAGATTCAATTACTTCTAAAGTGGTAAAACATAGAGCAGAAGGAAAAGTTTTAATTCATTGTAGCTCTGGAAATAGAGTGGCCCTTTGGCTAGGAGCTCATTTTAAAAAGGATCATTCTTTTACTGATGAATTATCTTTAAATTTATCAAAGAGTCTTGGGCTAACAAATACAGAGGCTCAAGAGAGGCTTGAAACCTATCTTAGAACGGGCAAATAGTTGGCCTTGCTTTAGTCGTTGACTAATGGCGTCGGTTATTTATCTACTGGAAAAGTGGTAAAAGTTATTAAATTAAAAACGCTTAGTACCCGACAAGTCACTATGAGTTTACTCAAAAAAGAATTAAGTGACTTTCAAAGATGCCATTTTACAGGAAGAAACTTTTTAAAAGAGAGTTATCCGTCATCTTGTAACTGCTGCAAAAGAAACTTTTCTGATAGGAAAAGCTTCTGGGAAGCCACTTTGCCCCTCGAAAAAGGAAATTATTCTAAAGGGACTAAGGGAAATGTTTTTGAGTACCGCAATTGTTCAGACTGCGGATCTACACTAATTACTGAGTTTAAAAATGAAAGAGATCAATCTCAAAAAGGTGAACAATGCCGAAGAGAGTGGGCACAAAGGTTTAAGTTTTTAGTTTCAAACGGTGTTGACGAAGAGCGCGCCAGAAGCATTTTAAGATTACATTATACAAAAGACCCAGCCTAATATTTGTAAAACTCCTGGCATTGATGTTCTGCCTTTCTTTGATCGATGCAATAGACCTCCTGAACCTTTTTTGTTAGTTGGTACATCTTATCTTCAAGTAGGTCGATATCTGAATCACTTAATTTTCCAAACTTCCTTTTGATCTCTTTTCTTACTTCCGACCATTTTGGCTTTTCAAACTTGTCTTCCATAATAATCTCCTAATTGAAATCGTTTATTAGATAATCAATAGCAAGTCTTGTTTGGTAGGAATAATATATAAACCCAATATGAAAGAGTCGATTTTAGTATGAATCTTTATTTTTTAAACATTACCGAAAACTAAAACAGGATGCTTGTTTGATCTTCCTTTAGGTATCAAGCCCGAGAGATTCAACTGCCTAGATTAATTATTTTGAGCACTAATGCCCTTAGCCTTTAATCATTGGCTATAAAGAGAGAGCTATAGAAAGATTAAGCTTCCAAGTGCTTGAAAACTCGTTACCATGCTGAATAAAGCTTAAACGAACTTATAATTTAACCGATTAGAATTATGAGAAATAGTCCTATTTTTGGGGCCCGGTGGTTTAATCGATGCATCGAATTTGTTTGATCCTATTAATTCTTACCAGTCTTTCTTGTGTGGGAGAAAAGACAAGTTCAGGGCGAGATAAGGTTCCTAAGTCCTCTGGTGGAGGCAGCGCCGTTCCTCCATCAAGTTTTACTTCCACTATCTCTTCAGTCTCCGTGGTTAATAATCAGATTGTTTTAAATGGACAAAAGTTGTCTTTAGTTAACTCGGTTCAGATAACAGGACCTAGTGGGTTTAATGAAACTTTAAACATTGAGTCTCAAAGCTCTTCAACTCTAGTTGCAAACGGACTTAGGAATATCTCTTTTGTAATGAATGGTGTCTTTGATTTAATCATATCAAACGCTCAGGGAGCAGCTACCTTTCAAGTTACTTTTACAATCTCAGATGGATCAATTACAGGGTCTATGCTTTCAAGCATGGGGGCCAGTGTAGGACAGGTCTTAACCTTTGACGGGACTGACTGGGTTCCTAATGACTTAACGGGATTAACCTATGCAGGTAATTGGAATGGAAACTTAAATATTCCAGACCTCTCTGGCGGCGGTAGTGCTGGAGAGTATTATATTGTCAGTAACGGCGGAAGCTATGATCTAAGTGGTGGTACGGGAACAGACTCTTGGACTGGCGGTGACTGGGTGGTTTGGAACTCTACTTTAAACCAATGGGAAAAGATTGATAACGCTTCTGGGGTTGTTACTTTTAATGGACGAAATGGAACTGTGGTTCCTCTGGCAAATGACTATACTTGGGCGCAGATTGATAAAACAACTTCATCTATAACTGATATTGCAGACGTTGATACAACGGGTGCCGTTAGTGGAAAGATCTTAAAATTTGATGGTACCACTTGGGTTTTAGCTGATGATGATAGTGGCGGAGCAGCCCTTCCTCAAGCAGATGGAAGTACTGATGGTTATATTACAAGCACTGACTGGAATACCTTTAATAACAAGGCGAGCATTACAACAGGAACTTCCTCACAGTACTTAAAGGGAGATCTTAGCTTAGGAGATTTTGAAACCGAAATTAGAGGAACTGATCTTAGTGGTTTTTCTTCAACCACGGGGGCCATTAACGCCACTGATACTATTCTAAGCGCTATTAATAAATTAGATGGGAATACAAACGCAAAAGAAGATGCCTTTACAGCTGGCACTGCCGCTCAATACTTTAGGGGAGATAAAACCTGGCAACCCCTTAGCACCGATTCTCTTTCGATTGGAACTAATAAATTCTACACGGCCACTCAAGCAAGGACTGATTTGATTGAGAGTGCCAGTTTAACAAATGGTCAAACAACGACGGCACCTAGTAGTGATGTGGTCTTTGATCAGCTTGCTTTAAAGCAAGATCTTATTACGACAACAGATGCTCTTGATGTAAATTCTATTACGACTAATTCCCAGGCAGGTGTCTCAATGACTCCTTATGGAATTGCTGCTGGCAATACAAGTGAGTTTCGTTTTTACGAATTGACTGGAAACGGCTCACATTATGCTGGCTTTAAGGCACCTGACTCTCTTGGGGCCTCCATTATTTGGACCTTACCTGCTAATGACGGAACCGTAGGGCAAATCCTAAGCACCAATGGATCTGGTGTTCTCTCATGGGTAACTGACACTGGCGGAGGAGGAGCAAGCGCTTCAACTTTTGATGTAACTCCTATTGGAACGGGTGCAGGTCAAACTGGTGAGATGCGCTATCAAGAACTTGCGGCCAATGGAACTAATTATGTTACTTTTAAAGCGCCGGATAACTTAGCAGCGGACTTAGCTTTTATCCTTCCTGCTACTGATGGTACTGGTGGAAATGTTTTGACCACTGATGGGTCAGGAACTCTTTCCTGGTCAGCCCCGGCCGGTGGTTCGGCCCTTCCACCAGCAAATGCTGGGCAAAATGGATACATCACTTCCGGTGATTGGAGCACTTTTAATAATAAACAAGACAGCTTAACGACTGGATCGACTGCTCAATACCTAAAGGGGGATCTCTCTTTAGGGACTTTGAACGATGAGGTCTTATCTTCTTTGATAACTGGTTTTACTTCTTCATCAGGGGTTCTCAGTGCAACTGATACCTTGATCTCTGCTATTAATAAATTAGATGGAAATATCTCTAACAAAGAAGCAAGCCTTACGGCAGGAACCTCTGCCCAGTACTATAGAGGGGATAAAACCTGGCAAACTTTGAATACTGATAGTGTGGCTGAAGGATCTAATCTTTATTTTACTAATGCTAGAGCGCGAAGCGCTGTCATTGAAACTTCAAGCTTAACAAATGGGCAAACAACAACGGCCCCAAGTAGTGATGTGGTCTTTGATAGGCTGGCCCTCAAACAAGACTCACTTGATGCTTCAACTGATATTAGCATTAATTCCCTGACCACTGATTCTCAAGCGGCTCTTAGCTTACTCTCTTTTGGAAGTAGTGCCGGTCAAACTGGTGAGTTTCGTTTTTACGATCTTAATGATTCAAATTATGTCGCTTTCAAATCCCCTGATACGGTGGCGTCTAATATTATATGGACTCTTCCTCCTAGCGACGGAAGTTCTGGTCAGATCTTAAGCACTAATGGTTCAGGAGTACTCTCATGGGTAACTGATTCAGGAGGTGGTGGATCTAGCGCTTCAACCTTTGATGTAACTCCTATAGGAACGGGAGCTGGTCAAACAGGGGAGATGCGCTATCAGGAACTAGCGGCCAATGGTTCTAATTTTGTGACTTTTAAAGCCCCTGACTCTTTAGCAGCAGACTTATCTTTTGTTCTTCCTGCAACTGATGGCACGAGCGGAAATGTTTTAACCACTAATGGGTCAGGAACTCTTTCTTGGTCAGCTCCTGCAGGAGGATCGGCCCTTCCCCCAGCAAATGCGGGCCAGAATGGTTATTTAACTTCTGGGGATTGGACCATCTTTAATAATAAACAAAGCACTATAACTGATACCACTGATCTTTCAACAAACTCTGTTAGTTCTGATTCTCAGTTTGGATTTTCACTAGATCCTTATGGTAGCACCACTGGGCAAACGGGTTCAATTAGGTTTAAAGAACTTGCTGCTAATGGAACTAATTTTGCTGCCTTTAAGGCATCTGATAGTATGGGGGCCAACGTTACTTGGGCCTTACCTGACTCTGATGGATCTACTGGACAAGTTCTAAGCACGGATGGATCTGGTCAACTCTCTTGGGTAGCAGCTGGCTCTTCTATGTCTCAGGCCAATGGATCAACTGATGGGTTCTTATCCATGGGTGATTGGACTACTTTTAATAATAAAGAAAGCGCCATCACAGCGGGAACTACGGCCCAGTATTTTAGAGGGGATAAAACCTGGCAGGCCTTAACTACGGATTCATTAACAATTGGGACAAATCAATTCTATACAGCCGCAGCTGCTAGAAGTGACCTTATAGAAACGGCAAGCTTAACCAATGGTCAAACAACGACGGCACCTAGTAGTGATGTAGTCTTTGATAGGCTAGCTTTAAAGCAAGATAACTTAGATAACTCTTCAGATTTAAGCATTAATTCCCTGACCACTGATTCTCAAGCGGCTCTTAGCTTACTTTCTTTTGGAAGTAGTGCCGGTCAAACTGGTGAGTTTCGTTTTTACGATCTTAATGATTCAAATTATGTCGCTTTTAAATCCCCTGATACGGTGGCCTCTAATATTATATGGACTCTTCCTCCTAGTGATGGAAGTTCTGGTCAGATCTTAAGCACTAATGGTTCAGGAGTTCTCTCATGGGTAACTGATTCAGGAGGTGGTGGATCTAGCGCTTCAACCTTTGATGTAACTCCTATAGGAACGGGAGCTGGTCAAACAGGGGAGATGCGCTATCAGGAACTGGCGGCCAATGGTTCTAATTATGTGACTTTTAAAGCCCCTGACTCTTTAGCAGCAGACTTATCTTTTGTTCTTCCTGCAACTGATGGCACGAGCGGAAATGTTTTAACCACTAATGGGTCAGGAACTCTTTCTTGGTCAGCTCCTGCAGGAGGATCGGCCCTTCCCCCAGCAAATGCAGGACAGAATGGTTATTTAACTTCTGGAGATTGGAGCACTTTTAATAGTAAGCAAGAGGCCATCTCTGGAACATCAGACATAAGCGTTAACTCTATAACCTCTGATTCTCAATTTGGTGTCTCTCTTGATCCCTACGGAACGGGTTCTGGTCAAACAGGGTCGATTCAATTTAATGAACTAGCTGCTAATGGATCTAATTATGCAGCTTTTAAAGCTTCAGACAATATGGCCTCCAATATTACTTGGGCCTTACCTGACTCTGATGGATCTACTGGGCAAGTTCTAAGCACGGATGGATCTGGTCAACTCTCATGGGTAGCAGCTGGCTCTTCTATGTCTCAGGCCAATGGATCAACTGATGGGTTCTTATCCATGGGTGATTGGACTACATTTAATAATAAAGAAAGCGCCATCACAGCGGGAACTACGGCCCAGTATTTTAGAGGGGATAAAACCTGGCAGGCCTTAACTACAGATTCATTAACAATTGGGACAAATCAATTCTATACAGCCGCAGCTGCTAGAAGTGACCTTATAGAAACGGCCAGCTTAACCAATGGTCAAACAACGACGGCACCTAGTAGTGATGTAGTCTTTGATAGGCTAGCTTTAAAGCAAGACCTTATCGATAATACTGTAGACCTTGTTGCAAATTCCTTTGAGTCAGACGCTGAGGCTGGAGTGAGCATCAAGCCTTTTGGTGCAGGGGTTGGTGAAACTGGTGAGTTTAGGTTCTACGAGTTAGGAAGCACTAATTATGTTGGTTTTAAAGCGGCCGATACTTTAGCAGCAGATTTAATTTGGACTCTTCCTAGTTTAGATGGAACAAGTGGACAAGTCTTAACGACTGATGGAGCGGGAGTTCTTTCTTGGACCACTGCGGCCGGTGGTGGTGGCGGAACAAGTGCTAGCACCTTCACCGTTACTGAAATCTCAGGCGTCGCTACAGGACAGATGAGGTTTTCAGAGCTTTCAGGAGTTGGGTCTAACTTTGTCTCTTTTAGAGCGCCTGATTCAATTGCTGCTAATATCTTCTGGACTCTTCCGGCAACTGATGGATCAAGTGGACAAGTATTAAGCACGGATGGATCTGGGCTCTTAAGTTGGGCTTCAGCAGAAGAGCCCTTGTCTCAGGCCAATGGTTCAACTGATGGCTTTTTGGCCATGGAAGACTGGAGTAATTTTAATAATAAACAAAACGCTATTACCTCTGGAACAAGTTCACAGTACTTAAAGGGTGATTTTTCTTTAGGTGATTTTAATAGCGATGTTATAGGAGCAAGCCTGACTGGTTTTACTTCTGCTGTAGGGGCTATTAGTGCAAGTGATTCGGTCTTGAGCGCTATCAATAAACTCGATGCCAATATTGCCGCTAAGGAAGTAAGCATTTCTCCCGGTACAGCGGCACAGTACTTTCGTGGGGATAAAACTTGGCAGGCCTTAAATACTGATAATGTTACTGAAGGATCTAATTCTTATTATACCGCAACAGCGGCCAGGGCCGATCTTTTAGAAACGGCCAGTATTACTGATGGTCTTTCAACTAAGTCTCCGTCAAGTAATCTCGTTTTTGATGCTTTAGCAACAAAACAGGCCCTCTTATCTAGCACTAGCGATCTAAGTGTGAATTCATTAGAGACAGACTCTCAATCTGGTCTTAGCGTTAAGCCTTTTGGGGCAGGGGCAGGTGAAACTGGTGAGTTTAGGTTTTATGAAATTGGGAGCACTAATTATGTTGGGTTTAAAGCCGCCGATAACTTAGCAGCGGATTTGATATGGACTCTTCCTTCTGGCGATGGTGTTAGTGGGCAAGTCCTAACCACTGATGGAGCAGGAGTTCTTTCTTGGGCAACCGCCGGTGGCGGTGGCGGTGGTACTAGTGCAAGTACTTTCAGTATTACTGAAATTAATGCCGCTTCTACTGGGGAGTTAAGGTTTACAGAACTGGCCTTATCAGGATCAGATTATGTTGCTCTAAGATCTCCCGCTTCAGTCTCTGGTAGTGTCACTTTTACTCTTCCAAGTTCTGACGGATCAAGCGGAGAAGTTCTCTCCACTGATGGACTTGGTAATCTTTCTTGGACCGCTGGTGGCGGAGGAGGCGGAGGCGGTGGTGGAACCTCTGTTTCAGTTGAGACTAAGTCTTCTGATTATACTGTTGTCTCCGGGGACAATGCTAAAGTCTTAATTGTCACTGGTAGCTCTTTAATTACTCTTCCTCCTGCGGCCACGGCTGGAAATGGCTTTACCGTAACGATCAAAAATAATGACGCTTCTAATACTGTAAAAGTATCAGGTGATGGTTCAGAAACTATAGATGGTGCCAATACTATTTCATTATATAATAAGTTCTCCTCTGTTGAAGTCGCTTCTAGTGGCTCTGAATGGTTTGTTACTTATTCAAAAGGAAATATCAGTCCACTTAAATGTCCAACTGGTTTTGTTAGTATCCCAGGAAACTCAACCTTAGGGACTGATGATTTTTGTGTCATGAAGTACGAAGCAAGGTCAGTCTCAGGCCTTCCTAAGTCTATTTCAGGGGGCACTCCTTATTCTAATATTTCTGCAGACGACGCCTACTTAGAATGTGGCGAGATAATGGAATCAGGTTTTTCTGGTAGCTTTAAGCTTATTACAAACCCTGAATGGATGACGATTGCTAGAAATGTTGAAATCCAAGATTCTAACTGGTCTTCTGGAACAGTTGGAACAGGTCATCTCTCTAGAGGGTGGACAGCTGAAGGTGGAGACGATGCATGGACCAACCTTTCATTTGCCTCATCAAGTAAAGCAAATTGTCTTTATAATACGGCAGCTGATACCTGCGCGAGTAGTGGAACACATAAATATAAAAGAACCTTTGTTCTCTCGACTGGAGAAGAAATATGGGACTTTGCAGGAAATGCGGCTGAATGGGTGGATTGGGATGATACGAGTGGCTTTACTCAAGGACCTGTTGATACCACTCCAGCGGGAGTTGATGATCCTCGTGAAGTCAATGATGTGAACGGCTCTCTTGTGGCCTTAGATGTACAGCCTAGTGATAATACTTATACTTCTACTGAAGGTATGGGCCGTTGGTTCGCATTGACTGACCCTTCTGCTGGTCATAGTAATAGAGGCGGTGGTCTTGAGTGGGGAGCTAACGGGGGCGCCTTTGCCTTATCCCTTGAAGGGGATGGATCAGCTTCAACTGAAATTGGCTTCCGTTGTGTGTACCGCCCTTAGTCCTCTAGGGCCGAAAAGACCCATTGACTCTCATAGGTTGTAAGAAAGCGGCTTAAGTTCCTCAAACCTAGTAAAATCTGCTGTAAGCTCTCTATAAACTTTCTAAGAGCGGTTGAAGTGAATCAAGATCTATTGTAGTAAATGCCATGGAGAGCTAACGCTATGAAAAGATCGATCTTATTACTTCTTACCCTTTTATCATCCACAGTTCATGCTAATGACTTAATTGATCTTATCAATGGAGAGAAACCAGCCTGTAGCTCGGCCCTCGTCCGCTTATCTAAAAAGCCTATCCCTTGCATCAAAGATATTTTAGAGGACGGTCAGTTTGATATCCCCAATCTAGAATTAGACTTTGATGACTTAGACGATGTCTTTAATGGGGCAGAGTCAAGTGGAGGTCATGTTATTGGCCCCATGGGACATCCACGTAGAAGTGACGCTCCTGCTACCCCTTTTCCAGTCACTCTTCGTTGTCAGGCAAAACTATTAAGTGATGGGGGAAAAAGAGTAAGCTTTTTAAGTAAGCAGTCCTTCACTTTAAATTCTCTTCATTATACAACTTATCTCTTCGCTGACAGATGGCAACACGCAATCGTAGAGGGGGCAAATTTAAACCCTAGCAACTCGGTGGAAGTTCCTATATCGCCTAAAGTAGAACTAAAGAACTATAGCGTGACTCTTGGTTATAATAATAATTCTAAAAAACTTAGCTTAACCGCTTGTGAAGGGAACCTTAAGACAAATGGTGATTCGACAGTAGCAGCTTGTTCAGAAGTTGAATTCAACCGATATTCCTATAAAGTTCAGGCCCGTCTGAAGACCCTGATCTTAAAAAAGAATATCCGTATACAAAAGACTCTTGATATCTCTTGCCGCCAATAGAATTTAAGAGAGCTTAGATCTTGAAGAAGTCCATGGTCATGATCTGAAGCCTCTCTTCTTTAGAGGTCTTTATTATCTCTCTGCATTCTTCAATGGCCTTTATCATGATCTCTTTAATCTTAGGAACGTCTTTATCTGCCATTGATATAACGCTTGAGTAATGAAGAGCTTCTTCTTCGTTCTTATCAATTGAAGTGATGGCCTGGTTTCTCCAGTTGGTATGATGCCTTCTGATCTGGACGCTTGTTTTACTAAGGTGAATCCTCGTTAAACCTATGCCGTACTTTCCACTTTTATGAACGGCAAGACCCGTGGTCTCTAAGAAAGATAGGATCTCTTGGATCTGTTTAAGGGGTAAGCGTAAATGATTGGCAATAGATTTTGGGGTTTGAAACTCCGGGATTGAAAGCAGGATATGGACGGCAGCGTAATACCATGCTGAGTAATATATATGCTGGTTTGTTTCATCAAGAGAGTCTTTTATATTAAGCCTCTCTTTTAGATTTGATCTCTTTTCAACGATCTCATCCATCTCAGTTTTTAAGAATTTTTCTAGATCCTTGCTACCGGCCCTTTGGTATTGAACTAAGAGGAGAAAGAAGCGGGATTCTTCTTTATTATGCTCCCAGAACTGATTCATCTTAACTGCTTGTTCAAGAGAGAAATTTACATGTTGGTTTAAGACCTGACTAACATAGGCGGTCTGACAGCCTAGGAAAGCCGCCATATTGCGTTTAAGGCCTCGGCCCTTATTAGGTGAGGCCATAATTTTTTCATGGATATAAGTCTTATAATCCTTATAGTCGAAGACGGATTTTTTCATATAATTACAGCCTGTTAGCACTTTTAGTTAATAAAATACTTAGCTAATAGTATATAAATTAATTAAAAAAATCTATTTAAAAATGCCCCTCCGCGCTAATTAAGCCTCAGAAACAAACGGGCATTGACCCTTAACTCTGGAGAGAGACATGAAGAGATCATTATTAATTACAATTTGCTTACTTTTTTCAACTAACGCCTTTGCTAAAGACCTGGCCAGCTACCGCTTTGCTGTTAGAGAAGATGTAGCTGGAAAAAGCATCATTCATTCTTTAGTGGCTACCGTTACTGATGAAGCTGAACTTAATATAACTCACAATACGGCCAGTGGAACTTTTCCCTTTTTCATGGATGAGCAAAGTGAAGGAGAAGGAAGTTTTTCTAAGAAATTAAATAAGCATATCTTTTCTCTTCTCAAAAGAGACATTATTCGTCTTTCAGAAGCTGAGATTGAAAGAAGAACAAACCAAATTGTTTGTATGATGATGCCAGGACCTACCATGTCTAATAATCATCTTTCAGTTCTTCGTGGATACGATTATAGATCTGACAGCTTCACTGGCGTAATGGAATTAGTAGATGGACCAAGTGGTTGCTGGGTTTCAAGTGCGACTTACCCTAAGAATACTTACGACCGTGCAGCGGCCACTAGTCTTAAAGGACTAATTAAAGCAATCACTCTTGATTCAATTGGATCTGATCTTTAATTCAGGACGACTGAGCTCCTCTATTAGGAGGGGCTCTTTTTTAGCAAACAAAAAAACTTTAAATATTCCCTATGGGAAAAAGGATTTAACATGAAAACACTTTTAATCTTTATCACTTTAGTAGGCGCTTTCTCAGCTAACGCAAGATCAATTAGGCATGAGGAATTTAAATTTCAAACCTGTACTTCTGGAGATATGAACCTTCTTCAGGCAGCTACAGTAAGAGGTAACCAAGCGATCATTGAATTAGTAAAAAAAGATACTATTGAAAATGGAGCAGATTGCATGGTTAAGAAACCTCGCTATTTTCACCCAATGGTTTGTGGAACAACTATTTCTCAAATCGACACTTTTATCATCAATACCAAAACTGACGCGACTTATACTGTTGTTGTAGATTCAAGCTATAGAAGCTGTCTGCGTATGAGAGTTATTCCTATGATTAAGTCCCTTAAGTTTGAGCCAACCCCTAGAGTTATTCCTTTTCATTAGAAAGTCTTTTTTGGAAGTAGGCCCTTAGACAGGGGCCTACTTTCATGTCATTAAATCTTCTTCACACCCGTTGCCATGACAGAGTACTCAACTACTGGCTGAGAGACCTTTGGGTTCTTAATTCCGGCATCTTCTGCATAGTGCTTGGCCTCATCAATAGAGAGGGTCTTTTGTTTAAGGATTCCTGAAACTCTTACCTTAGATCCGACAAGTGAGATAGGGACAAAGAAACTGTAGTCTTTAAACTTTACCCTGGTTGAACCGGTTTTATTTTCAAGAGTCATCCAGCAACCTTTCTTTACACAAACCTTTCCTACCTTTGCATCAAAGGTGATCTCTTTTCCTTCGTATTTCTTAAAATTCTTTGTAACTTGCTCAAGGCTTGGGGCAGATTTCGCGCTAATTTCTTTTCCGTAAAAAGCAGCTTCTTTGACTTTATTGCCTGTCATTTTTCCTGAACTTAGAATGAGGATGCAGCCTATAAAGAGGGCAGGGATTCTTTTCATAATATGATTCTCCTATAATTTTAGGAGAATCATAACTTTACTTATCTGAGGCTGACAATATCTTTAGGCCCAGTTTTTATACTCAAACTCTAAGGCATCAAAAGGACAAACATCAACGCAGCCACCGCAACCAATGCAGGTAGTGTTATAGAGGCCAAAATCGCCATTTATTGGTTTTTTATCCTTATGGGCAAAGGATGCTACATCTATTCCCATTGGGCAGGCTTGGCTACAAAGATCAACACCTTTACAGTTCTCATTAGCTTTTACCTTAAAATGACCTTTAGTCCATCTTCCGAATAGCTCCATGAATTTTGCGAGGGGACAACCGTAACGGCACCAAATTCTCGTTCCAAGGAAAGGATAAGCCCCCACTCCAATGATAGCCCCGAAGATAAAATCCACCACGAAGGATTCAAAGTTTCTTGAGACCTCAATCAAGTTTGAAGAAGTGAAGACTTTGAGCATATCAAAAAACAATAAGAACCCAAAAAAGAAACCAAAGATCATAAAAAGAGTCTGAATACTTTCAAGCCTCTCTGCGCTCTTGCCTGTTGGAGTTTTATGCTTCACCCATGCCGCTCCCCACTTAGTGACTCCTATGGTCTCCGCTAAATTCCCGCAAGCGCAAAACCAAGAGCAATACCTTTTTCCGAAGTACCAAACAGATATGGGGATTAAAACAAAGCAATAAAACATCGATCCCCATGAAGTAAATCCTTTAGAGATATAAACGTAGGCAGAGTAATAGCTCGAAGCAACCGGATCACTAAGTAGGCTTCGGCCTGCAGCTAAGGGAGAGATAACATAAGGAAGAAGATAGAATATAATGAGCTGGACTAAAAAGATGCTTAAGAACTTATTGCGTTGATACTTAGATAACTTTGGGTTCTTTCCACGCTTATAAGGAGACTTATCACTGAGAAGGATCTTTCCTGAGATCCAACAAACAATCCCCGTATAAACTGTTGAATACCAAAAGCTTGGGCTTTTTCCAAAGAGCCAAAAGGCATCAAGGGAGTCTACAAGACCCTTCTCAACAAACCAATGGGGCCATTTATAAACTGAATACATGAGAAAGACGGTGGGAAGAAAGACCGCAATAAAGAAGACTTCCGCTTTGCTTCTTTTATATTCATTCTTTGCATAACTCATAAACCTCTCCAGTCTTCTTATTATAGCCAACTACCTAAAATATTTAAGATAAATATGAATATAAGTGTAGGCCCTAGAGTATTTGTTACAAAATTCTAGAGATTTTCCTTTAAATTGAGTTTATGACGCAAATCGCTTCATCTTCTTGTGCTGACCACTTTTATGGTCGATTTCTCAGAACTCAAGAAGCTTTAAACTCCTATTAGCTAAAGGGCTAGCCTGTCGTTTGTAATGCTTTAGCATGGGGCTATCCAATTGCGACTCATTAGTACGTATGCTCTAGCAATTAAACTAGGAGTAAACGATGAAGAACCTTTTTATACTTTGCTTATTCATATTAATTGTTTCTGCCACTTCTTGCGTGGAAGAAAAGCCAGAAACTGATCCAACAAAAGTTTTAGACTCCCTTGTTAGTCCCTATGGCTTTATTGGTTTTCAAAATGCTATGGACCGCGCTGATAATGGAACTCATACTGGTGTTCTTGTGGGGGGAAGGCCTTCAGCTTTGGCCTATGTCTCAGGTCACGATACCTGTTTTCCAGTGTCAGATGATTTACGAAGAGATCAAGATAGGGCCAATATCAGTAAGTCTTATCGTTATAGTTTTCAAGGTAATCTTGGGTTTCTCTCCCTCGGTCTACCCATTGTCTCAGCTGCCTTTGGCCTCTCTAAGACAATGACAGTTGAACTTGAACTTGATGGACTTGTTATTGAATACCTTGACTCAATAGATGTGACTGATTGGTACAGAGAGGGCATGGGTTCAACCTGCCAAGAGTACTTAGACGAAGTAGGCTTTCTGATTCAAACCATTCACACAGATACAATGAGGCTTTCTGTTAAAAGAACAGGAGGGACAAATATTGGTCTAAACTCAGATAATGTGGGGGATTATTTTTCTTTTGAGGCTGGAGTGAATTATGAGATCATCGATAATTATACGATCGAAATCACAACTCCTCATACTTTAGGATACCAAATAGCACTTATGAAACCTGAAGATAATGGGAAAGCTCTTTACCGCGCATTGAGCACTAAGGATGACCGTTTTGTCTTTGAGAAGATTGGTTTTTCTGACCTCCCTATTTCAACGCCTAACTCTAGTAGTTCTAAAAAGAGCTTAAAGGAAGTTGAGTCCATAGAAGAAGGAATATTTATTGATTAAGTCTAAAGAAAAGGGCCTCTTTTAGATAAAGGGGCCTTTTCTTGATTACGAAAGGGTTTTAATCGTTCTAAAATAGATAATATGAAATTCTTAATTCTCTTTTTTGTTTTAATCAATACTGCCTTTTCCTCAGAAACCTTTGAATTTACGGTTTTTCACACCAATGACTTACATTCATATTTTGAGGGAAGTGGGCCTGATTTAAGTTTTACAGAAAAAGAAGGGGACGGCGATATTGTCTCCGGTCACTATGCACGATTGGCCCATCTCATTAAGGCTGAGAAGGCCTCTTCAATGACTCCAAACCTTCTCTTAGATGCTGGAGATTTCTTTGCTGGGACTTTATTTCATGCCTTAGGCCCCAATAAAAAAGTCAATATCTTCCCTGAAGCAGAATTTTTTAAATTAGCTGGTTATGATGCCACAACTTTTGGAAACCATGAATTTGATGCTGGAGACAGTGGTCTTGAGACGATGCTTAAAAAATGGACTGACCGCAAAGTAGAAACTCCTATTGTTAGTAGCAATTCATTCTTTCAAAATAAAGACTCAGCTCTTAAAAGGTTCTTTGGAAAAGAGCTGCCTCTTAGAAAGTACGTGGTCAAGGAACTTGTTCAAGGAAATAGAAGATTAAGAGTTGGAATCATAGGGCTTCTAGGCCCTGATGGAGCTTTGGTCTCTTTAGCGACTCGTAGTGATATGGGCTTTATAGGTTTCAACGATAGCAAAAGTAAAAAAGACATGGAGGTCTTAACTGACTTTCTTAATGACTTTGTTAACAAGATGAAAAAAGAGGAAAGACTAGATATTGTTATTGGTCTGATTCATGGTGGTCACCCAGAGGATGTTGAGATCTTAGAAGAGGTTTCTAGTATTAACCTTCTCATAGCTGGGCATACTCATGTGGTTTATCCAAAACCTATAAGAGTTGAAAAGAGCCTCCTCGTTCAGGCAGGTAGCTTTGGTCGCTACTTAGGTAAGTTAAAATTAAGCTGGGATGGATCAAGGCTTAAGCTCTTAAATACTGATACCATTTTAAAAGTTGATGATAAGATTCCGGCCGACAAAGAAATGATGAAGGCCATTTCTAGTTATAAGGTCCACCTCAATCAGTTCTTAGAAAAGACTGGCTTTAGTTATGACAGTTTTATTTTCACTGCCAAAGACTCCTTTGTAAGAAAGAAAGAATCTCTAAATGAACTTGGAGTCTTAGTGACTAGCGGGGTTAGGGATCAGTTAAATAAAACGGAAGAAGAACCTATTGATCTTTACTTTACATCTTTAGGCTTGATTCGAAAGGACATTCAAAAAGGTCATAGTTATCAGCTCTCAGATATCTTTAAGATCATGGCCATTGGATTTGACGAAGAGCTAGACCCAGGTCCAAAGGTGGTAAGCTTCTATCTTCATAAAAAAGAAGTCTTTAACCTCATCAATTTTATGGAAGTCTATGGAATGATCTCAGAGAAGTTTACCCCGGCCTTTTCTAATTCAGTTTCTTATCGAAATAGAAAATGGGGGATTCCTTTTCTTAATAAACTCGCTGACCTTAAGTTTAAGGGAAAAGAGTATGATGAGTGGCCAGAGTTGATCAATGTGGCCACCTCACAGTTTGTGGCGGCCTATCTTCCTAAGGTACAGGCCATGTCCTATGGAATGCTTGAGTTTGAGCCAAAAGATAAAAATGGAAAGATCCTAAAGAGTCCAAAGGTTTTAACGGAAAAAGAATACCTTCTTCTGGCAAAGTACTTTAAGTCCCAATCAAAAGATTAAGCTAGTTTTAGCTCACTTTCTACTACTCCAGGAGCGAGTTTGATGATTTCAAACTTAACTCCATTAGGTTTAAAGATTCCTTTATCAGTAACCACCAAATCAACTACGTCTTTACCTGTTAAAGGAAGGATGCATTGATCTAAAAGTTTTGCATCCCCATGCTTGTTAAAATGAGTCATCATGATAATCACTTGGCGGGCACCATTGACTAGATCCATGGCCCCTCCCATACCGGTGACTTTCTTTCCTGGAATCATCCAGTTGGCGAGGTTTCTCTTAGCATCTACTTCCATGCCTCCAAGAACACAATAATCTATATGACCACCACGTATCATTCCAAAGCTTAAAGAGGAATCAAAGAAACTTGCTCCTTTAGCGATAGAAATAGTTTCTTTACCAGCATTGATGAGAGTAGGAGAGAGGGTTTCTTGGGTTGGCCTTCCAGCCACGCCTAGGACACCATTTTCTGATTGAATCATTACATTTGAATCAGGACTCATCCTCTCTGCAATTAGTGTAGGAAGGCCAATGCCTAAGTTTACAGAAACATCAGAGCCTATGAGTGCTATGACCTCATCGGCCATTTGATCTACGTTCCAGCTCACTTTTCACCTTCTAATTTTAAGAATTCAATTTCATTCTTATAGTTTTTTCCCTGAAATATTCTTTGAACAAAAAGCCCCGGAAGATGAACATCTTCAGCTTTAATATCCCCAAGCTCTACGAGCTCTTCAACTTCAACAATTGTGGTCTTAGCGGCCATGGCCATAAGGGGGGAGAAGTTCCTCGCAGTTTCTTTGAACCAAAGGTTTCCGTAAGGGTCTGCTTTTTGAGCTTTAATGATTGCAAAATCTGCGTGAAGGGCCGTCTCTAAGATACAGGGTCGGTCAAAGGTTTTTTCTTCCTTTCCCTCGGCTACTAAAGTTCCATAGCCTGTAGGAGTATAAAAGGCCCTGATGCCAAGGCCCGCGGCCCTTATTCTTTCTGAAAAGGTTCCTTGTGGAACTAGCTCAACGTCGATTTCATTATTAAGCATCTGCTCCTCAAGGTCTGGGTTTCCCCCTACATAAGAGCAATAGGCCTTTTTTATTTTCTTTTGAACGAGGATCTTAACAAGACCTCTCCCTGAGTTTCCAATATTATTAGAAATAACAGTGAGGTCCTTAACATCCATCAATGTTAGGGCGTCTATACAGTTTTCTGCAATACCGCAAAGACCAAAGCCACCACTCATTAAAGTCATTCCTGATTTAAAGTCTTTAAGGGCATCTGCTGCGTCTTTATATATCTTAGCCAAGGAGGGCCTCCAGTTTTTTGAATGATTCATCCCACTGCTCTAATGGTAGGTTTAAATGTGGGGCAAGGATCAATCTATTCTCCTGCGCCACTAATGACAGCCCATGGTCAAAGCATTCTTTAAAGCTAGGGGCTTTTTCTAGATCGATGGCCCCAAGGAGCCCGATAGACCTGGTTTTAAATCTTAGTGAACTTATGTCTTTATTGAAGACCTTGATGAATTTTTTTAAATGATCTTTAAATTCTTTTTTCTCTGTATAATCTAAGACGGCCTCTAAGGCCTTAAGTCCAAGGGGATGAGCGTAATTGGTAAGACCACAGCTTAAGACCCTTTCATTAAAATGGGCGTGAATCTCATTATTAGTCCAGACAGCACCAAAAGGAATGACTCCTGCGGTAATTCCCTTGGCCATGGTTATTATATCTGGGGAGAGGTTATAGGTTTGATATCCAAAGGCCGTTCCTAATCGATAGAAACCGCAGATCACTTCATCTAGGATAAGAAGAACCTTATGTTCCTTACAAAGTCTTTGAATCGACTGAAGCCATTTGAGATCGGGGACCAAGACACCATTGTTTCCAGGTACAGTTTCTAAGATTATTCCTGCTAGGTCTTTTGTTTCTTTAAAGAGCTTCTCTGTTTGAATAAGACCTGGGTCTTCGTGGGGTTCTGGTATTCTTAGGGTCCACTGATCTAGAGTTGGTACATTGTCGTTGCGCCAGTCCCCAGTTACAGAGACTGCCCCAAGAGTTGCCCCATGGTAGCTTGGCTTTCTTGCAAGGATGGTTTTTTTTCCTGAAAAGAGTCGGGCCATCTTTAATGCATTTTCAACGGCCTCTGCACCACTTGTTGTGTAGAAGATCTTTCCACCATCAAGGTCAATGAGCTCTATAAGCCTCTTAGTGACATTGGTTTTTAGGTTGTGAGTTGTTTTTGGTGCCACAATGGAAAATTGGTCAAGTTGTTGCTTAACGGCTTCAAGAGCAAATTTAGGTCTAAGTCCGAAACTGGCTTGATAGCTAATACTTGATAAATCAGCGATCTTTTCTCCGTTAGAATAAAAATAATGATCTTCTACTTTATCAAGTGGATAAGTAGAGGCTCCCTTTTGTTTAGACCAAGTTATATAATAGGGATGATCGCTCATACTTAAACCTTTTTTATATCCATTTCATCGCCAAATTTTTCTAACTTAAATGAGTGCTCAACATAGTTATCATCGTGAACCGGGCAACCTCTCCAAAACGAGAGGTCTTCACCTGTTAGGTCAGCCATTCCACCACCACAAGTCATTGATGGATCTTGCGCGCCACTTTCAAAGTGAGAGCAAATGCTCTTAGGGTAGCCATCATGATCTTGAAGCAGCTGCTTGAGGTCTTTATATGTTTTAACTTTAGGCATTTTCTTAGTGAGAAGGTCATAGCGGCAATGAGTGGTTGAGCTCATTGAATCCTTATCTTCCATCTTTGATATTTCACTACCAAGGCAGTGGTTAGTATGAAAGGTTCCTCCTACTTCAGTGGCGGCCATGGAACCAACCTTTTCATTGTGAAGAGGTGTCACTTCCCAATGTTCACCGCCGGTTTTATCAGAGATAATATAATTATGCCCAGAAGTGACAGGAGAGTTTAAAAGGATTTGCCTCATGCCAACTAAGTTCTTTGCTTCTAAGCATTTTCTGACGAGTACAGGCCAGATTAAAGCGGCCCTAGCATTTGAAGTATTAATATTATTAACACCAATAAGGCTATTATAAGAATTAACTCCCATCATCCCAACGCAACCCACTAGTGAGAAAGAAACCGTAGCAGGTAGACCATGATCATTTGGGGTCTTAATCAAGCAAACATAATTCTTTGCTGAAGAATGCATGTCCCAGGTTTGACCGCTATAGACTTGTCCATTATTTGAGACATGTACAGTTGAACAGCCTTCTTCAGGCATTTCGATATCTCTAAAGTCAGTATAATTATTTAGAATAACAATTTCAGAACTACTAAGCCCCGCCCCCTCAGCTATGCCTTCAAGTTCGTCGGTTAAATGAGGAGCGAACTCTCTTGTGACTTTGAGTTGCTCGTCAGCAAGAGGTGTAATATTTGGTTTGAGCGCTGGGTTCTTGGCCAGCATTAATTCTAGCCTTATTTCAAAAAGCTCCCTGATGGCCTCTCGGTGAGATTCACCGTGGAATTGTCCCCATTGTTTGAAAGACTTTCCTTTTTCATATTCTATAATAGGGAAACCGCAGTCAATACTCACTAATACCTCTCATTGAATTTCTTCATGGCCCCAAGACTTGGGATAAACTTATACCGCCCGTGACCTATTGCAGTCATGAGGCTCGTAAGTGAAAAGGGTAGGTCACCTTTGATAGTTCCCACACCATTATGAATATTAAATTCACTTATATTGTTTTCGTTAACAATCTTAATAAGCTTTTCTGTAAAAGTAGAAATAACTGACTGTGAAGACTCTTGTTGATCTAAGGCCTTAAGGTAGGCCCCATAAGAGAACTCATCTCCATCCCAGGTTGATATCATCATGAGGGGCTTGCTCATAAAATTAGATTCATTAGTAAAAACTATGCCTGCTTGCCCTCCCATAAAGATAAAGCCCGCATCGGGTTCAATGGTTTTTTCATTAGAAGCACAGAAAGTATCTGCGTTGAACCTATTCATGGCAGCGGCAGTTTCGTTGAAAACCAAGTTAATCTTATTTTCTTTTGTCCATTTTCTAAGTTCTTGAAGAAACTTTAGAGGCACTGGCTCTAAAATATTTTGAGGAAGTGGCTCAATCCAAACAGCAAGAGTTTCTTTTGGGTTTGTTTGATCAACTATGGCCTTAAGAACTTCTTCCCAGTTTTTCTCGTTAGGAGAATCAAAATGAGTGGCTGGAAAATAGCCATCTTTTTGAAGGCTTAGGCTTCTACTCATAAAGCTTCCAAGTCCAAAGTAATGGCCCTTAAAGCTGATCATCTTAACCCTGTCATCACTATCGGCTACAAATAGAGATTTGCTTATCTTATCTACACATTCGCTTTGCCCACTGGCGGAATATCCATGGCGAAGGGAGCTTGGTAGTAGGCCCATCAACTTCTTAAAATGATCTAAGTACCGGATGCTAACAAAGTTTGATAGACAAACCTTGTTTGTGAGGTAGGGAAGCTGTTCGATGAGAAACTCTTTTGTGAGGTCAGTTGAATCAAGAGGTGAAGTTAAGGCATTATCTAGTCTATAGTCCTGATCATTCCATTTTAATTCATTATTATAAAAGAAGACGTCTCTATGTTCTTCAAAGTCTGGGTAATCTTCAGGAACATAGAACTCTTCTTTAGCTCCAAGGCCCAGGTTGATAGAAAGCATGGCCCCGGCCATTCGGTCGCGGTTTCTTCCAACTATCTTTTCTTTCCCTTCACTCATGGCAAGAAGATTGAGGGCCGACTTGATTTGCCTGCCTAGACCTTTTCCTTGGTGTCCGGGTCTTACGGTACAATCGACCATATAAAGAGTGTCTGGATTATTAAAGCCTGGATCTCTTCTTAAGATGCGCTCTGTTGGAAATTGAGAGGCCGTACCACTGATGGCCATGGCCTCTATTTTCTTATCTTTTAAAAGAAGGATGGCTACTGAAGTATTATCTGAGACAGCCTTCTCAAAGGTTTCGAGGGAGGTTTGTCTTTCAGTTTCATAAACTTCTTTTTGAATGGCCTGAATATCATCTTTATATTGAGAAAAATTCTCTTTATTAAGCCTTACGACGCTTGAACCTACTAAGCCTGAGTCACCTGTGAGGATTCTTTCAATCGCGCTCCATGTTTCTTTTGGAGAGGGAGCTGATTGATTCAGGCCCTTAAGCCTATGATCTAAAAGTAATTCAGTCCATTCATAGAGGTTCTCTGGATTTCTTTCAATTGAATCTGCCGTATCAACTAAAGTTCCTTCAGTCTTTCCTAAGACTGAACCAACTAACTGATCAAGCCTTTCAAAAAGAAAGTTGATATCTTTAGAACTAAATGCTGTATTCAAGCGAAAGCGGAGTGTCTTATCCCCAGCGGGGTAATAAAGGAGCCCGTGATCAAACCTCGCTCCTATAAAAGAAGTAACTTTTTCTTTATCACAAAGATCAAAAGCAAAGCTTAGGCCCATAAGCCTTGGTCTCTCTATAAGCCCAGCATGTTTTTCAATCAATTCACTTAGTTTTCCCCGGCAGGTCTCTTCCATGTTAATTATTTTATTTTGAGCCTGATCAAGTGAAACAGCGTGAAAATATCCTCTGATCATGGAGACCACAGAATATTCTTCAGGCCCTTGATTGATAAGGGTTTCATCACCATGGGAAAGAACCAATCCTATTTGGGCCTTCTTAGCGCATACTACGTAGTTTGGATTTAGCTGATTACCAGCTCCATCTTCAAGCTTAAGCATCTTATGCCAGAAGAATTCTCGCCCTAGATGAAAGCCTGTTTGAACTTCATCATGAATGACTCCAATCCCAAAGCTTCTTGCTAATAAAAGAAGAGCAGAATGAAAACGCCCACTGGCGTAACGATCTCCACCTTCACACTGCATAGGCTCTACTATGATTGAGAAGATCTCACCTTTAAGAAGCTCATCTCTGATTAAACTCAAGCAACGAACCTCTTCTTTTAAGACGCTCTCTTTTTCCCAATCCGCAGGGATCTTGATGTTTTTTTGTGTAGCTTTTTCCCAGAACTGATGCCAGTTCGAAGGAGCCTCTTGATGAATGTCATCACCTTGAAGTTCCGGATATTCTGTAAAAGCGCATTCAAAGCCAGGGAATAAAAAGGGCTCTCGCTTGCTCGGATTCCAGGTTGCTTGAAGAGAGACTAGCATGCGTCCGTGAAAAGAGCCTTTAAAGGCCAAGACTTTATTGGCCTTGGCATTCTTTCTTGCCCTATAGCAATAACCTAGGGCAATTTCATTGGCCTCGGCTCCAGAGTTACAAAATGTTGTATGAAGAGAGTCCCAACCTGTTTTTCTCTTTAAAAATGATTCAAAACCTTTTCGTACACTGGCCACAGACTCAGTATGGTTTTCATTTGTCCAGGACTCTAAGAAGTGAGAAGGACCCATAAAGACAGAGGAGTTAAAGCCTAATCCTAAAGTGGCGATCTGGCTGGCAGCATCCATTAAGTAATGAGTTCGTTTTCCATCAACTTCAATGCCCATAAAAGGACCATGAGAGGCTTTAAGTTTTGTTAAGTATAATTTCTTTTCAGCGGGAAGAAGGCCCCCTTCGTAATAGTTGTCTAGTTTTTCTTTAGCGAAGGATTCATCAGTTCGTTTGATTAAGTCTAATTTCATTTTCGGCTCTCGTTGCTAATGATAGTACGGATCCATTCTTTATAGGAATGGCCATTTTGCTCCATCATCAGAGGAAAAAGGCTAATAGGTGTCATGCCTGGAAATGTGTTGATCTCATTTAGGTAAACCTCTCCCTCATCTGTTAGGAAAAAATCAATACGAGAGAGGTGCTTAAGCTTTAGTGCCTTAAAGGCCAATAGGGCATACTTCTTCATGTTCTTGACCACCTCTTCACTGACCTCTTTGGCCTTAGGGATAGTGGTGGTGGAGCTTTGTGAATTATATTTTTCTTCGTAAGTATAAAACTCATTGGGGCAGATGATCTCACCAGGGTCTGAAATTTGAACCTCACCATTGAATTCGTAGGCGCTCATCTCTAGTTCCCGGCCCCTTATGGTTTTTTCAATAAGAACATAGTCTGAATAATTAAAAGCTTCTTTTAGAAGGGAGTGGAATCCTTTTTTATCATTGCAGTGATAGCAACCCACGCTTGAGCCTTGATTGGATGCTTTTATATAGACATCATTATGCTGGCTAAAGAATTCATCAGCTTTTTCTAATTGATCCTCTTCTAAACTAGTAAGATAGCAAAAAGGGGTGTTGGGTATGCCTAAATTATCAAACCACAACTTAGTGGTGACTTTATTAAAACAGATAATACTCGTCTCTGGGTTACAGCCTAGGTAGGGGAGGCTCATCATCTCAAAGACAGATTGAATATCCCCAGTCTCTCCTGGATAGCCATGAATGCAAGGAATAACAAAGTCTAGGCTAATGCTTTTATCGGGGTAGACAAGATCACCGCTTTTACGAAGCTCACAAAGGGCCCCTTCTCGGTCTCTTCTATTGCCATCTTTTTCTATAACAACATAATGAAGGTTGATCTCATCCCAATCTTTTAACTGTTCGAAGATAAATTCTGCAGAGACAAGAGAGACTTCATGCTCAGTGCTTCCGCCCCCACAAATGAGGAGTACTTCTTTCTTGGCCATCCGTTTCCCTTAATAAGCCCTATCTTAAAGATTCAGGCATCTTCTCTAAGTTCAATTCCGTGAACATTGCTGTTAAGTCTTCCATCTTTATGCTCTCTGAGTCTCTTGACCCATAACGCCTAAAGTTCAATGTATTGGTTTCCATTTCTTGATCACCGACAACTAACATAAAAGGAATCTTTCCTTTTTGTATTTGCCGCGTCTTATAGCCCATGGATTCATTTCTATCATCGACGCGGACTCGAAAGCCTAGGTCATTGAGTTGTTTTGCAACATTATTACTATATTCGAGGTGATTTTCATTTCTAACGGGAACGATGACAGCTTGCTCTGGTGCTAACCAAAAAGGGAAAGCCCCGGCCACATGTTCTAGGTACACACCAAAGAACCTCTCTAAACTACCTAGAAGAGCACGGTGAATAACCACTGGTCTCTCTTCGTTTCCATCTGCTGTAGTGAACTTTAAGTTAAAGCGATCAGGAAGTTGAAAATCAAGTTGTATTGTTCCTAATTGATAATAACGATTAAGAGCGTCTGCGATTTCAACATCAATCTTAGGTCCGTAAAAGGCCCCGTCTCCTTCTTTGATTTCATAAGCATGACCACTGGCCTCGAGGGCATCTTTGAGGGCCCCTTCAGCTATGTCCCAAGTCTTATCATCTCCTGATTTTTTCTCTGGCCTTGTTGAAAGGTGAACCTTGATGTCTTTGAACCCAAAATGCTGATAACAAGTGAAGAACATTTTCATAAGATCTTGGATCTCATCTTGAATCTTCTCTAAGGCAATAAAGATGTGAGCATCATCTTGGCAAAATGTCCTTACTCTTGTGAGACCTGTAACGGCCCCAGCTTTTTCGTATCTGTGAAGCCTACCAAAATCGGCGTATCTTAAAGGAAGATCTCTATAGCTGTATTTATAGTGACCAAACATAAGCATATGGCAGGGACAGTTCATGGGCTTAACGGCGTACTCTCTTTCATCTATCTTAGAGAAGTACATATTTTCTTTGTAATGCTCATAATGACCTGAAGTATGCCATAACTCACTATCGAGAACTTGAGGTGTGATAACTTCATCGTAACCAAACTTACGGTAGATCCTTCTCATGAACTCAATAAGCTCATTATAAACAAAGGCTCCCTTAGGCATAAAGAAAGGCGAACCTGGAGCTACCGGGTCAAAGTGAAAGAGCTCTAATTCTTTCCCAAGCTTTCTATGATCTCGCTTCTTAGCTTCTTCAAGAAAGTGCAGGTGATCCTTTAGTTCTTCTTTTGAATCAAAACAAACCGCATAGATTCTCTGAAGCATTTCATTATCTGAATCCCCACGCCAATAAGCACCCGCTGTATGAAGCAGCTTAAAGGATCTTGGGAGTTGGTTAGTATTATCAACATGTGGTCCACGGCAAAGATCGATGAAGTTACCTTGCTGATAGCAGCCAATTTCTTCCCCTTCAGGGATGGCGCTGATCAATTCAACTTTAAGATCTTGTCCCTTTTCAGAGAAGAACTTGATGGCCTCATCGCGGCTCATGACCTTTCTTTCGATAGGGAGTTTTTCCTTCATGATCTTCTTCATGAGGTCTTGGATCTTCTTGAGATCCTCATCTTTGATTTGATAGTCCATCTTCACGTCATAGTAGAATCCGTTATCAATAACGGGCCCCACGCCAAATTGAACGTTCTGATCTGGCCATAATCTTTCAATGGCCTGCGCCATAAGATGGGCTGAAGAGTGTCTTAATGTATCAATATCAAATTTAGGTGCCTGTTCCGACATATAAGTCCTTTAAATTACGTAGTATTTGGGCAATATTTCCGCCTCTACATTAGCAATCTAACCTTAGGAAATCAACGACTTGTAAGGCTAAAAATTACATACTTTCCTGAGGCTTTTTGACCTGTATTAGGTTAGTGTGATATGAGAAGTAAGACTATGCGAAAAAGTCTTTAATTTCGGGTATTACGCATAAGTTTATCGGAGACAGAATATGGATCAGACAACAGAAGTAAACATGAACACTATTCCTTCAGGGCAAATCGCTGATGTAGAAGCGGCTCTAGGGTTTATGGAGGTTGATGAAAACTTAATGATAAAACCAGAATCACTTACTAAACATGAAGTGGGACGGGCCTTTTATCAATTAGGTAAACTTCATTACGATAAGTCTGATTTAGTTAAAGCAGAAATGGATTTTCTTAAGGCCTATAAATGTGCCGAACTTCCAAGAGATGCATTTTCTGTATTAAAGATACTGGGTTTTCTCATTCGTATTGCCTCTGAGAGACAAGATGATGAAAAAGGAAGTTATTATATCAATGAAGCTGAAAAGATCGCTAACGATCTGACAGGAATCTTAGGAAGTCTTAACTCTGAGTACTTTTACAATGTTGGTATTGTGAAGAACTACTCAGGTAAGTTTGACGAAGCTAGAGAGAACTTTGAATTAGCTTATAAGAGAAGTAAGGAAGAAAATGAGCCAGAGCTTCTTTCTAAATGCCTTCTTGCCCTAGCCACTAATAGCTATAATAGAAAAGATTATGAATCATCTTTAGAGTACCTAGCTCAGCTAAATCAACTTCTAAAGATCATCAATAAAAACTACCTGCAAGGGGCCATGTTCCTTTTCGCAGCTAAGGTTTACACAGAGCTTGATCTATTTGAAAAAGCCCTTCAAAACTACAAGAATGCCAATGAAACTCTTCAAGATAAGAAGTGTTGGAACCTTTATGGTTATATCCTTCTTGGTAAGGGAATGGTCTATAAGAGAATGGGTGATTATGACCGCGCTCTAGGCCTCTTTCAATTGGCCCAAGAGTCAATTGATAAGGCGACTTTTAGAAGACTAGCTGAATTGATTGATAAAGAGATCAAAGACGTTAACGATTCAAGTGTTGACCTCTACCTTGATAGGGCCAATAGAAAAGTTAAGGAAAAGTCTCTTGGAACAATTGATTTTAAGCATAGATTTGTTCTTCTTGAGATCCTTTTCCTATTAGCTAAGAACTCAGGGTCTTATTATGATAAAGACGCTCTTGCTAAGTCTATTTGGAAGGATGAATACAATCCTCTTATTCACGATAAGCTTATCTATACTAGTGTTTCTCGACTAAGAAAGCTGATTGAGCCTAAAAATGATAAAGGGCAAAAGAGAAAGTACATTGTCCGCGGAAAAGATGGTTATACATTTAACCCTTTAGCTAAGATTCGTTTTCATATGGAAGCTAAACCTCAAGTTGATAGGACTATTGGGAACGTTGAGTTAAGTTCACCAGTTTAATTTTGAATAAATATTTAGTTTTAACGTTATTTTTACTGCAAATTGCAGGGATACAAAGGGCCTACGGTAAAGACCGGGCCCTTTTTCGTTTTGAAAACCAAGTCGTCTTTTTAAGTGAAGCCAAGAAGCTTATCTCAGAGCTAGAGAACTTTAGATGCTTAAAGAATGATTGGGTCTCCTTAGAGCTGACCAACCTTACTCGAAAAGACTATAAAAGCTTTCCTAGACTAGTCTTTTCAAAGACGGGCCTAAACAAAGAAAAGCAGTTTATCGAACGCTTTATCACCCTTCAGAAGTTAAAGGTTTTCGCAAAAGAGCAGCTGGTTAAGATTGATGAAAAAGAGCTTTCAAAAGTTAATAAAACGAGTTGTTTCCCAAGAGGATACAAGTCTTGGTCCAATGAAGTAGAAGACCTTGTTAAGCTTGAGTTTTATATTAAGTCCCGCTACATCGATAATGCCAAAAAGGACGAAGACCTCAAGATTAGGCTGAACTCTTTTCTTTCAACAATTAGCCGTAAATCTACTGATGTCCTCTTCTTTTAATTTAGACTCTTATACCTTCAGCTTTTTCTATCCTGGATCTGAGCTTCGTGGGCTTGAAGAATTCTCAAGACTTTGCGACTCCTCCCTAGATGAGGCTTTTGAATTAGATGGCCAATTCTTTCCCGTTCCGTGGCCCAAGGAGAAGTGGAGTCAGATCAAAAAAGGAGAGTTAGGTCCTTGCCTGTTAGGAATGCTCTATAAAGATAAAACTCTTTTGGGCTTTATTTTGTTCGGCATAGGGGATCCCGATACGGCGCATCTTTATAAAATCCTCGTCTCAAAAGACCTACAAGGATCTGGGCTGGGCCAGGAACTTCTTTTTCGCTCTGAGTCTTATCTGAGCCATCATAAATTCATTTCCGTCTATTTAGAGGTAGAAGAGTCTAATCTTAGGGCCTTAGCCTTTTACCAAAAGCACGGCTACCAAGTGCTTGTGAAGAAAAAAGGCTTTTATGGTGCTGGGCGTGATGCCCTTGCCCTCGAACACATCCTAGGTAAGCGAGTTTAATAATTTCAGTGTCCTATATTGTCTTTTCAACAGCGCTTTGATACATAGTAGCAGTTCTTTTATTGAATTTTATTTAAGGGCGGTAAAATTTTTTTTCCGCCCTTTTTTTTTATAGGCGGTTTGATTGGTTTTACGGCAAGAACGTACTGGAGTAGATAAGCGATTTTTTGAACTTTGTTCGAAAGTTGTTGAAGCTGAAGGTCTTCATGTTTATGACATGGATTATCTTCATGGCTCTCATGAGTTAAGGCTTTTTGTCATTAACCCAGAAACCAATACTGCCGTGATTGACGACTGCATGAAGATCGATAGAGCCCTTACCCCCTTTATTGAAGAAGAAGAATGGATGCCCGCTGAATTAACTTTAGAGGTGAGCAGTCCTGGAGTTTATAGAAACCTTACGACTTTGGAGCATTTTGAAAATGTCGTAGGTCAAAGGGTTCAACTTCATCTAAAGCAAAAGCTTGATGAGGCTGAGCTTGAAGGTCTTCCAAGAAAACTTAAAGGGCAGAAGAAGCTAATCTTCCTCCTTACTAAAGTGAATGAAGACTCAATTGATGTAGAATTAGAAAACATAAGTTTGAATATTAAATACGACGAAATAAAAAAAGCTAACCTAGAAGACTAGTTAGCAATAGAGTGAGGAATATATGGTTTTTTCAGAAATTGGAAAAGTAATTGAAACATTAGGAAAGGATCGCGGGATCGAAAGAGACATCGTGATTAAAGCTATCGAGCAAGCTTTCCTAGTAACAGCAAGAAAGAAGTTTGGTATTCAAGGTGAATACGAAACTCGTTATAACGACTCAGAAGATGAAATCGAGATCTATCAGTATAAGAATGTTGTAGATGAAGTAAGAGATTCAATCCTAGAGATCACTCTTAACGATGCTAAAGAACTAGATGAAGAAGTTGAAGTTGGTGATCAATTAGGTATTAGAATTGAAAACCCTAACTTCACAAGAGTTGACGTTCAAACCGCAAGACAAATTATCTTTCAAAAAGTAAGAGACGCAGAAAGAGAGATTCTTTTCGCTGACTTTAAGCATAGAGAAACAGAACTTATCACTGGTATTGCCCGTAGATATGAGCGTGGAAATATCATTGTTGACCTTGGTAAAGCTGACGCTATCCTCCCTAGAAGAGAGATCATTCCTGGAGAGAACTTTAAGACTGGAGATAGAATCCAAGCTTATTTATCTGAAGTTGTTATGACTAACAGAGGTCCAGAAATTAGGCTTTCAAGAACAAGCCCATTATTTCTTGTGAAACTCTTTGAAGTGGAAGTTCCTGAGATTCAAGATGGAACAATTGAGATCAAGGCCGCCGCTAGAGAGCCTGGGCATAGAGCTAAGATTGCTGTTGTTTCTGTAGATAAAGACATCGACCCTGTAGGGGCCTGTGTTGGTATGAAAGGAAGCCGAGTTCAAAATGTTGTCAATGAGCTTCAAGGTGAGAAGATCGATATTGTTAAGTACTCTGAAGATCTAGAGACTTTCGCTAGAGCTGCACTTGCTCCTGCCGAGATAACAAATATTATGATCGACGATGAAGATAAAAACCTCGCCGTTGTAGTCGAAGAAGATCAATTAAGCCTAGCAATCGGAAGAAGAGGACAAAACGTCCGTCTTGCTGCCATGCTAACTGGTTATAAAGTTAATATTATCTCTAAAAGCAAGCTTCAAGAGAAGATCCAAAAGGCAGTCGAGAATCTTATGCAGATTCCTGTTATTGCTGAATCAAGAGCTCAGGTTATGGTTCAATCTGGTGTTGAAGGCGTTGGCGATCTGGCCGCTATGGAAGTTGAACAATTAGTTGAGCTTCTTAATATTGAAGCTACTGAAGCTGAAGAGATGCTTAAGACAACTCATGACCTTATTGAAAAAGGTGAGATTAGTTTACAAATTGATGAAGAAGAAGAGCTGGTCTCTGCTTCTGCGATCCCGGCTTATCATGGGAAAATTGAAAAATCTGAAGGTGAAGGCGAGACTGATGAAGAGAAGTTCTCTGATGCAGAAAGACGTCTTCGTGAAGAACTTGCAGCTTTTAAATTGAAATAACACAAGATAAGGAATTTCCTTATTGATGGAGTAGAGAATGCCCAAAAAAGTTTTTGAACTGGCAAAAGAATTAGAGCTGAAACCACTTGATTTAGTGGAGGAGCTTAAGACCAAAGGTTTTGATGGTGTCAAAAACCATATGAGTGTCTTAAGTGACGATGACTTAGTGAAATTCGAGTCTTTAAAAGAAGCGGAAAAAGAAGCCAAAGCTGCTGAAGCCGCAACTAAGAAGAAGACAAAAAAGAAAACCACTAAGAAGAAAGCTGCTACGGCTAAGACCACTAAAAAAGTCGCTAAAACGGCTAAAAAAGCTGGATCTAAGAAAGCCGCTGCCTCGCCTGATGCTAAGAAAGCTTCAACAACTGTGAGAAAAAAGAGCACAGTTATTAGAAGAAAATCTGGTGAAAAAGAACCTGAAGAAGTTCTAGAAACGGCCCCTATAACTGAAGCCTTAGTAGAAAATACTGAGGTAACAGAAGTTCAGGAAACAAAAGCTCCTGTATCTGAAGAGAAAAAGGAAGGGGGACTTCAAGTTGTCAGCAGGCCAGAGGCCCCTGTTAAAGAAGAGCCTAAGGTTGTTGAAGAAGACAAAAAAGAAATCTATGAAGAAAAGGTTCATAAGTTCACTCCTGTCTTTATTCCAGAGAAAAAGGAAGAAAAAGAAGAAGCCCCTAAAAAGGCGGCTCCTAAAACGGGTACTGAGGCCGCTAGTACTGCTGCAGCTGATGATAAAGATCCATCTAAAAAGAAATTTGGTGGCCTAGCCTCAATGATGTCTGGGAAGAAAGCGGCTGTAAGTAAGTCTGCCCTTCTTACTCAAACCAGAGCTGATTCAGAACTCAAGAGCTACGCAGCTCTAAGTGGAACTGGTCGTCCGATCTATACTCAAGTTAAAAAGAAAAGAATCTACTCAGGAGCTAAGAATAAGACTGAGATAACAGATGTTAAAGACTCTAAACGAGTCATTAACATCCACGGCGGGGCAACCGTTGTGGATCTTGCAAAGAAGTTGAAAGTTAAGTCTAAGGAATTAATTGATAAGGCCCTTGAACTTAATCTCCTCCTTAAAAATGAGGACTATGTAGGAATCATCTTAGCTGAAGAGCTAGCTGCCCTTTATGATTATAGAGTAGAAGATAAGAAGTTTGATGAAGATGCTGTTCTTGAAAAAGAAGAGCTCTCTGAAGAAGAGCATTCAAAGCTACCTACAAGAAACCCAATCATTACGATCATGGGTCACGTAGATCATGGTAAGACAACTCTTCTAGATCATATTAGAAAAGCAAAGGTTTGTGATGGTGAAGCCGGTGGTATCACTCAGCATATTGGTGCTTACTCAGTTAAGGTTGGAGATAAGAAAACTCTTACTTTCCTAGATACCCCTGGCCACGCGGCCTTTGCCTCCATGAGACAAAGGGGAGCTGACGTTACTGATATTGTGGTTCTTGTTGTAGCAGCAGATGATGGTGTTATGCCTCAGACAAAAGAATCTATAAAGTTTTGTGAAATCTCAGGTTGCCCTATCATTATCGCTGTCAACAAGATGGATAAAGAAGGTGTTAACACTGATAGAATTAAATCTGAATTATCTGAATACAACTTAGCCCCTGAAGATTGGGGTGGTTCAACTCAGTATTTTCCTATCTCAGCCTTAAAAGGTGATGGGATTGATGAGCTCCTTGAAGGGATTGCTCTTCAATCAGAGATGATGGAACTACGGGCTGATCCTAAAGGAAATGCCGAAGGTGTTGTTATTGAATCTAAGATAGAGCAAGGTCGTGGACCAATTGCAACCATCTTAGTTCAAAAAGGAACCCTCTCTAAAGGCGACACTCTTGTTGTTGGTGAAACTTACGGAAGGGCCAGGAGCTTAATGGATTCAACAGGTGCCATGCTAAAATCAGCAGGTCCTTCAACTCCAGTTCAGATCCTAGGTTTAGATAGCCCACCAAGTCCTGGTGACACTATGAACTTAGTGAAAAATGAAAGAGAAGCTAAGAAGATTGTTCAAAATAGAATTGATGAAAGAAAGAAATTAGAAAGTGTTCCTACGAAGAAACAAGTTTCACTTGAAGACTTCTTTGGTACAGCTGCTAATGAAGGAGCCGAGCAAAAGACTCTTAACCTTATTATCAGAACAGATGTTCAAGGCTCTTTTGAAGCGATCAAGCAATCTCTTGAACCTCTTGGAAACTCTGAAGTTGACGTTAAAGTGATTGGCGGCGGAGTAGGACCTATTACTGATAGTGATATCAACCTAGCAGAATCTTCAGGAGCCGTTGTTATTGGCTTTGGAATGAGACCTGTTACTTCAGCGAGAAAGCTCTCTGAAGAAAAAGGAATCGATGTTAAGACCTATCAAATTATTTATGAATTAATTGACGATGTTAGGGCGGCCCTTGAAGGTCTTCTTGACCCTGATACTGAAGAGCAGTTCTGCGGTAGAGCAGAAGTTAAGGATACTTTTGTCGTTCCGAAGATCGGTCAGATTGCTGGATCTCTCGTTGTTGACGGGAAGATACAGGTTGGCTGCCATATTAGGCTCCTTCGTGGTGGAAGAATCATGTTTGACGGTGAATTATCTTCACTTAAAAGGTTCAAAGACGACGTTAAAGAGGTTAAAAATGGCCTAGAATGTGGTATCGGTCTTAAAGATTACAGTGACTTAAAGGCTGGAGACCTCTTTGAGGCCTATATGCTTGTAGAAAAGAAACGGACCCTTGAAGATGTGGAGCAAGCTGAGCTAAAAAAGGCTGAAGAAGAAGCAGAAGCTCAAAGAGCGGCAGAAGCCGCTGCTGCAGCTGATGAAGTAGAGAACGAATCGAGTCTCTAGGGATATAAAAGATGGCCAAGAAAACGTTTACTAAGATTAAGCTTGAGGAGAGGATCATGAACGAGATCAACACCTCTCTTCGTGGTGTCGTAAACGATCCGTCATTGCAATTTGTTAGCGTTACCAAAGTCGCCCTAAATGGCGACTTTTCTGAAGCCTCTTGTTCTTGGGATACTTTTGATAGCTCAAGAAGAGGGGATGCAAAGAAGGCCATCGCTAAGGTCTCTTCAAGACTTAGAGGAATCATTTCTCAAAAGCTTGAACTTCGTCATACTCCAAAGCTTAATTTTACTTACGATGACTCTTTTGAGTGTGAGCAAAATATTACTGAGCTTTTATCTAATAATAAAAAGTGAAACCCATTGCCTTTTTAGTTGATAAGCCTGAAGGCATGGGGAGCACCGATGTTGTTAGGCAATTCAAAAGAAACCTTCCTAAACCATTTAAGAAAATCGGACACTTTGGTACCTTAGACCCTTTTGCAACAGGGCTTCTCATCATTGGTGTCAATGGATCTCAGAGACTCTCAGATTATGTTCACGCTGATTATAAGAAAGTCTACAGGGCAGTGGGCCTTTTCGGTGTTCATTCAGACACTGGTGATAAGACCGGTAGTTTAGAGCAAAAGCATTCGGATGCTGAAATACAAAAGAGCTTTGAAGAATTTGATAAAGAAGAACTAGAAAAAAAATGGTTTGAACAATTCTCTCATGAATATTTTCAAAGACCACCTGCCTTCTCAGCGGCTAAGCATAAAGGCAAGAACCTTTATGAGTATGCAAGAGAAGGGGTGATCATTGAAAAAGAAAAAGTGCGAAGAGAGGTCTTAGATTTTAAGATCCTTAAGTGGGATCTTCCAAGAATCGAGTTTGAAGTAACCGTTGGGATTGGAACTTATATCCGGGTCTTGTTTGAAGACATGGCAAAGGCCGTGGGCTCTGTTGGGCATTTAGAACAGCTTAGGAGAGTCTCTATTGGTCCTCATTTAGTGGAGAAGGCCTGTGATCTAGAGCTTTGGCCAAAAGATTCCCTAAGCCCAGAGGAGCTTTATCTAGGGCAAGAAATTGTCTTAAATAATCCTGATAATGAAAAAAAATACAGAAATGGCATGAAGCTAAGGGCCACCGATTGCGCATCGCACCTTAGTGATAATGAACACGGATGGGTAAAGTCCCCATCTGGAGAGCTTCTCGGCCTTGCTAGGCGCGTAGGGAACGACCTTCTGGTCTTGTTCAACTTTCCTCAAAATTCCTAAAACTCGTTGGCAAGATGAGCGAAGGATATTATCTTAGAAGCATTGTAATTTCATAAGATTAGGAGTTAGATTTGAGTCTTCAGGTTCTTTCATTAGGTGTTGCTGCACTTATGGCCATAGGCCTAGTTGTAGGTATTGGTCTATTAAGTTTAACCAGCGGTGGATTGCATTTTCTTTTCGCAAGGCCTAGTTACCAGATATTAAAATCTAAAAAGGGAAGTACCGGTTTTGCTTTTGCATTTCGTTGGAATAGTTCTAGAGAACCTGCCACTTTTAATATTGTTAGATTAAGAATGTTCAATCCTTTTGGTTCTCCCACTCAAGTTGATGTAACCAGAGACTTTGATTCGGCAAGTTCAACCTTCGCTAGAGACATCGATTTTGGAATCGGTCTTGATAATATGGTTAAAGCTAAGGGCTTCGACGACGCTCTTATTGAAATCGAGATCAATTCAAGTAAAGAAGGTATTTCTCAATACTTTAAATTAAAAGGTAAGAAGTTTAAGGAGCAATTAGACGCTGCCAAAGAAACAGCTGATGAATTCAATGAAGCTCATGCTCTTAATTATAAGAAACCTGTTTACCATACAGTTCAAAGAAGCTTTATTGCTGAGCCTCTTCCTGCCTCTAATATGGCCTTAAAGATTCAGAGTAACCCTGAGTTTGCTGGGGACTTTGCCGCTGCTGGCGCTGATGCTGGGGCCACTGTTGAAAATTTCTCTTTGGCCAAGGTGTGGATCGAAGATGGTTGTATTGTTTGTGATGCCTGCGAGACCATCTCTCCTGATGTTTTCGAAGTTAAGGACGGTGGTTGTATTGTAAGACCAGGAGCTCCGTTAGAGAACGGTCTTAACATCCAAGAGGCAGCTGAAGCTTGTCCTGTGGAAATTATTAAGTTTACTAAAGCTAACTAAAAAAAAGGGCACTTTCAAAGTGCCCTTTCCTATTTCTAAATCTTATCTTTATTCAATTATCTAAAGTGAACCATCTCTGGAAGATAAGGAAGAGTCCTCTCATAAAGATTGGTCTTCTCTTCTAGGCTTCCATCAAGGAAGCTCATTAATTCCTCAAGCTCCATATTGTAGAGTTTTACTTCTACTTCTGTTGCAAGATCTGGCGCCTGACCAAGAGATTCTTTAATCTCAATCAGTTTAGTTAACCCATCTACTCCAAGCTTAAAAGCGTTGAAGAGTTTTGTTCCTTGCTCTTCTCCGAATCTATCAACGAGGAAGTCTAATCTTACATCAGCCCCCTGCTCAGCTGCAGACTTAAGAGAGTTTAGAAAAGCTATATCAAGAGTAAGAGAAGCTAGTTCAACTTCACTTAATCCATCAGGAAGAGTTGGGTTAATTCTATCTTTAACAACCTTTGTGATAATAGCTGGATCAATTGTCTTAAGGTCATCAAGAATCTTAAAAGAGCTGATCATAGTGCTGGCAAGAGCGTTGTTCTCATTAGCAGCAAAGATCGTATCTTCAAGCATGATGTACTCAAGATCAGTTAAGTCTCTCGCTTGACCTAGTTTGAACTTTCTCACTGTAAAGAGGTTTACAATATTATGTGACTCTTGACCGTGCTCCTCACCGTAAGTTAGACCGAATTGCTTAGCGTTTGATAATAGAACTCCAAGGAGTTTTGAACTTCCTGAAGGAGCCATATTAAGGAAGCTTGAAAGCCAAGAGATTCCTCTTTGTGGACCAGTGATTGTATAGTCTAGGTCTATGGCGTACTTTTGCTCAAAGAGTGAACCATCTTCTTTCTTAAAAAGAACTGGCTCTATTAAGTCTTCTCCAAGAATAAGGTGTCTTAAGAGGTTTCCAATCTTAGGAGCAATTCCTGAGTGGCTAACCATGGCCATATGATTTGACTCAGTTAGGCCTCTTTCACTTTCTCTTTGAAGAAGTGCTTTTAAAGCAAATACTTTATCAACCCAAACACCTCTTACGGCCCTATCGTTTGAATAGATATGTACGTCACTATTGTCTTTGAATCCATTGAGAAACTTACCAGCTTCACCAACTACTACAAACCCATCTTCTGCAACTTTTGCTTTAACAGCATCGTCAAAACAAGTCTTTGTAACATGGTCAGTTGAGAACTTGATATCATCATAGATGCTAAAAAGTGTCTTTGACTCAACAATAGTTTCAGGTGCCTCAGCCTTAGCTAGGGCGCAGGTGTGATCAGGTGTCTTAATAACTTTTAAGAAGAAGTCTCCAGCGATCTTTACAGAGTCTCTTCTTTCGTTAATATCCTTACAGATAGGGTAGAGCTTAAGCTCTGCAGGTCCACAACCTTGAACCATGATCTCTTCACCAAAGATTCCTGCGAAGAATTCCCATTCTTCAAAGATTCCTCTGATTCTATTAAATTCATTGTAACGAGCGATAGCATAGCCACCTAGGCCTTCGGCCTGGAATGTGTCTCTCCCATCTCTAAAGTTTCTATATTTGTAGTAAGTCTCATACTTAGATATGTAATGGTTAACGATTTCAACAAGGGTAGATCCTTCGTCAAAACGATTACAACTCGCTGAAAGTCCAGCATTTGAGTCTGTACAGAATTGGTAACCAGCAAGAGCTTCAACTAAAGCTGGAGTCTCATCATCAGTAGACCTTGCGGCATTGTCTGAATCGATCTTTTTATTTAAGTCCTTTAAAGTTGTCTCAACTTTAATAAACTCAGTTGGTTTAACATCTGTTGGAAGCTCTCCATCAGCTGTCATTGATCTGTTAAGCTGAACTTCACGAGCATAACCAAATCTTAAGGCAGCAATATCATACTTACCAAAGACAGTACTTTCGTTTAGAGAATCAAAGGCATAATCCATAACTGATGAGTATGCTGGAGCATGCTCAAGACCTAGGGCGTGGGCCTCTTCTTCTGTCCAGTAGTTGGCAGAATCTTTAGAAGCTATAAAGTTATGTCTTAGACCAAGGCCATGACCAACTTCGTGAACGAGAGTTGCTGTGTACGTATAAGGAACGATAATGTCTGTAGCAGCTTTCTTTTGAATTTCGTTAAGCTCAGACCATCTTTTTAGAGTTCCGTCTTCATTAAAAACACCCTTGATCTCTTTGATCCCTGGGATAAGCTTTTTAACTGTATGAGCGATCTTGTAGGCTTCATCTGATAGAGCGTTGTTCTCAGCGAATCTTTGAAGACGAATTTGCTTTTTACGGGCAAGTTTCTCAAATTTACTTAAGTGCTCTAGAGAGTCATCACGATCACTAACTTTAACTTGTCTTTCACGAAGTCTTCTCTTCATGGCTGCTTGGGCTTTCTTAGCGTTCTTAGTCAGTTTCTCAATCTTATTGACTGGAGTCTTATGTAGAAGGTCATTTCCAAAAACTAAACCAGCTGCTTTTGGCCCGCCAGAGAGTGCTTTTTGTAAAAGTTTTTCATTAGTAATTCTTTTAAGAAGCTTAGCCTTTTCAGAATCACTCTTTTCTTGTCCTGACTTTTCTGAAGAAGCAAGTTTCTCACTTTTAAGAAGCTTTAAGCTTTCTTTTCTTTTTTCATCTTGAGCTTTCTCGATTGTGAAATCAACCATTCCTTCCCAGTTGTGACGAACAATTGAAGTTAGAACACCTGAGTACATGTTAACATGTCCTTGGATGATCTCACCAGTTCTTGGGTTGGTTACAGTTGGAGCGTATCCTAGAAGACCATTTGATAGTGGATCATCGATTAAAACGATCATACTATTTCTTAGGTCGCCAGATTTCTTACCTGAAGGCTCTTTTAGCTCTAGTTGAAGACCTGTGTTGGCCATCTTTAGTGAACGGTTCATTCCTTCAAATGCTTTGTAAGTAGCGTCTTTAATAAGCTTATTCTTAGGCTTATTAAAAGTATCACTTAAGTGGTAAGTGATGACCTTTTTCTTTGGGTTCCATCTGTTAAGACGGTAATTATTCTCTTTTCTCTGACGATCAAAATCTGAAGAAAGTTTAGAGATCTTATCTTTAAAGAACCCAAATTCATCATGATCAGGAATTGGGTAAGCTACTGGCTCGTAGTCTTTACTTGCAAGGCTCTTGATATCAACAATTGAATAGAAGAATCTTACCTTGAATCCAGCTTTAGAAAAACCAGTCATGTTTTCAGTATCGTCAAAGTAGTGCTCAGCGATACATCTCCAAGAGTTACTTGTCTTATAAGTTTTCTCTAGCTCAATATTAAGAACACCTTTTTTAATTGTATGGCTAACAAGTTGAGTATCAACCTTTATAAGACAGCTGTCTGCTTCAACAGTCATCACATCAAGTGGATTGATTTCAATAGTCTTTAGGCTATCAAGTGAAGGAACAAAGAATCTCTTTTGGTCCCATGATTTATCAGTATCAACAGTATCTCCACCAATACACTCATCATCACTATTTTCAGTACACTTAAAGTCAAGATGCTTCCCAGGAATAGTAAAAACAGGAGAGTTGTTTAAGTCATTGTCTTGGAACCTCTCGTCCTTTTCAACTTCAAAGATCTCTAGTCCGTCTTTAGAGAATTTCATCTTAACGATCTTTTCTTTACCTTGGTAAAAAGGATCCGCTGCGATAACTTCTCTTGGAGTTCCCATAGTCATAGGAACATAGATGTATTCTGCGTCTACATCAAAGTGCTTTTCTTTATTTGTTAGGATTTCATCGACCATATTGATGTCTTTACCGATCATCTCTAAAGTCATCTTCTCATCTAGGTCAATTTGAACAAGCTTAGATCGGCTCGCTTTTGTAAGTACTTTTGGAGCTTCAATCTCTGCCATTGTTACGCCATCAACTTCTTTAGTTTGAAGTTCTACGTGTGAAATAGCGATTGAAACATAAGGTCTTAAAACACATTCAGATACTTCAATTCCTACAGCTTGAGCGATAGTCTTGTCACACATATTGATTCTTGGATCTTTTGCTGCGTTAGCAAGAGCTGCTAGCTCAATAGTGCTAAGGTCTGATTTCTTAGTGGGCTTTTGGATGAAAAGCTTATCTCCAACAATCTTAACCCTTGAGAAGTCTTTATCACTTAAAGTTGAAAACCTCTGAAGTTGAGCTGTATCGTTGAATAAAGCAACTAGGTCCTTAGTCTTAAAAAGTCTTTGAGCTAGTCTTTGCTTGTTAAAGATGATGTTTGTTTTATCAAGGTCTGAAAATCTAAGCCCAGCGTTCTTTCTTTTTTCTTGCTTTGGATCAATCTTTATATGAGTTGCTGAATCCATTGTCTTTGTCTTAAAGATAACAGTTCTTGTTTCCTCGTTTAGAGCATTAGTAGCTCTTTCAAGAACACCAAATGCATCTACGTTGTACTGAAAGATAGGGTAGGCATTAACAACAGCACCACTAAAGGTCTTAATTGATTTTGTTAACTGAGAGTTGACCAGAGTTACTCTTTGATTCTTTACTTCAGCATAGGCAATTAGCGTTCTACTGTTAAAAGCAAAGTGAACTGTGAACTTCTCTCCAGGGAATGAAGACTCGAGCTTAAGGCCAGCAAAGAATGCGGCGAGCTCAGCAGGTCCCTTAGTCATTGTCACTGACCTAAGACCTAGCTCATTAACAGCAACAATATCATTCACTTCATCTTTAGATTGAAGCGCTAGAGCCCCTTCTTCGTCTACTGAAGAAATTTCTACTGCGTTCTTAAAGAGATTTAAAGAGTGAGCCGTTTCTTGAATGTCATCACTAACATCCTCTGGCAGTTCTTTGGCACAACCAACAAGTAAGCTTGCCAAAAAGACAAGAGTCATCATTGATTTCAAAATTGATTTTTGGTCCTTAACCTTCATTACATCATCCTTTAGTAGGTAAAGCTAAAACCAGCGTAAACGCCGGATTCCCTTGAATTAAAAATATTTATATCTGAATCTGTTCCATTTGCTGAAAGTGGATTGCCGCCGATTGAATGACCAACCTCGATACCTGTGGCATCTGATGGGGCAAAAGAGATACTCTGACTTAATGAATAAAAGTCCTTTGAGTTTCCATTATAAGTAAAACTTCTGGCATACGAACCACCTAACGAGATGCTAAAGAGGTCCCAAGCATTGTAATTATAGCTGGCCGATTGGCTTAAAGAGTATTGAGTATTACTAGTGCCCACTAAGCTTGTTTTGTACTCGTGAAAGTTTATTTTTATTCCAGGAGAATAAGAAAGTGAGCTATTCTCAGTTGCTTTATAAGAGAACTTAGGAGAAAGCTTGATTCCTGTTCTTAGTGTTTGAATATCTTTTGTGGCTTCAGCTAGAGGTATAACGGCTGAGAGTGAAGCGCTAATACTTAGGTTATCAAATTTTCTAAGGCCTTTAGAAAGAGCAATAAACCCATTACCCATGTGAAACTTTCTCTCTCCTTTTAAGTCTTTAGTTCCACTAAGACCTGCTATAAAGGTGTAGCCACCATCAAGACTGATGCTTGGGGTGATTGAGAACTTATTTGAAAGAGAATGATCAATATCACTTGTTCTGTGGAGGGATGAGGCCAAAACCGAAGAGAAACCGATATTGTAGTTCTTGCTTGGAGCTGGATTGAGTTCTGTCGAACTTTTAGACACTTCGGCACCATAAGCCGTGCTCATTAAGGCAAGAATACAGATTGAATTACGCACTAAGGCCATGTTTTTCCTCACATTTCCGTTTAATGACAAATCCATATGTCTCTTGGTTTACTGATAAGAGTGCAATTGAAGTGCCATAGGTTCAGTGTCAATACTGGACCAAGTTAGTTCAATATAGCTGAAATTAGGTTGGGGCTGTAGAGCAAAATGGCACCACTGTATAATCTTTAGACAGTACGTAAATTCAATATGTTAGATATAGGCTTTGATGTTCTCTGACAGCATCACTTCCTTGAAGCCGGCCTCAGATTCTTCCCATATATCTTTAAGGGTCTTGGTCTCAGAGATGATTGGGCATTCAAAGGTTAGAACAGGAGAGCCAAACTTTTCAGGGGCATAGTCCCCAAGGGAGCCTGGTGTAGGGTGCCCTTGGATATCATCACAGACTTCATAGTTATTGTGCTTATGAAGTATATCGGCGATATCCTTACAGGGACCATTATAATTAACCATAGGCTTCCAAGAATGCATGGTTAGGATGATTCCGGGAGTGAACTTTGAGAAGAGTTTTTCTAAGAAGATATTCTCTGGCTCGCTTAAGGCTTTCTTACCTGGGTTGTACTTAGGCTCTCTTGCTTCATCAGTCCAGCTAGAAGAGGGAAGGTTTCTATTGAGATCAACACCATGGGCGTTCACTCGGGTTCCTGCTCGGTAGCCATCAACATTTAAAATAGGAACGACGACGGTGGGCAGTTGATAATCATCATTGTCCTTTAACCAATCCACTAATTGCTGAAGAACGTAAACTCCTTCCACCTCATCACCGTGAACTCCGGCCAATAGGTAAACAAATTTTTGTCCTTTCGTTTCAGAACGAAAAGCAGCAATGTCGTCACCCTCTACAGAATGACCTGGCTTTAAATCAACGATGTTCATATCTCTCCCAAAATAAGTATTCTAATTTTAAGGTTAGAGCACTTCGATAGCAAGAGGATTACTTGTCGCATCAAGAGTAAAAAATAGGACAAGTATAATGAATTTGGTTAAACTATTGCGGTTATCTAAATGGAGCTAGTTTATGTCAGATACTGTTGACGGCCAATTATCAAAAGAACAAGAAGCAGAATTTCAACGCCAATGGGATATCCTCTCCTTTGGTATCTCAGAAATTACACCCGAGCCCGACTTTAAGAAGATGCTTAGGCATTCTATAAAAGAGGGAAAACCTCTTAGAATCAAGTGTGGCATAGATCCCACCGGCTTTGATGTTCATTTAGGGCATCTTGTTCCTTATAAAAAGATGCGTCAGTTTCAAGACTTGGGTCATTTAGGTGTTGTGATCATTGGTGATTATACGGCCAGTATTGGGGACCCTTCAGGGAAAGATGCTAGCCGTGGGGCTCTAACAGCTGATGAAGTACGTGCCAATGCTAGAACCTATATGGAGCAAGTTTATACAGTGGTGGACGTAGATAAAACAGAAGTCTGTTATCAAACAGAGTGGTTTGAAGAAGTGGGTCTTCGGGATGTGATTGGCTGGGCCGCGGAGACAACTTGCGCTAAGCTCTTATCTCATGACACCTTTGCTAAAAGACTTAAAGAGGGAAGCCCTCTTGCTCTTCACGAACTTTTTTATCCTGTGCTTCAGGGAATAGATTCAGTTTATGTTAAGGCCGATGTTGAGCTCGGAGGTAGTGATCAAAAGTTCAATGTTCTCATGGGAAGGGATTATCAAAAACATAGAGGTATGAGACCACAAGTGGCCATGCTCTTGCCTATTATCACAGGGACATGTGGCACTCAGAAGATGAGTAAGTCATTAAATAATTATATTGCAATTAAAGACGAGCCTTTTGATAAATTTGGAAAGATCATGTCTATTCCTGATGAGTTGATGCCAGAGTATTATCAATATATCTCTAGCTTTGACAGAGGTGAGATTGAGTCAATCTTAAGTGGACTTAAAGATGGGTCTCTTCATCCTAATGAAGTTAAAAAGAAACTGGCCATGAATGTCGTGGACTTCTTTCATGGAGAAGGCTCTGGGGCTTCAATGAGAGAGAAGTTTGAAGCGGTCTTTAAGAAAGGCGGCGTTCCTGACGACGCTCCAGAGATTGAGTTTACAAGGGGCGCCCTTCTTATTGATATTCTTTTAGAAGGGGGAGTTGTTCCTTCAAAAAAAGAGGCCAGAAGAATGGTCGAAGCCAATGCTGTTGGTATTGTTGATGAAGATAAGATCAATAATATAGAAGCTCTCTTAGATGAATCTTTTGCTGGCAAGGTTATTAAAGTCGGTAAGAGGAAATTCTTAAAATTAAAATGAGTAAAGCAAAACTAAATAAAAACATTAAGTATTTAAGAGAAGTTTTCAGCTCTAATGAAAAGGCCCTTGGTTTAATAGCTGAGCTCGAAAAAGAAGGGGAGTCTTTGGATTTTTCTCCTTCGAAGACTACTTCAGGAGAGTTTCCACCTCCTTCGAATCTTAAAGAAAATGGATTTGCCGTATATAGTGATGGCGCCTGCCGAGGAAATCCGGGACCAGGCGCTTGGGGAATGGTGGCTCAATCTAGCGATGGAGCAGTTCTTTTCTTTGACTCTGGGGTTGAAGATCATAGCACCAATAACCGCATGGAGCTTCAAGGAGCTATAGAAGGCTTAAGGTCTCTTTTAGAGTACTTTGAGGAACAAAACTTACCTACTTCTACAGAAGTGCGCTTAGTAAGTGATTCAAAATATGTTTTAGACGGTATTTCTAAATGGGTTCCAGGTTGGAAGGCCAGGGGCTGGAAAAAAGCAGATAAGAAAGAGCCAGAGAATGTTGAAAGGTGGAAGGCCCTCGATGAATTAGTTGGTGAACTTTCTAATATTAGTTACGAATGGGTCAGAGGTCATCAAGGTCATCCTCAAAATGAGTATTGTGATCAACTAGCCAATCAGGCCCTTGACGATAATGGTTATTAAAAAGGTATTTTTATGATGAAAAAAGTTTCAATTATTTTGAGTATATTCATGATGGTTTCATGTTCTCAAATTTCACAGAAGTCTAACCCTCAAAGCTTTATGGTTGGGGCTACTTTATGGATTCAAAATGCAGCTGAGTACCGCGCACTAAGTTATCAGGCTTTTAATTTTGCAAAACAGCGCCTGAATACCGATTTAAAATACAGAAAGCATTCTAAAAGAAGAGCTGTAGTGGTTGATGTGGATGAGACTGTCTTAGATAATTCTCCCTTTCAGGCCAAGCTCATCTTAGATGGGGAAAGCTTTAATAGAGAGAACTGGAAAGAGTGGACAGAGAAGGCAAATGCTCATGCTCTACCAGGGGCCACTGAGTTTTTAACATGGGCCAACTCTCAAGGAGTTGAAGTCTTCTATGTGACTAACAGGAATATTGGTCTCTTTGATGCTACATACAAAAACTTAATGGAGGCGGGATTTCCGGTTAAGAAAGAAAACCTTTTAATGAAAACGACGACGAGCACCAAAGGACCTAGAAGAAAACAGATCCTAGAGCGCTTTCATATTGTCCTTCTTATGGGTGATACTCTTGGGGATTTTGACGATATCTTTGATGGAAAGCCTCTTGATGCAAGGGCCACCTTAGTGGATAGTAAGAAAAAAGAATGGGGCAATAGGTTTATTGTCCTTCCTAATCCTCTCTATGGAGATTGGGAGTGGGCCCTTTATAACAATAATAAAAAGATCACGCCGCAAGGCAAACAACGAGCCTGGGAGAAACATCTCTATCCTGAGCCGTTAAACTAAACTTGATGAATTATCTTTGCAAAAGGAATAAGGTTCATTAGAATTTTCAGTAATATAGAAATTATGACAAAGGATGTTAAATGAAGTTTCTTAGTTTTACCCTTCTTATGGGTGCACTTCTAGCGGTTGGATGTAATAAAAACGGTGGTAGTGCTAAAGGTGGAAAAGCTCCATCAACAGATGATGAAAAGGTATTCTACACTGTAGGAAATATGTTTGGTTCAAGATTGGCGAACCTTTCATTAAACGAAGGTGAAATTAATTCTCTCGTTCAAGGTGTTAGAGATGCTGCAACAGGCGCTAAGTCTCAAGTAGACGTAGCAAAGTTTCAACCTCAGGTTCAAAAGGTATTCCGTGAAAGAATGCAAAAGAATTCTGAAAAAGTTAAGATCGCCGGTACTGAGTACTTAGAAAATTTTGTTAAGGAAGGAGCGACTAAGACAGCTTCTGGTCTTGCATATAAAGTAATCAAAGAAGGGACAGGGGAAACTCCTAAGCCAGAAGACAATGTTGAAGTTCATTATCATGGGACTCTTATTGACGGAACTGTTTTTGATTCTTCAAAAGACAGAGGAACAAAGGTTACTTTTCCTCTTAACCGTGTGATCAAGGGTTGGACTGAAGGTCTTCAGTTAATTAAAGAAGGTGGATCTATTAAGCTAGTAATCCCTGCTTCTCTTGCCTACGGTGATGCCGGCGCTCCTCCAAAGATTCCTGGTGGCGCTACTCTTGTTTTTGATGTTGAGCTTTTTGAAATCAAAAAGAAAGATGAGCCAGCTAAGACACCAGCTCCGAAGAAAAAATAAAGAACACTTTTATAGCCCCTCTTTTTAGAGGGGTTTTTTTTGGTCCTGTTGGGCCGCAATTTTAAACTAGGATTAAAAATGAAAATAGCCAAAGACTGTGTCGTATCGATTCAATACACCCTTAAAGGTGATGATGGAGCTGTAATGGACTCATCAGAAGGACAGGATCCTCTAACATTTCTTCAAGGACATGGTAACCTTATACCAGGTCTTGAGAAGGCCTTAGAAGGTAAGAGTAAGGGCGAAGAACTAAAAGTTAGTATTGCTCCTGAAGACGGTTATGGTCCTTATAGAGATGAATTAGTTCAAGATATTCCTAAATCAAACTTTGATCCGGGTCAGCCTCTTGCAGTTGGGGATCAGTTCCAGGTTGAAACTGAGGTTGGGCCACTTGTTGTTCAAGTCACAAAGATTGAAGGGGAGAACGTAAGCATTGATGGTAATCACCCAATGGCGGGTAAAACACTCAACTTTGAAGTAAAGGTTGAGGAAGTAAGAGAAGCCACTGAAGAAGAGCTCTCTCATGGTCATGCTCACGGTCCAGGTGGTCATAACCACTAAAAAACTCGTTATTAAGGGCCTCTTTAATGAGGCCTTTTTTTCTTTAAAAACAATAACTTCCTAAACAATACTTTCTTAGTCAGCCAATTTAAGTCCTCCTACCAAATTACGATAAGGTATCTGAGAGGATTGAACTTTTGCCCATTATTTCAGGCAGATACTTTATGTCTTTATTTTTAAATTGAACCAGATTTTAGTTAGTTTTGAGAAAAAGAAGATATTCTCAGAAGAAAAAACTAAAACCTGTAAAAATGAAGAGATGGGAGAGTCAATGAAAACCTTAGTTGCTGTCATCTTGTTTTTTAGCTTTAGCGCTTCATCAACTGAAGTGCTTCTAAAGGAGCAAGTTTCTAAGCTTGTTAAAAAGATGGATGAGACTAAGCAAGAAGTCGAAGGTATCAACAAGGCAAAAGAACCTTGTCCGATTCCAAAGGCCGTCATTGTTCAGGAAGTAAAGCTGACCGAGTTAACTAAGCCCAGAGATGTTTCAAGTTTTACGTCATCTTGCTTAAAGAGTATGAAAAAAAGCCCACCAAAGAACTTTAAAGAGTCAATCTCCTTAGCAGTTCAATTAAACGCGAAAGCGGGATCAAACCCTCTTAGCAGTCATATATCTAAAACTTACAATAGTGAAAAATGGACATCCGACGTTGGTCTTTACTCACATCCGATGTGTGAATCGATAGATGAAAAATTAGCAGCTAGAAATAGTAGTGATAAAAAAGCTAGGGCCAAGAAAGTTAGTGGGCCTATGAGTTCAATTCCAAAACATTTTAATAAAGTAAGAAATTTATATTTAGATGCAGTGGCGAAAAAAGATAAAGTTAAGTCAGAAAAATATAAAGGTCTTCTCGATCAATTCTATACAACCTTACTTGGAGTACTTGCCAATCATGAGTCCCTTTCTACTGCCGATAATAGTACTTCAAAAGGTCATGCTAGTAAGTTTGGGGCAAAGTATGGGGTTAAGAACTTTAAGAAACCTCCGGGAGTGAAGCTTTATTATGATAAGGCCCAGAGCAAAGATGAATCAAAACGAAATGTAGGCCTTTATCAACTTCCAATGAGTGGAAATGTTGCTGCATGTGTGAAGGCGTGGAATGAGCGAGTGGGAAGTAAGAATGAGTCTTGTATGATAACAAAGACTTCTAAGAAAGATATGTTTCTTCTAAACTCAGCTTCAGATCAATTGTTTAACGCTTTTTGTGGTGCCAATAAGCTGGTTCAATCATTTGGCGTACAAGTCAATTCTAATAAGTTTGAAGTCTATAGCGGAAAGGCAAGGCGAACTCATAAAGATAATTATGACTTTAAAAATAAAAAATTAAAAGAAGGCAGTAAAAGATGTGTCAGTTTATTCACTCATACGAGTAATACTTATAATCACTTTGGAACACTAGGCTTTACAACTAAGAATAATACAGTGGATGTAGTTAAAGATGTTCAATCAATAGAAGGAATTAAATAGTGAAAAAAATTATTATTGCAAGTTTGTTTGTGAGCTCGACTCTTTACTCTAATGAAGGGGATTGTCCATGGAATGATGTCCTAGCAAAGATTCAACATGAAGATTTAATCACCCAAGAAAAGATCTGCGAGAGTTTACCTAGAATCAAGTCAAAAAAAGATATGAAAGAAGTCCTTGAGTTCTTCTTTGATCAAGCACAAAAGAAAGATGATCCAGATAGGCATAAGGCCACAAAGAAGCTAAACGCTTGCAGGCCATCAAAAAAATCTAAGGCCTTAGTGATTGCTTTTGAAGGAACAGGTGCTTATGAACCTTTGATACCTGCAACTATGGCAAGGTTTAACAAATGTTTTGGGGGAAAGGTTAATAAGAAGATATTAAGTAAAGTCTATTCAAATACTAGAGAAATATTTAAAGATAAAAAAGGAAAGGACTCTAAGTGGTCTGGCCTTCAATCAGGTGTGATGTCGGAGATGATGGCCATGGATGGAGGTAGAAATGTTGATTGGTTCAGTTTCCCGTCTGAAGAAGTTGAGCAATTAGCAGGGCTTGAAAAGTTAAAAGAAACTTCCCTTAAACAACTTGTTGATGATGTTAAGAATTCAGTTAATAGCAATCCTAAAGGAATCCAGAATGCTAGGCATTGCATTAAGAACTATATCAAAGAAGCAAAGGCCTTAGGGATCACTCCTAAGATTGTTCTTACTAGCCATAGTTCTGGGGGAAGAAGCCTGGTTAAGTTCGCCGAGCATATGAAAAGAGACGTTGGCGTCGATGTAGACTTGGCCTTCTCAATAGACCCTGTCAAAGAGGCTCATCACGCCGTAGAAGAGGTTTTACCTCAGAAGCTAGGTGAACCCCTTCGTTACACAAGGTGGAAGCTCATGGGGGGGAAAGGGGAAGATTATCCCTATTCAGCGGTTTGGTCTGGGGGACAACCATCAAGCTTGTACAAAGCTTCTAATGTTAAAGAGCATATTAACTTTTATCAAAAAGAAGACCGTGAGGGTCTAAAGATTGGTGGCGATGCCATGAGGTTTGGCATTCATGGCTCTCCCATTGCTGGGGCCGATAATCACTATATAAAAGGTGTTGGAATGAGTGGTCACGGTGAGATTACTTACGAGAGCTCTGTTGTTAATAAATTTAATGAAAAGATGAAAGACATTCTCAAATAAAAAAGGCTCCCATCGGGAGCCTTATTTAATCGGATATTTAATTTAAACTTACTTAACTTTGTACCAGCAAAGTGGACGAAGACCGTCAACATCACCAGCGGCTCTGTTACAAACGTTCTTAGTATGAGAAGTCTCATCAACGTCAGCATAAGCATCTCTATCACAAAGAGCACCAGCAAAATAAGTATCTAGACGACACTGAGGAGCTGGGTGGCTATGGTTAGTTGTTGTAACTTTCTTAGGATCTGGAGTGTTAAACTTCAGCTCTGTTTCAAGGTTACGTAGAGCTCTGAAAAGGTTACCAAGGCTAAGTCCGGCCATTGCACCTCTGTAACACATAGCTACTTCGTTAGCGTCAGCAAAGTTAGCATCACATTTTGATTTTGCTAATTCTGGAAGCTTAAGTTCACCAGCTATAGTGATGTTGTCATCATTTTCCATGTATTTTCTCATACACTTCATGTTACCCCACCAGTCAGACTGACCTTCGTTTGAGGCCCATGCCGTACCAAACCATGATTTCTTTCTTGGTTGACCAGCAAGGTGATGTCCTAGTTCATGACAAGCTACTAATGCCATAGCATCAGAAGTAATTGTTTCATGACGGGCTAAACCACCAAACATTGAAATTTTCCAAACGTTTCCAGTTTGTTGAGCGTAAGCGTTGACAGTACCGTCTTCCCACTTACGAATTACTTGTAGTGTTTTACCTTTAGCGGCGATAACCGGCTTATAGATCTTTTCAACGCGATCCATGATCTTATTGAACTCTTTTTCGTCAATAGTGCTTACCGATTTAGCATCTGTTGAAATCCAAAGATTGTTTTCTTCTACAAATCCACTGTTTCCGTGCATGTCACAAGCAAATGCAGGGGCGGACAGTACAGTAGCAAGCGCGAGAGCTATTAGTCCTTTTCTCATGAGTTTCTCCTCCGTGATTGACGACTTAGGGTCGTCGTAATGGATTCATTCCATTTCAATTTTCATAAATTTTTCTTTAGTGGTGGCGTTTTGTCTAATAATTAGAACTTGGTTATATTAGTTGTAAGATTTTATTAGCATCATTAGTATTAGGTCAAAAGTTTGACCAGAAAGTTAGGTTTTTATTACCTAATTACGAGGAGTTTGCGGTGTATAAAATAGCTACCTTTGTTAATCTTGAGGGTGTTGATCAAGTAAAGGGCAAGATGTTTGAAAGTGGTGGAGGAAGGATTGGGAACTATGATTCTTGTTGTTTTATCTCTAAAGGCATAGGGCAGTTCAGAGCTCTAAAAGGCTCAAACCCCACTATAGGCGAGGAAGGGAGCATTACTTATGTCGATGAGGCCCGTATTGAAATGGTGGTTGAAGATAAGTACATTAAGGATGTTATCAATGCTTTAAAAAAGGCCCATCCCTATGAGACACCGGCCTATGAAGTAATTAGGTTAGAAGACTTATGAAAAAAATCCTCTTACTAATTCTTATCTTTTCATCAGCCCTGTGGGCTCAATCCAACAAAGATGAACGCTATAAAGAGGCACAAAGGCAACGGTCCCTTTGGGAAAAAGAGCAAGAAGAGGCCATCAAGCGTTGGCGAGAAGACATGCAAAAAGACCGTCTGCTTATTCAGAAATATTTTAAGAGTGATCTATTCAAACAGTTTGATAAAGAAATTGAAAAGGTGTTAAAGAGCACTGATCCTGGCCTTTTTCAAAACTTCTTTGACGACAAAAATATTGATAGATTACTCAAGGGAAGTGACATCTCTAGTGATCTTGAAGAAGGGGATTTTCGCTGGATAGAGACGCCTCTTGAAAAGATCCTCATCTTGAAGATGGATCTTAAAGAAGATGCTCCCTTTGAAATTAAGATAGAAAACAATCATATAATCTTAAAGGGTGAGGTTGTTGAAGAAAAAGAAGAAAAAACTGAGGCAGGTTCAAACTATTACAAAAAATCAAGGACTGTTATGAGGACCTTTTCTGTTCCTAGTGGTGTAGATGCTTCTAAAGTTAAGTTTGAAAATAAAGGAGGAAAGATTCTTATCAAGCTGCCTAAGACTAAGGTCTCAGATATCTATAAGCGCGATAAAAGACTTAGGCCTAAAAAGAAAAAAGTCCCAGCTATTACTCCTCTTCCTAAGTCTGATGGTGATATAACTATCTAGAATAAGGCATCTCCGAGTTTCTTGCACCGGTAAAGTTTTCCTCTGAAAGACCGATAAGTTCAGTATCGAGGAGGGGCCATGAAGAGCGTGGTTTTATTAATATTAGGAGCGGCATGGATTTTTGTCTTCAATAAAGCTATGGCTTTAGAAGATAGTTATTATGCTAAAAGCACGAAGTTTTCAGTCCCTGTTAGAGAGGTTTCTATAATCGCAACCGACGAAGGCTTTTATCCTAGAAGGATCTCAGTCTTTAAAGGTGAGAAGCTGAAGATTTTTTTAACCGGAAAAGATAAGAACCCAAGTTGCCTTACTATTCCTGATAAAGATCTTTTTATGTCCGCCAACGTGGGGGAAATTACTGAAGGCAGCGCTTATTTTAAAAAAGCCGGCGTTTATAAATTCTATTGCCCAACCGGAAAAATAGAAGGACGCATCACCGTTTTAGAAAAACCAAATAAAGAAGAAAAAATAAAAAGAAAGATTGCTTCTGAGCCTAAGAAAAATAGAGTTTGGATTCCTAGGGAGTACTAAGTCGTGAGTGTATTTAATGATGCCATTGAAGGGTTACTCGCACCGATAGGTGACCTCCTAGCAGATGAGTCTGTTACTGAAATCATGATCAATGGTCCTGATGAAGTCTTTGTTGAACAAAAAGGACTCGTTTACAAAACACCAAATAAATTCCCAAGTGAAGATGCTTTAATGTCTGCTATGAGAGCTATTGCTCAAAAAGTAGGGAGAGTGATAGATGAAGATAATCCTCGTCTAGACGCTACTCTGCCAGATGGATCGCGGGTTTGTGTGGTCATCCCTCCGATGGCTCAAAACGGAACTACCGTCGCCATAAGGAAATTTTCAAAAGAAAAATTAGGAATAAAAGATTTAATTGAATTTGGATCTCTATCAGCTATGGGAGCTCGATTTTTAGATATTTGTATGTATCTTGGAAAGAATATCATTGTCTCTGGAGGGACGGGTTCTGGAAAGACGACGATGCTCAATGTTTTAGGGGGAAGAATTCCTAAAACCCAGAGGCTTATCATTATTGAAGATTCAAAAGAGCTTCAAGTAAAGGCCGAGCATGTGGTTCAGTTTTGTACTAGAAAAGAAGATCCTGCCAGGGGTATTACTGGTGTTGATATTAGAGACTTGGTTATTTCGGCGATGAGGCTACGACCTGATAGAATTATTGTTGGAGAGGTAAGGGGCGATGAGGCCTTAGATCTTATTCAGGTAATGAATACGGGGCACGATGGTTCAATGGGAACTGTTCATGCTAATAATCCACTTGATGCTTGTACTCGATTAGAAACATTATGCCTTATGGGTGAAACCCAAATTCCACCTGACGCTATCAGAAAGATGATTGGATCTGCCATGCAGGTTATTGTTCAATGCAGCCGTTATCATGACGGTGGAAGAAGAACTTCACATATTAGTGAAATCTTAGGTCTTGATGCCCATGGAAATTATATTGTAAAAGACATCTTCAAGTGGGTTCAAACAGGAAAAGATCCTGTTACAGGAAAATACATTGGCGAGATGGTTCCTTGTAATTATGTTCCTAGTTTTTTTGAAGATATTGTGGTGAATAAGCTTCCCTTTCCGAAGAGCAATTTTATCTCCCCGGATTGGGTTAAAGAGTTAAAGAAAAAGGCTGCTTAGTTGGTCATGAGCCATTCGTAGGCCATACTTCCGTACATCTCAGAGTCTCCATCAAGGTTGATTGAAAAAAGACCTTCGACTCCGCGTCTAAGAGTTCTTTCTCTGAATTTCTTATTTAACTTTTGAAATTCCTTCATCTTGAGATACTCTTGAATCTTCTTATAAGTATCAAAGTCAGTGAAGCTTTTTAAACTTACTGATACCTCTGTTTCAGCTTTAAAAGCGATCTTCTTGGCATCAAACTCTAAGACCCATGCGCTTAAGGCCAGGACTCTTTTTGTGTAGCCTTTATATTCAGCTCCGAGTTGGTTTTCAAATTCTTCTTTTAAATGAAATGAAACGGCATCTTCAAAGAGAAGCTTCTTAACTTCGTCTCTTGTAAAGGCCTCTTTAGTTCCTAGAGTCTTTATAATATTCGCAAATGAGTTTCTTAATACTGTTGAAATTTGATCTAGGTTATCTCTATTGGCATTTAATTCAACCTTGGCTGCTGCTAGGTCATAGAGTCTTGCTTTCATGGCATCTTTATACTTTCCCGTACTCATAAAGGAGGCCATAGCCGTTTTACTTTTTGCTTGCAGTTGCTCTACATTATTGTATTTTATTGCCATTTTATTAGCGAGGGCCTCATAGCCAAGAATCTTCTTAATCTTTTCTTCACTAAGGCTTGGTTTAAGTTCATTGATAGCCTTTTTTGAAGCGGCCTCAAACTTAGCCTCACTCTCTTCAAGGATTCTTGAAAGAGGGGCAGTGTTGATGCTTAAATAGTTAATGTCCTTAATAATAAGTTTTAATTCAGGGTTTTTACCGAGGTATCTAGAGACTTCAGATTGAGTCATCATCTTACCATCTAAATTTGATTCAATTAATTTCTTACTAGACTTATAAAAGTCATTTGGCTCAAAGGGGCGGATATAGATCTCTGTAAGATGACCCATAGAAGCGATAGCTTCGTATCTTTTTGCTTCAGAAGTTCTTAGTTGGTGCTTGAGTCTAAATTTTTGATCGTTGTACCAACGAAAGTAGACATCGGTATTTGATTCACCAGTCTTATGAGGAAAATTACTTTTGACAAGGTATTCTCCAAATTGATCTCTTGATTTAACAATCCCAAGCCTTTTATCTAATAAAGGCTTTAAGACTTCGTTTTCTAGTGCCTCAATTTGTTTATAGTAATCTGTACTTGAAATACGAAATGCTTTCCACTCACGGATGTCTTTTCCAGAAGTAGCATGATGTTCTAAGACTTTGTTAAACATGAGTGCCTTTAGAGAAGCTTCGAAAAATTTTTTAGTGTTTTTATGCACAAGATTCTTATAAGCGTTATAGTCTTTACCAGCTTCTTCAAAGAGTTTAGATCTCTGGGCGTCGTCTAAAACGGCCCGTTCCATATACTGATAGACATCATAGTTTGTGTAGATTTTGTTCATCACTTTACCAGCCATCCAAAACCTTTGGATTTCGTTAGCAGAGGCTATAGAGCCTAAAAGAACAAAGATGATAATTGTTGAGATTAAGTTTTTCATAAGTCGTTTTCTTCGATTAGTTTTTAAAGGCCCGATTGTCGCTTCCGGGCCTTGTTTAATATTGATTAGTCTAGGTTGTCTGGCTCTTCTTCACCCGTTCCACCAAAGATTGAAGTTTGGTTTTGAACTCTTCCGCTTGTTCCGAAAGTATAAGTAAGGTTAAGTCCTACAGAGAATCCATCTTGCCTTGATACATAGTCGCTATAGCGAACCTCTGCTCCAAGAGATAGGTTCTGAGTTAGAGCAACTCTAGCTCCAAGACCTATTTGGCTTACTTCTTTTTCAATCCACGTGTATTCAACGATGATATCTGTAGTTTCATGAACTCTCATCATGCCACCAGCAGTGATTCCAAAAGATGAATTTGGATATTCAGGGTTATTTGAAAAGTACATTCCTTCTACCCAACCAACTAGTGCACCATCAGATGTTTCGCCGATAAGGCCTACTGAAGTTCTTCTTTCTTTGCCTGTTGTTAAGTGGCCATTTCCTTGCTCTACATGACTTAAGCTTAGAAGCCAGTTGTCTGTTAAAGCTTTTGATAAACGAATTGAAACACCATCGATCTTTCCAATTTCAAAGTCTTCTTCTTTAGATTCAAAGACAGAAACTTCGGCTTGATCAAAGAGTCCAAAGAGTCCTTCTGTTAACTCAACAGTAAGACCAAAGACTTCATCGATTTCTTGAAGGTTTGATAGTGGGTTATTCTTAAAGATAGGCATGGCCTGAACGTTTTGACCAAAGGCGATGGGTTGCTTCCCAACAATCACGGCTACAGGAGCACCTTTGATTTCTCTAATTTCGATATATGCTTCTTTAATGAATTCCCCAAGAGAGAAGTCATCATTGAGGTCAATTTTATTTTCCTTAAAGATCTCTTCAAGTTTGGCAGTAATAACCGCTCTAATCTTGTTTTTATAAACAACACTTAAAGAAACATAAGATTCGTCAAAATTTGCCCCATCAGAGACGCCGCCATTAATAGCATTGGCATTGATTTCACCATCGACAGAGATTTGAAAATCACCTTCTAGACCTTCATCTAATTCAGCATCAAGATCGGAGAAGTCATCAATATCAGCATAGTCATCTACTTCATTTTGCTCTTGGACAACTTCGGTTTTTTCAGTTTCTTTCTTTTTATCCTTACCAGCATCCTGGGCAAACGCTGTTTGACCTAAAAGGGTTAGAATTGAAATAGCGATAAGTGATTTTTTCACGCAAAGGCTCCTTGTCCACACAATAAAAGTAATTACCTAATATTAGCTCAACGCGTCTTTCATCTCTATTGAACTGTAATGATTGCACAGTGCGTCGAAATGGTGACGATCAATCCTTAAGTACATGAATATAAAGGGGTTTTATGCCCTTGACGATGCTCTATAGAACTTGAAATGATACTTAAGTACTTATTAAATCGGAGAGATTATGAAGATTTTGTTTGGCCTAGCTTTGGCCCTATTAAGTTTAACCGCCCTAAGTGAAGAGCTTAGGATTGAGCATAACTACCTTATTAAGGCAGAGAGGTATGAGCAATTCCGAGCCATCCTTCATAAAGATGATGGATCAAAGGTAGATGTCACTTCTGAAGCTCAGTTTAGATCGAGCACGGGGAGAGAAAGACAAAATGGAGAGTTTTATTTCTCTCTTCCTCCTTTTGGGAGTCAGGACCGCTTTTCAGCTAGGATTGATGTAACCTATGCAAGTGACCGAGGGATTCAAGCTGCTGGGAAGTCTATCATGATTGATGCAAGCCCAGATTCAATCTATCTTTGGGGCATGAGTATTGCTAGAAGTGGAGGCTTTGTTTCTATGCGGGCCGAAGGTCTTTATAATGGGAGAAGAGTAGATCTTAGCCAAAAAGGATACTGGTCAGCGCTCTATGGAAGAGTAAACTCTTGGGGTCAATACAATGCGCCTTACTTGAGAAATCAAACTTCAGTTTATGATTCAATCACTTTTAGATTTGGTCTTAGAAGCGCTCGCCACAGTATCTTAGTGAGAAAGTAATTGATTCAATTGTCGGAGTTGGCCACGAGCCAGCTCCTGACGGTCCCAAGTAGGTCATGATTATCAGGGTTGAATTCTAAGAAGGCCCTATACATATTCCTTTCTGTTTCCATCCATGTATCTGTTACAAAAAGCCTTAAGACCTGATCTGGGCTTTTAAGTATCTTTGATATCACATTAGACTTTATCTTTAGGAGGGTTCCTCTCGCTATAAGGGAAGGTCCTTCGATAGTAACTCCAAACTCATTGATCGAAACAATCTTATGAGTAATCTTCATGGTAGAGCGCCTCTTTGATTCAGTTACTTCAAAATAAGGAAGAGGTTTAAAGGGGTCTTTAACATTTAGGTATTGGTTTATTTTATCGAGGAGGACTAAGTCATCAAGGGGTTTGTGAATATAATCATTAGCGCCAAGTTGAATGGCCCTTGCTATGTCTTTTTTGTCATGTCGAAAGCTTAGGACAAAAAGTGGAGTCTTAGAGCCTTTGGTTTTTCTAATGGCCTCAATCAATTGGAAACCAGCCCCGAAAGCCTCTTCAAGATTTAAGTCTATCAAACAAAGAGCAGGGTTCTTATGATGTAGGTTTCGTAAGAAGTCCTTGGCATTAGTTGTGGTGATGACATCAAAGCCATGCTTTTTTAAGATAACAGTAATCAACCTGTTAAAATCTTCATCGTCATCAATGGTAAGTATTAAGTTCTTTTGCATTAGGTTTTTGTTACCCTCATGGCCCTGATCTTTTGAGCTGTTCTTTCATCTATTCCAATTAGGCTAAAGCGAGTGCTAAAAGAGCCCGCACCTATTGTTCTGCTATTTTCAATGGATCTATAACCTAGGCCTTCTCCGCCCATCTTGTTGATTAAATCATTTTCAAATTCGATAACAGTTCCCTTGGGGAATTTTAGAGGCCCTTGAAGGATGCAGGAGAGTTCATTGATGGATCTTAAGTTGATATCTGTTTCTATCTCAACGTCAAAGTCATTCTCAAAAGCTACTTGAAACTCATCTTTGTAATTACCTTCTTCATCCACTAAGTGAACCTCAGGGCTTTTATAGTCCATGAAGATCCGTCTTATCTTTTGAATCAGCATCTTTGAAACAATGGGCTTAAGCATATATTCAGAAGCGCCAAGTGCGAGGGATTGAAAGATAGTCTGTCTATTAGCGTCGGCACTGATAACAAAGACAGGGATCTTCTTAAACTTGGGATGATCTTTTAAGTAACGTTGAATATCGATTCCACTTTTCTCATCATTAAGTTTTATGTCGGTAATAACTAAGTGTGGAATAGATTCAGTAAGTTTCTCAAGAGCTTCGTCATAGCTTAGGGCCTGAACTACAGTGAGTCCAATATTGACCAAGATATTGTTCATAAAGAATTGATACTGAGTATCATCATCAATAATTAAAATTTCTTTACCTTTAAGACTCACTTGTAGACGACCTCTAGGTTTGAGAGATAGTTCTTGTAGAGCTCAAATTGCTCCTTCACTTCTTCGAGATTTTCACTTTGGCAGCAGGCTTCCATTTTAGCTCCAATTAAGCCGAGGTCCGTAAAGCCGTAGGAGCCAGCATTTCCAGCTAGTTTATGTGAGATTACTTCTATGCCTTGAAAGTTACCTTCAAGCAAGAAGGCTTCAATATCCTTCAGGTCCTTCTGTCTATTGTCTAGAAACATTGGGACTATCTCCTCAATGTCTTTGTCGATTTGCACTATGATTTTATCAGCCATATTATTATCTCACCTTTTATTCTATGATTTTATCAATCAATTGAATTTTATTGTAGGAAACTTTTCAAAATAACCTTAAAATTTAACTAACTTACTAAATGTAAACAAACTGGAATGATCAAGTAATGAAAAAAATCTTAGTAGTTGATGATGATCAAGATATCTTTAACCTGGTTCATGCCTCTCTATCGGCTGATTATGACCTGACCTGGGCTTCAGATATAAGTTCTGCTAGAAGTGAGTTCTCAAAAGAAGAGTTTGACTTCATCATCCTTGATGAAATGCTTCCTGATGGAAGAGGTAGTGAGTTTTGCCACTATGTTAAACAAGAGTTAAAGAGGCCTGATCTTCCTATCGTCATGTTAACTTCTCAAAAAGAATTAGAAAATAAACTTAACGCCTTTCAATCAGGGGCTGATGATTATATCACTAAGCCCTTTGAACCCCTTGAGTTAAAGGCCAGGATACAGGCCAGGCTTAGAACCAGCCATTCTGGTGAGGCCAATATAATGGTTAAAGGGGATTTACGTTTTGACCTCTCAACCCAGGCCCTTTCTTTAGAGATTAGCGGAGTTGCAACTCCTGTTGATATGACTCCCATTGAATTTAAGATTCTTTACTTAATGGCCAAGCAAGAAGGGACTGTCATGTCTAGGGAAGTTATCCTGACTGAGATTTGGGGGAAGAGTAACTTCGTTGTTGATAGGACAGTTGATCAGCATATTTCTAAGATCCGTAAAAAGATTGGCCCTAGCCAGTACACGATTAAGTCTTCTCATGGTAAAGGTTACCGCTTTTTAAAAGAAAGAGATTAAATGAAGCGGGCCCTCTTTTTATCAGATAACGAATTTATAAATGACCTCTATACGGTGAACCTAGCAACCTATGTAGATACTGATCTTGAGGTAGAAACGGAGCCTAATAAGGTTGAGGAGAGGATCTTAACAGGTAGTTATGATCTTCTAATCTCTTTATCTATGATAGGAGAAAATGACGTAGGTAAGTCATTGCTTGAAGTTTCAACCAAGAAAAACATCCCACTTATTATCGTCGGAGAAAAATCTGAAGTAAGCAACACCCCAGATGTCGTTACAGTTCCTGGTAATTTAAATATTCAATTCTTTTTAAGAAGTGTGGCAAAGATTCTTGGGGTAACGGCTCAAGATATGGCCAATAAAGAGGTAGGAGAGTTTTATCCGATGGCCCTAAAGGTTCTCATTGGACTTAGCAAGGCTCCCTGTCATGTCTATTATAAGATCAGTAAGCCAGGTGAGGCGGAGGAATACTCACTAGTCTGGAGCAAGGGTCAGGCCATTGATAAGAAGTTTGATAAGTTTAAAGACCTAAAGATCTTTAGCCTCTATATTCCTTCGAGTGAGCGCCTTAGTATAACAAACCTAGTGACCACTGCCATTTCACAAAAAGTGAGGGATAAGAACCTCTCTCAAGGGGATCGCCTTGAGGCCGTAGAATCTGGCTTTGAGTTAATGGCCCAATCCCTATTTTCCACTGAAGAGATCTCTGAAGAAGTCTTAGAGATTTCTAACCAATGTGTTGAGGCCATTGGTGAAGTCTTAGAAGTTGATTCGACTTTAGGGGAATTGCTTCAAAGTATGCTTAACAATAAGTCGCGCTTTATTTATATGCATTCAGTTTTAACTACTTATGTTTGTCATTTCTTATTAAAGAAGATCGCATGGGGAAGTAAGGAGCATATAGAAAAAGTTAGCTATGTTTTATTCTTTCACGATATGTTTTTAGTTCCTGTTTATAATGATCATGCAGATATTAAATACGAAGAAGATTTAATCTTTTCTCCAGATCTTAATGATGCTGAAAAAGATATTATTATCAATCATGCTAAAGAAGCTGGGAATGCCCTTAAGTCTCTTCCAAAGAGTCCAATAGGAGCCGATACCATAACAACTCAGCATCATGGGGCGACTAATGGGATAGGCTTTGCTATGGACCCAGGAGATGATGTCTCGCCACTTGCGAAGGTTATTTTGATTGGTGAAGCCTTTGTTGATGAATTCTTAAAGGCCAAAGATGATGGACGTGAACCTCATTGTAAAAAGATTGTTGAAGATCTACTTGAAAGGTATACCAATAAGAGTTATCAAAAGATGTCAAAACTCTTAGAGTCGATAAAGCTTTAACCTACTTTAGAATCTTGATTAAAGTATTGTAAGACTTCTTGAAATTACCAAAATCGTAAACTTGCAGCTGCTCAATTGACCGATCGACACTAAGCCCGGAAAAACCATTATTAGCAAGTTCTGTGGTAAATCTTCTTATGAGAACAAAGAGGCAACTGATAGTATTCATATTATGGGTGTAGCGCTTTTCAGGAAGAGTGTGGTGCTCTTGAATAATAAAGCTGCAATCAGGAAAATTTGTAAATTCAGTTGAAACTTGAGCTGCTTGCTTTGGGTGTTCTTTGAAAATCTTTAAAGAGTGAAGATTAAACTCTTGTAAGCTCTCATCATTTTCGTGTCTGACTAATGATAGATCATCATACTTAAGTTTACAGTCATGGAGGATACAGGAGAGGCCAAGCTTCTTTTGAGTTAAGTCTGACTCCCATTCTAAGGCCTTGGTTAAAAAATGGCTTAAATAGAGCATATAAATGGCCTGCTCTCCTAAATCACCATAGGTAATAGGAATATCTCTAGCGAGGCTCTTAAAGTCTTTATACTGAAGTGATACCTGAGTAGCCGAGCTTATTATAAGCTCTGCTAGTTGAACTAAAGATTCATTAACACCAATTTCATTGATCATTTCATGAATGAGAAATGTTCCGCAAATTTGAGAAGTCATGATCTTATCTATCTCAACATCGGGAGTTGAGAGAACTGTAATGGCCTTTTCAATGGACTCAGTTAAGAACTTAATCTTTTCCGTTCTTTTTAAATAGAGGTCTTTCACATTTTTCTTGGCCAAGTTGACGATGGCCGATTCCGGGTAGCGCTTATTCTTTGTGATCACCTTCATGTAATTATCGGTATAGACCTTAAAGTAAACGTCATAGCCAACTTTTTCATAAAGATAGAAACTCTTTAATTTAACGGGGACATACTCTTCTTCAGTTTCTTTTTTATGGCTTTCACTAAGGATTTCTAAGTCACCCCATTCAAGACCCTTTTTAATCTTTTCGACGAGGACATCATTAGAATAAGGCTTCTCTAAAAGCTCATTAGTGGAATAAAGGGCAAAGAAGTCGCTGGTAAGGAGGTCTTTAACTTTATTTTCTGGGCTTAAAAAAATGATCGGTTTTTGTCCCGCAGCTTCCACTAGGTCTTCAGCAATTATGAGCTGATCTTCATCTTCAAGCTCAGCATCAATGATAACTAAAAGAATAGGGGATTCGTGAATAAGAATATCAATGGCGTCCGAGCCATTTCTGGCACAAAAGAGTTCAACTTCGGGAAGCTTTTCTCGCATGAGTGAGATGATTGAATTCCAGCTGTTTCTTTCACAGCAAATATAAAGGGCTTTCACTCCCTTATTTTAACCTAACTCTAAGTAATTACCTAACATTTAACTAGGCTTTAGAAGTTCCGCTTGAACCACTTATATTTACTCCAGAGACCTTTACATAACGGGGACAGGTGAGAGAGTTTGCGAGTCTTAGCCCGTAAGTGTTTGAGAGGTTTACATGCTCTAATTTAGAACTAAGCCATTCAATTTGATTAAAGATATGATGAAAAGAATCGTTTATCCTTAAATTGTAGATATGGTTCTTTAGTTTTCCATCCTCTAGAAGGAAGGTCCCAAAACGGCTTGTCCCCGTAAACTCACCTTTTGCCGGGTTAGTAAAATTCATATAGTGGATAAAAGGAATATAAAGAGTTTTTGTTTTTGAATTTAAAGCAAGTTCTTCAAAACTATTAGGCCCATCTCCCTTAGAGACTTTAAAGCTAGATACACTACTACAATTATTGACCTCTACATTAAATTTATCAGAAGTCTCTTTATCTGAGTGATAGAGACTCTCAATAATTCCTGTTTTTACAGGAGTGGTTTTATTCCGCACTACACCGTTTAGCCCAAAGGGACGATGAAACAAGACTTCTTCATCATGAGGGTCATCGGAGATATTAAAGTTCTCCCCGAAGATCTTAGTGCCTAGGTCGTGGCTTCCTTTTTGGAGCATACCAGTTTGATAGAGCCAATGATCTCCACTAAAAGTGAGCCAAGACATATAGGCCGTCATCTCTGCAAAAGCGTCCGCATGAAAGATGACATCATACTTTCCTGGAGGAAGGTCTATTCTTTTGGTTTGAGACTTTATCTTCATTACTTTCTTTAAATGCTGATAAGTCTTCTCTGGATCATAATCACTTAGGCTCCTGCCTACCTGAGAAACCCTTAATTCTTTCTTATCATGATCAAGTAATTGAAGAACAAGCTCTATGTTAAAGTCAGTTCCTTCATAGTAAGAAGGGACTGGGGATAAAGTAGAGACGATGGCAATATTGTGAAAACCAGCACTGAAGGCCCCTGAGACTTCTATATTCTCAGCTTTAAATAATTCAAAGGCATCTTTAAAGTATTTTACTGCTATCGACGAATCAAACTCTCTAATCTTTGGGTCGGCCTCCTCTTGCTCTATGGCCTCGGCTTGTGGGCTCATTTCTTTTAAGTGAGGCACCTCTGGCATAAGGTCAATCTTAGAAATAAGCTCATTAATATAGGCCTCAACTTTGTCAGTATCATTTTCTTCCGCGGTTAAGGATCCAGCTATAAAGCGTTTTTCTTTTTGAATCTTGACTTGGAAGCTTGATCCTTCTTCTCCTACATTAAGAGAGATTTGGTTTCTTCCCGCTCGGATAAGATGAGATTTTTCCCCTCTATAAGTTAATGAAATATCAACCCCGGAGTCTTTAAAGGAGGCAATTATTTTTTTAAGGCCGTGTAGGACAATACTTTTATTCATTACTTATTCCCAACTGTTACTTTATCAAATCGGCACGCTGGTATTCCGTGGGCAAGGTGCATGACTTGATTAGGTTGTCCTTTTCCGCAATTATAAACTTGTTGAAGTTGCCATGTGGATTTATCACCAACCATATCAAGAGAATGCCAAAAATTAAGTGAGTCTCCTTTATAGGTGGGATTTCTCACTACAGAATCTATCTTGCCGTCTCTTATCTTCCAGCCAATTTCACAAGCAAAATGAAAGTTCTCCCTATTTGAACCAATAGACCAAGACCTTGGAGTTTCAACCATGAGGCCATCTTCTGTCTTTGCGATGATATCTTCAAGAGAGCCATCATTGCCGGGATCAATATTGATATTATTCATTCTTTCAATAGGAAGGCAGTTATAGCTTTGCGCTCTACAAGCCCCGCCACTTTCAGTGAAGATCTCTTTGCCCGCTTTTTTGTTGGCTTCAATGATCATTTGCCTTGAGGTAATGGCATTTCTTAAGACTCCATTTTCAATCATTTGAACATCAATGCCTTTTACACCATCATCATCATAGCCTTCAGTACCTGGAGAGTTTGGTGTGATGCCAGAAGCTCTTGCATTAAGCTTCTTACTGCCAAACTCGAGGGTATTAAAATGCTCAAGGTCAACATGAGAGCCACCGGCGTAACTTAATTCGTAACCTAAGATTCGATCAAGCTCAAGGGCGTGACCTATAGTCTCATGGGTTTGCAGGGCCATCATCTCAGGCATGGGAATCAATGAGCATACTTCTTCTTTTTGAATTGGAGCTTCTAAAACAGAGATGAGCTCCTCTTTAATCCTTTGTGGGTGACCGAGGAATTGTTTTTCATCAAGGAGGTTTTCGTATCCAACAGTAGAGTCAGGGCTACTATTTTGATACATGATATAAGAGCGGCTTTGGTTAAGTCCGTCTGAGTCCTTAGCGTAGGCATAAAAAGAGGGGTCTACTTCAAGAATGTTCTTCTGAATCTCTGATCCTTCTGTATCAAAGAAAAGAACAACTCTCTTACTAAAACTAGCTCCTGCTCCCACAAAATCAAAAGAGTCATGAGTAAGCTTGGAATTGATCTTTCTTAAGAGTTCTATTTTTTCTTCTAAGCTGACACTAAAAGGATCAATTCCGACATTCGATGAATAGGTATCTTTAAAAGCTTTTTTTGGAGCTAATAGAACCTTCTCTTGAATAAACATTGAAGCAGAGCGAGCCTTCTCAAGGGCCACCTTTGCCGTGGCCTTTAACAACTTGGGGTCTTCACTGCTAAAGAAACCCCACGCACCATCACAGAGAACTCTTACTCCGTAACCTGATTTACTCTGCATGCGGTAGTTCTTCATGAGCCCATCTCTGATATGAATATGTTCGTTCAAATCAGTTGAGTGAAAGCGGATATCTGCGTAATCCACTCCTTGGGTCTTTAGTTCATTTAAGGTGTCTTTAATTTCTTGCTCTATCATGAGCGGATTATAAAGAGCGGCCGATTGGCTGACAATAGGATTTAAACCCCCGATTTTATTAATATCGTCATGACTATGCAGTGCGTAAAGATTACAGAGTCCCTATGATCAAACACCTATCTATGCTTTTATAAATCAAACCCTTAACCAAGTTGAAACTGAACTATGAAAAAAGCTCTTCTCCTCCTTCTCCTGCTGATGACAAACTCAGCTTTCGCCACCCCACTTTTCTATTGGGATAATCAGGACAAACTTGTGCCTGCTAAGGGCTGTGGAATTGTTGAGGCAGAGACGAATAGGTTTCGTTTTTCTCAGTACTTTGGAAAGAAAGTAAGCATCACTGAAAACCTTCGTAACTATAAAGGTGTTCGTCAGTCTCATTTAGTAAATAACTCTTTAGTTAAATTAATAGATGGAAAAAGAAAGAAAGACTTCGAGAGTATGGAAGTTGTGGCCCGTAACCAATTAGCTGGAGTAAGGCCAAATAGATGGTTCTCTGAAAGAGGGGATAAAGGTTATCTTTATACGCGATCATTATTACCTGCTGAAGACTATGTCCTTTCTCTAAAGAATGGAACGCCGGAGTCTTCGCTTGGAGATATAAGAGATTCTTTAGTTGGAACCATGTGGCATATTGCTGCGGAAGGAAGTTATTATAAATTGATCTGTGGAGAGTTTGGATCTCAAAGAGAATACATTCTCTTTAGAGTTTATACTCCTGAGAACCTAGAAGAGCCTTCTGCCTTAGTAGGAGTTTATTGGGATGAGACGTCTATCTTTAGATCCTACGAAGCCATCTCAAAGATTAAGGCGCATAAATTAATCCCTACAGTTTTAGAGCCAATAAGGGTAACTGATCTATTAGCAGATGCCGGTTCAGATTATATTGGTGATCTCACTGGATCACTAGATCCATCAGAAGTGCTAGACCCAAGGCCAGAGGAGCCAGCTCCTGAAGTTATAGAGATTGAAGAAACAAGTGAAGAAGTTGAAGAAGTTGTTACTGGCGGCGTAGAGAATGTCGTTTGTATCGGAACTGATACTCTTAATGTTAGAGACATAGACTTAAGAAAAGTACTCTTTAGCGCTGTCCGCGGAGAAAAAGTAAAAGTCTTTCAAAGCTGGGATGGTGAAAATGAGCAAGTTAAAGAAATCAACGGCTCAGTCTACACCTTTGTAAAAGCAGAGTTCCCTGATAGGGAAGCAAAAGATGAAACTGTTGGATGGGTAGCAAAGAGCTTTGTTAAAGCAAAAGCAGATTGTAAGTGGATCAATAACAATACTTTTATTAGAAATCATAATGCGGTTATTGAAAGTATTGATGATGAAGAATGCTGTGAATTTCCTCTGGTTAAAAAACCAACTCACGCTTATACAAGTGGAATGAGAAAATTTAATGCAGGAAGATCTGGCGGACGTCTTCACGCTGCCTGTGATCTTTACCGTTACAAAGATGAGCCAGCGCTGTCAGTGGCCCCTGGGGTCATCTTAAGAAACCTCTATTATTTCTACGAAGGAACCTACGCCCTAGAAGTTAGGCACGATGGTGGGTTTATTGCTAGGTATGGAGAGATTACTGGAACTAAAGCTAGTAAGAATATCTCTAAGGATAAACCGATCAAAATGGGTGATCGTGTAGGCTATATTGGTAAAGTAAATTCAAATTGCTGCCGTCCTATGTTACACTTTGAACTATACAGCGGTAAGTTAACGGGCCCTCTATCTGATAAATCAAGTAGCGCTAATAAGTATCAAAGAAGAAAAGATCTTCTTGATCCAACTCCGTACTTACTAAAATGGGAAGACGGAAAGTTTTAAATGAAAAAAGCTCTAGGTATCGTTTTAATAATATTCTTAAGTATTACTTATTATTATTCAGTAAATGGCCCAACAGATAACTCTCATGATCATGAAGATGAAACAAGTCATGAGAGCGCTCCTTTAAAGGGCGCAACCCAAAAATCACCCTTTGTTAAAGATGTTAAAAGCGGCCCTTCAAAAGTCACTAAGGCCCATGATCATAAAGTTAAAAAACCTAATCAAGATAAGCCTGTTAAGGTCCCAGATTTCGAACCTAAAGATGAATACGAAGTCTCAGTCGTTAAGATGACGGAATTGATCAGCGACACTATCGCTCTTAAGAAAGACACCAAAGCTCTGAGGGAATCTCTTATCTCTCTAGGTCTAAGACCTGTGACTTCTGTTGATAGTAACCCCTACACAGGGACTATGAAGATTGTAAGAACGGAGAAGAACCTACCAGGCACCCGTTACTTTCATACTCAAGTCTTTACTGACGAAAACGGTGTTGAAACAATTCAATACAGTGCAGTTGACGTAAAGGGTGGTCCTGGCGCCTTTGAAAGAACCACTCTGGCAAGCGCAAAGTCTTTTAAAGTTAACGCAAAACCAGATTATCAAAAGCCAGGTTTTAATAAATGGTCACTAGGAGATGGAAGAAATCTTTGGATAAAGAAGATGGAAGCAAAAGATCTCAAAGATGATCCCTTCAATGCTTATTCTGCTGATGACGTTGGAACTATTAGAGTTGTTGTAGAATTAGAGATTCATCACGATGGAGATGGTGAAAAACACCTAACACCTGTCGAAGAAGACGAAGAATAAGTTAACAGGCGAGGGCCCTGCTACCAGGGAGCCAATCATACCATTCATCAGGGTCATCAATCTTTAAGCGTAAGCAAAGTTGAGGAGACCAATCTGGTTGGATGGGTTTCTTATATAACTTCATTCCAGATTTTTTTAAGGACTTATCACTCTTTTTCGTATTACAACCCACGCAGCAAGTGACGACGTTCTCCCAAGAAGTGGGACCACCTTTTGAGGAGGGAACAACGTGATCAAAGGTGAGCTGATTGGCCGGAAGTTGGGTTAAACAGTACTGACATTTAAAAGCATCTCGCCAAAAGACATTGAGGCGGGTGAACTTAACTTTCTTCTGGGCTTTGTGTTTGTTATTTAGGCGTAGGATTTTTGGAAGCTGAAAGGATTCGCTTACCGACCGTATTATATTGTCTTCATACTCTGTGACGATTTCGGCCCTTCCTGTGATCATTAGAATCATGGCCTTTTGCCAGCCTACGATCTTAACCGGGAAGTACGTACTATCCAGCACTAACGTTCTCATGCTTGGACTCCAGTCCTATTCGGCTACCTTCCGAATAGGTTCTTTTATAATGGTACCACGGAGATTCCGATTTCGCTAACACTCTAGAATTGTTGAAGTATTTGCCTCGGTTAAAGGGAGTAACTACTTGAAATGATTTTTGATTTCAGAGGTGACCCTCTCCCAAAGAAGCGGGCCCATGCTTGGCCTATCAACTACAAGGTGGTGATAAGTCTTCTTAAGAGTGGATCCTTTGTTTGAGATCTCGGTAAGCTTCCATTGATCGAGGGAGTTTTTTAAAATTCTTCTTTTAATGTTTTTCATACTAACGAGTTCATCATCAGGGTCTACATATATAAGAGTTGGAATATTGAGGGAGTTAATATTCATCTCCTCTAAGGATTTTTGTGAAAGCTTCATTGACTTATATGAGGCTAAGCTGGTGCTTGGTTGGCTTCTGTATTCCTTTAAGTTCTTGCTCGGTAAGCTTATCCTGCCACCCATCCATCCTAACTTCCCAGGAATCTTACTGTACCAATGAACATCAGAGGCCGGTGAGATGAGGACCATTTTCTTTACATGATGAAAGTCTTGAGTGTTTAAAAAGTCTAAGCCAATTAAGGCGCCTAGGGAAAAACCTAAGTAATAGATGGGAAGAGATTCTTTTGATGCTTTTTTGAGGGCCAAGCAGTAATGGGCCTGGAATTCATTCCTCCACCCTTGGTGAGTATTAAAGAGGCCTTCTCTTTTAGAGCCTCGGTGACCCCCAAGGCTTATACGAAGTACTTCTATATTTTCTTTAGTTAAAACTTCCACTAAGGAATCCATCTTGCTTGGTCTTAAGTTAAGTCCATGGGCCACAAGAGCGATGGCCTTTGGTTTCTTGGTTTTAGCGCTAATCCATTTAGAGGTTTCATTTGGATCATACTTAAACTCTTTGTGGCTATTTAAGTCTTGAAGAGTGGTTTGCACTTCATCACAAGTGGCGCTTGGAACAAATTTATAATCAAAGCTGTTAGGGCTTCTTTCGATGGCCATATTTTGGCAAGAGGTAAAGAGCAGGATAATGACGCAGATAAGTTTTTTCATTGACCTAGTATAGCCAAAGTTGGGATTTCTTGCGAATATATGTCTTATTTTGTCGGGTAACAAAATCTTACAAGCAGCGTTTGCAAGGGACAGCCTTAAAATATACTGCTTTAATTAAGTATTAGAGTACAGTTGCAATGTCAGGGAGGATGTTGATGAAGTTAGCCCAGTACGGTGCTTTGGCACTATTGGTTGCCGTAGCCATGTTTTCATTTGAGTCAAAAGCCTTTATTCACGACTTTAATGAAGAGTTAGACGCTCTGATCGACGGTCAGGCCACTATTAATCACGATATTCAAAAAGGTAAGTATCATAAGAGCGGTGATATCAAGATCACTAACTTAAAACTTAACGAAAGAGAGTTTATTGTTTCTTTAAGATATAAGATCAAGCCTAAGTTATTTGTTCCTTTTCCTAAGAAGCATCAATCAGGTGGGATCGATCAGATCCTTCCCATTGAGTTTGCTACCCCTGAGGGTTATCAACTCTTAGAAAGAGATGGTCAGCTTCAAAACGATCAGGCCACCTTGGTCTTTGAAGGAAGAGAAGACGTTGGGGCTTTCAAAGATGCTTATAAAGTTAAGGTACTTCCAATCTCTGGAAAATGGTGGGCCTATGTTTGGTACCATAAAGATGTAAAGGCCACTGGTTGGTTAAAAGTACAAATGACTATAAAGAAAGTTAAGTTCATTGGTGCTTATACAATTGTTTCGAAATTAAGAAAGTAGCCTAAGCGTGAGCTTGTGGGAAAAAGGTTTCCGGTTTCCTTAAGAAAAAGAGGGGAATCGGTACCCAAAAATCAAGATCAGCTTCGTTTTTAAACTTAAACTTGCCTCTCATGTTTCCTGTTGGAGTCGTGATGGGGCAAAAACTAGTGTATTGATAAGATTCACCAGGCTCAATAAAAGGCTTCTCGCCAACAACGCCTTCACCACGAACTTCGTTCTCTTCTTTCTTTCCATTTCGTATAAGCCAATGGCGAGAGATGAGTTGAACTCTTTGTTGACCGTGATTTGTGATCTTGATTGTGTAGGCATAGAAGAAGTAATTATCTACTGGTGAAGACCTCTCTGGAATATAGAAAGGCGCCGCTTCGATTTGCAGCAGTTCACTTGTCTGACTATATTGAAAGTTTTCTTTACTCAAAACGTATCCCCTTACATTTGAGGCCCCATTAAAGACTTTGACCGCTACTACGTCAAGGAAACTTAACCTTGCTATTTCGTTTTCAAATACTTAGAGACGATAATGACACAAAGCATTTTCATTGATAGCTCTAAACTCCTAAAATCTTGTTAAGTGAAAATCGTGATTTCTTTTATATTTTTTGGATTCTTATCCGTTAATGCTGCGGTGCCTGTGGAGGAAGACTCTGGTCCAAGTACAGTGGATATTGTTCACGAACGTGTTTCTAAGACCGTATCAAGTTTTAGTTACCGTATTGATAAATTCTTTGGATCAAAGCGCTCTGAAGATAGTGCAAACGGCACTCAGATCAAGCTCGCCTATATAACTTCAAAAACAGAATCTCAAAAGTTAGATCATGGTGGGATTGTAAAATACAAACTTAAGTTGCCCCACTTAGAAAGCCTCCTAAAGGTCTCTTTTAGTACGGACCCCCATGAGCCTGAAGAGAAAAAAGAAGGGCAAAAACATGATGTTCAAAAAGATCTACCGAATCAGAAGCTAGTTAAAAAAAGAGTGCCACGAACCTGGAGCATGAATGTCAATACAGGGATCAAGCTTGAAATCCCTCCTCAGTTCTTTACCAACCTGAGCATTAGAAAATCTTTATTCTTAGGGAAATGGGAGCTTCGGGGAGCACAGGAATTCTTCTGGTTCAGCCGAGATGGTTTTGGTGAGACCACTAGTTTTGATATTGATAGGCCCATTAGGAGGGACATTCTCTTTCGATTGAGAAATTCGGCCACCTGGACTGATTCAGAAGATAAGTTTAACTCAACCCACGGGCCTATCGTTTTTTGGACCCTTGACGAAAAAAAAGCCATCTCTTTTTCGGCCTCGGCCCATGGAACGAGTAAGCCTTTTTGGCTAATCGAGAGTTATCAATCTTCTATCAATTATCGCCAACTCCTCTATAAGAAGTGGTTTTACCTAGAAACAGGGCCTTCAATTATCTATCCCAAGGCCGAAGACTGGTCTCCAGTTATGAGCTACTTTTTGAAGCTAGAAGTCATCTTTGGAAACTATTAAATAAGCTTCCAAAAGGACTTCGTTATATAAGTTCAAACTAATAGTAATTATTAGATTTATTTAAAAAAGTACTGGCCAAACAAAACCTAAATTCCCTACACTAAAACTGAGACAGATTTTACATCGCATCACAGCGCAAAGGATCATTATGTGTGGAATAGTTGGGCTAGTTCACCCTAAAAGTGAGGATTTAGAGCTTAGTAAAGCTTCCTATGAGGTCTATAGGGCACTCCTCACTCTTCAGCATAGGGGTCAAGACGCCGCTGGGATCCTCTCTTATGACGATGAATCTAAGCGCTTCAAGGGCGAAAAAGACTTAGGTCTTGTAAGCCAAGTCTTTGATCTAGAAAAATTAGAAAAATTAAAAGGCTCCATGGCCATTGGGCATACAAGGTATGCAACTGTTGGCACTGATGGAAAAGGAGACTTGCAACCAATTGTTACTGGTTATCCTTTTGGTGTGGGCATGGTTCATAATGGAAACCTTGTTAACTATCATCAGCTCGCTTTGGAGCTCGCCGAAAAATACAATATCGCCCAACTGACTAATAATGACGTAGAAGTTTTGTTGAACCTTTGGTGTCATGGTATTCAAGAACAGTTTCCTTTTGAAAAAGAAATTGAATTCTCTCATATTAAAACAAGTGCCATGAATATTTTAGACAATGCCATCGGAGCCTATGCTATAGCTGGGCTTCTCTCTGGTGTTGGTCTCTTTGGGCTAAGAGACCCAAAGGGGATTAGACCTTTAATCCTCGGGCAAAAGGTTTGGGATGTTGAAAAAAACTTGGTTAGCTATTGCCTAGTAAGTGAGACGAACGCCTTAAATTTCTTAGGTTTTGATTATGTAAGAGACATTGCTCCTGGTGAAGTTATCTTTATCAGAGAGGACGGAAAGATCTTTAGCGAAGTTCTTATGAAGCCAGAGAAGCCAGCTCCATGCATGTTTGAATGGGTCTATTTCTCTGCAGCTGAATCTAGCTTTGAAGGTAAGTCAATCTATGGAGTTAGGTTAAACCTAGGTAGGGTTCTTGGAAAGCGCGCTCGAAAGTTGATTGAAAACAACGTGATACATCCAGATATCGTTTGCCCGGTTCCTGATACCTCTAGGACTTCTGCTATCGCTTTATCTGAATCTTTAGGTCTTCCTTATCGTGAAGGGCTTATCAAGAACCGCTATACACAAAGAAGCTTTATTCTTAATACTCAAGATAAGAGAGAAAAGGCAGTTGAGTTAAAGCTCTCCCCAGTACGCTCTGAAATTGAGGGGAAGAACATTCTTCTAGTAGATGATAGTATTGTCAGAGGAACCACTTCTAAAAAGATCATTCAATTATTAAAAAGATATGGGGCCAAAGAAATTACTTTGGCCATTACTTGTCCTCCTCTTCGTCATGGCTGTTTTTATGGCATAGATTTTCCAAAAGAATCAGAGCTAATCGCCAATGATAAGACACCTGAAGAAATCGCTGAGTATATAGGGGCCAATAGAGTTATCTTCTTAGATGAAGCTGATCTTCAAGATGCCATAGGAAGAACAGAACTTTGCATGGCCTGTGTAAATAAGAAATACCCAACATCAATTGAAGCGAGTGAAGAGTTTGCTCGTCTACGTGAATTAAATAAAGAAGGTGCTGTATGAAAGCTTTAGTTTTATTTGGAAGTGAATCAGATAAGTTAGTCTACAATCCATTAGTTGCTGACTTAGAAAAAAATTATGAAGTAGAGTTTAAGGTTCTTAGCGCTCATAGAGACCCTGAAGCTCTTAGGTCTAAGATGATGATGGATGACTTTGACTTTGTGGTAGCTGGCGCTGGTCTTGCGGCCCATCTTCCTGGAGTGGCAGCGGCCATGACTAAAAAGCCTGTCTTTGGCATTGCTGTAGAAGCTCAATTTGGTGGAATGGACGCTGTTATGTCAATTAGCCAAATGCCTTATGGTATCCCGGTAGGAAGTCTTCCTCCTGGAGATAATACGCCAATGTTTGATTTTCTTGAGAAGATTCAATCTCTTTCAATTGAAGAAAGAAAGATGATCAATGTTCTTATAGAACCTAATCTCTTGAATTATGAATATGTAAATAAAGAAATCAGCCGTTTGAAAACCTTAGCTTCTGAAAAGAATGTTGAAGTCTTGATCAACTCTAAAGAGGCCCTTGAGTCTAAGACCCTTTGTATTCAGTTTGTTCATGATGGTGAAGATATAGGATCGCAAAAAGCGGCCCTGCATGTTCCTCTAATGGATGACAGTGTAAGGAAGAAGACCAACTCGGCCATGACTGTTCAAAATTGGATAGAGAAAGGCGGCTTATGGTTTGGTGTTAATAATAGTAGAAATGCACTTCTTTTCTTAGAGAAGTGGAATTAAGAAGAGGATATTATGGAAAAAACTCAATTACTTTTTGAAGGCTCTGTTAAAAATGTATTAAAAGTTCCTCAGTCTGGGGATTTTATCTTTGAGTTCTCTGACCGCTTTAGTGTCTTTGATTGGGGTGCCATGCCCGATACATTAGACGGAAAAGGCGTTGCCTTAGCTTCAATGGCAAACTTCTTCTTTGAATACTTAGGGGATAAGAAGTCTTGGATCGATTGGGATATAAGTGATCATCTCAAAACATTTGCTCGTAAGCCACTTTTAGAGAAATTTAGATGTTACGGAATGAGGCATCATGGTATCGGTCTTGGGACTGATAAGAACCAATATAAAATTAAACCAGTAAATGTCATTAAACCCGAATATAAAGGTAACGGAGAATGGGACTACAGCGCTTATAGAGAAAAGCCTGAAGAGTGTTTAGTTCCCTTAGAAGTCATCTTTAGATTTGGTGTTCCTAGAGGATCAAGCCTTCTTAAAAGAACCACTAATCCAGATTATGTTAAAGAACTAGGCCTCTCTCAAACACCTTTAATCGGTGAGAAATTCACGGTTCCGGTTATAGAATTTTCCACTAAGTTAGAGCCAAGTGATCGTTTTACTTCATATGAAGGGGCAAAAGATATTGCAGGACTTAGTGATGAAGAATTTGAGAATTTAAAAGACTTTGTGGCCCTTGTTGCTCTTAGGATTAAAGATATCTTTAGCGAGATTGATGTAGAGCTTTGGGATGGAAAGTTTGAATTTGCTTTTAGTAAGAAAAACTCAAGAGGCGAGCGTGGATTTACTTTGGTTGATTCTATTGGCCCTGATGAATTAAGACTTATGTACAAAGGAAATCAATTATCAAAAGAAACATTAAGAAAGTTTTATAGAAAGTCTTCATGGTATGAAGATGTTGAAAAATCTAAAGTTCTTGCGGATGAACGTGGAGAAAAAGACTGGAAAGACCTTTGTGTTAAAGAATTCAAAACGGTTCCGCCGGCATTAGATCCAGAGTTGAAGAATTCTTGCGAGCAAATGTATAAGTCTTTGGCCCAAAGCTTAAATGAAAAATTCCTAGGTAAGAAGATCTTTACAGAATGTTGGAACCTCGATCAGGTTAATAGCTCTATGATCGGTGAGGGGCATTAGTCATGAAAGTTTTAATCTTAGGTTCAGGTGGAAGAGAACATGCATTGGCATGGAAACTTTCTAAGAACGCTAAGATTAGTGAAGTTATAGTTATGCCTGGGAACTCCGGAATGACTATGACTCCTAAGGTGACTAGGCTTAAAGGTTCTTGGGATAAAAAAGAAGAATTTTTAAGCCTAGTTAAAAAAGAAAACCCCTGCTATGTCATTATTGGGCCTGAGGCCCCGCTTGCTGATGGGGTTTCAGATTGGCTTCGTGAAGAAAAGATTGCCGTAGTAGGCCCTAGTGCTAAAGCGGCAGAGCTAGAGTCATCAAAGGTATTCGCAAAAGAATTTATGAGCCGAAATGATATTCCGACGGCAGAATTTAAAATAGTTGATAAGGTAACAGATGGAATCGACTACTTGGATTCTATCGACTTTAAAAATGGAATCGTTGTAAAGGCAGATGCGCTAGCTGGTGGTAAGGGCGTTGTCGTTACTAAAGACTTAGGCGTTGCAAAGAAAACAGTTGTTGATTTTTTAGAATCAAGTGAATGTCAGGTTAAGACAAATAAATTACTCTTTGAAAAAAGGTTAGATGGTAAAGAGCTTTCTGCCTTTGCTCTTTGTGATGGTGAGCACTATGCAACCTTAGGTTATGCTTGTGATTATAAGAGAGTTTTTGAAAATGACTTAGGCCCTAATACTGGCGGAATGGGTGGTTACTTGCCGACTGATTGGCCAAATCAATCAATAAAAGATGAAATTGATAAAATTATCTCAAAGACCTTAAAGGGAATGAAAAACGAGGGCAGAGAGTTCTCTGGTTTTTTGTTCGTGGGTCTTATGATTGAAGGAGATGATGTTAACGTTATTGAATATAATGTTAGAATGGGAGATCCTGAAACCCAGATCTTGATGCCACTTCTTGATGAGCGTTTTGATAAGGCCCTCTTTGATGCCGCCCATTCAAAGCTTACTTCGAATACCGACCTAACCCCCACTAACAAGAGTTGTGTTCATATCGTTTTAACAAGTGGGGGCTATCCTTCAACTGATGGCACTCCTTTAGAATTGAACAATAAAATAGAATACCCCACAAAATATCATGATCAAGATGAAGATCTCTTCTTATTCTTCGCCGGTGTAAACTCTGGTGAGGATTCAACTCTTGTAAACACGGGGGGGAGAGTCTTAGGTCTCTCTGCCGTTGGAAAAACCACTGAAGAAGCACGGGCCCTGGCCTATAAGAATATTGAGGCTTTTAACTTTAAGGGGATGCATTATCGAAAAGATATTGCCAGTATCTAATTTTAAAGTCGCTATCATGGCCTCGGGCTCTGGTAGTAATGCTGAGAACCTACTCTCTTACGCAGCTGAAAGCGGACTCTTTACAGTTGAATGTGTGATTACAGACCAGCCGGGGGCGGGAGTCATTTCTCGTTGTGAAAAATTTGAAGTGGACTGCTTTGTTGTTCCTTTTATTAAAGAAGATGAGTCTGAACCTTTTTCAAAAGTTAAAGCACGGCAAGAATTAAAGGTCATGGCCATCTTAAATGAGAGAAAGGTGGAATGGGTTTTCTTAGCAGGTTATATGAGGATCTTAAGCTCTAAATTTATAAAGCAATTCTCACTCATTGATAAAGAAAAAAGTAAGATTGTAAATATTCATCCTGCACTTTTACCTCAGTTCCCAGGAATTGATGCCTATGAGCAGGCTTGGAAAGCAGGGGTTTTAGAAAGCGGAGTAACTGTTCATCATGTGGATGAGGGGATTGATACGGGAAGTATTATTGCCCAGGAAAGGTTTATCCGATCAGAAACTGATGATTTTACAAGTTTTAAGAAACGCGGAATGAACCTCGAATACAAACTCTATAAAAAAGCAGTGGAAAAACTTTTCCAGGATAGTCCCTATGAATAACTCTAGAATCGAAGTTACTAATAAGTTTCAAGGTCACCATCTTCTGAATTGGACTTCAGAAGTAAGGGATGTTTTAAAATTCCAATTAGACCGCATAGAAGAATCTAAGTTCTACCTCTTAGAATCACAAGAATTGATAGAAAGCTCTATCTCTAAAGAAGTCTTAAGTGATCCTGTCTTAGATATCTTTGAAAATGAAAATTGGATCAATGCTCAAGCTAGCTTTGCTGTCGAAGTCGGCTTCAAGCCAGGCGTGACTGATAACCTTTCTAAATCCGTTGTTGATGCTTTTGAATTATTTGATATTAAAGCAAAAGTCTCTACGGGTAAGATTTATTGGTTATTCGGGAAGCTAGATAGAAAAGAAGCAGAGAAGGTAAGTAGGGAAGTCTTAGCGAATCCTCTTCTTAATTCGATTAAGGTCATGACTGTTAATGAGTATCTTGAGAAAGACCGTTTTTTAGAGACGACTCTTCCATCGGTTAAGATAGAAGGGGCAGGAGAAGTTCAGGCCGTAAACCTAGAGCTTAGTGATAAAGACCTAGCGGCCCTTTCTATTGAAAGGTGCTTGGCCCTAACTACTGATGAGCTCCATGAGATCAAAAACTTTTATAAAAAAGAAGAAGTTGCTAAGGATAGAATTGAAGCGGGGCTTCCTAGCTGTCCGACTGATGTTGAGCTTGAGGTCTTGGCGCAAACTTGGTCTGAACATTGTAAGCATAAGATTTTTGCTGCCCAGATTGAATATAAAGAAAACGTAGAGCCAAAGTATGGACCAAAGCTTGGAAGCTTTAAGGTTGATAGCTTATTTAAAGAATGCATCAAAGACACAACAGAAAAGATTAAAAAGGATAGGGGTCTTGATTGGCTTATCTCTGTCTTTTCTGACAACGCTGGTATTGTTCGTTTTGATAAGAATGTTGACCTTTGTTTTAAAGCAGAAACTCATAATTCCCCTAGTGCCTTAGACCCCTATGGCGGGGCTTTAACGGGGATATTAGGGGTAAACAGAGATATCTTAGGATGCGGTTTAGGGGCAAGGCCAATTGCTAATACTGACGTCTTTTGTTTCGCGCCTTCTAATCTTGGGGATCACGACCATGGAAAATCTCTTCCTGTTGGCCCTAAGCCCCCGAGAAGAACCATCGAAGGAGTTCATAAAGGCGTAGAGGACGGTGGCAACAAAAGCGGTGTTCCTACAGTTAATGGAGCTTTTTTCTTTGATAATAATTATGCAGGCAAACCCCTTGTGTTTTGTGGAACCGTTGGGGTTATGCCTCAAAGATTAAAAGATGGAAGAACAACAGAAGGAAAAGGACAAAAACCTGGGGATCGTATCTATATGGTAGGCGGCGCTATCGGTGCCGATGGAATTCACGGAGCTACTTTTAGTTCTTTGGAGTTAGATGAAAATTCTCCAGCAACAGCAGTGCAAATTGGAGATCCCATTACTCAAAAACGAGTCTTAGATTTTATGATGGAGGCCCGTGATCGTTGTCTTTTTACATCTGTTACAGATAACGGAGCTGGTGGCCTAAGCAGTAGTGTGGGCGAAATGGCCGAACTTCCTGGAGGAGCTATTGTTAATTTAGAAAAGGCACCTACTAAATATCCTGGCCTAAAGCCTTATGAGCTTTTCATATCAGAGAGCCAGGAGAGGATGACCTTTAGTGTTGAATCCTCTAGTGCCCGCGAATTTGAAAAGTTAGCTTTAGAGTATTCAGTGGAGGCCACGGATATTGGTGAGTTTACCGATAGTGGAAGCTTAGATATTTTTTATGGAAATGAACTCTGTGCCAAGATTGATTTAGATTTCTTGCACAATGGGCTTCCCCAGATGAACTTAAAGAGTTCATGGGATGGAGAGCTCTATAATAGAGAAAACTGGGCCAAGGTTGATCTTCCTGTACCATATAATGGAGTTATCAATCAGAGCCAAATGGAAGAGCACCTTGAAGCTGTTTTAAAGAGACCTAGTATTGCTTCAAAAGAAGAATACGTTAGGCGCTTTGACCACGAAGTAGGAGGGGCCACTCATATTAAGCCCTTTGGTGGAGAAAACGGAAATGGCCCAAACGACAGTGGAGTGATCTGGCTTGGACCTCACGGGGGTGAGATGGATAATGCTGTTGCCATTGGTTGCGGGATTGCTCCAAGAATTAGCCTTTATGATACTTATCTCATGGCACAGTTTGCAGTGGACGAGGCCTTTAGGAACATTGTTTCAAGTGGAGCCGACCCAGAGCAGGTTTGTCTTTTAGATAATTTTTGTTGGCCTGATCCTATCTATCATAAAGAAAAGAATACTGATGGTGATCATAAATTGGCTCAGCTGGTTAGGGCCTGTAAAGGTCTCTCTGATATTTGTGAAGCCTACGGCTCTCCACTCGTTAGCGGAAAAGATTCTATGAAGAATGATTTTCGAGGTAAAAATGGATACGGAGAGGACATTAAGGTTAGTGTTCTTCCGACTCTTCTTATAAGCGCTATTGGAAAATTAAATATCAACTCTTCTAAACAGACCTCTCTAAAAAAAGAAGGAGATATGCTCTATCTTTTAGGGGGAATAGGTAAAGGTTTACTAGGGTCAGAATTCTTAGAGATAACCCAGATACAGGAGACAACTCTTCCTGGTATTGATTTAGAAAAGAATTTTCAACTTTATAAGAAGATTCATAAAGGGCATAAAGATAAAGTTTTTTCATCCTTGCATGATATCTCCGAAGGCGGCATGGCCGTAACTCTTAGTGAATCTTGTTTTGGAGGAGAGCTTGGTATGAATATTACTCTTCCTAAGGACTCTGATCCTCTTGAAGCGCTCTTTAACGAAGCTCCAGGAAGGTTTGTCGTTTCAGTTGATCCCAAAGATAAAGATCGTTTTGAAACACTTTTTGATGAGGCACTTTTGTTAGGAGAAGTAACAAGTGAATCAATGCTTAGAATAGATTTTCAAAACAGAGTGTTAATAAATAAAAGCACAGATTCTCTTAAAGAATCTTGGAGGACACCTATATGTTAGGACCAAAAGTTCTCGTCTTAACTGGCGAAGGAATCAATTGTGAACGTGAAACCGCCTTTGCCTTTGAAAAGGCAGGAGCAGTCCCAACAATCAAAACTTTAAATGAAGTAATTAAGAGACCCTCTTCCCTAAATGACTATGATATCCTGGCCATCCCAGGGGGCTTTAGCTATGGGGATGAGATTGGAAGCGGTCATGTCTTTTCTTTAAAACTTAAAAAACACTTAGGAAATGAAATAAAAGAATTTATCAAAAATAAAAAGCCAATCATTGGTATTTGTAATGGGTTTCAAGTCTTAGTAAAGCTAGGCCTCTTTGATTCTTCAAACGAGCGTCAGATTGGCCTTGCGCCTAATACAAGTGGGGCCTTTATCAATAAGTGGGCCCGTTTAATTCCCCATAAAGAGAACAATTGCATTTGGGTTAAAGGATTAAATAAAGAATTCTCTCTACCTATTAGGCACGGTGAAGGGCGCATTGTTTTAAAACAAGAAGAAGTTTATTCAGACCTAGTTAAGAAAGGTCAAGTTGTCCTCTCTTATGAAAATGATATCAATGGTTCTTTTAAAAATATTGCAGGTCTTTGTGATGACTCAGGTCTGGTTTTTGGATTGATGCCTCACCCTGAAGCAGACCTCTTTAAAGCTACTTCACCTGAAGGAAGTGAGAGCCCGCTTGAATTTTCGATGGGGTATGAAATATTTAAAAACTCAGTTGAATATATCAAAAGTAAAGAAGGAAAGAACTTATGAGTGAACTTCGAAAGATCAAGCGCGCCCTTGTCTCTGTAAGTGATAAAAAAGGACTTGAACGACTAGGTCTTGGTTTAAAGAAATTAGGTGTGGAAATTATTAGTAGCGGTGGTACTGGAAAGTTTCTTAATGAAAAAGGAATTGATTATACACCAGTTGATAAAGTCACTGGGAATCCAGAGGCTTTCTCCGGTAGGATGAAGACCTTAAGTTTTCAAATAGGCTCATCTCTTTTATTTAGAAGAAATCATAGTAAAGATATTATGGAAGCGGCAGAACTTGGGATTGAGCCCATCGATTTAGTGGTTTGTAACCTCTATCCGTTTGATGAAGTTGTTAAACGAGGGGGAGGGTTTGATGAGCTAATCGAAAATATCGATATCGGTGGACCTACAATGATCAGGGCCGCTGCTAAGAATCATGAAGCCGTTTGTACATGCACCAATGTAGCGCAGTATGATTTACTTTTAGAAGCCATTGAGAACTCTAATGGACATACGGACCTTAGCCTTAGAAAGACTTTTGCTATGGACGCCTTTAGGCATACAGCAGCCTATGATGGAATGATTGCCAATGTTCTAGAAAAAGAATTTGGCGCTGAAAATAGAACCCTTACTCTTGCGGCTAAGAATTCAAGCCCTTTAAGATACGGTGAAAACCCTCATCAAAGAGGTTGGGTTTATCAAAACTTTGCTGAAGAGGGACTGGCCCATGCTAAGCCCGTTCAAGGTAAGGCCATGAGCTATAATAACCTCTTAGATGCTGATGCAGCTTTAAGATGCACCAGTGACCTTCACTCTCTTTGTAATGATGATCTTAAGTATGCCGTCTCAGTCGTTAAACACTTAAATCCTTGTGGAGCCTCTATGGGAAGAGACCCTCTTGAAGCACTACAGATGGCCTGGGATGGAGATCCTATTAGCGCCTTTGGAAGCATTATTTGTTTTAATAGGCCAGTAAATCTAGAGGTGGCAAACTGGCTTAGCACGAAATTTGTCGAAGTTATTATTGCCCCTGAGTTCTCCTCAGATGCCCTTGAAGTCTTTAACAAGAAGAAGAATCTTCGTCTTTTAAAATCTGGTATGTTATCTCCTGAGCGCTCTGAGATGATGGTAAGAAGCATCAGTGGTGGTTGGGTTGTTCAAAACGAAGACCTTGGAGTGGATTTAGAATTTCAATCAATGACAGAAAAGAAATTCTCACAAGATAAGATCCCCTTAGCTCAGTTTGGAATTTACATCGGTAAACATTTAAGAAGCAATGCTATCGCTTTGGTTAAAGAAATGGACAACGGTCTGTCGCTCATTGGAGCGGGTATGGGAAATCCTAACCGACTTATAAGCCTTACTCAAGCTACAGAGAAGGCCCTTGATAATGGTCATACTAAACTTGGTGAAGCTGTTTTAATCTCTGATGCTTTCTTTCCTTTTCAAGACACCGTGGAAGCGGCTTCAGAGAAAGGCATCTTAAATATTGTTCAACCAGGGGGAAGCATTAGAGATGAAGAAGTTATTTCTAGGGCCAATGAGCTTGGCGTAACCATGGCCTTTACAGGTCGTAGGCATTTTAGGCACTAAAGAGGTAGTTATGGATTACAAAGACGCAGGCGTAGACATTGAAAAAGGTGACGCTTTTGTTGAAAAGATAAAGTCAAAAGTAAAAAAGACCTACGGGTCCCGGGTCCTAGAAGGAGTAGGGGGCTTTGCTTGTCTTTATGATATGGGTGAAGACAGGATCCTCGCCGCGGGAACCGATGGGGTAGGGACAAAGTTAATGCTGGCCCAAAAGCTTGGGGTTCATAATACTGTTGGAATTGATTTAGTGGCCATGTGTACAAATGACGTTCTTTGTACCGGGGCAAAGCCTCTGTTCTTTATGGACTATTTAGCAACAGGAAGCTTAGATGTTGAAGCTGCCGCTTCTATAGTTGAAGGAGTGGTAGAGGGTTGTCTCCAGTCAAAAGCTGCCTTGATCGGAGGCGAAACAGCAGAGATGCCTGGTATGTATAGTGATGGTGAATATGACCTGGCTGGTTTTTGTGTCGGTGAAGTTTATAAAAAGGACCTCTTAGGTGGAGATAAAGTTAAAGAAGGGCATACCCTTATCGCATTGGCCTCCAGTGGCGCTCATAGTAATGGCTTTTCTTTATTAAGAAAGCTTATTGGTGATGATGAAAAGGATCTTTTAGAGATGGCCCTGACTCCTACGAAGATCTATGAAGAAGAACTAAGACCTTTGATTGAAAAGGGACTCATCAGTTCAGCTGCTCATATCACTGGTGGTGGGCTTACAAATATTGCTCGGGTAAATAAGAACTTTGATTATAAGATTCATTCTCTTCCGGGACTTGATGATATATCACCAATCTTTAGCATTTTAAAGAAGAGGTCGAATCTTGAAGATAAAGAGCTCTATAGAACCTTTAATATGGGAATGGGGATTGTCCTATCAACTGATAAGCCTGATGAGGTTTTAAGCCTCTTAGATAAGAAATCATCTTGGGTGATTGGAGAAGTGGTTAAAGGATCAGGGGCAGTTAATGTAGAGTGTTTAGGCTTTAGCTATTAGGTCTTACTTTTATAAGAAGGGGAATCTTGCAGTTAAAGTTCACCTTCTTAGAAAAACAGTTCATTGATTCAACTTCTAGGGAATTCCAATCGACTAAGTCTGAGTTGATCTTATTCTTCATTAAAATGGAAACAATTCTTTCTTTATAAATGGCCAAAAACTGCTCTTTATTATTTGTGAGTTCAATCTTATAGGCCTTTCCTTTCTTTCTCTTATAGGGAAATGATTTCACTTTGTAACTTGTCTTTCCTTTCATGCTAGTAGGATGGATCATGACCATCTTTCCGCCTTTAAGCATCATATTAGCTTCAGGGTTTATTTTATGACTTACTGATCTTTTCTTATTTGTAATCGAAGACTTCTCACTGGTTAGTCCATAGGTTCCCCAGATCTTTTTACTTCTCTTGTACTTATTCTCAATAACAATCCGCCACTCTTTCTCTCTTGGAGCTGAGTAAGAATTGAGGCTAAAGAATAGGGATATAATACTGATCCATTTCATCAAGTACCTTATTGCATGTGAGAGGCCATCATTAGACCTCTAAGTGACTGAAATATGTATAGTTGTTTAAGGAAAATTGTCTAAAAATTTAACACTTGTTGGTCAAATTTTTGGAAGCTGAGCCGATAAGTTTAAGGTAACTAGTTTTAGGCTAGTTAGGCATGGAGGCCTAAGTTTGAAGATCTTGCATATAGGTAAATACTATTATCCCTTTAAGGGTGGAATGGAATCAGTTGTTCAAGATCTCTGTGAAGGGCTTGCCTCATCAAAACAAGATGTAGATGTTCTCTGTAGTGAAACGGGCCTTAAGGGCCGCACTGAAATCATTAATAAAGTTAAGGTGACAAAGCTCTCAAGACTTGGGACTTTGTTTTCTCAAAGCCTAAACCCAACTCTTTTTTTTAAACTTATCTTTATGGCAAGTAAGTATGATGTTATTCATCTGCATTATCCTAATCCCTTAGCAGAACTAGCTTCTTTGTTTATACCTAAGAATAAGCCTCTTTTGGTGACGTATCACTCTGATGTCATTAGACAAAAGTTTCTTCTGCCTTTTTATAGGCCCTTACAAAGAAGAATCTTAGAGCGGGCCGATAAGATTATTGTTCCTACAACCAATCATATTAGTTGTTCAGATATCCTTCCTGAGTTTGAAGAAAAATGTGAGATTATTCCCTTTGGTTTAAAGACTTGCAATATGCCAGAGCCTTCTGAATTAGAAGAAAAGGTAGCTGCCTTAAAGTCAAAGTACGGAAGCTTCGCTTTGTTCGTAGGAAGGCTGGTTGGTTATAAAGGTCTTGATGTTTTAATTAAGGCCAGCCAGCATATCTCAGGCTCAGTTTTAATTGTGGGTAAAGGACCTGAAAATGAAAAGTTAAGAAGCCTAGTAAGTAAATTAGGCCTTCAGCATAAGATTAAAATTCTTGGCAGGGTAGAAGATCTTGAAGAGTTTTGGTCATACTTTTATGCGAGTGAGTTCTTTGTTCTTCCATCAATCAGCTCTAACGAGAACTTTGGAATAGTTCAGCTAGAGGCCATGTATTGCTCTAAGGCCGTCATCGCTACAAACCTAAGCTCTGGCGTTCCTCTTGTAGGAGAAAAAGGAAAGACCAGCCTCTTAGTTAATCCTAGTGATAGTGATCAACTCTCAAAAGCGATGGAGATGCTCTTTCAAAATAAAGACCTGAGTATTAAGATGGGAAAAGCTGGCAAAGAGAGGTTTGATCAGCTCTATACCTTTAATAAAATGATAGATTCTCATATTGACCTCTATAAGAGTGCTCTCAAAGCCGATGGTAACACTCAGGTAGATGAGCATAAGCTTAAGCGAAAGGTTTCCTAATATAACTCATTTTGTTATTATTAATGTTAAATGAGTGAAAAAAACAAAAGCCAGAATTTAGAAGATAAGGACATCTCCGCTGAGATCTCGATGCTTTATAATATTTCAGAGATTGCTCAATCTGTGGCCTATGAAATCAACAACCCCTTAATGATCATTGACGGTTATTCTAAAAAGATTAAGAAGAACCATGGGCAATCAGAATACTCTGACCTTTCTAAAGATATTGATGCCATAAAAAAATCTAGTGAACGCATCAATAAAATTGTTACAAACCTTCTTACTTACTCTAAAGAAAACTTAACTCTTCCACTTGAAGTTATTCCTTTCTCTTCTCTTGTCGACAAAGCAATCCACCTTGTCAAAAACGAACAGGATGATTTCAAGGCTAAGATAAGCTTTGATCCAATGGGATCTCAAGATATTGAAGTTAACTTTTCTCTTTGCGTTCAGGCCATCGTGAATGTGATCTCAAAAAGTATTTCTCATATGAGAAGTATGGAACACCCTGAGGTAAACCTTAGCTTTCGAGAGGCTGGAGGGTTTATTGAACTTGTGATTAAAGACTATGGCGAGAAGCTTTCAGAGAAAGTTCAATCGCAGATGTTCTATCAAACCTTTTCAACTAATATTGACGGCGGAATCTTAGGGATGGGAATGAATTCTAGTTTTAATATAGCTAAGAAGTTTAAGGGGCAACTCTACTTTGATGATAGTTATTCAGAAAACGCCTTTATCTTTAGTTTTAATTCATTGAAGTAAAAACTTTATAGAGGATTCTAAAACCAGCTGCTAAAAGGGCCGTTTTAAAGATTATCTTAAAGAGTTTTTCATCCACCTTATGCAGTAACATGATCCCAAGTTTTGTCCCAATAATGGCACAAATCGTAAGCCCTATAATGGGGGCACTATAATGAAGATAATCAAATCCTAAATATAAAAAGGCAGGAAGCTTTATCAAGTGACCCATAACTTGAACGCTACTTTTAGTAGCGATGATCTGCTCTTTGTTAAAATCATCCCTTAAGAAAAAGGGCGCCATAAAAGGACCTGTTGCCCCAATTAAAGGCCCTAAGAACCCAACCCCAAAGCCTATCAAGATAAAAGCAGGAAGAGGGATCATAAGGCTAGGGAGTTTCTTTGGTTTAAAGACAGCGTAGAAGATAAGGGCAGCAATGAGAAGAAGAGGGATAGTATTTGACTCTAGAGACTTAATAATTTGAATAGAGAGAAAAGCCCCTAAAGGAAGACCTAGGCAGAACCATTTAAAGATTTGCCAATTAATATTGGCCCTTAAGAACCAGGCCCTTGTTGAATTACTAATTAATTGTATAACACCATGAATTGGAATAAGAATTGGAAAAGGCAGAAAGAGGGTCATGATTGATAAAAGAACAATCCCCCCGGCCATGCCAGCAACTGCCGAGATGATGCTCGTAAGAACTGCGCTTATCCCTAAAACAATCCAGATCCATAGTTCTAGCCCAAGCATTAAGCCTTCCTGGTAATCATAAAGCTTTGATGGATCTTTTTATCTCTAAAGTCATCTGGGATAGAGCTGCCTTGAAGGTCTTCAATGTCAAAATCTTCTAATTCTTCAACGTTGATCTTGAAACCTCTTTTATTATTACTAAAAAGGATAAACCCACCAGGGTTTAAGCATTTGGCTACCTTTCTAATCATCCAGCCATGGTCTTTTTGAACGTCCCAGTCTTGCTCCATCTTTTTAGAGTTACTAAAAGTTGGCGGGTCTAGAAGAATCACATCATAGGTATAAGTATGAGTCTTAATAAACTCTAGAATATCAGCAGCAATAAAGACATGCTGATTTGAGTCTATATCGTTGATCTTGTAATTAGACCGACCCCAATCAAGATACTTAGCAGAGAGGTCAACATTGGTTGTCTTAACCCCAGAAAAGGCCGCAGCTACTCCTAATGAGCAGGTATAACTAAAGAGGTTTAAAAGACTCATTCCTTCATCAAGACCCGTAAGTTTTGTGCGAAGTGGTCTATGGTCTAAAAAGAGACCAGTATCGAGAAAATCACTTAAGTTGACGACAAATTGAAGAGGACCTTCTTTAATGATCATTTTCTCTTCAATGGCATTTACTTTTACGTATTGAGTGTTTCCTTTTTGGCGCATCCTTTCTTTGTGAAATTGATTTTCTCTATCAAAGCCTAATTCGATAAGTGAGTCTATCAATTCAGTTTTATGGTCGTTTTTCTTAGGGTCTTGATCGATGTCTTTAAGCCTGTGCCATATGACAGCGCAGTCTTTGTAGATGTCAATGATATAGGGATAATCAGGAATATCCTTATCATAGATCCTATAGGCCTCAATATTATTCTTAGAGGCCCATTTCTTTAAATGCTTATAGTTCTTCTTTAATCTGCCGAGGATGGCAGACATCTACTCAAACCTAATTTGAATAGCGTGGTTAGAAAGTTGCTCTAGCCAAGCGTACTCACGAAGGATGATAGGGGCGTTTAGGTGCTCCTCTTCTCCTTTAGTCTTAGGGTCGTAATCATAAAGGGGTTGTTCTTTATTAGGATAGATACTATCTCTTACGTAGAAGACTCCACGGGGCTTACAGCCGCCATCTTTAAGATAACTTTTTTGAACACTTGCTCCACGTCTTCTAAAGTTCTTAGCTTTTCTTAAAAGCTTAGCTTTACTAGACTCTTCGCTCGCTTGATTTGCCTCTTCAACGATTTCATCAGCTCTTTTATTCATCTTCTCTTCGAATTTACTTACAAAAGGACAAGACTCTGTGCTGGCAAAATCATTAAACCCTACAACTAGGGTAGCATGCCAGAAGCCAACATGATTATAGATGACAACAACAGGAGCCTTATTTTTTTTAAGGGCGGCTTTAACTTTAGACGTAATGTTTTTAGGAGCGGTCCCTACATTCCACTGATTCTTCGAAGGGTCTGCAAAGATTACGTCACGTTTAAGCTTTGGAATCTTAATTGATGGGAGTGAATTTAGTGAAGTTAACTCAACGATCCAATTGTAGCGAGTTCCGTAAAATGCTCCTTGGTCTTCCTCGCGGGCCTTGACTCTCTTTCCATTAACGCTCTTGTACCAACCCTTTGTAAAAGGGAAGTCTCTGTTTCTGTAACTCATTCCCGTTGTGTTGATGCGTTCAATTGTATCAGTTCGCCAGTTCTCAATTAAATGATCTCCGATAGAAGCTTTTTGAAGATTCATAAAATATCTTTCTGAGAGGTTTGTCTTTTGAGCACGTTTCTTACTCATGAGAACCTCAAGAGCACCAGTGTGGCTCATGAACAAACAAGAGCCTGCGTTGTCTTGGTAAGGAGCACCTATAACAAAAGGCACGAGGTCGTTAAAACCCCCATCAAAACTAGAGTTATTAGGAATGATGGCTTTTGAGGAAACCGATTCAGTTTTATCATCTGAATACTTTATTCCTTCAATAAGGTGGGATTCAACCTCATCAGCGAATGAGAATTGAATAAGGGCCATAAGGCTTAAAACTAGAGTGATTCCTTTCACGAATATTCCTTTAAAAAAGTAGGTTAGTAGTGGATCAAATGATGCGGATAATGGCACGATTTGGCGCGTTAACTATCTGTATTTAGATACTAATGAAATAAAATACTCAAGTATATGTATCAGTTCCCGATGAGAAGACGAGTACCCTCATTTTTGAGAACGATAAACCGGTTTGTGAGAGAACCAAACAAAGGGACGTAATATGAGAAAGTTTTTGGCGTTCGTCGCCATCTGGAGGCTCATCGCCTTCGCCTCTCCGGCTTTTGCTGAAGATTCCGATCGCAATAAAAGCATCGGCTCTGGAGCCAAGTACTTAGTTGATATGATCATTAGTGATGCTGGTGTCGCATCTGCTCTATCTAAGAGTGGGATCCGCGGTCAAGCTGCATCACATGTAAAGAGGTCTGTTAAGAATTCATTGATAGCCCTTTACGGTGGATCAACACTACCAACTAAAAGGCAGCTCGGAAAGGCCTTAGCGGGACTTCCTTCAAAAGGTAAAGATGGAAGGATTGTTAGGGAGCTAAAGACTCTCTTAAATAAGAAGGGGGGAGAGTTAACTAAAGGCGACTTTGTCGATGCAGTTAACAACCTCATCTATCTAGCTAACCGTTATGGTTTAAAGTCTAGTTCTGTTTTAGCCTGCGCTCAATGCGTGAGTGAAAACCTTTCTAAGAATGGCTTCAAGTTTACAATGGAGTTGGTTGAAAATAAGCAATCAAGACAAGTTCTGACTTCAGTTCTTCCTCAAGACCCAACTTCACTAAGTAAGTATGTCTCAAGAGAGATGAAGCGCTTTGGTGGAACTGGAAAGAACTTTGATAAGCTTGTGTCCTCTGAAGAAGAGAGGTCTTTAGCTTTATTTTTAGGACTAGAGAAGTATGGATCTAAAGCGCAAAAAGAATTTATTGCTGCTGTTAAAGAGATCTCGACAACTAGTAAAGGAGTTAAGCTAGTGGATGAAAGCAATCCACATAAGCTTTGGAAACTCTTTGCTGATGATGCTTCTCAATCTGAACTTGAAGGCTGGACAGTCTTATTAAAGGAAGTCAGTCAAGAGTCTAAAAAGAGCAAGATCTCTAAGAAAGAGGCCTTTTATAAAGTATTAACCAAAAAAGCAGGCGACGACGCGAATATGACATCAAGAATTGATTCATTAAAAGCTAAGCGCTGTTTTTTCCAATAAGGGGGGTGAGGTATGAAAAAAACAATTTTTCAAAAATACTTTAATTTGAATACCGTTATCGCTTCTGTGTTGGCGTTAAGTTTAACAGTTGGTTGTACGCAAAAAGGTGCACGTGGCGTTGCCGATGAAGGTGAAGGAGCAAGATCAGCTTTTGATATCTACTCTGAGCTTCAAGAAGCTGCTACGAGCTTTAATGCTAAGGCCATTATGGTCAATGGGGATATGGCACAATCAGGTATTACTGAAGGTGCTGGGGTGTCCTGGGGGGCAGAAAAAGAAGCTTCCTCTGCTTTGATCACCAGAGTTATGGGGCCACCGAGTGATAGATTTCAGTATATGGTCAATGGTTTAGATGAATCTAAAAGAAAAGAATTTCTTTCTGATTTTTTAGATAACTATATGAAAAATGCCAACGGCTATAGAACTTTTAAAACCGAAGAAGGCGTAAAGGTCGACCTTGCTTCTGATGTTAAAGACATCAATGGGGACTCAAAGATTATCAATCTTGATGAACTAAGAGGTGTTGATTATAAAACAGCAGAGCTTTCCGTTTTAGAAGAAAAATTTGCTAAATGGCTAGAGATGACTGATGGGAAACCGATGACATTTGTTAAGCCTTCTATTCAATCTAAACTCTTTAAGGGGCAGCTTCCTGGTTTAGATAGCAGTAACAATATCAAAAAAGCAGCAAGCTATACTTCATGGGTTCCAAATTTTGGTTTACCGGAGAAGTATATTGCAAACTCTCACGGTCACGGCGGTGGTGTTGGTGGTGGTTGGGAAATCAACTTTCTACCACAGAAAACCTATGGTGAATTTGAAGAGTTCGTGGCTTGGTTTAGACAAAGCCTGAAGAATGCTGGGAAACTTTTTCAAGCTCCTGGGCATCAAAGAATGGTTTTTATTAAGCATCCTGAGTTAAACGAAGCTAAGCTCTCAGAAGTTTATAAAGCCATTCAGGCATTAATCGTTGTAGACGGGATTCAAGGTAAGACTGGGATTGAAAAGGCTAATTATAAGTCAGTTCAAAGCGACTCTGCTCTTGCTAGTCTTGCTACAGGGCGTGGTGTGATTCGTCTTGAAGATGAAAGTCAGTGGGGTCATGCTGAAAAGTATGGAGCTAACACCCGAGCCGTAGAGTTTAGAGCAGGGACAAAAGATATTAAGGCCGCAAGGTTTTATCAAACTGTTCTAGCCTCTAGAGTGGCAACGAATGATTTCTCAGGTATCGCAGACGTTGGTTCTTGGACCCTTAATAGTGGTCAAGCTCCTACAGCAAGCGGGCTTGCCGAGAAATTTGGTGTAAGCGAAGAGATTGCCCAGAAGGCACTTGATAATCTTCAGACAGCAAATATCAAGTCAACTTTTCAGCTTCCCTTTTGGAACTGGATTGATGAGAACAATCCTTTTATTGGAAACCCAAAGCGTCAGATCTTAAAGTCCATCACTAAAGACTTTATTCTTCAAGCAGCGGAGATTGAATCTGACCACGAAGTTGTGGGCCGTGAGCTTATGAGAAGATGGACAAAGTCTTCAAACTTAGGTCAAGAGCTTCGTCAGTACCTTAAGCCAAAAAGAGGAATGGACTTAACGGCAGATCTTCTTCACTTTAATGCGCCAGAGGGAAGACCTCTTGTTGCAGGAGCGGTTGACGTTAACAATATTGATCTCGGTATTGAGTACTCTGGTCGACTTCCTTTAAGACTTGATGCTAACTTTACAGCAGATAAACTAGCTGACGGTAACAAGGCCTGGCTTTCTACGAATATTGACCTCAATATGGTTGAACGTGAGTCTCTTATCAGATCAGTCGCTAAAGACTTAGCTGAAGAGCTAGGCTCTGATGTAGAGCCCGCGAAGATTGTAGACGCTGATGGACATGGGCATGGTTTAGAGCTTGCTTATGAAGTCAGAGATACTCAGAACAGAAAGTGGATTGTTGAATGGGACGGTATTGGGCGCTCTTATGATTCAAATGGTGATGTGATTGAAGGTTCGGCCCGTGCTGGTTCAATTGAAATCCCTACTCCTAAGTTTGTTCCTGAACCTGAAGAGATGGACGCCGTCTTTAAGGCCATGGCCAAGAATAATATTATGCCAAATATTATGAGTGGTGGTGGGCATATCAATATTGACCTTGCAGCTTTTGATGGGAAACCTAAAGAGCTAGCGCGTTTTATGTCTATCTTTCACGAGCATAGAGGTATTATTGCCTTAATGTTCCAACACGTGAATAGGCTTAAGGCTGGTGAGCCAATTGATATCAGTTCTAACCTTTCACAAAAGCTTAAGAACTTTACAGGAACTGAAGAAGAGTTGAAGAAGCTTCTCTATAACGAGCAATACTTCAATACTCGTTACGGACGTAAGTCTCGTTATATTCAACTTGAGATGTCATCTTACTTTCAAGATGTGATTCCTGAAGAATTTATTACGGAAGACTTTGATATTAAGTCGCCTACAGATCCATGGCGTCGTCAATTTAGAGTTGACCCTAGGATTAGAAAGGCAGAGTTTAGAATGTTCAATGCTCCAAGAGACGCAGCAGAATCTGCTCTTCAGATTAGACTCGTGAAGGCCATGCTTTCTAAGGCCTTAAATGAAGACGGAGAGCTCTCTGGAACTGTTCAAAAGGTTAAGCATGAGGACTACCTTGGTAATACAGACAAGGCCTATTCAGATCTTCAGAAGCTTTGTGATGATCTAGGCTTAAGTGTTGATGATTACCGTCCAGCGGTAGCTGAAGGGATTAGTGATACTGATCTAGCGACAAGATCAATCTTCTTTGAATCGCTAGAATCAAAACTAACTCTTCACCCAAAACAACCAGCTTGGGGGCAAGCGGTTAGTTCAAGATCTGAACCTATTGGATCTGAGGGACGCCACTGGAGTCCAGGACCTGCTGATAGTCAAAACACGATGACTCACGAGGAGAGGATTCGCGCTATTGAGCAATCAGACGCTGTTAGAGATAGCATCGTTCCAGACCGAGTTGTGCCTGGGCATTTTAAGAGAACAGATAGTTGTTTAGATGCGGTTGGTCCGTTTATTTAAACAAGACTTTTAAATTTTTAGAAAAAAAAAGGGGCTCCGTATGGAGCCCTTTTTTAGTATTGAATGTTTTGGATGTTTAAGAAGCTTCTTTAACTTCAGTTTCCTCTGAAGTTTCTTCAGAAGTAGCTTCAACTGTCTCTTCAGTAGTTTCTGCTGGTTCTTCAACAACAACTTTAGGAGCGTGACAGCTTAGTAGGTTAGTTTCTGGATCAATTGTCCAAGCACAACCATTAGGAGTAGGGACGTCACCAAGGTGAATCTGTCCATTAAGCTCAACTGAACTTAGGTCTACTTCTACAAACTCAGGAATATCTTTAGGGAGTCCTTCTACGTCAATATGATCAACCATTAAGTTAAGAACTCCACCATTTTTAACACCTGGTGCTTCTCCAACATAATGGATTGGAACGCTAACTGTTGTTTTTTGACCAGCTTTTAGCTTATGAAAAGAAACATGCATCATTTGACTTCCAAGAGCATCTTTTTGAAGATCATCTAGGTTGCAAAGATGTTTTTTTCCAGCTACTTCAATTTCAAAGACTGATCCTGAATGATGAAGAAACTTCTTGAGATCTCCTGCTTTAACTTTAAGAGAAACTGATTCAATTCCCTTTCCGAAGATAACACCAGGAATCCATCCTTCACTTCTTAGTGAACTTGGTTTTGTGTCATTACGATTTGGTCTGCTTTCTACCTTTAGGCACTGGTACATAATCCTTCCTTGGTTTGTGTACTTATTATTACTAACAATCTTACCGCATTTCTGAATTTTTTTCAGCAGGGCTTAGCCCTATTGTATAAGAAGCAGATTATAGGTGGTATTCAGCAAATTCTTCCCTAAAGGCCGACCATTTGTGTCGTGCAAATCAGTAAAGAACAGGTTCCAATACTCTTTATGAAAAATTCACTCTTTATCTTACTGATTTTATTTATCTCCACTCCTTCTTTTGCCGCGATCTCAAGCTCTGATACGCAAAAGATCATGAGTTATATGACAGATGTAAAAAGCCAAAAGAGCCGAGGAACTTGTACCATCTTCTCAACAACGGCCCTTCTTGAAGCGCTCTTGATTAAAAAAGGGCTAGCTTCTAAGGACATAGATCTTTCTGAAGAATGGCTAGAGTACTTGGCCATGAGTAATCAAAATGATGAGGGCTCAACGGTTAATAGAAATATAAAAAAGCTTCGCTTCTTTGGCATGACTACAGAAAAGAAGTGGCCTTATATAGGCGAGAAGTGGACCTCACTTGATTCAAGCCCTCTGGCCAAGTCTCGCTGTGGAACTTTATCAGGGGATAAGCTTCTAAGTTGTTTATGGGGTCATCAAAACCCTGAACTTCTTCGCGCTGAAGATAACTATGTACTATCCATTGATGAAGACTTCTATCATATCAGAGAAGACGCAAAAGCCTTTATGAATGATATGAATCTAAGAAAGAGGATCACTAAGGCCAAGAGTTATCAGATAGAGATGAGCCAAGCTAAGAAGCTCTTATTAAAGGGCATACCCGTCATTGCAGGAATGAAGCTTTACTACGGCTCTTGGAATCATTCAAAGACAGATAAGTTTGAGATACAAAAACGAGATAAATCCCTTTGGTATAAAGGCATCGTAGGCTTTCCTGAAGTAGGCTCAAAAGACCGCCGGATCTGTGATGAAAGAGGAGGTGGTCACTCTGTTGTTATCGTAGGTTTTGATGATAATAAGACAATTACCTCTAGGCTCTTAATGGATGATGGCACATGGAAGAGCACGACTTATAAAGGCGTTTATTACTTTAAGAATTCTTGGGGTGTTAAGGGCTTTGGGCGTGATTTTGAGTTTAATGGAGAGTCAATGCCAGGTTATGGAATGATCACTCAAAAGTACTTGAACGATCTTGGCAGGTTTTATCACCTTCCTTTAAAATAAACTTCATTTTCCGATAAGAATAGGGTGAGAAAACTTATTCTTATTATTCCTCTTTTAATCTTTATAAACGCCTGTTCTCATAACAAAGGTCGCCGCTTTGCCTCAGCTAAAATGGCCGGAACTTGTTTTGAAGAAGTGAGAAGGCATTGCAGCCAAAAGCATCCCTACACTAAGATTAAAAAAGGCTTCTTTGAACTTCAGTACAAGTACTTAAATAGAAAGAACAAGGTACATATTCTTTATAACGACTGCTTTGCCAGAAGAAGCCTTACCTGTAGTCAAAAACATGGAAGTGCGGAATCGACAAAAAGATTTAGCCAATTAGTCAGTAATCTAAACACGGATGAATCTTTAAATGAGGTTAGTGAAAATACTCTTTTAAACAACCTCTCCATTCCCTTTTTAGACTTAAGCGCGAAGGACATAAAGAGAGTCTGGCAAACTGTTTATCTTATTAAGAAATCATTCTTAAAGCTAAGAGATGCTCTTGGTTTTGTTAAAGATAAATCGATAAATGGCATGCACGGAGTAGGGGTTAGTGCTAGTGGGAGTGCTCTTTTAGGAATTGGTGGAACCCTACAAGTAGAGGCCGTGATTCATAATAGGAAGATGGCCTTGTTTTGCGCCCCTGGAATTACGGCGCAAACTGATATTGGTCTTTCAGTAGACCTTGGAGTCTTTAAGACTTTAGGCTGCAAGGATAATGAGGATTACCAAGGAAAGTTTCTTAGCTTTACGGCCGGTGTTAGCGGAGAGGCCATTGGACTTCCTTTTAATGTAGGCGCAAATTATGCCTTAGGTCTAGGACTCTCTGAGTTTTTGGAGGCCATGGCAAGAGAGAAAAAAGCAGGGAAACTTGATCTCTTTAGATTAGCTGCTGAGACCAGTTTATTTAGCACTAAAAGTTTTGAGTTAATGGCAAGGCTAGGGATGAATCCCTCAGATCAGTTTTCCTATTTGATTATCTCAAAGATGATTGCATTAAGTCTTGGGGAAAAAGAAGTTCTGAGTGAATTTAATAACTCCTTTGATGAGTTTAAGAGCTTTACTCAAGAAGACGGAATAGATAAGACCTTAAATCTTAAACCCCTAGCACATCATATCAAAAGCTTCTTAAAGTTCATCCTCATAATGGAAGAAACCTACGCCATGGATCTTCGTCAGTTTAAAATGGTGGTGGCTGAGCTTGATAAGAGTATCTCTAGTTGTGATGCCATTGGATTGACTGGAGGTCTTAGCTTAACTCTTTCCCCTGTCAATATCGGCACTATTATTTATCAATACTCAATGCTAACGGAAATTGATCTTGATGATGTCTTCTACCTAGCGGGCTTTGCCCCAACGAATCTTTATAGGCTTAACCTCTCTGCTGCAGAGAGGGAGCGCTTTACTAAAGCGGTCTCAGGCATTTTAAAGATCATTCCTGATCTTTGGTTTAATCAATGCCTAAGTCATGCGGCGGATAATTTCTCCCAGGACGGAGAGAACCTCTTTCGTATCTTGACTGACTAATCTCTATAATCTGAGTTTTTATAAAACTTAACTTCTTCGTTCTTTTCCATGGCTAGCTTTAGATCCCATTCTGAACGAACAGAAAAACAAACCCTTCCTTTTCCGTCGTAACAAATATTTGACCCATTTGAAGAGATGAAAGAATCTTTTTGTTTTTCATTCTTAAATTGAAGCCAGCGGATTCCTATAAAGGGGTAATGCTCATAGGCCCCTTGGACATTGTATTCATCTTCAAGGCGGGCCTTAACGACTTCAAACTGAAGCATTCCTACGGCACCAAGAATCTTTTCATTGATTGTATGCCTTGTAAAAAGCTGAACTGTTCCTTCTTCAGATAGTTGTTGAAGTCCCTTGTCTAACTGCTTACCTTTCATAGGATCTTTTAAGAGAACCTTATTAAAGATCTCTGGGGCAAAAGAGGGGATGCCTGTTATTTGAATTTGCTCACCTTCAGTAAAGGTGTCACCTATTTGAAACTTTCCTGTATCGTGAAGACCAATAATATCTCCTGGAAGAGCGTATTCAGTGATCTCTCTATCTTGGGCCTGAAACATTAAGGGGGATGGAATCTTAATATCTTTTCCGGAACGAACATGATGAATCTTTTGACCTCGAACAAACTTCCCTGAGCAAACCCTCATAAAGGCCACGCGGTCTCTATGGCGCTTATCCATATTGGCCTGAATCTTAAAGATAAAACCACTAAACTTAGGCTCCTTAGGCTCCACTGTTCGAGTCTCAGCTGATTCATCATAAGGGGGAAGCTTAACTTCTTTTGATAAAGGTCCTGGCGCATTGGCGGCAATGGAATCTAGAACTTCTTTAACCCCAAAGTTATTAAGGGCCGATCCAAAAAAGACCGGTGTCATGATGCCTGCTAAGAATTCTTCTTCATCAAATTCAGGGATAAGACCATCGATCATCTCAAGGTCATTGATCAATTTCTCTTGGAGAGTCTCTCCAATAAAGTCGATAATGGTTTGTGAGCTTAAGTCACTAGCGTCAATAACCTTTGGGTTATTTGGATCATTTTTATCTTCAAAGACTTGAATGGTTTTATTTCTAATATCGTAAACGCCTTTAAAATCAACACCGTCTCCGATGGGCCAGGTCATAGGCACGCATTGAATAGAGCAGTTCTCTTCAACGTTCTCAAGGAGCTCAAAGGCATCTAGGGAGTCTCGGTCAAACTTATTCATAAAAGTGATAATAGGAGTGTCGCGCATGCGGCAAACTTCCATTAATTTCTTGGTTTGCTCTTCCACGCCCTTAGCTGAATCGATCATCATAAGAACTGACTCAACCGCCGTTAAGGTTCTATAAGTATCTTCAGAGAAATCCTTATGCCCGGGAGTATCAAGAAGGTGCATGGCCCTTTTGGCGTAGGGAAAACTCATGACAGAGGAAGTAATAGAGATCCCACGCTCTTTTTCCATCTCCATCCAATCACTCTTGGCGTAGTTACCTTGTTTAGACTTAACCATCCCGGCCTCTCGAATAACTTGCCCAAACCAAAGGAGCTTCTCGGTCATGGTCGTTTTACCCGCATCGGGGTGAGAGATAATAGCGAAGGTTGCGCGCTTGGCATTTTGTTCCATAAGTCTTCCAAAAAAGTGAGATAAGTAGGTATAAGCTAAGGCCTTTGTTTAGTAAATTGCGCTGCGCGAAGTAGTTGGTACCTGGTTACTTTTCGTAATGCATTTAAGATCGTAATATTCGATTCTTTTCTTAAGATAGGATTTATTATGATGAATCATAGTTTTTATTGAAAATACAAAGTAATTTCAAATATTAGAGAGGTAAGTAATTGATCACGCGAAAAGTAACCACGTTCCTACTTTTATTTGCACCGACTGCTAAGGCCAACAAGGCCATGCAAGAGGCCATGCAAGGAAAGGTTCATAAGGATATCTTCAAGAACAATTCCTATCTTTGTAATGTGAAAACCAATAAGAAAAGTTCAAAGATGAGCCTCGCCTTTAAGGGCGCAAACTTTAAGTTTTCTCACTTAGAAAAAGAAAAGAAGATTCAATCCCTTTGGTATGGGAGTTACCAATTGCTTAAAACGGGAGATGTTCTTTTTAAGACTAAAGAGTTTCGCATGAAAGGTCCTTTTAAAGAGCAGGTTAAAAGAGAGGGAGAGGTTCTTTTTGAAGTGGAAGGAAATGCTTCTTTATTCAAGCTACGAAACAAAGAAGTGATCTATTCCTGCGCTAGGGCACGTTATTAAAGGCATTTTCACGTACTAGGCCTCTTTCTAAGCACCAGAATCTGTGGCCTAAATAAATCTAATTTTCAGTATTTAGCAGTTTTCAGGTATTTTTAATACCCGATATTTCCCCGATTAATACCCGATTGCTCCTCACATATCTAAACATATTTGAATTATTATGGATTCAAAGGAGTTAAACATGAAACATTTCGGAAATATCGCTCAGCTAGTTAAAGACGCCAGGCAAAACCACCCCAAGGGTTATTCTCAGAGTGAGCTCTCTTATGCCATGGGATACAAGAACGGTCAGTTCATAAGCAATATTGAACGAGGTCTGTGCTCAACCCCCCTTAAGTCTCTTTATAAATTAAGCAGTGTGCTTGGGATTGATAGGGAAGTTTTAAAAGAGGCCATTATCAAAGATATGGGTGAAACACTTGATTACTACTTAGCTAAAGAAGAAGTTGAAGAAAGAATAGATATGGCCCAAAGCCAGGCTCAGTTAGAGGCTTAATTCTTCTAGGAAAACCTTTAGGTTAACGGACTTTCCGGTTAGGTTAAGTTTCTTTCTAATATTTTTCTTATGAGTTTCAACAGTACTAAAAGAGATCTTTAATAAATCGGCTATCTCTTTACCTTGATAGCCGGTGCTAATCATCTGACAGACTTTTACTTCGGCTGGGCTTAGGTTCACTTTGAACTGGGCCAATCTTTGATAGAAGCCTGAACTGAGATTATCAATACCAGTTTCAAGCTTACTGATAGTCTCAGAACTGATGTGCTTGTTTTTCTTTAACTCAACAATAATAGGTCTTAAGTTTTTCTCAATATTAGTGGCTATGTTTTCTTTGGTAACTTTTTTTTCTTCTTCAAAGCGGGAGAGGATGTTTTTTAAGGCAATATTTGATTCTTCTAATTCTAAGCTTTTCTTCTCTAAGTTGCGTTTTCCTTCTTTCATTTCTTTAAGAATAATGGATTGAGAAAGCAGATCGGATAAGACTCCCGCAAAGCTGATTTCTTCTAAAGTCCATTTTCTTTGCTGGCCTATATGTTCTAAGCAAAAGACTCCAATGATCTCCTCTCCATTTCTAATGGCAGAGTCGAGCATTGAAGAAGCGCCTATCTTTTCAATATAAACTTCAATTAATTCTTGTAGGTCTTTATTTTCAAAAACATTATTCGCCACAATGGAGCGCTTTGATCTTAGAGCATTTGTGTAGATAGGAAAGTCTGAGCAATGGATGGTTATGTTTTCTTGAATCTTATTATTATCTATTAAGACATAACTATTTAAGGTTTCAAACCTTTCATCGAAGAACCATATTCCAACTCGCCTAATATTTAAGAGAGTGGAGACCTTTCCCACAACTGAGCGGGACAGGGCATTTAGGTTTCCTTTAGTAAAATCTTTAGATCTTGTGAGCTCTGATATGAAATCATATTGCTCTCTTAGCTTTTTTTCCATATTAGGATTTTACTTCAATGTATTTTAAAAGCAAATATGGCCTAAGTTCTTTATTTTAAGACTTTCTTAAGGACTGTTTTCATGGTGCTTTTTGCTTCACTAAAGATTTCGATGATCTTTGATCTCATGGTGCTAAGTGAATCATTGATGTCAACATCCTGATCGAGGTTTAGACCTAGGCTAAGGTCACTATTAACCGTAAGCCTAATCTTGTCAGGATTTTCATCTTGAAGATTCTTGATCTTGAGCTCATTGTTGATGAATTGATCAAGGTCCATATTCTGCGTTCCTATAGTATGAACATCACAAGTAGCTTCTTCTTTAGAAGTTAAGCAAGAGGTGTTTACAGCAACACCCATATAAGTAAGGGGAGCATGTTTAAGCCCTAGCTCTTTGAGAATCTCTGTTAAGGCAGAAACTTGAATCTTTTGATGGAGCACACCAATCATCTTTCCTTCCATATTAAAAAGGCCTGAACCAGAGTTTCCACTTATGATATTACAATCATCTCCTGATAATATAACGTTACCAGAGCTTTCATTTCCACCGGTACTAAGGAGGCTTTTATGAGAGATCTTGCAATCTTTTCTTTTAATAGTTCCAACCATTCCAAATTCTGGGTGAGGGTTCATAGTGAAGGCAACTGCTTTTGCGCCTTCGAAGAATTGATCTTTCTTAATCTGAGTTTCAAATCTCTGATGAATTGAATTCTCAATAGAGATAACCGCGAGATCTGGTTGTCCTTCTTTCATAGGAAAGAGCCTAACAACGTTTTTACATTTAATGTCTTCAGAAGGGATGTTGTTCGTTCTTGGGAATTGAACTAGGATTTGCTTATCACAGGCATTTCCCTCATTTAAATTATCTGGGATGCAGTGAGAGTTTGTAATGATGAAGTTCTTATTCACTAGTGTCCCTGAACAAACAGCTAGGGCAAACCCTTCTTCTTTTTTACTCCAGAAAGTTAGTTTCGCCACGTTTGTTGGACAGCCATTTGTTTGATCGGCACAATAAACAGAGCTCTCTGAAAGAGCGGCCTGGAGTTCTTCGAGGCTTGGAAAGATCTGTACATTATCAACGGGTGTGCCCGTGTTCTTGCTTCCTCCACAGCTTGAGAGGGCTAGGATCAATAACAAAAATAATGGGCTTAAACGCTTCACAGGCTCTCCAAAGTGGTAAAAGCCTAGGATAGAGCATTAGGGGATTGATCTCGAGGAGATTGAAATATTTACTTCATTTTTAAGGGGCTAATAGCTTTAAATCATGAGTTATTTCGCCACGACTAATGCATAAGGGGAGATTCGATGATCCTCTCAAAGAGTTTGGTACTGCCAGAGGCTTCTTGATATTTTACGACGAACTTAAACTTCCAGATATGGGTGTCTTTTGGGGCCTTTTCCATCATCTTTTGAATATTAAAGCTCTTAAGCACAGCGGTGTCTTTTTTAAAGCTTAGGTCTTTCTTACCTGAATAGATGGGCTTTTTATCCCAAACTAACTTTACGCTCTGGTCGCTATGACCCTCGTGCCCTTCTCCTCCCGGGAACTTATCAGGCCCAAGGGCGCGGTAGATCTCTACCTTAAAGAAGATAAGCCCACTGCAGTCACCAGTGGTTGGAAAATTAAGAGAGGCTTCTATAGGGGGATCAGGAGTAAAGCTAGTTAGCTTGTCATAGACAATCCTATAATCTTTAGATTTAGGATTCCCTATGGGTTCCCCTTCCATATCTTCAAAATAAGTTTTGTCATTTAAGACCTTACAGTCACTAGCAAGAGCGCTGAAGCTTAAGAAAGTGAATAGGGATATTAGTATAATTTTCATTATTCGTTCCAACTAAAATGTATATGATTATCGTGACCAGTGCAATACTGGGTAATCGATCTCGTTTCACCAGTCTTTGCTCTATAATAAGCGTTAATTCTACTACGTAGAGTGGCATCGTTGACAAGAATAGTTCTTACTTTTTTAGGGTCAACATCAATAAGGGCCTTTAACATTTTAAAGGTATTATCTTGAGAGTAACATGATGAGTTTGTTACTCTACACTGTGTTGCTTCGCCGTTAGGTCCTAAGAGCCTGAGGTCTACGTCGCGACCATTTCTATGGGATTGATGAGGTGGAATCTTTCCTCCACCAGACTTTGAAATATCGCCAACACCCATGACAAGTTTTTGCTGTGCTAGTAATTTACCGGCGGCCCGTAGGCGCCAAATTGTTCTTTCTGTTCCGTAAACTCTATTGTCGCCGTCTTTGTACCTGTAATAACCATACTTAGCGGCGTCATCAGTTCCTCTGTTGGCATCAGGAAGTTGAGTGCTAACCCTTCCGCCAGAGCGAGGAGGATCACCTACTTCTGAATCAAGAAAAGCGCGCTGCTCTTCGGTCATCTTTGAATCAACATCAGGCCCAATATCAACTTCACCAGCGGCACCTCCACAAGTGAGGCCTTCGGTTGGGCCACCCATGAGGCTGTTTAACCTAGAAGTAAAGTCTGTCCCGTTGCTTGAGAAGGTAGGAGAGCTATTGTAACTATTTAAACGAGAAATATAAGCATCATCGGCCGTATCTTTTTGACCATAGAGCGTTGGGGTATCGGCTGTTAGGTTTTGATCCTCACAGGCAAAAAAGAAAAATGGCATTGCCATGATGAGGCAGGATTTTTTAAAGTCTCTCACAGATTAAGTATCGGCTAAACTTGACTAATCCCTTAGTCTTTTCATGATTTTAGGGTGTTACCCCTGAAAAACTGGTTTTTTGCTGGCAATAAATCTTGGCAGAATCTCAGGTTTTTTAAAAGCCTGCTTCAAGCATGATGTTTCTAGGACTTAGTGACCTGTCAAAGACTTCAGATACCTTCACCTTGATTCCTTGCTCTTCTAAATAAAGGGCGCGGTCTAAGATGATATAAAGCTCAATAAGCCGTCCTAATAACAGGCGCAGTATGTCTGCATTAAAATTATCATTAAAGAGCTCTATGGTTTCTTTGTCCTCATAGAAGCGATCTAGATCTTCAGAGGGGATACTTTTTAATTCACCATAATCCTCAATGCCTTTAGCATACGCTGAAAAGGGTCTTTGATAATCCTTAGGTGCTGAGTTTCCAATCCCTGAAAAGGAAGTATTGAATTGATCATTCATAAAGTAATGCAGGCAATAACGGTGACGCTTAAAGCTCTTTCTTTTTAAGATCTCTTTATCATTTACTTTCTTTGCTGACCTTGAGGCAAGGTGAAGAGCATTTGTTGTTAATTCTAATCTATTGAGTTTAGATTCTTTACTTAAATAAAGTGAGTTATTGATCTTGTGATAACAACAACCAAACAAGATCAATTCATGAGAAGATTTTAAATAAGTGTTTAGGACATGGGCGCTAAGGTCTCCACAGCTATGAAGACCTATCGTTAAGTTCTTTTCGCTCTTTGATAGATCCATTGAGGAATCAATCTTGAGGTGCTGAAACCTAACCTGAGATTCTTGAAGGCCTTTTATCTTTTTTAATTTTTTCATTCCCTTATCAAGAAGCTTTAAGTCTTGATCAACACAAACAGATCTTTTTGAAGTGCCGTGTACGGCCATTAAGCTGGTATGCCCAATACCGCCACCAATATCAAAGATGAGCATGGCCTTAGAATCATTGACCCTTGTCTTTAAAAGGCTAAGTTCATGGATTTTTTTTTGATTAAGACCGTGAGTGAGCTCAGGGGGAAGGAGGGATTTACTTATTCTTGACTTTGGAATGATTGATAAAGTTCTGATTGAATAGAGGTAGTCTTTAAAATCTTGATCAAACACTAAGTCTTCATGGGGGCATGATTCAAGCTCGGCAAGTTTTTTATCATCCCATTGGCGCATTTCTAAGAGCCATTTATTCATAAAAGTTGGATAAGGGGCAGGGTATCTTTTTAAAAACTCAAGAGAGTATATTTTTTCATATGGCTTTAAAAAATCAGCGATTTCATTAAATCTACTTTTTAAGTCCAGGCTCACTTTTTAAACCTATTAATATAGCTGCACTTTTGACAGAGCTCTTCACAGAGTTTGTTGTTTAAGAAGCCTTCTCTCATCTTAGTGGCGCGCTTAGAATCTAAGATAGAGGTAAGAGGGCTTTTATGGGTGTTTCCAAGATTGATGATGGCCTCTTTATCTAGGCAGCAAGGAGAGACATCACCATTTGAATGAATGGCCACATGCTTTAACAGGCCATGGCATCTTCCTTGCTCTCCTTGATGAGGAAGATCTAAAGAAGGCCACTCAAATCTTGAGTCAAAATGTAAGTAGAGCTTATTCCATATCTTTTTAGACTTTATGGCCCCTACTTCAATACCTCTGTTAATGCTTATGCCGAGATAACGTTCTATATAAGAATAGATCTCTTCGTTATCTGAATCTTCAGACTCTTGATTCCAAAGCCTAAAATTAAGGTAGAGTTCTTCACGCTTGGCAGTGGCAACCTCAGCGAACTTAAGAAGGGGAAGAAGGTAGCTTTCTAGGGGTTTATGGGGAAAATTATCTTTAAAGGCCTGAAGAGAGAAATTGATCTGTCTTATGATCTTAGTTTCTAAAAGAACATCTTTGTACTTTTCAAGGAGGAGTCCATTAGTCGTAAGCTGCACTAGGGTCTTATGTTTTTCACAGATTTTAAGAATCTCTTTGAATTGTGGATGAGCCAAAGGCTCTCCCATAAGATGCAAGCACACTTCTTTTGTTAAGGGGTTAGCTTGAATGAGAATGCTTTCAAATTCCCCTAGGCTCATGATCTTCTTGTCCATCTCAACCACTGGACAAAAGCTGCATTGAACGTTGCAGAGATTTGAAATTTCGATATAGATACGGTCCAGCAAAATAGCTCCTAGATTATTCTTATAGCGCAGGGCTTAGTTTGAGTAAACCCGCGGCCTTTGCCTTGCGTTGTCTTACAAATTTTAAATATATCTCTATCCTTATTGAGGGATAATTATGTTATATAAAAGAATTGCCAAACTACTGTGAGATTATGAAGAACGCTATCATTAAAACATTAATAGTCTTTCTCATCTTAACCTCTCTTTCTGGGCTCTTGATCAGTAAGAGCTTTCAAAGAGACATGGTTGGGATTAAAGGCCAGGCCCTTGATACCTCAGCCTTACAAGCTGAAAAGATAGAGATCTATTTGAAGGACTTATTGATAAAGATAGGCCTTTGGCAAAAGTACTTCGAAAGTTGGGATGAATTCTCTGAAGAAGAATACCGCATATACGCCAGGTACTTTACGCTCTTGGCCCCTAGTGTTCAGGCCTTTAATTATGTGGACTCTGAAAGTATGCTTATTCACACTTATCCTTCTAAAGAAAATATAAAAGCCTTAGGGCGCAGGCTCTTAGAGCACCCTGATAGCGAGATAAGAAACCTTTTTATAAAGGGTATGAGTCAAGAAAATGTAACTTTCTCTCCACCTGTTGATATCTTCCAAGGGGGAAAGGCGATCATCTTTTATGCCCCTGTAAAGTTTAAAAATGGTGATCATGGATGGCAAAATATTGTTATAAGGATTGATAAGCTTCTCTCCATTTTCTTAATGTCCAATGCTAGACGGCATTCAAGCATCTCAATTATAGATAAAGAAACGGGAAGGTATTTTTATAAAGGCTTTGAGCAAGCTGATGAAGATCATGTTGTTAGATCTGAACTTGAGTTTGAGGGCAGAACTCTTATGTTTGAAACAGACATCAGCCTCTTTGCTGGAAACTTAAAAGAGAAGTACACAGACTTTCTTTTATATATTGTGTTTATCTTATTTTTACTCAGCCTTTCCCTTTATTTTTATTTTCGAAAGATCGATGAAGTGCAAAGCTCTTTAATCAACGCTAAGAGTGAAAAGAACCTTTTGAGGATTATGTTTCATGACCTCTCAAACCCATTATCAGTAGTTCAGCTTTATGCCTATGACCTCGCTGAAAAGAACCCTGAGGAGGCCTCTCTTCCTAAGATGCTCAAGAGGATTCAGCAGATGATAGAGATCATCTCTTCAATCCGGCATCTCGATTATTTAAACCGAGATGTCTCAGAAATGGAAAAAAAGAGGATCAATTTTAATGAGCTCTTTGAGGATCTTTTGCAAATCAATCAAGACTTAATAGCAAAGAAGAACTTAAAGGTTGAATTTAAGAATCAAAAGAACCTAGAGTTAATGTTAAGGATTCCTTTTGAATTGCTAAAGAATGAGATCATCAATAATCTTCTTGGAAATGCTATTAAATTCTCTAAAGAAAGCTCAACCATTGAGATAGAAGTTCTTGAAGATAAACTCATTATTACTAATATTAGCGTTCCTATTAGTGCTGATGTTCTTGATGATTTAAATATGATCAGACCAACTGAAAGTAGGGCCGTAAGCCATTCTACAAAGGGGCATGGCCTAGGCTTTTTCATAGCCAAGATCCTCTCAAAGAAGTTCAACCTGGCCCTTAGAATCGAACAGGATAAAGAAAAACAGGAAGTTCGGACTATTTTAGGTTATTGGCGCAGTGCTTCTTTTTAAGTAATCATTACAATCCCTCTAGGCAAATGGCCTTCTCAATCATAGTTTTTGTTTAATTTAAAAATTGAGAGGAATCATGAAAAATCTAAACCTAGTTATCTTTACGACTGCCATCTTATTATCTCAGGGCCTAAGGGCAGGGGACTCCACTTCAGCTAATCATGGTGATGGTCTACCTTCAATTGTAGGTGAAGACGCCTTTGCCGTTCAGTATAGAGAAGACTTTATGACTAAGCATGGGATCACTAGTTATGAGAAGTATGGGATCACTCATTTTGAAAACAATAAGATTGGGCTTGGGTTAGTTAAGTCGGCCAACAGAAATGAAAATGTCTTTAAGCATATCCTTAGTAAGACTTCTAAAACTAAGATGAAATGGAATAGTGGAAAGCAATTAATAGAAAGGCTTAAGGAGTACAGTGATTCAGTTTCTTGTATACCTAAGGTGGTTTCAGCTTCTCATGGTTGGGCCTCTCATAAAGGTGGCGGAGATTGGCATGGTCTTTCAGGAAGAACTAGAAATAATGGTTTCTACGCTTCAGAAGAGGCAAGACCTAAGAAATGGGGGGCTAGCCGGACTTCTGAAGATCTTGCAGCTGAAGTTAAAGAAGGAAATATCAAGTTTTGTAATAAATGTATTATCCAATTCTATGCCTGTAATGTTTCAACAAAGTTTGCAAAATCAGTGGCTAAGGCCTCAGGTTGTCAGGTTGTCTTGGCAACAGGTAAGGCATCGCCTCTCTTTAGAAGCTCTGAGACTCAGTTAGATGTGGATCAAATGTACAACGGTCATCATTACTGGCAAAGTGGTGCAGCCTTTTGGGACGATCGTGGGGTATCTTCATGGTACAGGGTCACTCCTAAAAAGACTCCTTATGGAGAGATCGTTGAATTTATTGAAGAAAACCTCGGGGATACTTACCTCGCTCTTTAATTATATACTCAACGCCAATACTCAGGATTACTAAGGTATTGGCGTAAGCTCACCGACTAGTATTGGTGAGAAAACTAAAAACCAGAACTCTATTCATTATTAGTCTGCTATTTCTTGGCAATTCTTTTGCTGCAGATCCTCCTCCACCAATATTGACCAACTCAAGCCTCAAGGCGGTTGGAGCAACAACAAATGTGCCTGCTGGCAGCTATCTTCGTTTGGTTAATTTCAAGAAGAATCATGAAGGCTGGTTTCATGAGGTGAAGCTTGTTGATGAAGATAATAGGCCCATAAAAAAGGGGACCTTAAAGATTTCTCAAGAGTATTTAAATAAAGAACTTAAAAATAAGATCACTCATAACTTAGATTTCATAGATGAGCTTACTCAAAAAACAGTAACGGGATACCCTGATCAGCAGTATATAATTGTCAGCTCCGTGAATAAGGGATGGAAAACATATTCAGTTCAGTTTGTTGATGATGAAGGGGGCCTTGTGGATCATAAGGGGATACCTGTAAGCGTACCAAGGACCTATAAGGTTTCTCAAAGGTACCTTGATTCAGATCGACTAAAATCCCAAGTAGTGGCCCTTTCAAAGATTCAAAAAGAGGCCACTAGAAAAAGGACATTAAAAGAAGACTGTTTAAAAACTACGGCACCTAAAACAAGCCTTAGACCAAAGCCGAGACCGAAAGACTTAGTTAAGATTGCTGCCCCTTCTGGAAGCTCTTATAAGTATTTAACTGATATGAGATCTAGCCTAAGAGCAGGGGGATTAAGGTCTTGCATGAATAAAAAAGAGAAGATCCAAAGGGATTTTCTTAAGAAGCATCCTTATGGAAAGCTCTCAATTGAGGGTAGGGCGAATAGGATCCGTTCTGAAGCGGAGCTTGTTTTGAGCGGAATAAAAAAATCCTCAGGATCAAAGAATACTAAGAATAAAAGCCGCTATAAAAACTTTGTCAATGGACACTATATAGATCCGATTGTCACTCCCGCTGTGATCTCTTGCCTCGCTTATCAAGAAACAAAAGGGAATTTGAATCCTTACGCTGTGAACTACACCCTCTGTAATACAAAGATGGCAAGCACTGCTCATGGCCTTGGTCAGATTACAAGATCTACTATGAATGGGCTAAGCGGAAATCCTGACGGGGATATGATGCCACTAGATTCTCCTTATTCATCAAAGTATAAAGGGAAGTCAGTAAGAGAGATCCACTCGCAAATGAGCGGGGATGTGGGCATGCAGTTTGAAATCCTAGTCAGAATCTTAAGCAGCAATGCTAAGCATACTCGGTGGAAAAATAGATCACTCTCTGAAGCTGAAATTCTAAAAAGGTCAATCATCCTTTATGATAGAGATAGCCAAAGTAAGTACATAAAGAACGTTGTTGATAATTGTATCCCTTGTTTTAAAAAAGGTGGATCGGGTAGCTCGTGTTACAAAACTGTAAAATAATCACTCTTTTTCTCTTAGGGCTTCCTCTTTTGGCCACAGCGGCGGCTAGTAAGCCTTTTTTAGGCAGTTCTGAAGGTTGCCAGGTTGAGAGGATAAAGATTGAAAAGTCTTTTAAAACATCTTTAAAATGTGGAAGCTTCAAGTATGAAACGGAGCAAGAGTTTTTAGATAATAAGTTTCTAAAATGGGCGACTTTGAAGACCAAGAAAGATACTCTTGTCGTCTTGATCTTTACTAAAGGGGTTCATGGAGAAAAGGCTGAGGTCTTTAGCTTAAAGAACAAGAAAAAGATAAAGAGCATTGCCTCCTCTTGGCCTATTGAGGTTTCTCAAAAAAGAATGGAATATAAATTAGATTCTAATGAGAAGGGGGAGTACCCTTCTCACTTTTTCGATTTTAAAGACTATTAAAGATCTTCCCGTAGCGGTTTGAGATGATCTTAAACAAATCCATTTCTTTATCAAACCAAATTTCAGAGCCTAGGCCTCTCTTACCTTCTTTTTCACTTGCCGTGGTTTTTGATCTCTTTTGATTCCTTGCTAGCCTGTCTTTTAATTCATATTCTTTTAATGAATCATACTCTTTCTTTTGGGCAGGGCTTAAGTCTTCGTAAGCATATTGGCCGGCCATGGCCAGTTCAATATTGGTATAAAAGGATTCATCAAAGACGCCTTTTTTAAACCTTGCCTTCTTTGAATCTTCTATTGCACCAGAAGAATTCTTCTTATTATAAGAGTTATACAGCCCTAAGGTGCTAGAGCTTGGAGAGTAGGCGGCGTACTTAGCTTCTTTTAGCCGCTGCCCACCTTTGTCGAGTAACCTTCCTTTATAAGGAGTGGCCTTACAATCACCACCACTGCAGTCATTCTTTTTTAGTTTTAGTTTTTTTCCAAAGCCAAACTTTTCAGCCTCTCCAGGCTTAAACTTACCAATGCTTAGTTCATTTTGAAGAGAGGTGGTTTTGGTCGCCCCGATACGAGTTCTGCCGGCCAGGGCATTTTGATTGAGAAGGGTTCTTTCTTTTTGATTTAAGTCTTCAGATTTATAACCTGCCTTTTCAATAACTTTGATCGCTTGCTTTCTAGCATTGATATTTTGAACCAAGTTAGTCTTGCCTAACTTAATGACACTAAAGCATGGGTCAATAACAGGGGGAACTGATTTATCTTTAACTTCAAGATAGTTTACAAGGGCCTTAAGGGAGTTTGTCCCGGCGTCCCGTCCTTTCATATAGGTTCTACAATCATTGAGGATTGAGTTTCTATTTGGCATAGCCGCCTGCAAGCGGTCGATCTCTTTCATCTTCTCTATTTGAAACTGTGACCTCTTTCTAGCAATGGCGGCGGAGGCCTTGGTCAATTTATTTTGTGCTAAGGCAGCTGTCACTTGGGGGCTTGAGCCAGCTGTTGAGCTGTCTCTAGGGCCCCTTACATCTTGAACCACCTGAACACCAAACTTAGCAAAATCAATTCCTTGATTCTTTTTGTTCTCTTCTTCACTTTCATTGAATTGATCCACTGCGCTTGAAAGCTCTAAGCAACCTCTATAATCCTGGGCCTCGGCGCTTTCATACTTACAGGTAATACTTCCGTCCTTACTTGATACTTCAGTTGGAGTATTAAGATCTTTATTTTCATAATAGGCGTCTTTTGAGCTTCTGGCATAGGCGACACATTGAGCGACTTTATTTCTATTACTGATGGCCATGTTTTTTATGACTTCGTCTGGAACTTGATCCATCGTTTTAACATCTTCCATCAACTTTAAATTAGTTCCTTCAAAGAACTTCTCAGGTCTTCCATTTGGTTTAGAGGCCTCAGCCACTACGATTTGCCAAGGTGCCGAAGATCTGTTTTGGCAATCAACACAGAGGCCTGTGCAATTAAAGTCTATACCAGCTTGGTCGCTATTGGGGTTCGTTGCATCGGTGCTAAAAGTATTATCTAGGTTTTTATCTTCTTCTTGGCTTAGGCTTTCTATAGCTGCCTGAGAGGGGATGGCGTCAGGAGTTCCTAGGGCGCCAAAACCACCATTTTCATGAGGAAAGTTTCCTCTAGGATTAGACATGTTTTTAAACTCTTCAGTATCTTCTATGTTTACGAACTCGGGATCAATTTCTTCACCGGGGTCATTATCCGTCCCTGAAACAGTAGAAATATCTTCACTTGATACTGAGCCATTTCCACCCATAAAACTATAAGAGTTATGGCTTTGCCCGTCACTTCCATAGATTAAGATGCCGCCTTTTATTAGATTGATTACAGGGTCTTTTCTATTCATAGCAACAGCTATGCAACCCCAAGAGCGGCCACCTTGCCCTGGACCTATATAGCGAGCCCCATGAATGACCACGGCGCGTGGTCGTACCTTGTGATTTACACCATTTTCCAAACCATCCATTCTAAGAGAGTAGCCGTATTTACCATGGTAGGTTTCTGAAGTTTTATAAAAGCCTCTGGAACTTTGGTGACTCTCAGGAATGTTAGAAAAAGTTTCAGCCGGTCCATTAGGAGGCCCTGAGCCAGTTCCGTGGGTGGTCCATTCCTCTCGAAGCATTTTTGCATTGACTCCGATCTGGAAGATAAAAAACCTTTTTTCAGTTGAAGGAATCTTAAAATCTACGATTCCTAATATGTTTTTATCGGGGATCTTGCCTTGCTTTTTATAATGAAAGTAACCTCGGACTGCTGTTTCAAAGATATCTTGATCTATCTTTCCGGCGAAGCCTATTTGGTTGTACCACTTATCTATCTCAGCTTTTACTACCTGCTCGTCTTGCGGGGTTGGTAGGGCAAAAGCGCTAAAGCTTAGGAAAATAGAGATAAAGATGAACTTCAACATAATATCAATAATAATAACATATTTAGACCCCCACGCTTTAAGAAACTAGAGGGTAAAATGGCTAATTATCTGAAATTAAAAAGGTCTCGGGGCCTGAACTTCTGGAGGGCGACCAAATAATAGATCAATGAGGCTACCATTAGTATTGGCATGAATAGATACTGGAGAGAAATCGTTCTCTTTTAAAAACTTTCTAATAGGAGGAGTGTACTTATAGCTTCCCCAGCTATGACCAGCAAAACGCCTTCCGGCCACGGCCTCTTGCTGTTGCATGGTCGTAAAACTAGGAAGGATCCCGTGAATCTCCCCCATAACAAAGATGGCTTTTGGACCCATGACATCTCTTAAGACTTCTAGACCATACTTTTGTACTTTGAAGAGGTAGAGAAACTCAGCAAAAAGACTGGTCAGTTTCTTTGGATTGTCTTTGGCCTTTAAGATCTCTTTTCTTAACTTGGTAAATCTTTCTAAATAGGTATTCTCCTTGCAAAGGCCCATGCGGCGGCTTTGTAAGCATCTTCTTTCAAACTTTCTAAAAAAATAGGAGAGCTCGCTTTGTTTAAGAGTCTTAAGCCTCTTGATAAGATTCTTACCTTTAACGAAGACTCTCGTCTTAGCGTGAAGCTTTCTATAATAGGGAACCTCAGACTTAGAAGGAAGAACATAGTCTCTAAAGAAGGGTTTTTCTTTTGATTTTGAAAACTTTTTATTTAATTGGTCAATGAACTTTAGAAGCCTCTTTTTCTTAAGTTTTCTTTTATAAAAGGTAAATTCTAAGAGACCTGTCATGCGCTCTAAGTCTTTGGCATCCGTTTCAACCCATACACTAGTTATGTTTTGTTGAAGAACAGAGGTGTGAGAGAGGTCGCTGATAAAGTTGACTCTTTCAACTCCACCTAATTGACTTGTTTCTCTAAAAGCACGATAGAACTTTCTCTTTATCCCGTTTCTTAAGGTCACATCAATCTCTGATTCTCCGCTGCTTACATTGCTTCCGAATAAAAAGAGAAATTTTGAATAGAGCCTTCTCACTTTGGCCTTTCCTATGATTGAATACTTTCTTCTCACTAGGGCAGGAATATTATCGCCGCCTTCATTAAGTAAAAGGTTAAAGGCGATCAGTTCGTTTTCTTTGTTTTCTCTATAACGATTACCTAACAGTTCATAAACGGGGAGGTCAAACTCATAATATTCGGATTCATAAGTATAATTATTAAATGAAAAATTAAGCCCTAGGACAGGGGCCTTAAACATAATAAAATCTGAGAGTCCGTAGTTAACTCCCGCAGAGATTCCCTTGCTTCTTATCTTATCTTGAAGAACATAAAGCTGCCCGAAGCTATCTCTTCCAAAGTAGACCGGGTTGGATTTTTGCCATGAATAGTGAATAGAAGCATCAAGCTGAAGGCCGTTAACAACAGAAGAAGTGCTAGCCCCAATATTAAATCCATAAGAGTCGCTTACCTTAAAGACCTCTCCTTTTTTAAGCAGTTCTGGGATCGCTTTTTTATAGCGGTAGAAGTACTTGAAGATTTCAAAAGGCTTTAGGAAACCTTTTTTCCAATCATTTGAAAAGTGAATGTATTCAAAGTCTCTTTGCCATACTTTGAGACCCGCTCCAACGCTGACTGGGAAGTCCTTCATGACCTTGCTTAGAAAACCAGTGCCTACGCCTATCTTGATTGAGAGCCTATCCTTGACCACCCAAACCTGATTGTTCTCTAATCCTCTGTCTATTCTTTGCGAGTTCTTTGAAACACTTCTGTTAAAGTTGATTCCAAAATTGCTCATGATCTTATTGAAGTTAAAGTTCTTGGTATTCTCTCCGTCCCAAAGGCTGTTTTCGTCATTAACTCCAAGCTCAAGGCGGCTTGAGATCCTGCCCATGATTTTCCCAGCTATGAGTTCTGTGTTTAAGAAACTGCTTACAGCGTCAAGAACGATAGGAAGAAGACCTAGGTGAGATCTATTATTATTGGTATAGCCTTCAAAGTTATCAACGATAACTTCACCATTTTCTATAAGACCTGGAACTGAGTATGAATCAAGGTCTGGAACTTCATAGAGCTCGTATTCTTGTTCAAGATTGAAGGCCTTAATGATCTCATTTCTTCTATTGAAGATTTTGTAGATATACATTTGTTCTACTGGTTTTGGATAAGACGCCTTTTTAAAAGCATTTTCGATATGGCTCTTTTTAAGGTTTGCAATTCGCCTTGCCATCCATTTAACGTCAGACCAAGTCGTTCCTTGGAACTTTTTTTGATCCTGCATCACATCGGCCCACCAAATGTGAACACCTCCATTGTCTTTTTTACTAAGCATAGATTTATTAAAGGAGTTAACCCCGTATCTGAAAGCTCCCTTAACGGTAGTGACTAAGTCAGAGAAATTAATTTGATGATGAAGAGAATAGCCAACATCTTGCATTGAATAAAGAATCCTAGGGTCTGAGTCTATATTTTCAATCAAAACTTTATGGTTTCCTGCTTTTGTATCAAACATATTCACAAAGCCATACCAAAGAACAAGAGATCTATGCTCTCGTCTGTTAAAGTGATCCCAGCCTTCCGGGTGATATCCCTCAAGCCTTTCAACTCCTTCGTAGGAACTTTCAATAGCGACGTCCCTTAAGACAACCCATTGTTCTTTTTCATCACTTGAACTTCTTGATTCAATATAATTGGCAACATCTCTATTGTCCTGACGGTACTTTCTTCTCCACTTTGCTATAAAGGCCTCGTAAGTATTCTTGCCAAGATAGAGCTTAACCTTTGCTCTATTGATGATAGGGTCCTGGTGCATGCCAAGACTCTTGGCAAGTTCAGAGGTTGCTACTTCACTATGAACTTCAAAGCCCATCTTTACTTTAACTTTATAAGTCTTCCCATCTCTTTCAAATGAGGCCTGCAGCTTTGGAGAGCCAGAGCTTCCGTACTTTATCTTTCTAAAGGTTAGCTTCTCATCTTCACTGGGAAAGATCACCTTGTGCTTAACTTCTGGGTTAGGAACAAGGTCCATAAGAGGGTTCTTAACCGGGTTTAGGATTGAAATATCAATAGCACAGCTCTTAAGCTTTCTAATCTCAGACTCAAGTAGGATATGATCTTCATCATGGTTGCTAGAAAGGCATGTATTGATCTTATCAATGATTAAGCTGCCTACCACTAAGTTATTGGCCTCAGCTTTTACTTCCTTAGTAGGTGAGTAGCCATAGCCTGTTATTCCAAGAACCCTTGTGACGGGGCTGATATCATGATGCCAGATATTTCTTATGGCCTCAGGGAGATAGTACATCTTATAGAGTTCAATAAATTCGTCGATTGCCCCATCAATCATTTCTGTAGGAGCTTCAGATCTTACTAATTGGATGGCCTTTTTAATCTTAGGAATTAAATAGAGGTTGTATCCCTTTATAAGGCCATTTTTCTTTTCATCTAATTCTTTAAGAGCTGCCTTCTTTGCGTCCTTAAACCCTTCAAGCTCTAGTTCAAGTTTTTCTATTAACTTTGTTTCATAGGCATCAGAGATAAGATGCTTTCTCTCTTTTTTAAGCCTCTTTAAAAACAGCTCAAAGGTTAAAATATCGTATTGGCCTTGATCATTCTTAAGATGTCTTGAGATAAAGTCTTCAGCAATTGAAACATGATTTTCATGAAGGGGAGCGTGATTGGTATAACCAAAGCAATTAATACTAAAAATAAAGGCCATAAAGACCAATAAGCATCTTACTCTCATATTTCCCACACCCACATGTTTTGAAGTTGGAATTTATAATAAAACGAAATTCATTTGAAGGAAGAAAGGGGATTAGAGTAATATTTACTAAGAAAAACTATATTGTAACTAGCCGTTTTCCCTTCTGGTAAAGGGCAATAATGTAAAAAAAACCTCAAAGCTTAATGGGCTTGGCCAATAGTGCGGAATCAGGTTAAACACCTTTAAAGAATAAAACATTGAGGTATTTGTGGGTCTATATTTAAGACTGTTGGCTTTAGTATTAGTGGTAACCTTCTTAGCTGTAAAAGCTGAGGCAAAGGATCTTATGATCCTTCACACCAATGACCTTCACGCCTTCTTATCAAGTACGGTAGAGAAAAAAGATAAGGGCGGCTACGCTACTATTAAGGCCATGATCGATAGAGAAAAACAAAAGGCCCTTGATGAAGGTATGGAAGTACTGGTTTTAGATGCTGGGGATTTTTTAGAAGGCTCGCTTTATTATATGGCCGATAATGCAAGAAGTACCTTTGATATCATGAATAAGATGGGCTACGACGCTATCACAGTTGGAAACCATGATTGGTTGATGGGAACTAAGGCCCTTGATAAGCTCTTAAAAGAAGTACCACCTACATTTGCCTACCTTGGGGCAAACTTTAAAGTTAGTCACCCTATATATAGAGATATTAAAAAATCAGTAAAAGACTATATCATTAAAGACATAGGCGGCATGAAAGTCGCCATCATGGGTATTACAACTGATGAGCTTTTTTATTCTTGGCGTTTTGAAAACGGTAAGATCTATGATCCGGTTAAGACCAGTGAGAAACTCGCCAAAAAGTTAAAGAAGGACCTTGGCGTTGATTATGTTATCTCTCTTAATCATACGGGATTATGGAAAGATAAGAAGATCATCGAGAAATCAAAGAATATTGATTTTATAGTAGGCGGGCATAGTCATTCAACCTTAAGAGATGTTTATTATCATCCAAATAAAAAGGGCAGAAAAATCGGAATCGTCCAAGCCGGCGAGCATGGAAACTATCTTGGTAGGCTTACTTTAAAACTCGAAAAAGGTGAGCAATTAAAGGTCACTAATTATAAGCTTCTTCCGGTTATCAAAAAGAACATCAAAGAAGACAATACGATTAGAGACTTTGTCAGCTCTACAGATATAAAGCTAGGTCAAAAATACGGTAGGGACTGGTTAGATGAAATCATTGGAACCACTTTAGTTGATTTGACCAATAAGCCTGATAGGTTAACTTATTGGAGCGCCTTTATAGCAGACGCTATGAGAGAGTCTGTTAAAGCTGATGTGGCCATTCATGTACCTAACCTAACAGGAACCGGTCTTTCTAAAGGGCCTATTAGTAGAGAAGATATGATCAACGCTTATCCGCGTTTCTTTGATTTTGAAGATAAGGATGGGTGGAACCTTTATACAGCGGATATTTACGGCGCTTTATTAAAGAGTGTTATAAGAGCGGCTCTAAAGTATCAACGGGCCATGGTCTTTAGTGGAGTTAGCTTTGATCTCGTGGATAGAGATAATAACCCTTATGTCATAGACCTTAATTTCCTAGGTCATGATGTAGAAAATCCTCAAAATGAAACTGGGGATTGGTTAGAGGGTTATTATGGGGTTAGTGGAAAATTACGGGTAACTAATATCTTAATTGATGGAAAACCTATCGTTGCTACTAAAAAATACAGAATTGCTCTTCCTGAAGGCCTCGTCATTGGTGGACTAGGAATCTCACGCTCTGTGGCCTATATCTTAAGAAAGATGAAGGCGAGTAAGATGACCATGTGGAAGGCCTTAGAGAATAAGATAAAGGCGACTAGAATCCTTGGTGCCGATATTGGGGTTTATGATGGGTCAACCAAAATTGAGGGACTTAAGAGCAAGTCCTGGGATCAAAACCGCACCTTTATCCCTAACCGCTTGTAAAATTTTCCACCTAAAGAAACATTAGCTGGAAGTAAAAAGGTCAACAATGATATTGTCGATAAGCAGTTATAGGAAATAACTGTAGTGAGAAAACTAACCTTAGGATGAGGTCCCAATGAAAGCCATTTATATTGTCTTGTTTAATCTAGTCTTTTTATTCTCAACGGCTCTTGAAGCAAAGCTAGTTCAGATACTTCATACCAATGATATTCACTCCTATTTTGATCATGTTGAGCACGATGAGGATCAGGGAGGCTATGCCCGTTTAAAAGCTATGATTGAATTTTATAAAGCTGAAGCGGCTAAAAAAGGAATCAGGACCATTGTTGTAGATGCCGGGGATTTTATGGAAGGAAACTTCTTTTATATGGCCAAAAATGGAAGAAGAAGCTTTGAGATGCACAATAAGCTTGGCTACGATATCTCAGTTATTGGTAACCACGACTATTTAATGGGAACCGATGAGATGGATTCAATTCTTAAAGACGTTAACCCTGAGTTTAAATACCTTGGAGCAAACTTCTACGCAGATTCTCGCTACAAAGGAATCAATAAGCATGTTAAGCCCTATCACGAGATGACGATTGAAGGCGTTAAAGTGGCCTTCTTAGGTCTTACAACTGATGAGATCGTGTTTCGCTGGAGAGTCTATAACGGAGGCATTAGAAAGCCTCTTAAAGACGGAGAGAAGTTTGATAAGATTCTTAAAGAAAGGGGCAATGAAGTTATTATTGGCCTGACTCATATAGGATTTGAAAAGGATAAGAAGCTTGCCTCAAAAACAAAGAATATCGATCTTATTATAGGAGGTCATTCTCATGATTTTCTTTACAAGCCTCACTATGAAAAAAATAAGAACAAGAAACAAGTCCCTATTGTTCAGGCAGGGGCTCACGCCGCCGTTCTTGGGCGCATGATTATAGACATTGAAAAAACAGGCTTCAAAGGAATTAAAGAATATGAATTAGTTCCTATTAGAGGAATCAAAGAAGATCAAGACATAGCAGATGCTGTTGAAGTGGCAAGGACAGATCTTGAAGAGCAGTATGGAAGGGATCATCTTTACGAAGAAGTTGGCTTTTCTCATTTAGAACCAGGTGATGATGCTAAGATCTGGAACGCCTACACAACCGACGCAGTTCTTGAGAGCACGGGCTCTGATGTTTCCATTCACACCCCAAGCATGGGGGGGCCTTATTTTCCCGTGGGTTCAGTGACGAGGTATGATCTTTATAATTCCCACCCTAGATGGTTTGATTTTAACGATGAGGAGGGCTGGTTTGTCTATAGGGCCACTATTAAAGGGTTTTGGATTAAGTGGATGTTTAAAGCTGTAATGAACTTAGGGATTCCTCTTACCTTTTCTGGGATTGATTTTGAGTGGAAAAAGAACATCTTTGGAAAATACACGGTTAAGAACCTTCGTATAAAAGGTAAAAAGATAAAAAGCTTTAAGAACTATGAATTGGCCCTGCCTGAAGGCATTGTAAGAGGAGGTTTTAGGATCTCTCCTCTGGTTGGCCTATTGTTAAAGAAGGCCCATAGGACTCCGGTAACTGTGGTGGGCGCACTAGAGAAAAAACTCAGTAGCGGTGAGCCCATTGATAAGTACTATCTCGAAGAACCTAAGTTTGAATTATTTGGAAAAAAGAAAGCTTCCTCTAAGAGGGACAGGGTTTTCTTTCCTGGAAATAAGCGCTAGTAGAGGTCTTTTTTAAATTTTACCAACTCGTCGCTTACGTCGTGAATCTGACAGCCAAATCTTGGATTGTCATTTAAGATGCCTATGGCCTTTTTCCCAAGGCCCCTAGCTTCAACTGATTTTCGATCCCAGTTCACCTTGAATTTCGCCAGGGTTCTTGATTCTTTGGTGACTTCCTTGCAAAAGCCTATGCTTTGCTCTGCTACGAATAGGCAAGAGCACATCTCTTTAGCAAGTCCCATAGAAGGGGCTTCATTGTATTTACATGAAGAGGTTATAAAAAGAAGGCATAAGATCATCAGTCTCTTCATCAGTAGACCCCTCTGCCAGATTTCTTTTTATCAAGGTTGAAATCCATCCCCATGGCATCAAAGAGAAGTTTGTACATCTTATCTCTTTTTACTTTTTGTTTTGGTTTCCTTCCATCGCTTCCCATTCTTAAAACAATCATATTTAAAGAAGGGATGACTCCCATGGTTTGCCCTCGAAACCCCATGGCCTGATAGAGGTCTTCAGGAGCATGAGGATAAGGGCGCTGCTTGTTCATGGGGAGCTTGTAATTAAGCCACCAATAGCCACCGTAGGATTCGATATTCAATCTTCTCTGACCGCGCTCTCGCTTAGGCCTATAAAGCGCTGGAGAGATTCTTTTGGTAGACCACTCAACCCAATCTTTAGGGAGAAGATATTCGTTCTCCCACCTGCCGTTATTAAGCATCAACAACCCAAGCTTGGCGTAGTCTCTTGCCGTGCCCCAGCCACCAGAGCCACCAAGAAAGGTTCCAGATAGGTCTTGTTCAAAGTGAATGGATTTCATGCCGAGTTTGTCAAAGAGCTCTGTCCAAGGGAAAGCGTTATAAACTTCTTTGTTATTGATAGCTTTTTTTAAAACTCCCATGGCCAAGATGGGCTCGTGGGTTCCGTAATTGAACTGAGTTCCAGGAGCATGCTTCATCTTCCTCTTTGTAATACTAAGAGCGGCATCGACTCTATTGTTTTCAGAATAATAAACATAGATTGAGTCACTAAGAATTATATTTAAAGGATGCTCTTCATAAAAGCGGAATCCTGAGGCCATGTTTAAGACGTGATGAAGCTTAACCTTATCGGCCTTTTCTCGCTTCATTGAAGGGTAGTATTGGTGGACATAGTCTTCAAGATTGAGGATCTTTTTTTTAACAGCGATGCCCATTAAGATGTTGGTTAGGCTTTTAGAAAAAGACCAGAACATGTGTTTCTTATCTTTATCATGGCCTCTGTCGTAGCCTTCATAAACTATATAGCCATCTTTGATTATGATAAAAGAATCAGTTTTGTATTTTGCTTCTTTATCCCAGATATAATCCATAAGAAGGTTAAATTTCTTTTGATTGATATTAAGGCTATTAAGGGGCTTGCTCTTCCACTCTTTGGTGGGCCAATAATCCTGAAGAGGACCTTCTGATCCCGCCATTAAGAGTGCGGGAAGGATAAATCCTAAGAGTAAAAGGGTTTTCATCCTTAAAGCTTATGTTAGATAAAGCCCCTATTCAAGCTACGAGGTCCATATTACAGGGGCCTTAAGCCCTAGAATTCATTAAAATAAGAGACCTTTTCAAGACCAATTTTATTGATGATCCAATGAGAAAGGGGTCTTTGTTTTCTATCCTTAGGAGTTACGACGTCGTACTTCTTAATCATCTTATCAAGGGAGCTCTTAGACATAGGACAAGCAAACTCAGGGTTTAGGCCAGTCATGCGGGCCTTGTATTTTTTAAGGCCCTTTTTGCTAGCAAACTTTGAACAGTTAATGGACTCGTCCATTGATTCATCGATATAATTATTAAAGTCGATGGACTTTTTCTCATTAACAACCCAGTTTCCTTCCGTGCAAGTTATATAAGGACCTAGGTTATGATCGCTTCCTAAGATGTCATCTCTTTTTTGTAGGATATGATTCCAAAACCTCATGCCATTGAAGTTAGCACTAAGGTCTGCGTAAGCAAAAACACCTGTGGCCAGGATGTTTCCTCCTAGTATAGTTTTTTCTTTAGCGATTCCGGATTTTAAAACTCGTCTTAAATTTTTACCCTTTAAGTAATAACTCTTAAAATACATCTGACCCATTCCAAACATATGCTCTAATTTATCAACACCAATAACTTGTTCCCCCATGTTGATCATGGCGGTTAGAGCAAGAGGAGAGTCAGCGGCACTTTTCTTTCCTAGAAGATAGCCATTAAAGATGCTCCATGTTCCATATATTGATTCCTTCAGGGGAATTGTTCTTTTAGCGATAGAGTCTTCGTGAAGAATATCGATGACGATCTTGCCTTTGGTGTGATTAGAGAAGTGCTTAGTTAGCTCTTCATAAAGAACTTTTTCGCTTTTTACTGAGTTATCACAAGTGCCTAAGGCGTTTAGCTTTTGAGTAGCAATTTCTAAAGACTCATTTGCCATAGTATTTATCTTTTGAGATTCATCTCTTAGAGGCAGATCTTTAAAGGTATAGTGATCTGCTTCAGCTGCTGTTAACTCACAGCTTACGAGTAGAAAGACTAGTGTGAATATTGTTTTCATAAAGGCTCCGTATTGATTTAGAACTTTCTAGCATATTTTTAAGGAAATGTGTCACTATGCGTTAACAAATATAGGCTAAATCTGTCAGGCCTAAATAGACAAAAAAAGGGCCTCATACGAGGCCCCTATATTAACTCTCTCAAGTGATTAACTTCCTAGTCGATCAATTTCTTTAACTCTTTAGCTTTTTTAATCTTGAAGACTTTCTCATCCCCACCTTCATTTGAAACTCTATTGCTTACCTGACAAAAGTCAGTTGCAGATCTTACATAGTCCCTAGCTCCCTGAACAAGGATGCCAAGAACTTCACCGGTGTTTTCATCAAAGACTGGTGAGCCTGAGTTTCCACCGTATGTATCTAGGTTTGCATAGAAGAAGTTAATCCTCTTTTTCTTAATGGTTGCGCCACCAGCAATCTTTAGAGGTAGACCTGAGGGATGTCCGATAACAGCAATCTCTGTCCCCGTATCAGGGTTTCCTTTCATCTTTAACTTTAAGGGCTTTCTTCCAACAACTGCTCGGTCAAGTTTTACAATGGCGTAATCTTTAGTAGCAAAGATTCCCATGGTTAGTTTCTGCCCAAGGACCTGGGTACAAGAATAAACATCTTTCTTAGCAATCTTTTCTTTATCAGAAGTATAATCAAAGACCCATTTATGACCTGTACAATCATTCATGTCAGTAACACAATGACCGGCCGTTACGAGGATGTCTTTCGCCACTAAAAAGCCTGAGCAACGAGGAAGAGTTGTTTGTTCAGAGAACCTCTCTTCTTTACAAATCCCCATGTCCCTTAAGGTTCTTTTAGGAAAGCCAAAGAACTCATCATCTAAGCTATAAAGGTTACTATTTCTAACTTGTCCTGCGACACTTTTAGCAAGATTAACTAACTGGGCATCAGCATGATTTGCAACATCTTCTCTATTGTCTACGCCATAGATTAATTTGTTCTGGTCTTCTTTTGCGTAGGCAAAATTTGAAGTGAGGCCTGTGATAATTAAGGCCTTTGTGGCCATCAAAGCGATCTTTGTCATGCTCATTTTTCCCCCTGGAAGTCTAAATATGGGGTGAACATACATCTAAATAGCACCCTGCGCAATGAACGGCGTACTAATTACACAGGGCCTAAGTGCTTAAATTAAAGAGTGTTTTCCTTATGGGCCTTAAGGATGCGTTCTATAACATCTCCTGTGCTCATATTGGTTAAAACACCTGGGTCTACAATATTCTTAAGAACTTCTGGAAGGCTTTGAACGTCTTCACTAAGTCTTAAGTTCTTATTAGCGCTTACTTCATCTACCTTCTTGATGGGCGTAAAATGTGGAGTGCTAAGAAGAACTTCAGGATTTTCATTCACTAAAAGGTGGATGGCCTTTAAGACATCTAAGAATGAATCGAGCTCTTTTTTATCAAAGGATTCTGTGGGCTCTACCATCATGCCTAAGATCTCCGGGAAGGCCACAGTTGGAGCGTGGAGCCCAAAGTCTAAAAAGAGTTTTCCTATCTTTGCTATTGATTGTGCTTTTGGAGTTCCTGAAGCTTCAATCTTTGAAAAAGTCTCTGGCTTAATGGTGAGGATAAATTCATGCATACGAGGAACAGACTCAGTTCCTGCCGGAAGAGTGGGGTAGATGTCCTTAATATTTTCATAAAGATACTTAGCGGCTAAGACCGCTACGGCGCTCATCTTTCTTGTTCCTTCACTACCTAGGGCCTTTAAGTAAGTATAGCACCTGACTTTATGGGCAAAGTTTCCATAGTGACGGTGAAAAGAACCAATGGATTTTTCCATGCGCTTTGTTTTAAAGATGCCATCTTCTTTAATGACTTGAATGCCAGGAAGATAAGGAATAAGTTTTTCACTAACTGCTACAATAGCATCCCCTGGTCCGCCCCCTCCATGAGGAATGGTCCAAGTCTTATGGAGGTTATTATGAACAGCGTCCACTCCAAGAGCCCCAAGATCAACCCAGCTAGCAATAGCGTTCATGTTCGCCCCGTCCATATAAACCAGCCCATCAACTGAATGAATAAGATCGGCCATGTCCTTGAAGCGTTCTTCAAAGATTCCGCTGGTATTAGGGTTAGTCACCATGATGCCGGCGATACGGGTGTTGTATTCTTTAACGAGTTTTTCTAGTTCTGGAAAATTGATCTGTCCTCTATCATCGGCACCGATTGTAACGATTCCAACCTGTACTCCATCAATCTTCTTAGATTCAAAGCCTGCCATCGTTGCGGTGGCTGGATTTGTTCCGTGGGCACTTTTAGGAATTAAGATGATGTTCTTTGTCTCTCCGTTACCCTTATCTCTGTGGTAGGCCTGAAATAACTTAAGGCCTACGAGTTCCCCTTGTGCGCCAGCGACTGGTTCTGTGGTAAGCCCCGGTAGACCGGTTATAGTCTTAAAGATCTCCTGAGTTTCATAGAGAATCTCTAAAGAGCCTTGGGCAAATTCATCAGGGCATTCTGGGTGAAGATCTGTAATGCCTGGAAGTCCAGCAGCGTAGTCATTGATATAGGGATTGTACTTCATGGTACAAGAACCTAGGGGATAGATATTATCATCAGGGCTTACGTTTTGTTTTCCAAGTTCATCATAAAAATGAGTCAGCTCTTGATAATTAAAGTTGGGAAGTCCAACAGCGCCTGATCGTAAAAGATCTTTTTTTATTGTTGGGATCTCTTTTTTATTCCCAAGAGCTCCATATGTTTTCTCAAAAACTGAAATGAGATCTTTTAGATCAGATTCAGTTTGTAGGTCTGTGAGGGTTATTAGTAAGTGATCTTCTCTGGTGAAGGCGCCAGGAATGATCCCTGAAGATAAGGCCTCTTTTTTAAGATCACTTGCTTTAGTTATCTTTAGGCAAAATGAATTAAAAAAGGCTGAACAATAAGCAAGTTCAACGCCCTCGAAACCAAGAAGGGTAGAAGCAAGTTCATAAGCACTGTTATGGCCTTTTAAGACTGCCTCTTTCATTCCCCCTTCCCCGCGGGCCAAGATGGCGGCTCCGGCTAAAGTGGCTAAGAAAGATTGGTTAGAGCAGATGTTACTTGTGGCCTTCTCTCTTCTGATATGTTGCTCTCTCGTGGAGAGGACCATTGCGAGGGCCTCTTTGCCTTCACTATCTTTTGCTTTTCCTACGTAGCGTCCAGCTGTTTGCCTGATGGAGAGCTTATCGTTTTCATTGTATCTGATGCCAAAGATTCCAAGACCTGGACCTCCATAATTAGGACCAATGGCCATGCCCTGACCTTCTCCAACAATCATAGTACAGCCAGAGTCGCCCCATTCGCTTGGAGGAACAAGGCCTCCGGTACTCAGGAGCATAGGATCGATGACTCCGATAGAAAGCAGGTTATTCTCAACACAGAACCTAGTAAGTTCATGAACTTCTTCAAGGGTTCCATTATTGTTTTTCTGCATAAAGATAAGGGCCGCAATATCATCATTGCTCTCAGTTATTTTCTTTAGTGCTGATTGATCAAGAAGACCTGTGCTTTCATCAAGTGGAATCTCAATAAAATTTAAGGCCGTCTCTTTAGCGAGGGTTTCAAGAACTTCTTGATCCCCTTCATACAGTCCCTTAGTGACGAGAACTGTCTTTTTATTTTTCTTAATCCTAAGGGCCGTGTTAGCAGCTTCGTAAAGACATGTTGATCTTTCATAAAAGCTAGCATTGATGGCCTCAAAGCCTGTTAGCTTTGAAAGGGCGCTGGCATAAAGCCAAAGTGTTTGAAGGGTGCCTTGGCTTCGCTCTGGTTGATAAGGAGTATAGGCCGTCGTGAGCCCTCTTATATTAGAAACATAACCAACAAGATCTGGAACTTTATAGGTCTCAAGACCAGCTCCTAAAAAGTGAGGAGTGATCTTATTTTTAGCGGCCACTTCTTCAACATGAACAATTAGGTCTTCGTAACTTAAGTGGGGACCAAAGTCTGGAGTCTCCTTAAAGAGGACGTCTTTATTAATATGATTAAATAAATCTTCTAAGCTCGAAGCACCAATATTTTCTAGCATCTGATCGATCTCTTCGTCAGTAGCGCTTATATAAAAGGGCTTAAGTTCGCGTTCAAGTTCTTTAGGATTATAAGGTAGGCGTTCGAAAGGGTGACCCATTTTCGCTCCGGGTAAAAAGGCATTAATTTTTTCCTATATTTACCATGAAAGCCCGTCTTTTATCTAGTAGAATTAGCTTATGCACGACGTCCTTCATTGCTTGTTTGATACAGAAATTCCCTTTGAACTCTCCCAGTATTTCTCCGAAATAACTGAGGTTCATGACTCACCTGAATCAGGGCTTTATTGGGACGGGAAGGTCTTGGCCTTTCATTGGTATGATGAGCATCATCAGAGTGAGAGAAGGGAAGTTTTTGATTTTAATCAAATCTTAACAGACCTAGGGCGAAAGCTCGGTCCTCCTCCTAAAGAGCTTCTAGGAAAGGCTTTAGGAAAAGAGCCTAAACAACTTGTTTGGGATCTCACAGGAGGAACAGGAAGGGATGCCTTGAGTTTTTATTTATGGGGCCATGATGTGCACATGTTTGAAAGAAATATCGTCACAGCTGCCCTTTTAATTGACGCTCTTCGTAGGGCCCCTGAGTTAAAGGAGCGCTTGCAGATAACTTTTGGTGAGGCGGCTAAGAGTTCTCAATCTGAAACCCCAGACGCCATTTATTATGATCCCATGTTCCCAGAAGATGTTAAAAAGTCCCGGCCTAAAAAAGAGATGGCCTTGTTTAAGATTTTAACTTCAGGAGATGATGATCAAGAAGAGGTCTTGAACTGGGCCCTCAATTCTGGGGCCAAGAGGATTATTTTAAAAAGGCCTGTTAAGGCCCAGCCCACTGAGCCTAAGGCCACTGCGGTCTTCAAGGGCAAGACCGTGCGCTTTGACCTCTTTCAACGTTAAGGAATTAAAGTTAGGGGGGCTCGGTCCTTGATGATCTTGTTCCAATCCATAGTGGCTTCTCTATAATCTTTTTCTAGAAACATCTCTATCTGATCATCATAGAATTTGCTAATGGGGTTTCCTGAGTTGCCGGCCGGGAGGATGGAGAGGGCCTCTTTAGGATTTTTAAAGTCAACAAGACGCCTAACACTTGGGCCTAGGCTTACACTGAAACTAAAGTCCGCTCTACTGTTGCTCATATTATCGATTTGAAAAAATCCACCACCGGCCTTGAAGGGGCCTCTGTTAAAGATCTTATCCAGGGGTTTTTTCTTACCGAAGGGGTGGGGGTATTCTAGAGTGTGAACATTTCCCCAGCTCCATTTTTCTGGATCATCACCAAAGGTTTTTTCTAAGAAGCTAATGCTTTGTTTCAAACTCAGTTCGACTATCTTAGACATTGTTTCTACTTCTGAAGTTTTTGTATTGTCCCACCAAGGAGAGTCTGAGTTTTTAAGAACGGCCTTAAAGAAGTTCCAGCTATCTGCTGTACGAGAGAAGTTAGCGTAGCGAGCTTCCCCTAGTTCATCGATGACTAAGTTTTTTAAAATATGAACGCACCACAAGTGATAGAGGCTGCTTGGAATGGATTCAATATCACTTTGCCCTTGCCAGTTCTTTAGGTAGCGGCTGGCAATTGAAGGGGAGTTTACTTGATTCAAAAGGATGGGCACCATCCAGTTGGCAGTGGCAACGACTTGGTCAGTTTGAATTTTTTTCATATCATTCAATGACCATTTATCTTTAGCTTCAATTAATTTAACAATCCTTTCATAGCGCTCACTTGGTTGATAATAACCAGGCATAGGGTGGTCGCCTTTGTAAATGGGGGCGTAGTTTGCGCTAGCTATATAGCCTTCTTTAGGATTTAAAAGTGAAGGGTTGTCCTCTTGATTCATATAGCCTAGGTAATCGTGTTTTCCACTCCAGCCCTCAAGGACTTCCTTACTATTAGTGCCCTTAGGTCTTATAGGAATAAGGCCCATAATCTTCCAAGCAATATTTCCTGAAGCATCGGCCCAGCTAAGATTTAAAGCAGGGGCTGCTCCATAGGAGACAGCTTTAAAGAAGTCATTCACATTCTTTGCCTTACTAAGAAGATAAAGGGCCCTGACGGTATCATTTTTTTCGTGGTGAAAGCTCCACTTGATGGCCAAGTTCTCTCCTTCTTTAGCAAACTGAGTATTGTTAAGAATGGGCCCGTGAGCAGTGGAGCGAAGTTTAAAGTGATGATCTTTTTCACCTTTGATCTTTATCACTTCTTCTTCAATCTTCAGATCCACTAGTTTGTTCTTATAATAAACTTTATCTCCTTCAAGCTTTTCATAATAAAGATCAAGGTCATCTACCTCGGCCATAGTAACGGCCCAGCCTACTTCTTGGTTATGCCCCATAGGTGTATAAGGGGAGAGGGGGACGTAGTGACCATAGAGCTCCATTTCTGGAGTCTTGATATGAGCTTCATACCAAATGCCAGGAAGACTAAAAGCGACGTGAGGGTCATTACATAATAGGGGCTTTCCACTTTTTGATCGATTGCCACTGATCACCCAACTATTTGATCCATGAAAGAGTCCAAAGTTCTGCTCTAGGGGAATGAGGGCCTCTCGCATATTTTTTTGATAACTTGTTTTTATCCGCGGAAGGATTGAGTTCTTATCTGCCTTAGTTTCTATAAAGAGTTCTTCAAGTTTTTTAGGTGAGATTTCATCTTTTAGGTCTGAAAATAAAGGGTCTACTAATAGGCCTTCTGCAAATGAGAGGGCCATATAACCGCTGATGGCGATGCTGTCTTCAATTGTAAAAGGTGCAGGCCTTGTTCCTAGGATGATAAACTCTATAGGAAGGGGCATGGTAGCCACGAATTCATTGACTCCCTCCATGAAGGCCTTAGTTTCTCTTTGTAATTCTTTAGGCCAAGTGGATTTACTTCTTTTAATGATCTCGCTTGCGGTTTTTCTAAGCCTTAAGCTCCGAAGTAGGAGGTCTGTTTTTAAAAGATCAGGCCCTAGAAGTTCACTAAGGCTGCCGCTACCAATTCTTCTTAATAGCTCCATTTGAAACAAACGGTCACTAGCCTGAAGAAAACCTAAGGCCCTATAGGCGTCTTCATTATTTGAGGCCTGTATATGAGGGACACCATAGTCGTCTCGGTAGACTTCGACTTTGCTTTTAAGGTTTTTAAGTTTTAATTCACCGCTAGTGGGCATCTCTGTTCTGTAGATAAAAAAGATGGCCGATAGTGAAAGACCTAGGAAAAGGATAAAAAGGGACATGATGATCTTCATGTCCCATATTATATGGTGACTAAGCCGCTAACGCGATTTTTTCTTCAAATTTATTTGCTTTAGCAATGGCCTTGATGAGTCGCTTCATTTTAATCCGGTCCCAATAGCTTTCATAGATGAACTGAATTCCCATACCCATGCTTCCGCCGAAGGCGTGGTTGCTAACTTTTTCGGCCTTGATGCTTAGGTAAACATTATCAAAGCTAAGGTTGACCATCATATGCTGACCATCTTCAACTATTCCTTGGTGGTTGATAAAGGCACCTGAGAGGCTGATATTTAAGGCGTAGGCATCAATAAGTTTATTTGGGTTTACGATACTAAAAGTACAAGGAAAGACCTTATTGTATCTTCGATGATGCTCCCACCAGCGAACGTCTTTATCAAAGAAAGGCTTTCTTACATGAGGAAGTAAAAAGTAGATGATCATTATGGCGTTTAAACTCAAGAGGATCAGGCTTCCAAGAAAAGGTGTTTCAGCGACGTAGGGCCAAGTGAACTTCTCATAAGTTAAATGGATATAGAGGCTATAGGCCTGAATCCCAACAAAGAGGGGATGAGACCATTTCTTAACACTGATAAGAGCAAATCCCGCGATAGGAAAGAGCAGCCAAAAGTGAAAGACATCTATGGGGGATTTTACAGCTAAGATATTGGTGGCCACCACCGCCCAGTCAAAACCAGTATGAAGCTTAAAGTAGAGCATCTTGAACATGGGTTCAACAATATGGAGTAGACCTAAAGCAATAAAGATAAAGGGTTTCTTTTTCATAACGACCTCTTAAAAACTGATGCCGATATTATAGCATAGTTCCTTTTCTTCCAAGTTATTTCAATAACTTACAAATGTGTTTTACTCGGGCTTTTTTACAGAGTCATGGACAGTGGGGTCTCTAACTTGTAAAACCTTTTTAATTCAACGCGTTGGAGTCCTCGGAGGATCCATTGAGAAGATTGGCCTTTTTATTAAGTCTCTTTCTATGCTTTAGCCTTCAGGCTGAAGAGTCTTTAGACGCCTATAAAAAACGCTTTAGGATAATCCGTGACGAAGAAGGAAGGGCCTTAAGAATCATCGACAAGAGTCTTCACACTAGGCTTAGTTTTACAAAGTTTTCTCAAACTTATTTTAATTGGTTTATAAAAGAGTCTCCTATTTTAAGCATGGCCTCTGAATTTGTCTCTCCTGGAGCTCAGAGTGAGTCAGTTGAAATCAATAGGCAGTTAAACACCATTCTTGAAACTGTGAGAAAGTATCAACTCGGTATCCTTATAAAAAGTAATGCTTTTAAAAAGATCAACCTCTTTTTAAGTTCTGAATTTAAGAAAGTATCAATCGTTGGTTTTCGGACTGTTTCAAATTTAGAGAACACCACTTTCTTTTATCAAGATAAGCATTATAGAAAGATTGAAGGAGGTACCCTAAAGGAAGTTAGCAAGTACTTTCCTAGCATTAAAGACGAAAAGGTTGTGGGTTATTTAGTTGAGCGCTATATCGGATTTTTAAGGGATGCGAGAAGCTATCATCAATCAATGCTGCTTCATTACCTTATAAATTTTAAAGCTAAAGACTTAGGCATCAGTGATGGAGAAGTTGCTATGGCCATAAGTTCAATCTTAGAAGGGGATATAAAGAAACATAATATTCTAAGCAGAAGAAGGCTAAAGAAGAATTGGGAAACTTTTGGAAAGAACAAGCTGCGAGAGATAAGAGAAGAGTCTTTAAAAACTGTCATTAATTTTAGTGATCAATATGGGCACACTCCTTATTTTGCTAATCCTTACTTTGCGCGAACAACTTTGAAAAGAGGAGAAGAGGTTTGGATCAATCCTTATTATCAAAACAAGGCCCTTGATAATTCGCCTTCACTAAGCTTTGATTTTTCAAGGCCCAATTTTGTTTATAAACAAAGGCGCTATTATGAGCTTTTACTTTTTGCCGAGGTTCAAGCAGATAAAGATAGCAAGATTAAGAAATACTTTACGCATCTTAAATTTAGAAGGCAGATGTTAAAAGAGGGAATGCTAGCGGGTTTTTACGAATCAAAAGGGGATACCGCCATGATGAATAAGATCTTAAGGCAGAGCTTAAACCCCCTGGAGCTTTTCTTTAACCTTGCTCCCTAGCCTTTGTAATGCCTAAGATCGCCTCTGTGATGACCCAAATCTGGCTTATAAATAAGATGACCCCAATACTGGTTAAGAACCAATTCTTTGCATCAACATAGATTTTTATATTAAGGCTAAGCCCGAGACTGGTGATTAAAATCACTAAAGCGGCAGGGATCATAAAGGGGAGATGATTTCTTTTATTTTTTATAAGATAAACAGTGATAAGAATTAAACTAAGCCCCGCTAGCATCTGATTAGTAGCGCCAAATAAAGGCCAAAGATAAAGTCCGCCTTTACCCCCTTCGTTGGCAAGCATAAGTAAAAAAGCACTACCAACAGCAATAGAGGAGCCCACAAATTTATTTTGAAGAGGCTTGATCTTTAAAGAAGCGCCAAATTCCCCAATGATATAACGCTGAATCCGGCAGGCCGTATCTAAGCTAGTGGCGGCAAATGAGATGATTAAAACAGCGATAACTGTTTGGCTTATATCTTCAGGAATCCCAAGGCCTGCCACAAATTTTCCTGCCCCAAGAACAAAGGCATTGATCTTAGCGGAGAGTCCGTTAGCCGCGTTCCAACTAGCGTAATGATTATGCCAATCGGCCTTTGAAGCAAATCCCGCCGTGACTGCAAGAGTGGCCAAGAGGGCCAGGAGGCCTTCTCCTAACATGCTTCCATAGCCTATGGGTCTTGCATCAGAGAACTTGGCCACTTGTTTTGAAGTTGTGCCACTACTAACAAGGCCATGAAAACCACTGATAGCGCCGCAAGCGATGGTGATAAAGAGATAGGGAAACCAAGGGGGGGAGCCTTTTGCATTAAAATTAGTCATGGGCGCTACGATCTCTGGCCTTGTTATAAAAAGACCTAAGATCATGAGGGTTAGGCCCACCGTGAGCTGGTGAGAGTTTATATAATCTCTTGGCTGTAGTAAGGCCCAAACGGGAAGCACGGAGGCTATAAAGCTGTAAATTAGTAAGAAGATAATCCAGATCATAAGCTCATGAGTGCCAAAGTATTCAGAAAGAGAAATAGGATACTTTGTTCCAATGACAATCATGATTAAAAGAGTGATTTGCGCCAAGATTGAAGGAAGGGTTAAAGAGCCGCCTTTTTTATTAATAAAATAACCCATGACTAAGGCGATGATAATTTCAAAGTTTACAGGTAGGACGGCCCCTGGGAACTTGATAAAAAGATTGGCAATCACTAAAGCGAAGACGGCGATGACCATCCATACTAAAAAGAAGATGATGATTAAAAAGAGGGTTTGAACTCTTTTTCCTAATAAGTCCTCGGCCACATAAGCAATTGAGTTGCCCTTGTTTTTCATAGAAATATAAAGAACACCAAAGTCATGACAGGCCCCCATAAAGATGACCCCGAAGATGATCCATAAAAAGGCCGGAAGCCATCCCCAGATTGCAGCAACTGCCGGTCCTACGATAGGGGCAGCCCCGGCAATTGAGCTAAAGTGATGACCGAAGAGAACATTTTTTTTGGTAGGGAGGTAATCAATATTATCTCGTAGTTCAACAGCAGGGGTCTCTCCATGCTCTTTATCAAGACCTAGGATGGAATGAGCTATGTAGCGGGAGTAAAATCTATAGGCCAGGGTGAAGGCAATAATACCGATTAGGCCTAAAGTAGCAGCATTCATCATTTTCCCCTTGGTCTGTTTGAAACAATATTAGATAATATTGATTATGGAATTTCAAAAGATCTCTCGTTTTATTTTGTTTATAGCTCTGTGCGCCAATAGTGGCTTGGCTTTTACTAAGACTTTTAATTGTAAATTAAAAGTGGCCGGATTCTCTGAGGGATTTCTCTTTGACTCTGTTAAGCATAAGGGCGGATCAGGGGGAAGCTTTAATGACTTTGTCTATTTTCTCGCTATGAAAGATGAGAAGATCTCCGTAAAGATTCAAAACACAAAGAATGCCTCCCAAGTTCAATCGATCTATTCTCTTTCAAGAGATGACTTTGAATTATCAGTAACCCCAGGCTGGGACCTCTCTTGCATCAAACAAGAAGAGATCAAAGCAGTTGAAGAAACAAAACCAATAAAGAAACTGGTTCTTGATGACTTAACACCTTTAGAGACTTTTCAAGCAGATATCAGCTTTACGGCCCAGTCCCCCATTAAGGTCCGCTATAATGTCTCAACTGCTAAGCAGAGGATGAGGGCCGTGGTCTTTCAAAAAGGCAGGCTTTACACTACTGATGATGACGTTAAGAGGGATCTCAATGGTAACTGGTGTATCTTGCAGGTAAACCTAGAGCTTGATCAAGATACCATGATCGAAGAAGGGCATAATTGGCAAACGGTTCAGTACAATACCTTGAACAATTCTTCTAGCCATACAGTTTATGCTTGGAGCTTTGTTGATCCGGCACAGGGAAAAGTAACCCAAAAGTTCAAGCGCTACGTGCCCTTTAATATGGCCTGCCAGATTAAAAAAGGTGAGGTCTTTAACCGTAAGATGTGGCGCGAAATTACAGGTGATCGAGTAAAGCTTTACTATAATCCTTAGTCAGGAGGCTTTTATGAAATCACTACTACTCACAGTTCTTTTTGTTTTTTCTTTCAACGCAAACGCAAACCTTTTTCTTCCTAGTTGTTATAATCATATAGGTGGTACAGATGCAGTTAGCTTTAGTTACCAGTCTTGTATCAATAGTAATTTTCGGGCAATTGAACGAGAACTTGAAGGTAACCAGTTCTTTAGTTACTGCTCCAATATAGGAAATGATGTATCTTTTTCTTTTATCAGTTGTGTTCAAAGAAACTTTCGAGAAGTTGAAAGGGCCTTACGACCAACGAATGTCTTTTTAAATTATTGCTCAAATTTTACAAGAGACCGTCTTGATTTTAGTTTTACAAGTTGTGTGAACTCTAATTGGCGATCTGTAGAAAGAGCTGTTCGCTAAGGATTGAAATTGAAAAGGGCGTTGGCCCTTTTCATGACTTTTATGGCGTAGGCTTCTGCTCTGCCGTCAGGTTCACCATTGTACCTGGCAAGGGCCCTTAAGAAGAGCTCTTCTTTAGTCACGTCATCACGCTCTTCCCAGAGTTGAGATTGTCTTCCCCAATAAAGTTTTAACAATAAGGCTCCATAGGCCAAGCTTAGGGCCGGGTCTCTTTTGATGATCTTCTTTTGATAGGCTTTTCTTTCTTCTTCGTTTAAATGAAGGGTTCTTTTCCATAGAGGAACCCATTCAGGATCGATACAATCAGTGAAGATGATGCGCCAGAATTTAATCGTCGAAGCAATCGCCCCGTGTTTTCCGCGCTCTCCTAATTGATCATGAACTTCCCTTACGCCTATATTGGTAAACTGGGTAAAGCCTACGGCTCCTGTATTGCTGGTGGCATTGTTATTAAAGAAGCTTTCAGTATGAATCAGTCCCGTAAGAACATGAGGGTCAATTCCAAAACAAGCACTAGTATGTATGATCTCTTTTGCGAGCCTTTTATTGCTTATAAGTTCTTCGGACCTACTTGAGGCCATCTTGGAGATATACTTGGTTAGGACTTCTTCAGAGAGGGCCTGTTCAAATAGCATAGCATCAGGCTCGAAGAAGCGATGGGGGACTCTAAAACCCGGATCAGAGGCTAGGGCACTATTGAATATAAAAAGAGCTAGAAAGCCTATGAATTTGGAAGTCATAGGCCAGTTTTAGGTTCATTGACCTTTAGAGTCAATGAACAGTTTGAAGTCGGGAATCTTTACATCGACTTTATGCGTTATAATTCCAAAGGCTCAATACTAACCTCATCACCAGTAAGGCCCATTTCTCCAAGATGGTTCTCTAGAAGCTGCCTCTTTTTGGTATTTGGTCCCCAGGTCATCTTGCCTTTGTCTTCGAGCTTAAAATCAAGGGTTCCAAGGTAGGAGAGTTTTCCATTAACCACTTTAAAAGTAGATCTAGGGTCATCTAATTTATAGTAATAAAAGGCCCCACAATTGAGCTCTTGAAGGTTGGCCATGCCGGCCCCAAGGGGGAGGGCGTAGTTGTAAGTGCCCTCTTTGAGGGGCATCTGATAAGAAGTTTCATTGTGGCGGATATAGAGCTTGCAGCTTTGCCCGCGCTTTATTTTGCCATCAGTATCAAGGTCAATAGTGACAAGGGCGCCGGTCTTATTGACCTTAACTGTATTAAAATTTGAATTCAAGACTGATTTTTTTGAAGCGCAGCTAGTAAGAACTAACAGGGCAATGATTAAGATAGATTTCATCCATAACTCCTTGGTGTGAAGTTATGGTAACAGATTTGCTTACCCCTCGAAAAGCTCAGTGAAGCATAAAAGATTAAGGTTCTTCGTAAACTCAAGGCCTAGCTTTATTCTTTTGAAGTGAATTCCTTTATCAATAAAGTCTAGAGTCCCTAAGTGTTTAACCTGTGCCCTTAAAGGAATCATAAGGTTAGTCTGTCCAAGCTTATGGATATGAATAATATCCCCAGGTTCAAAGATAGATTCCTCATGGGGGCTTATGTTTAAGGCAAGTCCACTAGGGGAGATGTCAAAGATGCTAAAGAGAAGGTCATAGTCCTTTGAGTTCTTTGTAAAACTAAGCTGGGTAAAGTGTTTTGAATGCCAACCAAAAGAAGTCCTCTCCACTCCTCGCCTGTCATACATATTTACTTTTTCAGGAATGTCTAAGACAACTGTATCGCCTAGAGAGAGGATCTTTTTTTGTCTAAAAAGAACGCTTTTTTCCTTCCCTTTAATATAAATAGTGGCCTCTTTATTTTTCAAGAAGTGAAAGCCAAGGGAGGATTCATTGAGCTTGAGCTGACCATTGGCCTGATCAATCTCCCAACCAGATGACTGGCGGGCCTTAGAGGCTTGACCCTTGGCCCAGATAGAGATCAAGGAGCCATCGGTTCTGATCTCTTCTAAAACATTTAAGATTTCGTTCCAGTCATGACAACTGCGTAGTGCTTGATTTCCCATTAGCGAATACTAAGAGCATTTGAAATTAGAGTAAAAATATACCTAAATCCAGCAGCTTACTAATGGGGCCTCTTCGAGATATTGCCCATAAAACAGGTCTTTTATTTAGTCTTCTTCTTTGTCTTCTTGGCCGTTTTCTTTGCTGTTTTCTTGGCCACTTTCTTCTCAGTCTTCTTAGCTACTTTCTTCTGTGTTTTCTTAGCCGTTTTCTTAGCTACTTTCTTCTCTGTTTTCTTAGCCGTTTTCTTAGCTACTTTCTTTTCAGTTTTCTTAGCCACTTTCTTTTTAGCTTTCTTTTCTGGATCACTCTTAACTACTTTATCAACGGCCTTTGCTACCTTCTTAATGGCAGCTTTAGCTTTAGGGTTCTTCTTTGCTGTTTGCTCAGCTTTTTTCACCAGATCTTGACCAGTGGCGTAAAGACGCTCCTGGGCGTTACCTTGTAGTGACTTTAATTCATTGACGAGCTGGGCATAGAAGCCTTGAATCTTTTTCTTTTGAATATTGGCCTTATCATATTGAGAATTAAAGATCCTGTTGAGTTTTTGATACTTCTCTTCGTTAATCAATTTTATTTGAGAGAGTACTTTTAGGCATTTCTCTTTGAACAGAACTGGGTCAAAGGCCTTGCCTTTCTTATCTTTTTTCTTCTTGTTTAAAAAATCTGGAAACGCCATCTTTTACCTCGGATTAGAATTTCTCTTATTTTAAGCGGAAGGCCATACATGGGTCAATTAACCTATTGTTACTATTCGGTATTTGAGGTAATTTATGCCAAACTCTAGTAAAGGAATGACTCACAATGAAAAAGCATCATGTATATGGAATTGGAAACGCTCTTGTTGATATGGAAATTGAAGTAGAAGCTTCGTTTCTTAAGGATCAAGGCATCGATAAAGGACTTATGACACTTGTAGAGCAAGAACGTCAGGATGCGCTTTTAGCTTCTGTTTCTGGTCAGGTGCATAAGCGTTCATGTGGTGGGTCTGCGGCAAATACTATGATCGCAGTAAGTCATTTAGGTGGAAGAGGCTTTTACTCATGTAAAGTGGCCAATGATGAAACTGGGGATTTCTATTTTACAGACCTTATTGAATCAGGGGTTCAAACAAATCTTCACGGAGATAGAGAGCCTGGGATCACTGGAAAGTGCATGGTCTTCATCACGCCAGACGCTGACAGGACTATGAATACATTCCTAGGTATAACTCAGAATTTTTCAGACAATGAAATCATTGAATCAGAATTAAAAGATAGCGAATGGCTTTATATAGAAGGTTACTTAGTGACTTCTCCTTCAGGTAAGGCCGCGGCCATTAGTGCTTATAATACGGCAAGAGGCGCTGGGGTTAAGACAGCTATCACTCTTAGTGACCCAGGCATGGCAGAGTTCTTCGGAGACGGGCTCCGTGAGATGATGGGAGAAGGAGTAGATCTTCTTTTTTGTAATGAAGACGAAGCCTTAAAGTTTACCAAGAAAGAAAACTTAGATGAGGCCTTAGAAGAGTTAAAGAAAGTGGCTAAGTCAATTGCAATAACGGCCGGTCCAAAAGGCGCCCTTCTTTATGACGGGAATAAAAACATTTCTGTAGAGGCTAAGGCGGTTAAGGCCGTTGATACTAATGGGGCAGGGGATCTATTTGCAGGATCATTTTTATACGCTTTAACTAATGGTCATGACTTTGAAAAAGCAGGAAAGCTAGCATGTCATTGTGCAAGTGAGTTAGTAACAGCTTTTGGTCCAAGGCTTGGAAAAGATAAATTAATGACAATTAAGTCAGAGGTATTAGGTTAATTATGACGGCTCGGTTATCAATAAAGAAAGTATTTGAAGGCTCTAAGATAGGTGACGAAATCAAGATCGCAGGATGGGTTCGTTCTGTGAGAAAGAATAAAAGCTTCAGCTTCATTGTCCTAAATGATGGATCTTGCCAAGATAACCTGCAAGTTGTGATCAACGAAGATATCCCCGAATATGAAAGAGCGAGTAACCTTCTTACGGGTTCTGCTCTATCTGTTATAGGTAAAGTTGTTGAGTCTGGTGGAAAAGGCCAGAGCATTGAACTTCAGGGTGAAAGCGTAGAAGTTTATGGAGAGGCCGATAATACTTACCCTCTGCAAAAGAAGGGAACCTCTTTAGAGTTCTTAAGAGACAATGCCCACCTTCGTGTGAGGACAAACCTCTTTGGGGCCATCTTTAGAATCAGGCATACCCTTGCCATGGCCACTCATCAATTCTTTCATGAGCAAGGTTATTACTATTTAAACTCACCGATCATTACGGCCTATGATGCTGAAGGGGCTGGGGAGATGTTCTCAGTTTCTACTCTTGATCCACAAAAACTTCCCACTAATGATAAAGGTGAGATTGATTATTCAAAAGACTATTACGGAAGAAAATCTTTCCTTGCAGTGACTGGGCAACTAGAAGCGGAATGCCATGCTATGGGCTTAGGTGGCGTTTATACCTTTGGTCCAACCTTTAGGTCTGAGAACTCAAACACCCCTAGGCATCTATCCGAGTTTTGGATGGTGGAGCCTGAAGTAGCTTTTGCTGACCTTGAAGATGTAGCGGAGCTAGCGAGCCTTTATATTAAGAGGTTGATCTCTGAGGCCTTAGAAAAGAACAAGGCTGAGTTAGATTTTTTAAAGCAGTGGCGTAAGTGGCAAAAGATTGATGATAATAATCATCAAGAAACTCTTAAACACGTAAGAGACAGTAAGTTTAAAAAGATTACCTATACTGAAGCTATCGAGATCTTGGCCGCTTCAGGTGAAAAATTTGAGTATAAGCCCGAGTGGGGTGCAGAGCTTCAGACTGAGCATGAAAGATTCTTGGCCGAAAAACATTTTAATGTTCCCGTCATCGTCACGGATTACCCAAAGTCATGCAAAGCTTTTTATATGAAGCAAAATGCCAACGAAGAAGCTGGCAAGGAAACAGTGCGGGCCATGGACGTCTTAGTTCCTGGAGTGGGAGAGTTGATTGGGGGCTCTCAGCGTGAAGATTCTTTAGAGAAGCTAGAGAATAGGATCGATGAGATGGGCATGGATAAGGATGTTCTTTGGTGGTATTTAGACCTTAGAAAGTACGGATCAGTTCCTCATGCTGGTTTTGGACTTGGCTTTGAAAGGGCCGTGATGTACGTAACTGGAATGAAGAATATTAGGGATGTGATTGCCTTTCCTAGAACACCTAAAAGCGCGGATTTTTAATGGCCGATATAAAACTAAAAGACATAACTCAACTTGGTTCTTGGAATCCAAAAGAATTGAGAAAACTAAGAATGGTTGCCAATAATCGTATTGGTAGCCTTGAAAAATCTGAAAAAGCTAAAGATCTTCCTGAAAGTCACCCTCTGGCCAAGATGGATGTGGATCAAATTAAAGAACTTCTCGTAAGGGTTCATAAAGCAGAAAAATCTCAATTATAGATAAACTCAGTGGTGGATTCTCCAAGGCTTGTCTTTTGGAGGGTCAGGTTAACTGGAATCCTGTCAGTTAGGGCCTTAACATGGGAGATGATCCCGATTTGTTTTCCACGGTTTTGAATATTCATTAAGACCTCTAAAACTTCTTCAATACTATCCCCATCAAGATGACCAAAGCCTTCATCAATAAAGAATGAGTCAATTTCGTTTTGACCTCTTGTCAGTTCAGCTAGGGCCAAGGCCATGGCCAGGGAGGCCAAGAAAGTCTCACCTCCTGAGAGGGTGTCTATCTTTCTAAGGATGGATTCGCGCCATTGATCAGAGACAAAGAACTCCATCTGACCTCCGCGTCCGGGAAGGAGCTTTAACTGATACCTTCCATCGCACAGCTCATCGAGTTCAGAATTAGCACCCATGACAAGCTCTTCTTCTAAAAGACCTAAGGCGTAGCTTCGAAACTCATCTTTTCCAAAAACATCTGCGAGCCTCTTCTTAACATCAAGTGATTTTTTAAGCTTAGTAAGGGCCTCTTCTAGGGAGGCCCTGCCCTCAAGTTTTTGATTGTATTCAACGATCCTGGACTTATTGGTTTGGACACTGGTCTTTAAATCTAAAGATACTTCCGAGATCTTTTCATTTAGCTCATTCCAAGTAGATTCTAATCTCGATTCTATAATAGGCAGCAGCTCAAGTGAGGTGGTGCCTTGAGGTAAGTCAATCCACTTTGCGGAAGACTTAAAGACATCATGAACGGAACTATAAAGAGGGTAAGTTTCAGGGATCTTATCAGAGTAAAGACTAAGTTCTTTAAAGATAGTCTTTAGGCGCTTTATATAAGAATTTTGCAAATTCTGTAGGTCATCAATCTGTTCAATATAGATGCGTAGGGACTGTTCCTCAGCGGTCTTTTGCTTCTCAATAGTCGTGAATTCATCACTAGCATTTTGAAACCTTGTCTGAGTTCTTCTTTCAGTCTTTTCTAATTCTTCAAGAAGTTCAATAGGGTTCATTCCCTTGCAGATCTCTTCTAAGCTTTTTTTAAGTTCACTTATTTGCTTATCTAGCTCTTCTTTTAGCTTTTGATCCACTTCTATCTTCTTTCCTAATTCTAAAGATCTCGTGGATTCAATGGATAAGGTTTCTTTGAGGGACTCTTCTTTTTGCTTGAATTGAATATTTTGATTAAAGACTTCAAGGTCTTTATCAAACTCAAGTAAGACAGAGGCAGGCTCCATGGTTCTTGGAAGGATTTCTTTCCAATTATTCATAAAAAGCTCAACAAGATGATTGATCTTTTCTAACTCTGAATTAAGCCTTCTTGTTTCAGCAGTGTTTTTCTTCAGATTAGACTCAAGTCCTGTAACTTCTATTTTTAAAGAGGTGAGCTTTTGAAGACCTTCTTGCTTTTTCAAGTTAAGCCCTAGATTTTCTTGCTGCATTTCTTTGAGTATCTTAATGCCGAGTTCAACTTCTGAAGGGCTTTGCCAAAGGATCTTGTTTTTTAAGTCCTTAAAAAGGTTAAGAGCTATCTTGTTAATCTTCTCAAGGATTAAGTGAATCTTAGATGTGTTGAGTTCAATTCTTTTATCATCTGCCTCTCGCTGAAACTTAAGCTTTGAAACTTCTGCTTCAAGTTCTTTTAGGCCTTCTTTAGAGATCTTCGTCACGCTTGACGGGTCTTTTAAAGAGGAGAGTTCAGTGTTTTTGCAAACAGGGCATTCTCCATTTTTTCTTGCTTCTTCAGAGCACTCATCAATGGCCTGGCTAAGCTTTTCGTTTTCAATCTTCAAATAAAAATTCTCTAGCTTAGTAGAGCAGTGCTGAAAGCTCTCTTTTGATTCAGTGAGCTTGATTGAGGTGTCAAGGTTATCTTGAATAAGCTTTGAAAGCTCATTTGATTCTCTTTCTAATTGATTAAAGAGGTCAAGGCTGGCCTCCCGTTCTCTTCTTAACTGATCTAGAACAGCGCCACCACTAACGAGGTCGTAATTATCAATATTCTTAGTTTCTAATTCCTTATTCTTTTTTGTAACTTCTAAAGCAATCTTTTCTACTTGAGCCTGAAAGAGGCCGTGCTCAGTTCTATTCTTTTTTATCTCTTCAGCATATTGCTTTAATTTTAATAGGTCTTCTTTAAATGAATAGATCTCATTATTTGTTTTTTCTAAGAAAAGCTTCTTATTTGTATACGAGTTTTGAAGTTTAATTAACTTAGAACTTACTTCGTCTAATTGATTTTTTTTATCAGAAATGATCTTTTTTGATTCAGTTAAAGATTCATTTGCTTGTTTGAGGTCTTGATCAAGTCCTAATAATTGTTTTTGAGAGTTGTCTAAGTTTGTTTTATGCTTAATGGCCTCTCTCAGTTTTGGAGATTCAGTCGTCGACTTGGCTTTGGCATTATCATAGGCTTTTTTTAAGTTAAGTTGATTCTTTTTAGACTCATTCCATGCATTTGTTAATCTTTCTAGGTTAACTTTAGAGTGGTTAACCTTTTTCTGATATTCATCTTCTTCTTTAAGCTTTTGGTAGAGATGATTAAGATCAGTGAAGGCGGGGCTAAAGAGCTTTGTTAATTCTTCGTGGGTCTCTAAGAGTTCTTGATTCTCATTGAGCTCAGCTTTAATCTTCTTGATTTCTTCTTCAGTATAAGGAAGGGCCTTATCAAAATGGGCCATGGTCAATTCAAGTTCATGTTCTTCTTTTTTTATCTTCTCTTTTAAGATCTTGCCTAATTCAGAGAGCTCTCCTGTTCGATAGAGTTTTTCAATTATATCTTTTCTCTCTTTAAATGATGAATGAAGAAATTCTGCAAATTGTCCTTGATTTAAGATAATAGTTTTACAAAACTGATCGAAGTCTAATCCTAGGATCTCCGAAGTATTCGCGTTTTCTAAGGCGGTCCCTTCACATAGGATCTCTCTTGAAGGTTTTGGGTTCTTTATAGGATCACCGTTTTTCTTAAGAGTCTTGATACTCCACTTAGCTGAGTACTTCTTTCCTCCAAGAGTAAACTCGATTGAGGACATAGCGAAGGCCTCACCTGTCGTGACAAAGTCATTGGCAGACAAAGAGCCTTTATAAGTTCTTCCATAAAGAGCAAGTGAGATAGCGCTTAGGAGGGAAGACTTTCCTGAGCCTGTTGGGCCAGTGATGGCAAAGAGCTCTTCTCCCTGCAGGGATTCAGCAAGGTTGATTTGATGCTTACCTCTTAAAGAAGTTATATTTTCTATTTCTATTGATTGAATCCTCACGAATTTTCCCTGGCCTCTATAAGGAGGTCGTTAAAGAGGTTCTTTAACTCTAAGGGAAGCTTTTTCTCTCCTTCGTATTTATTCAAATAGAATTGTTCAAAAAGCTCCTCGGCGGAGATGTCCTTTGATTCGCGTTTTGTTCTTTCTTCATCTCTTACTTGGGTGATCTTTGTTTGAAGAGAGAGGAGCTTGATCGGGGATTGGTCAATGATCGCCCTGATCTCATCACTTATTCCTTTGAGAGGGATATTGGATTTAATCTGCACTTCAAGAAAACTTTCAAGTTTTTCTTCTTTATGATTTTTTACTAGTTCTAGTAAGTTCTCTTTATAGTTTTCTGAAGAAAGCTTTAATTCATAAAGCTCTCTAAAAACAGGAATAGGGACCTCTTGAACGTCTAGTTCATTGTTCTCGATAGAGACTAGGTTGATCTTTTTATTCTTTCTCTCACTAAAGCGAAAGGCAATGGGGCTCCCTGAATAGCATATAACCGGGTCTTTTCGTGAAAGGTATTGATGATTATGAAGATGACCTAGGGCCACGTAGTCAAAATTCTCTTTAAGTAAAACTAGGGGAATACTCTCAAGTCCAGAGAGGGAGAGTCCTAGTTCAGAGCCAGAGAGCTCTCCATTTCCAAAGAGGTGATGGGCCAGAAGCACATTCTTATTTCCTTCTTTAAATTCAAAGAGGCTCTCTAGTAGTTTGCTCAAGAGCCCCATGGTCTCAGAAGAGGTTTCTGAGTGATTGATAGCGCCTAGTTCTTCTGGGAAGTTTTCCCTAGCGTAATTATAAAGCTCATGACTTCTAAAATATGGAAAGAGGTGATAGGTGACTCCTTCTCTATGATAACTATAGTTTCTTTTTTGTCCTTCAAGAGATCCTACTATGTGTATCGACTGATCCTTTAAAAAGGGAAGTGGAGCTTCAAGGAAACGGCCACTGTCATGATTTCCTGAGATAATAAAGATCTCAAGATCATTTTCACTAACAGCCTCTTTCAAGAAACCATAATAGAGGGCCTGAGCCTCTGACGAAGGGTGAGGAGTGTCGAATATATCGCCACTAATACAAAGAACTTTAGGTTTTTCTTTTTTGATTTGGACCAAGAGCCAAGTGAGGAAGGCTTCTTGTTCAGGAAGGCGAGGTTCTTTAAAGAGCTTCTTGCCCAAATGCCAATCGGATGTATGAAAAAAGCGGTGAACCATGGGAAATCTCCTTAGCTCTCGGTGCTTCCTCCAGAAGTATCACCACCGGTTTTAGTTTCGGCTGGCTTATTTCTGTTCTTGTTACGGTTCCTGTTTCTGTTGCGGTTCCTGTTTCTATTATTGCTCTTACCTTCTTCCCCTTCTTTTTTCTCAGTTGGGGCTCCATCCTTATTCTTATTAGGATTAGGTCGGTTTTTATTAAAGGGCTTCTTAGAATGTTTCTTCTTTTTGTTATTTGGATTATTTCTATTATTGCTATTTGGATTACGGCTACCACGGTTACCGAGGCGCTTGTTATCCCTAGCGTCTATTTCTTCAGAAGTATTGAATTCTTCTTTATTAAAGTTGGGCTCATCATCTTCAAGATCCTCTTCGAAGGGGTCGGCCTTTGCTTTTACTTCTTCAGTAGATTCTGTTGTCGGTTTTACTTTGTCTTCTTGGTTTTCTTCTGTCATTTCTTCGCTACCACTTGAGAGTGAGTCGAGGTAGACCTCGGCATCAAAATCCTCAGCATTCTCATAGTAGAGCTCGCCTTTAACTAGATCGTCTTTAACAAGACCTATGATCTCTGAGGTTTCATTAGTAATATGATCGAACCTGTCTGGAAACTTCCAATCATCTGGAAGCTTTAAGGAACTATCAAACTGGTTAAGAGCGTATTTCTTGAACACGCCTTTATCTGTAAGCATTTCAAATTGTTCAATAAGAATATGAAGACGGGTAACCTTACCTCTGTCTCCGTTTGCCGTTACAATAAAAGAATGCTCTCTAGGAAGGCGCTTTCTTTTTTCTGTATAAACATTATCTTCGTACTTAATACAGCATTTTATCTGGCCACATACTCCATTGAGCTTACTAGGGATGAGGGCGAGGTTTTGATTCTTGGCCATCTTAATGCTGACGTTTCCATAGTTCTTTAAGAAGCTCGAACAACAAGTCTGAAGCCCACAAGACCCAATGGCCCCAAGAGCGGCCGTTCTATCTCTTACAGATATTTGTCTTAGCTCGATTCTCATCTTAAGTTCACCAACAAGGGACTTAACGAGGTTTCTAAAGTCTACTCTTGCAGGGGCATTAAAATAAAAGACGGCCTTTTTTCCAAATTGAATGAATTCAACATGGGTAATATTCATGTCTAATTTAAATTCTTCAATAAGTTTCTTACAGGCGTTTTCGGCCTTCTTTTCTTGGTTTGTAAAACCTCTTTGTTCTTCAATATCTTCTTCAGTGGCGACCTTAGAGATACTCTTCAAAGGGAGCATATCTTTTTTAAAGGTCATCTCGTAAGGGAAGGAGTTGATATAACCCACTGTCATGCCACGGTCACTCATGGCCAATACTTTTTGACCGTATTGAAAATAGCGAGTTCCTACAAGAAAGGGCTGGCTCTTAGCATTGCCTGGAAATCTAACCCTGACAAAGGTGAGGGGATCGCCTTCATTGTAACGGGAAGACTTTCCGGAATCCGTATCGTCTTCACTAGAATTATTTACTGTATCTTCACTTTCTTGAGGCCTCGGCGCTTCTTCAGGAGAGGTCTCTTCAGTTTCTGTATTATTTTGCATTGTATTATTTCTCAATGATTTGGAAAAGACTATTTTGGTTTCTTTTGATCCAAAAGTCTAGGCATGGCGTTACGAATTAAGCACCATAAGGAGACCAAGTGATCTTTCCCAACCTGCGTTATTAAAGGTCTTGCTTTTTTCAAACCACTGCAATTCTTGGCATAAGCGCTCCTTTTGAGCAACTCGGTTAGGGCGGTCTGATTCATATTCAGTTACAAGCCCACTTATCTCTAAGTCAGAGCCTGCTGTGTTTTTCAGCTTTTCAATCAATTCACCTAAGCCTTGGTCGTTATCAATATAATCAACTAAGAGTTTACTGATTTCTTCATTCCCTAAGAGTAGGGGGTAGTAGGCTTTTCTACTCTCCATCCACTCTGAGGTGTTAAGCTTTAATGCTCTAGGTTTCCATTTAGGGTTAGAGCCTTCTTCGTAAAGAGTTATCTCTAGGGCCCTTGAATGGATAGTTTCCATAAACTGTTCATCTGTACTGTTTAAGAAAAAGACCGAGGTATTGGCCGCAGGCTCTTCAAGGGTTTTTAATAATTTATTTAAATAGGCAGAGGAAAGCTTATGGGGATCTTCAATGATGGCAAAGCGCCACGGTAACTCCATAGCCCCATATTCCATAAAACTAAAGAGCTCCCCTAGTTCATTATCTTTAAGGCTGTAGTTCTTTTTTAAATCACTTCTTATGGGCCAGAGGATATCGGCATGACCATTATTGACAAGAGAGAGGCATTCTTCAAAGGAAGCCTCACGGCTTTCAAGAAGGACTTTAGTTAAGAAGTTCTTCATAGCATTTTCTAAGAACTCTCGAGGCTCTGAAGAGCTGGCCGTAGCTTTAATGATATAAAAAGGTGAAAGTCTTTGGGCCTTGAAGCCTTTTAAAAGGATGCTTGAAAGATCCTTGCTCACTTGTTGACCTCTTGGCGGCTTTGGGCCAAGAACTCAAGCTTTTGGGCGATGTCTTTTTGGACAGAATCAAATGATTGCTCACCATCGATGATAGAGATACGTTCTGGAAAAAGCCTGGCCGCTTCTTCATATCCTTCAATAAGTAATTTATAGAAATCATCGCCTTGAGATTCAAAATAGTCTTTTGGGATATTCCTAAGTTTTTGTCTGCTATGAGAGGTCTCTAAGCTTATTTTTATATAGAGGGTAAGATGAGGCACTAGGTTTAAAGGAAAGTGTTTATGAAGCTCTAGGATGGTTTGCGTTCCTAGGTTCCTGGCCTTCCCCTGATAGGCGATGGTTGAATCAAGGTAGCGGTCTAGGATGACAACAGTTCCTGGGGTGCTTAATTCTTTGAGGGTCACTTCTTGAAGAAGCTGGGCCCTTGAAGAGCAAAATAAATGAGCCTCCGCTAATGGGTTGATAGGCTCTTTAGATTCTAGGATGCTCTTTCTTAATTTTTCTCCAAAACTAGTTCCCCCTGGTTCTCTAAGGACTAGTACGCGAAAGCCTTTCTCTTCTAAGAATTCTTTGGCGTGCTTTAGTTGGGTAGATTTTCCTGCTCCCTCAATACCTTCAAAGCTAAGAAAAAAGCTTCCAGGAAAAGCTGGGGGACGAAAACAATCTAGGAGTTCTTTTGAAATTTCAGACATGGGAGATAGAATATCTCCCTAAGTGCCTATTCGTAAAGTGCTTCGAAGGCCTTTTCAGGGTCTTCTTCCGAATCAAATTCAGATGCTGGTTCCCTAGGTGCGTCATCTTCACGCATATAATCATCTAGGTTTTCATCATCTTCTGGGTCAAAGGTCTCTTTAGAGATCTTTGAACGGATAGGGTCTAGTTCAACGGGGTCTGTTCCATCGTCGTAGTAATAATCATCAGGATCTTCAACAACGGGCTTCTTTATCCTGCGGGCAGGTTTTCTAGGGGCCCTATTTTGAAAAGCTTTTGATTTAGTAAATGAAGGTGTTCTCTTCCTAGCATTGATAACTTTCTTGGCCACTGGCTTTGGTCTCTTTGAGGCTATACGCCTAGCGGGTTTCGTTACTTTTTTAACAACAGATTTCTTTTCTTTTACTTCGTTTTCGTTAGAGGCCATTTGCTCTGGGGAAGTAGTGAAAAGATAGATGATCCCAATGAGTGCGAAGCTTAAGACTGCTCCCCAAATATAGGTTTCTTTTGAAGCTGTTTTCTTTTCAAAGACCACAGGCTCAAGTTCCGGGTGAGCGGGAAGTTCACTATTATGTTGTTCTTTTAGTTTGTATTTATCATCACTGTATTGAGCTTTTTTTCCACTGTTGATGTGCCCTATGTAGGCAAGGCCTGCCATGGCCTCTTTCTCAACAAAGGAGTCATTATCTTCAGTTAGCCTTTCTTCAACTTCGTGATCTGATGCTACAAATGAATTAACTCCAGGAAGACCAGGAAGCTCTTCTTCGTGGGCGAGTCTTCTATCAAAGCCATTGAATTGAAAGAGTTGATACCAATTGCTTCCATCAAGAGAGGCATATTCAGTAATTAGAATGTCTTTGTTCTTAATCTTTTCGATGATCTGAGTTTTACTAAAGGCCTCAGATCTTTGTGCGTCCACAAGAAGATAGATCTTGGCGTCATTAGGCACATCAAAGCGAAGCTCTTTAGCCTCTAATGTCCTTCTATCGCTTTTAGTTTTCTTATCCTTCATAGGTTCTCCGCTAAGAACTCATCGGGAGGCATAGGGAAGAATTAAATAACTCAGGTATTTGGTAGGGGTTTTTGGTAAATATTTCCGGATTCTTTGAAAAAAGGGCAAAAAAAAGCCGGACCTAAGTCCGGCTTCTTATATTTATGCTTTTGAAGGGTTTACTAGAAAGCACTCCAGTAAACGTATGCACCGTAATTAAAACCTTGTGTCCAGTTGCTAGCAATAAGCTTTCCGTCATATGCTTGGAAAGGAGCTCCTCCAACCGATACTTCGGCGTAAACAGAAGGTGATAGTTGATTACCTAAGCCCAGAGTCATATCAACATTACCTTGACCGCCTCTAAGGTTGTCTTGGTTTTTGTTGTAACTTTGAAAGAGTTCCTCAGTAAGAGTAACTGACCAACTGTCGTTAATTGAATATGATTGCCTTAAGACGGCATAACCGTAATGAGTACTAGTGCTATGATCACTTGTATCGATTCTATCTCTAACGGCTCCATAAAAAGTTCCACTTAGGTTAACAGCACCAAAACTACGGCTCATAGAAGCTGAAAGTCTGTTAAGACCATATTGGTTAGTTGAGTTTCTGATATCTTTGTCTGGGTAAAAACGTTTTTCTAAGTTCATAGAAAGGTTAATACCGTGCTCAGCTTGATTTAAGATTCCACTTCTAGTGTACTTAATAACTGAACGAGCAAATGAATGATCTGCTTCTTTCATGTCAGCAGTCTTATTAGCTGTATAGCGAGTTTCTAATTGAAGTCTGTCGTTAGGAGTTAATTGGTACTTAAGATAAGCGATGTGGGTTTGTGCTGAACCTACAGTCTTGTTAGATCCTGCTTTTTTCTTTGCGTCCACTGCGTGTAGCAATGAGAGACCAAGTGGTGATCTACGAAGCATCTTACGAGCATCTTCAAAGTTCATTAAACTCTTACCTGCAGCCATTGCAGATGTCCCTAATGTAAGCCCTGCTAAAGCTATGATTACTAATTTTGCGTTCATGTTAACTCCTTCAAAAGTTTTGTTGCAATTCTTTATATTGATGAAAGTCAGTCATCAGTTAATTATTTTGACTTGGTGAAAATACGTTAAGTTTGAATAATCTCAACTAAAAAACTCGGATGTTGAAACATTTACCCAAAAATGTAAGTTTAAGTAAGAAATCACTGTGTCATTGAAAGAGAAATCAGGTATCTAGCCACTTGCATTTCCTCGTGAGACAATCTGACACTAGCAAGTACTTGATTCATGGAAAGAAAGAACTTTATCTTTATACTCTATTTAATTCAAACCTTAAGATGCCTTATCGGGCCTCTCCTTATTGTTATTGGCTATCCCCTGAGCGCCAAAGTAAGAGAGCGGCTTAACTTTGAGGCTAAGAACTTCTTAAAAGAAGCTGACCCAAAAAGATCAAATGCCTATATGGCTTTTGAGGTAAGCTCAGAAGGGGAGTTTGAACAAGTCCGCCCAGTCATTGATTACCTTCTTAAAAAGGGACTTATTGTTGAGGTTATCTACGCCTCTGAAAGTCTTGAAGCTAAGATGATCGCACTGACTGAAAAGGAAGCTGGTTTTCGCTCCCTTCGCCTACCGGTCTTAAGTTTTAGCGCTTTTTCTAATAGTTTTACTCTCAGTCAGAATATAAGAAGTTTTCTAACAGCGCCGCGCTTAGTGCTATGCCGTTATGACTTTTATCCAGAGCTTCTCCTTTATGGGCTTAGAAAGGGTGTTCAGTTCTCCTTAGTTTCGGCCACTTTAAAGAATAAGGAGGATCCTTCTTGGTTCTTAAGGCAAGTCTACAAAGGCTTTGATTCAATTGTTTGCACTAGTCATAAAGATGAGGGCCTCATGAGGGATCTTTCTTCTAAAGAAGCAAGGCTGGCCACTTACGAGTTTAGAGTTCTTCAGATCATGGAGAGGATTAAGAATAAAGACCAAAGGCTTTTAAGAATAAAAGAAATCTTAGAGTGGATTTGTGAGGCACCAAGAGATTCAAGGATCATCTTTGGGTCTGTATGGGAGAATGAGACTGAAGTCTTCTCTCATCCCGATTTTTGCCAAAGAATCAAAGATGATCAATTAAGAGTAGTGCTCCTGCCTCATCAATACGACCCCGGAATTCAAGCTTCTATAAAAACCGTTAAGACCTACCTCTATAATGACGGGGATGATTTTGATTCACTTTATAAAGAACTAAAGGAGAATCCAGGGGTGCTTGTTCTAAATGTTCATGGGATCCTTTGTGAGCTTTATTCTCACTTTGGGCATAGTTTTGTTGGTGGCGGGCATGGCAGAAGTGTTCATAGTGTCCTTGAACCATTCTTTAGTGGTTGTCATATCTATTGTGGACCAAAGATTCACCGCTCTACAGAGATAGACTTTGTTAAGGCTGAAGATTTAGAAGGTCTTAGTATCATTCAAGAGTTAGAGGGGTTTTACAGGGCCTATCTCCAAGTTCCAAAGATTGATAAAACAGAGGCTCGCCATAAACTAGGGATGGCCTTATACTCAGATTTTGAAAGAATCGTTAACCTCTTGCTTGAGACTAAAATATGATTGAAAAAGAATTAGATATGGCCCTTGTGGGTAAGAACTATCTAAGTTTTTTATTAGGTCTTGAATTACTTGAAAGAAAGCAAGTTGTCTTGCTCCTCGATGATGACCGCTTAAGTTATGGTCAACTCTATAGCGATTCTTTGCCTCAGTTGGAAATCGATTTTTTAAGGATTTGGGGGGAAGATAAAGACATCCTGCCTCTTGTCAATATTGACACCTACTTGGACAATAAACCTTTAACCTTTGTTGTAGGTAAAGAGCGCATAGTGCTCGGGGGAAGGCCGAGTCATAATTTTTGTGAAATTGTAAGAAAGCTTCCTGAGATCTTGCCCAAGGGGCTTGAGATCACGTGGCCTTTTGAAACTATAGAAGGGCAAAAGGAATTTGATGAGGCCTTTACTTCTTTTTCAAAGAGGGTGGCGCAAAATGCTTTTAGGTATAAGTCGGTTCAAAGCTTTAATACCAATGTTTTTCTCACTCACTGCCCACCAGATATAAAGAGTTGTTTTGAATCCTTTGAAGAGATCTTCAATGCTATGAATAGCGGCGGCTATTCTGAGTACTTAACGGAGCTGACTTTTTTCTTTATGGCGCGAGGAAAGTTTCAAAAGAAGTTCTCAATGGATCTAAGCCGTTTTGAACTCTTTCATCTATTCTTAACACTCTTAAGTCCCCTCTATGAACTAGACCAAGACCATCTTCTTGAAGACCTAGAGGAAGTCCTCGTATCCCGCGGAGGGATGTTTAAAAGAACTAGGATTAGAGAGTGGAGGTTTCATAAGTCAAAGCCATGGTCACTAGAGCTTGCTAGTTACGATGGGATCATTCACCCAAAGAACATCTCCTTGCTTGGGGCCGATCCATCTGGGCTTTCTATTAGACTTGATAACCTAGGTCAGAGTTATGGCTGCCTTAAAATTAATTATAACTATAAAGATAAAGACCTCGTCCCTTGGAAGGGCACTAAGTTTCTAAGAAGTAAAAAAGAAATGCTTGGAACCAGTGGGCCTTTATGGGAAGCGGTCTTTTACGAAGAATTCTTGCAAGTTAGGTATTTTGTGAAGAAATTAAAAGGCTCTAAGATTGAATTTCATAAGAACAATATAGTAGAGCTTCTTTCAGTAGACCTTGAAAGCCTTTTTCCTGGGCTTCTTGAAGGGCTTCTTGAGCCATCCCTTGAATGGGGGCCTGAGGTATGGATTGAAGGGGAGAAAGGCAATATTAAAGGTGATATTCCCTTTCCTAAATCAGTTTCAGTCACAAATGTAAAAGAGCCCCTTATTGAGGAGCGCTTAAGCCAGGTCTATTACTTTGGACCTTATAAAGAAGGTCCCCTAGGGCTACTTTCAAGCTTAATGGAGATAAAAGACGGGCAACAATTTCTGTAGAATAAAAGCGCCCTGTTTTTTTTGTATTATAAAGATATGAATAAACTGCTTAATCAAGAGCTTGGTCAAACCGTCGTCGAATACGTTCTTTTGATGTTTGTTATGGTCATTGTCATCATCTCTGGGATGGGACAGGTTAAGGAGTGGTTCTTGGCCAATTCCGATAATTGCAACGGAAATTCTAAGTCTTTTGTCTGTAAGATGGATAAAACCTTCAATGGAACCTTTAATAGTTATGGCTCTATGAGGTATTTTACCATCAGACAATAGGTTAAGTCCTTAAAATTACGTCTATCTCCTGTCTGTTTCCTAACACATAATGTAATTTATACACCCTCTAAGAAAAATAAATGAATTTATTTATCAGGTTGTTATGATGTTTTTATATTGACTCAAAGTGTTAAAGAAAAAGAAGCGTCCAGTCCGCTGGAACAAGAAGGAGACTTAAATGAAAACGATCAAAACGAACAAACAAAAGATCAAGGCATTGTTAATTACAATGACTCTGGTCGCTAGCCCGGCAGTAGTTTTTGCTCAAGATGATGATCTTCTTGCAGGAACTGATGACGTTCTAAACTCAGAGCAGATTGATATCGATGGTGCTTACGACAGACGTGAATCAGCATCAGATAGAATCGCTAAACTTCGTAAAAGGCTAGAAGCTCAAAACGAAGAGATGATGCACAAGAAGATCGAGAACGAAAGAATCAAGTCTGAAAAGAAGCTAGAGAAAAAGCTAAGACGTGCTTTCACTGGCGGTGGATCTGATAGTGTTGTCGTAAGACAAGCGGCTCCTCAAAGAATTACAGCACCAGCTCCGGCTCCTGTTGTTAAGTCTTTAAAGAAGACTTCAATTATTCCAAGCATTGGTATCTCTCAAACATTAAGAGACGCTGATAACGCTGAATCTAAGATTGACTTAGGTCTAAGCGTTGAGCACGCAGTACATGAAAATGTATCTGTAGGTTTTGGAATTGGATATTCTAAGATGCAATTTGAAACTCAAAACAATAACTTTTTCTTCGCGGCTCAGCCACAGAATGGAGAAAATGAGTATGATTATGAGTATTCAAGACTTAATTTAAACCTTAATACAAAGTTCTATTTCACAGGACTTGATAATAAGTTTCGTCCTTATATTGGAGCGGGAATTGGTTACAACAGAGTAACTATTGCTGATACTAATCCTACGGATGATAACTTTACTACAAATGGTTTTAGTGGTGGATTTCAAATTCAAAACCCAAATCAAGATACAGAATTAACTGATAGTATTGTTTCTGCTACGGCAAACTTAGGAACGAACCTTCTTTTCAACGATATTGTTGGAATGAATATCAACTTCTCATATACGAAGTTCCTAACTTCTGGCTTTAATACGGCTGAAGATAATAATGCTTTTAACAATCAGTTCAACGCCAATGAGAACGCACTCCGCGAGCAAGGTAAGTCCCTTTCTGAAGATAGTGTCATGGGCGTAAGCGCTGGTGTTGTTGTCAATTTCTAAACCAATTAGAACAGGTATAGCGAGGAACGATTCTCCCTATACCTAAGTTTTCTTCTCAAAATAAGGGTTTTGTCGTTTTCCCTTGTTTTATTGGACGCCGCGTTTTAAAACGCGGCGTTCCTTATTCTGGGGTAAGTAAGTTCCCCTTTACCCAGCTCTTTTCATTAGGCCATAAAGCGTTGATAATTTAGACCTCATTAATTTTAAGGAAGCCAAGGAGGTCTCCGTGAGAGACGTGTATATTGTTGATGCCAAAAGAACACCTCAAGCAAAATCAGGAGCAGATTTAAAAGATGTGGCCGCGCCATACCTTGGGGCCTACCTCGTAAGAAATATCTTAGATAATACAAGTATCCCAACAGACGCAGTTGATGAAGTGATCTTTGGTAACACTGGGGCCCCTGCAAAGTACCCAAATGTCGGGAGAGTTATAGGTCTTGAAGCTGGTCTTCATAAGCATACTTCAGGATATACAGTTCATAGAAATTGCGCCTCAGGAATGGAGGCCCTTAGCCAAGGCTTCTTAAAGATCGCCTCAGGAAGATCAAATGTGATCTTCGTGGGTGGAATTGAAAACATGAGTCAGATGCCTTTGATCTATTCAAAAGAGATGACTGATCTTTTTATCAACGTCATGAAAGCTAAGAAGATTCCAGATAAGCTAAAGGCCCTAAGTTCTTTTCGTCCGCCATACCTCTCTCCAGTTATAGCTATTGAGCAAGGTCTGACTGATCCTTTTTGCGGCCTTAATATGGGATTGACAGCAGAGCTTCTCGCCCGTGAACTTGGTATTACAAGAGAAGAGCAGGACACTTTCGCTAACCGCTCTCATCAGCTGGCCATTGCGGCCACGACTGAAGGACGCTTCAAAGATGAGATCGTTCCTATCTTAACTGGTGAAAAACTAGATAAACTTCTAAGCGTTGATGTTGGTCCTCGTGCTAACTCAACTGTTGAGGGGCTTGCTAAGATGAAGCCCTATTTTGAAAGAGGCTCAGGAACAGTTACTGTTGGAAACGCTTGCCCTATCACTGATGGTGGATCGGCCCTGTTACTAGTAGATGAAGAAGCGCTTAAGAAATATAACCTCACTCCTATGGCCCGGATTGTGGATTATCATTTTGCTGGGCTTGAGCCTGAGAGAATGGGAATGGGTCCACTTCGCGCCATGGACGGAGTCTTTAAAAGAACAAACCTATCGATGGACGACATGGACCTAGTTGAAATCAACGAGGCCTTCGCAGCTCAGATCATTGCTGTAAGAAGAGGCTTCACTGATAAGAAATGGGCTCAAAAATTTGATGTCGATACACTTTGGGGTGATGTTCCTGATGAGAAATTTAATGTTAATGGTGGCGGGATTGCTCTTGGGCATCCGGTTGGTTCAACTGGATCAAGGCTTATTGTTACCTTGGCCCATGAACTTAAAAAGCGTAAAGCAAAGTACGGGATCGCCTCATTATGTATTGGTGGTGGACAAGGCGGAGCTGCTATAATCGAAAATTTAGTTTAAAGAGGAATAGATAATGACTAACAAAAGAATTAGTTTTGAAATTAAAGATTCGATTGCTTATATCGGGTTTGGTTATAACTGTGACAAATCGATGACAGTCCTAGACGAGGAATCTCTGGTTGAACTTAGAGACACTGTTGATGACCTTCATGGAAAAGCAAAAGAGCTCAAGGGTGCCATCTTTTTCACTCATAAAGAAAAGTGTTTCTTGGCCGGAGCTGATATTAAGCTTATCGCTGGAATGAAGACAGAATCCGAAGGAGCTCATGGAGCTGAACAAGGGCAGTTGATCTTTAATAAGATCGAAGACCTTAAGATTCCAACCGTGGCCTGTGTGCACGGGGTCTGTCTCGGAGGCGGAACAGAGCTTATCTTAAGTTGTAATACTATTATCGCTTCATCTGATAATGCTACCGTCATGGGTCTGCCTGAAGTTAAGCTTGGTGTGATTCCTGGCTTTGGCGGAACTTATAGAATGCCTCGAAGAATTGGATTACCAAAGGCCCTTGATCTTATTTTATCTGGAAAGATGGTTAAGGCAAAAAAGGCTAAGAGATTAGGTCTTGTAGATGGAGTCTTCCCAAAAGAGAGGCTTCTTGAACAAGCGGTAATTCATTTTGATAAGAGAAAGAAGACCGAAGGTCTTATGGAGAGTTTAGAGAACTTTGCCAGTGAAAACTTTCTTTCAAAGAAGATCATCTTTCAAAAGGCCAGAGAATCAGTCCTTAAGAAGACAAAAGGATTCTACCAGGCTCCATTAAAGATATTAGATGTTATGGAAGCGGGAATGATGAAGGGAAGGTCAAGCTATCTCTCTTCAGAGTCTCAGGCCTTCGGTGAGCTTTGTGTTAGTGAGCAAAGTAAGAACCTTCAGCATATCTTCTTCATGACAGAGGAAGCTAAGAAATTCCCTGGAGGGGAGACGACTGATAATGTTCCTAAGTTAAAAAGAGGCGCTGTCTTAGGTGCCGGAACAATGGGTGGCGGGATTGCATGGCTTATGTGTAATTCAAATATGGCCCCTATCATGAAAGATCTTAATGAGGACGCTTTAGTCTTAGGTCTAAAACAGGCCAGCTCTAACTTTCAAGGGGCCATGAAGAGAAAGAAGTTATCCGAGGATGATTTTCAAAGAAAGATGAGAAGCATCTCACCTCAATTGGATTATTCTGGTTTTCAAAAAACTGATCTAGTTATTGAAGCGGTTGTAGAAAATATGGACATTAAAAAATCCGTCTTCGCTGAAACTGAAAAGCATGTAAGTGATACCTGTCTATTAACTTCTAACACTTCATCTTTGAGTGTGGAAGAAATGGCCACGGCATTAGAGAAACCTGAAAGGTTTGCTGGGCTACACTTCTTTAACCCGGTCCATATGATGCCTCTAGTAGAGATCATTACTCATTCAAAGATGAGCAATGACACGGCAAAAGCTCTTTATGATTGGTGCCTGGCCTCAAAGAAAACTCCTGTCATCGTTAAGGATGGACCAGGTTTCTTAGTGAATAGAATCTTAATGCCTTATCTTAATGAAGCAGGGTTTCTTCTTGAAGAAGGTGTCTCAATGAAAGACATCGATGATGCCTGTTTAAACTTTGGAATGCCAATGGGGCCTTGTAGGCTTCTAGATGAAATCGGAATAGATGTAGGCGTTAAAGTGGCCAAGATCCTTCATGATGGATTAGGGGACAGGGCCAAGGCCTCTGGAGCTTCTGATCTATTAGTTGATAAAGGTTTCTTAGGTAAGAAAACAAGCGCTGGTTTTTATCTTTATGATGAAAATGGAAAAGTAGCTGGACCTAACGAGGAAGTGACGAGATTGCTCCCTAGTCAACGAAAGAAAATGGATGAAACTGAGATTCAGATGAGAGTTGTTCTTCCCATGATTAACGAGGCCTCTATTATTTTAGAAGAGGGAATCGTTAAGACTCCGGCTGAAGTAGACTTAGGCCTAATCTTTGGAATTGGTTTTCCTCCTTTTAGAGGTGGGCTCTTAAAACATGCTGATAGCGAAGGCCTAGAGCGTATTTTATCTGCTATAGAAAAATTTAGCACCGAGGTTGATTTTGATCGCTACCAGCCAAGTGGCTATTTAAAAGATCTAGTCAGCCAAAAGAAAAAGTTCTACGAAGCTTAGGCCCTAGGTGCAAGCTTCGTTTACTCGCTATTTCTTTAAGTATATCTTTTTTGCTAAGACTCGGCAGAGGCTTCTGTTTCTGGCGATTCTTGGTCTTATTATTTCTTCCTTCGCCCTTCTTGTTCTTCAGAGCACCATGGGAGGGCTTCAAGATAAGTTAATAGGCAGATCAAAGAGCGTTAATGGTAATGGTGTCTTAATTATTCACGAAGGTGGGTATAAAAAGGCCCAAGAAGTTAATCAGTACTTAAAATCCCTAAATATTAAAGGCTATATAGAACAAGAGTTAGAGCTTTTATTAAAAAATGGTAATTACCTAGCACCTGTCATTGTTCATGGTCTTGATGAAAACTCAGACCTGCCTCCATATTTTGAAGATGTAAAGTTAAAGGAAGTTCTTCTTTCTCCATCACTTGCTAGGAGAGTTAACCTAGACCTAGGTGATCAAGTTAGGCTTATTTCTCCTGCCCATACAGATGCTATCATGGGGGATATCCCGCGAACAATTACTCTTTACCTAGAGGATTATTTAAACACTGAAGTTCCTGAAGTTGATCATTATCATCTTTGGGTAAGGCTTAAAGTTCTTCAGAACATGATGAGAAAGAAAGCCGCCAATAGAATCCGCTTCTTTCAAGAAGTAGACTTTGAAAGTTTAAAAGCGGGGTTAAAAGGAAAATTCAACGATAGCATTGAATTAAAATCTTGGAATGAGATGAATTCAACTCTCGTTTGGGCCTTAAGCTTAGAAACCACGGTCATGGTCTTTTTGTTTGCGGCCATGACCCTCCTCGTTTCACTCTGTATCACCTCTGGTCTTTTGATCTTTTTTGGAAAAGTGAAAGGGGACTTGGCCAGCTTTTGGATTATGGGCGGCTCTAAGGCCGAACTTGAAAAATCAACTTCCATCTTTTTATTATTGATGAGCACTGGAGCCGTTATTATTGGTCTTCTTTTAGGCCTAGTTGTCCTTTATTTCTTAGAGCACTATGGTTTTGAGATCATGCCTGAGGAGTTTGTGGATAGAAAGATTCCTATCAAGATAACGTCTATGGGAGTCTTTATAAGTTTTATTGTACCCACTTCAATCTCAATGGCCTTTAGCCTTATGAGTTTCTCTCAATTTAAAAAAGAAACAAACTTTCTAGATTATGTCAGAACAATCGGTTGATATTCTAGTCGTTGGTGACGGCGTTAGTGCTAAGGCCCTTCTTTGGGAATTAGAGCTTCAGAGTCAAAATAAGAAGATCCTACAGGTTTGTTCTGAAAAGCTCTTCCCTAAAACCAGCCTCTCAAGCACGGCCATCGTGGCCATGCATGGTATGAGGCATGGAGTAAGCCCTTTAGGTGATCTTCTTTGCGAGGGTGTTAAAAACTTCTTTAAGAATGTCTATGGAACTGGATTGATGGGAATGGAGAAATCCTCTTTCTTTGACCTAGGTTTCAAAAGTGATTTATCGAAACTTGAATCTAGGTATGGAAAAGTTGAACCCTGCGCTAAAGGAATATTGCCCTTCGGAGAAACTCATAGGGATGTCTATTTTGCCCATGAAGATTGCATCTTTATTAATCCTAAAACTTTTTTAAACTCCCTTAATGAACAATTTAACACTCCCTTAAAAAATAAGACTTTAGTTGGTATTGATGATCATACAGCTTTGTTTCTCGGAGGGGATAGGATTGATTTTAAGAAGCTGGTTCTTTGTCATGGGGTCGGCTTAACCCAGCTTCAAGGGCTTGGTATAAAAAACAATAAGGCAATTAAAGAGGTTCCGGGAGCCTTTTACAAATGGAAGGTTAACCTTGGTGTTAATAGTTTTGCTTATGGGCTAGGTGGATCAAACTTAGTCTATAGAAAGGATGATCATTCACTCATGCTTGGAGGAAGCACTCAGCAAAGGGAAATCTTTAGTGCAGATCATGAGGCCTTAAAAAACTTTTATGAAAAGGCCTTAAACTTTGGCTTTGACTGGATTCCTGCCAGAGAAAAAGCAGAAGTCATAATTGGTGCTAGAGTTAAAGGCCCTAAGAGGACTCCACTTTTTGAAGAAGTTATTGATGATGTCTTTATATTAGGGGCGGCTTATAAAAATGGTTGGTCTCAAGCTTTTTTAGGAGCACAAAAGATCAGCAAAAAGTTACTTTGAACATTCACCTTTTGTGAACTTAACTTTATCGCAATTAGCACCGCAGGCATTTGAATAAGTCTTTCCGTTTTCCCCACAGACAGGGGCATATTCTTCAGTGCAAATACAAAGATTGTTCTCTTCAACTATTCCAGAAGCTTTATTTTCTTGATTGCATGAAGTTAAGATTAAAAAAAGAAGTGAGCAGAATATTATTTTCATTGGTCTCATCTTTTTCCTTAATTTATGGGATGGAAACTGATAAAAAAATGGTGGCTTCGGGCAGATTTGAACTGCCGACCTATGGGTTATGAATCCATCGCTCTCACCAACTGAGCTACGAAGCCGCGAACCTATTTTTATGACCGCAGTTTAATTATAAACCCATGAGACTGTCAACAAGTCTCTCAAAGAATATTAGTGACTTATGGAAGAATTAGATCAAATTTACAACCACCCCCGATTAAAAACTCTTTGCCGCCATGTGGGTGAATTCATGGATGAGCGTAATCTATGGCCTAAGAGCAAAGAGGCAGCAGTTGCGGTCTCTGGTGGCGCCGACAGCATCCTCCTATTGATGGTCATGGCTCGCTTTGTCCAAGACGGAAGGCTTAAGTCTCTTAAAGCGGTACATATTAATCACGGAACTCGAGAAGCTAATTATGAGGAAGAAGATCTAGTGGCCGAGTTTTGCTACAGGATTGGAGTCTCACTTAAGATAGAGATCCTAGACCTCTCACATTATAAAAGTAATTTTGAACATATCGCTAGAAAAGAGCGTTACAAGGTATTTAAGTCACATTTAAAGAAAGGTGATTCTCTTTTTTTAGGTCATCATATCGATGACTCTATTGAGTGGTCACTCCTTATGCAGTCTAAATCTGGGAGCTTGAAACCAAGCCTTGGAATACCTGTTATCAACGGGGCTTATGTGCGTCCTTTTATGTGCCTTTCAAGGGCGCAGATCGAAGGGCTTTGCAAAGACCTTGATCTTCCCTATGTAAATGACCCTACAAATCTTGAATTAAGGTTTGAAAGAAACTTTATCCGCCATGAAATCTTACCCAAATTAAAGAAGAGGTTCCCAGGATTTATCCGCCACTATGTCTCCCGACAGAACGATTTGGCCTATAAGTTAAGGGCCGCCAGGCTTGGCAAAAGAAAGCTGGTTGATTTTAAGATTAAGGCCGATAACTTTGGAGGTAAGATCCTTTACCGAGAAGATTATAAGAATGATTTTAAAGGATCAAAACAAGAAATTATAAAGATAGTTAAAGAGCTCTCAGACGCTCCAAGAGGGGTGCTTCAGTCTCAGGCCGATAAGATGATCCGTGCCCAGTTCAGAGGGAAGCAGGGTCCTTTTATTTTCTCAGGTGGAGTCTTTGGTTATATGGGCCAGGGTACTCTTTATTTTATTCAAAGAGATAAGGTTAAGACCTTCAAAGAAATAGACCGGGTACTTCTTCACTCATTAAGAAAAGCAACAACTTCGCAGATTCCTAATGTTTCTACGAAGAACCTAGCCGGGCGCATGAACACAGATCCCTTTCCTTTTCTTTTCTTTACTCGGATAAAAGCTGGGCAAGAGAAGTCCCTTGGATTGCCGCCCAGCAGAAAGAGACCGCATCCGCTTCTTCCTCAGAGCACCGCATTCGCCCTTCGTAATGGCCTTTATATAGGGGAGCTTCCCCGTTTATTGACTAAAGATGCTGGTAAAAGACTCAAGTATGAGCTGCCGCTCATCAAGATAGACTCATGGCCTACAGCAGCGAACACGAAGGATTAAATACTGGAAAACCTTGGGATATCTTGTAAAGAAGGGCCCTAGGTTTTAAAATAGAGCCATTGTTATTTTCAGGGAATTGAAGATAGCTGATTACTAAATGCTTAAGGAAAAGCCTATGAAACCGCAGCAGAAAACTCTGACCTTATGGATTGTTGTCATCTTGATGATGGCCTTAGTAGCGAAAGTCGCTTCTGAACAAAAAACAGTACGTAAAAAAATCACATATCCTGAATTCATCCAGGCCGTAGAAACTAAGAAGATTGAAAAAGTAGTTTTTAAAGGCAAGAAAGAAATCATCGGTAAGTTCATGACTGACTACGAAAGTGGAAGAAGTTTTAACTTAACGGGTGATACTGGTGAAGTCACTTTTAAGATCCTTCGTGAAAACGGAATCACTCCTGAGTACGAAGAAGAAGAAAAGCAAACCTTCTTTGTAAGCCTGCTTGTTAACTGGGGGCCGATGATCCTCTTGATCGTTATCTTCTATTTTTTCCTTCGCCAGATTCAAGCCGGTGGGGGGAAGGCCATGAGCTTTGGTAAGTCTAAGGCCAAGATGCTCTCTGCTAATGATAAGAAAGTAACTTTTTCTGACGTCTCAGGCGTTGAAGAAGCAAAAGAAGAATTAGTTGAAGTCGTTGACTTTTTAAAAGACCCAAAGAAATACACCTCTCTAGGTGGGAAGATTCCAAAAGGGGTTATCTTAGTTGGTCCTCCTGGGACTGGTAAGACTCTTCTCGCTAGGGCCGTTGCTGGTGAAGCGGATGTTCCTTTTTTCTCTATCTCAGGATCAGACTTCGTTGAGATGTTTGTAGGTGTTGGTGCCTCGAGAGTGAGAGACTTATTTGAGCAAGGTAAGAAGCACGCTCCTTGTATTATCTTTATCGATGAGATCGATGCCGTTGGTAGGCATAGAGGCGCCGGTATGGGCGGTGGGCACGATGAGAGAGAGCAAACTCTAAACCAACTCTTAGTTGAGATGGATGGATTTGAGTCAAATGAAGGGGTGATCTTAATCGCCGCTACTAACAGAATTGATGTATTAGACCCGGCTCTTTTAAGACCAGGTCGTTTTGATAGAAGAGTGACGGTGGGGCCACCAGATGTTCGTGGACGCCTTGGAATCTTAAAGGTTCACTCAAAGAAGACCCCTCTTGCTGATGATGTTGAACTTCAAACTATCGCCCAAGGAACTCCTGGGTTCACGGGTGCTGATCTTGCTAACTTAGTCAACGAAGCAGCTTTGAATGCAGCTAGGTATGATAAAAAGAAGCTAGAGATGGTTGATTTTGAATCAGCAAAAGATAAAGTTCTTATGGGACCTGAGAGAAAGTCTCTTGTGATCAGTGATAAAGAAAAAAGGCTAACGGCCTTTCACGAAGCTGGGCATACATTAGTAGGTCACTTTCTCCCTGAAGCAGATCCTATTCACAAGGTATCAATCATGCCTCGTGGGGGAGCTCTTGGGATCACTATGCAGCTTCCAAAAGAAGACCGCTTATCTATGACGACAAACTACGCCCTTAACCGTATCGCTATCTTAATGGGTGGTCGTTGCGCAGAAGAGATTGTCTTTGATGATGTTACTTCTGGGGCTTCAAATGATATTCAAGTAGCCACTTCTATGGCCCATAAGATGGTTTGTGATTGGGGAATGAGTCGTCTTGGACCACTTAGGTTTCATCGTTCAAGCCAGACAGCTTTTTCAGCCCCTGGTACTGAAGGGATGAATTACTCTGAAGAAACAGCTGAGAGGATTGACCAAGAAGTTAAACGAATTGTTGATGAAAACTATGAAGTGGCTAAAGAGATCTTAATCAAGCATAGAGATATTCTTGATAGACTCTCTGAAGCACTGATTGTTTGGGAAACTCTTGATAAGCATCAAGTTCAAGACCTTGTAGATGGTAAAGATATCGGCAAACCAATCTTTACAGTAGAGAAAAAAGACAGCGATGAAGATAAAAAAGAAGAAGTAGTTGCTAAAAAAGAAGAGAAACCAGATAAGGATCCATCAGATGATCCTGTTATGGCCTAAGTAAATGTCAAAAATGAATTATAAGATGATGGGGGTGATTAATATCACCCCCAATTCTTTTTCAGACGGGGGTAAGAATCTTGCACCTGAAACAATTCTTTTAAATTGCCAAAAGATGGCCAAGCTAGGGGCTAGCTGCTTCGATCTTGGAGCAGAGTCAACAGCGCCTTTTAATGACAAGGTCTCCTTAGAATTAGAACTAGGGCGCTTTAAAGAGAACCTCTTTCCTGTTTTAGGAGACATCTTAAAGTTAAAAAGAACAATCAGTATTGATACCTATAAGCCTGCTGTTTTTTCGGCTCTAGCAGAAGAGATCTATAGAATTGATTCAAAGACCAATCTTATTTGGAATGATGTTAGCGGCAGTGTGGATCCTTCTTTAAAGGAAACTCTAAAGGAGTACCCTGATTGCACTTATGTACTCTCACATAACCTGGCCCCTAGGCGAGAGCTTACAAGTGATCATATGGATTATCTTGAAGAAGAACTAGATTTAAGGTCTTTTTTTGAAAGTCGTCTGGCAAAGCTAGCTTTTCATCAGAAGATTCTTTTAGATCCTTGCTTTGGTTTCTCTAAGGATTTTAATCAAAACTGGGAGCTTATCCTTAAGCTTCCTGAGTTGGTTGCTAGCTTTGAAAATGGATGGGTTTTAGGCCTTTCAAAGAAGTCATTTTTAAGGTCAGCGGGACAAAAACTCACAGATGAAAGGGCCATCTTTACAGAGATCTTACACCTAGGCATCCTCTTAAACTGGCAGGAAAACCTCCCTCTAAATCCCTATTATTTAAGAGTTCATGATGTTGCACTAGGTCATTTTCTTACACTTGGCCAACAAGATCTTACATTTGGCTAAAAACCGAGTATTCCTTATAGATGCAAAGGGTCATGTGCTGGCATATTCCTCCTCATTAGATAGTGTGCCTCAAGAGATCGGGGAGATATATGAAAACACTTATTACAACAATTAGCCTATTAGCCACTTTAAACGCCTTTGCTACAGATAAGGTCATCTACGGAAACGATGATAGAGACCATTTAAATGAAAGCGAAATGGCCATTTATAAAGACTTGGCCCGAGGAACTGCTGGGATGATTCCATCATCAAAGTTAGAAACTCAATTTGATGGGTTATTGACCCTTATAAAGGGAAGAACCTTAGAGCAAACTCAAAGGGTCTGTAAGGATGAGAAGTTTAGCCAAGTCATGACGGCCGCTAATTGTAGTGGGTTTCTTGTAGGAAAAAATAAATTAGTAACAGCAGGTCATTGTATTAAAGATGACTTCGCTTGCGCTAATAACAAATGGGTCTTTGATTTTAGACAAGACTTAATCTCTGAAGGCGAGGATCAGCTCTTTGTTAATTCAGACAATGTTTATGGTTGTAAGAAGATCATCTCTCGCGCCTTAAGCCGTGCTAGTAATAATGATTACGCTCTTATTGAATTAGATAGAGATGTAACTGATAGACCCATCCTAAAATTTAGAACTGAAGGAAAGATTGAAGATAATGATCCCTTAGTTGTTATAGGACATCCATCAGGACTTCCAACTATTATCGCAGGTGGGGCTAATGTGAGAAAGAATGAAAATGATTTTTTCTTTCAAGCCAACTTAGACACCTTTGGTGGCAACTCAGGTTCTGCCGTCTTTAATGCAAAAACGGGTACAGTAGAAGGCATCCTTGTAAGAGGGGAGACTGATTATGCTTATGATTCACAATCAGGTTGCTACAGAGTATTTAAATGTAAAGATGATGAGTGCCGCGGAGAAGACGTAACAAGGATTACTGTGATTCCAGAGCTCGTTCCAGGGATGACTCCAGCTGAGCCTGTAGTTGAAGTAGAAGAAGAGGAAAATCCTTTTTCAATGCCAGGTCTTTTCGATGGAATCGGTGAGCTTGATTGTAATCCGTTTATCCCAGGTGATTGTACAGACTTCTAAAGCTTAACTTTCTTGACCTGCCATTATTCATTGATGGCAGGATTTCTTTTTTTCCCGTATAATAAAATCATGAACTTTAGAACAGTCACCCTAGAGGCAAAGGATGTGCCCTCAACTGTCAGTTACCTCTCCGAGCTACTCGAGCTTGAGATCCTCCCTATAGGCACAAATGAAATCCTTTTAAAAAGCGATTCAATAGAATTTAAGGTAGTCCCCGGGGCCAAGACAAAGAGCCGCGGTAATACTGTTTTTGATTTAACTGTAAATCAAGTTGAAGACCTTGAAGAGCTTTCTCAAAAAGCCCAGTTCCTTCATTATAGGTACGGTGAAAAATGCAGCTTTAGTGAAAAGTTTGAAGATGATCTGTATAAAGAGCTTGAGTTATCAGACCCTGATGGGAGAGTTTGGCGCTTTCGAGTCTGTCACTAGGCGTTAGTTGCGTCGTGTAATCATATTGTAATCATTAAATTTATACCTCATTTTCGTCACAAAAGTTTTATGACTTGCATTGTAAGAAGTTGTAAGTTGGCAATACCTTAGCACTTTGGTTTTATGGCTCAACGAAAAAAACGGCAATACAACTAAAAGGACAATTCAATGACATTAAGGACGATTTCAGCATTATTCGTTTCAATGACTCTAAGTTTCTCAGTAATGGCTGGAGACAAAGTAGTTTACGGAGACGACGATAGACTAGACCTATTTGAAGCAACGAATGCTTTACACCTTGATCTTGCAAAATCAACAGCTGCAATGATCTCACACTCAAAATTAACAGATAACGGAGACGGAACTACTTCTGTAAGTGGTGGAGCTCTTTCTTCAAGAGGAATCTGTAAGTCAGCTAAATTTGCTGATCAGATCACTGCTGCTAATTGTTCAGGTTTCCTAGTTGGTAAAGACCTTCTAGTAACGGCCGGACATTGTATCACTAGCATGTCTGCTTGTAAGAACAGCGCATGGGTTTTTGACTTCGCAGTTGAGACTTCAGACGACGATGCTAAAGCAGTGCCTACTTCTTCAGTATATAAGTGTGTTGAGATCATCGAAAGAGATCTTAACCGTGGAACAAAAGATGACTACGCTCTTATCAGACTAGAGAGAAATGTTGATGACCGTGACGCTCTTACTGTTCGTACTTCAGGAAAAGTTGCTGACGGTACAGAATTAGTTGTTATCGGACATCCTACAGGTCTTCCTTCAAAGATCGCAGCTGGTGCAGTCGTTAGAAATAACAACGGACCAGTGTTCTTTAACTCAAACCTTGATACTTTTGGTGGTAACTCAGGATCAGCAGTATTTGATTCAAAAACGGGTACAGTAGAAGGGATCCTTGTTAGAGGTGAAACTGATTATGTATACGATAGCACTAGAGGATGTAGAGTTCCTAAGCAGTGTACAAACGAAGGTTGTCGTGGTGAAGATGTGACTCGTATCACAAACATCAAAGCACTAATGACTCTAGTAGAAGAAAACAACAAATAATCTACAAGTTAAAATAAGAGGCGACATATAAGAGCGCCTCTTCTTTTATATGCAGAGAATGTAAAGAAGCCCCCAAGGATTGGGGGCTTTTTGCGTTTTAGGGGTCAACTAGGTTAATCAATACCATCCTATAACGCTCAGGGACTAAACTCCACTAGGGCCACCTTACCGCCACCCTAAATCATTGAAATTCTAAGTTTAAATACCGGCACGGTCCTTGCTTTATAAATAGGTATGAAGACAAGGATGTCTTCAGAAGTATCACTCAAGGAAGAGCGATGAAGAACTTAAGCTACTATGCATGGCTTGGCCTTTTTTTATGGGTCATGGCCTCTTATTCCTCGGCCGCTGTGGGCGGCATGAAACCCAGACTTATTGTTAAGCGAAAGATCCCTGCGAGGGGAATCATGCGCGAGGCCTTCAAGGTGTCAGATAAAGAAGTGCATTCTTTTGATGATGCCCGTGCCCTAGAGGAAGCGAAAGCTCGCTTCGAAGGCGATAGCGAGATTGAATGGGTTGTTGAGGATAAGGCCATGGCCCACTTCTTTGAACCAGGGGATAACGGAACCACTCAAGATCAGCTCTGGTTTTCACAGTGGCATTCTCATGACGCTTTAAGTGGCATCAACCTGCCGGCCGCGTGGGATCTAACCTTTGGGGAAGAAGTCGTGGTGGCCGTTGTTGATACAGGGATCACTAATCATTCAGATCTAAATTCAAAGATTCTCTTTGGGGCCGATCTTGTCTCTGACACTTCTATGTCTAACGATGGGGACTCTAGGGATAATGATCCCTCTGATCCAGGAGATTGGATCACGGCAGGGGATCCTTGTTATAATGGAAGCTTTCATAGCTCTAGTTGGCATGGCACTCATGTGGCAGGAACCATTGCTGCTAAGACAGGAAATGGAACTGGGGTCGCAGGGATTAGTTTTAACGCCAAGATTGTTCCGGTTCGAGTTCTTGGAAAGTGCGGAGGCTGGGCCTCTGATATTGCTGATGGAATTAAGTGGGCGGCAGGTCTTCCGGTTTCAGGAGTGGCGAATAATCCAAACCCGGCCCGCGTGATCAACCTTAGCCTTGGGGGGCGAGGATCTTGTTCGGCCATGATGCAAGAAGCAGTAGATGGGGCCAATGCGGCCGGCTCTTTAGTTGTTGTCGCTGCGGGAAATAGTAATCAGAATATTGACTTTAATCATTACTCCCCGGCGAACTGTAAAGGAGTTGTTACTGTGGCCTCAACAGATCATGAGCAAAATAGAAGCTTCTTTTCTAACTATGGAGAGTTTATTGATATAGCAGCTCCTGGTGGTGGCGGGGTAGGGGTCATGTCTACAATCAATAGTGGGACCACGACTCCTTCAAGTGAAGACTATAAGCAGATGAGTGGAACAAGTATGGCAGCCCCTCATGTGACAGGTGTTGCTGCCTTGATGGCCGGAGTAAATCCTGATCTATCAAACTCTCAACTAAGGCAAATCCTCATTGATTCTGCTCGAAGCTTTGATCCTAGTAGTAATTGCGATAGCTCGATTTGCGGTGAAGGACTATTGGACGCTGAAGCAGCAGTGGTCATGGCCATGAACACAGTGGGGGATCCTGACTTTGTTTTTAGTGAGCCATTTCTAGGAAGTGATTCTGGTCCTGAGACCTATACATGGATCACTCCCCAATATGATGATGAAGGCGGCGCCTGCGGAACTGTTGATATGGATGGTGGCTCAGGAGGACCTGGAGGCTTTATGTTGAGCCTTTTCTTTGGATTACTTCTAAGTGTGTTAGCTCCAGGCCTCAGGGTTCACAAAAGCTGGTAGTGGCTCTTTGTTAAGCCCTGCTAGAATATTTTTAGCCGTTAACAAACTCATGGCATCTCTTGTTTCAATATCAGCGCTCCCTATATGAGGGGTGATAAGAACTCTTTGAATACCTAACAAGGGAGAGTTGGGGTCGATGGGTTCTGGGGCCGTAACGTCTAGGCCTACTCCAAAGAAATGATCTTCTTTTAAAATCTTAATTAAATCATCTTGAACAATAACTTCACCGCGGGCCGTGTTGATCAAGATGCAATCTTTCTTTGTTAGTTTTAATCTTTCATAATTGAGAAGCTGATTGGTTTCATCTGTTAGAGGGCAATGAAGACTAATGACATCGCTTTCTTTGAGAAGAGTGTCTAAAGAAGTCTTATGAAAGCCCTCTTTCTCTGATCTTGAATAATGAATAAGCTTCATGCCAAAGCCATCTGTGCAGCGTTTAGCGAAGGCCATGCCTATGCGCCCAAGGCCTATGACCCCTAAGGTTTTTCCATTAAGGCTTTTACCAAGAAAGCCTAAGGGCTCCCACTTTTCCCAATGACCTTCATGAACACTATAGTTTGATTCTCGTATTCTTCTTGAAAGTGAAAGCAGGAGGGCCATGGCCAAGTCGGCGGTGGCTTCAGTTAGGACGTCGGGAGTGTTTCCCACTGCGACAGAGTTCTTAGTGGCCGCTTCAATATCAATATTATTGTAACCAACTGCGTAATTAGAGATGACCTTTAGTCTTGGGCAGTGTTCGATTAGATCTTTGTCTATCTTGTGACTAAGCATGCTTATAAGACCGTCACAGTCCTTGAGGAGCATTTTAAGCTCTTCAGAGCTTACAGGGTTATCATAGCCCCAAACTTCAACTTCTATGCCCTCAGAGCGTAAGAGATCAAGGCCTATTGAGGGGATGTTTTCAGTTACATAAATTTTTTGTTTTTCCATGCTTTAGTTTAGCCTTTTAGTGACAGAAAAAGAAAGAAACAATCCTTGGACCTTCTCTCTATAGCGGCGTTTAATTTCACATCTTAATTATTGTTTAAAACGCTCGGTCTCTAAAGAGGCCACCTTTGCAAGGAGGCAAAATGAAACTTATAAAAACACTTTTAGCCACAGCATTTTTAGTTAGTGCTATGGCCCAGGCGACGACTCTCGCAGTTATCGATTCTGGAACTGATACTCTTCACAAAGATCTTTTAGCTAGCCTATGGATCAACCCAATTGAGGGTGAAATCTCTAATGACCGTGATGAAGATCAAAATGGTTATCAAGATGACATCTACGGATGGAACTTCGCTGAAGGAAACAATCTTGTCATCGATCCAAAGTACAGAAACTCTCTAACTCCAGACATCCGTAAATTCTTCGCACTTCAAGCTAAGTCTTTTTACGGAACTATTACTGAAGAAGAAAGAGAATGGATTAAGACTAAACTTGGTGAGCAAGAATTCTTAAAATCAATTCAGGTTTATGGAAACTTCATGCACGGAACTCACGTAGCTGGTATTACTGTTGCTAACAACCCAACGGCAAAGATTCTCTCTGTTAAGTTAATCCCAACTGAAGTTGCTCTTCCTGGTCAAAAAGAAATTGAAATGGCCGCTTCTCAAAAAGGTCTTGGACTAACTCTTGCTAAATTAGCTCTAGGTCAATTGGCCAAGGCGCAGATCACTCAGATGAGTGAGATTGCAGCTTATGTTAATTCTCATAAAGCTAGAGTGGCCAACGGATCTTTTGGTACTGGTTATCCACAAGCGAGAATGATTGCTGAACTTATCGGTGGACCATTTAAATTAACTGAAGAAGAAATCGTTGAAGTTGCTAAGCACTTCCTAGGAACTCTTAATAAAGAAGGACTTCACTTTGTAGGCGAAGCTCGCAATACTCTTTTTGTATTCGCAGCTGGTAACGACGGTCTTTCAAATGATGAGTACGGATCTTTCCCAACAAATATTGACGCAGACAACGTAATCTCTGTTGCTGCTACTATTGGTGCTGGAAAACTTGCTGGTTTTTCTAACTATGGAAAAAACACAGTAGATGTTGCTGCTCCTGGTGTCGCTATCAATTCAACGGTTCCAGATAATATGTACCTAAAGGTCTCAGGAACTTCGCAAGCGGCTCCTTACGTAGCCAATATAGCTGCTAAGATCTCTGAAACAAACAAGGATCTTATGGCGGTTCAAATCAAGAATATCATCATGAAAACTGTTGATAAGAGGCGTAGTTATGATTCATCTGTGAAAGCAGGTGGGGACGTAAATATGGACCGTGCAGTTCAAGCTGCAGAAAATACACTTAAGATGAATCTTGATGAAGCTATTGAGTTATCTCATAAGCAAATCAAGGCCACGGATGAGGAAAAAGGTCTTTCCAAGGATGGAGCTCTGTACGAAGGTTATGTATTGCCGATGCCTAGCCCATTTGTTTTAAAGTAATGCTTTAAAATCAATGTGACAGAAATTTAAGATCATAAGAGAGCCGCTCATTGAGCGGCTTTCCTATTTAAGAGGTAAGCTTTTTGAGAAGCAGTAGAAAGACCGGCATCTATCATGCGAGGGTTTTGTATCTGTACTTCTCCATCTTCAATTAACTCAATATCAAAGTCAGCTTCAAAATACTCTCTTACAAAATACTCCTCAACTGAAAAAGGAGGACCACTACAGAGGGATTGATCATATTCAAAACAAAGCACCATGGCCTTTGCTTTGGGGGCCAAGAGCTCAGCATGCTTTTTAGCGTACCTTTGTCTATCTTTAGGGTCTAAGGCCACGATGGCAGCCCTGTCGTATAGAAAGGATGCTTTTTTAGGAAGCTTTAATTTAAAATAATCACCGCAGTAAAGAGTGATCATTTCACTTTCAAAGACCTTAAAATCTCCTTCAGTCTTAGTCTTAAAATCTATCTTGTTCTCTACGAAGAAATCATGACAGGCCACTTCTGAAAATTCAGAACCTATGACTTTGTAGCCTTGCTCCTTGAGAAAGATCATATCTAAGGTCTTGCCACAAAGAGGGACGAGGACGAGCTTTTCTAGCTCTTTTGATTCTAATTCTTTAAAATGTTTTACAAGGAGAGGGTGGTAACTAGATTGATGAAAGCCTATGGAGTTCTCTGTCCACTTGTCTAACCAAAATTCTTTTTTCATGCTGAATTCCTACTGAGATTTTTTAAATTTATCAAATTCTTCTTTGAACTTTTCTAAATTAACAGGAATCTTAGACTTTAGCCATTTTTTGATAAGTTTTGGATGCTCATCTTTTATGGAGAGGATGAACTTAATTTCTTCAGGAGTAAGATATTCTCTCCTCTTGGTTTTTAATTCCTCTTCATTGAGAAGGGGGTATTGAAATGCTTTATAGGCCAAAAGTCCCTCTCCGTAGCCTAGCATTAAGGTTTGAAGATCAGTCTTTCTTTCATACTGAGCACGGCTTTTCTTTCTAGAAACCTTGAAGCCTATAGGAATGATGGATCTTATGGTGGAACCATTATAATAATCTCTAGAGTGAACTAGCTCATGAACCAGGACGGCCTCTAGGGCAAGGTCACTAATTCCTTTATCAAAGATCATGGGGTTAACACCAATTCTATACTTAGGGATTCCAAAGAAAAGCCTTCCTAAAGTGAAGTTTGATTCTAGAAAGTACTTAGACTTCTTGATGGAATAAAACTTTAACTTATATTTTCTAGATCTATTATTAACGTCGTTATCTAATGAGGGCATAGATCTTTTAATGATCCTTGAAGTAACTTCTTTTAAAGTCGCAATCTGTTTATCAGTGAGCTGAACCTTTTTATTCCCAGCAAAGAGAAGGGTAGGGATAAGGAGGCAAAGTAGTGTTGCTAAGAGCGTTTTGAAGATAAGTTTCATATGGCTTTATCTGCAAGTCCTATGCCTTCAATTTCATGGCTTTCAAGCCTTTTAGAATCAATTTCACTGTATAGGTCCCTTAAAGCGCCTAAGAATTAGACAGAATCCATTGAAGAATCTCTAACTATATTGCTCTTCATTAAATTATCTCAAAACTAAGGTGCCTAAGAGGAGGTCAAATTAACATATGTTAAAAAATTGACCATATCTATAAATATCCTTCAATAAAATACCGAATTAGAGGTAGGATAGATAACATAATTAGGGTATTTATAGAGAATACCTACTAATAGGAGAGTCTTTATGTGTGGTATTTTAGCAGTTTTTGGGGCGAGCCAAGTTCAACCTACTTTAGAAAAGGCCCTTAGGGCCTCAAAGAAAATCTCACATAGAGGACCAGATGAAAGTGGTCATATTGTTTCAAGCTCAGGGGCCATCCTCTGTCATGAGCGGCTCTCTATTGTTGATCTAAAGACAGGAAAACAGCCCATAAAGAGTGAAGATGAAAGTTATCTGGTTCATAACGGAGAGATCTATAATCATAAAGAATTAAGGGCCTCATTAAGCCGCGAGTACAAAAGGCAAGGGCACTCTGACAGCGAGGTCATCCTTCATGGATACCTTGATAAAGGGGTTAGCATCGTAAAAGAACTTGATGGTGTCTTTGCTTTTATCATCTCTCATAAAGATAAAATCTTAGTCGCTAGAGACCCTATTGGTGTGAAGCCCTTGTTCTTTGGGGCAGACCAAGAAGGGGCACTTTGGTTTGCAAGTGAGGCAAAGTCACTTGAAGATATCTGCGAAACCGTTGAGAGCTTTCCTGTTGGGCATTATTATACCAAAGAAGAAGGCTTTGTCCGTTACTACGCTCCTAAATGGTGGACTGGTGAGGAGAAGCCTACAAAAGATGCCTCAAAGATCAGAGAACTTTTAACAAAAGCTTGCACAAAAAGATTGATGAGTGATGTGCCCGTTGGGGTCTTGCTCTCTGGGGGCTTAGACTCTTCACTTGTCTCTTCCATTGTGGCCCGTGAATTAAAAAAACAAGGACGCACTGTTAAGAGTTTTTCGATTGGATTAAATAAAGACAGTAAAGATTTAGTTAAGGCCCGTGAAGTGGCCGATTTTTTAGGAACTGAACACCATGAGATTACCTATACTGTTGAAGAAGGTATCGCTTACATGAAAGAGCTTATAGAAAAGGTAGAGACTTATGATGTTACTACCATCAGGGCAAGTACACCTATGTACATCATGACAAAATATATTAGAGAGCAAGGTGTAAAGGTTGTCCTCTCCGGAGAAGGCGCTGATGAAATGTTTGGTGGTTATCTTTACTTTGGTAACGCGCCTACGAGTTCTGAGTTTCACGAAGAGTCAGTAAGAAGAGTTAAGAGGCTTCACACATCTGATGTTCAAAGGGCAGACCGCTCAACGATGGGAGCTGGTGTAGAGGCCAGGGTTCCTTTTTTAGACTTAGAATTTCTTGATGAGGTTATGAGCCTTGATCCGGAGTTAAAGGTGATAAGGCCAGGTGAGAAGATGGAAAAGCATGTTCTTCGTAAGGCCTTTGATACGCCGGATGATCCCTACCTCCCTGATACAATTCTATGGAGGCAAAAAGAGCAATTCTCTGATGGAGTTGGTTATTCATGGGTTGATTCACTAAAAGAGTTTGCTGAAGAATGTGTTAGTGATATTGAATTTGCAAAAAGAGAAAAACTCTTTCCCCACAATACACCTCTAACAAAGGAAGCTTTTCTTTATAGAAAGATCTACGCTTCAATCTTCAAGAACAAGTCTATGGTTAAACTTGTCAAAAGATGGATTCCTCGTTGGCAAGACTATGATATTGACCCCTCAGGACGGGCCAACGCAGCTCACAGTCAGACTTATCATGGTAGTGGGGTGGCGAGTAAAAAAGCTGAGAGAGATGAGATGGAGGCCCTTGAAGGGGACCTCCTTGAGGTTGCACTATAATTTTCTTTAGGGAGGCTTATGCCTCCCTTTTTTATAAGATCTCTATGATTCCTGTTTCGCCATTCATCCTGATCTTCATCCCCGTCTCTAATCTTTTAGTTAAGCCTTTAATAGAAACAATTGTGGGAAGACCCATCTCTCGCGCCACAATTGCAGAGTGAGAGAGCAATCCGCCACGCTCAACTAAGAGAGCCTTTGCTGAAGGGTAGAGAGGAATCCAGCCTGGATCAGTTCTCTTTGTTACGAGGATCTCGCCGTTAAGAACCATGTCATCATTAGGATCAAGAATAACTTTAACAATGCCTTCAATATCTCCTGGGCAGCAAGGGATGCCACGCATTTGATTTTCAGCTAGTTCAATATCTTCAAGAACATGTTCTTCAACAGGAAAGTGTTGGTTCTGCCAATAACAAGGTCCTCTAGTGTAAAACCTAGGAGCTGGCTCTTCTCCTTCTCCATAGGCGTCGTATTGCTTGCGTCTTTCGTTGATAATAGACTTTAGGTCTTGGGTGGTAAGAGTTCCATCCATTGAGCCTTTAAGTTCTTCAAGGTTTAAATAAAAGATATCTTCTTTGGCATCGATGATCTTTCTAGCGGTGTAGTCTCTACCGATTCCATAAAACATTGACCTTACTATACCGTAGACTCTTGTGCGGCAAAACCTGGTGTTTTCCCTGTTCATCACAGCGCGCCTGGCATGCTTCAAAGACCAGCTATAGATGATCTTTCTAAAACCACTAATGTTTTGATTGAGTAAGGCCTCGGCATTTTCCTTGATTTCTTTTTCGCGCTTTTCAAAGACTTCAAGATCCGTTTGACCGGCGTTAATAAGGTTCTTTAGAAAGACAAAGAGCAAAGAGGGGTCTTGATGAAGGTCTTTTTGTTCGAGCTTCATCTCACTCATGCAACGAAAGCCAAAGAGGTCTATGTACTCTTTTACCTCGTTATAAAAATCTTGATATTCACTTTGATTGAGGCTCTCTAGGCAATCGGCGTTAGGCGTTTCAAGAATGATTTTCTTTAGACCTCCAATCTTAGAGACCTTTCCTGACATGATGATTAGGCGTTTAGTGGGCTCTGCTGATTCAAGGTTGCCATTGCCGGCAAGGAGGTCATTATGAAATGAATCCCCTAAGTGATGGAGCCATTTTTCTGTTAATTTTTTAAAGATCCCGTAATGAACCATGGTTAGAAAGTCATTAATGATGGGCGCATGCCATTTCCAAAGCATTTGCTTTTCCATTTCTTGATAATGCTCATAGATCTCATCCGCTGGCATATGATCAAAGTTAAGCTTTCTGAATTCATTATATTTCTTGTAAAAATAAGAGAGAAAATCATCAACGACAGATTGGATTCTGTAGTGAAAATAGAGGAACTTAAAGCCTACAATAAATCTTCTTAACGTTGCTCCAAAGGTATGATGAAAGCTAGGCGGTTTTACCCTTTCTGCGATTTCATCCTGAAGGGCTTCGTCTGTTCCCATCATGGTTTCCATAAAGCCTCTATTGTATTTATAGCCTGGGAGGATAGAGGTTAGTTTGTACCAGTTGAGAAGGTTGTAATAAACCCTTCCGTAAAAGAGCCCAAGCATGTCTTTAAGAAAATGATCCATTTGCCTGATCTGTTTTGCGGGAACTAAAAGAATTTCGCAAAACTGTACATAGACTTGATGATAAACATAATGAGCAAATCCAAAGGTGAGAGGCATTGTTATGCCGCCGTAGGATTCAACAATATTAGAGTTATCCCATACAAAGAGTCGCCCTTTTCCTGACTTTACTTCAGTTGTGACGGGTCTGGACTGGAGAAGATAGAGCTCCCCATCTGCGATGGCCCATTCAACGTCTTGAGGAAAGCGATAGAGGTCTTCAATTGTTTCACTTAAATCCGCTAAATCTTTTAACTCTGATTCACTTAAAGAGCTGGTATTAACAAGGGCTGGCTCAACATCGACTTCTTTTGGCTCTTGCTTTTCAATGTCTTGAACTAGCATCTTTGGCTTGTCGGTGATCTCTTGCTCGACAACCTTTTTACTCTCTTTGTTTATCTTATAATTATCAGCATCAAAAAGCCCAGAGACTAGGCCTTCTCCAACCCCGTAGACCGAGTTGATTAAAAGATGTTCAGGGTCTTCGTTAATGGGATCACATGTGAAGAGGACGCCGGATTTCTCAGGGCAGATCATTTCCTGGAGAACAACGGCCACTTTTATGTCATTTGCAGAGAGTTTATTTTCTATTCTATAAACAAGGCCTCTTTCACTATAAGCACTGGCCCAACACTTCTTAACGGATTCTAAAACATTTTCTTCAGACTGAACGTAAAGGTAAGAGGATAGTTGTCCAGCAAAAGAATGGGAGCTTCCATCTTCATCTAGGGCGCTTGATCTTACGGAGATGAGATTCCGGCTTAGATCTGAAAAGGCCTTTGAGATAAAGTCTTTTACTTCTTTTGGAAGGGGAGTCTTTAAGATCAAATCTTCAATGGCGGATGCCTTCTCTTTAGGTGGCTTTTGTGACTGTTCAATGGCCTTAAATTCCTCTTCAATCCTTGAGAGTCTCTTAAAGTTATCGAAGGTATCAGAGCCTAGGACGACCCACTTAGGGACGTTAAGACCTGCCTTTGTCATGACGTAGAGGTTAAAACCTTTTCCTCCAGCGTTTCTAGAGGCATAGTTTCTTTCAGAGTTTTCACTAATTAAAAGCATAATTAATTCCAGTAGAATTTGCGAAGGACGTAGTTAGCGATCACTCCAGCGTAAATAATAACAATATAAACTTCACTAAATTTTCTAAAAAGCTGTCCGCTGGCGGGTTTCTTACCTACCAAATAGGTGGCGCTTATAAAAATTAAGATGCCAATGGCGACGGCCTGATAGGCCTGCATGAAAAAGAAATCAATGGTTGAGATAAGGAGGCTTAAAATGGCAACGCCAACGGCGTGAACGAAGATCAGTACGGTAGCGCCAAACTTTCCCCAGATGCTAGAGTAGGTATCTACACCTTCTCTTTCTTCACAAGGTTGATAGATCTTTCTACCAAGTTCAAAGATATTAAAGAGCAGCCAACTCATGATGGAAAAATAATAAAAATCAGGCTCATGATCCCATGGATAATAGCGGCTAAGGGCCGAGAAGATAGCTATAGATAAAAAGATAGTAACAATAGTATGGCTTGTGGCATATGTTGTAAGGTGAGGCCTGATCTTTTCTCCTATGAAGAATTCTCTATACATTAAAAGCGAGTAACCTATGGCCATTACAATGGCGACAAATCCAGGCATTCCACAGGATGTAAAAAAGATAATCTCTAAGATGATACAATGTTCAATTCCTTTTTTCATATCAAAGTCTTTTAAAAGACCTCTAGGGAGGGGGCGGGTGGGATTGAAGGTAACATCAGTTTCATAGTCTTTAATTTCATCATAAAAGCGAAGCTTCATAAAAAAAGCAGCGGTTCCAAGTGTTACCCAAGCTAGATGAATAGGTTCTAGGATGACGTACTTACTTGCGTCAGCAACCAAGTAATGGGCACCAAAGAATAGGGCGATCATAAAGAAATGACTTAGAGGCTCAAATCTTTCGCTGGTAAATTCCCACCATTTAGAAAGATGCTTAAACCTCTCTTTTACGTAATTACTCATGGCTCTCCTGTAATTTTTCCCGGAGGACTTGGTACTCGACCTTGCTTTGGTGCCTGGCATCTAGGGGAATGGAATCAGTCAGTAAGATCTTATCGCAGATGACTGAGTTCTTCTCCATGACTCTTTTAATCTCCGTGATCCATTCTTCCTTAGAGCCATTGGCCCCTTCTCTTGCGGTAAAGACGGCGTAGGTCTTTTCACCTAGGTCAGCATCAGGCATGCCAAGGTAAGCAGCGTATTCAACAAAGGGAAGCTTTTTCATAATTACTTCAGCTCTCACAGGAAAGAAGTAACTTCCTCCTCTATTAATAGCGTTATGAATCCTTCCCATAAACCAAAGGTCTCCGTGTTCATCGACTCTACCGATATCCCCAGTACGGTGCCAAACAATTCCTTCGTGGTCCCTTATTTTTGATTTTTTAAAGGCCTCAGCATTGTTATAATAATTCTGACAAACATGCTCCCCGCTGACGATGATCTCTCCGGGCCTTCCTTCTTCAACTTCAAGATCTTTCCAGTCCGTGTCTGATTCTACTTTTAAGGGTCCTTTATTAATTTTTAAATACTTTACCTTAAGTCCCGAATCAAAACGGCCTACATTAACTCCCTCATCTTCCCACTCTGGGTCTGGGTTGTTCTTTCTTTTGATCATGTCCTTGGCTTCAATATGGGCCATGGGTTCAACCTCTGTTGAGCCATAAAGGACTAAGACTTCAGCATTTGGGGCAATCTCTGTTGTTTTTATAAGGTCGTCCCTAGAAATAGGAGCCCCACCCGTTATGATTCTTCTTAAAAAAGGAATCTTTAAATCATTTTCTAAGCAATAGGAATAAACATGCCTTAAAAGGCTAGGGGAAAGAGTTGTGGTTGTTACTCCAGCAGATTTCATTTGGGCGATAAGAACCAAGGCGTCTTTTTCACCAGCTTGGCCGACGTCAATGGCGGGCAAGACTGTTGTTACCCCGGCGGCTAAGTTATTTAAAGAAAAGATGGGAAAGACTGGCAGGTCTTTGTCGCTGCTCTCAAAAGGGAGGTGCTTGTCAAGGGCGTAGTGCTGAGCTGCTAAGAAACGATGAGTCCTGTCGGCCCCCTTAGGGGTTCCTGAAGAGCCAGTTGTAAAAGTAATAAGAGCAGTATGTTCTTTTTCTACTGGCTCCGTTTGAGATCTAATTAAGCCTTTCATCAAGGCTTCGATACTCGCATCATATTTCTTAACTGTCTCTCCAATGGAGATCTTCAAAGGAATCTTTCCTATTTCAGGAAGATCACCCATATAATCAAAGGCCTTCTCTACTGAGATAAAGGCCTTAGCCCCGACGACCTTGGCCGCCACGTCCATTTGATCTCGCCTGGCCCATCCGTCAAGAAAGGTTGCTATGGCCCCAATCTTTTGAAGAGCAAACATAGCCGCGTATAAGTATAAGCACATGGGAACAAAGATGATGACCCTGTCGCCTTTTTTTATCCCAAGCTTTTTAAAGCCCGTTGCAATGACGGCAACAAGATGATCAAGTTCTTTAACAGTAACGGAATCATGGGGAAGTGGGTCGTCTATATTATAGCTCCAGTCTTTAAGTTTATCTGGGTGAACCCAACTTAAGATAGGTCTTTCTGGGATTGTTTCAAGGTGCTGAGTTAAAAAGGAAGCTACATTGTTTAATGAAGAACTTCCCTCATGATAACCAAAAGATTTTGCCTCTGAAAGTTTTTGACCGTTTAGCTCTATTGGAAATCCAGCTGGTCTTTTTGAAAGCTTACCAATTAAGGTTATCAACAAGTTTTTGAAACTCATCAGTGACTCCTTTAGTATGGGTCCAAGGAAGAGCGTGTCCTCCCCCTTCAATAATGACTTCTTCGAAGTCTAAATGATTGGCAAGAAGCTTAAACTGATCGCCATCTCCGGAAGTTTTGTCAGAGTCTCCTCTTATAACTAAGACAGGAATAGGCAGGTTTTTTAATTCCTTTAAATTCCTGACGATGTTCTCTGTTGGTATATCTTTTTCAAACATGGCTGGTTTTAAGACCTTTGGGTTAGAGAAGACTTGCTCGTTTGGTTTATAGCTAGAGGGAACTTCTGAGGGGTAAGATGAATCCACCATCATCTTAGCGATACTTGAAGGGGCCATCTTTGAGAGGAGTAAGTTCCCAAGAACTGGCAAGCTTAAGATTGTTTTTATGGCAGGGGACATCTTCTTACTGACAAAAAGATAGGGACTTATTAAGACGACGGCCTTGGTTAGGCTTGGGTTTTCAAGAGCCCCTTTAACGGCTTCGACGCTGCCCCAACTATAGCCGACATGAATAACAGCCCCTTCAGGTTGCCGGCTAGGGTTTTGATAGCGTTCTAGGCACAACCATCTTGAAGCGGGAAGGAGTTTTTGGACCTCTTCAAAGTCTGCTGTCGTTCCCGGGGAACCATGATGTCCGATAAAGGTTAATTTCTCTAAGTTAGTCATAGAACAAAGCCTTGGTTTATAAATTCTTTAATCTGTTTTTTGGTAGGGTTCTTGGTAAAAATCTTTTTTTCAGTTATGTTGGGTTCGCCCTCAGGAAAACTTCTTCTTTTATCTATCTCAAGACAAAGTTCATAAAGAGCTTTTGCCTCTACTTGGGCCGTCTTTTTTAAGTAGTTCAAGTAAGAATACTTGTTTTTTATTTTTATCTCTTCTTTGCTCGCAACGGGAACGACTTTATGCAGCTTTCCTGCATCAATCTTTTCCACCATTTCATGAATGCTAAAGCCAGCCTTCCTGCCTTCTGTTAAGGCATAGAGGTCACAAAAGGTTCCTCTGTAATCGGGAAGTAGTCCATGATGAATATTGAGGCAGCCAATCTTTGGGGCATTAAGGATTTCTTTTTTGTAAATGCATCTCGTTCGAAGGTTAACAATGAGATCAATCTTGTTTTTTAGGACATAGTCTATGGCCTCTTTAGAATTCATTGACTGCCAATTAAGAACTGGGATCTTTAGATTCTTAAAAACTTTTTCTCGTTTTCTTAAGGGGAGTTCAACTATATTTCTTAGAAGTTGAAGACCTATGTCTTTAGCGCCTAAAAAAGGAAGAGCAATACTTTGCAAAGTGGTTTTTGTATCTAGGTTATCAAGCAAGACAAGGCCCGAGACCCAAGAAGAGTTGAGTTGTAAAAGATTTTCAAAAAGATCTAAATAGTTATCCGGCATATAGGTCACGCGGCTGGTGACAAACAAAACCCTGAGATTTGACAACTTGGGCCCTCCTTGGCCTTAAATACATATTTCAAAGCCCTAATAATACAGGAAAAATCGTCAAAAATCCCAACAGTTCCTGTATTTATTACACGTCGCAGCATATGGGCTCGAGAGGAGCCCCTCAAAAGGCTACACTTGAGTATTGAACTTAGAGGAAAACCGAGCATGCAAAACATAAGCGTCTATTTAAATCAGCGAGCAGCTAATACGGATCTAGATTATTGGAAGGGCCGTATTACCCGTAGTCTGTTTCGCTCAAAGCTCAATTTTCGCACCCCAAATAGCTTAGAAGAGCTTCATAGTGACCTAAAGGCCGATATTGATGCCAATGTTGACGCCGTTGTAAGCGTTGGAGGCGATGGAACGGTAAATACCTTGATTCAAAACTTGGCCAATAAAGACATTGGTCTCTTAGTGATCCCTGGGGGAACGGCCAATGACCTAGCTTCAGAGTTAGGTATGAATGAAAACATCAAGAAGATTTGCCAATGCATCCGCAACCAACAGATCAAAAAGATAGATCTAATTCGAATCAACAATAGGTTGATGGCGACTAATGGTGGGATTGGTCTTGGTGGTGAAGTGGCCAAGAAGATCAATAGCATTAGGCGTAAATATCCAGTCTTTAAGAGCATCATGAAGGCCTCTGGAAAATCAATCTATAGTTTCTTTGTGGCCCAGGAGCTTTTAAGTGTAAACTTTGAGCAGTACCACCTGGATATAACTTCAAAAGAGTTCTCTGGAAAGATCAAGACCTCTTGTATCTTAGTTAATAACCAACCAATGCTTGCGGGTACTTTTAATATAGCTCCAAAAACTAACAATTCAGACGGGAAGTTTAACGTGAGTATCTTAACTCATGATTCAAGACAAAAGCTCATCCAGTGCATTCTTCAAATCGCCAAAGGCTCCTTGCCCATCAATGATCCAAACTTTATTAGCTTTGAATCAGATAAAGTAAATATTAAGAACCTCTCCTCAAAAAAGACACCACAATTCTTTGGGGACGGTGAAATCTTACATTCAGAGGAGACCGACTCTTTTGATATTGAAATCGAAAGAGACGCTTTGAAGGTTTATTCTGCTCAAGTCGGGACGGATTTAGTAGACCTAGTCAACGACGTCAGCCTATCTTAGAATAGAGTCATGAAATTATTTTTAACGGGAGGAACTGGCTTCTTAGGAAGTGAGCTCGTAGAGAGACTGGCCCCCCATTTTGAAAAAATTTATCTTCTTTGCCGCCGTCCTTCTAAAAGAATGGAGCTTAGGTTTGAAGACCTTCCTAATATTGAATTAGTTAAGGGTGATATCTCTGGTCCAGACATTATCGAAGAGGCTGGGATTTTAAAGAAGATAAAAGAAGAAGTTGATGTGATCTTTCATGGGGCCGCTTACTATGATATCGAAGGGCCTTACAGCAGTTGCTTTATGTACAATGTTGTTGGAACTCAAAATATCCTTTACTTGGCCAATCAATGCACCAATTTAAAACACTTTCATTATATAAGCACTATAGCTGTAGCGGGTAATTACACTGGTCTCTTTAGTGAGAACTCTCTTAAAGAAGGTCAAAGATTTAGCAATCATTATGCTAAGACGAAATACGATGCTGAGGCCATGGTGAGGTCTTTTGAATTTGGTGGTAGCAAGCATATTTACCGCCTAGGAATTCTTGTTGGAGATTCTAAAACAGGTAAGATGCCTAAAGTCGACGGCCCCTATTACTTTTTTAAGTTCCTAAGTAAGGCAAAGAATAAATTTAAACATTTAAATAAGATAAAGTACTTACCACTCCCATTTGATGAAAAGGCCGTCATGCCTTTTATTCCTGTAGATGAAGCCGTTAATATCCTAGAAGAAGCTATGGCCCATCCTAGAGAGGGAAAGCTTAATTGTTATCATGTAATAGGAGATTCACCTCCGAGTGTCTCAAGGTTTGTAGAGGATTCTTTAAAGGCCTTCGGGATTAACTTAGAAGTATTGCCCCTTCCTCACTCGCCGCTTTATAAAATGCTCCTGCCTCGAATAGGGCTTCCTTCTGAGCTTCTCTTGTACATGTACGGAAAATGCCAGTATGAAACAAGCCATCTGATTAATGACTTTTCTGGGGTGCCGAGGAAATCTTATAGGGATTACGCCTCTCCTTTTTATGAATATGCTAAGGAGATGTTTAAGTGAAGCATATCTTAAGCATAGCTTACTCTCTTGATACTAATAATTTTGACGAGATCTTAGAATTTAAAGGAGAGAGTGTTCGTCTTACTCAGTTTTCAACCAACTTTGATTTTAATCTAACCAAAAACATTATTCAAAAATACGACGGTCAATGTGATGTCATTGTCGTTACCGGTATTCCTCCGAAGCTTTCTTTTAAAGGTAACCTTTTTTCTCATCCTCAAGCTGAGAAGATAAGATCTATTGCCAAGCAAACTCCTATGGCAGACGGGCAAGTAGTAAAAGATGTCTATATTCCTTGGGCCATTAGACAATTTTATTTAAAGAACCGTGCTTTAATGGGAAATAAAAAAGTGGCTTTTTATTCTGGGGCCTTACAAAAAAGCCTTATGGATGTCATGGTGGAATTTGGCTGTGAGCTTATTATGGCCGACCCTTATTTCTTTGCAGGGCTTCCGTTTAACTTAAAAAATGCTAAACAATTAGAGAATTTTATAAAGTTTCTAACTCCAGTCTTTAAGAGGATGAAGATCAAGCGATCAAACTTATCTAAGTTTGATATTACCAACTTGGACCTTACAAATAATTTAAAGGAATTCTTCGATGCAGATATCTTTGTGGGAAATGAATCGACCTTTAATCTTGTTAACCTTGAGCACTTACGAGGGAAGACCGTCATTGTTGACTTTTTAAGCCCAGGGCTAGAGAGGCGCTTTAAGCAAGTAGGTGTTGGAGATGTTATCGTTTGCATGCCTCAGGTGATAGATAATCCTAATATTAGCTTTGGTGTCTTAGAGGGGCTCTTTTTAAGCTTTGGTAGCGAACTTGGAGTGCATGCTCCTATGAATGCTGATGATGTTCTCAAGTGGATTGATAATTTAAAGCTCTCAAGTGAGCTTAAGGAATTAAATCAAGTGCCTACTGGAACTGAGAATAAGTTTGCTTTTATTATCCATCCCTTATCGGCGGACATGGTCTTTAAGCATCCTATGCTTAAGTTTTTAAAACCCTATTCAAAACCCCTTGAAAAAGTAGCTGAAGAGTTGATGGCCCTGTCTCCTGGTTTTTACTATGGAAGAATCAAAGGGATTGTCAGTGAAAAAACAGGGAAAGAAGTAGAGGGACTGATCTATACGGTGACAGAAACACCTAAGAAATTAATGGAAAGTGATCCTAATGTTATTTATAAAAAGCTGACTAACCTCTGTCATAATGCTGATAGAAGGGGAGCTTCTATTATTGGTCTTGGTGCCTATACAAAGATTGTTGGGGATGCTGGGGTTACTGTTGCAAATCAAAGCCCCATACCCGTTACAACAGGAAATTCTCTTTCGGCCTGCTCTACCTTATGGGCCGCTAAGTTTGCTATTGATAAGCTAGGCTTTGTTGAAAAAAAAGATGATGTCTATCAAGGCAAAGTTATGGTGGTCGGGGCGACTGGAAGCATTGGCGCTGTTAGCGCGAAAATATTGGCCCAGACATGGAGGGAAGTCGTTCTTGTTGCGCCGCGGGCCTATAAATTATTAGAACTTAAAGAAGATATTGAAAAGATAGCACCAGAATCAAATATTGAAATAGGAACTACTCCAGAGAGCTTCTCTAGAGACTGTGATCTGATAATCACCACCACAAGTTCTCGGGGGAAAAAGATCATGGACATATTGGACGTTAAACCTGGCTGCGTAATCTGTGATGTAAGTAGACCCTTTGATATTAAAGAAGAAGATGCTCTTCAAAGACCTGATGTTATGGTCATTGCGAGCGGAGAGGTTCAACTCCCTGGTGAAGTTGATTCAAATGTGGATATTGGGCTTGAAGGAAATATTGTCTACGCTTGCTTGGCCGAGACTGCTCTTTTGGCCATGGCAGAAAAGTTTGAAAGCTTCACTCTAAGTAGAAATATAAGTTACGAAAAAGTGTTAGAGATCGATAAATTAGCTCAAGAGCACGGAGTGCGCCTGGCCAGTATTATGGGTCATGGTGGGTTTATCACAGACGAAGAATTTACCCTCTGTAGGGTTCATGCTCTTCGTGCTTTAGAGGATTGGGAGAGTTAATGACTGCGGAATATTTTTCAGATTTAAATTATAGTTTAGGCAATGAAGACACCAAGATGGAAGTGGATATCCTGTTGAAGTTAAAGCCTACTAAAATTCTCACTATCGCTGGTTGTGGTTCAAGGGCCCTTCCTCTTCTTGCATGTAGTCCAGAAAAACTTATTTGTATAGATGTGGCCAAGCCTCAACTCTTAATCACCAAGCTTCGTTACGCTGCTTTAAAAGAGTTTAGCTACCAAGACTTTATGACCTTTTGGGGCTTTGCTCCCTATGACAAGACCGATTTTTGCGATAGGCGAAAAGACCTTTTTACTAGGCTTGAATTGCAAGAAGAAACTAAGTCATACTTTGCAGCTTACTTTGCTAAAGTGGGCTGGAAGACCCTTTTGTACGAAGGGAAATGGGAGAAAACATTTTCAGTCATGTCAAAGGCTGTAAGGCTGATCCTCGGAAAGGCAGCAGATGAATCTCTTCGTTTTGATAAATTAGACCAACAGATTCAATATTATAATAATAAATTTCCAAAATCTAAATGGAAGCTGATCCTCTTTCTTCTTGGAAATAAAAGTGTCTTTAATGCGCTTTTATATAAAGGAGATTTTATAAAGAAGAATGTACCGGAGACTCATTTTGAATATTACCAAGAGGCTTATGAAAGGCTCTTTAATGTTGGCCTTGTTAATAAAAGTTTCTTTATGCATCTTTGTTTTCAAGGAAAGATAATCAATGAAAATGGCAATACAATTGAAGCGGATGAGGGTAATTTTATGGCCTGCAAGGAAGCTTTAGCCTCTGGTGCCGAAGTTAAGATATGGGAAAAGGATTTAGTCTCTGCTTCAACTGAACTCGCCGGTGAGGAAATCGACTATGCCAGCCTCAGTGATGTTCCTAGTTATTTCTCTGGAGAGTTAGAGAAAAATTTTATGCAAAAGCTTCTTCCGGCCATGAAAAAGGGCGGAGTTGTCGTTTTAAGAAATTATCTTCGAGAGCCTGAAGTTGACACTAGTGGCTTTGAAGAGATCACTCCAAGGTTTTCTGAAGAGATAAGAAATGAGAGGGTGCAAATGTATAAGGTGAGGATCTTTCAAAAAAACTAAAACACTTTAGTACTTAGGTGGTTGAAATTCTAATAGGTGGCATGATCTGCTTATAGATTAGATTTGATCAGCCCTTTAAAATAAGAGAATGAAAATACTTATTCTCTTGTCTCTGTTCTTTGTTTTAGAATCTCATGCTTCAAGTAACTACGATAATCTGCATAAGAAGATCGCTAAAGTTATTAAAGGCTCATCTTTCATTAAAAGATTCACGCTCGGAAAAAATGATGAAGGCTCCATACTTTATGGCTATGAGTATTCTTCTGATTCAAAAACAAAGAAGGTGAATCATCTTGTCGTCGCTACTCATCACGGCAATGAAGGCCTTAGTGCGGAATTGGCCTATGAATTCATTAAGTCTTTAAGCTCTAAAAAAGATGCCTTTAAAGGAGCAAGAATCTTTATTATTCCCGTTTTAAATAAGAGCGGTTACGACAAAGGCGAGAGGGAAGAAGTGGCTTCAGGGGTAAGCCATGATCCTAATAGAGATTATCCTGATCCTTGTGTTGAGAAAAAGAGTTTTAAGTTAAAAAGCACCACACTTCTCTCAGGATTTGTTAAAGAAAAGAACATAGTAGGTGCAATCACCATCCATGGTTATTATGGATCCCTTACTTATCCATGGGGAATTTACACAGACAATTATAGAAGCCTTGATCATGATATCTTTGAGCTAAAAGCACAAAAAGCTACCCGTCATAATAGTTATACAACTGGTACTCACGCAGACGTCTTATATCCAGCTGGCGGGGCCTTTGAAGACTGGGCCTATTTTGAACATGGAGTTTGGAGTTTATTAGTAGAACTTGAAAACAGACCAGATTTTAAAAATGATGTAAAAATGCTATACTCAAGTATAGAGAGCTTTCCAGGAAAAAGGTCATCAGATCATAGGCATATAGGAAATTGTACTGAGTTTAAAGACTTAGGAATATCAAGACCTTAATGATTATCAGATCAAACTTGCCTGTTTTTTAAATCATCGATTGATTGATAAAATAGATTTGTGAAACTAATCTTACTCTTTTTATTTCTTCCAAGCTTGGCCCATGCGGGATTTTTTATGGATCCTCATGCAGGTTTTAAACTTTTTGGTGATGCCAAGTTGGCCGGAAGAACCTTCTCTCAACAGCAGCTAGAATTTGGAACAAAGCTTGGTTGGCATAGCGGGAGCACTCAATTTGGTTTAGACACAAACCTCTTATACCCAACTTATGAATCCCAAGATGCAAATCAAACGGAAGAGTCCTTTAGTGGCTTTCAATACGGTCTTTTCATTGGGGGAAGGTATGGAGTTGTACGCGGGTGGGCAACTTGGGTTATTCAAACTTCCCAAGTCAGTGACATTGATCAATCAAAGATTAAAGGAACTGGGTTTGAATTTGGTTTAAGCTTTGGTCCACAAAACTTTATAAACGGATTTATAAAATTACAGCTCCTCCAGTTTAGAACAAGAACTTCAGCCGCTGGGATTGAAACGGATCTTTCTAATGGTCAAGAGATTGAAACTAATGCCGTCGTGGTTGGTTTTAATCTTCCTATAAACTTCTCAGGGGCCTCAAAGTAAAACCGCCCATCTTTTTTTGCAGAGTTTAGTAATCAGGTATTTGTAAGCTCTTGAAATACTGGTAATGCCAACAATTCTTCGATGATAACTATCCGTTTAAATTAGGTTGTTATCTTAAAAATCCATCAAATTAACCGATAAGACTTACTATAAAGAAGAGATAAAACTCTTCATGGAGATAATATTAGTAAGTTAGTACTTATAATATTCTGCCTCATGGCCACCTTGAGTTCTTGTAAAAAAGCAGGGAATGCAGGTAAGAGCGTCTTCGAACCCGCCATTCAAGGTCTCAATTTAACAGCTGATGCTGGTATTGATCAGGCCTCATCGACAAGTTTAATAAATTTAAATGGGAGCTCTTCAAGCGCTGAAGGAAAGAGTTATTCTTGGGTACAAACTTCAGGACCTGGGGTTATCACTTTTGGAAATAGCGCTAACGAAGACACCACGGCCACTGCTTCACTTGAAGGAACCTATGAGTTAACCTATACAGTTTCTGCAAGCTCAGGAGATACGGCCAGTGATTCAATGATCTTTATCTATGATGCCACAAGTCCTATTGTTGATGCCGGCGTTGATGCTCTTTTAAAAAATTCAGCTTTTACCCAAGCGGCAACTGTGACTGATGATAATTCAGTGACCTATGCATGGAGCCTAGACTCGGGTCCTGGCAATCTAAGCGCCGCTGATGTTGAAGACCCGGTAATAAGCGTGGACGCAGATGGAAGCTACGTCGTAAGGCTTACGGCCACTGATGTCGCTGGCAATCAAAGCTTTGATACATTCACTCTTGATTGGGATTCATCAGCGCCTATTGTAAATGCCGGCGTTGATAAGATGGTTTCGGTTATAACTCTACAAGATGCAACGGTGACTGACTTAAATCCTGTCAGCTATACATGGTCAAAACTAAGTGGACCTGGTGTTGTTTCCTTTGGGACCCCTGGTAACGAAGATACCGACATTAGCGCATCAGTTGATGGGGATTATGTTATTAGGTTAAGCGTCACTGATAGTTTTGGAAACAATGCTTCAGATACAATCAATTGGAGATGGGATACTACGGCCCCTTCAGTCACAGAAGTTACAAGCTCTAACGCAGACGCGTCCTATGGTTCGGGGTCTACTCTTCAATTCTTAGTTAAGTTTGATGAAGACGTTGTCGTAACTAGTGGAACTCCTCAATTAACTTTAGAGCTTGGGGCAACAGACTTTCCTGCCAATTATTTAGCCGGCTCTGGAAGCAGCACCTTAACATTTAACTATACAGTGACAGGGGTCGATACAAGCGCGGACTTAGATTATACCTCTAGCAGTGCTTTAAGCTTAAACGGAGCTATTATCCAGGACCAAATTGGTTATGGCGCTAATCTTCTCCTTGCCGCTCCTGGCGCTGTAGGCTCTATTTCTGATAACCAGCAAATAGTCATAGATACTACTGCACCTAGCATTACGGAAGTTAAAACTAATCAAACAGATGGTACCTATGGAACATCAGCTAGCATGGATATCTTGGTTGTCTTTGATGAAGTGGTCAATACAATTGGGACACCTCAATTAACTTTAGAAACAGGGGTCAGTGATAGTCCCGTTTCATATTCTTCCGGAAGTGGTAGTGACACCCTTACTTTTACTTATACAGTTTCAGCCGGAGATGCCAGTACAGATCTTGATTATGTAAGCACCTCTTCTCTTAGTTTAAATGGCGGCTCTATTAGAGACGCAGCTTCAAATAATTCAAGCCTAGTTCTAGGGACTCCTGGGCTAGTGGGTTCAATCTCTGATGATAAGGCCATTGTTATAGACACGACTGCTCCTGTCGTAAGTGAAGTTACTGCTAATGTGGTTGATGCTACTTACGGCACAACTGCTGTGATACCTATTCATGTTATCTTTAGCGAGCCAGTCATTGTGGCCGGAGCTGTTCAGATAACTCTTGAGACGGGAGTTGTAGATCAGGTGGTCTCTTACACAAGTGGATCTGGCACCTCAACATTAACCTTCGAATACACCGTTGCCCTAGGCGACGCAAGTTTAGATCTTGATTATTTAAACACGGCCTCATTGGATTTAAATGGGGGGAGTATTGATGATGGAGTCAACGCAGCTGACTTGACTCTGGCCACTCCTGGGCTAGCAGGATCAATCTCAGATAATCAAAGCATCATCATTGATACAAGTGGACCTAGCATTTCAAGTGTAAGAAGCACGGCCACCGATGGAAGCTATGGCGTAGGGACCACAATTGATATCTTAGTTGAGTGGAGTGAAGTGGTTAACGTAACAGGGATACCAAAACTGACTCTTGAAACAGGCGCTACTGATGCTAGTGTTAGTTACTTTGATGGCACAGGAACTGGCACACTGACTTTTAGGTATGTTGTCGCCTCAGGGGATATTAATACTGACTTAGACTATACTTCCACTTCTGCTCTTAATCTTGATGGTGGCACTATTCAAAATGGAGCGCTTCAGGATGCTCTTATAAATCTTGCGGCCCCTGGGGCGACTAATTCAATTTCGGATAATCAAGATATCTTAGTTGACGGAGAAGACCCAACGGTAAGTCAGGTCTATACACTTAAGGCCAATGGGGCCTATAGGAGTGGCGAGATCATTGATGTTGTTGTTCAATTTAGTGAACCGGTGAATATATCTGGCGCTCCAAGCATAACTCTTGCAACAGGGGGAGCAAACACAGATGTCTCTTATACAAGTGGATCTGGCACTTCTAGTATAACGTTCTCCTATACAGTCGGGGGAACTGATACTTCAACTGATTTAGATTACCTTTCAACTTCTTCGTTAGTTTTAAATGCTGGAACGATCCGAGACACCACTTTAAATGATGCGGTCTTGACCTTGGCGGCCCCCGGTGGACCAAATTCAATCTCAGATGATAAGGCCATCGTTATTGATAATACGAATCCAAACCTTTTAAGCGTAGACGCCATCTCCCCTGATGGGGGGTATAGTGCTGGAGCTCCTTTGAGTTTTAGGATAGTTTTTGATGAGAATGTTGTTATTGCTTCAGGCACTCCAAATCTTACGCTAGAGCTTGGTACTACAGATAGGCCAGCCGTTTATTCAGGTGGTTCTGGAACAGATAGCCTTACCTTTAACTATACTGTGACCGCAGGGGATGTGACTGCGGACTTAGATTACGCAAATACTTTTGCCCTTGATAATGGCGTGATTGAAGACATGGCCGGAAATACAGCTAGCTTAACCCTGCCAACCCCTGGAGCCCTAAATTCAATTAGTGATGATAGAAGCATCGTTATCGACACAGTCGCCCCGACTCTAAATCAAGTTCTAACTCTAAAGGCCAATGGCACTTACGGTATTGGTGAAGAGATTGATATCTTGATAGAATACAATGAGCCAGTCATAGTCACTGGTGTACCTAGGCTTACTTTAGAAACAGGGGTCCTAGATGAGCAAGTCTCTTACACAAGTGGCTCAGGGACAAATCTTTTAACTTTTACCTATACAGTCGCTAGCGGACACCTCTCTTCAGATCTTGACTATAAAAACACAAGTTCATTGAATTTAATGGGAGGGACTATTAGGGATCTAGGGACTAACAGCGCCCCATTAGTGCTGCCCACACCAAACGCAGCTAATTCTATTTCAGATGATAAGGCCATTGTTATTGACGGGGTAGCGCCGACTGTCACCGAAGTTCGTTCCACTAAAGCAGATGGTGGTTACAAGGCCCTCGAGGTGATAGATATTTTAGTCATCTTCGATGAGCCAGTATTTGTAAGTGGTGTCCCTAAGTTAACTTTAGAGACAGGCGCTACGGACGCTGTCGTCAATTATAGTGCAGGGTCAACAACAGACACCCTGACTTTTCAATACACAGTGGGGGCGGGGCAAGTCAATCTTGATTTAGATTATGCTAGCACCACTGCCTTGAGTCTTGGTGGGGGAACCATTGGGGACGTTGTTCCAAATCCAGCAGACCTAACCTTGCCAGCTCCTGGGGGGACCAACTCAATTTCTGATAATCAAAATATCTTAATTGATTCAATTCCCCCTGTTATTGATGCTGGCACGGACCTTTATGTAAATTCTGCTACTGTTCAAGATGCTACGGCAACAGATGATTCAACACTTAGTTATAGCTGGACAAGGGTCTCAGGACCTGTTTCTTTGGTTATTACAAACCCAACCAGTCAGGACCCCACTCTTTCTGCTTTAAGTGAAGGTGTCTTTGGCGTTCAGATGCAGGTAACAGATCAAGGGGGAAATGTCGTTACTGATACTATGAGCTTCACTTGGGACACTACTCCTCCTCCTGCGCTTACTACCTTCTCTGGGGTTACTACTGCTGGTCTAAATAATGCCATCATAGATGTAGTGGTGGATTTTCCATTGAATGTTTCAGACTATGAAGTTGTAGAGATTAGAGGGCAGCAAGGAAGTTCAGCGCCCACTAATTGCACTTCTGGAACTGTTCTTAAGACATATAATACAGGAACTGGCTTTGTTGATGATAGCTATGAACAGGAAACAAATTATCCTGGTGGGGTCTTTTCAGCTAGGGCCTGTATTTCAGATAAGGCCGGAAACCTCACAAGTTCTCAGACCTATACCAATGTAAGCTCCTCAAAGCAGCATAAGTTCTTTGTTTCATCAGCTCTTTTCACAGGGGACTTAAAAAAGGATTATTTAGCTGTTTCTTTTAATGATGCTCATGAAGGGGCTAATGCTCGCTGTAAGGATTTAGCCGATACAGCGGGAATATCAACGGCATCTGATAGGTGGGTGGCCATCATCGGAACAAACCTGATGAATGCTAATAAAAAGATTGCTGTTAATGGAACTATAAATTCTATGAATTCAGATGTAGTAGCAACCTCAAAGTTTGACCTATGGGATAGCGCTATGATTCAGACAAACGAGTTTGATGAAAATGGCACTAATGTTGGTGGTGTTAAAGTTTGGTCAGGAATCCTAGGGACAGGAGCTTTGGACGTTAACCACTGCCAATCCTTCACTGATGAGACAAACCTCTTCCAAGGAATGTCAGGGCAAGCGGATAGGGGGAATGAGCAATGGGTCCAAAAAGGTGCACAGACCTGCGACTCTACTTTTCCAATATGGTGCATCTCTCAGAACTCCAATATTCCTGAGATTGATTCTTTATCTATCACAACTGGCACAGGCACCAAGGAGATTGATATCTCGATAACCCTGGCGAATGATGTTGGTGTTGAGAGGTTTTATCAAAAGATTGAAGTCTATAGAAGAGTCGGGGGGGTTCCACCTAGCTTTAATTGTGACGGCTCTGACGGATCTGTTTTGGCGCAGACCTTTAATGCCCCTTTTACTCAAGCGCAGGTGATAAATTATACGGACACCACAGTGGCCGCCGCGGGGACAAATCATAGTTATACAATATGTACTTATGATACCGACTCTAACCCGGCCCTTAGAAAAGTTAAGCTTAGCACTACATCAGGATTGTAAAAATTTCCTTCATCAATTTCTCTTAAAAAAAGCTTTGAATTAATTAAGAATGGGCGTATAAGCGCCGCAATTTAAGTTAACTTGGAGTTATGAATGAAACTTTTAATGGCGTTTGCTGCCACCCTTTTTGTTATTATGGTGGAAGTCATCAAAACAAACGCACTTTAAACCAAAAAAAGCCCCGATCCCGGGGCTTTTTTATTTATTCTTTTTAAGTTTTCTCTATGATCCACAGGCCACGCAATCATCAGGATTGTCGATACTACAGATCATGGCGGCCTTCTCTTCTTCAGTCTTGGCGGCCAGCATTTCTGCCGTTACTTCAGGTGACTTCTGAGCAGTGTCGTTATTAACGGTGAACTTCACAGCATTAACGGCGGCCCTTGTTCTGAGGTAGTACATCCCAGTCTTTAGTCCCGCTTTCCATGCATAGAAATGCATTGAAGAGAGTTTACCAAAGTTAGGGTCTTCCATATGAACATTAAGAGATTGCCCTTGGCAGATATAAGGAGCACGTCCTTTAGCGAGGTCAATCACGGCCTTTTGCTTGATTTCCCAAACGGTCTTGTAAAGGGCTTGGTAATCTTCAGGAATCCTGTCGATTCCCTGAACTGAGCCGTTGTTAGCGATGATTTGATTTCTCATCTCTTCGTCCCATACTCCAATTTCAATAAGATCTTTTACAAGATGCTTATTAACAACAGCGAACTCTCCAGAGAGGACACGCCTGACATAGATGTTTGAAGTAATTGGCTCAAAACACTCATTGTTTCCAAGGATCTGGCTTGTTGACGCCGTTGGCATTGGAGCTACTAAGAGTGAGTTTCTGATTCCGTGCTCAGCAATCTGAGACTTAAGCTTGGCCCAGTCCCAGTGCTTGCCAGTAGGTTCTACTCCCCACATATCAAATTGTAGGATTCCTTGAGAAGCAGGAGATCCTTGATAGGTTTCGTAATGTCCAAATTCGATGGCCTGATCCTTTGAGGCTGTTAGAGCAGCAAAGTAGATGGTCTCAAAGATTTCATTGTTTAATTCAAGGGCCTCTTTAGATTCGTAAGGAAGCCTCATCTTAAAAAATGTATCCGCTAGTCCTTGAACACCAAGACCAATCGGGCGATGCCTCTTGTTTGATTTCTCTGCTTCAGGAATAGGGTAGTAATTAATATCAATGATCTTATTTAGGTTAACGGTCGCTTGATAGACGACGTCAAACAATTTCTTATGGTTGTACTGGCCATCTTCGACAAAACGGTTGAGGGCGAGGGACGCCAGATTGCAGACGGCGACCTCGTCAGGCGCGGTATATTCCATAATCTCGGTGCAAAGATTCGAAGACTTAATAGTTCCGAGGTTTTTTTGGTTTGATTTTTCATTAGCACTATCCTTGTACAGCATATAGGGAGAACCACTCTCCACTTGTGATTCTAGAATCGCAAACCAAAGGTCTTGGGCTCGGATAGTCTTCTTGGCCTTACCGGCTTCTTCGTAGCTGGTGTAAAGCTTTTCAAACTCTGCTCCGTAACAATCAGACATGCCTGGGCATTCATGAGGGCAAAAGAGTGACCACATGCCATCCTCTTCAACTCTTTTCATAAAGAGATCTGGTGTCCACATAGCGTAGAAAAGATCTCTCGCTCTAGCTTCTTCCTTACCAGTGTTTTTCTTAAGTTCTAGAAAATCAAAGACATCAGCATGCCATGGCTCAAGATAGATGGCGAAGGCGCCTTTTCTCTTTCCGCCTCCTTGGTCTACATAGCGGGCAGTATCGTTAAATACTTTAAGCATAGGAACGATTCCGTTAGAAGTTCCGTTTGTGCCTTTGATCAGTGAGCCTGTCGCCCTGATATTATGAATAGAAAGGCCAATGCCCCCAGCGCTTTGAGAGATGAGTGCTGTCTGGCGAAGTGTATCGTAGATTCCTTCGATACTATCATCCTTCATCGTCAGCAGAAAACAACTCGAAAGCTGGGGCTTTGACGTTCCTGAATTAAAAAGCGTTGGTGAAGCATGAGTAAAATACTTCTCGCTCATTAAATCATAAGTCTTAATGGCCGAATCAATATCGTCCATATGAATCCCAAGAGAAACTCTTAAAAGCATTTGTCCTGGGCGCTCAACAATAACACCGTCCATTTTTAGAAGGTAACTTCTCTCTAGAGTCTTAAACCCAAAGTAGTCATAGTTAAAGTCGCGCTTATCTTTAACGGCCTTGTCGAGCCTTTCTGGGTTGGCCATAACAAGGTCATAAAGTTCTTTTGAAACTAGAGGAGAGTGTTCACCTGTTTTTTCATTAACAAAGTTATACATGGCCTTAATGTTTTCAGAAAAACAACCACGGGTTTCTTTATGAAGGTTGCTAACGGCAATCCTACCAGCTAGCTTTGAATAGTCAGGGTGCTTTGTTGATAGGTAAGCGGCTGTTTCAGCAGCTAGTTGATCAAGCTCTCTTGTCGTAATGCCATCATAGATACCTTCAATTACTTTTTGAGTAATGACAGTTGTATCAACATGGTTAGCATCAAGATCAAAAGCAATCTGATTAATTCTTTCCGTGATTTTATCAAATTTAATGGGCTCTTTTTCGCCGCTTCTTGTGTGTACGTACATTGTGTTTATCCCTATCCCTTTATTTAAAATTCCGCGTCTAGCGTAAATAGATTTGATGCTGAATCCCCGAGGATTCCTGACTTTTGGTACTCACTAACTCTTTTTTCAAAGAAATTAGTCTTTCCTTCCAATGAGATGAGCTCCATCCAATCAAAAGGATTATCTGTATTGAAATGCTTTGAGCAACCAAGATGGCTTAACCAATAGTCACAAACGTACTCAATATATTGAGTCATCGTGTCTGAGTTAATCCCAATCAAACTTGATGGAAGCGCTTCAGTGATGAATTCTTTTTCAATTTCAACTGCTTCTAAAAGAATCATCTTGATCTTCTCTTTTGACAGCTGTTCTTCTTCAGTAAGAAGTGAATGCATAAGGCAGGCAAATTCACAGTGGAGTCCCTCGTCTCTACTGATAAACTCGTTACTCGTGCATAAGCCTGGCATGAGGCCACGTTTTTTTAACCAATAGATTGAACAAAATGAACCACTGAAGAAGATTCCCTCCACAGCAGCAAATGCCACAAGTCTTTCGGCGAAACTGGCGTCTGAGCCAATCCATTTTTGCGCCCACTTAGCCTTTTTCCCAACGCAAGGTAGAGTCGTCACAGCATTAAATAGATGATCCTTCTCTTTTGGGTCTTTGATATAAGTGTCGATCAATAAACTATAAGTTTCTGAATGAATATTCTCCATGGCGATTTGAAAACCATAGAAGCAACGGGCCTCAGGAATCTGTACGTCGTTATAAAACCTTAAGGCAAGGTTCTCATTAACAATGCCGTCAGAAGCCGCGAAAAAGGCCAATACGTGCTTGATGAAGTGTCTCTCGTTATCGTTTAGGTTTTCCCAATCTTTCTGATCCGCCATAAGGTCGATCTCTTCTGCTGTCCAAAAAACGGCCATATGTTTTTTATACATTTCATAGACTGATTCATACTTGATGGGGAATAAGACAAAACGGTCTTCGTTGGGGGCTAAGATGGGGTCTGTTGATACTGTGGTACTCATGCTGTCTCCTATTAAGTTCCTCTAATCCTTGAGTAGGTCTTTTAGCAGACGTAGCATTGCACCTTAACTCAGTGTGAGTTTTACGAGACCTTTGATATTTTATCTAGGTTCTCCGGGGCAAAATCCTTTTGGGATGTTGTGTGTGTGCCTTGGACCTTCAATTAAAATAATACATCTCTTGATTAAATGTTTCTATAGGAAATCTAGTAGACAAAAATACTTAACTATTGATTGACGCGATCTTTTTACTTGACCCTTTTTCTAATGACCGAATTGGTGGGGGTTTGTTAATTGGCGCACCTCAAACTTTTTTTTTCTTACATCAAAACGAATCGATGAGTCATCAAGCACTTAACGCTTCGTATCTCCGCTATATTGTGGTCGGTTGGTGGTCAAAAACTTGAAAGACCCAAGATATGGGGGGTGTTTTGTTGCTTATTGTCACATGAAATGAGGTTCTGTTTGCCCCAAAAACGTAAAATAAGGGCCCTGATTTCAGGATTCTCTTGAACCCTTGAGATGTCATAAAATTGTTCGTCTTCACCCATCTTTCCGTGAGAAATAACGACACCTTTTTCTATCTTTATGAAACGGTTTGCTTGAACTAGGAGGACGTCTTGCTTGGGATATTGCCAGTAAGTTTTTAAGATCTTCAATTGAAGTTCATTAATCTTGAATTGGTTCTCTTGAAGGAATTCTAAGTTTAAATTCCTAACAACTTTTTCAAATTGCCTTAAGGCCGTTGTCTTACTCGAAAAAGCTAAGAGTGGAATTTCTCCTTCTTTTTCTTTTCGAAGACTCAGGCATTTAGTTTCTTCACAATAAAAGATGCCAAAGGGGTATTTTGTCTTTATCCCTGCGCGGTTAAGAGGTGGGTTATGAGCTTTAATCTCAAGGTTTTCTAAGATCAACGTTAGGAGTTCCCAGTTAAAGACTTTTGAATCTATATGATGAAGAAGGTTATGAAGCTTGAGTCCTTTTCCTCGCCCAGGCCTTGTGGCGAAATGCTGAAAGACTCGTTTTTTTATATTATTGGCCTTACCAACATAGAGAAGCTCTCCATTTTTATCATAAAAATAATAAAGGCCACCTTCTTCAGGAAGTGAATCAACTTCATTTTTAGGAACATGAGGAGGCAGAGGAAGGGAGGCTGCGCTTTGAGAGTTTACCTGTTCGAGAATATATTCTTTATCTATTTTGAGGTATCTTTCAAAGAGCTCCACTGTGGCCAAGGTATCTCCCATGGCCCTGTGAGCATCGGTTAAACTTATTCCCAGGTCTTTGGTGATCTTGCCTAAGCTATAAGACTTATGACCGGGGATGATCTTTCTGCCTAACCTAACTGTGCAGAGTTTTTTCTTGTTGAAGCTGTAACCTAGTTCTTTGAATTCAGCTTTGATAAAACCATAATCAAAACCTACGTTATGGGCGACAAAGACGGAGTCTTTTGTCATCTCAACTATCTTTTTGGCCACTTCATAAAACTTAGGAGCGCCTTCAACCATCTTGTTAGTGATACCTGTAAGATTGGTTATAAAGTATTGAATCTTGCATTCTGGGTCAATGAGGCTTGACCACTTTTGAACTATCTTCTCCCCGTCGTGATTGACGATTGCGATTTCAATGATCTTTGAATGACCGGGCTTTACTCCGGTTGTCTCGATGTCGATGATAGAATACATGGGCGCATCTTAGTCTTAGAAGGCCAATTGGTCTAGGATGCCTTGATCAAGCTTGGCCTCAAGCTCAAGCTTTACATAGATAAGTGGAATTGCGTAATTGCGCGCCTTAGATCCTCTGAGCACCTGAGATTCAGCGTAATTGATAGCTATGACCTCACCTGATTCATTAAAGAGTGGTCCACCGCTAGCGCCTTTAAAAAGAGGGGCTTGGTGAAAATAACGGGTCCCGCTATGAATAAGCCCTCTGCCTTTTGAGGCCTGTAGACCATTTCCTTTAACGTTGCCAATAAGTCTTACGATTTGATTTTCTTCGATTGCCAATTTGAGATTTGGCGCATGAGCTATAGAAGAAAGAGAAATATTTCCACTTGGCTTCATCTCAACAAGACAGAAGTCCAGTTCTTTTAGACAATGATGGACCTTCTTACAGCTAAATCTTTTACTTCCAAGGTCTGGATTGGTTGTGATCTTAAAGTTTTGACAAGCGTTCATGATGTATTCGTTATTCCAAACATGAAAATTAGTTAGGATAAACTCACCGCCTACATAAAAAGCTGTGCCCACCGAGAGGCCACTATTGCTAACGGCCTTATAAGTATTGTGGGCCAGTTTCTTTTCAAAGTTCAATTCATCTAAGGCCATGGTGAACTTTCTTTTTTTAAAGCTAAAGCTCTCTGAGGCCTCTTCGTTAAGACCGATCTTCTTACTTAATTTAGGGCCTTTTACAGTTGCTATATTTCCCTTGATCTTCACGCTTTTATACAAAAAATGAAGGTGAGTCAGAACATTCTCTTCGTTAAGAGACTTTTGACTAGCAAGAAGAGGAGCGGCAAACAAGAGACTGAGGATTAAGATTTTCATGATTCTGTCTTAGCAAAGCCATGAAAATTCTCAAGGAAAATGGCATTTTTACAGGCCTACTTCGTCATGAAATCAGATAATTAGCCGAAGAAGTGAAACTCTAATTCTATACAAAGGGCGTGATATACCGGTAAATGAAGCTCTTGGGCCTTATAGGTCTCTTCTTCAGGAACCTGGATGACAACGTCGCACCACTCGTTACAAAGGGAGTCTTTGGACCCTGTGAGCCCAATGGTTTTAAGACCCATGGCCTTAGCAACCTTAAAGCCTTCAATAACATTCTTTGAGTTTCCTGACGTGGTAATGCCCATGACAGTATCTGCTTCACTGCCTTGAACCCAGATCTGTTGTCCGTAAACAAGCAGAGGATCTACATCGTTAAGAAAAGCAGAGTTTCCAGAATGAGCAACTCCTAGGCTAAAGGCCGGAAGCCCCATTTGAAGTTTCTCTGCGATGCTTGAATCAATATTAGAAAACTTCTTTTTATTCTCTTCAGTTAAAGGTCTTTTTAGCAAGAAGCCTTTGGTTAGTTCGCCGCACATATGTTCAGCGTCAGCGCTTGAGCCACCATTGCCCATAACCATCAACTTTCCTTTTTTCTCAAAAGATTCAATAAGAATGGTTAGTGATTTCTCAATTGAGTCACGGCATGATTCAAGTTTTGGGTGTCTTTTAAATAATTCGCTGTGTTTAAATTCCATGAGGAAATTCTACACTAATCATCTTCTTTTGACAGGTCAAAATTGAGTAAATGAACAGGGGAGTCAGAGAGCTTCTTGCGCCTTTTATCATACTCTTGAGTGGTCTTTACGGAACTATGATTTACCTCTTGAGCGACCTTGTAAATATCAACCCCAACTTCTAGGAGTTCACCTATAAAAGTGGCGCGAGCTGAATGAGGGGAGATTTTAAAGTTTAAACCAATCTTTTTTGCATAGCTGTCGAGGATCTCATTGATGGTTCTTGGATTAAGGGGCTTGTTTAGGTTTCTTGGATTGTGAGGGTTTCTCGTCGGTTGAAAGAGCCAGTCGCCAATCTTATGCCCACGGCCCTTGGCCCTCATGAAGGAGAGGTAGTCTTCTATGGCCTCAACTGACATTGGATGAATGACTTTTTGCCCAGTCTTTCCACCTTTTCCTCTGTACTCAAGAACATGGTGCTCGTTGATTCTTGTGTAGTCTTGAAACTGAAGCTTTATGATCTCTGATTTTCTAAGGCCGGTTGTAAAGAAAGTTAAAAGAAGGGCCTTGTGTAATGGGCCGCTTTCAGAGTTAGGGTCAATTGAAGAGATAAGCTCTTCAACCTGTGACTTCTGAAGGGCGTTTGTAGGCTTTAGGACTTCGTGTCTTGGTCTTTTAACAGAGGTAACAGGGTTGAAGTCGCATTCCTTTTTTTCAACGAGGTAATCAAAATATGAAGAGATAGAGGAGAGTCCGCGGCAAACTGTTTTAGGAGCAGCGGCCCTTCCGTAGCGTCCACCTTCTTCAGAGAGCCAGTTGCGGTAGGCTATAATCTGTCCCCGTTCTATTTGATTGAACTTAGAAACCTTTGGAAAATTAGCAGCTAGGTAGAGAAAGAACTTAGAGAGGTCACTCTCATAAGAGATACGGGTGTACTTAGAAGTAAAGTTCTCAAAGAACTCTTCATATAAGTGAAACTGAACCTTTTTTAAAGCTGGTTGACCCATAGTGTTATTATAATGTTCAATAACACTAGAGTCTTTGTCAGGTAATTCGTGCCTAAGGATTAAGCGAAGCTAAGCCTAGTGGCGCTATAAGACCAAGCATCAAAGGCGGCCCGTAGAGACTTAAGCTCTTCTTTGATGAGCTTTTCCAGTTCTGAAGTATCAGAGGCCTTTTTAAGCTCTCTTCTTAATTCTTGAAGATTTAAGATGGCCTCGTCGATCTTTTGCTTAACTTGATCAAGGGCAGAGAGGTCGGCCCCTTTTGTGGCCAGGTTCTTCTCGGCCATCTCAAGCTTTGCTTTTAAGATCTCCTCTTCGCTGGTTCTCTTAAGAGAATGGGCCCAGCCTAGTTTTTCACTAAAGTTGATAAGCCATTTTGTAGGATCGTACTGGTACCAACGGACACCGTTTCTGTAATCGTTTTGAAAGTAATGGTGAAAGTTGTGATAACCCTCGCCATAACTAAAGACGGCCAAGACAAAGTTGTCTTTAGCCGTGTTGGTATCGGTATACGGCTGAGTTCCCCACATATGCGCCCAGCTATTGATAAAGAATGTGCAGTGATGGACAAAGACCACTCTGCCTACGCCAACAACCGCAAGGCCACCAAGGGCAGAGCCCATAAAGTAGCCAATGATAGTTGGGATGATAAATCCTGAAAGAACACATAATGGTAAGTAGTATTTATGTTGTAGCCAAACTAATTTATCAGAAGCTAAGTCCTTAGCGTAGACGCCATTATACTTCTCTTCTTCTTTGACCATTACCCAACCCATATGGGCCCACCAAAAACCTTCTCTAATATTATAGGGGTCTTTTTCATCATCGCAGTGAGTATGATGACGCCTGTGATCGGTGCACCATTTTAAAGCTGAGTTTTGAAAAGCACCGGCACCAAAGAGGAGGTAGATGAACTTTAAAAAGCTATTGGCCTGATAGGCCTTATGGCTAAAGAGCCTATGATATCCGGCCGTAATTGACATGCCTGAGATAAAGTACATAAGCACAGCGGGGATAAGCATAAGAGGATCAAAGCCATCCTTTTTTACATAGGCCGTAACTAAAGCAATAGTAGCTAGGGGGGTTAATATCAAAAAGAGGGTGTTTACCCAGTCTAAATTGTTCAGTCTAAAGCGCTTCTTTCCTTCCATAAAATACCTCTCCAAAGGTTATGTCTTAAATTTATCACGGGGTTAATGAGTCGGTTGTAATACTAATGTAAAAGAGACTGACTCTAAGAGTCGGAAAAACGAATACCCTTCCAAGTTTTGCTGAGTTAGGTCATAATTTTGTGGATATATTAACAAGGAAAAAATCATGAAATTCTTAATCTTGGGCCTCTTGGCCTTTTCGTTAAATTCATTTGCAGCGGATGGACCGGTGGCGAAGGTTATCAAGATCAAAGGGAAGGTTACCTTTGATGGAAAACTCTTAAAACTTGGAGACTCTATAACTAAAAAAGGAGTTCTTAAAAGCGAGAAAAGAAGCTTTGCTCAGGTTTCAGTAGAGAAATGGAATAACAAGATAACCATAGGTCCTAAAAGTGAAATGGAGTTTGACTTTAATAAAGATGCTAAGAAAAAGTATGTCTTTTTAAATGGGCGTTGCCGCTGGAGAACTGATACGGGTAAAAAAGGCAAGGGTAGGCTTTATACCAAAGTGGCTTCAATGGGTGTTCGAGGCACTGATTATTTAGTGGTCTCTAATAAGGGCCTTGGAGAGACTGAGATTGTTGTTTTAGATGGAGCAGTTGAGTTTGAAAACCTCTCAGACCCAAGTGAAAAGGCCCTTGTTAAGAAAGGTCAGTGGGGCGGACTCGGGGGAAGATTTGGGGATAAGATCGGAAAGATCCTTGATCTTCCTAAAGATGTTGTGGATTCATTTGACCGTCAGCTCAAATTTCACTGAATATTTTCCATAACTTGGTAGAGAGGGTGACCTCCTGCCAAGCTGGCGCTAGTTGAGTGATTGATGACAATGCCATCTTCAGCAGCGTGCACTTCCTCTATGGCCTTTGAGAAGGTCTCATTTCCTTTTACTGGTTTAAAGTTCAAAGACTTTGCTAGGACATCTCCTTTTTTAAAGGCCTCGCCTGGAGAGAAGCAGAATTCATAAAGGCCACCTCGTGGAGCGTAGTAGCTTCTATAATCTTTTAAGAGGCAAGTCTTAATAGTCAGATTTGGGAGGTCTTCAATTGATTGATCATGAACATTCTTAGTCTTTAGATAATTTAAGATTCTTTTTGAATCAAGCTTGGCTTCATCAAAAGAGATGCGCTCTTCACTGCCTAATTCAATGGTATATGATTCAAACCCACCCCTTAAATCACGCCCTTGTTTTTTAAATTCTTCACTTAAGTTAAACCAAGGCATAAAGCTCGCCTCGTCCATGGCCCCGTCAAATTCAGGGGGGATGACAAGATAATGAGGAAACTTAAAATTTAAGGCCGACTCAAGTTGATAGTCAGTTGTATAGATATAGCGGGTAGCAATGGGGCCTGTGTGTAGGTCTAAGACAATATCGGCCGTGGAAGCCACTTTTTGTAGTAAAAGATTAAAGTGCCCATCTTCATCTTGATGAGCTCTTGAAGAAGTCTTTTTTTCTAGCTCATCACAAATATTAAAAAGGACGCTCTTAAATTTCTCTTTGATATCATCTTCATCTTCAGAGATATTTTTTGTGACAAAGTCTTCAAGGTTAAATTCAGATCTTTTATCTTTTAATAATTCAAAATAATTTCGGTTCCAGTTCTTCCCTGAGACTGGGTTGTAGCGACCTTGGGTATACATGCCTGACTTTTGATTAACGGCACTTGGGTTGGCAAAGGGAATAAAAGTAATAGAACCCTCAAAGGGAGTGTTTATAAAAAAGTCCATTAGCTCATGGATCACAAGGTTTCCTTGTAATTCTGCCCCGTGGACATTGGCCTGAATATGAACATGGGGACCTTTCTTTCCAGAATTGATCCTGAAGAGGTTAAGCCAAAGATAGTCACCATTAGGTTGTTGTTTTAAAGGAAAATCAATTCTTTCTAATTTATTCATGATGAGATCATAAAAGCCATTCAGCGCTCTGTCTAATAGGTCTTGGTGACATCATGTTTCCTTTGTAGATAACAACTTCAGCAGGAAGATTATGGCAGAGAAAATAGGGCATGCTCTCTGTAAAGCCATAGGCTCCGGCCTGTTTGAAACAAAGCCAATCTCCAGGGCCTACATCACTTGGGAGATCAAAGTCTCCGAGTTTATCAAGTCCCGTACAAAGAGGGCCATGAACATAGAATCTTGAAAGTTCAGCTTTAGAATTTCTAAATAACTCACAAGGGAAGGGTTGACCGGTTAAGGCGGGCCTTGCCATATGGTTGATGCCACCATCAGTGACTAAAAGCTCTTGCCCCCTGACTGACTTTCTATCGATGACCTGGGTAAAGTACATACCAGATTCACCCACAGCAAATCGCCCTAGCTCCATCCAGATCTTTGAGAGACCATAGGTCTCTTTTACTTTAGTGAGAACAGAATTAACTTCTTCCCATGACACTTTGGTTTCATCTTCTTTATAAGGAATACCAAGCCCGCCACCAAGATCGAGGATCTTTAGCGGAACGCCTAGGTCTTTTGAAAGCTCCAGGCACTCTTGAGCAATCTTCATCCAAATCTTCTCTAGGCGCGGAACTTCAAGAATGTTTCCCCATTGAAACACATGAAAACCAACTATATCTAAAGAACTGGTTTTAGATTTTTCCATCTTCTTCCACTGATCAGGTTCAATTCCAAATGGAGTGATGTCATTGCCCCCAAGGACTGATTTTCCTTCCTCCCATTCAAGCTGAACGCGAAGGAGGACCTTTGGGTTCTTTTGAAGATTCTCCGCAATTGAATTGAGCCAATAGGCCTGATTGATCGATTCAAGAACAATGACGTCAACGTCGGCCATGAGGAGTTGTTTTAAGTAGCGCCTGCTCTTGCTAGGTCCTGTTGAGAGGATGTTCTTTGGCAAGAGACCGGAACTTAAGACTTGATCTAGCTCTCCTTTTGAGGCCACATCTAGTCCAAAGTCTAGGTTGCGAAGAAGTTTTAGAATCGCTGAGAGTGGGTTTGCTTTACAGGCGTACCAGAGCTTTAGGTCTGGGTCTTTATTATCACGCATATAAGTTAGGTGCTCTTCAAGAGCGTCTAGGTCGTAATAATAAAAACTTGAATCAAGTCGATCCATGGCGCTTTTTAGCATCTCTCTATGTTCTGGCTTAAGCTTGGGTAAGTTCATCTTAGAAAACTTTCAAGCTCCAAGCTGGCGTCAGACTTTTCATCTCTGTATTTTATAATTAAAGCGCAGTTCATTTGAATGCCCTGACTCTTGGCCCAAGATAACTTATCATTTACAGGTCTTGTTCCAGGAACCACAACGGCGCCAGCTGGAATGGCCTCCCCTCGCTCTAGCATTCTTTCATTCACGCAATCAAATACTGGGACGCCTTTAGAGAGGATGACTCCGGGGGCGATCACGGCGCGCTCGAGAACTTGAATACCTTCCACGATAACTGAGCCTGCACCGATAAAAGCATTGTCTTCAATAATAACGGGGGCAAGTCCGATAGGCTCTAAGACGCCGCCGATTTGAACGCCAGCAGAGAGGTGAACATTCTTTCCAATCTGCGCGCATGAACCAACTAAGGCATGGCTATCAACCATAGTTCCTTCGTCAACATAGGCCCCGATATTTATATAAGCAGGAGGCATGATGATCACGCCCTTAGCTACATAAGAGCCTCTTCTCACTGAAGAGCCCCCTGGGACTAAACGAATCCCGCGCTCTGGGGTAAATCTTTGAGGCATAAGATTGTGCTTATCAACAAATCCATTTTCTTCAATGAGCTCGCCCGCTTTGAAGGCTTCTAAGATAGCGCCCTTAACTTCTGTATTGGCCTGCCATTTTCCATCAATCTTATTGGCCGCTCGTAAGCTTCCATCTTCTAATCCTTTTAGTGCTTCTTCCCAATTCATATTCAATCCTTATAAGTTATTAAACCAATTATTAATTTCTTTATCTGCTTTAGTGACTTCTTCGATCTTGCACATATCCTTTTCAGTTAAAGGGGCCCTTAGGACGCCAGTTGCAATAGTCTTATTTTGCGCCATTAACCATTTAACAGGAATCGGGTTGGAGGCGACAAATAATGCATTAGCGGAATCTTCCCAAAGCTTTGCGTCTTTTAATCCTCCACTAAGAGCAAGCTCTGTATAACGGTGGGTTTGCTTAGGCCATGAATTGGCGGCCACGCTAACAAGACCCTTGCACCCATGAGGAGCAAAGGCAGGAAGAAGTCCATCATCCCCTGAATAAACGCGGCCATTACCAGCGGCCTTTACATATTCTTTGAACTTCTCTACTGACCCTGAAGCTTCTTTAACTGCCCAAAAGTTCTTATGGGTATTAAGGCGCTCTAGAGCGCTTAGACTCATATCAATCCCTGTTCTTGAAGGAACATTATAGAGCATGCAAGGCTTGGTTGAGGCGTCCATTAAGGCCTTGAACCACTCATACTGACCTTCGCTTCCTGGTTTCGCGTAAAGGGGAACAACAAGAAGATAAGCATCAATTGGAAGGGTTTCAAGATGGGCCACCCATGCTAATTGCTCTTCAAGATTCGAGCCACCAACACCGCACATAATAGGAGCGTTTGGTTTTTTGTCCTTGAGAAAATCTAAGATCTTTGTTCTCTCATAAGAGTCCAGGTTTAAGGCCTCTCCTGTAGAGCCTAGGATCAAGATACCGTTTTTTGCCTCTGCTTGTTGATCAAGGCAAACTCCAAGAGATTCATAATCAACAGAGCCGTCTTCTTTCATTGGAGTGATAACAGCTGTCCAGAGGGGATAGTCATTTAAATTCATAAAAGTTCCTTAATGGCCAAAGCGCTAAATTCATTAAGCCCCGCAGGGACTTCTTTTTTTATTATTTTATCAGCGGACCATAGGGCCCCGGCTGCAAAGATACCGCGGTCCTTTGCTTGATGCTGAACGATGATATCTTCAGTTTCTGTTTCAATAGTTAGCTTATGATCCCCAACCACATCTCCGGTGCGGGCAGATGTAATCTTACATTCATGCTCACTCCATTCTTGCCAAGAGAGGGCGGTGCCAGAGGGGGCATCGACTTTCATTATATGATGAACTTCATGAATCTTAAATCTTGGAGCAGAAAAGAGCTTATCCGCTTTAGACATAACCCTGATCATTTCATGAACCAGGTTCATGCCGAGGCTAAAATTATGGGCCCTGACCCAAGGGGTTTTATTTTCTTTTAATCTTTTATCGATCTCGCTAGGCCAATCAAACCCCGTCGATCCAGTGACTACTGGGATCTTGGAATCAACCAAGATATCGATATAGCTAAGAAATGGCTCTCCCGGAAGAAAGCTGATGACAACGTCATGGCCTTTCAAGCTTTCTAAAGTGGGGGGATTCACGCTATCAAAGATGGTATGCTCGTGTTCAAAACCAAGTTGTTCGATAACTTTCTTTCCAGTCTTTCCTTTACCAAGTACAGCTATTTTCACCCTATGAATTCCTTGTGTAGTCGCGTGACCGCCATGGTGGCATCGTCTTCATGTACCAGGAAACAGAAGTTATGCTTACTAGCACCATGGCAGATCATACGGACATTTATTTTTGAATCATCCCCTTGCAGGGCATTGAATAGTTTTTGTGCGATTCCAGCAGTGTGGTTGATATGATTTCCAATGACACTTACAAGAGTTAGGTCTTCTTCAACTGTAACGCTGGCAAAGTTTTCAAGTTCAGTTAAAAGCTTTTTATTAAGAAGAGTAGAGTCATCTATAGTCAAGGCAACTGAAATCTCTGAAGTCGTAATACTGTCAACAGAGATTTGATGACGGTTAAAGATCTCGAAGATCTTGAACAAGAAACCATGCTGTTGGAGCATGTCTGGCGTTGATAAAGTCAATAGGCTTTGATCACTTCGGGTGGCCAGGGCCCTTACTAGGGGTGCTTCCTCGCTTGTTTTCTTAATCCAAGTGCCAGGAGCGTCAGGCTCTAGGCTAGAGCCAACAAAGACCGGAATGCCGGCCCTTTTAACAGGAGTCAGGGTTGTAGGATGAAGGATCTTGGCCCCCATAGTGGCCATCTCAGCGGCTTCTTGAAAAGTGATTTCATTGATAGGTCTTGCTGATTCACAAACCCTAGGATCAGTGGTGGCAATGCCTGCAACATCAGTCCAGATCTCAAGGAGGTCTGCGCCCATGCCCTCAGCGATTAGAGAAGCTGAGTAATCAGAGCCTCCACGCCCAAGAGTTGTAGTGCTTCCTGCTTCGTTAGAGCCGATAAAGCCTTGGGTTACATAGACAACGTCACCGTATTTGGCGCCTATAAGAAATTTATCTGCGTTAGTTTTTATTTGGTTAAAATCAGGAGTGGCCGCGCCGAACTTATCATCGGTCTTGATAACTTTTCTGATATCAAATAACTCTACTTCTTTATCACTATATAATTCTTTAAGGGCCATGGTCATAAGTGGTGAAGAGATCCTTTCACCAACACTAAGGATTCCGTCTGTGGCCTTAGGGCTACAGTCTTTTAAAAGATTAACCCCTTTAGTGATGGTTTCAAGTTCTCTAAAGACTTCACCAATCTCTTCTATGATTTGAGGAGTGGCTTCAAGTTCGGAAGCTATCTTTAAGTGCCTATCTTCAAGGTCACTTAAGATCTCTTGGCAACCTGCCCATGGGCCAGTGACGGCCAGGTCAATGAGTTTAATAAGAAGGTTAGTTGTTCCATAAGTGGCCGAGACAACCACTATATTGGCCTTATGATCAAAAGCAACCTTAGCCGAACGCCGGATGGCCAAGGCATCACTCATGGAGGATCCGCCAAATTTTGCTACTGTGACTTTAGTTTTGTCTGCACTCATCATTTACCTTCAAAAGTTTGCCCAATGTTACTTAAAACATTGAAAAATTAAAAGTTTATGCGTGCTAAAGCGGTGAGTTAAAGACGGAATAATCCGGCCTGAAGTTCTCCACGGGGGCTTTGAATCCCATGACAGTCCGCGAGAATCAACTCATACGAACCAGTAAGATAGATATTGGTGTCCATCTTACTTCGGCAACTTCACCCCTGACTTAAAACTCAAATGGACACCAACGTCCTCGTTTTAAGCTGCCTGTGAACTGCACCTCTTCGGCAACACAAATAAAAGACTAGACTAAAAAGAGTCAGTTTACAAGTTAAAGGCTTTTTATAATTATGGTGGCAGTTATTATCTCGAGGGACTTATGAAAAAGATTGGAATTATTGGTTGGCGTGGAATGGTAGGCTCTGTTCTTATGGACAGAATGAAAACGGAAAAAGACTTCGATCTCATCGATGCTTACTTTTTTACGACGTCTCAAAAAGGGGAAAAAGCTCCTGATTATAAATCTTCAAGTGATGTCCTCCTCGACGCTAAAGATATAAATGAATTAAAAAAGATGGATATAATCCTTACTTGCCAAGGGGGCGATTATACCAACGAGGTCTATCCAAAGCTTCGCTCTGAAGGCTTTGATGGTTATTGGATTGACGCCGCCTCGGCGCTTAGAATGAAAGAGGATTCCACGCTTATTCTTGATCCTGTAAATTTCGATGTGATTAAAAAGGCCTTGAGTTCTGGAAAAAAAGATTTTATCGGTCCTAATTGTACAGTGTCATTGATGTTGATGGCCATTGGAGGACTCTTCAATAGTGGTCATGTTGAATGGGTAACGAGCATGACTTATCAAGCGGCTTCGGGAGCAGGGGCCAAGAATATGTTAGAGCTCTTAGACCAGATGAAGGTTCTAGGTGGTTTGAGCGATCCATCTAAAGCAATCCTTGAAGTCGATCGAAATGTGGCTGAATCAATGAGGGGAAGAAGCTTTCCTACTCAACATTTTGGAGCCCCTCTTGCGGGTGCATTGATTCCTTGGATAGATGTTCCCGTGAAAGATGGTCAAACTAAAGAAGAATGGAAAGGTGTTAGTGAAACTAATAAGATCCTAGAGACAAGTAAGATGATCCCTGTCGATGGAACTTGCGTAAGAATGGGGGCCATGCGCTGTCATTCTCAAGGGCTAACCATAAAATTAAAAAAAGACCTTCCTCTCAGCGAGGTTGAAACGCTTATAAAAGAGTCAAATCCATGGGTGAAGTTTGTTGAAAATAATAAAGAAGACACCTTGAAGTATCTAAGCCCCACTTACGCTACTGGCACTCTTGAGATTCCTGTAGGCCGGGTAAGAAAGATGAACCTCGGTCCTGAGTATATAAATGTCTTTACCGTAGGTGATCAACTCCTATGGGGAGCAGCTGAGCCTCTAAGAAGAATGCTTAGAATCCTTCTAGAAACTGAGTAAAGCCTACAGTTTCCTTGAAGCTTATTATTCTTTGCGTTATGAATAAGTGATGAGAAACCTAGTTATACTATTCTCACTTATCATAAGCTTCTCAGCCTTAGGGGAGGAGTTAAATCGCTGTTTTTACGATCATGTAAAGGACGCCATTGAGCTTAACAAGATAAGAAAGCCCTTATACGCTAAAGCAACCAATGGAGAGAGCCTAAAGATCAGCCGTTATTTGATCCTATGGGAGCGCTTCATCATCCTAAAGTCCCTCAAATACGATAGAAAAGCTGCTAAGTTTAAAAGAAAAGGCATACCTGTTATGTGCGAAGACTTTGTAGACATGGCCCTCACACCAGAGTTTATAATAGATACTACGCAGATTCCGAGACCTTATTTAATCTCTAAATCTCCCAAAGCAAAGGAGATAAAATCAAGGTTAAAGGCGTCCCTTCAAGAAGGATTTAATTCTTTTAAGAAACAAACTGAAAACGAAATACAAAGGCTTGAATTTAACTCTTCTTATGACTGCCTTCTTAGGCATTTACTTGAGAGTTTACGGCGAACCGGCGATTTAGCTCCTCGCTACTTGAAAAGGACTCAAGGAAAACAGAAAAAGAAGTTAAATAAACTCTTAACTAAGTATTTAAAGCTTCAAATCTTTGGCATCTCACAGGCCATCTTCATTGATAAGAAAGCTAGGTCTCTTCAGTCCACAGGAGTTCCTATTCTTTGCAATGATGTGCCCCATGTAGAGCTTTCCCCTTGGCAATAATTGTTTATAATGAATTAAACAAAATTACTTCAAGGAGGAAGTGTGAAAGTTCTTACACTTTTAAGTTTAATCTTATTATTCAATGGCACTCAGGTGGCCGCCGCTGAAGATGTGGCGAGGGTTCTAGTCGTTAAAGGGAACGCTTTTATCAAAGGGATAGAGACTCCAATAGAGCTTGGCACGGCCATTAAATCAGGGGACACCCTGATAACCAAGGCCGCCACTTTATTAAAGGTGCGCTTCATCGACAATACTCTTATCTCACTAGGACCAAATAGCATTTTCGAAGTAAAGAACTTCAAGATCAACGATGGCAAGAGAACTTCAGTCTTTCATTTCTTAAGAGGAAAAATCAGGGCCCATGTTAAAGAGAAACGTAAGGAAGGGGAGAGCATTATCTATTCCAATGCAGAGATTGCTCTTGGTGTAAGAGGAACAGAGATACTGGCGAATAGTTACTTAGTAAAAGGAGCGCCTTCAACAGATGTCTTATTAACTAAAGGCGCAGTTAAGATGAACCTCTCTAAATTAGGAACAAGTGTTGCGAGCTTTGACCTAACACCTGGCAAGGCCTTTAATTCAAACCTCGTGAGACAAGAGGGGATCAGTTCAATAAAAAGCATTTCAAAGGCCAGCTTAGATCTCTTAGAAAAAGGTGATGAGTTCCTACCAAGCCTGCAAGCGAAGGATGGGAGTTTCTTAGATCTTGAGGAGTCCTTTAAGAGAGCAAAAGTTAATAAAGCTCTGCCTAAGACCCTTGAAAAAGCTTCCATCGCAATGGCCACTCCTAAAGTTTTAGCCCCAACTGCTTCATCAATAGCTGGTGGCTTTAAGTATATTCTAAAAAATGAACCATGGGATATCAGAGATGCCGTGATTAATAGAGAAAAGAATAAAGCAAACAACAAGTGTTACTATTATTTTTATAAATCTATCCCAGGCTCAGGCGAACTTGAAAGGTTCAGAAGAGAAAGAGACTGTAACGAATATGAAAACGACTTAGACTAGGTGTATTTATGAGAAAAAGACTTATAGCTTTAATATTTTTAATGATTCAATTTTCTTGTAGCTCTGGAAAGATCATACCCACGACAGATGTTTGCAGCGTAAAGAAGCATTATAAAGATAATGTCTTTCAGGTGCTTATCAACAAAAAACCTATAAATAAGCATTGGTATATCCATGAGGACGCAATGGATGTCACAAAGATGTTGGCCGATGAGAACAAGTGCATGCACTAAGATTGGTCACTTTGTCTAATTATTAGGCACTAAGATCACGATTATTAGGTAGTTAAGGGGTCTTTTTTGGGCCCTTTTTTTGCAATAAAGTCGCTAAGAGGTCTTAATGAAAAAACTATTTATCCTAGCATTCTTAATCTTTTTTAGCGCGCCACTTTTTAGCCAAAGCACGGATACAGATCCGGTTAAGAAAAAAGCGGCCCTGGTTCGAATGATCAATAAGACTCTAACGGAGACTCAGGCCATCTTGCTTGAAGAGTCTCTTTTAAAGCTTCCTCTTAAAGATTTAAAAGAAATCTATGATAAGAATAAAGACTACCAAGAAATTATCCAAAGCCTAGAAGGCCGCTCTCCAGATGATGGGGACGAAAGACCTACCAACTCATTGAGTAAATAAAGCGGCCCAATTAAAGACGATAGTCGTGATGAACAAGGCCTTAGGATTTAACCCTTGGGCCTTAAATGTATAGACAAGGCCTATCATTGTTAGGACTGAGGCTATGATGAAGTCATCATGATAGAAATAAAAGCCTGGGCCTATTAAGAAGGTATAAATAAAAAGAGAACCTTGAACACATCTGTTATGAGAAGAGGCCTTTTTTAAGAAATCATTATGCAATAATTCAAAACAAACCGCATGAAAAAAGATAACTCCTGAGTAGTACAGGAGAAGCTCTATTTGGCTCTCATGAACCTTTAAAAGCACTGGAGGGATGAGGATTAATGGGTACTTAATCATGGGGGCTAATTCGGTAAAATAAGACCTCTTCAAGCTTGGTCTTAAGACTGAGTACCAAAGCCAGCTTATAGAAACTAATGAAAAGGTGCTTAAAAAGAAAAAGAAGCTCCTCCAGTTAAGGTTGAGGCCAGAGTTTAACAAAGATAAAGAGCGCCCCATCTCTAAGAAATGAAAAAGAATCGAGAAGGTAAAAAGAGTTAAGCATGACGCTAGATAGAGAAAATAAAAGCTTCTTTCCGTCACCCGCTTTTCCATAAGGTCCCGGTAAAGTCTTAGATTAAAGATGATCAAGAAAAGATAAGTAACAATAAGGCCATAGTACTTAGGAAGAAAATAAAGCGGAACCATGTTGGGGATGATCGGAAAGATCAAAACCAAAAGAGGAAGGCTAAACCCAAAAAAGGGAAAGCGTTCATCAAAGTACTTGATAAAATCATGCCGAAAACCAATCAACTCTTCTTAATCCTGTTTTTTTATTAATTCTGTATTAAAATAATAACATAGGATTAAGAGGTGAAGTATGCAGAAGTTTATGTTTATAGCAGCGCTTATTTTTGGTGGCTTGTATTTTGCTTTCAAAGACAAGGGGATGAATGACTTACAAAAAGCAGTCGGGAACCCTGTGCCTAAAGGTTATAAGAGTAAATCTGAAAAAAAAGCTGAAGAGGCTAAGCCTAATAAGTACGAAGTTGGAGATTGCCTAAAGGTAGCAAACACAAGTGATTGGGAAGTCTATAAGATCACCAAGCTTGATCTTGATAAAAAAGATTACCATTACCGCCTTTGCGTAAAGTTTAAAGGCTGCCAAAAAGAAACTCAAAAAGAGATCATGACCAATTTTGAATATGATTTTCCACCTTCAAGGAAGGTTTCTTGCCCAAGATAGGTCTCTATCTTAGGCAGGTTCCTAGAAATCTTGATCTTGGCTGTTTAGGCGTAGATCATAAGAGCGGTTGTTAATAGCGTTTTGAACATGCTGTAATTGATGATAAAGCTCGCTTAAGTCTTGATTCCCATAAACAAAATCAACCTTTTCTTTATCCTGAGCAGAGAGCTGAAGCTTCACTTGTAAGTGATTCTCTAAACCTTCACGGGGGATTAGGCTCATGATAAAGCCAATACCGAGTTCCCTAAAAGCATTATTGTTTCTAAGCTCCATGAGCTTATTGACCCTTTCTTTTCCTGTAAGCTTCTCACCATAAAGGATCTTGTGAAGCTTATTTGAAAGGGTTGTAAGACGCCATTTCTTAGTTAAAACTTCTGTCGTCACAAGGTCAGTTAGGCGGTCCCAAGTCCAATCAAGGGGGTTACCTGCATAGTTTGTCTTAGTTTTGGCGTAAGCCTTGATAGCTTCTTTTAGTTCAGCTTTACTAAGGGCAGGAAGAGCATCAAAGGCAGATGCCTTGAGAATAATCTGATAGAAAACCCTAGAGTCTTTCTTGCCTGAGAAATCGTCCCAGTCCTTAAAGTCGATCTTTTCAAAGACTTCATTAGGAAGGTTACTGGCCATGAACTCACGGACACCTGCTTGCTCATCATTTCTGAAGTACTTATCGGCCCTCTCGTATCGGAGACCAAAATCAGAAAACCGAGAGCCATTATCTTCAACCCCTGTAGGAACTAGTCCAAAGTAGGACTTAGTATGGTGCTCTTTAGTCTTAATAAAGCCAAGTCTGAATTTTTGCTCATAGGTCTTTGTCTGAACCGGGTAGAAGAAGTTATGATTGACGCCATCTTTATCTTCATAACTGACATTGTTTTCAGTAAAAGATCGTCCTGTTCCTAGCTTTGCTACGATGAGACCTAGCTTAAGCTTCACTTTATCTTGTTTGTAGTTATTAAAACCTTTGAAGATACGATCCACTCTAGGAGAAGTGGTCTTAGATTTAAAGTCTGACTTAAAGAGGTTATCTGCTTTTTCGTAAGTAGAAAGTAGAACCTTACTTAATGGTTTTTTACCAATATGCTGACCTATGGCCACGACGTCTTTAAACTTTAAAGAAGAAGAAAGAATACTGTCATAGGCATCTCTGGCCTCTTTATTGTTTAAGTCAAAGATATAATCGACGATAAACTGTCTTCCTTTTGCTTTCTCACCTGTTAAAGAGGCAAAGTCTAATTCAAAGACACTCTCCACAACCTTGTTAGCGATCTTTACGCCAAAGAGATTAGAGGAGCCTTCCACCTCAGCTGAAGTTCCTGAACTTCTCTTTCTATTGGCAAAGAGCTTAAGACGGACTTTGTTATCTTTCATTCTATAAACATGAATCAGAAAGTCTCCAGAGAGTACATAATAAAGGTTCGCGCTGGCATCAATACCAATGGTGCCGCCTAATGTAGCCGAAGAGGCCTTTGCCCCAACAACAATGCTCATGGAAGTTGGCATACTTACAAAATCACCTGGCGCTAGGTTCTTTAGGGCGTACTCTGCTTTGATAGGTAATCTTTTAAGAGTATAAGGTAGAGCGGTGATGGCCCTTTTCTTGCTTTTAAATTGGCGGACAAAGAAAACTTCAGCGTTTCTATCCATATTAAAATAAAGAGGAGTGTCTAAGCTTCCACTTAGAAGGTCTCCAGCTTTTAAGTCAACCTTGATTTGCCACTTATCAACTCTTGCATGAAGACCCTTTTCATAACTAGGCTCTACTTCGTAACGGTACCTTGAAGAAAGCCCGAGACCTTCGAAGAGTTCGACGTTTAAGAAATTAACATTGAAGTTGATATCTAGATCAGCAAATTCTTCGCGGACCCGCTGCTCGACTTTACCAGGCTCTAAGAGGTCTGAGATCTTAGCTTCTGTCCTAGGACTTAAAAAGATTAGGCCAACGGCCAACAACATCAATAGGTTCTTCATTTTGTGCTCCTCACAATCAATATAGGGTTAAAGTAGCGGCCCAAGGGATTTGAAGCTATTAATAGAGCTGACAATTAGGGCATTATTCTGTCAATGAGAAAACCCTTTAATACCGGACACTTAGACTGTCTAAGTATTTTATACCCGGTCTCTAGGCTTATAATAATTATAGACTTATAAATGGAGTATTCAGGGGGAAGCTTTTTGAAGCATATATTAAATATCGCCTATACATCAGATTTTGCTCATTTCGATGAAGTCATAGACTTTATGGGGGAGAAGTTTCGGCTCACTCAGCTTGGGACTAACTTTGATTTTGAAGCAACTCTTAAGGTCTTAGAGAAGTACGACGGCCTATGCGATGCTATCAGCATTTCCGGACTTCCTGCCGTCATTAAAACTAAAAAGAACTCTTTTACGCCTCCTCAAAGAGAAGCTCTCATCAATCACACAAGAGAGACCTTTGTTCTTGATGGGCAAACACTTAAAGATATCTACATTCCTTGGCTAATGAGAAAGCACTTTATGAGCCAAAGTGAAGTTTATAAACATGAAAGATTGGCCTTTTATTCAGGAGTTCTTCAAAAGAACTTATTGGATGTTTGTGAAGAATTTGTTCACGAAATTCAGTTGGCCGACCCTTACTTCTTTTTAAAGATGCCTTACACTGTAAAGTCAGTAGACGCTCTTGAGAAGTTTACAAGACTACTTTGGCCTATTTTCAAAAGAATGAAGATCAAAAGAAGTATTATCCCAGAGTTTAACCGAAACAAAAGAAACCTTCCGGCGCCTTTGATAGACTTCTTCCATTGCGATACCTTCGTAGGAACCATGGCCATTATGGAACTTATCGATCTAGAACATACCAGAGGGAAGAAAGTTATAGTTGATGTTTTAGGATCTGAGTTAAAAGAAAAGTTGATCAATATTGGAACAAAAGAAGTTCTGGTTTGCTTACCACAAATTGAGGGAGTACCTTTTATCAACTTCGCCATTCTTGAAGCCTTCTTTCAAGCAAAGCAAAAAGAGAATATAAGGTTAACGACAGATGACTTTTTAAAGAGGATTGAAGAGATTGATATCAGGCCAGAGCTTTTAAACCTGAATGAACTTCAAGAACCTATTCAGGCCAAGACGCGGATTCACAGCTTGACCTTCTAAGTTTAAAATTACTTAAGCTTTAAAGCTTGCTCTAGGTAATCAGTTTTATCATCATTCATGATTCTATCAAATTCATTGGCCCATCTCTCATCTTTAGAAGACATTCCAGCTATTGATCTATCATTGGTTAATAATTTTCTCAGTTTTTTTGAAGCCGTGATGGCCTTCATTGAATCGCTATAGTTTTGCTCAAAATCAATATCAGCCTGATAAGTACCAAAATCATTGGCCTCAGCAATGCTTACTGATGAGATCATAATAAGAGTGGCTGTAAGTAGAGTTTTAAACATTCAATACCTCCTGTATTGTTTTGCTTTTAGAGGATCCATCCTCAAAGCAACTTGCACTAGTATTCTATCAGGAAAACTCGGATTTAGGCAGAAGTGTCATTTTGCCTTGGAATCTTGATAGGGTAGGGTTTAAACTATTGATATAGTGAAAGTTTCACCCATTGGACTACGAATGTTAAAAACAACAAAAACCTTACAACTTCTAACCCTGACCCTTATTTCCACGATTTTTCTTGGATGCGGCGCCATTAAAGTAAGTCCCGTCGAAGAAGGGGATTCTCTTAGATACCACGCCCGGGTAGGCTACTTTCTCCTGCCTCCTGAAAGAAAGATAAGCCGCTATATAGTTGAGTTAAAAAAGTACGCCGATAACAAAAGCTTTAAGCGTTGTGAGCCTTCGTCTATTATCCGAATCCATGAAAGATTTGAGAAACGCTATGTAGAGATACAACAAGATGAAAAGCATTTTCTCTTTGATACTATAGGAGGAAGACCTATTCTTCTTAGTGATGGGAAGTATCAGCTCTTAGATAAGTACTTCAGAAAAGACTTTCCCTTACCCACAGAGAAAGTGAGAAGGCTTGGAAGACTCTTTAAGAAGTCTGATCTACTTTGTGAGCATAAAGTATGGGTTGGAATGAGCAAGGGAGAATTTCTCATTGCAAGACCTCCTGCTCATAATATTATTAAGTCAATAAAAGGAAAAAAGAAGATAGAAAAATGGCAATATGAAACTGAGGACCATGTCCTAAAGGAATATCTTTTTATAGATGATGAACTACAAAAGCATAACGATATTTAGCCTCTTTGTTTTATCTTCGTGTGGCAGCGCTAATAAAGGTCATCCTTATAGACCTAGCGGTAAGCCCGTGGCCCAAGTTGAAAAAGAAACACGGGTTAAAAAGAGAAAGATCAGTTCAAGCTTTTTAAGAGACCGTTATAAACTCTGCGCTCATAAGCGCGCCTTAAATTCTGCAAAATATGAATACAGAAGGCTAAGTAACAGAGAGAAACGCTATGGTAATGATCTTACGATTGAAAAAAATAAATATAAAAAGATTATTATTGAAGTCGGTGAGCAGACTAAAGCCGCTCAACTAAAATTTGAAAACACCTATAACAGACGTTTGTTTTGCACTCCTGAGGAAATGCGTCACCTCAATCTTTAGCTGATAATTTTACTCAGAATAATGCGAGAAGTTTTTGACCCTAGGCTTATGCGTTATCGAATGCTAACATTTCGCCTAGGTAAAACTTTTTGTTTAGTTGAGAAAATTAATATTTAAGGAGCTTCAGGAATGAAAAATTGGATTGCGAATGGATTCGCTTTAATGGCCTTAATGGTCTTAGTTAGCTGTAGTCACGGAACCCCTGGAGATAGGTCTATCTCAAGTTCTAAAAAAAGAGGAGACTCTTTTGATTACGACGAAGGCCCAGCAAAAGATTCAGACTTAACTTATCTTTTTGCAAACACTCCTAATTACCGCGCTTTTGGAAGCAAGGTCATAGGTGGAAAGGGTGAGAAGTTTCGCTGGAAGTTCGGTCCTATGTGGTACCGCGGGCGTACGGGAGAGAACCAAGTTAAGGTCTTTGTCATTGGACAAGAGGGAGCTCAAGACGAAAATGTTTCAAACAGATCTTTTACCGGATCAACCGGTACAAAGATGCAAAAGTTTCTTAACCATATTGGAATCAATCAATCCTACCTTTTCATGAACACCTTTGTTTACACTATTACTGGTCAGTACTCACTCTTTGGTGAAGACGCTAAGAACCCAACTAAGGTGGCCCAAAGGGATAATCTTTTATGGCTTGCCCAAAACTCAGACTCAGTCGTAGTTAAGCACCGTCATGAGCTTTTTGATACTGTTCTTGAAACAAATAAAGACTTAAGCATTGTTCTAGGTGTTGGTACCGCTGGTAAAGATACAGCTGCTACTTATGCTCGCCACCTAGGTGGAAAATGTTCTTCTTCCACAGTAGGAAGAGGCGGATGCTTTGTTAAGCATAAAGGTAAGACAATCATGTTTGTAGGTGTTCCACACCCAGGTGGTGCTTCTCCTAGAAACGGCGGAGAAGATGCTCTAAAGAGACTTCTAGGAGCTTTTGATAAGCAAGCTAAGACAGTTCTTAAGGCAATCTCTTCAAATAAGATTAAATTAGAAAAAGATCCTGGAGCAAAAAGAGCGAGTACGACAGCTAAATATAGATATGGTAACGCTTCAATCCCTCATATGGACTTTGCTTTTGGAACAAACTGGAGAATGGGTGAGTGGGGAACGACTTCAAACAGAAGAGGTTCTCATACAATTCAGGTCTTCTCTAAAGATGGCTGTTACAACAACGGTGCTAAAGAGCCTAATGGACGTTGCTCACAAACAAAAGTAGATAATATTCGTTATTCAGACCCTGTTGATAAGCTAACTAAAGCTCCTTCAGAAATGGCCAAGTGTGATGTTCCTTATGAGTCTCCAAAGACTTGTACCGATAATTACATGCTCTACGATCACGGCCCTGGACTTGAATTCTCAGAGATCATGCTTGATTGGTTTAAGTCAATTGACTGGGGATCTCATGGAGTAACTCAGCATATGTCTTTTGGCCCACAAGGGTTTTATAGAGGTAGCTTAAAAGATGCTGAAGTTCTCGTGATCGCCGATCAACATGCTCACGATGATATGTTCTCAGGACGCGCCCTAACTGGTGAAGTCGGACAAAGGTTTCAATCCTACTTAGATAAGTCTAAAAAAGAATATGCCATCATTAGAACTCTGCCTGTGGATACTCTTGACCTAAGCGAAAAAGAACGTGAGGCCATCAGTATGGATAAAGATGTAACTAAAGGAAGAGATGCTCTTATCGACGCCATTGTAGATGCTGGACAAATTACTCAGATCATCGGCGTAGGAGCGACGGCTTCAAAGATTGCAAAGCAATTGGCTAAGGATTATGACGTCTCTTATAAGGGCTTTACAACGGCTGCTGTTAAGAAGATGCCTTTAAAGATAATTCCTCGTTTTGACCTTCCCGTTCATACTAGATACTGGATGGGAACTAGTGGTGACAGAGCTGCTAGAGGATACAGAGGGTCAAGCTCTAATAAAGAATACTCAGGAGACTACTACAAGCTCTACGCTCCACGCTGGGCCACAAAATGGAAAGCAGGAAGCATGAGTGAAGAAGAGTCAAAGTCTTATGAGACTTTTAAAAACTAATTCGGAGGAATGATGAAATTATATAGCTTAGTTATTTTTAGTCTTCTTTCTACTTCAGCTTTTGCAAAAGTAAGCTTTACTTGCAGCTACGCTGATTCATTTAAAGTAGAATCGAAAGGAAAAGTTAAAACACGATATGGAAAACCAATTGTTAAAGTCAAAGGAAGCTTAAAGGAAGATGGAGGCGGAAAACTCTCCATTACAAGTGATTACCTTTACGGCACAAAGAAAAAGCAAAAGGTTAAGTTCTATCGCGCACAAAGGTCCAATGAGTCGGCCCTTTCTTTTGCAAAGTTTCACAACAAGTCTAATCAGCAAGTCCAAGATAAAGTTTGGCTAAGCAGATATCTTAAATTTTCTCTGCCTAAAAAGGCACTCAAAGGAAAAGACAAAGGCTTCACCGCTTACTTTTCTTTCTTTCAAGCTTCTGAAGATGTGAAGTCCATTGGATCAGAAGATCCTACGGCCACTGAAGTTGAGGTTACTGAGGATGAATTAAAAGAATTCTCAAGAGAAAATGAAAAGGAATTTGAGTATAAATTATGGTGTAAGAAAGCCTAAATTTCATTCAAGAATTCTTACAGAATCAAGGAGGATTTTGTGAACCCACTTAAGTTAATAACTCTTTTACTCGCCTGTAGTGTTCTCACTATGGGCTGCGCCAGTAAAAGCGTAGATCTAAAGGGTAGGACAGTCTCAAGTTACCTAGAAGACTTTAAAACAGATGAATTAAACGCTCATCAGCGCCTAGACCTTCTTGTCCAAAATATTGAAGAGCTTAAAGATTCCATGGATAGAAGCGCTCCTCGCTACTATCTACTAGAAAACTTTCTTGAAAGAACCCAAAGCCTTTTTTCAGAAATCTCTCAGTATGAGGGAGACAGCATGGAGCAAAGCCATTGGGTTCCTGAAGATATTGCTGTAGCTCCAAAGTTTCATAGGATTGTTGCAGCTTATGAAGTAATGGATAAAGCGGCTCGAGCATTAGCTCTAGATCCTCTCGTTGTCGGCTTTGATAAAAACACCAACTTAAACCTAGAAACTCTCGACTATATTCTTGGAGAATATAAAAAGAGGATCGAAGTCCTTAGGGCCTCCGAGTTAGCTTCAGTAACTGAAGAGGCTTATGAGAAGATTCAGGCCAGGGAAACAAGAGATCTTATTCATTACCTGGCCCGTAGGATTGAATCTCATTATGAAAATGTCGTTCCTAGAAAAAGCCATAAAAAAAGAGTGGATAAGATGCTTAAGTGGGCGTTTGATGGAGAGAAGCTCTCTGGTAAGAATCCTAAACGTTTTTATGACAGCCTAAGAAGATTCACGAGAAGCTATACTTACAAAAAGGCTATGTACTCACTTAAAGACTTAAGCCTGCCTGAGTCTGGGAATATTGAAGGCTCTGAGGATTCATTCAATCAAGTTAATTCAGTTCAAGTTTGCGCAGATATTTTAAACCAAGTGGCCAAGAGCTACCTTCAGGCCAATAGGTAATAGGAGAAGTTATGAACAAGTTACTTCTAATAACGTCTCTTCTCTTTAGTTTTTCGCTTCTAGCGGAAACGACAGTGATCTACGGAAATATTCCGGGGCGTTACTTAAACAAAGAAGACCTCGCGTCTAAAAAGAAATACAGGCTCGGTTATATCAAGATCGTTGACCGAGTGATTACGGAAATAGAACCAATTAAATCAAGCAGTGCTTATACAAAATCCAAAGCTGCCTTTGAAAAATCTGGCGCCACTGTGATCGTGGCCAAGTATTCTTCTCCTAATAAGTACAGCGCAAGCTCTTTTGATTTTCTCTACCCAGGTTTAATAGATCTTCATAATCACACCAAGCAAAATAATATCGACGTTTGGGGTTTAGCTGAAGGTCAATTTGAAAACCGATTTGAATGGCGTGGATGGAGCAAGTACAAGTATTCAGTCAGTGGGAACATGAATCCATGGATCGGCTACGGAAAGCCAATGAACTGCGCCGCCTTTAGATGGTCAGAGATGCAGGCCATGGTTTTAGGAACGACTTATCTTCAAGGACCTTCAGGTTGTGTTTCAGATTTCTCTGTTCACAGAGTTGAAGACAGTGACTCTTATATCTCAAATAAAGATAAGGTTCAGGCCCCAACAGATCTCGTTCTTCCAGGGGATATGACCTTTGTATGGGATGAGTTAAGACCAGGGATTGAAAAAGGAAGCACTTACGAAAAAGAACTAGCTAAGTATATCAATAAGCATTGCGAAATAGATGGAGTCACTGAGAATACTGTTAATACAACAGCTCTTAAGAAACTCTCCACTAAATCAACTCTTGTTGATAATTGTGATCTTAAAAAAGTTCATAGGAAGTTTGTTCGCTACACCTATTGGGTTCATAAAACCATTGCCGGACGAAAGAAGTATTTAGCAAAACCAAATAGTGCTGCCGTGATTGCTCACTTAGCTGAAGGAAGGCGTAAAGATGCCTACAATATGGTTGAGTACGAAATTGTTAAGCTCTTAGGACTTGATCAAAAACATGTGAACTTTGTTCATGGTGTTGGCATAGAGAAAAAGCACTTCCCAGACATGGCAAAAAAAGGAATGGGTCTTATTTGGTCACCTTATTCAAACCTTCTTCTTTATGGTGAGACATTAGACATCTATTCAGCTCGAAAAGCTGGTGTTGTTATGTCTTTAGGTTCTGACTGGCTTCCAACTGGCACCAGAGGAATTCTTGAAGAAATAAAATTAGCAGCAAAGTACATCGACAAAGACCCTTATGATGAAGGGCTTCCAAAGCTTTTTAATGATGAAGATCTTTTTCTTATGCTAACAGAGAACCCAGCAAAACTTATCAATCACTTTGATATAGATATCAAAAAGAAAGAGCATGGTGTTGGTCAATTAAAGGTTGGCGCCATGGGTACTGTAATTGCTCTTAGAAAATACGTAGAAGATCCTTATACAAATATTGTAAGGAAAGCTTTTTCAAGAGACCTTAATGCTGTTGTTATTGATGGGAAGTTTATCTACGGCTCTGAGACTTACGCTAAGAGGCTTGGGTACAAATCAACTCAGTATGAAAGATTCCCAGCTTATTATAAGTCTTTAAATAAGATGGCCGGCGCTGGAGAGCTTCCGGTTTTAACTGAAAAAGGTAGCAATAAGAGCTCTAAGTACAATCATATGGTAGAGATCGGAAAGATCATGGCCGCTAAGAACCCAGAAGTTACCGACAACTGCGACTTTAGAGGTAAAAAGGCTTTTATCCATCAAGATTCACTTTCTAACTCTTCTAATAGTGGTCTTAGTCAGTTTAAAGAAGAAACCGGGCTTAACTTAGACCGCTTTTTAGATGTTCAAAAGGTCTTAGCTGCAGGACTTCTTACTCAAAGTAGAAACTGGAATGATACCAGTAAAGGTAAGAAAGACTTTGCCATGGATATCTTCCCGCCGCTTTTTAGCTGCCATACTGAGTCTTATACAAACCGCTTAGCGAACTTTATCATCGCTAAAGAGCCTGATGATGAGTATTCCATTAACAGAGCCGAAGAGACCAGGGCCAAAAGACGAAAGGAGGCCAAGTTAGGAGCCACACCTAAGAAGATGGCCAAAGATTATAGTAGAAATAAATAAGTGTATGAGAGGGGAGGCGAAAGCCTCCTTTTTTTTGGTCTATTTTGTAGGCTTGCTAGAGACTTTCCTTCCATCTTTCTCATTAAGAACATCTTCTAGCTCTGCCAAGATGACTTTAAACCCAGGAGGAATAGGAAGCTTCTTTTTATTGGCCCTTTTTGCTAAATGCTTAAAGAACTTGATGGGGAAGGTTTGCTGATAAAAGTTAACAACCCAGTCGGGGATATTGCCGTTAGGTTCACCAAAAAGAGTCCACTCAACATAGGTCTTTTTCTTACCTGCAGGCCTTAATCCAATATTTGAATATCCTATATTGGCCCTTACAGCTCTTCTTCCAGACTCCCAACCTTTTTTATCAACTGACTTAGAAAGGACAAAGAGGAGTTTCTTTTTCTTATGGACCATTAACTTATTGTGAATAACATAGTCTCTATCATCAAGAGGCCAAGGCATATCAACTCTTGAATAAGTAATGGCCTCAAGATCTCCAAAGTCTTTAATAGTCACTTTCTCTAGTAGATCTGGTTGCCATTCCTTAGAAAGGCTTACGTCCCTTAGTGTCGACATAATATCAATAATAGGTGCGTCTATATGACCTTCAACTTTAAAGCCAAGAACCTTTGAACCAGGCATAGGACGGCTATAAACCTTAAATCCTTTTGTTTCTTTTATGAACTCCCAACCTCCATCATCGTACAGGCCTTCAAAGCCAGCCGCAAAAAGAGTCATGGGAAGTAAAATTAATAGAGGTGTTATGAGGCGAAAAAGCATAAGAGGATTATCGTCAAATTCCCTCTAAAACTACAGTGCTTTTTCTAAAAACTTTATTGAGAAAAAGGAATGCCTTAGGGCCCTAAAAAGGAGGAATCCTAAGCCCTACTAAGTGGTTTTTAAGACAATCTAAGGCAGTATTCAAGTTAGTGGCCATGGTCATCTCTGAATGGCTTTAAAATGGCCCATATCAAATAGGGGAGTAGTTCGTTCGGTCTTTAAGGGCTTTTCTTTAAAACAATAAACTTAATGATCTCTTCAAGAAGAATCCTATTTCCTTCTTCGTTTAAATGACAGCATTCATCGTCATACAACAAACGGCTTTCATCTTTGTAGATATAACTTAAATCTTTAACGAGAACCTCATCTTCTTCTAGGGTTTTCATTTCCTCTCTGAGTAATGAGTATGAAGAGTTTGTATAAGAGCTTAGAGTTTCAAAAGAGGTTTGATTTATCTCTTCAGGAAGTAGAGTTTTCTTACTATCTTTTATGTATTGATTAGGTTGTAAAAAGAAAAACGCTTCCACCCCAGCTTTTTTAGCCAGAGTATCTTGCATATGGGTGTACTTGCCCCAGAGTTTAACCTTTACGAGGTTCTTATTTTTAAAGGCTGCTCCCTTTGCCCCATTAACATTTTCTTTAGAATGAAGACTCGCAAGCATCAGCTTTCTAGCGAGGTTTCTAAAGAGGGAATAGGTAAAGCTAAAGCTTAAGGCTTCAAACTCATCGATAAACTCATTGATTTGTGAGTAAACATAAGTCTTTCCAAGAAGGGCCAATCCTTCAGTCTTATTAGGAAACATTAAGTCGCTGCCATTAGGGGATTCTACCCCAAAATTTAAGCTGTTTCCTGATTTAGAGAATTCATTAAGCCCATCAAGGTTAATCGTTAGGTCAAACATCTCTGAGAATTGAGTAAAGATAAGCATTTGTTGTGGTTGGGCCCCGGCACTGACGGCCATATTAAAGACCTTAATATCCTTGTTCTGAAGGGAAGGAACCCTCGCCTTCAAGGCTTTTTCAATTAACCGATTATCTCTGTTATATTCAAAAACATCTACGGCCACAGAGCCTCCAAAGATTCCAATACTAAAAACCTTTGAGTTTTTTTCCTTAGATTTTCCAAGCCTTGGGTAGACATATTTATCCTTTAAAATGGGCTCAGTTCTAGAGGTTAATTCTTCGCCAAGTTCATCAAGTGGATCAAAGCTACGCTTAATATAGCCAAAGTACGGATGAGCGATAAAAACGGTGCTAACAACTTGGCCTATGTCATCTAAGGCCAGCATATCCTTATCATTAGAAATATTGATCTCAGTATCAGGTTCAATTTTTTTATTATAGATGACTTGGAATTTATTTTTCTGATCAAGGTCAAGATCGGGTAAATCAAAAGCCTTAATCATGATAAATGATATAAGTTCAAACGAGATAAGAGTTAACAGGATTGTGATTAAAAACTTAGCTGATTTATTCATATAAGAAGTTTAAGGGGATATGCCGTAAAATACCAGTTTTCCCTAGGACTTACCCCCCATAATTACCATTATATGGGGTAGATCTAGATAGGCATTTGGGGGTTTTCATGCACCCTTTAACTTAGGTTTTAAGAAAAAATAAAGCGAAACATTGGCTGCTAATTCCCGCCGTCTTGACCGCCGCCTTCTACTCTGGCCGTGTCACCGCCAATACGAACCTCAGACTCAACAGGTCTTTCACCGAGTGGATTGATGGAGATTGTATTAGGAAACTTTGGTAGCTTTAGTGAGTCTTTTAGGACTTCTGAAATGACGATTCTTTTTCCGTTGATAAGAATGAATTCTTCAACTTTAGAATCTAGGATGCTTGATACTCTTAGGTTATCGCGCACAATCCTTACTTGGACATCTTCAAGATGACTCGGAGAAACCCTGCCCTCGTCCTGATGGATAACATCTTGGATAGTATGAAGCGGTATCTCTAAGTCTGTTGCAAAAACATTTGATATAAAGAGAATTGATAAAAGAGATATTAGTAGTTTAAATTTCACTGCATAACCTCCTTTACGTTATCTTTTGATTTTTCAAAATTATCATAAACCATTGAAATGAACATATGTTCTTCAACTTCCCCTGGGGACGCTGAGACCTTATCTTGGTTTAAAAGTTTTGTAAACTCAGCCCTAGTAGGTTCTGAAACAATTCCGTCATTGATCACTTCGCTGATCACTTTCCTACTAAGCCTCAATACGTGAAAGACCGTCTCTTTTCTTTTCTTGGCCAAAGTGGCTGTCATGAATCTTAAAAAATTAGAGTTGCGTCCAGTCTTTGTAGAATCATGGTAGTCAACTGAGAGTTTTATCTGCGCTTTTACAGCTTCGTTTGAGGTTTGAAAATTCTCTTTAGAGCCAAAAAGATATCCGTTTTCTTCTGTGATCAGGTTTTTACCGATAAGATAATTGATCTTTCTCTCACCAACTTTACCGTTTTCTATAATATAGTCTTCTTTAGAAACACCATCGGTTGTCCAGGCCATATTTAAGATGTCAAAATACCTAGGATCTACTAAGTGTGCCTCAAGATCATCAGAGCCAAACTGATAGCTCTTTCTTCCTTCAAAGATATGCCCTAACCCATTTTTATACTCTTCAGGGAAAAGAGATTCTAATGAAGTATAGATCTCCTCTGTGTTTTTACCCATGGACTTTAGGATGCTTAAGGTTTCAATTGCCGTGAGGGAGCGGTCCTTTTTCAAGAACCTATAAAGGTTAGAATAAGGAATATTGTAGCGAGCGGCAAGGCCGTTGATTGAAAGATTACTTCTCTCAACCCTCTCACTCAAACCCTTTCTGAGCATGTCTTGTGATTCAAATATTTCCATAATATTTATTTCTTATTCCACAAAGAACAATACTGGTCAAACCTGTTCATTAGAACATGTAACTTTTATATTTCGGGGACTTATATGCTCTTTTAAGGCCTTTCTTATTCATCTGAATAACTATTTAAGCAATAAAAAAGGTACGTGATACCTTTTACTCAAAGACTTACTTTAAATACTTTCTTTACAAAATTTCAATTGAGGGTTCTTATCACAAACCTTTAATTGATACTCTCTAGCCTCACCCTCATAACCATGACGAGAATAAAGCCGGCTTAGCATCACGCATGCGTTGGTGTATCCCCTATCATCACATTTAATTTGAAGGGCGGTCCTAGTGGATCGAAACTTTAAGTAGCCTACGAACCTTTCACCAATAGGAGATAAGAAGACCCCAAGGATCACAATGATAAAGACCCATGGACCAAGAAAGCCCGTCTTAATACCTTGGCCTTCGTTCATGCCTTCTTTGAGACTAAGAGTATTCGCTACAGAGTCACTATCGCGGTTTTTTATCTTTTCTTCTTTCATAAGGGAAGGCCCTTAGCCATTTCCATTGATGATTTCATTAAGGGCAACGTCGAGGTTTCTCTTGGCCAGGTCTCTGTCAGCTTTTTTAAACTTAGAGAGCTCCTTGATGACGAGTTCTTTATTTTTTGAGTAAAAAGGGGCCAGCATCTCATAGGGATAATAGGTTTTATCAAATTGATGATGGGCCACGTAAACTTTTAAAATCTTTGCCAGCAGCTTCTTGTCTTTAGATTTCTCGAGGCTAGCAATGGAAAGTTCTAAGTCTTTATAAAGGGCCGGTAGATGAGATTTTTTTAAGGGAAGATACTTTCCAAGCTCAGTAGCTGAAAGAGTGCCCATGAATATTAATAAAACCAAAAAGAACTTAATCAACTTTGACATAGATACCTACCAACTTTCGTGTTCTTGCGCGGTATGGACTTGATATATCAGTTGGCACTCCAGCTCTATAGTCACTTATGTATTCCGTTTCAGAGGCCTTGACTTCAACATGTCCATTATCTCCACCTGAATAGACTAACACAGCTCCAACCGGAGCGTCTGATGACTTTAGGTTTTTATATTTTTCTGTCTTTAAGAGATTGGTAAAGCCTACCTCTTTAGTGTCAAAGAAGTCCTTGCCAGCGTTTTGAGCGCTAGCAGTAGGGGTATAAGGATAAGTCTCATCATGCTTTTTTAAGTATCTATCTGCATAACCCCCCTTCATAAGCCCGTGCTTAACATAGCGCCAACAGGATCCACCTGGGATATTACCTTTTCTTCCACGGCAACCAGTGGCATCACAATTTTTTCTGTAGATCTCTCGCATGCGGTTGATCATTCTTTGGGTTCTTGGGTCATTAGAGTAGGATAAGACCTTTTGCTCAAGAGGGTCTATCTCAGGTCTCTTAACTGGTCTTATTGAATCTTCTTTAGGCTTCTTAACCTCTATTACTTTTGCTTCAGGAGTCACTTCTACTTCTGGCTTTGGATCTTCCTTAACTTCTTCTTTTTCTTCGAGTAATTCAGCAACAACTTTTAATTCATCGTTGTTTAAAGGTGGAACTACCTTTGGCAACATGGCCTCGGCCCTGGCCTTAGCGCAATCTTCAGCTTTCTTGGTTATCTTTTGAAGGTAGGCCTTAAGGTCTTCACAATAATTAAGTTTGTCTTTATCACAGTAGGCCAGAATCTCAGTGGTATGGCTTAAGAACTGCTCTAATTTTCGCGGGTCTTTTGAAAGAGTATCTATGTACTCATCAATATACTTAGAGGCTTCTTTCACACACATGGCCGTTACATGCCTATAGCTATCAATCTCAATGCATATTCCCCTATCGGGATTCAATCCTAATTTTGGTTTATGATCCTTAGGCATTCCAAATAAAACAGGATTACAGCGAAAGAGGTTCTTCCCTCCGCAATACCTCGCCTTATCATAAGTTGGCCCTAGTGCTTTAGCCTTAGCATCACTTGCATGCTTCCAGGGCTCATTACACCAATTAGGAGTTTGATTAGTAAGCCATCCACCGAAGAAGCATTTTCCATCAATGCCCTTTGCCGCATGAGCTTCGTTTATAAAAGGAAAGCTTGGAAAGTTAAAACTGGTCTTCTCTATAGATATGTTCTTTGGATACCTTGTTTTCTTTTCGATCTCGATCAAGGCCTGGGTGCTTTTTTTATAGATTTCTTTTAGTTCTTCTTTTGAATAATAACTTTTAAAGAATTGAAGAGGCTCTTCAATATCTGCCGTGCTTGCGCCAAGGGCGCTGCTTGCAAACAATATAAAGAATATGAAAGGAACTAGCCTTTTAGGGTTTAACATCTTCACTCTCCCATTAGCTTAACGGAACAATGGAGCTGATACTTAAGTATTTTGGTCTAAAAAGCTGATTTTAAGTACTTAAGCTTGATAGGCCGGTAAAAAAATCAAAGTTGTCATGATAATAATAGATGCCGTTACGACAATACTGCTGATAAATGTTTTCATAATTTGCTTCCCCCGCACAGGAGGACTTGTACCGACGAAGAGGGTTTTAATCAATACCATGGTAATTCTTTTAGGTTTAGTCGGCCTTACGTTTGGGGAGTTTTTCTGCGATAAAGTCCCCTACCATCAAAAAGAAGCCAATCATGATGGCCACGTCTGCTATATTGAACACATTGGTTTGAAGGTAGCGCTGATGGGAGATGCCCATCCACAACATATCAATAACAGCGTCCGCATGAATCCTGTCGATCATATTCCCAACACCACCAGCGATGATAAAGCCAAAGGCCACAAGCTCTAAGGTCTTAAGCTGGGTTTTTTCCCTGAAGATGTACCAAGAAAGCCCAAGGATAAAGAGGACAGGGATAACGATCAAGACGATCTTCCGCCACGGCTCTGGCCAATCTGATCCCATTGAACCCCAAGCTCCCCTATTGGTGACATAAAGAAGTTTAAAATAGCCCCCAAGATAAGACTTCTCCGGGAAGCCTTTGAGGTGAACCACGGCCAAATACTTTGTCCATTGATCGATAGCAATCAAAAAGATTGCATTAGGAATTACATAGAGGGCGCGTTCTTTAAATTTCATAGGTTAAAGGATATCAGGGGCCACGAATTTAGTGAATTTCTTTTTTCTCACTAGGCTCTTCAATGATTGAATTTAATTGATCAAGAAGCCCAGAACCAAGGCGAGCGCTCTTTAGAGTATCAGCGGAGATCTCCGTGATCCCGAGATCCTCAATAAGCTTATTAAAGATTTGGTCTTCATTGTTAACTTCAGTTGTATTGTCCATAAAAGGGCTTATAGCCCATTAATAGTGGCTTTATAAGCCCCGTTGATAATATCTTTATATGCTTTAAGTTGTTAATATTACTCAAACAATGACCTAATTCACAATAACCGGCACTTTCACTCAAGAATAACGGGAAAATAACCGATAATAGGAGTATGAAACTAAGTTTTTTAATCCTATTGACCGCTCTTTGCTTAAGCCTTCCCGCTTTTGCTGAGAATGCTATTGCTGTCGGTGGCGCCCCTGAAGAAGCTGGTGAAGAACTTGGGGTTCAAGGAGCATTGGGCGCTTCTATTGAAGATCTGGAGTTCATCTTAAAGTCCCCTGAGATCCAAGCAAATTATGAAGGGTGCAAAGGGATCTATAAAGCCGATACCCTTACTGAAGATGTCACTAAATGCCTATGGGGCGAGACCTCTGATCCAAAAGCACAACCCTTTAAATTATCAGAAAGCCAAAGAGAAGAGCTCACTGAAAGGATGAGTAATCTTGGAGGATCCACCGATCCTGAAGCCAACAAGTTAAAGTTTGAATCCCTCGATAATGGTTTTTTAAAACAAGTTAATCAGGAGCCCTCTTTTCAAGCTCTTCAAGAGCATATGAAGAAAAAATTAGAGGAGACTATTTACGGAAAGACGGAGAAGGAAAAGAAGCTCGCCATCGCAGATCATTCTACTTTTCATAAACTCTTTAAGTCTCAGCTAACCAAGAATGTTATTCAGGCCATGTCTTCTTATTGCCTTGATGCTGATCCTGCCAATGGTTTTTTGATTCCCAAGGATGAAGCGAAGTTAAAAGTAGTCAGAGACAAGAACCTTAAGACTCTTGCTGACGCCCCCCCGCAGACCGGAGCCCCTCCTGCTCCTGGTGCAATGGCAGGAAGTGAGGCTAACTTCAATAGATGTATTACTAGCTTAAAGCAAATCTGTTACAAGAAAAGAACGGACGTCTTTGATTATTCAAATATGGCCACTGATCATCCTGATTATTATCCAGTCTCCGGAACTAGGTCATGTAATGTTATTACCTATATCAAGCAGCTCAAACAAAATATTATTGCCGTCAATGATATCGAATCGAAACTAGACGCCATTAATAAAAAAAATGGCTCAAATGGGGCCTATGAGGGCAATTCTGTAGAGAATTTTAAAAAGGCTTACCAATCTGACAATAATGAAAGCTTAACAGTTCTCAGCTCTAAGGAGTTTGTGGAAACATCTGGATTTAAAGATGCTGTTGATACGGAAAATAGTGACTTTGAAAAATGCTTTGCCGATGGAGCGGTGGTAGATCCTAAGTTTTGCGAGAAGTACCTCGATGATAAAAAAGAAGAGAATACTAACTTGATCGCCGAAGCCGGATTAAGAGCGAGAGTTCTCAAAGAGAAAATGAAAAAGGCCTTTGCTGAAGATAAAGAAAAAGGAATTAAAACCTACTTGGCGGATCAGGCCTATAGTGAAAAAGAGATTGAAGAAATTCTAAGTAAGAACACTGATAGAGATAAACTTATTAATGAGATCACCAATAGGTATGACAGTGAAAGAGAAGCCTATATTGCTACCTTATCTAAAAAGATCAGAGGCAACACCAAGAGTGAGGATGACTTCTCTCAAAGTGACAATGTTTCTCGTTTAGAGTCCATTAGAAAAGAGCTTACCAACAAGACAAAGCATTATACAGAACTTGTCCACTTCACAAATATTGTCTCTGGCTATCTAAAGATCACAACCGAAGGCTCTGACGAAGAAGGACGAAACACTACTTCTTTAGCTATTGAACTTGGTGATTCAGCCTATGACCCTACAGCAACAGGAAGGACCCCAGGCAATAGTAATAATGGGGCATCTGAGCATATTACTAAGGTAGAAGAAGCTGCCGCAGCTATAGGCGTTAAAGCGGAAGTTCAAGATGGCCAGAACAAGAACAGCTCCATTAGCGCAGAGAACATCAATAAAATCTTTAACTACGACGAGTAAAGCAACCTATACCCTAGCCCTCCATTTGATGCTAAAATTTCTCTTTCATAAAAGAAGGAGATCAGGTGAACTACTATAGCGACGAGTCAGAATGGAAATGGTTATTTAGAAACGGAATCGATTGGGATTCTATTATTAACCTCTACTACCCTAGTTTTCCCACAGAAGATGGCTTTGAAACTAAAGAAGATGTTATTCAATTCCTTGAAGAACTCCTAACCCAAACTGGTGAGTGGGCCGGAACTTCTGTTAAAGAAATTGGTGAGCTCTTAAATAAAGATGGGGCCGGCGATGTTGTCGATGGTCGCACCGTTCCTGGTCCACACTTACAAAGACTTTATAAAGAAGCCGCAGAACTAAGTGTCTACGGGCTTCCCCTTCCAAGAAAATTTGAAGGGCTTGAAGTTCCTTGTTCAATTTATATGATGTTCATCGGGCAACTTGCAAGAAGCTGCATGTCCTCTTCCTCGCAGATTGCTTTTTTTACTTCTATGGGAGAGATGATTCATAGGTACTGCGATAAAGAAACTCAGGAAAGACTAATTCCTAAAGTAATTGCTGGAGAGATCTCTGGATCTATGAACTTAACAGAACCTGGTTGTGGATCTGATCTTGGCATGATGAAAACTTCTGCCACTTTGCAAGAAGATGGAACTTACCTTTTAAATGGATCAAAGATCTTTATCACCAATGGCGGCGGCGGAGTTGCTTTTGTATTAGCTAAAGTTAAAGGCGACCCTGATGATCTTTCAGGGATCTCTATGTTCTTTATCGAACAAGATCACCCAGGAAAGGAAGGCCTAAACTTTGTAGTCGCTAAGAATGAAGATAAGATGGGAATGACGGGCTCTTTTACAACTGAGATTGTTTATGAAAATTCAGTGGCCAAGTTAGTTGGCGAGCAAGGACAAGGCTTTAAGTACATGCTCTATCTTATGAACGAAGCTAGGATCTGCGTTGGTATCCAGGCCCTCGGTGTGATTGAGGCCAGCCTTGGTTATGCTAGAGAGTATGCTGAAGGAAGGATGCAATTTGGTAAGCCTATCTCAGAGCTTCCCCTTATGAAGAGAAATCTTGAAGACTTTGAAACTGAAAGAGATGCTATACGCGCCTTGATTGTTGATACAGTAAGTAAGTTTGATCAATTTTTATATTTAGAAAATAAAAAACAAACCACAGGAGATCTTAGCGCTGAAGAGAAGGTCCTCTTTGATGATATGTGGCTTTGGACCCGTAAGAGAACTCCCCTCATTAAATACTATGCTTGCGAAGCAGCTACGACTTTAACTCAAAGATCAATTCAGGTTCTTGGAGGCTATGGTTATATGAAAGAATACCCCGTGGAGAGGTTTCACCGGGACAGCTTCGGTCCTCTTCTCTACGAAGGCACAAGTCAGATCCAGGCCCTTATGGCCCTTAAAGATATTATCAAGTACGCCATCAAAGATCCTAAGAGCTTCTTTGGAAATGTTTTCTTTAAGCACCCAGGAGCTAAGCTTCTTACAGGGGCTGAAGGATGGAATAAAGAATTCAGCAGTGTTCATTACCGCTTTAAGAAAAAGATGCTTAGTCTTCTCTTTGTAAGCTTAAAACCAGAAGCCTCAAAGATGCTTGATTTTAAGAACTGGGCCCATGAAGATAATGTCAACTCTCTTATGGAGCATGCAGAAACCCTATGCCAGGCCCTCTCTTATATGGAAACCCTAAGAGTGCTGGCTGAACATGCTGATAAAGACAATTCACGGGCTGATCTTTTCTACCGTTATAAAAGATTAGTCGCCCCAAGACTTGAGGCCATCTATATGGATTGGAAATTAAGAGCAGGAGCTACTTCTTAGTAGCTCCTTTTAAACTAGAATCTTGAACAAGTCTCTGAAGTCTTATCCATGGCAACTGTTGAACTATTTGTTCTGCTATGGATAGGATAGTATTGATTAAAACAAGCTAGAGCTCCGCGGCTATTTCTTTGGGCCCTAGCATTCATAACAGCCTTAGTAGCAGCGCTAGTTGAGCTGGTGTTTCTTGAATGCTTATCATAAGAAAATTCAATCAATTCTACTTTTCCTTTAACTGTTCTATCAGACTGAGAAGTGGCCAGGTCCATGGCAGAGCCTACGCTCTGATTTCTCTTATGCTTATCAAAGAGAAATTCTAAAACTTTCATATCAACGACGTTCTTGCATTTAACTTGAGCGCGCTCTAAGGCAGCAGAGCTACTGTATTGTCTTTTGTATTGTTCAAAGGCGTAGTTGATGCATAATTTAAAATCACCTCCGCCTCCTTGGCCTCCTATAAGAACTAGGCCTTCTCTTAAAAGATCTCTTGCTTCTAATAAGTCTTCCGTATCAGCTTCAGAATAAGGAGCTTCTCTTTCAATTCTTAAACTAAGATCACTGATCTGCCTCTTGATGGCCCTTCTATCTTGGGCCCAAAGAGATCCTGTTAAACAAATAATTAAAAAAGTTGCTTTTAAAAGATTCATATACTCTCCTAAGATTGATTAGGAGTTGATGGTAACATTTGAAATTTGAAAGGGTAAAATGCTGAGCGTTATTGGGTGATCAATTGCTGAGTCATGCTCTCAACCCGGCCATTAGCGCAGGTTTTTTCTCTAGAAGCAAACTTGATCTGACCCGTTCTGTTTCCTGCCGTTGAATCAACTTCAAAGCGCTCTTCTTGATCAATAACATAATCACTTCCCACGAGTCCCGCTGATCTAACAATCATCTTATCTACGCTTGAAGAGAGAAAGCTTATCTCTACTAAACGCCCAAAGCTAAGATTGCTTCTTGAAGGATTTCCTCCATCTAAAAGAGATGAGCAAATATCCTTAAGCACTCCTTCCTTATCAGTTTGAACATTATTATAAAAAGGTATCTCAGAGATTGCGTCAAAGACCATGGGCTGAGAGGATAAAGGGGCTTTTAAGATAGTCCCTAAAAGTTCATTCTTATCTTCTCCGTCACAATCTCTATAAGAGAGGTTAAAACTAAAGGTTGAATTTAAGAAGCTGGCCCTATAATTAGTGTTCTTAGAGCGAAAAGCGTAACAGATCTTGATAGCTGTGTTCTTTTCATTAGGCCCAAATACACCACCAGCAACAAGGGCACTTCCTAACTGAGACTCAGTTGAGGGTTTTCTCCCTGAGTTTCCACAGGAAACCACTAAGGCCATAAGAATGAAGAGGATAGCTACTTTCATACCTCTACCTTTTCGGGTAAAAACAGTATGTCTTTAGCTTAAAAGAGGAATAAAATTCCTTCACAGAGGATAAGTGTTTGAAATTCAGTGGATCTCTCGGAGAGTATGAAATTATTGAAACAGAAGACGGCTCTTTAAGCCTCTTCTCTGAAGCCTTTAACGAAGGCTGCCATAGTAGCCATGGGGCCGCCACTGAGACCCGCTATATCTATATTGACGGATGTGAAGTGGAGTCAAGAAAACCTAAGTGCTTCTTTGAAGTGGGCTTTGCTACGGGTCTTGGTTTTATAGAAACCTTGAAGGCCCATGATGAGTTTCTCTTTTACTCAACTGAGCTTGATGAAGAGTTAGTTCTTTGGGCCCAAGAAAACAATAAGATCTTTGATAGCTTTGAAAAAGTAGGAAATACTTATGTTGGATCTAAGGCTAAGGCTAGAGCGGTTATCTTAATCGGTGACGCTAGAGAGACCATCAAGAATCATAAGTTCGAACTCCCTTTTGAGGCCATCTATCAAGATGCCTTTTCCCCCAAAAGAAACCCTACCCTTTGGACCAAAGAATGGTTTGAGGATCTTAAAGCATTAAGCAAAGATGAAGTCATCCTTTCAACTTATAGCGCTTCTTCCCGAGTAAAAAAGGCGCTCTTTGCCGCTGGCTGGATAGTAGAAGAAAGAGAAGGCTTTGCCTTCAAGCGCAGTGCTACGAGGGGCTTTCTAAAGGGCAAGCATAGTGATCAACTTCTTAAGAAACTAGAGAACCCAAAGGTACTTCCTTACACAGATAGTGAAATCAATTCCTAGTGTTTATATTTTTCCCTAAGTTTCCGATAATATTAATAATTGGAGATTATTATGGGACAGATCGTTCTCATTGAAGACAACCCGAGTTTGAATGAGCTCTTAAGTATTAACCTTAGCACCTATGTTGGTGTGGAAGTTATTCCTCGCGCTAACGCCGAGGAGGCCATTGGTCTTCTTTCGATCCTACCCACTATAGACCTCATCATCTGTAAGCATAAGATCGGAGAAGAGGCCACGGCCAAAAAGATCGTTGAGTTCATTAACGCAAGAAAACTAGACACTGGTCTTATTATCTTAGGTGGCAATGTAAAGAGCCACTCAGAACATGCTGTTGTTATTGAAAACGCCAATGAATGGGAAAAGGTTATTAATACCTCTGCTAAGATCCTAGGCATTAGCCAAGAGATCCTGGCCAAGAAAATACTCCCTGATTATATCCCTATTCCTGTCTCTTATTTTGCGAGGCTAGAATCTTCATGTTGCGATGTTTTTATCCGGATTAAAAAAGGACCGGACGACTATCAATTTGTTAAGAGGATTCACGCAGGAGATGCATTTTCTAAATCAATGATTAAAAGATATGTGGAGCAAAACTTAACTCATTTCTATATAGCTAAAGACATGCAAAAGAATTTTACCAACTTCTTAAGTGATCAATTGGTTCAGCTTCTTGATCAAGACTATGATGAAATAGATGATCAGATTCAAGTCATGGCCGATAGTTATTCTGTGGCCACCAAAGAGATCTTAAAACTAGGTTTTACTTCTGCTACCGTACAGCTTACGGACTCTATCGTTGAGAACATGGTTGATGTCTTTGGAAAATCAAGTGAGATGAGTGGCCTCTTGCATAAGATTATCAACTCTAAATCTGGCTATCTTTATCAGCACTGTCATATGACCTCTGTTGTTGCCAGCGAATGCATAAAGAACCTAGGTATTGAAACCAAGGCCGATCATGAGAAGCTGGCCTTTGCGGCCTTCTTTAAAGACATAAGCTTTGTTGAACATGAAGAACTAGCGCGGATCACTACTTATGATGAACTTGAGGCCTCTAATATCTCAGAAGAAGATTGGGACTTAGTTTTTAATCACGCCTTAGAGTCATCTGTCCTTATTAGAAAACACCCTGAAGCTCCTCTTGGAGTGGATGAAATAGTAAAGCTTCACCATGGAGCCATGAATGGAAAAGGCTTCTCAACGGCAAATGTCTCAAAGATGAATTCCCTTCAGCAGATCTTTTTGATCTCAGCTGAGTTTGTCAAAGAGTTGATGGCCTTTAGAGAGAGAGGTGGAAAGCCTACTCCCATCATCGATGAACTTTATCAAAAATACCCTACTCCAGAGATGATAAGTGTCATCAAGGCCCTAGAGACAACTCTTAAAAGAAAGAGTGGCAAGAAGGCATGAGTCCCTTTAAGAATAAATCAATCACAGATCTTTTCAAGATAGACTACCCTATTGTTCAGGGAGGAATGGTCTGGGTCTCCGGTGGAAAGTTAGCGGCCGCTGTCAGTAATGCTGGCTGCCTTGGTCTTATTGGAGCAGGCTCTATGAAGCCAGACCTCTTAAAACTTCATTTAGAAAAAGCGAAAGGCCTAACTTCAAAACCTTTTGGTGTGAACGTGCCTCTACTTTATGAAAAAGCTGAAGAGCAGATTCAGACGGCCCTTGATGCAGGGGTTAGGATCTTCTTTACCTCAGCTGGTTCCCCTAAGAAGTTCACTTCTTTTTTAAAAGATAAGGGCTGCATCGTTGTTCATGTAACCTCTTCTCCAGAGCTTTCCTTAAAATGCGAAGCCGCTGGAGTGGATGCTATTGTCGCTGAAGGCTTTGAGGCCGGAGGTCATAATGGACGAGATGAAATTACAACCATGAGCCTAATTCCACAGGTAAGAGATCTTATAAAGATTCCTCTCATCGCTGCTGGGGGAATTGGTGATGGAAGAGGGATTGCTGCGGCTCTGGCCCTTGGAGCCGACGGGGTTCAACTAGGAACCCGATTTGCGGCCACTCAAGAGTCCTCCGCCCATGATAACTTTAAAGAGGCCATCATCAAAGCACGCTCCTCTGATACTCTTTTAACAATGAAAGATTTAGTTCCCGTTAGGCTCTTAAAGAATAAGTTCTTTCAGGAAATCTTGAGCGCCGAAGAGAACTGCGCCACTAAAGAAGAACTGCAGTCAATCCTAGGAAAGGGCCGCGCCAAAAAAGGCATGCTTGAGGGAGATATGGATGTTGGGGAATTAGAAATTGGACAGATTAGCGCTTTGATTAAGAACACACCCACCGTTAGTGAGTGCGTTCTTGAGTTACTTGATTCTTATAAGAGAACTCTTAAGATCTTTTAAGAGCCGCGATTCGATCCTCTAAAGGAGGGTGAGTACTCATCAAGGCCATAAACCCAGCTTTCGCTGAGATTTGAAAGGCCGGCATCCCCTCTTCTTTAACGTCATTCATAAGATCTTGATTCTTTCGTAAGTTCTCAAGGGCCTTGATCATATTATCCTTACCACCAAGCTTAGCAGAACCAGCGTCGGCCCTGTACTCTCTCCACCTAGAAAAATAGGCCACTAGTGGCATGGCAAGAATCCCAAAGAAAACTTGAAGTAGATTTCTGACTATCAGTTGAGCAAAAAAGCCTAGACCCTCGCCCTTATCATCATCATTTCTCATGGCATTATCAATAATCTGAGTCACTACAAAAGCCGCAAACATAACAAAGGTGTTCACCACTCCTTGAACAAGGGCCATGGTCACCATGTCTCCGTTTTCAATATGCGCCACTTCGTGGGCCAAGACTCCGTCGCGCTCTTCTTTACTCATTCTCTCTAGAAGCCCAGTAGAGACCGCCACTAGTGAAGAGTTCTTTGAAGGCCCTGTGGCAAAAGCATTTACATCAGGAGAATCATAGACACCAACTTCTGGCATTGTTTCAATTCCTGCTTTACGAGAGAGCATATGAACGGTTTGAACTAGATCAGTAAAACGAGGATCCCCTTCAACAAGCTCCACCCCCATCGACCTCTTAGCGATCCAGCGCGAGAGTTGAAGAGAGACAAAGCTTCCCACCATGCCAAAGATAAAACACATGACAAAGAGTCCTGCGTAGCCTGTCGGTAACTGAATACCTAAGTAGTTCGTTGCAACAGTCACGATTGTGGAGACAAGAACAATAATAAGTATGTTAGTCATAATCCAAAAGCCGAATCTTTTAATCATCTATAGCTCCATAAGCTCAAAGTTTAATCTACGTACATAATGGTATTGAAAATTTTTTTGTCAAGCTTAAGGCGCCGAATAAACTTAACTTTTCATCAGTAAGTGCCGAAAAAGAGGTACGCAAAAGGAAGACATGAATGGGTAACAGCAAACTCACAAAACCAGAGATCTTATGGCTCGGAGTCATATTTTGGGCCGTGGCCTTTACGGCCTGTGAGGCCCCCTTTAGTTTTACTTTTGAAACCAGGCTTCAAAACTGGCAAGTAGTTAGCGACGCCATCATCTCAATTCTTTTTATCCTAGATCTTATCTATCATATCCGCCAAAGGGCCAAAGAAAAGAATAAGAACATGACCACAGGTGGAAAGTGGAGTTACCGCGCTCTTCTTTTTGTGGACATCTTGGCCTGTATTCCTTTTGATGTGATTGCTTATTTTGCAGGGGTTAGCCATGGGGTTCATTTTTTAAAATGGCTAAGACTCTTTAGGCTCGTAAGGATTGTTAAGCTCTTTCACTTTGTAAATTCACTAAAGATTGTTCCTAAGTTTATTAAGATGCAGATGTTTTTATTCTCGGCCATCATCGCTGTCCATGGCATTGCTTGCTTATGGATCTGGGTTCAACCACCAGAGCCGGGTCTTGATATCACAACGGCCTATATCAATGGGGTCTACTGGGTTGTGACGACTCTTACCACTATTGGCTACGGCGATATCACTCCTATCACTAATGGAGCTAAGCTCTTCACTATGGTTATCATGATCACAGGAGTGATCCTATATGGTGTTGTCATTGGTAACGTCACTAAGATGATCACTGAAGCGGCAAGGTACAAAGAGCAGGCCAATGAAAAGTTCAGCGATCTTCAGCTCTTTATGAAGCATTATAATATTCCCGCCAGGCTTCAAACGGCGGCCTTTGATTATTACAATCATCTCTTTACAAAAAGATTAAGCAATAACGATCAGATCATCATTGGTGAACTTCCGCAGGCCCTACAAGCTGAGCTTCAAACCTATATGAACATGAAGTTGATCAAGTCCGTTCCTTTGTTTAAGAAATGTTCTTTATCTTGCCTTAAAGAAGTGGCCTCTTCATTAGAGCAGATGAACTACTCTCCTGGGCAAAATGTCATTAATATCGGAGAGCACGGGGAAGAGATGTTTATTATCGCTCATGGCGTTTGCGAGGTAATCTTAACTGACGGAAATATAGTGGCCACCCTTCATGATGGTCAGTTCTTTGGTGAGATCGCTCTTATTGAAGAGACCACAAGGACTGCTAACGTAAGAGCGCAGAGTTATTGTGATCTTTATAAATTACAAAAAGATGACTTTCTTCGCATCATTAAAGACTACCCAGAATTACTAGAAGGCATTGAAGAGACAACTCGAAGACGAAAGACGGATAAGTAAGTTATGAAAGAATACATCTTTATCTTTTTAGTTATATACTCAGTCCTTTTTCACCTTGTGGCCTTTGGCCTTGAATCGGTTCTCTTTATGAAAGGGGCTCATAAGCGTTTTAAGGTCTCTAAAGAAGACGCCCCTGCCGTCTATCCCTTTGCTCTTAACCAAGGCTTTTATAACCTCTTCTTGGCCATTTCAATGGTAGTGGGACTAGTTTTTAAGCTTAGAGGAAATCCTCTTGGAGATGGAATGCTCTTAACAAGCGCTTTTGTTATGGTTGGTGCGGGAGTTATTCTAGCTAAGTCTAATAAAGATTTAATAAGAGTGGGCGTCCTACAAGGACTCCCACCTGCTGTTATCATCTATCTGCTTTTTTCTTATTGATAGAGGCATTCTTTTCTTTTTAACTTCTTATTGATGAATTCAAAACGAACTTGTCCGTTAAAGACGTTTCTTGAAAAATAGGCCTGAGTACGAAGTTCATAATCTCCTGGCTCTCCTTTATAAGTACGCTCTTCAATTCTAGTCGTATTGATTCTTGTGGTTGTCATATACTCTTCATCTTCAGAGGTATTAACCTTATTGATCACATCATAAACATAGCTGTTTTCAACATAAGCTCTAACAGCTGGTGAGTGATCCACTGTATAGATACCAAGGCTTGAATCAACAAACTGAAGGTCTAAGAACTTATCTGTTTTCCAATAACGAACAGCGAGCTCTCTAGCACAAGGCTCGTCAAAATCGTTCGCTAGTTCTTTAACTAGCTCATAACGTCCTTCGAATTTCTTAGCGATTTCAATCCTCTCATTAGCACTTACTGAGAATGCACTAACTAAGAACAATAAAATGATTACTTTTTGCATGATTAGCTCCTTAAATTTTTTCTACTTAAGATGTAGCCTTTAAGGAGCCCATGGGCAATTTGAGTGAAATATTTTCAAGGGTCTAAGCCCTTGAAAATTATGGTGTTAACTTGGCCTTTACCCCTGATTTCTCAACTGCGGCCTCAATCATCACTTGATGCTGAGCTTTATCTGCCCATCTCACCTGAGCCTCCTTAGAGAGCTTATGAATAGGATCAAAGTATAAGAAGTACTCATTTGGCTTAACATAAGGCGCTCTCCAAACTGAGATTCCGTTTTCTTCATCATAGTACTCATAAGAAGCCACGTGGCGCTTACCACCACCGCCAGGAAGATCACAAACAAAGGTCGGAGTATTGAATCCTGCCGTTGTTCCTCTTACTGCTTTTTCAAGTTCAACGGCCTCTCTAAGAGTTGTTCTAAAATGCTCACAACCAGGAACCATATCATGTTGGTAAACATAGTATGGCTGCACGTTTAGGTATGAAAGAGCTCTTGTTAAAAGAACCATGTCTTCAACCTTATCATTAACGCCCGCTTGAAGAACCGCTTGGTTTCTAACGATAATTCCTAGTTGAAAGAGTCTATCCATGGCCATCTGTGACCACTTAGTTATCTCTCTTGGGCAAGAAAAGTGAGTATGAACAACAACTTGTTTTCCATAAGAGATGGCAAGTTTATGCACTTTTTTTAAGGCCATAAGCCAAGCATCATCAGTTAAAACTTTCTGAGGAAAGATGGCGATACCTTTTGTAGCAAACCTAACTCTTCTAATATGAGGAATTCTAAGGAGGCTCTCTCCAATGAATTCAATCTGAGCCGGAGTCAGCATATAAGCGTCTCCCCCAGAGATAACAACGTCTTCAATCAATGGCATCTTCATAAGATAATCAAAGGCCGCTTCCCAGTTCTTTTGATTAGCGCCATATGTTTCTTTTTCAACAGACTCAGTTGAGCCACCAATAAGACGGCTTCGCGTACAGTATGAACAGTAAACGGGGCAAATTGAAGTCGGAAGAAAGAGAACCTTATCCGGGTAACGGTGAATGATCATCGGAACCGGAGAGTCATCATCTTCGCCTAAGCTATCTTCAAGATAAAAAGGATGATCATCAAGAAACTGAGAACCTAGGGGAAGAAATTGTTTTCTAAGCGGGTCCTCAACTGGATTATTCCAATCAATAAGAGCAAAGATATAAGGGGTGATCCTAATATTCATGGGCGTGATCTTTTGACCCTCAACCATGTCTTGATAAACTTCTTCAGTTAAAAGCTTTCCAAGAATCTTCTTAGCTTGATCTATCTTTCTAATTGAATTCTTAGTTTGCCATCTATGATCTGCAAATTCATCTCGAGTAACAGAGGACCAGCCTGGAATATCCTTCCAGAACTCATCGTTTCTAAAGTTACGATGTTGAAGCTCAGGCAGCTTCGCCTGCACTCTTGCTTCTTGTGTTTTTTCAACGCCCATATCAACCTCTTTCAGAATTATAATTTTCCCTACTATTATAACCCTAAATTGAAAAAGGCAACACCCTAGAGAGGGTAAGGTACTAAATTTACTTAGCTTTTACGGACTATAGGAGAGGCCTGTCTTTGATTATCTAAAGCGTCGCCGCTCAAGCCTAAAACCCATTTAAACCCAATCTGGCAAATCCAAAGGATGGCCAATACCTGAATAAAAAGGGTGATTTTTATAGAAATGGGCAAAGATTTTAAACGCCACCCAAGCATTTTTAAATTATAGCTCAGGGTCCTTCCCCTCTCCCACCTAAACAACTCAGTCACAGGGCTCTTAAAAGAAAGCTGAATCTGCCCTTGGCAGCGGCTACAAGTCACCATCAAAGTCTTTCCAGGCCTAATCGGAACCCTAAGGGACTTAGAGCAACTAGGGCAAGTGAAGACTTTCTTCGTAACTTTATTTTTGAACTTTTGAGTGAGGCTGACCATGTGGGCAGTCTCCTAAAGAGAGGCTTAAGTGTCAAGGTCACATCTAACTCTTAAGGGTACGTGATACTTTCTAGAGTTTTTTAATTAACATGCAATGAGCACTATTAGAGTTTGAATATGCACTAATGATCTCATATGGCTTCTCTATGACTACTATCTCTTTCTGTTCTTTGAAACCCCTATGAGTTTTAATTGCATCCTCGCCTAGTATTCGGTTAGCTACAAGCATTGATGGCTCGCTGTAATAATCTTTTTTAAGATCTCTACCGAAGCAAGTGACATTATAATCGCCTGGCTGAGCAAGAGTTTCATTATATGAGCTAACCTTTCGCTTTATACCTGAATCACTCTTATTTATTGTTGCTACACTGTTATTTGACTTAGATATATGACTACTAGAAACTTCGGTCTTGTCATTACATCCGATTATAAAAATGGCTAAAAATAAGATAGTACATAGTTTATTCATGGCCCCGTCCCTTAATAAGTCTTTCTACAAGTTAATATCGGTATTTATGGGTTAAAACCTTATTCAGCATCCTAGGTACGCGGTTCCTTTTGCTGGTTTCAGTGACTTAGATAGTTTTATCATCAAATATTACTGAGAAATTCGATTTTTTATTTCGATTTTAAAAAATTAGAGCATAAATTCGTTAAATTCTCTTATGCTCAGTAGGATTGAATGATTTTTTAGACCTTTTTCCTATCAAAAAGGTGCTTCAGTGAAAATCTTCAGTAATTGTGCTTAGAAAAAAATTATAAATATTTGAAACTACGAAAAGGAACCGCGTACCTCATTCAATTCTCCTTTTCCAGCAAACGCTTATCTTTATCATCAGACTCTTTTAAAATATTATATCTACTATAAGCTTCGCAGGACTTTTTACGTTCACCTAAGCAGCTCTTTTCGGCAAAGGGGACAGACTCTAGATACTCTCCATTGTTTACGTAGATTTCAGCTGCTTCACTGCATGAGAAACAATCCTCCAGCTCACAACCCTTCAAGAAAAATCCTAATTTCTCTTTATCACTTTTTGAGGTTTGACCTCCCCAATAACAAGCACTTCCATAACTTAATTTAAAGCATCCATGCGTCGACAGAGTGAGCGACCTTTTCTTCTCTCCTACCCTAAATAAAACTCTAGAAGCTTTCCCACAAGCTCCTCCATAAAGATCATTATTGCTTGAAAGACATGTTTTTGCCATATAATCGGCGCCTTCTTTCTTTCTTCCTTCTTTCATTAACCGAGCACCGACTCGTGCACATTGGTTTAAATCTACTTCGTCATTGCACTCTTGAAGTTCTCTTAAATGCTTTTCTTTCTTTTCAAGAGCACTTTTTATTTTTATAAAATCTGTATTCTTTCTTTTTTCAATAAGGTTCTTAAGGTAGAAGTTACTTATAGGATAAATCAAGCTTGTATTAAAGATGTAGAGTTTAATCTCACCCTTATATAAGTATTTTTCATAGTCATTATCCATGGTCGTTGGCAAGACCCAGAAGAGTAAAATCATATGCTTGGCTAATAAAAGGACTACAAGACTGAAAGAGCTAAGTGAGAAAGTTGCAACGATTGATTTAGTTGGCATCATTTTTAAAAGAATTAATATAATTGGAATTCCAACGACTAAAACCTCAACATGCATTAAGATATAATCTAAATTTGTAAAATGCTCTCTCATACTTCAATTCCGATCAGGACCAAGCCCCAGCAGACTTGTCCAATCCATAGCCAATTTTTAAGTCAAGTAATCCTAAGGATGAAAATACCGATGAAACCTAGACTTCTTAGGCTTATCTTCATACCTAGCAAAGTCCTCTTCCCTAAACTGCTCCAGAATTGAAAAGATCTCTTTAGGAGTCAAAGGCCTATCAATATCATTTTGAACAAACTCAATCCTTTCATTTAAGACTTCGGCCACTTCATCAAGATGAAGGAAGAGTCTGAGCTGATCCTTTGTCATGTATTTTGGAAACTTATCTTTTAAGGCAAGACCTATAAGGGGAGTTCTTCTCATGACCCAGCTGAACCAGGCCTTTCTTTTTATCTTTCCTGGGGGTCTGAATTCGTAGTCTTTTGTTTCCATCCATTCGAAGAGTTTTGTGAGGATGAGATCCTTGCTTCTGGTGTCTTTCATTCTTGCTGGGTTTCTCCACTCAGCAATTAGTTCAAAGCGTGGGTCGAACTCGATATCTCCAGGGCCGAAGGTTTCAAAGTCATCGACATTTTCTTGATTTACTTTTATTCCTAGCTTTTGCAAGAAGGGAATGGATCCTCTGTTGAACTTTGTTTTGAAGACGGGCACATCAAGTTCACCATTAGAGGCCTGTCTAAATCCGTCGTAGATGATCTCTGAACAAAAAAGATCTTTATTGTCTTTATAATCCATTCCAAAATCGTAGCGGATGTTCTTCTTTTTTACTTGGGCGCCCCGCACTCTTTTGTACATGATGGCCCCTGCTCTTTTGGCGATGTCTCTATCTTTGAATCTGAAGACCACGGTCCTGGCGTTTCCTTGTTCTATATGAGTTTGAATGGGCTCTCCTAAGGATCCAACTTCTATATGCGCTTCACTAGTATAGAGGTTTCCTTTTTCGTCTTCGTGCACGAGGCTTAAGTGAGAGAACTGAGCGTCCACAGATCCGATCCTTGCAATCGCCGCAGAGGTGTAGGCATTTCCGCGAGAGAGGATAACATCCCCGCCTCTTAAGTCTTGAACGCCTTTAAAGTTGATATTCTTATTTACTAGAAAGTAAGGGGCTTCACCTTTTAGAGTTGTGAACTCTACTTCCTCCCCTTGGTTAATTCTATGATCATTTAATTCAACGAGATAATCTTCCACATAACGAAGCGCCCTTACGGTGGCCCTTACATGGACTAAGCAGGTTTCATCTTCTTTTGTGTTTAAGGATAGATCTTTTAGTTTTGATCTAATCTCTAAGCGCGATTCAAAAGACTTATTTACTAAGTCTAAGACTCTCTTCTTATCAAGTTTATCTAGGTCTATTGAATTTCCATCTAGGTTATAAAGGGCCTTATAGTATCTTTCTAATTCACTAGAGCATCTAGTTGAGCTGTTAACAGGAGTTGTTACCGCTTCACTTAATGAGTCAATGATCCCCTCTAATGATTCAAGAGAATGACCTGAGGCCGGCAGGCGGTACTTAAACTCCGTCTTATTGGTGCAAGAAACTAGAGTTAGAACTATTAAAGCTAAAAAGATTTTATTCATATGATTCTCCCAAGATTCTTATCGGAAGAAGTACTGGAAAACTAATATTCCAGAGTTTAATACTCAGTCATATTTATGCCCTTTTTATGTTAAGATTTTCTTAATGAAGTTAACGTCTTATCTACTATTTTTTGCCCTTATGGGTTCGGCCCATGGAGCTCTTTTTTCAAGTCCTCCCACTCATATTAAGGGGCAAGCTTCCCTTGAGGCCATCAGTGTTGATGACCTTCAAACTGAAGCCAGGGTTGTTAGCTTCTCTATGTTTGCCGATATTAAGCAAACCGTGCTTCCTAATCTTGAAGCGAGCGTTATTGCTGGTGGAGTCTTAGAGACTGGTAGTAATGAGAGTCTTTTTGTTGATGAGTTTAAGCCTAGGCAAGATCTGGTTTTAAAAGAGGCCTCTCTTTCTTATGCACCAATAGAAGCTATAAAGATTGAGGCCGGGGCCTTAAATCAAAACCGTTATGAGTCTCCCCTTTTATTAACTGATACGGCCTTTGTTTCAGCGAAAGAATCTCTTCAGTTTAAGATCTCTGATTATTCTTTTGGTCTTTTCTTATCTCAATCAGTTCCTTCGAATCATTTTTTAACGAACCGCTTAGGGAGCGTTGACGAAGGAGCTCCATCACTTTTAATTGAAGGAATCTCCATGCACTTAGCTGGGGATCTTATGTTCTTTAAGACGCAGATCATGCGCTTTAAGTTTAATAACCTAAGTTCTAACGTGGCCTATAATTCTCAGTTTCTTGGTAATAGCACAAGGGGCTCAAGTACTTCGACGACGGCCTTTCTCTATGACTTTGAGGGATATAATGCAGTGATGGAACTTGGCTTTAATATTGGTGAGACTTCAAGCTTAACTCTCAAGGGTCAGTATCTTTATAACGATAAAGCTCCTGATGGACGAAACACTGGCTACCTGGCTTCTCTAAAACTTGAAGTGGGTCAGATGAGTTTAACTGGGATTTATTTTAAGAATGAATCAGATTCTTCACCGGCCTTTTATAACTCTTCTACCTATGGGCATAATGACCGTGATGGACAGGGATTAGAGGTCGCTTGGATGATTCCTACTGAAGCGACTTCATTATATTTTAAAGCTTTTAAATTAAATACCAATCAACAGATTCTTCAATCAGATAGTTCACGTTTCTACGCGGGCCTAACTCGAAGCTTTAGCTTCGATTAATTCTCCCTTAATTTAGAGTTCGCCGCTAATAAGTTCTCATCAATAAGATTGATATTGCTTCTCATAAAAGAGAGTAAGCGAGAGGCGCCTTGAAGGGTTGATCTTCTAAGCTCTATAAGACCTAGGGTTGATTCGATGGCGGTTGTAAAAACACTTGTGCTTAAGACCTCAAGCCCTTCTCCATCAATGGTGCAGCCAAAGCAGTTTATGCCCTTACTATTAGCTGAAGCAGTCTTGATCTTAAGATTATCGGCCCCTAAGTATGAGCCCACTCCTAAAGAGATGGCGGTAGACTCTTCTTCGCTAGTTTCGATACTTAAGTTATAAAGAAAAAGAGAGCTTGAATCGTTATGAAAGACTTCAAGGCCGTCTCTTCCTATGAACTTGGCGGTATTTGAATGAGTTCCAATGATTAAAAGATCTTTCGTGATGACTAAGGGGCCGTTTTTCACAACAATCTCAAGCCCTTCGTCTAAGCATAAGACCTTCATCTGATCTTGATTTAGATCTTGGATATTTCTTAGAGTTGATCTAAAGCTTTTCTCAGTGCCGCCTTTTTTAAAGAGCACGTCACACTTATGAAAACTTAGAAATGGATTATGCGCCTTTGGTGAGAAGCTCTTTATATTTCCAAGCTCGTCTTTAACCACGAATTTAAAACCTTTATGATAATCCTCTGCTGACCAGCTTATCTTCTTAGAGTTAGAGCATTCATTGAATTTTAGCCCACCTGTGAAGCTGCACTTTAGGGCCGTCTCTGAAGTTGATTTAAGATGTATAGACCTAGCGGTCTTATCGAGGTCATGGGCGTTAAAGCTTGATCGTGAGATCAGGGATTCTAAAACCAGGGCCTCTTCAACCTTTTTGACTGTGATTATCTTAGTGGGATTCTTAGACTCACCATAGATAAGAATGGCCGACATAATTAATACTGTTAATAAAACAAAGGGATTGTTTCTCACGTTCACTCCTTGAACTAAAAATGATGGACCCGATGACTCCATGGGTACAACAAAATGGTAACGCGTAAAATCATTTTAGTCAAGTAATCGATACTCTTTTAATTTAGGCCTTGTCATGACCTTAAAACCCTAAAAAAACCGCTTAGAAGCTAAATATGGAATAATTTAATTAAAACATATACTTATAGATCAATATCAGCTTATAATTTACATTATAGGAAAATTTCTAGTGTGATTTTCTTTAGAACAAAGGGATTTTGACTTGAAGAAAAATAATTCAAAGTGGCTAGATCTCTACATGAAGAACTGCGCCCTACTGAACAAATCGGCACGAACGATCCAAAACTATAGGGCCGATTTAACGGCCTTTATTCAATGGCATGAATCAAAATATTCCGGAGATATTAGCCGAGCACGGGCGCGCACAATTGAGGAATACCAAAACTTTCTCACCTACGGAGGCCTCATCAGCCCGAGGCGATCCTGGGCCGAAAGATTACTTCAGATATTTAAGAAAAAGCGCTCAATTGGAGCCGGAAGATTAAGAAGCCCCTTGAGCGTCAATTCTAGGCGGCGCCATCTAAGCTCACTTAAGAATTTCTTTGATTATCTCAAACAAACCCACGAAGAGAAGGGTTCGCGCTTTAAACTAAACCCAGTTAAGCCCAAGATTCACGCCGTCCTAGTAAAGGACATCGATATTTCTCATACAAAGTATTTGAAACCCACTGAATGGGAATTGATCTATGAAAAAACCTGGAGAACTAAAGAGAGGCTCATTCTTTATCTTCTTTATTTCGCGGGCCTTAGGCTCCATGAGATTTGCCTCTTAAAAAGAGAGTACTTTAATAGGCAAAGTGGAACCATAACTTTTCCTAGAAAAGGCGGGAAGGTGCACACTCTCAAATTAAAAAATGGAGACGCCATCTTTGATCAATTAGATTATTGGTTTGAAAATAGATCAGGTGATTCTAGCTTTCTTTTTCAGGGCTCTAAAAATGCCCCCTTAAGTGTTAGGGCCATGAGCGCACTCATTAGAAAGATGATCTCAAGGGCCTCAATAACTAATGAGATTACCCCCCATAGCTTTAGAAAGGCCTGCGCCACTAATCTTTATTTAACCACCAAAGACCTGCTCTTTGTAAGAGATTATCTCGGTCATAGTGATGCTAGCGTCACTCAAACCTATATTGATAAAAACGCACTGCACGAAAGGCATTTAAGGATGTAAGCCACTGAAAAACTGTCAACCACAGGCTTTCAAACCTAAGTTTTCGCTGCTATGTTCAAGCTCTATGATCTATCTAATCAAATTGGCCTTGGCCTATATAACCCTTTTATCCACCTGCCTAATAGGCTTTGTTTTCTCCCTTTTTAGGCCCTTCAATCCAGCCATCTTAAGACCTGTTGGTAAGGTCTTTGGATCAATAGGACTCTTCATCCTACGGATTAAAACAGAGATAGAAGGGGAAGAGATCTTAGATAAAGTGAGACCTGCCATCATCGTCTCTAACCACCAAGACAATATCGACGTCTTTGTCATTGGGGCCAATTACCCTAGGAGTACCGTCACCATTGGAAAGAAAGTCTTAAAATGGATTCCCTTCTTTGGTCAATTCTATTGGCTGGGGGGAAATATTCTTATTGATAGGGCCAATAAAAGAAAGGCCCTACAAAGCATGAATAAAGCGGCCAAGAAGGTTACTAATGGAAATACTTCTGTCTGGATCTTCCCAGAAGGAACCCGCTCACAAGGTAAAGGGCTTTTAGAGTTTAAAAAAGGCGCTTATCACTTAGCGGTTGCAGGTCAAATTCCTATCATCCCCGTTTCTGTTTCAAGCTTTCATAAGAACTTAAAACTCAATAGCTTTTCTAAAGGAAAGGTTCTTATAAAGGTTCATCAACCCATAGAGACAAAGGGCCTAGATAAATCACATATCGACGCTCTTCTTCAAGAGTCTAGATCAGTCATAGAGCAGGGAATTGAGGCCTTAGACAAGCGCCTCTCAAAGGCCCCTAAGAAAATTGGTAAAAAGGCCCTTCAACTTTAGACATATTCCCCTTTTATTTGTCAGTTTTGACATTTACAGACTCTTGGCGTCAACGGCGTCAGGTGCACCAGATGAAGCTTTGGGCTAATCTCCCTTCATCGCAGCGGAATAGCAGACCTCTTGCTACCGCCATCCCCTATCCCAAAACCCTACCTATTAAGCGGCCCCTTCTGGGGCCTTATTTTTATTTCATTCTTGCGTAACTAAGAAAGGCCCCTAAAATCATAAGAATGAAAATTAAAACAACAAGTCAAAGATACAAGATCTGTAATAAACAAATCCTTCTTGGAAGAGATGAGATGGGGGTGATGAAGATCACCGCTAATAACTACGAAGACTTTAATATGGCCATGGGCTTTGTCCACGCCCATGACCGCATGATGCAGATGATCCTGGTTAGAACCATAGCTCAAGGGCGCTTAAGCGAATGCTTAAAGGCTGATGATGAAACTCTTGGGATTGATATCTTTATGCGCGAGATGGGTCTTTACCGAGAGGCCCAAAAGGAAGTTGAGAACTTATCATCTGTTGCCAAAAATTTTTTAGATTCATATTGCAAAGGTGTTAATGATTATCAAAAGAGATTCTCTAGGCCCTTTGAGTTTAAGCTGGTCGGCTTTAAACCAGAGCCTTGGAGCGCCGCTGATACTTTAGTTATGGTTAAGATCATGAGCTATATAGGCCTAGCTCAAACCCAGCAAGGAGTGGAAAAGTTCATCATCCAATCCATAAAGAACGACACAGATATAGAAAAACTTAAGAAGCTCTTCACTCCTCACCTTGATGAGATGAGCGAAGAGATCGTCACTCTTATAAAAAAGGCCACTCTTTATCAATGTGAGATTCCTGACTCAGCCAAGTTCCTAGGGGCCCTTCCAAAGATGAAGGCCTCTAATAATTGGATGATTGGACCTCATAAATCTAAGTCTGGAAATATCATCCAATGCAATGACCCCCACCTTGAATGCAACCGCCTACCGGCTGTTTGGTACGAATACACAGCTGAAGTTGGTGAAGATAAGATCTGCGGCGTTAATATGCCTGGAGTCCCAGGGCTTATCATGGGAAGAACTGATAAGTTTGGACTAGGTTTTACTTATGGCTTTATGGACATGATTGATTACTTTTTAGAAGAAGTCATTGATGGAAGGTATCAAGAAAGCGGTGAGTACCGAGACTTTAATGGCAGAGTTGAGACAATCAAAAGAAAAGGAAAGGAAGACTATCAATTAAAGATTTATGAAAATGACAGAGGCATCTTAGAAAAAGATCCGGCCTCTCCCCTTACTGATGGCATCTACTTAACGAGGGCCTGGTCTGGGCATAAAAATGGTGCAGGAGGATCAATTGAAGTTCTTGCAAGAGTCTTAAAGGCTTCAAGCGCTAAAGAGGCTGGGGCGTTAGTTAAAGATATCACGATCTCATGCAACTGGATTGTTGGCGACGTCAATGGGGATATCCTCTTTCAGCAATCTGGACTACTCCCGCGAAGATCCCATAGTGGACTCTATCCCGTAGAAGGCTGGGATCTAAGTAAGAACTGGAAGGGGCTTCATCCCTCTGACAATTTAGCAAAAGAATTAAATCCTGAACATGGTTTCTTGGCCACGGCCAATAACGACCTTAACCAAAAAGGAAAACCCCTTTCAATCAATATGCCTATGGGAACTTATAGGGTTGATAGAATCAGTCAGTTGATAAATGAAAAACAAAAGCTTGATATAGAAGATATGAAGAGGATTCAAAAAGACCTTTATAGCTTACAAGCAGAAAAATACTTTAAGATTATTGATTCTTTAATCCCGGACTCCCCTACAGGAAGAATCCTAAAGGCCTGGGACTTTAAGTATGACAGAACAAGTATTGGCGCCACTTTATTTGAAGAGTTCTATAATGATCTTTTAAGGGAAGTCTTTGGGAAGAACATGTTTGGAATTGAAGTCTGGAACCATGTCATCAATGAAACTGGTATCGTGGTAGATTTCTATCATGTCTTTGACAGGATTCTCTTAGGTAATGATCATAAACAATGGTTTCAAGATAAGAATGAACTCTTTCAATCTGTTCTAGGTAAGACCCTCTCTCGTTTTAGCGCCAATCAAATCATTCCTTGGGGTCAAAAGAGACCAACAATGATAAAGAACATCTTCTTTGATGGAACTCTTCCGCGCTTCTTTGGTTTTGATAAGGGCCCTTATGGCATTGAAGGAAATAGGGCGACTATTGTTCAAGGAGCTGTCTATAAGGCCCATGGGCGAGAGACAACTTTTTGCCCAAGTTACCGCTTTATAAGTGACCTTGGAACATCAAAGGTCGAGACCGCCTTAGCAGGTGGACCAAGTGACCGCCGATTTAGTAAATGGTATTCCAATGATTTAGATAATTGGTATAACTTTCGCTATAAAACCCTAACGATGTAAATTCTGTCTAAACTTTAGACAGTTAAAACTTTGACAACAGTTTGCTCTAGCAAGCTGTTGAAATCTCTCCCCTAAACAAAACCAAAACTGGACCCTATCTTGCAAATTACTAGGCATATAAACCCCTAGAAATATTATATGGTTAGAAAACTTGAAATAAAATTAACTCTTATCACTCTTGGACTTAGCTTCTTTGTCTCTTGTAGCAGTGATGTAGAAGATAAGAATGAAGCTGTCTCTAGCTTTGAAAACACTCCTGTCCAGTTAGTAGGAAGCACAGTCAATAAATCAATGTGGAGTGATTCAGCTTGGAATGATATTCCTAATAGCACTTATTATAAATTTCAAACTTGTTTAAAAGACAAGGCCATCAATAATCCTATTATAGATGAAGCTTTTCAAATTGAATCCCCTACTGGAACTAAACAAGTCCTCTCAAATATTGACGGCTGCCTCATATGGAATGAGCGAGTAGAGTTTAATTACTTAGAGCAAGAACGCTTAATCAACTACCCTATTAAAATTCATGGCCTCGGTCATTATAAAGGTTCTCGGTCTTTTGATCTTGCCTTAAACCCATGGCCTGGGGCTCAAAAGCCCATGGTCTTCTTGAAGAATGAAACCGATCTAAGCGATAGCTTTGGTGTCTTTGAGTTAAATGAAAAATCTGATCTTCACTCTTTAGTTGAGTCTAACCTTCAAACTGAGGGACTTAGTTTCTCTACTAGGCCAATTAGTATAAAAGAAGGAGTAAAGCACTACCCTATCGACGTAGAGTTTAAGGCCCTTTTACTAAGAAAAGGATTAAGCGGCGAGAGCGCTGAGAAATTAAGAATATCTACGGGACGTTTTAAGGCCATCTTTAATCTTTTTGAGATTGCTGATACTAATAATGAAAACGCCACTCTTATTTCATCCATTGAAAAAGAGGTCACGGCAAAGAATTCTCTTTTTCAAGAGAACTTAGACTTCTATTTTAAAGGACAAACAGTTAATAGCGGAAACTCCTATCTATTCTTAGAAATAGAATTGATTCCCATCAATGGTCCAAAAGAATTGGCCAGTGAACTTTTAAGGGTGACTGACTTTGATATTGAATCAGGACGCTTTGGAACAGCAAAGACCATAAAAGAAAAAACAAAGGCCATCTTAAGAGTGGAAGCTGATCTTCCTGATCCCACTGACAGAGAAGTTATCGGCGAAGAGCTCGATGGGGATGATAAACTTGGCTATTATATCAAGAAAGTTAAAGATATTAGCCGCGGAAGCATCGTCAATAATAGTTATAACAAGTCTTCAATAAAAGTAAGAAGGGCCAAGTTCACAATCTGCTTAAACGAAGAGACCGGATCAAGTGACCAGGTACCTCTAACTGATACTCAAGTTAAAGTAGATATAAAGTTTGAAGACGGAAAATCTGACGGAGCAAAAACAGAGAGGATCTATAAGACAAACGAAGAAGGCTGTATCAATACTTTTGCTAATATCACATATGACAAGTATTCATTAGAGAGATGGATTCCATTTAACGTAACAGTGACTCCACTTGATGGAACATACACTGATCTAATTAAGACGAGAAAGCTTACCGTAAACCCATGGAACCCAGAAGACTTTGGTTACGATACTAAGTATGAAACAGAGATACCACAAATCAAGGCCCGGGCCCCAAGGCTCTTTGTTGGTAAGGTTGATTATACTAAAGAGACTATGGATTATTCACAGTTTAGAATCAATGAGTTCTTACACCTATCTTTAAAGAGAAAGTATCAATTTGTCTTTGAGCCAAAGGTGGAGCTCTTTCATAGCTATAAAGACGACTCAGTCACTGAGAGCTTAAGCTTTGGGAATTTTAAAGTAAAAGTATCCCTCTTTTCTCCTAACTCTCCTGATGTAGATTATTACAATCCAGATTTAAAGAACTTTAAGTTCATCACTTCAAGCGCTAAAGAGATGAAGATTCAGGCCAATGGAGTTATCACTGATCTCATTAGCTTTCCTTTTCTTGTTAGTGAGACTCAAAACTTAGCTAAAAAGAATCTTGCTATCCTAGAGATCTCTACCTTAGAAGAAGGCTCTGCCATTAGGCCTGTAAGAGTAGTCTTTCCTTTCTTTGGAGCAAATAAAGGAGCTAGTATGCCTAGCTTTCCTTTTGATAAAGAAATCTCTAAAGATCTTATAACTAAGATTGAGAGCACCATAAAAGAAGGCAAGAAACTTCCTGTCATAGATGTAGATTCAGATCCTGCTTCAGATCCTATGGCCTACTTTGTCCAGACCTTTACTAAAAAAGGAAAAGAGATCAACCCCTCTATGATCATAAAGAACCATAGACTAGAAGAATTTAATAAAAGCGCTCCTATTGCCCCATGGGAACGGATCAAGCTTCCTAAAGGCCAGAGCTTAAAAGAAAAAGTGGCCCTTACTAACCGTGAGCTTAGAACTCTCGTCACTGAGAATGTGCCGAAAATGCCAAGAGGGATCATCTCAAAGTTTTGTCGTCACTTCTATAAACTACCAACGGTAGAGAGAAAGACAGAGAATTTTCAAAGAGTTGATGTCTTAGCGGGATCTGATGCTTATGTACACTGTAGTCAAAACCCTAATGAACACTTTAGTATCACACCGGTTACTCATATTAGAAGAATCTTAAGCCGCAAAGTAGAGAATCAAAACGAAGCCTTTGCAAGCTTTGTAGACTCTGAACGTGGTCAAGTTAGCCGCGGCAACGCTTTCTTTGCCGCCTATGGAGATCGTGCTTCAAGCGTTACTGGTGAAAGACAATCAGAAGCAAGAACAACTAACTTAAGTTACGGAATTGAAGGTCCTGGCCCTTATTACTTTGGTTACTCTCGAGGGCATGTAAAAGAATACGCAACTTTCGAACAAAAGAACTCCGCCGATATGGAAGCTGCCTTTGATAGGTTTTATACACAAAGACAATTATCAGAGCTTATCTTTGATCAATTAACTTTAAAGTTCTATGCCCAAGTAAGAAGATGCGTCACTGTAGTGGGAACACAATCAAAGGCGACGAGGATTCACCTTTGTGAAGAACAAGATAGACCAAAACAAATTGAAGAAGACTGGTTCTTTATAGGCGACACCAGATCTCAGGATCATGGGATCATAGCAGACGGTGCCTTCGCAGGAGTGACAGGCTTTACCCAAGTGATCCGCGGAAAGTTTAATTATAATAGAATGTGGAATAAGTATAAGACCGATGACATCAAACAAGTACTTGAAGAAGTTGGTGATCATAGAGGAATGAGTTATGCCTTTGAACGCTTCTTAGGTGAAGACAGCTCAATGCCTTATGAGAACTTCGTTGATAACAGCCACCCAGGACTTTATATAACTCCTAGGTATTAATCAGAGGGAAGGGCAAAGATTTTGTGGGTCCATGAACTCTTTGCAAGCTTTATAAGTATCACTTCCCTTAACGACTTTTTCACCTAGGTCTTCAGACTCACTTTGCAAGCATTCCGTTATAGCAGAGCACCAGCGGTTGTTTTTCTCTAAGACAGTCTCTTCTTTTTCTTCTTCAGACTTTTCAAAGATATCATAACCCTTAGCTTCAAGCTCCATTGCATTTTCAAGGTTGCTAGTCATCTCACTTGCCATGGCCTCAATAAGTTCTGCTTCTTCGCTTAAGGAGCTATTGGTTTCATGAAACTCCATGATCATCATGTAAGTTAGATAAGCTGAGATCCCGGCCATATAATAACGCCTAAAAAGCCTATACCTTGCTCTGTTTTGAAGATTAAAGGTCAGCCTGTCTCCTAGGTTGCGTCCTATCTCTTGCTCTAGTTTCTTTGTTATTTCTTTATTAAGGCCGTTCTCTAAGAGCTCTTGAACTAGGTGATCAGGAATCTTAAGGGGCCTTAAGTTAGGAAGATAGATGGGCGGCAACCCAAAAACAGAACCAAGATTCATAACAGATGCTCCTAGAGTCTTGCCTAAATTAGAGCGCACAAATTTTTGCGCCCAGGTCTTCTTCTTTCCTAGGATTCTGTATTTTACAAAGACATTAGTAAGCCCACGACTGGCCAAATCCTCTTGGATTACCCTAGCTAAGACTCTTTTTTCTATATTATCTTCAAAAAGAACTTCATTGGCCTTCATACTAGGTCCATAGACCGCAAGGTATAACTCACCCATAAGGTTTTCAATATCTTTAAAGAGCACCTTTCCATCGGCATTTAAAGTATCAACTATTGAAGCTACTTTTTTTCTTCTAAAGTAATCCATCTTCTTCATTTCGGGGATATGATCCCCGCCAAAGTTCTTATTGATGGCCTCAATATAAGCAATCAGGCCTTCTGATGAGGGATGAACATCTCTAAATTGAAGCCCATCCGTTTCAATTCCCCGAAGGTACTCCTCACGATAGAAATCAATTCTTTCAAAATCGAGTTTATGGCCAGACTTGGCTTTTTTAAACTTAGACCATGCTTTAGTTAGAGTTGCCCTCTTTGAAAAGAAAAGCCTCACATCATGAAAGCAACTCCCTACAACAGAGGCCGGCAGCCTCGAGGATTGCTTTGAAGCCTTGAAAGACCCATTAGAAAGGCCAATGATCAAGAAGGTTAAAATATAAAGGCCAATAAGGCCTGATCCGCTATTTCTCACTGCTTTCTTTACGGCATGAATGCCTTAAAACTTGAGTCTTTTCATCTGTCAAAAAACTAGACAGTTAAAGCATAAAAAACCTCGTATAAACGGGAGGTTATATACCCACTCATGGCACCAATATTGCTCTTAATATTGATGTAATCTGTATAAATAATCGTGGAGATTTCGATGAAAAAGTCGATCATATTAACTATCCTTTTAAGCCTTACTCTTCAGCCGGCATTTGCTATTGATAAGTGTAAGATCCTTAAGAGATTGCACCATCAATTACTTGAGAAAAAAGCCGACCTCTCTAACTTAGAGCAAATCCACGATGAGCAAGTTAAGGCAAAAGAGATCTCAGACAGGTTAATGAATGGGGATGAAATTTCAGAAATTAGACTCTTAGCTGAGGCCTTAGATGATGAAGTCAACAATATTGGCGAAGAACAAAAATCATCTGCCTATAAGAGCGGCGCTTCAGTCGGGGCCATCATCCTATCAAGTTATATTATGAAGAAATTAAACAAAACAAGTGTTGGGTTTAAGAGAAAGTTTCTCGCTCAGGCCCTTCCTAAAGATAGAAAGTTCACTAGGCATACTCTTAATGCGGCCCTAGTTCTTTCAGTGGCATCAACATTTTGGTTAGCTTACTCAATTAAGGAAAACCAAGATAAGAAAAAGATGCTAGCAGAGCTTGTTAATAAATTAAACCGCATCAAAGACCTAACAGAAGAAGTTATTGACCTTCGTGAAGAAGTTGATGAGCGCGAGGTTACCTTTAATATTAAGCTAGAAGAACTCGTTTATGAGGACCTTGTAGAGCTTGTCACCAGCGATAACGGTAAACAGACTCTTAATTGCCTTTCAAAATAAAATCTTAGCCCACTTAGTCAAGTGGGTTGACTTCCTTTTCTTTGCCCCCATTTTAAGCTTACAATAGGTAACGTTTTAAAAAGGGAAATTATGAAAAATCTAATAGTTGTCTTTAGTTTGTTAGTTTTAAGCTCTTGCGGGATGCAAAGCATTCCTACGGCGCTTAACGAAGTTGACGCTACTTGGGCAGAGGTCCAAAACCAGTATAAAAGAAGAATTGATCTCATTCCAAACCTAGTCTCTACGGTTAAGGGCTTTGCCGCTCATGAAAAAGAAACCTTAACGGCCGTGGTTGAAGCTAGGGCCAAGGCCTCAAGTGTTAATATTGATGCCAGTAAGCTTAACGAGCAAAGCATGGCCAAGTTTCAAGCAGCCCAAGGGGGACTCTCCTCAGCGCTCTCAAAACTTATGGTTGTCGTTGAAAAGTACCCAGACCTAAAAGCTAATCAAAACTTTTTAGACCTTCAAAGACAATTAGAAGGCACAGAAAACAGAATAACAGTAGCGAGAAAAAGGTATATTGAATCCATTAAAGGCTTTAATAACCTAGTCACTGTCCCGCCAACAAGTTGGTATAACTCAATCTTTTTAAAACACGAAAAGAAACCTCAGTTTCAAGTAGAGAACCTGGAAGAAGCCAAGAATGCTCCAAAAGTTCAGTTTTAAGTTTTTCTTTTTAAATCTTATTCTCATAAGTTCCCTTTATGCCTTGGAAGTTCCAAGGCTGACGGGTCCTGTTATTGATCAGGCCAAAATCCTGACTTCTAATAATAAAAGCAAAATAGAAACGGCCCTAAGGAACCTTAACCGCTCAGAAAACATTCAGATTCAGGTCTTGATTCTAAATTCATTAGAAGGAGATTCCTTGGAGGAGTTCTCAATCAGGGCCGTAGAAAAATGGAAGCTTGGCGGAGAAAAATCTGACCGTGGCGCCCTACTCCTTGTGGCCATTAACGACCGCAAGATGCGAATAGAAGTTGGAGATGGACTTGAAGGTCAATTAACAGATCTAACAGCAGGAAGGATCATCGATTCAATGAAGCCTTTCTTTAAGAATTCAGACTTTGATACAGGCATCTATGTTGGGGTAGCTTCAATCGCTCAAGCAGCAGGAGTTGACCTAGGTGATGTTAAGCTTGCAAGGTCAACAAGAGGTCGCCGCAAGAATAAAACCTCGGCCCTAATCAATCTTATTTTCTTGATCCTCTTCATCATCCTTACGGTCTTCAGAAGAAGATCCGGCATCCTCTTTATGGGTGGCGGTGGTGGCTTCTCTAGTGGTGGAGGTAGTTTTGGCGGCGGTGGCGGCTGGTCAGGCGGAGGCGGAAGCTTCTCTGGTGGCGGCTCTAGTGGTTCTTGGTAAAAGGAAAAGATTATGAATCTAACAAAATCAGATAAAGAACAAATAAAGAAAGCTGTAGAAAAAGCAGAGCTTAGCACTCGCGGGGAAATTGTCCCTATGATTCTAAAAAGAAGTGACGCCTACCCGGCAGCTCACTTTAGAGCGGCCATCGTTTTTGGTTTAGTCTTTGCTTTTGCTCTCTATTATTTTCCCTTCTATGAAGCGGGAGATGCTCTCATCTACCTATGGACCATGATGGGTGGAATGCTCATCGGTTACTTCCTTTGTTTTCATAGAAAGGTTAAGACTTTCTTTTTATCCAAAAAAGAAGTGAATGAGGAAGTTCATCAGCGGGCCCTTGAGGCCTTCTTTCATGAAGGAGTCCATAACACTAAAGAACGCACAGGAATCTTGCTTTTCGTATCAAGCTTAGAGCATCGTGCCGAGTTGATCGCTGATTGCGGCATCAATGAAAAGGTCGATAAAGATGCCTGGGATGAAATTCTAAAACCAATGCTTCAAGGCTTAAAAGAAGGAAATCCAGGGGACGCCATCACCAAGGCCGTTGAAGAATGTGGAGTCTTATTAGAGAAGCACTTCCCTTTTACTGGGGATCAAAAAGAAAAGGATACCAATGAGCTTAGCGATCAAGTCATTACCGACTAGCCTCTACGAGAGTTTTCCTTATCAAAGCCGGCTAAAGATGGGAGAGAGGATCCTAAACCTCGTAAATAACTCTCAATACAAAAAAGCAAAGGCGGTTAAGAAAGTAAGCCCGCAATTAAGCCAACACCCGGGCCTTCCTTACTTTGAGGCCGGTGACCCTAGCAGGCCCACCATCTTATTCATCCATGGCTTTGGTGACACAAAAGAAAGCTATCTCAAGCAGGCCGTGGCCCTACAAAAAGATTATCATATTATTGTTCCAGACATGCCTGGTTTTGGTCCGAATCCAAGGCTGAAAGAATTTAATTACAATGCCAGTAATGTAGCTGATCTTATTGACGAATTTTGTGAAAGGATAGGACTTAAGAAAGTGCATTTAGTCGGAAACTCCATGGGCGGGGCCATCTCATGCTTTATCTATCTTCATAACCCCCAAAGAGTAAGCTCTATTAGCCTCCTTGACTCTGCTGGTTTTTATTATAAAGAAGTCCATTCAATCCTTGATGAGTTCCTTGAAGGAAGAAACCTCTTTTTAGTAAGTAAGCCAGAAGACTATAAGTATCTTTTCTCAAGGGTCTTTCATAAGCCCCCCTATATTCCAAAACCCGTCTTTGATTACCTCTATGAGATGATCAAAGGAGAGAAGGATTGGTTTGAAAAGATGGTTTCAGACTTGATTCATAATATGGAAACCGTTGATGAAGGAATTGAAAAGGATTTGCTTCTTAATGATAAGATCAAAGACTTTAATGTCCCAGTGCAATTGATCTGGGGTGAGAAAGATTCACTCTTTCCTTTAGAGACAGCAAAAAGAATAATCAAAGATGCCCCGAAGGTAAGCCTTAATATCATAGAGAACTGTGGGCATGCCCCACATTATGAGAAAGCTAAAATCTGCAATAAGCATATCCATCTTTTTATTTCTCAAAACAGTTAGGGATTATTTGCTGAGAAGCTCAAAGCTCCAAGCCGGAGATTTTTCAGTGGCCTCAAATTCTTCATGCAAAGTTGACTTCCATTCATACTGATCAAACTTTGGAAAGAACACATCGGCCTCACCATCAAAGTCTACTCTAGATAAATAAAGGCGATTCGCCTTTTCTAAAAAAAGATCATAAATGATCCCGCCACCAGCGACAAAGGCTTCATCCTCTCCCCTTTCCCGCGCCAGCTCTAAGGCGGCTTCCGGGCTTGAGGCTATCAAGACTCCCTCAGGAGCCTGATAGTCACTATTGGTTGTAATAATAATTGTTGTGCGACCAGGAAGAGGGCGACCAATTGATTCAAAGGTCTTTCTCCCCATGATTAAGTGATGCCCCATTGTGGTTTCTTTGAACTTCTTAAAGTCTTCTCTAATATGCCAAAGCATTTGATTGCCCTTACCGATCTGCCGGTTTTTACCAATGGCGACGATAAGACTAACAATCATATTGAAACAGAGGCCTTGATATGAGGATCTGCTTCATAACCTTCTAATTTAAAATCATCATAAGTGAACTTAAAGATGTTCTTGATATTAGGATTAAGTTTCATTTGAGGAAGAGGCTTAGGAGTTCTTTTTAATTGCTCTTTAGCTTGCTCTAAATGGTTTTGATAAAGGTGAGCATCCCCAATAGTATGAACAAATTCCCCAGGCTTATAACCACAAACCTGCGCCATCATTAAGACTAAGAGTGAGTATGAAGCGATATTAAAAGGAACACCTAAAAAGATATCTGCTGATCTTTGATAAAGCTGACAAGAGAGCCTCTTATCGTTAGTGACATAAAATTGCATAAAGGCATGACAAGGAGGAAGGGCCATATCTTCAAGCTCTCCTATATTCCAAGCTGAAACAATATGTCTTCTTGAGTTAGGGTTTTCAATAAGGCCTTTAATCAGGTTAGTGATCTGATCAATACACTCTCCGTTCTTTCCTTTCCAGCAGCGCCACTGAGCTCCGTAAACAGGACCAAGGTTACCTTCTTCGTCGGCCCACTCATCCCAGATGCGAACCTTGTTTTCTTTTAGGTAATCAATATTCGTATCACCTTTTAGAAACCATAAAAGCTCGTGAACGATTGATCTTAAGTGACATTTTTTCGTGGTAATTAAAGGAAAGCCATCGGCTAGGTTATAACGTGTTTGATAACCAAAAACGCTTACAGTTCCAGTTCCGGTGCGGTCCATACGGGTTTCACCATTTTCTAGGACATGTTTCATCATATCTAGGTATTGTCTCATGAATGTCTCCAACTCTATTTTTTGTGTGTGTATGCTAAATCTTTGTGCCCGCCTATATTACTATAAATAAAGATTTTTAAAACAGGCTTTTCTTGTCTTTATCTTGCAAGTACAATAACCCCCTAATGATACAACACGGACTGGACAGATTAATTTTAGACAAGGCGCTTCAAGACCAGATTAAAGGTCAGATCGGCTACCTATGTCACAGCGCTTCCATTACTTCGGATATTATTCACGGAGCAGTGAAGCTAAAAGAACTCTTTGGGAACCGCCTCATTAAGCTCTTTGGACCTCAGCACGGATTTGTCACTGACGTTCAAGATAATATGGTGGAATCAACCCACTATGTTCATCCTTACTTTAATCTAAAGGTTTATAGCCTCTACTCAGAAACAAGAATCCCTACTGATGAAATGCTCGAAGGACTCGATACAATCATTGTTGACCTCCAAGATGTAGGCACAAGAGTCTATACCTATATCCACACCATGACTCATCTCATGGAAGCCTGCGCGAAGAAGAACATAAAGGTTGTTATCTTAGACCGCCCTAATCCCGCTGGTGGAGTTTTAGTTGAAGGGAATCTTCTTGAAGAGGGCTTTGAGTCCTTCGTTGGTAGGCATCCTATTCCTCAAAGACATGGACTAACCATGGGAGAAGTTGCCAACCTTGCGGCCAAGAACTTTGGTAGTGACTGTGATCTAAGCATTATTCCTATGAAGGGCTGGAAGCGGGACATGTACTGGCAAGAAACCGGTCTTCCTTGGGTTCTCCCCTCACCAAACTTACCTACAAGTGATGGCTGCCTCGTCTTTTGCGGCAGTGTGCTTTTTGAAGGAACAAATATCAGTGAGGGCCGAGGAACAACTCGCGCTCTAGAGATGATTGGTCACCCAAGTATCAAATCATTTGATTTTGCCGATAAATTAAACTTAAGAATTAAAGAATGGGGCCTTGAAGGCTTTGTCATAAGACCATGTGTCTTTATGCCCACCTTTCAAAAACATGCAGGGATCGCTTGCGGCGGGATGCAAGTCCACGTCACCAATCCAAGAACTTTTTTAAGCTGGCGCTTTGGTCAACTCTTATGCCGCGCTCTTTACGAGGAGCTTGGGGCGGAATTTAAATGGAACGATCAGGCCTATGAATACCAGCACGACCGTCTCGCCATTGACTTTATCAATGGTACTGACAAGGTGCGTCTCTGGGTTGAGAACTCTGGAGATCTTCAAACACTCGAGACTCTCGAACTAGCTGGTAGAGAGGCTTACCTCGATCAGCGCTCCAACATACTGCTCTACAGCTAACTGCCTAAATATTCTAGATTTAAGTCCTTTACAAATGCACCGCGCTTTTTCGATAATGCCTAGGAATTCAAATTAACCAACTAAAACATTTCGCTCACTATTAAGGAGAGATACGTGAAAAAAGCACTTAGACTACTACCTTTAATGACAGTTCTTGCTGCACTAACAATGTTCAGCCAAGGTTGTAAAAAAGAAGACAAAAAGGCCGCAGCCCCAGCAGTTAAAGCTGCTCTTTCAGCCACTGAGATCGTTATTGGTGCCGTCTTTCCTATGACAGGACCTATTGCTACTTACGGACAAGAATCTGTAAACGGCATGAAGATGGCCCTTAAAAAAGTAGGAAACGTAGCGGGACTACCTATCCGCCTCATCGTTGAAGATAATAAAGGCGAGCCAGTAGAATCTGCTAACGCTGTTAAGAAGTTAATCAACGTCGATAATGTTCATTTAATTGTTGGCTCAGTTGCTTCATCAAATACTCTAGCAGGAGCTCCTATCGCTCAACAGGCAAGAGTTCCTCTAATGACTCCGGCATCAACAAACGAAACCGTAACTCAAACAGGGAACTATATCTCTAGAACTTGTTTTACTGACGCTTTTCAAGGCGTCGTTATGGCGAAGTTTGCTTATGAATCTTTAAATAAAAAGAAAGCCATCATCATCGTTGACAACTCTTCAGATTATTCTAAAGGGCTAGCAGCTGTTTTTAAGAAAAAATTTGTTGAACTCGGCGGAACAGTTGTTGATGGAACATTTACTTATGTACAAAAAGACACTGACTTTAGGTCACTACTAAGAAAAGTAAAAAGAGAAGGACCAGATGTAGTTTGGCTTCCAGGATATTATACTGAAGTTGGGCTAATGCTAAACCAGGCCCGTTCAATGGGAATGGACCTTCCTTTCCTAGGTGGAGACGGTTGGGATTCACCTAAGCTACAAGAGCTTGCCGGTGAAAATGGGATCAAAGGAAACTATATCTCTTCACATTTTTCTCCTGACGATGAAGACCCAATGGTTCAAGGATTTGTTAAAGAATACGTAGCTACTTATGGTCAAAAGCCAGGGGCCATGGCCGCTCTCGGTTATGACGGTGTTCTTGTTGTTGCAGACGCTCTAAAAAGAGCTGGAACTCTAACTCATAAGAGCATCTCTGAAGCTATCAACTCAACAAAAGACTTTGTTGGGATCACAGGTTCAATTACTATTGATGAAAATAGAAATGCTAGAAAAGCCGCTGTTGTTCTAGAGACAACTTCAACTGGCATGAAATTTAAACAAAAAGTTATGCCTTAATGAGCGAAGAAACGACGTTTTTTTTCTATGACCTTGCCACTTACCTCTTAAACGGTATTACGCAAGGTTCAGTCTATGCTCTCGTGGCCCTGGGTTACACCATGGTTTACGGGATCATAAAACTTATCAACTTTGCCCATGGCGAGTTTTATATGATTGGGGCCTTTATTGGTTTTTATTGTATAGCCGCCGGGATGCCTCTTTGGATGGCCTTTCCTTGTGCCATGATTGGATCGGGACTTGTGGCCATTACAGTGGAGCGGATCGTCTATAGACCTATTCGTTATGCAGGAAGAATTCCGGCCCTTATTACGGCCCTTGGAACTTCTCTTTTGTTTCAATACGCAGGTCAAAATATTATAGGCGCCGACCCTAAAGCATTTCCTAAAGTAACTGACTTTGAGAACCAAACCTATAAGTTTGGTGAGCTTTATATCTCAACAAATCAAATAGTCATCATCTCAACGACTTTTATCTTAATGGTCTTTCTTTACTGGCTTGTAAATCATACAAGAACAGGCAAGGCCATGCGGGCAACAAGTTTTGATAAGAATGCAGCAGAGTTAATGGGAATTGATACTAATAAGATCATTAGTTTTACTTTCTTCTTAGGCGCCTCTCTAGCGGGAGCTGCCGGAGTCTTAGTTGGTATGTACTACAACTCAGTAGAACCTATGATGGGACTTATCCCGGGATTAAAAGCTTTTGTAGCCGCAGTCCTTGGGGGAATTGGAATCATTCCTGGCGCTGTCCTTGGTGGACTAGTTCTAGGCATAGCAGAGAACCTTGTCGTTGGTTTTTGGGTTTCAACTTATAGAGACGCCATTGCTTTTGGTATCCTCATCTTAATCTTACTCTTTAAGCCTTCTGGCCTTTTAGGGAAGAACACAAAGGAGAAAGTATAATGAGTCAATACATTGCCGACTTAGCCCTTCTTTGTGGAATCTTTATTATATTGGCCGTGAGCTTAAATCTCATCAACGGAATCTGTGGTCAGTTCTCACTAGGTCATGCTGGTTTTTGGGCCGTTGGTGCTTATTCAGCTGCTGCCTATAGTGTCTACTTTGCACCACCAATCCTAGATTCACTTAATCTTTTGATTGCTTGTGGAATTGGTTTTATCTCTGCCGCTCTTGCTGGAGTCCTTATTGGAGTTCCCTGTCTTAGACTGCGTGGAGATTACCTCGCCATCGCCACCCTAGGTTTTGGTGAGATCATTAGAATCTTTATTATGAATATGGATTCAATTGGTGGACCTCGTGGGTTTACAGGTATTCCTAAATGGTCAAACCTCTTTTGGGTCTACCTTTGGGTAGTGATCACTATTGTCTTTGTCGTGAACCTCTTAAGAGGAACTCATGGCCGCGCCATCATCAGCATCCGTGAAGATGAGATCGCCGCAGACTCTATGGGAATCTATACTTTTAAATATAAGACCATGGCCTTTGTCATTGGTGCTGGTTTTGCTGGTATAGCGGGAGCCCTCTTTGCTCACGATAGCCAGTTCCTCCATCCTAATGGCTTTACCTTTATGTGGTCAGTGATCATTCTTCTTATGATTATCCTTGGAGGACTCGGCTCTGTTACTGGTTCAGTTATTGGCGCGGTTATCCTTACCATCCTCCCAGAGCTTTTAAGATTCTTTGGAGACACTGTTAGTGAATGGCGGATGGTCATCTACTCTCTTCTTCTTATCATTCTTATGCTTTGGAGACCGGGCGGGATCTTTGGAAAACATGAGATCAGCCTGCCTTTCTTTGGTAAAAAGGAGAAAGCGTAATGGAACCTATCTTAGAGACAAAGAATCTAACCATGCGCTTTGGTGGACTCGTTGCTGTTAATAACTTCTCACTAAAACTTGGTAAGACAGACCTAGTTGGTGTCATCGGCCCAAATGGCGCCGGTAAAACTACTATCTTTAATATGATCACTGGCATCTATGAGCCAACTGAGGGCGACGTTCTCTTAGATGGTAAGTCTCTTATCGGAGATCATGTCGCTTTGATTACACAAAATGGAATCTGCCGTACCTTTCAAAACATTAGGCTCTTTAAGGACCTAACTGTTTTGGACAATATCCGCTTAGCAGGCCACTTTAGAATGAAGTACGGGGTTCTCGCCTCAATCTTCAGAACAAAGAAATTCCACGCAGAAGAAGCAAGGCTTAAAGAAGAGGCCATGGAGCTTTTAAAGATCTTTAAGCTTGAATCTAAGGCCAATCATTTAGCCAAGAACCTTCCTTATGGAGAACAAAGAAGACTTGAGATTGCTCGTGCCTTAGCAACTAAACCAAAAGTCCTTCTTCTTGATGAGCCAGCAGCGGGCATGAACCCTAATGAAACAAAAGAGCTTACAGGTCTTATCCGCTGGGTAAGAGATCACTTTCAAATTGCGATCCTTCTTATCGAGCATGATATGAAACTTGTTATGGAAGTTTGTGAAAAGATCTACGTAGTCGATCATGGAACGCAGATCGCTTTTGGTAACCCTTCAGAGATTCAGAATAACCCAAAGGTTGTAGAGGCCTATCTTGGTGTCCAAGATGAGGAGCAGAAATAATGAGTTCAGCCATGTTAGAAGTTAAAGACCTACATGTTCATTATGGTGCTATCCACGCCATCCATGGAATTAACCTCCAAGTAAATGAAGGAGAGATTGTCACTATCCTAGGCTCTAACGGAGCAGGAAAAACAACAACTCTTCACACAATTTCAGGTCTACTTAAGCCAAGTTCAGGATCAATCCTTTTTAAGGGTGAGCCTATTCATACTTTAGAGGCCAATAAGATCGTCGCTAAAGGTGTTGCTCAATCTCCTGAAGGCAGAATGGTCTTTCCTGATCTTACGATTTCAGAGAACTTAGACATGGGCGCCTTCTTGAGGCGAGATAAGGACGGGATTCAAAGAGATAGAGACTATATGTGTTCTTTGTTTCCAAAGCTTAAAGAAAGGGCCAAACAATTAGCAGGAACCCTCTCTGGTGGAGAGCAGCAAATGCTTGCTATTGCCCGCGCTTACATGGCAAATCCTAAACTTCTTCTTTTAGATGAACCAAGCCTTGGGATCGCTCCTATCTTAGTTCAGGCCATCTTTGATGCTATTGTTGAGATAAACAAAAAAGGCACAACAATTCTTCTTGTTGAACAAAACGCCTATGCGGCCCTTAAGATTGCCCACAGGGCCTATGTTCTCACTACTGGAGAAATTGGAATGGAAGGACCCGCCAAAGACTTACTTGAAAATGAAGAAATCCAAAAAGCTTATTTAGGACATTAAGATGAATACAGAAGACGCAATCAAACTCGTAAAAAGAATCGTTAAAGAATCCCATGTAAAAAACCAACGTCATATAGACTTGTCTGTGTGTACAGCTGACAAGCGAGCTGATACTCAAGAGGCACTTGTTTTCTTGCAAGCTCAAGTAGCTAAAGGCGAGATGACGGATGAAGAACTAAAAGAAAAACTAGGATTGATTTAATGGCCAACTGTAAATTTTGTGGAAAAGAAATTCATTGGATGAAAGAGGGGCGTAAGAATGTTCCTGCCGAAATGGACGGAGCAAAGCATGAGTGCGAACAAGGCAAGAATGCTTTTAAAAGCGCTAAGGTCATCGAAGTGAGCTCTTTAACTCCAGAACAAATTGCTGAGTACGAAAAAGGCATCAATGATGCTAACGAAAAATGGAATAAGAAAAAGAAGAAGTAGGTCTACTTCTTCTTACTGAATAACTTAACAATTTCTTTATTTGTTGATTCTAAAGCAAGTGACCTAATGTCTTTCTTGCCTAGACCCTCTTTGGTGGGATCAGCGCCTTTTGATAAAAGGTACTTAATTATTTCGATGTTCTCACTTAATACTGCGCTCTTTAAAGCTGTCGTGCCTGATTTTGCGGCATGATTGATTAATGCTCCTTGCTCTACAAGATGCTTAACCACTTTTAGATTCTCCCCTTTTACCGCTTGAAGAAGGGCGGTCTCTTTCTTTGAACCTATGTAATTAACCTTAGCCCCTGCTTTTATGAGTTCTTTAACTTCAGTGAAGCGACCCTTAAAGCTTGCTTCCATAAGAAGGCTTCGCCCGGGGCTTACCTCTTGATTGGCATTTGCCCCCATCTTTAGGGACTCACTAACCATAGAAGGAGAGTTCTTTAAAATTCCTAATTTTAGATTCTTATCAACACGGCTTAGCTTTGCGCTCCCAAGAAGGAGCGCACAGATAATTAAGGAAACAATCTTCACTACATAACCTCAACTAGAGCAGAAGGCGAAGATTCATTGATCACTTCTAAAGGACCTGCCGCAGGCCAAAAGCCTTCTTTTCTATATGGGAACTTAACTGGTCCTTGAAAGTCTTTAAAAAGCTGAAGAACAATTTCATCTTGCAGCTTTCTTGCTGACCAGATCTCTTCAGTTTGATTAAAGATACCAAAGTATCGAAGCCCAATATTTGTTGAAAGCATACCTGCTAGGGCCACTGTATGATATAGAGTTCCCGTCTTAGCAACAAAAGCATTTGTTAACTCTGGAATACTAAAACGTCTTCTTCTAAAAGTTCCGCCATCAGCGCCAGGAACTGCCATAACGTCATGGATAAAGAGCCCATTGGCCTCAACCATCTTTTTAAGTTCGATCATCATCTTAATTGTCATCTCACAAGTAGAGTAATTATCAAAACGAGTTCCTTCATCGTCATATGACATTAGACCTGACCCTGTATAAAGCTTGATCTTCTCTCTATCAATCCCGATGGCCTCATCTAAGAAGTCATTCACATCTTCTTTTTCTGATAACTGCTCAAAGAGTTTTTCAGGAATATAATTATTAGAGACGATATTTACAAACTTTAAGTATTTATAAAGAGGGAGCGACTTAATTGAGTAAGTCGTAACATCAGATCCTTCTAGATCAAAAGGAGCTTCTTCAGAAAATTCAATCTTAGAAACCTTAAACTCAGGTTTTTCAATCAATTCGATTTGATCATTATTTTGAGGAGCAATTCTTCTTAGCCTCAAGTACTCATCATAGTATCCTTCACTCCACTTCTTAGTATTGAAGTAAGTGTTAAGGTATTTTTGATAATCAGAAGTCGTATGAGAATTATCTTCACTTGCATTTTTCTTGTTAGGAAAAACAAGAAGATTTTTATCAAAGGTGATTTTATCGAGCTTCTTAATTCCAAGCTCATTGAACTGACTTAAAAGATAGAATACTTTTCTATCATCAAAGATTGGATCTTTAGACCCAACAATATGCATTTTCTTATCTTTTACATAAAACTTTGTTTCGTATTGATAGTCAGGACCAAGACGGCTTAAGGCCCAAAAGCTTGTGTAGATCTTTGAGACACTAGCAAGACGGATCTTAATCTGAGGATTGTTGCCCTTTAAATTTCCTGCCCCATCAATATAGCAAAAGCTCTGGTCTTCATATTTTCCAATCTTATATTCTTTAACTAGCCTCTTAAACATCGGCCCTGAATATGATGGTGCTGAAACGGATAAAATGGAAACGGCTAAAATAGCTCTAATAAAGTGCGCAGGCTTCATGGTCTCTCCCTCATGTTTAAGAGGTAGATCTATGATATTCAACGCGCCTAGTAAATACTGTAGGTAAACTTTCCTTAGTGAAAAGGCCTATATTTTCAGGATATTAGCTAAGTTACTGATGACTCTATGCGGCAAATGCAATACCCATATTCCTGCGCTCGATGGCCTTTAGGGCCGCAAAATAAAGCCTGTCTTCAATGTCCAGTTTTTCAATAATACAGTCACAGATATTGCTGAATCTTCCCGAGTGATCACTATTGTTACTTATGGCCACCACAGGGAGTTCTGAATACACAAGCTTTGCTATCTCTAGCCCATCCATCATCGGGACCGTTACATCAGTAACAACCACATCAAAGCTATAGCTCTTAAGGGCCTCTCTAGCTTCCTCTAAGCAGGCCACCTTAATGACCGTCATCCCCTGGTCCAAGAAGACTTCACTCATGTTTTCTTGGTTTCCAACAATTAAGACATTTGCATTTTTCATCAGCTACTCCAGAGTGATTGATACCTAATCATTATCCCCGAAGCTCGGAGCATACTTTGTGAAATTCTTAAAATTTCCCAATTTTTGGAGACTTAGGTCAAAAAATGAAGAGGAGTGCCTTGCTTGAAATGTGAAGGAAAACTCACATTTTCCCCAAATTTGAGGCAGGCTAGTCTTTGATGACTCTATATTCAGCTTCTAAGACATCATCTGAATGAGCAGTTCTCTGCCTTGGACCTGGCTTTACACCGGGGTTCATTCCTTCTTTTACTCGCTGATAACTCTTATATCCAAAGAAGATATTTCTTATAAAGACAAAGAGAAAATAAAAAATAAGACCTTTTAATAACATTGCAATCATAAGTGAATAGTATGCCTAAACACCTAAGCTTGCAAAGGCCCTCTTAAGAATTACATAGACACGATGTGGCATACACGATTATCATAATTTACGCATTATCGCAGGTTTGATAGGTTGGAAAAAATAAAAAGAAAGAATTAAGGAGAGCACCATGGCCGAAAAGAATAATAACGCTGGACCCGTCCATTGGGCCGATTTTACGGCCGATAGAATTATCAAACAAATTGGCGATAAAGACTCCTATGTTCTGGCCAGTGGGATCACTCCTTCAGGAGTTGTTCACTTTGGTAACTTTAGAGAAACCATTACTGTTGATTTCGTGGCCCGCGCTCTTAGAAAACGTGGCAAGAAAGTGCGCTTTATCTTTAGCTGGGATGACTACGATACTTTTAGAAAAGTTCCTTTGAATATGCCTAAGCAGGAAGAATTAAAAAAATATATGTACCAGCCTATTGTTGATACCCCTGATCCCTACGGAGAGCATGAGTCCTATGCTTCTCATCAAGAAAAGGCCTATGAGGCTCAGGTTAAAAAAGTCGGAGTAGAAGTAGAGCCTATCTATCAAGCCAGTCAATATAGGGCAGGAACTTATAAAGAAGGCATTAAAAAAGCCCTAGAGAATAGAGATGCAATCGCTTCAATCTTAAATGAACATAGAACAACTCCCCTAGCGTCTGAGTGGCAACCAGTTTCAGTTTATTGTGAAAAATGTAATACGGATCACGATATAAAGAACATTCAATACGCAAATGAGGCCATCTCTTATGATTGCTCTGCTTGTGGGCATTCTGGAAATGAAGATTTGAACACTACTTCAAGAGTCAAGCTTCCATGGAGAATTGACTGGCCTATGAGATGGGCTTTTGAAAAGGTTGATTTTGAGCCAGGAGGCAAGGATCACTCGTCTCAAGGAGGATCATTCTCAACAGCAAAAGAAATTGTGAAGGCCGTTTATGATTGGCAAGCACCAGTTTACTTGCAGTATGACTTTGTAAGCATCAAAGGCGCTGGTGGTAAGATGAGTTCATCTACTGGAAATATTATTACTGTTAACGATGTTCTCAATGTTTACGAACCAGAGATGGTTCGCTGGATCTTTGCTTCTTATAAATCAAATGTTGATTTCTCAGTTAGCTTTGATCTCGATGTTATCAAAACCTACGAAGATTTCGACCGCCAAGAGCGTCTTGTTTACGGTAAAGAAGCTGGCAATGAGAAGAAAGTAAACATGGCCAAAAGAGTTTATGAGATCTCACAGATCAATAGTGATGATGTCATTCCTCAAGAGATGCCTTTTCAGCCTAGCTTCCGCCATCTATGCAACATCCTTCAGATCAATGACGGTGATATTTCTAAAGCAAGAGAAGCTTATGCTGATGAGATCAAGAACGAGCGCGATGAAAGACGTTTTAATGAAAGAAGCCAAAGGGCCCTTTTCTGGTTAGAGAACTACGCCCCAGAAGACTTTAAGTTTCAAATCAACCCAAGCACACCAGATATTAAGCCTGATGAAAAACAAGGTCAGTACCTAGCAGGTCTTAAAGAATTACTCGGCAATGAATGGGATAATATTTCAACTGATAAAGACCTCCACGAAAAGATGTATGAGCTCCTTCATAAGAATGAACTCGAGCCAAAAGAAGTCTTCCCTATGATGTATAATATTCTTATCTCAAGGGAAAAAGGTCCAAAGCTAGCTGGCTTTATTAGAACAATCGGAAAAGAGAGAGTTATCTCACTACTTCCTTAGGAATATAGATGAATCTTAATGAGTTAAGAAAAAGAAGAGAAGCTCTAATCGAAAATCTTGATGGAGCTGCTGCTGTCTTTGCAGCCTCTACCCACCAGGTCAGGAGCAATGATACCGAATTTCCTTTTAGGCAAAATAGTAATTTTTTCTACTTAACAGGTCTTCATGAACCTGATGCTTTCTTTGTCATAACTCCTAAGGGTAAAACAGCTGTTACGACTTTATTTGTAAGACCTAAAGACCCCAAGATGGAACAATGGACTGGTCTTAGACTAGGGACTGAGAAAGCAAAAGAAGTTTCTGGCGTAGATCAATGTTTTGAAATCTCAGAATTTAAGACAATGCTTCCAAAGCTCTTAACTGGTCACGATACGGTTTCATATGATTTTTATGAAGGTGAAACTCTTTGGCCTACAATCTTAGACTCGCTTAAAGCTTTGAGAAGAAATAGGAAATCAACAGACGCTAGACCTCTTAAAACAATGGATCTAAGTGAGCTTGTTGGACGCCTTAGGCTAATTAAGTCTGACTATGAAATAGAGCAAATGAGATCTGCAGCCAAGATTACAGATAAGGCCCATAGAGCGGCCATGGCCTTCTCTGCACCCGGTAAGAATGAAAAAGAAGTTCAGGCCTTAATGGAATACCTTTTTCAAGTTCATGGTGGCGATGGAAATGCTTATGACAATATAGTGGCCACCGGTGAAAATGGTTTGATCCTCCATTATGTAGAAAATGATCAAGCTATCTCTGACGGAGACACTCTTCTTATCGATGCTGGATGTCAGTTTGACCTTTACGCAAGTGATGTAACGAGAACCTTCCCAGCAAACGGTAAATTCACAAAAGCACAAAAAGAACTTTATGAAATCTGCCTAGATTCTCAGTTAAGCTGCTTAGCTTTTGCAGGTCCCGGGAAGACCTTAAAAGAAATCCACGCTCACGCTTGCGAAGTCCTTGTAGAGGGAATGCTTAAACTTGGCATCTTAAAGGGCGAGAAAGATAATATTATAAAAGAAAATAAGTTTCATAAGTACTATCCTCATGGAACAGGTCACTGGCTAGGCCTTGATGTTCATGATCAATGCCCTGCCCTTGATGAGCAATGGGATGTAGTAAAGTTAGCCCCAGGAATGGTCTTTACCGTTGAACCTGGTCTTTACATCCCTAAAGACGATCAAGAGGTCCCAGAGCAATATAGGGGTCTCTCAGTTCGTATTGAAGATGATATCCTGATCACTAAAGATGGGATTGAAAACCTTACTGCTTCTATTCCTAAGACTGTTGAAGAAGTAGAAAACGCCTGCAAGGCTGACTATAAGGAATTTCTCCCATGAAAGTACTGTTAACCTTCTTAGTATATTTGATATCAATCCCTAGTCTTCAGGCTTATGAAATGAAGCACATAGATTGTAGGGTTCGATTCAATAAGTCAGATGATTTCTTAAATCGACAGGCCCATGAGATCTTGGCCGATAAGGGCTACAAGGTTCAATCCTTTGTTAACGGAAATAAGATGAATGTTGGTGATCTTTACTTCAAGCTTGATTATAAAAGAGATCCTTCGAAGATGTGGAAAGACTGTGTGGTTAAAGTTGCTTTAAAGAAGGCCATCAACCAAAAAGAATATTCAAAAGATAAAACCCTCTATCAAAAATCAGTTAGGCGTGCTCTTCCTCGCCACACTTTTGGTGGCAATGAAAGATGTAAGCGCGGTCTAAAAGACGCTTTTGTTCATATTCCTAAATGTGTTGGAATGAGCGTGGATGAAAAAGTTCAAGGTAATTAGAAGTCTCTTCTACCAATAAATCTTAAGATAAAAGAGAGAGGCTTTAAGTCTTTTTCTAGTTCTTCAAACGACTTTTCCGTCTTAACTTTTCTTGCTAGTTCATGAAGAATTTCATCGGCCCTATCTAAGTTAGCATGGGCCTGTGACTTAATTGAAGCGATGGCCTGATCGATACCTTCACCAGTAAAAACGTCTTTAAAGCTTTCACCATTTTTAAAAGCCTCAAATTTACTTGGATTGTTTTGAAGCCATTCAAAATAGACGGCTGAGATAACACCATTTTCTAAATCAAGGTTTGCATCTTTTTGAGAAGCGCCACCAAAATCCAAAGTATCATCCATTAGTTGAAAGCCTAATCCTAAGTGCACTCCAAAATCTCTTGCTAAAGAGATAACTTCCTCGCTTTGATGAGAGAGGATCGCTGGAGAAACAGCACACCAACTCATGACTGAGGCGGTTTTCTTAAGAGCTATATTTCTAATAAGTTCTACGGAATAGTTTTTCTTGTCTATGGCCTCTAGCTGGATCCACTCGCCTTCAGCGAGGTCCATGATCACTCGTGACATCTCAGAAACAAGAATGGGCATGTCTTGTTTACATAGGTTCATGATCACTGAGGCTAAGAGATAATCCCCTGCTAGGACAGCATGCTTATTTGAGCTGGCAGCATTGATGGAGTCTCTTCCTCTTCTAGTTGAAGCATTATCAACAACATCATCATGGGCCAAAGAAGCAGCATGAACCATCTCAATACTTTGAGCACAAGCATCTAACTTTTCATCATCAACGCCAAAGAAGCGCCCCATTAGATAAGTTAAAAGAGGACGTAACCTCTTCCCACCTAAGAGAACAGTCTTCCCTAAAAGATGATTGATTTCTTCGTTGCATTTTTCGTAAGGGATGTCCAAGTTGATGTCTTGGGCCTTACCGAGGGCCTGTGCCGGAATTTCTTGTAAAAATGTTTCTAACACTTAGCATTATCCATTGTTGATTAAGACTTTTGTAACACCTATGGCCACCAAAGTAAATTAAACAAAGCCTAGAATCACACCATAGGTTCTTGAAACTTCGCGTAATAATAGGTAAAAAAACAAAAATTTAAATGAATATTACGAGGCGCGCTAATGACCACAGTAAAGAGTAGAAAACCAGAATCCTGGAAGATATTTGATGATATCGCACCTACCTATGATTTTCTCAATCACTTCTTAAGTTTAGGAATTGATGTTCTTTGGAGAAGAAACTTTATCTCTAATTTACCTTCAAGAGAAAACCTAGTCGCCTATGACCTCGCTACCGGTACTGGAGACGTTGCCTTAACTTTGGCCAAAGACCCTAGGATAGAAAAAGTTATCGGCATGGACCTAAGTGAAGGCATGCTTGAATATGCTAAAACAAAAGCATCTAAAAGAAAGTTAACTCATAAAGTTTCTCTTGAAGTTGGCGACGGGGTTAGCATCCCTAAAGAAGATAAATCAGCAGATGTCATCACAGTCGCTTTTGGAATCAGAAACTTTCCAAACCCTCAAGAATCTTTAATCAATATGAAGAGGGTCTTAAAGCCCGGCGGAAGGGCCATGATCATGGAGTTTAGCCTTCCTAAGAACTTTATCATCAGATGGGGATATCTTCTTTATTTCAGGCATATTCTCCCGTTTATAGGAAATGCCTTAAGTAAAAACAAAGACGCCTATACCTACTTGAATGAATCAGTTGAAGAGTTTCCCTACGGCAAAGACTTTACTGACATGATGCAAATCGCAGGGCTTAAGAATATTAGAATAGTTCCCTTAAGCTTTGGCATTGCTTCCCTCTATATTGGAGACGCTGAGTAATTCATTATGATTGAGTTTTACGAATTAAAAGAACAGGTCATAACTGAGGTCAATCGATTCTTAAAAGAATTAGAGCACACTGATATATCCTTCAACACCTTTGAAACTCAGATTTCTTTAAGCTCAATTAAAGAACTGATTCCCTTTCTTAAAGATGTGACCACTTGCTATTTCAAGACCCCTACAGGAAGCGAGATCCTAGGCATGAAAGAGCTAAGTTTTTATAATAATGATCTTGAGCTCGATGAAATAGAAGACCTCTTAAGTGAGAACCCTAAATTAGATTTTATGGGCGCTCTTCCTTTTACTAATTCAAGTCCTCTTAATAATGAATGGGAAGACTTTCAAAATCATTTTATCTTCCTCCCTAGAATCGTCATCATTAAAGAAAATAAGAAGACCTTCTTAAGGATCAATATTTCGAAGGCGGAAAGTGAGGAAGCTCTTTTAAAGATGAACCTTCTTACTGAAATCGAAGACCTCTTTAGCTTTATCCATAGAAACCCTAATAACTTAGGCAGCAATGAAAATTTAGATATTCAAAATCAAGACCATTGGACAAAGCTCATAACAGACGGACTCACAGAACTTGATCAAAAGACCTTAAAGAAAGTTGTTTTGGCCAGAAGTCAAAGCGTCACCTATGAAAAAGAAATTGATGCCCATAAACTATTTTGTGACTTCAAGTCTTCAGCAAATCTTTACCAATTCTTTTATCATTCAGAGCATGGGGCATCGTTTATCTCTTTTACTCCAGAAAAACTTTTTTCAAAACATAAGGATATAGTTGTAGTTGACTCTATTGCTGGAACCTTGAAAGTAGATAAAGACAATAAAGGAGCTGACCTTCTTCAATCAACTAAAGATTTAGAAGAACATAGGTTTGTTTCAAACTATATTAAAGAGAAGCTCTTAGATATCACTGAGGACGTAAGTGAACTTTTTAAAGAAGAAGTCCTTTCACTTAAAAACCTCTATCATATTCATTCTAGGTTTAAGGCAAAGCTAACTAAAAAGATTAGCAACAGAGTCCTTATAGACACCCTTCACCCAACACCAGCTGTTGGAGGTTATCCAAAAGAAGAGGCCTTAGATTTTATTTCTAGGAATGAGAACCTGCAAAGGGGCTTCTATGCAGCTCCTATCGGTAGGATCTCAAGCCAATACTCTGAATTCGCAGTAGGAATCAGGTCCATGTTAGTTGTTGATGATACCATCCACTTCTACGGAGGAGCTGGCATTGTTAAAGGCAGCATGCCTGCAAAAGAATGGACAGAGACTAGTGATAAGATTCGGAGCGTTCAATGTATGATGTAGAACGCTGTGGGAATATAAATAGGATTTGGTCTACCCTTATTGTTGAAACTTTTTATCACAAAGGTATTAAATCCTATTTTACTTCGCCAGGATTAAGAAACGCTCCCCTTCTTAGTGCAGTTACAGGAAAAGAAAGAATAAAAACCTATTCTGGTATTGATGAAAGATCTATGGCCTATAGGGCCCTAGGATATGCTAAGGCCAGTGGTAAACCAGGAGTCTTGGTGTGTACCAGCGGCACGGCCATGGCAAACTATATGCCAGCAGTGATCGAAGCTTTTCAGAGCAATATCCCTCTTTTAATCCTTTCAGCTGATCGCCCTAAGAGGCTTGTAGAAGCTGGTGATAATCAATCAATAAAGCAACAAAATATGTATGGTAGCTTTATCCGAGCAGAGCTAGACCTTGAAGTTCCTTCAGAGTCTACTAGCCCTCAAGAATTAACCGATAAGCTAAGCCGCTTCCTAACCGAACACTCTCATAATGGTCCTGTTCATATAAACCTTCCCTTTGAAGAGCCTCTAGATCAACAAGTTGATAATACATCTAGTGAATATCGAAAGAAAGCTGGAGAAGTTAGATTCACTGAATTCTTAAAAAGAAACAGCTCTCAATTAAGCCTTCCACAGCTCTCTTTAGAGAAGAAGACCTTATTGGTCTTAGGCCCTACGCCTGAATTTCAATCCACCGAGCTATTGGCCGAGCTAGTAAGATCAAGCAACCTTCCTTGCCTCATAGATATTGGATCAGGTCTAAAGTTTTCAGATATAGACCACCAAAGGATCCTTCCTAGCTTTGAGCACCCTGAAGTCAGCGCCCTTTTAAAAGAAAATAGGCCAGAGCAGATCATCCATCTAGGTGGTCGCCTCGTATCTAAGCACTATTATAATTTTCTAAAGTCATCACCAAAAACAGAAGTTCTTCTTGTTGGTAATGAAAACCTCTATACTCACCCTGCGGACTCTCCTAAGTGGGAATTAAAGATGCCCCTCGATGAGTTCTATAAGATAGCAACGGAGACGGGATTTCTAAATCAACTGACCCCTTTTACTTTTGATTGCAAGGATATCATTGGGAAAAAAGAAGAAGTTATTGAAAAAAGTCCCTTTAGCTTTCCTGTCATTTCAAAAAGAATCATCGAGTTGATGCCAAGCCCTTCTGCTCTTTACTTAGGAAACTCAACGACCATTAGATCCTTTGATGCTTTTGCCAGCACCAAGACTCACAACAAAAAGATAAAGGTCCTCACCCATAGAGGCGCAAGTGGAATCGAAGGATTTAATGCTGCTGCCCTAGGATTTGCTGAGGAGTCCAATTTAAAGACTGTACTTGTTCATGGTGATATTGGTTTTATGCACGATTTAGGATCACTCTTAATGCTTTCTAAGATTAAGATCCCACTTATCAATATTGTGGTTAACAATAAAGGCGGAGGGATTTTTGATCACCTCCCTATTTCTCAAGATAAAGAAACCCTTCCTCTTATTAAGACTGAGCATGAAAGAGACTTCAAAGGGCTTAGTGAGTGGTTAGGCATCACTTATTTTAAGGCCTCTAATATTAAAGAATTTGAAGACAGTTTTAAAAAGGCCGTAATGAACGAAGAAGTTTGCCTCATAGAAGCCAGTGTAGATCAAGCAGAGAACCTGGCCGTTTACGAACACTTAAAGACTCTTAAATTATGATTAGTAAACCTAAAGCATGGGCCTTAGCCGCAAGACCTAAGACTCTACCTGCCTCAATAGGCCCTGTTTTACTTGGGACTTCCCTAGCGGCCATAGAGCAGATTAAGATCGCTTTACCTTATATTATTCTAACCGCACTATGTGCCATCCTATTGCAAATAGGAACTAACCTAGTTAATGACTTCTTTGATAGTGAAAGAGGTCTTGATGGTGATGAAAGACTTGGCCCTAAAAGAGCAGCTCAAATGGGTTGGCTTTCAAGGTCTGAATTAAAAAGGGGAATCATCCTAGTCTTTCTTTTTGCCTTCTTATTAGGAATAATTCTAATGAAGCATGCGGGTCTTCCCATCATCATAATTGGACTGACCTCACTGGCCATGGCCTTTTTATATACAGGAGGTCCTTTTCCTCTAAGCTACTTTGCTCTAGGTGAAGTCTTGGCCCTTATCTTCTTTGGACCTGTTCCCGTTTGGGGAACATATTTTATCATCACAAAGTCCTTTGATTGGCTTCCTGTCTTCATAGGATTCATTCCTGGTTTTGTCTCACTAAGCTTAATGGCGATTAATAATCTTCGAGATAATAAAAACGATGCGGAAAATAAAAAGATGACAATAGCGACTATAATTGGTGAAGAAAAGGCTAGGTACTTAGTCATCTTTGGCATCTTTATGTCGTCAATGATTCCTCTTTTTCTTTTCTTTATTTATCACAATTATGTTTTTTTATTAGGAGCATTTTTATTCCTTAGGCATTATGGGACCTGGTTAAGGATTCTTAAAGACCCTATTAGTTCAGAGTTAAATAAGGCCCTAGCGACAACTGGAAAGTACCTTTTCATCCTCTGCTTTGTTATGTCCATGGGATTTTTTAAATGAATCTAGGCATCTCTAAGACTGAACTTGTGAAGATCAAGTATAAATCATCGATTAAAGTTAATAATGAGACTTTTGATAATAGAGAAGTCCTACAGATAGATTTCAAGGCAGATGAACAAGAATTTAAGACCGAACTCAACCTAGTAAAGGGCTTTCACCTAACGACTTACAAAGAGGCCTTAGACCTTTTTAAATCTCCAGAAGACTATCTTAAATGGCCTGAAGAAGTTAAGTACTCTTTTGAATCGGCCATCTTTCTTGCGCACTACAAAGAGAAACTTAGCAGTACCATTTACCTAAGCCCTTACTTTGATCCATCCCTTTCTAAAGACGGACCTAGCCTGTCCTACACAAAGATAAAGATTGGAAGACAGGACGTTGCTCTTGATAAAAAGCTTTTAAAAAATATTGATTCAAAAAAGATAAGACTCGACTCAAATAGGTCATTAGATTTTGAAAGCTTTAAAGAACTTACAAGTGATCTAAAAGATTATGACTACTTTGAAGACCCGTTTAAGAACCCTAAGCTAATGATCAACTTTCCAAATGAGCGTTTTGCCCTGGACGAGTCTGTCTTAGACGATGAGCTTTGGAAATTAAAACAAGTTACGACCTTTGTTTTAAAACCAAGCGCATTAGGGCTTGGAAATACAATTGAATTGATAAAAATAGCTAAGCAATTAGGAAAGCGAGTTGTTATCAGCTCTACTTTTGAATCTGAAGCGGGTCACTTAACCTTAGCGGCCCTTGGGGCCTATTCGGATATGGCCCTCGGCTATAGAGAGCACCATGGTCTTGGGACCATCTCGCTTTTAGAGGCGCCATTGTCTCAGTGTCAATTAATGATCAAAGACAATAGCGCTGAATTAAAATTTAAATCTTGAAATCAAAGGGTCGTGATCTGATAAGCGACCCATATAGTCTGAATTTATATGAAGAACTTCAAATTCTGGCTCTTTATTAAGTAGGTTCTCATTCACAAAGATATAATCAAGCGCTTGTGAACTACCGTTGAAGTTGGTTGTGTACCTCTTTTCAATAGGCCACAGATCTCCAAAGGTCATGAGGTTCTTAAGAATATTTCCTTCTAAGATACGCATAGGCATTTCAGTCATGTAAGCATTGAAGTCACCGACGACCGCTATATTTCCTTCAGGGTTTTTATAAGAAAGGTTCGTTACAAACTCATTGATCTTAATGGCCAACTTAGCTCTTCTGTTTTCAGAGCCAAGGGTTACAGGTTGAATCGCAGACCATGCCTTAGAGTCACCAAGTTTTGAATTAAAGTGATTCCCGATAACAAAGACCTTCTCACCTTTAAAAGTAAACTCTGCAATAATTGACTTTCTTGTTCCCCTAAAAGCATCTGAATTAGGAAAGACTCTTCCAGGGTTATAACTAATTGATCCGTTGTCTAGGATCTTCGTATCAGAAAAAGGTCCCGGAGCAGGTCTGCTCTCAAAGCCTAACCTCTTGGCATTGTAAATCATGGCGACACGAATATTCCCACCTGGCACTCCACCTTCATGATGATTAAGAGGGTCTATGTTTAAAGATCTATAATCAAAGCCTTCTCCACACTCAATTGAGTCAACGATGGCCTTCATGGTCTCAGAGGCACCAGCACCACCTGTGAAGTCTTCTCCATTGTCATCTTGAACTTCAACTAAATTAACAACGTCAGGGCATTTTAAGGTGGTCTTTATGGCCATCCCTACTCTTTTAATTCTTGCTGTTTGATTGGAACTTAGGTTCTCAATATTAAAAGTAGCAATCGTTAAATGATCCTCAGTTGGCTCAAGTTTTGATTGAGGACGGTTTTCTAAACGAACTTCCCCTTCTCCTATATGACCATCAACCATTACGTTTTGTACTTCAGGTAAGACAATACTAAATTCACCGTCTCCAAAGATGTTCATGTCATAAGTTAAGACGCCAGTAACTGAGCCTTCAATTAGGTCTCCTACATTGAAGTAGGTCTTATTGGGAATACCTTTACTTAAATGGTTAGATAAGATTTGCACGATCTCCGGGTTAAAATCTCCAGCAATAGGGTCGATCATTATCCCATTTTTCCAAGTAGGGTGACTGACCTCTTCGTTTCCATCTGCTATAACATAAAGGTTTAAATAGTCTTTTGGTCTTGTTGAGTCATACTCTTCATAGCCGCCTCTAAAACCCACAACTCTAGGGTCTCTGATTTGAAGCCTCATTCCTTCTAAACTTTCCCAAAAATCAATCCCATCATTTAAGTTAAGGCTTGGCTTCTCGTTGAGGTCTCCACTCCAAGTAGAAACTTTAGATTGAGGAATATCACGTCCATCAACTCCTAAAAGAGCTGGGGCAGGAAGAGTGTTGCCTTTACTGATAACTTTAATACTTGAAACTTCCATAAGAGAAGTTCGGCTAAGCTTACTTCCGGTCATCTCTTCGTAAACGACTGCTGAGACTTCTACTTCATCACCTAGGCTTAAGTTGTTTTCATCTTTATCTACAAAGACCCTTATCCCATTAGAAGTTCTAAAATCCTTATCACCTTTTTTAGATTGAATATAAAATTCAAATCCTTTAGGGAAACGCTCCACATTCCCAAGGGCCGTAACAATGCCTTTGGTTCTAACGATATCCCCTACAAATTTTGATTTATGGCTGATTCCTTGAATCTCATAGATCTCTTTAAAGCCTAGATCTACTCCCTTTTTTCTTATTACAATTGAGTTTTTATATTTTAGAAAAGGAAGCTTATTTAATTTTGATAAGTAATTCTTTAGGGAATTTCTAGCTGAGATCATCTTTCTTACATAAGAAAAATCTCTATTGAGGGCGTTTCCGTAGAAATAACCAGGGAAGGTAGCATTATTAAAATAGAAATAATCACTGATAGCAACTTTATAAACCTTATTTAAATCCAGTGCTTCTCCAAACTCTCCAGAAACCCCAAAGCTCTCAACCAATCCGCCTCTTAACTCAAGTTTATAATTAACCCCTACTGTATGAAGGTCTGCCTTGTTGGCCCTTTGATTACGTGAGAGGAGGAATTTTTTTATCTGCTTTCCGCTCATTCTTCCAATTTGAAAGTCATCTTTAGGCCCACCTAAGTCATACATCCCAAGGACCTTATCAAGCTCTGAAGCATTCATCTGTGCTCTAAGCATTCCAAACTGACTATCTACGAGAAGGTCACTTGGGAATAATACAACATCTAAATCATGCTCACTTCTAATAGCATTACCCATAAGTAAACTAGCAGAATTTGATCCTAACTCTTTTTGACTGGTCGCTAGGACCGTTTCTCCAAAGTCATACTTGTAGCTCTTATCTGAGCAGCTTTGAAGATTTATAAGAATTAAGAGAAGGACAAAGAGCTTCATTATTCGCCGCCCTCGCTAGGAGTTTCAAAGCTTATCTCTAAATCAGTAGAGCTTACAGCGACTCCCGTTCCTTTGATTTCTAATCCCAGGATTTCCCAAACAGAATTACTTTTCTCATTCGCCATAAACTTAAAACCTATAACGATTTCTTTTCCAGAGTATTTAGAGAGGTCAATTGAGTTTGTTACTAGATTTACCCACTGATTGCGAGCAACATTCCTAGTGGGCTTAACGACAATCTCATCCCAAGTCGCTAATTCTGGATCATCTCCAGTGTAGTCAGTAGAGATTAACACCTTAAAGTTCTCCCATTCAGGGTTTCTTACTGTGTGGGTTAAAACAAATTGATGCTTATTAGATCCCTTGAGGTTTAAAACCGGTGAAAAAAGCCATGAATCAGCTTGAACTCCTCTTGATTCTACTTTTGCAAAGTTATGCCCACCACCAGAACCGAATTTCCAAATAGGAGACTTTTCAAACATTTTGATTGTCTTATATGGGTCAAGTGTTCTTGCGAACTTAAAGTTATAAAGACCCCATTCAAGACCAGCTAAGTCCATTCCCTGAATGGAGGAATAAGTAGCAAGAATTACCCTTAACCTAAAGATAAGGTTCTCAAAAAGACCAGCGTCTCTTGGGGTAAAAGGAAAAGCCTCTATCTTCTTAAGAATCTTAAAAAGTTCAGTCGTGGCCATTTTATCCGTTGGTTGTTCATTTAAACGAATACTTAATACTCTAATCAGAAGAAGATAGTCCTTGATATTGGATACTTCGTCAGATGTTGAATTTCCCATGATAAGATCATCAGCAAGGGCCGTCTCAAGTTCTTGTAACTCAATTTTGAGAGCAGAAACTTCTTTTGAGTCAGGCTTAGTAATAAGCACCTCACCACTATCAGAACAGCTAAAGAGGCTCAAAAGAAGAAAAGTTATTGCGATAAACTGTTTCATTTTATTTCCTTAAGGGAGAAAAAGATTTCTTCCATCAAAATCATAAGTAACAAAAAGTGTAATTAAGTAATCTGTTTTCTTAAAAGTGCTTAGGAGGCGATTTGTTCTAACGTCTGATGCATTTCCAAAGACAGGATTCTTTGCATTTCGTATTTCAAATTCAGGGTTAACGACCCACTTACCATAAGAGAGATAAGCTCCTGTTCCCAGTCGTGTTAAGCCTCCGTGGGAGAGGGATTCATCAGCTGTTCTTAAAAGGTGAGCTGATTCATTCTCAACGAAGACAAAGTTCTTTCCTTGGTATCTAAAAAGAAGATAGGGTGTTACATCCCCCATTTCATAACCAACTCTGGCCCCTGCGGCGAAGTCAGTCTTACCAATCCAGTCTTGTTTATTGTTTCCAAAGAAGTCTGAGTAGACCTTTCGAAAAGGAGAAGTCGTTTCAAACCAAGTCGTCCCACGAGGTGTATACCATGGTCTCTCCCCTGCTTTACTCATCGTAAGTTCAGTATCAAAGACTAGTTTATCTAATTTAGAAATGAGGTAAAAAGACCCAGCATACTCTAAGAGAGCCCCTGTTTCTTTTGCCTGATCATGACCTACAAACTCAAGTTTTAAGTCTAGAACTTCCCTCTTTAAGTTAACTCCAAATTTATAACCTCTATCTTCTTTTCTTTCCCATGAAGTTACAGAAGTATTACTTAAAAGATCAAAGTCAGTATTTGTTGGGTAGAAATATGAAGCGATACCAAAACCAACATAAAGCCCAAGTCCATCAACAAGGCCTGGATTGATATTTAGAACAAATCCAGGAATAGTCTTTTCCACTATCTTTTCACTACCAGTAGGAGAATTTGAGACAGTTGTAGGAGCTCCTTCAATAGTCTTTACTCTCGTTACATCCCAAGTTCTAAACTCTTCACCAACTTCTCCGTCAAAATTGAAAGGAAAGAAGCTGAAGGTAAAGTTCTTATTGATTTCCCATTTTATATTTGTGTATTCTGAGTCAAGGTCAAGTCCAATGCTGGTTCCACCATTTGTTGACTTATTTGTCTGAAGCTCTAGGTCTAAGTTGAACATTACTGTTTCGTATTTATGACTTAAAAAGAATTCAAACTTAGAGGATTCATTGTTTTCTCTATTATCTTCCGGCGATGTTTCAAAGCGAAACCGTGCATAAGTTCCAGGCTTATAGATATACTTTGCCGCAACTTCTATCTCAACTTGATCTCCAAGTTCAGTTTTCTTACTTTGAGAGTAAACATGATCTTCGTATGAGAAGCTATCAATATAGAATTTGTTTGAATCAGCAGTTTCGGCAATCGATACGAATGGCGTGGACAGGAGCAACAACAATAACAACGGTGAACATTTAGTTTTCAAAAGTGGCCTCGGGGTCTGGTATTTTTAACTAGTTGGCTTTTACCTAGCTTAGGAAAACAATGCAATTCGACATGGCGAAATTGTAAAATTTGCTGAACATTTTACAGGCTTTAGGAGGCTAACTAACTTAAAACACAGAAAGGCAGCTTCTTAGGGATTAGGATCAAAGGCCAAAGTGCCTATTGGATTAGCCTTGAGGTGTTTTTCTATCTGGGCCCATGACTTAACTTTGATGGTTCCTTTTGGTAAATCAAATCCTGGAAGTCCTATATAATAGGCACGGAGCCCATTATTACGATAAGCGCGCATATCATGGGGCTTATCTCCTACACCAATAAGAATCTTCTTATGCTTCTTCTTTAGCTTTTTAATTAATTCCTCTTTATACTCGCCATGATTGCTTGGTACATCATTCCAAAAACCAAAGTCCCAAAAGAAAGTCGGTCCTTTTGGAAAAGCTTTATAATCAAGCCAAAACTTCGACCTTTTAATGAAGAAATCATCTCTTGCAGTTACATAGAGAATTAGAAAGTTTGATTTAAGCCTATTCAATATTTTAGAAGCACCACTAAGCTCTGGGATTAATTCATCATCAGTTGTTAGGTAGTCTCTTCCAGATATATCGGCGATTGTATGATCAACATCAGTTATCAAGATAGGGCTGTTTTCATCAGCAACTAAGATCCTATTGTCAGTGGCATCTGCTTTATACTTAGATGTAGGGCTAATAATAGACTTAATTTTATAGAGGCCTTTTTTATTAAAACGGTGCTTAAGCTTTGCTACACCCTCTTTTTTAGTCACCGCTTTTCCTAGGAACCTTGTGCCTAAGTAGTAGTGGATGTCTTGCTTCTTTAAGTCAGTTCGAAAGGGAAAGATCTTGGCCCGCTCTGCTTTTACGCTAATACTAACTTCCTCTCCTATTAAAGCGAGGTTGTCATAACCAGCAATAACAGCTTCTTTTTTAGCATTGGCCTGAAACGAGATCAGAGAACTAAAAACAAGAATATAAGGAGTTAATTTCATGGCGGCAGTATAGTTAAAATAAAATGAGAACCCCATGGCCATTGCAAAGAATTCACTATTAGTAAGGTCTCTAAATTATTGAGAAGCGCCTAAGAAGTCTTCAATATGAGTTGCTGTAAGAAGAGGCTTCTCTAGAGCAAACATATGATCTGTTCCGTTGATAACGGCCACTTTTGACTTAGAGATCATCTTCCCGAGAATAGCAGAGTTCTGTGGTGATACAGTCCTATCCTGATCCCCAGTTAAGACCAAGGTCGGAACATTGATCCTAGAGAGGTCTTTTTTCTTTCCAAGGTATTTAATAGCGGCGCTATTTTGAATGATGACTTGTTTGAGATCTGCCCTATTGTCATATCTTAATTTAACGATTTGATTAAAGCGCTCTGGCTTAGATTCTTTTAAGTTTTGATCAACAGTTGCCTCTGTTAATAAAACTGATCTTTCCATTGGATCCATTTCATAAAAATCGATTAACCCTGCTTCAGAAAATGGCTTTAACTCAACAAAGTCTTTTCCAGCTCCGGTTGTGCAAAGAAGGCATAGCTTTGTAATCTTCTCTGGTGCCTGCAAGGCCACCTCTTCTGCGATAAGACCACCTAAGCTAATACCTAAGACATTAAATTTATCGTAACCAAGTTGCCCCATCACTTCGATAGCGTCCTTGGCCAGGTCTTCAATTTCATAATGGGTTGTAGCAGGAGAAGAAAGCCCCATACCTCTGTTATGGATCATGATTAATTTAAAATGTTCAGAAAGTGGCTTGCTGATGCCTTCAAAAGGATAATGATTACAACCGAAACCTGGAATCATCAAAAGAGGTTCACCATGACCCACAATATGTGCGTACAGTTCAGCTCCATGTGAAAGTTTAAAATACTGAGATCTCTCCCATAACTCTGGCATTTCTAAGCTCCTCAGCCCAGTACGATCTCACCCCTAAGATTCGGAAAAAATGCTCCCTTATTTTACAACCTACGTCAAGATTCTTCATAAGGAAATGTAAGCATTGTTAGTCATCAAAGGGGCCCTTAGGCCCCGCGACTATTATCTAATGACAACGAACTGTCCGTTCCCTGCAACATGAAATGACTCAGATGATCTGATCTCTTTTAGAACACTCTTAGCTAGGTAATTGATGCGGATAGTAAGCCCGGCATTTGGGTTGCTTGAAGACCCTCGGTTAGCAATGGCCACCACAGTAGAAGAAGCATTGAATTCAAAGCCCCAAGAAACACTGACGTCTCTAGCGTCTACATTAACACCAGTTAAGTAAGCGCCTTTTCCTTTATAAGTTCCACCGTGTTGAAAATAGACTCCATAAGTAAAAGCGATCACTTTCATTCCTAAAAGGTTCTTATAAACTACTCTATAACTTTTTACTTTTGGCATAGACCAGTTTTCCATCTCATCAAAAGCTGCATTTGGATTCTCTACGTTAGGGAGAACACTTACAGTTGGAGCAAAGGCAGTTCTCACAACAGGTCTTCCGGCTTCTACAATGGCCCAAATCTTTTTCCCTAGTGCCAAGAGCTTATCAATACTCATGATAATCTCGCCTAGGCCTTTTTCTTGTAAGACATAATTCTCAGGAGTCACTGAAGGCTCAGGAGATTCAATTTCAGTTACAGCGATACTTCCAATTGTGTGGTAGGCCTCATCTGCAGATAAGCTTTCATACTCAGCTGCTGCATCCATATTCGTAATGGTTGTCTGTGAAAAATTTAACTCATAAGAGTTTGCGTTTAGGCTTAGACCTAGAGCAAACATTAAGACGATTAGGTTTTTCATGATGTGCCTCCTAGCTGGTTTCCCGGCTAATTGATGTGTGGGTTAACTCAAAGGGAACTTATGTAGGTCTGCTTCTAACGTCAAACGAAGCTTTCTTACTTTTGCTTACTCCCTAACTAATACTTACTATTAGCTAGATCTAATAGTCAACAAAATATAAACATACGCATAAGTTACGCATTTTGTTCTTGACTTACGCATAAACTACGCATTTAATGGGTTTATGGGAATTACAAAAAAACAAAAAGAAGTTTTCGATTACATTGCTGAATATTCACTAGTGAATGGCTACGCACCTACTCAAAAAGAGATAAAGGATCATTTTGACTTTAAATCTTTCGGGTCGGTTCAACGCTATATCAAATATCTTGCGGATGCAGGATATATTGAAACGGACTGGAATGCTCGCCGAGGAATTACATTACTAGGGGGTCTCGGTGATTCAAGTTCAGAAGTTGATTCTTATCCTGCAGGGTCTTCAACTTCATCACTTCACACAGTGGATAGCAATTCTATTCCTCTTTTAGGTTCAATTGCCGCTGGTAATCCTATTGAGGCCATAGAGTCTGCAAGCGATATGATTGATGTCCCATCTTATATGATCAAGTCTCATTCAGCTCGTCACTTTGCCTTAAATATTGATGGTAACTCAATGATCGAAGATGGCATCCTTCACGGGGACATAGTCGTTTGCCGCCAGCAACAAGATGCTAGGCGGGGAGAAACCGTTGTAGCGGTGATCGATGGAGAGGCCACTCTTAAACATTATTTTCCTGTAGGACAAAGCATTGAGCTTCGCCCTGCTAATAAAGACTACCAACCTATTGTCGTGGATAAGAACTCAGGTGATTTCTCAATTGCTGGCATCATGGTTGGGCTTCTTAGAAGCTATATCTAAAAGTGGGGTTGGAAATAAAGACTCTCCAACCCCAAACAAAACAACGCAAGATCATTCACGTAGACATGGACTGCTTCTTTGCCGCCGTCGAGATGCGTGACAACCCAGCCCTCAGAAATATCCCTATTGCCATTGGAGGCTCCCCAACAGGAAGAGGCGTTCTCTCTACTTGTAATTACGAAGCGAGAAAGTATGGCCTCCGCTCTGCCATGAGTAGCGCCCAGGCGCTTAAGCTGTGCCCACAGGTCACCTTTGTGAGGGGAAGCTTTGATAAGTACAAGAAGGCATCTGCTCAAATGAGAGAGATCTTTTCACGCTTCACGGACCTCATTGAGCCCTTGAGCTTAGATGAGGCCTACCTCGACGTGACTGACTGTAAGCTCTTAGGGGGCTCTGCCACTTTGATCGCTAAAGAAATTAGGCGCCTTATAAAGGCTGAAATTAACTTAACAGCAAGCGCTGGCGTAGGACCCAATAAGTTTATAGCAAAGGTTGCTAGTGACTGGAGAAAGCCTGATGGCCTCTTTGTCGTCACTCCTGATGAGGCCTTTGAATTTGCCCAGGCCCTTCCTGTGAGAAAGTTCCCAGGAGTTGGAAAAGTAACAGAAGCAAAACTTCATGATCTTGGGATAAAAACTGGTTTTGATATCAGTAGGCATGAACTTTTGATCAACCAATGCTTTGGAAAATCAGCCAAGGGCCTCATTAGAAGATCTAAGGGTATTTGCTTTAATAGTGTCTGCACACATCATGAAAGAAAGAGCCTTAGTTGTGAGAGGACTTTTCGTCATGATCTTGAAACCTTTCAAGAATTAAAGGATCAGATCCCCCTTCTTTTAGACGAAGCAGTAAGTAGGGTCATGGCCTGGAAAGAAAAGAAAGGTCCTGTAACCCTACCCTATAATATGTTCGTGAAAGTTAAGTCATCAGACTTTACCCAAGTCACTCAAGAGAGGAGCTATCCTTTTGAGTTTTTCGACGCAGTATGGCAAAAGGGTGAAGTTTCTACAATTTTATTAGATGAACTTACCAAGCTTTTAGAAATGGCGTATTCAAAAGGTCTAAACACCGTAAGGCTTATTGGAATGGGATTTAAATTTAAATCACCCTACCGCACTCAAGAAGATGAGTTAATAAGGCCTTACCAACTAGAACTTTTTAAGGAAGCTGTTTGAAGCAAATTATTGAAGGCCCAACTCAAAAACAAATAGTCGAAGCTTTTCACGCTGAAGAGACAGTCTTTCTTTGCCCAAATTTAAGTAAGAATGAAAAAGAGTATTACAGCACTATCTTCAAACAATTCGCTCCTGAAGGAAGTGTTTGTTTTTTAAGTAGTGGCTCAAGCGGAAATCCAAAGATTCACGCTCACTCATGGAAGAATATTAAAAAAAGGGCCAGGGCCCAAGTCACTGAGCTTGGTCTTAATAAAGATTCAGTTTACCTAAATCCTCTTCCCCTTCACCACCTAGGTGGTTTTATGCCTGTGGTGCGCTCCTTATTAAGTGAAAGCACACAGATGATTAAGCCAAGCGAGCAAAGCTTAGAAGACTTTCTTTTAAAGCTTAAGCCTACTCACGTAAGCATGGTTCCGACTCAGCTATCAAAACTTGTCTCAGCTCAAGTAGACCTTAGCTTTTTAGATACTTTACTCCTTGGTGGATCGGGCTGTTCTGAATCTATCTTAGAAGGGGCAAAAGAGCTGGGTTATCCCGTTAGGGCCTGCTATGGCATGACTGAAAGCGCGAGTTTTTTCTCCATAGGAAAGAAAGAAGAATTTTTAAAAGACGCTAAGGTAAAGCTTTATTTAATGAATAACTGGAGCGCCTTCACTAGTTCTAATGGCCGTCTAACCATTGAGTCTGATGAAATGTACTTAGGGACTATTGGTCCTCTTGGCTTTATTGAATCTAAAGGCATCCTTCCTACTTTTGACTTAGGTGAAGTAGAGGCTCCTATCATTAAAATCTTTGGACGCTCTGACCTAGTTTATAAAAGCGGTGGAGAAAAGGTTGACCCATTAGAAGTTGAAAGAAAGTTGGAGTCAACAGGGCTCTTTTCAAATATCGTTATCATCCCAAAAGAAAGTGAAGTTTGGGGAAATATAACCACCGCTTTTATTAGCCCTTTCAAAAGAGGCAGGGATTATTCTCTTCTTACGGAGCACTTACCCCCTCATCAAAGACCTAAGTTCTTTTTCCCAATGCCAGAGACTACCGGGATCAAACCCAAACGAAGTGAATTAAAAGAAATAGTAGAAAGACAGATTCATAATGATAAGAAGCTTCCACGCATGGCCTTTATCCATGGGTTCATGGGAAGTTCTAATGATCTAAAAGAACTTGGCTCATCACTTAGTGAATTCTGCTCTCCCGTTTTTTGGAAGCTTCCCTTTCATGGGGAAAACAAGACTCCACTTGATTTTAATGAAACCGTAGAACTATATATAGAAAAGATTAGAAGCGAAGACATCGATGCTCTTTATGGTTACTCAATGGGAGGCCGCCTGGCCACGGCCATTGCCGAAAGGCTTGAATCCTTAGGAGAGCCACTTAGCGCTCTAGTTTTAGAATCAAGCCATCCAGGGCTAAAGTCTGAAGAAGAAAAACAAAAAAGAATAACTGAGGATCAAACCCTCTTTGGAAGAATGCCCACTGAGCCAAAAGCTTTTTTTGATAAATGGTATTCTGCCCCCTTGTTTGGAGACTTCAAAGAAACCGATCTTGGCAAGATCTCTATCAAAGAGATGCAAAGGCGCTGGAATCCGAGCGAGTGGAAAAAAAGCCTCGACCTCCTCTCAACGGGTAAGCAAAAGAACTTTCAAGAGTTCTTGTTAAACTCCATAACTCCTATCCTCTACCTTTGTGGAGATCAGGATTTAAAGTACAAAAGCCTCGCGCTTCAATTAAAAAATCAAGGGCCAAAGTCACTTGAGGTTAAGTGCTTAGAAAAAGGCTTTCACAACCTTCACTTGAACAACCTAGATCAAGTGAAACAACCCGTATTAGAGCTTCTAAGTTCTTTAAATTAGGCCCTGCCTCTAAAAACGGGCGCCATATTTTCGATCTATAAATATCATCAAACCCCATTTTCATTAATAACTTCGGCGACTTAAGTGGTACTCCATAAAAAAGTGTTAGGCTCAGGTATGACCCCCTTATATAATAATAAGGAGATAAGTCATTTATGACGAAAAGGAAGAACAACTTTTCATTAATTTTGGAGCGTCTATGAAGGCCTTAAGATTTTTAACCATTCTTTTAACAACTTTCAGTTTGTACACCGTGCAAACTATGGTGGCTCAGCCGGCTTATGCTACGGACTCCTCAAGTAGTTCTGAGGAATCAGGTGGCTTCTTTAGTGGTGGATCTGGGGCTAATGTTGGTTTAGATGGTAAAGAAAAAACTGGCGATGAAAAAGCGGGGCTAAACCTAAACATGATTTTGCTTCTAGTTGCAGTAATGGCTGCCCCTTTGCTCGTAATGTATTGTTCAGAAAGACTTGATACTTGGATCTATACAGCTACCTCAGTAGTTTATGTAGGAATGGAGATAGCCAATTGGAATAGTTATAAAGAACAATCAGATAGGGAAATGAAAGCCAAGCGAAAAGCTGATCCCGACGGAAATCAAGAACAACAAGAGTCATTAGAAGAAGCTGCTAAACAGACTGCTTCAGCAGCTGAAGCTGCTCAACGAAGAGCTAAGGCAGCAAACGTAGCAAAAATGGGCTACATGGCGGCAGGGGCAATCGCTCTTGTCATGTCGATACTTTCTAGCCCTCCTGTCTGTGCATGGACTGGACAAGAATGTACTTTTTATAAGTGTAATCAAACCGCAACAACTGGAGTTGATAGACCTATTGAAGAAATATACCTAAAGGAAGAAAAAGTAATGCAAATGATTGCAGGGACTAATTACAATGGGCTAGAAAACTACTTGAATGGTTCTGAAGATGATAAAGACTTTTTGATTAGAATGGCAGAAGTAAATAGATATAAAAGTGGTGCCGTCTCTTCTATGACTAACGATGCAGCAACAGTTATATCAGAGACATTTGATGGTTATGAGAGAGAATCTAATTTTGTAACTGCGTTCAAAACTATTGGTTATAATATAGCTGATTTAATAATTCCTAAAGCGCAAGCCACTGGTGCTGTTAAGCTCGCCGCTATGGGACTTGGAGCTGCTGGTGCTGCTGCTATCGCTCTGAATAACCTAGCATTCCTTACCCCTTTTAAAACTGCTATGAACTTTGGTTTTGCTAGAGCAGCTATGCACTTAGTGATCGCTGGCATGGCCGGCATTGTGGCTAAAGATGCTAATGAGGCAGCAGCTAAACTAAATGGAAGATCAGCTCAATATAGAGAACTGGCGTTAAAACTTAGTGTTGACCCGAATACAAATATAAATCATGCTGTCGACATAAATACAGAAATCGACGTTGGTAAAGCAGGTCTTACCGCAATTGATAAAGGAGGGCCCCAGCTTTCTGGTACTTGCTTTACTGGTAGTAAAGGCAGGTTAAATGAAGATAGTGATTGTAAATGTAAAGATGCGAAGAACTGTAAGAAATCAGAAATCCCATCCTTTGCTAGAATGTCACAAGTATCTATTCCAAATGCTATTAAAACTTCAACATCTTCTCTCGGTGGAGTTGGAAATGACCTCTTTAGTGGAAACCTAGGAGGAGCACTGTCACAATCGAATGCCGCAAGCTCTAATGCCGCAAGATTGAGAAAATTAAATGTTGGATTAAAAGAGAAAGCTAACGCAAATTTTGCAAAAGCTGGAAGCAAGTTGATTGATTTTGATAAAATGGAATCTGGCTTTAGAAATAAGCTGATTAAAGCTGCTGTTTCAGATATCAAAAACTTAAGTTCAGCTGGTAAGTCGGCACTAGCTAGTAGGTTCCCTGGAGTCTTTGGAGAAGGCTCAGACGTTGAAAAAGATCCTAATGCAGATATTAAGGTTGGTGATACTAATGTTAAGACTGGGGCTGCAGTGGCCGCAAAAGCTACTTCTGGCGCGAAGAAGAAAGATCCTTTAGCCGGCTTTGCTTTTGATATTGAAGACTCTGAAGATGTAAAAGACACTGTAGCGGTTAACACAGTAGACGCTCTTGGCTCTGGTGACGATCAAGTTGAACTTGATAAGGAAGACATCGCTGGAGATAGGAATAAGAATATCTTTAACCTGATTACGAAACGGTATTTCAAAACAGCTTATCCTAGGTTCTTTAAGACCAAGGAATAAAAAAAGGCTCCTTAAAGGAGCCTTTTTTTATGCTTTCTTTTTTCTTTTCTTTTTCTTCTTCTTGCCTTTACCTTTTTTAAGTTTAAGGACAACTCCTACTGCAACTGCTGCTCCGACTATCAGCCAGATCATATCGTTGCCTCCGTCTCCAGAGCCATCGCCTTTTCCTTGGCCATCTACACCTAGATCTCCAATTCGGATTCCGCCACCATCAAAATCACCTTCACCGATAATATCGTCACTCTTAACTTGAGTGTAGTCACCTGGGGCGACTATCTTTTTATCTCTAAAGACTCTAAGAGAAGAGACAATGCTTTCAAAGATAGCTTGGTAAGAAGAGTAATGATCTTTTGAAACTGAAAGCGTTACGGCAACGCCAAGGTCTTCTTTAATTGTTGCTAAGTACCTTGTATAGAATCCTGGCACTTCTGAGGCCATATGTAATGAGTCTACCCAGCGGTGACCATTTACTTCTTTGATCTTTGTATACTTGGCTTCAGAGACCTGAGTCTTTCCTCCAGGGAGGGTAAAGGTCTTAGGTGCTTTCAAATAGTTTTGATATTCTGAGAGGTCATCTTTTTGCCCTCTTAGTTTTGCGGCCAAGATGATGATGGCCTCTTTTTTTCTATCTTTATTGCTACTTTGGCAGACCCATTCGGTTCCTTCTAATTGGCATTCCCATCCACCTGGCAGTTCAAATTCAGTGTACTGATTGGTAAAGCGTTTAGCCTCTAGGGAAAAGGAAAATGTTATGAGCGCTACTAGGCTTACTGTCTTGATCCATGATTTTGTCATGAAGGGTATCTCCTAAAGTGTTTTTCTCTATTTTAACCTAAGTCATTGGAGTTACAAGCATGGTTTTTATTTCCAGAGTAATACTCTTGGTTAATAACCGCGTCCTGCAAAACCTTTTTTAAGCTTTATGTTTTTATACTTTTTTACAATCTTGATAATGGCCGAATCAGCCTTTACTTCGAAGGCTAGGCCTGAGGCTACGAGAATATTTTCCCCAAAGTAATCTGTTTGGAAGATATCAAACTTCATACCTTTTTCAACATCTGAGCTAATTCCTTGGTCAATCTTGATAAACTTTCCTCTTGGAGAAACCTTTATAACTGTGGAGTCGATGATATATTCTTTAAAAGACTCAATCTTAAAATCCTCTCCTGTAATACCTGAGGTTTCATAAACCATACCGATTTTAAAGTATTGATCCTGATCAGTGCTAACACCAGAGATGGTTTGCCCACCTTCCATTTCTAAGCGCCACTTTTTAAAGGCCCAGTTAACGCCGAGAAAAGGAGTTATCCTCTCTCTGTTAATACTGTTAAAACGAGCACTAGCACCGGTTGCTTGGAGGGGTTTGTTTTGTGGATCAATGGTGAAGTTATCCTTTTTAAAGGACATGATTCCATCTATTCCTAAGATGAGGCCTAGTTTTTGCCAAAGCCAAGCTGACTCGAAACGGTAGCTTACTTCATCGCTTAGATCGTTTGAAGGGGCTACGTATCTGATTAGTGAATTTAAGATATGGCCTCGTTTTCTTTTATAACTCGTATGAACTCCGAAGGAGAATTCTTGACCAGCATCCCCAAGGACAAGATCACTATCAGGCACTGAGGCTAGGTTGGTATAATACTTTTGCTCGTAAGTGGTTTGCCTATAAATAAAGTCCACGGCCCATTGAATAGATTGTGTTGGTTCGAACGAATACTTCATACCACCTGAGAAAGATTCTAGGCCTGAGTTTGAAGTTTTAATGGTATTTGTGCCATTTGAATATTGACTGCTTACTTGCCTCATCTTGGCATTTAGAAAAGCGTCTAACTTTTTTCCTACTCCATAAGTTAGAGTCATATCTCCTTGCATGAGTGAGTATGATTCCTCTCCTTCTAGAGAGACTTTTTCACCAGAGGAGCTAAAGCGCCCTGCCGTTATGCTATAAAGCCCATGAATACCTATGCGGTAACTATTGGGATTTAGACCCTTAGCAGAAGCTGAATATATATTTCTCTGCTGAGAGAAAAGGTTCGTTGAAAAAAGAAGTAGGATAAAAAATAAGTTTATTTTAAACATAGAGCGCAGGTATTTTTCCTTTCATTAATTCGATCTCATTGAATTCATAGTTTTCACCAACAAAAGAGAAGAGCTCTTTTCTTTGTAGCCATTGCCCTTTTGTAGATTCAAAAAGTGAGATGCCTTTAGTCTTAAGGTCAAAGGCCTCACTGAACTCTACATTGGCCGCCATAGCTGCTGACTGAATATCGAAATCATTTTGTGTTCTAGCAATAGGAAGAAAGGTGCGTGTTACCGTTTCATCTTTTGCAATTATTGGTCTTTTCTTATTTTTAAAATGACCACCAAACTCTAGGATCGTATCCCATAGGGATTGCTGGCAGTATTGAAAGTCTAATTCTAGCTCAGGTCTGAGATAGATATTTCCTTTTCTAATATTAGTAAGGTCAATCCCTTTAAAAGAAATTTCTTCTAATGAAGTAAGCCCATCAAGATGGCCTTCAATATCGTCAGACAAGGCTTCGATAAAATCATCTTCAAGCTCTGTGATTTCAAAAGGTGGTAGCAGAGTCATCTGAAGGATATTACTCTTAGTGTATTTATCATCAAATCGTTGACGGTAGATATCAATCTTTTGATAGTGAAGATACTGCTCTGAAAATGTAAGCCCTAAAAAGCACTGCATGACTTCCCTCCCTAGTAATCATGCGATTACTATTAAGGTTAAGGTGCTTCATGCTGCTTGACAAGGTTTTGAGGACTTAGGGGTTTAGGCGACCTTTTTAGTTTCATATTCATTAGGAAGCCAGATGTCGTTATGCCAGTATCCATCGATGATTTGGAAGTTAAAGCTTCCCCCTAGTTTTTGACTTATAGCGCCGATACTTTCAAGGCCATCACCTGCTCGCAGGCTCTTGTCTTCATTTATCAAACGGGAGAGTCCCTCACTTAGGTCTTCTTCTTTAGCGAAAGATCCTAATTTGTTTCTCGTATGGATCTGAAGTCCTGAAGAATCATAATGAAACTTAAACTCAGCGAAGCTTGTATGACCTTCGCTCATGTTCTTAGCAATATTAACCATAATCCTGTAGATGCTAGGAAAGTGGACCATGCATTTTTCTTTTAAATGTAGGTCATTAGACTGGTCTATCCAACCTGTATACACAAACGACACTTCACAAATAGGAGCAGGTAAAAAACTCTCTATCATCTTCTTTTGAGCATTCTTAAAGGCCTCAAAAGAGACCCATTCAATTGTGTTATTTAGGTTTCTATGTTCGTAGTGAAAATGATCTTTAATAAGAGATTGAAGAATCTTAACTTCGTTGATCAACTCTTCTGTTTCGTGGGGCTTTATGTCTTCGCAGGCATTTTTCTTAAAGTTTAGGTATAGGTTAAGCCCATGGGTTTGATTGACGAGATCATGAACAAATAATCTTTCATCCCCAATCCTAAGATGGGCCCTGTCTGATTTTGATCTAAAAAGATCATCCCAACTAAAGATTGAAGCTGTCCAAATGGCCAAGGTGGTTAAACTAATCAAAGCGTCTTCTGTTGCTAGAGAAATCCCTGTGATGGTTGAAAAAACATAATAACTAAGAGGCCCTATGCTTAGGAGCAAAGCTCCCCTTCCTCTTAAAAGCTTTAATCCTTTTGCATGAGGACTATTGAGAAAATATACTCCTCCAACCACTGGCACTAAGGCAAAGAAGAGGATAGAGGGGTTGGTTGTTTCAAAGGCGTAGGCCTGTAAGAATAAGAATTGAAATAAAAAGAATGCACCTAACTTTCCATTTTCTTTAAGCTCAGAGGACCAGCCCCATAGCTTGGAAATAAAAAAGTAATTGGCCGCTATAACCGAAGCGAGAAAGAAGTGTCCAGGACCTGGGTCCTTACCCTTGAAAGTGAAGAGGCTATAAAACACTAAAGCCGCCATAGAACTAACTAGGTAGCCTTCAAATAAAAGTGCATTGTATCTTCTTTTAATCCCCATCAAGACTCCATGGCCCTTGGGGATTAAATCTATCTTACTGGATGGTAAGTGGCTTTATCCCCAAGCTCTTCTTCTATACGAAGAAGTTGATTGTATTTTTCCATTCGATCGCTTCTAGAAGCCGAACCGGTTTTGATATGACCAGCTCCACAAGCGACTGCTAAATCAGCAATAAAAGCATCCCCTGTTTCACCAGAGCGATGACTAATAACGGCCTTAAAGTCATTCTCAAAAGCTAATTCTAGAGTTTCAAAGGTCTCTGTTAAGCTTCCGATCTGATTGACTTTGACTAAGATGGCATTGGCCTCTTTGTCGTCAATTCCTCTTTGAAGGATCTTTTTATTAGTTACAAAAAGGTCATCTCCAATAAGAAGAATCTTGTCCCCAAGCTTTTCAGTCAGCTTTTGCCAGCCTTCATAATCGCTTTCATCAAGTCCGTCTTCTATGGAGTAAATCGGATATTTATCAACAAGTCCTGAGTAATAATCGATCATTTCTTCAGAAGTGTAGGATTTTCCCTGCATAATATAGGCGCCATCTTTGTAGAATTCACTAGCGGCAGCATCTAGCGATAGACTGATGTCTTTAGTCGGTTGATAGCCTGCTTTTTCTACGGCCTTAAAGATGGCCTTGATAGCTTCTTCATGGGAATCGAGGTTAGGAGCGAATCCTCCTTCGTCGCCAACATTTGTTGAATGACCTTCGGAGTCTAAAACTTTCTTTAGATGGTGAAAGATCTCAACTCCGGCGCGAAGATTCTCTGAAAAAGACTTCTTCATATGAGGCACTATCATGAACTCTTGAATGTCTAGGTTATTCGAAGCGTGCTCTCCACCGTTGATAATATTCATCAATGGTGTTGGGAGGCAATAAGCATCTCTAGCATTAGGAACCTTTAAGAATTCTCGAAGGTAAGTAAAAAGACTCATCTCTTTGCACTCAGCTCCAGCTCGGCAGGCGGCCATTGAGACAGCGAGGATAGCATTAGCTCCAAGATTTTCCTTATTCTCAGTTCCATCAATTTCAAGCATAGTAGTATCGAGTAGCTTTTGTTCTGTAACATCCATACCCATTAACTTTGGCGCAATCTTTTCATTGATGTTCTTGACTGCAGTTAGGACAGATTTTCCTAGGAAGTAGGACTGATCCCCGTCTCTGAGTTCTAAGGCCTCTCTTGTACCAGTGGAAGCTCCTGATGGAACCGAAGCACGCCCTTTGTGACCAGAGCTTGTAACTATATCAACTTCAACTGTAGGGTTTCCTCTTGAATCGAGAATTTGACGTGCCTTTAAACTTTTGATCTTGCTCATTTTTTTGCTCCGGAATTTGTATTCGGGGATTATATACCCCCTATCCCAAGCTTAAAAGAGCCCCTTCGAAAGTTTTAAAACTTTCCTCGTCTGAGGTTTTAAAATATAGCTCAGTGCGCCCCGTTAGCGGCTCCGCTTCAAGAAGCTGTGCGACACGTTTTGCTACGGGGAGACAAGGAGAAATACACTTTAGAGTCAAATAGCTTTCAATCTTTTTTTCTATGAGAGGATAATGAGTGCAGCCTAAAATAGCATGGGTGTAGCCTTTATTAAGAAGATCTTTTAACTCTTGCTCTATCTCTATTTCAACTTGGGATTGGCCTTTTTCAAAGGCTTTCTCAATAAGACTGGCTAAATGAGGGCATTTTTGATGATGGATCTTTAAACCTGGGTCATAGCGCTTCATAAGCGACTTAAAGCGCTCACTCTCTCCCATGGCAACTGTTGTTAGAACCACTGGTTTTAACTTTTTATCCTTAAAATCAAGGCTTTCGATACTTTTCACAAAAGGCTCTATACCGACGAAGGGAATTGAATACTTACTTCTTAGTAGGTCTATAGATGCTGCTGTGGCCGTATTACAGGCGAGAAGTATCAAATCCACTCCTTCATTTAAAAGACAATCGGTTATGTCTTGGCAGCGCTCTTGAATATACTCAGTGCTTTTATTTCCATAAGGAGAATGGGGAAAGTCTGAGACATAATAGAATTCATGACCCGGAAGGATTTCAACTAACTTTTTTAAGATGCTAAACCCACCAATTCCGGAGTCAAAGATCCCTATCTTTTTTCTTTTCGAAGTCATAAGATAATTTACCACGAAGCTTAAATCTTTAATAGGTATCCATGGCACGAGTTAAGATAAAATTTCCAGAAAAGACCCATTTTTCAACTGACTATCTAGTATCGGTCAGTGACCTAAACTTTGGTAACCATGTAGGGAACGACCGGTTCTTAGGTCTTTGCCACGAAGCAAGAGTGAGGTTCTTCAAGTCATTAGGTCAGGATGAACTCAACTTTTATGAAAGCTCCTTGATCATGGCAGATGCGGAACTCTCTTATAAGGCTCAGTCTTTTCATGGAGATAATCTGAAGATTGAAATATCGGTCCTTGAAAACTCTAAGAACTCTTTTGACTTACTCTATAGAATAAAGAATCAGAATAATGATCTAGTCCTCTTGGCCAAAACAGCAATGGTATATTTTGATTATAAAAATAATAAGATTGATTCTTGCCCTGAAAGTTGGGCGAAAGAGTTAGCTCAACTCAGATAACTTTTTATCCATTTCTTTAAGTCTTCTTACTAGAGTCTCAAGCATCATCCCTAACCAAAAGGGCTGCTCTCTGATAAAGCTTTCAGGATCCCCTAATTTAAGTTCGATGACTTCTGTATCAACAATGGCCTCAACTGTTGCTGAACGGATCTCACCATTAAGAAAGGCCATCTCCCCCACTAATTGGCGACCAGAGAGTTCTGCTATTTGAGAACGACCTGATTCATTTTCTTTTATGATAGCTAGCTTTCCTGTTTTTAAAACATAAATGCTTGTGCTTCTATCCCCTTCTCTAAATAAGACTTCTCCAGCTTTTAAATTGACCACATCAAAATTGATACTATTGGCTTCATTTATGGCCGCTGAGATTGTGCCTAGAAGGTGAGGAATTCTTATAGATTTTGGAACAACTTGCAGCTTATATTTTTTTATTAACTCAGCTTCTTCTTCAAGACGGCCTCTTGTGCCAGTAACTATCACAGGAATCTTCTTTGTTACCTCTTTGGCCTTAAGAAGTTTTATCAGCTCAAAGATATTTGATCCATCTTGAAAATCTAAGCTACAGACAATCACTGTTGGCTTCTTTTCCTGAATTTCTTCTAGGGAGTCTTCTATAGATGTCATGGCGATGATGTCATAATCTAAGAAGGCATTGGCCGTTATATTTCCTAGCTTTTTAAGAAGATCTGTATCTTCGTCAATCAAATGAATGATCTTGCTACCCGATGATAAATAAAGGAGGTCTTTTTCTTTGCTATTCATATCTTAAGATGATTTTACCGCTTTTTCTTCTGGGATCAAGAATTGAATTATTTTTTCTTTTTTAAGAGGTTTCCCCATATAGTCACTAAAACCGTATTGAAGTAATTCCTCTATATCTTCAGGTCTACTATTGGCCGTGATGGCCCATGAGACCACTTGATCTAGGTTACTGTTGATTTCAAACTCTCGCATTAACTTAATAGCTGTTTTACCATCCATCACAGGCATGTTCACATCCATTAAAACAAGATCGTACCTATTCTCTTTAAATTTTAAGAGGGCCTCTTCTCCATTTTCACAATAATCCACTTCTATCGGGTACTTCTTCATCATGACCTTAAAGAGCATATGCATATCTACTGCGTCGTCCACAAAGAGGATCCGCGCACTATGAGGGTTAGTTTCAACTTTTTTGGCTTCTTTAACCTTTTCAAGTCGATTAAGAGAAATGACATTAGAAGGAATATGTTCAAAGTTTTTCTTAGCGATGCTAACAAGGTTTTCACTTAATTCTATTACATTAAATGGTTTTGTAATAAGGCTATGAATATTGAATTTCTTTCTAACTTCTTCAGGAAGTTCAAAGATAGTTCCACTCATTAAAACAATATCAATATTTTCTTTGGTGCTTGAGATCATTTGAGAAAGCTTTAATCCATCAATCTCGGGCATCCTAAGGTCTGTTAAAACAACATTTACCGGATACTTCTTAACCATGAAGACCGCTTCTAAGCCACTTTTGGCATAGATGACATTGATGTTGTAGTCCTCGAGTGACTCAACCACGATCTCCCTTACATTTTCATCATCATCAACAATTAAGACTGTTGGGATATTAGAGTTTATTGACTTATTCCCAGCTGTGTCTGAGTCAAATTCCACGTACTCAAAGATTTTTTGATTAATATTTTCAAGCCCTGAGGACTTCTTAACAAAGTCATTGGCCAGCTCATTTAAAAGGATTAAGTCCTCAGTTCTAATGGCCTCTGCTAGGATGATAAAAGGAACATTTCTAAAGGAGTTGGTCTCTTTAAGTCGTTTTAAAATCTCTAAAGGATCACTTTGTTTCATATCAAGATCAAGTAATACTAAGTCCACTTTTTCGTGTTCTGCCTGCTCTTCGGCATCTAGTCCCTTAGTACAATGAGTAAAGATGTATTCTTTTTTAGCGAGGCTAGATTCAAGGTCTTTGAAGAAACTATCTTGATCGTCAATGAGCATAATTCTTGGCACATGAGATATTTGTTTAACTTTTCCTCTAGATACACCAGGTAGGATAAAGTGAAAGCTTGCTCCTTTTGATTCTTCAGATTCCACCCAAACTTTTCCGCCATGAAGTTCAACAATATTTTTACAAATGGCTAATCCAAGTCCAGTTCCGATCTCTCTATCTTTTACACGGGCCTGCTCATATTTATTAAAAATAGATTCAATCTTATCTTTTGGAATACCAGGTCCAGTATCAGAGATGGTCACCTTTAGCGATTCTCCTTCACTTTCAAGATCACAAACGGCCTCGCCTTTAATAGTTATGCGCCCACCATTAGGGGTGAATTTTAAAGCGTTTCCTAAAATATTATTAAAGACTTGTATGATCCTTCCGTAGTCACCTAAGAGAACAAAGTCATCTTCAAAGCTATATTCAATAGTGATTTCTTTTTCTTCAGATTTCATCTTATAGTTTTCAACACTGTCTTCTATTAGTTCTGCAACATTGAATTTCTCATGATCAAGCTTTATCCCACCCTCTAATCGTGCCATGTCTAAGAGGTCGGTGATTAGGTTCAAGGCAAATTTCGCTGAATGTTTTGATCTTCCTACTAACTCTAAGTCATTTGGACTTAAGCGCTTAGACTCCTCCTGAAGAAGGTCCATCGCTGTTTCAATGACAGCTAGAGGGTTTTTTAAATCATGACTAACAATGGCCAGGAGCTCATCTTTATCGCGGCCAATCTTTTCAATTTCATCTTTTTGCTTTCTTAGATCTTTTAGTAATAAGGACTTTCCACGGCTAATGCTTTCTAGCTGATCCTTTGCTAGCCTTGTTTCTCTTTCAGATTTTTTTAAGACTCTGGTTCTTTCATTAACCTGTCTGATCATTCCCTGAAATGAAATGGCCAAGACTCCGATTTCATCATTTGAATCAATATCGATATCTAAGTCAGTCTTTCCTCTAGCAAATTCTTGTGCCAGTTCTGTAACTTTGGCAATATTCTTAGTCAGAAACCTACTAAAGTACCAGGCAATAAGAGTGGTGAGGGCCAAGAGAAAAAAAGTCCAAAGATAAGATTTCTTTCTTAGGATTATATTTTGTCCTAACACCCTTGATTTAGGAATCCCAATCCCTACGCCAAGAAACATAGAAGGCTCTCCAGCTAAGAGAGGAATCTTTATTGAGTAAAAAAGATTTTCCTTTAGGGTCAAACCGATAGTCTGGTCCCTTCCGTAAATAAAGCTTTCAATCTGTGGGTAGTCACTTTGTATTTGGTATCTTATTCCTTTTTCAAAACCAAAGGACTTACTCGCGTTAGGATGATAGAGGTAATCCCCTTCGGTGTTATAAATATAAAGCGAATATTTTTGGTCTAAATCATTTCGAAGCTGAATAAAGTCTCTCTCTAGACTAAGGTCTAGTTTTAAAAAGCCTATAACACGTTTCTTATTTTTTATTGGTACAACTACCCCTATGAAGGGCTCATTTTTTGATCCAAAAAGTTTGATGCTGGTTAGGTAATAATTCTTTCTTTGGGTAATATGCTGTAGGCTAAAGACTTCATCTGTAGAAGTGACAGATTCTTTTCCTTTTCTTGCGACGTTCATAAAGGTTCTAACATTGTTCACGCCAACAAAAAGGCTAACCCTTAAGATATCCTTCTTTGATTTTAAAAATGTTTGCAGATCTTCTTCAATGAACTTAAAGGTCTCATCATAATTATCATCGACAACGTCATTAACAGTTTTTACTAAAGGGTCATCTGCTAAGAATTGAGCATCCTCTAGGGCCGCAGATATTCCTGAGGTCATAAGAGGCGTGATGGATCCTGCTTTTTCAGAAATAAGGTTGAATTCATTTTCAACAAGGAACTCATTCCCTTTATAGAAAAAGACCGTTCCGATAGTAGTGGCCGTTAATAAAACTATTAAAACGACGCCTAAAGTTAATTTGGTTGAAATTGAAAATCTTATAAGATCCTCTCTTAAAAGTTACCCTTAACTTTTCGGTTAAGTGACGGTAATTCTTAAGAAAGTCTGTCTCTGACCTGCAGAATTTGCGCGATGATGGAAAAAGCTATTTCCTCGGGAATATTGCGGCCTAAATCTAATCCTATGGGGCAGATTAAGCGCTCTAAATCATTAGGGCAACTGCCTAAACTTAAAAGATCCTGCCTTATTACCTGAGCTTTTTGCTTACTGCCTATGACACCTACATAGGGAAATTTATCCCCACACTTTAGGGCCTTCTCAAGAATAGGAAGGTCAAATTTATGCCCTTGGGTCATTGAGATAATAAAGGTTCCAGGTTTTAATTCGTCAATATAAGAACTCATCTCTTCTAGATGAAGCTTTTTTAACTTCTCATTCTCAGGAAGTTTGTTTAACCACTCAAGCCTTGAATCGATTGAAGAAACTGAACAATTGAGATTTAAAAGAAGAGGTACAAAGGCCTGCGCCACATGACCTGCACCAAAGACTGCTATCTCTAGGTTTGGTTTCCCAAATTTTTCAAGAAAGAAACTCACTTCTCCTCCGCAAGTCATTCCGATATCTTTTTGAAGGTTCCACTTTATAGACTTTGTCGTTTCCTTAGATTCTAAAAGATCCAGGCCTTCTTTTTTTATGGCCTGCTCTACCTTTCCTCCCCCAACTGTTCCCCATAGGAGTCCACCTGAGGCGATGATGGCCTTTGCTCCGTCCACCTGAGGAGCGCTTCCTCTATGAGAGGTCTGAATGGCCAAGACCACTTCGCCGTGACTTAAAATAAACTTATCTAATTCACGGCTGAACTCTAACATTTAAATTATGTCCTTCTCACCTAGGTTTTCAAGGATGATCTCAGGAGTTGCAGGAAGCATGAGAGAATCAAAGCAATCTTTAGAAGTATAATGAAGCGCATTTTTTATGGCGGCCCATACTGAGAGTCCTAATAAAAAAGGAGGCTCTCCTACTGCTTTAGAGCTTCTTACGTTAAGGACATTTGTATCGTTACGAATAAAACTTATATTAAAATCTCTCGGCGTATCTTGAACAGAGGGAATCTTATAAGTAGTTGGACTATGACTTAAAAGTTCTCCTGAGTCTGCATAGACTAAAGCTTCACCAGTACACCAGCCCATTCCCTGAGCAAAGGCCCCAGAGACCTGACCAAAGTCTATGCCTTTATTGATTGGCCTACCAAGGTCCATAACAATCTCGGTTCGTATTACCTTTGTCTCACCTGTGGCCTTATCAATTAAGACCTCACTAACGGCTGCCCCATTAGTAAAGTAGAGAAATGGTCGGCCCTTTCCAATGGCCGGATCGTAATGAATCTCAGGAGTTTTATAGTGGGCCCTACAGCCTAAGTTGATTCTATTAAAATAAGCGATACTAACAAGTTCTTTAAAACTATGTTCAGATTTTGATGTGAGAATCTTTCCATTTTCAAAGCGAACCTGGCTTATATCTAAGTCCATCTCTGAGTTATACTCTTCACCTTTTTTGATGAGGTCTCCCTCAATTTGTAGGGCGAGCTTAGCTAAGTTGGACTTTATTTCCACGCACGCTTTAAGCGCAGCAGCTCCATTTAAATCACTACCGCTAGAAGCTGCTGTGGCCGAGGTGTTATGATTCTTTTCTGTACTAGTGGCCATTAACTTCACATCAGCATAGTCAATACCGAAGGCCTCTGCCACGATCCCTTGGATCTTAGTATTAACTCCTTGACCCATTTCAGTGGCTCCTGTGCTCACCTGAACGGTTCCATCAGTGTGAACATTAACCAAGGCATTGGCCTGATTAAGAAAACGCGAAGTGAAAGAGATTCCAAACTTTGTGGCCGTTAAGGAGAGACCTTTTACATAAGAAGTTTCTTTTAGATTGAACTCATCAATCTTTTTTCTCCATGCCTTATAATCAACTCTTTGTTCAAGATCTTGAAAGACTTCAGGAAGAAAGTTATTTGTTACTTCCTGTCCATAGTGTGTACTCCCGCCATCTTTAGCATAGAGGTTTATCTTTCTTATATCTAATGCGTCTTTTTTTAAATATTGAGAGATGTCTTCGATTAAACTCTCAATAACGGCAGCCCCTTGTGGACCACCAAAGCCTCTAAAGGCGGTGTTAGGAGAGCGGTTTGTCTTAACGACTCTCCCTGTAATGAGGGCATTTTCTAATTGATAAGCATTATCAACATGGAACATGGCCCTTTGTAGGATGGCTGGGCTTAGGTCTAGATAAGCACCACCATCAGCGAAGAAAGAGACCTTTAAAGATTTAATCTTTCCATCTTTGTTAAAGCCAATCTTATACCAATTCTTAAAAGGATGCCTTTTCCCAGTGATCTTCATATCCTCATCTTTTGTTAAGACAAGACGGCATGGACGCTTGGTTTTATGAGCGGCAAGGGCGGCAATGGCAGCCATATGAGAGGCCTGAGATTCTTTACCACCGAAGCCTCCTCCCATTCTTTTAACAACACAAACAACTTGGTTTTGCTTTAGACCAAGGGCCCCAGCGACTACATGCTGAACTTCAGTAGGATGCTGGGAAGAGGACTCAATATGCAATTCATTATTTTCACCAGGGTAAGCAATGCATGCTTGAGATTCTAAATAAAAATGTTCCTGACCTCCATTTTCAAAGGTGCCTTCGAGAGTATGATCACTTTTAGAAAAGGCACTCTCAACGTCCCCCTCTTCAATTTTGAATTCATCCCCTAGGAATTGACCCGCTTCAATGGCCTCATCTACAGTAAAGATAGGAGTCAGGTCTTTGTACTGAACTTCTACTAGCTTTACACCGGCGTAGGCTGCCTTTCTTGACGTGGCTACAACTAAAGCTATAGGTTCAGAATAATGAGACACTAAGGTTTCAGCTAAGAGAGGTTGATCTTTTACTATTGGGCCCCAAGTATTTTGCTTAAAATCTACTCCTGTATAAACACCTTCAACTCCTTCAAGTTCAAGGGCCTTTGATGAATCAATCTTTGTTATATTTGCGTGGGCCCTTGTTGAAAGAACAAGAGCAACATGAAGCTCACCTGCTTGTTCAGGTCTATCATCAATAAAAACACTCTCTCCTTTTACATGAGAGAACCCTGAGTCATGAGGGGAACCTGAATAATTATTTTTGTTATATTTTTTCACTGGGCCACCTCTTTGCTTGCTTCTAGGAAAAACCTTTGAAAGAGGTTCTTTGCCACAAGATGGCGGTATTCAGATGAGCCTCTGACGTCGCTCATAGGAGTTATCTCATTTTTAATCTGATGACTTTGGGCCCTAAAGTTATCAGCATTAAAACCTAGACCAATCATCTTTTTCTCTAAGACCGGAAGCCTTAAGACAGTTGGGCCGACTCCACCATATGCCACAGAGAATGAATCAATCTTTCCATTAGTCACCGTCATTTTCATTGCAGCATTAACACAAGAGATGTCTAAGTCCTTTCTTCTTGAAACTTTGTAAAGCTTTAAGATCTCATTTTTCGCGCGCCTTGGTATTGTTATGGATAAGATCATCTCTTCTGGAAGCATATTTAGTTTCTTATAACCTAAGTAAAAATCCTTAAAGAGAACTTCTCGCTCCCCTTTAGTGCTCACAAGAGTTACCTTCGCGTTCATTACAGAAAGAAACGGGAGCGTGTCCCCAATGGGAGAAGCATTGGCCACGTTACCTATCAAGGTGCCAAAGTTCTTTATTTGTGGAGAAGCAAAGAGGTTTAAGAAATTAGAAAACTCATCTTCTATTCCTTCATAAGCTTTTTCGATAAGACTAAGATGAACCCTAGCCCCTATCTTTACTTCATTATCATTCACTTCAAGTAGATGAGTCTCAGGTACTTTATCTAAAAAGATTAGCCGGTGTGGTTCGAAACGGTCCTTGTTGATTTGCACCCCAAGATCCGTTGCTGAAGAGATGATTCTTAAATCAGGATACTTCTCTTTTAACTCAACAGCGTCTTTTAAGTTATTGGGGCAATAGAATTCAAACTCTGGAGTCTTAATTTCAATAGCATCATCTGTTTTTTCCATTCTAAGCTCTGAGTAAAGAGCTCCTAGCGTCTTTGCTTTCTTAGGATCTACGGAAAGAGCTGCATCGATGATTGATCCATATCCCGTGCACCGACAAAGATTACCCGTAAGAAAGTTACGGCAGTTCTTTTCTGTAACATTTGTTTTTTGTTCATAGAGGTCTGTTAGAGACATCACAAAACCTGGAGTGCAATATCCACACTGTGCCCCGTTGTTATCCACCATGGCCTTTTGAATTTCGTGTGGCTCACCATCAAGGCTAAGACCCTCTACAGTGACTATATGCTTCCCATCCATGAGGGCCATCATGGCGATGCATGAATTGATAGACCTATAATTCATCTTATTATCTGAATCACCGACCATGACTGTGCAGGCGCCGCAATCCCCTTCAGCACAAACAACCTTAGTGCCTCTAAGTCCTTTTTGATAACGTAGGTAATCAGACAAGGTGGAGGAGACCATCTCACCTGAAACTCTTTGGAGCTTACCGTTTAAATAAAACTGTATATAATCGCGCATATCCGCCCTAACCTTAAGAAATTACAATGCTAAAGTTTACCCAATAGCTTTGCATTCTGTAAAAGGAAGCTTCCCCGTAATAATGGCAGCTTAGCATATAGGAATATTCACATTTAGCATCTAACTACTTGAAATTGTATCAATTATTAGCCTTAGCTTAGACTTAATCTAGTGGAGGCTTTATGAAAAATAAAAAACTAAAAACAAAGCAGCTTAAGGTTAACAAGTCCTTTATGACTGATTACTTAAGGGCCCTTTTCCTCTTAAGCTTTGCAGTGATCTGCTTTCTTTTGGTATCTCATCACTTAAGCCTAGGTGAGCTAAAGGCCGCCATTATTAGCCAAGGCACCAACCCTGAGATTCTCAATCAAATTGTCGCCGAGCAAGCGGCAGCTTTTTATAAGACCATGATTGTCACCATGGTGTGTTTCTTCGTGGCCGTCTGTATCTTGACCACTCAATTAGCTAAGAAAGTAAGCTCTCCGGTTGAAGAGTTAATAGAGCACTTTTCTAAGTTTGGTCATATAAGTGAAGTTAAAAAGATCCGTTTTAAGAAGGGAAATGCCTTTGAGGAATTGATGAAATCCTTTAATTTTTTGGTGCAAAGGCAAGGGGGAAGCGACCAACAGGTGGCCGTGCATAACTACCGAGGGGTCTTAAAATAGAGCTAATTTACCCGGCAGATAAGATGAAGTTTGAAATCTAAGGACTTCTTTTCATCTTTTAAGTCTATGACAAGCTCTCCAAATTTCTTAACGTCCCCACAGGAGACCATGGTGCTTATCTCTCCGGTTTTCTCCGAGCTGTAATTACACCTTAAGCGCTTTATTTCTTGTTTCTTATTAAAAGTAGTTTCAGAGGCCCAGCAACGCCAAGAAGTCTTAGGCAAGAAGGTCTTAAATTCCATGTCGTCTAATTTAAAGTTCTTCACTTCATAATCAGGGTAAGTAACCTGAATGGACCACTCCGCTCCTATGGCAGAGCTAGTAAAAAGCAAGAAAAAGGCCGTCAAAATTTTAGTCATCCAATAAGTCCGTTTTAAGTTTAACTCCTTAAAACTAAGGGAAATCTCCCTTACTGACAAATAAATCAACCTACATTTCAAGGACTTAAACCAGTGTCTCTCTTTCTTTCACCCCCTGTATTTTCTTCATGCTTGGGGCAAAAAAACCATAAAATCAACGAGTTAAAGATATGATGCAATGAATCAATTACGGAGTAAAGATGCGACATGCCTTCAAGGCCATTCTTATCATTTTCATTATAGGCATAGGCCCTCTTATGGCCTCTCCTATGACAATCAATGATCTACGCTTTGTTGATGATCAATCTAAGCCCATTGATGCAACTGCTGTTGTTATGGACCTTGAGAATCAAGTCGGAACTGATTTTAACCCAGAGAAGCTTCTCGGTGATATTGAATTATTAAAGTCTCGCCTACCTCGTTACCAAAAGATTGTGGCCACAATTGATCCCGACAAAGATGAGGAAGGCCTAATCTTAAGCTTTCAGTTTCAAATAAAAAGAACCGTTCAGGCCGTAAGAATCATGCTTGATTCAGATATGGAAGAAGAGTTAAATTTGCATGAAGACCTCTTAACCGCCAAAGGTAACCTTTTTCATACAAGAAACTTAGAAGCGGATAGAATCACCTTAACTGAGAAATTTAAAAAACGCGGCTATCCAAATGTTTTAGTAAGCCATAGCCTTCATTCTAAAAATTCAACTAAAGTACAAGTTAGGTTTCACATCTCCCTCGGCTCTAAGAAGATGAAGGTCTATGATATCAAGTTTCATGGAAACTCAGGCATAGACGAGGATTATCTTCTAGAGAAAATGACCATCCATACGAGGGGATTTTTCCTTTCAAGCAGACCCGTTTTTGATATTACTGAATTAGAGCAAGACCTAAAATCAGTCATCACTTATTATCAGCAAAGTGGTTATAACGATGCAAAGATCACAACGAGAGTGGATTATAAAAAAGACCTAGTAACACTTCATTTTAATATTATTGAAGGCCCTCGCTATATGGTTAAACAAGTAAAAGTGGCCACAAGCGAAACTTTCCCTGCAGCTAGCCTCGTAAACGCTTTTAACTACAGAAAGAATAGTCCTTACAATGAAAAAGAACTAAGACAGGCACTTCAAAGGCTAAGAGAGTTCCTAGGCTCTAAAGGTTACCCACTTTCACAGGCCCTTATTGATTATGATAGTGATTCTTCAGTCGTCACTCTCTATGTTAGAGAAGGCATGAAGCAGAAAATCGAAGAAGTAGAAGTTGTTGGCAATATTAAGATGAAGGCCAGCACCATCCTCCTTGATGTTAATATAACTCCAGGGGAGATTGTAAACACTAAAAAGATTGATGAGACTTTGAAGAACTTAAGAGGAAGCGGTTACTATTCTGATGTTTCCGTAGACTACTCCCCTTTGACTGCCACAAGCGGAAAGATCATCATCTCTGTTAAAGAGGCTTCTACTCAGGTTATACAATTTACGGCTGGAATGTCCTCAGCTGGAACCACCGGTGGTGTGAGTTATTCAAATAAGAACCTTTTTGGAACAGGTAAAACGGTTTCCGTTCATGCCATGGTCTCTGAAGAGCTTTATAGAATTGGCCTTCTTTATAGAGACCCCCACTTTGTTGGAACTGATTATGAAATGGAAGTGAACCTAAACTATGACACTCAGTTTAAGCCAAGTTATGACCAGGAAAAGGTTTCTTTTAGGATCATGATTGAAAAGAAGTTAAATGAAAACTTAAAACTAGGAATTGGAACCAGAGTTGAGTTTGTTAATATCGATAATATCGATAGCGAACTAAAGCCACATATCCACGATGCTACTGACAGCGGGACTGTTATAGGTCTTATTTCAACTATGGTTTATAAAAATGAGCAGTACGATTCAACGGGACAAGTTAAAAATGGTTTTCGCATGAAACTTGCTATGATGCCTAGCCATGGTGACCAAGGCTTGTATATAAAAACCTTTACAGAGATCGTAGGCTCAAAATCTCTTGGAACCAATGAGAGCGGAGCAAGCCATACGATTTCAGGGAAAGTGACTCTAGGCTATGCCAGTGAGAACACTCCTTATTATGAAAAATATAATGCCGGTGGAATCGGAACGATAAGAGGCTTTGACTCCTCTAGCATCACCCCAAGTGGATCTCCTTCTGGGGCCAATGTGCTTGTTGCTACAAACGGAACTTATAGTTTTCCTATCTGGAAGGACAGGCTTAAAGGCGTAATCTTTGTTGAGGCCGCAAGTGTAGGTGAAGGCTTTAGCGACCTTGGTGACATCCGAGCTGTAGGTGGTATGGGGCTTCGGGCTAACCTTAGAGATACATTCTTAAGCAATAGTATAGAGGCGGGCTTTGCTCTTCCTATCATACAACAAGACGGCGATAGCCTTAAACCATTTTATTTTATGTTCGGTGACTATGATCCGGCCTATGACTTATAAGAGAGATAATTGAAAAGACTACTTCTATCGATATTCATCATCTTCAGTGCAAATTCTTTTTCTCAAGAAGAAGAGCTTAGCGTAACAATTTTAAGTGCAGAAGAATCAAAACAAATGGATATTGAAAAATCAATTGAGCTAACCTCAGATGAAGAAGAGCTCTTGCCTGTTAAGATCTTATCTGAAGAAGACCTAAGGGACCTAGAAGAAGAAGTTCTAAGAAGGCATGAATCAACCTCAGTTAAAGATCACGAAGAAATCTCATATATGATCTACTCTCCAGAAGAGCTAAAAAAGATCACAGATCCAGAGTATTACCAAACCGATTTAGAAGAAGAGCAAAGACAACTGCTAAAGCTTCACCAAAGCACGAGCCCAAAGTGGGATACATACCGTGAATGGATGTCCTCTCCCGAATGGGTAAGTGACCAAGATGATTTAGGACTCGCCGGCACGATCTATCAAAAAGGATGGATGGGACCAAGGGTCTCAAGGCAAATCGTCCCTGATCAGTCATCTGGTTGGCTCGTGGTTGACTCAGTCACAATTGGTCCAAATATCTTAATGCAAGCAGGTAACCTTGCGGCAAATATACTTTTTCACCAAGTCTTCCCTTTCGCCGGAGGCGGAGTCATTAAAGAAAAAAGTTTTGTTAATGTTCGCCATAGAGATAAGTACGAAGATGCCTTAGTCACTAAGCCTTTTAGCTTCACTAAGATTCCACTTTCGGCCAATGGTTTTAAGGATATCGAAGAGGGTGAAGTCTTGACTACTGTTTCAACAGGTGGTGTCTTCGCAAGAATTGGAGGAGGCATACTAGATCTCTTAGGAATTGAATTACCACTTGGGTTTAATATAGGCCCTCGAATGAAATTTGAAGTTAAGCAATCTCTCAAGCTTAATGTATCAAAGATTGATTCAGACAATGTCTTAGTAAGCGTAGAGCGAGCTAAAGACTCAGCAACTGGACTGGGTATTGGATTTGGGATCTTCTTTGATGACATCCTTGATATCCCAGTCACCCTTTCTGTTAATACTAAAAATGGATGGGCACCTTTAGTCTTTAATTATAAAGTCCAAAAGAGAAAGACAAGATCTATCGTCTTTAAAATAAATATCGCTACGCCTGAAGGAAAAGAGGCCTATCATAGGTTTATCAAAAGAGATTTCACCATGCTTGAAGAACTTGCTAATAAATCAAGAAGAAAAGAGCTAGTCTACGATAATGAAGGTGAGATTTTTGGTGAAGAACTTATCGCCACGGGTACTGATAAACCCGTTCAGCTTGAAATGATCAAAGAAGGTGATATCTACAGAAGTGAATTCAATGCGGCCATTAACTTAATCTTTTTTAGAGCAGGTCTTAGGAATATCTTCGTCGACGCTAAATACAACACCATCATGGGTAATGGAAAACGTTTTGAATATGAAGAAGTTTCTAGAGAGTACATAACTGATTCAAAATGGTTCAGTGGTGATGAGGATACTTCAGAGAAATACTCTGTTCTTGTGCCATTGCGAGAGGATGGTGAACTTGTTACTTTAAAAAAGGGCGCCTTTGTTTTAGATAGTAATTTTTATTTTTCTGACGCTAAGACAGGGGGTCATGAATTAATTGAGATCTCTAAAGAGTTAGCTAAGTCAGGCAACCAGTTAAAGCTTCCTTTGATTCTAGACCCAGAAAAAGACTATGGCTCTACTCAAGTTGGCCTTAGTGTACGTTTTACTCCCATGGCCATGAGAACAATCCTTGAGTCAGATAAAGAAGAGCTTTTTGTTAGTGTTGGAACCGCTATCGGTCTTCCGGATCCTTATGTTCTTGAAACGGCTGAAGAGAGAAACCACTATATTAACAAAGCAAAATCATCAAGTGCTAAGAAAAAAAGAAGACGAGTTGTCAAAAGTGCAGCCTTTTACGTCAATCATATTAGCCGCGTCCAAAACATGAATTCCATGAGCGCCCAGGCCAGAGAATTAATTGAGCTTCTCTTTGATGGCTCTACAGGAGATGTTCTTCACAAGACTTTAATTGACCTCGCCGGTCAAGATAAGATCATCATTAAGGGCCATGTTAGGGGTCGCTACTTCTAATTCCGAAGGATTTAGTATAAAATAAAATAGTCTTATTGAAACGCGCAATGGAATGCGAAAACGAGTGGAGATTTCAAGATGAAACTTTCGAGGACGCCATTTTTGGCATTAGTCAGCATTTTTCTCTTAGCAAATATATTAGTCACTTCTTTAATCATTCAATCATCAAAAAAGACAGCTCCAAGTAAACCGTATAAGAATATAGTTGAGTCATATTGGCTTGAAAGCGATACAGATAAGCAAAATCAAATACTCACGAACCTCTATCCAGAAGTAAAAAGAGATTTTCCTCAACTTGTTCAAACTCATAAGTTCTTTATAAAAAACAACCTTGAAAACCAATCCTTTGGTACACAAACCTTTAGTGAATTAACTCTTCGCATGTTTTCTCTTTTTCAATATGTGAAAAGAAAAAATTGGTTAACACTAGAGAGAATGAGCTTTCAAACCATCCAACACTACAGCTCTGCTCTTGAAAAGTTAGTCACATCAGAGAAGCTAGATTTTTCTAAGGTTTTTAGGTTCACTTCTGAAATAAAAGAATTAACCATGAACAGCCGACTCTCAAATACTGATAAAAAGATAGTTGTAGCTAAAGTAAATAAGATAAATGCTGATCTTAATAAAGTTGAAGACTATATAGGTAAAAAGCTTTCTCTTAAAAAAATTAACAATGAACTTAATAACGACCTTTCAAGCTTAGCTCAATTTGAAAAAGAACCAGGTGCTTTTATCCTTTTAGATGGCCTAACAAACCTTCCTTTTTCAACAATAAAGGTTTTAGCGGCTCAATACCTCATCTCAGGATTTCTCTTCTTTGGTCTTCTAGGTCTTTACCGATCTAAGGGCGAATTGAGTTTTGAAGGTCTTTTTGAGGACTCTCCTATTCCCACTGCTTTTCTTAATAAAAAGGGTCAGTTCATTGCTCTTAATGATTCATTTAAGGATATCCTCCCCTATACAAACTTTAGCCACTTGAAGAAACTTACCTGGGATAGCTTTCAAAAGCTCGCACGAATTGAATTTAAGACGCCAGTTGATAAGATTGAAGGAGCCCTCGTGAGCTCTGCCACTTTGGATGACGGGGAAAATAGGCATGATTTTATGGTCAGATTGACGCCAAATAAAAAACTAGGGGGCTTCTGTTTAAGCCTTTATGCAGATAATGAAATCCAGGTTTATCAAGAACTCTCAGCTGTGCCTGACTTTCTTCCACCAACTCTTAAAGAGGACGTTAATGTCTCGCACTTACTAGAGGATGTTATAGCAGAGCTTTCAAACCTTTTTCAGTCAAAGCAAATTGAGTTAAGCCTCAATATAAAAGGTGATAAGCACAAGCTATATGGAGATATTGAAAAAACAAAGATGGCCCTCAAGGATTTTATTAGAGACTTGGTTTTTGCTTTAGCTCCTAAAAGTAAGACAAAACGTTTTATCTTAAGCCTAGAAGAGACCTTAGATGGGATTGTCCTAAATGCGGATATGGATGATATCAAGTTGGCCACACCAGTTCTCAAATCAAACTTTAAGTTCGAAGAAGAAGGCAAGACTAAGAAAAGAAACCTCAATCAAGGAATTGATATCTTAAGAAATTCAGGACTTGGATTTGATATTGATCTTAACTTTAAGAATAACTTCGACATTAACAATAAATTCACAGGGTCGAATATTTCAATTGAGATGAGAAACTAATTACTTTAAGAACCTCTTAACAGATTTTATGGCCAAATCCCTAATGGAGTCTTTCTCTTGAAAGATTTCATGATAGGCCCCTTTGAATCTAATCTTTTTACAATTTATCAAAGTTGAAGCAAATTCGTTTTGAGCGGCTGCTTCTACAAAATCATCTAGTTCAGCTTGAAAAAGGAGAATAGGCATCTTTAGAACATGCCTTCCTTCTAAGGCTTTTTGAGAACCTTTAAAACCCTCAAGAACCCAGTTAGGTGAAGGGCTAGAAACATACAAAGATGGGTCCCTCTCCTCTATGTAGCGGGCCATATTAAAGCGCTCTCTCGAGTGAGTTACATTATTGGCCTCAAAAGAGTCAGGATCACTATGTGGTCCACCATCAGGGACAAAACCATTGGCCATTCCGATTCCACGCATAAGCTTGAATAGGTTTTCCACATACCACTGGGGGAAAGTCTTTAACTTTATTTGCAGCATAGGAGATCCAAGGATAATTCCGTCCCAAAAATCGGGGTTGTCCTCTGCGTGTAATAGTCCAATGATTGTCCCCATTGAATGGGCCAACATTTTCTTATGAGTGTATTCTTTTGAATCGGCAATTTGATTAACTGCTTCCTCAAGGTCTAAGACATAGTGATTAAAATCATCTACATGACCTATGAGGTTATTTTCTAAAAGGCGCCCTGATTGACCCTGCCCTCGGTGATCAATAATAACGATGTCATAACCTTCATAACGTAAGTCAAAGGCCAGTTCTGCATACTTAGCCGCATGCTCAGTTCGCCCGGGGAGCACTACAAGTAACTTATTATTCTTTTGATTGATGATTTGGCTATAATGGATTTGAATCCCATCATGAGCGTTAAAGACCTTTGATTCAGAAACTTCATCGTAATAGGAAAGGGCTGTTCCCTTTTCTAATTCTTCTAAATTTGCGTAATTTTTTTCAATATTCACAAGTTGACCCTAAGTCTATTATCTATGAATTTAAGTCGGAGAGATAGCCGGAAAATTTACCTAATATTGTAAAAGAAATGTAAGAATATTTTTTTGAAGTTCTTTTACTTTTTTATGATGAAAAAACAACCAGTTAAAAGAAGGACGACCCCTGCAATTCTATAAGCGTCTATTTTATGAACGGGCATTCCTAGTAAACCATAGTGATCAACAATTGCGGTCATCAAAAGCTGACCTAAAACCACAAGGCCAAAAAAGGCCGTGGAGCCAATCTTTGGTAGTGAAAATAAGGCTCCCGCTATGAAAACGGCTCCGATCAGACCTCCCGTATAAAGGTACCAAGGAATTGAGCTGAGCTTTTTTAAATCAGGAAAACTAGCTGAAGAGATCATGATGGCCACTAAAAATATGAGCATGCCACCGAAGAAATTGATAAAGGCCGAAACAAAAGGATGATCTAGTTTTTGTGCCAAGCTCGCAGTGACGATACCCTGAAAAGGAATGAGCAAGCCCACAATTAAAGCTAAGCCAATCATACTGGTAGCCTGCATGAACATCCTCCGATGATGTTTAAGTTATTCACTTATTTTACTTTAGTATACTTACTTAACTCAATAGAATTCTTTTAAGGGATGAATTTAGTCAAGGAATCTTGAACGTTCACTTGCTGTTGGTAGACGGCAACTGCTTTTCTTTCCAAACATAAGGTAGCGGTTAACTGAAACTCTCATATAAAAAAAGTCTCGGATAAAAGCAGGGATCAATAAAAAGAGAGTGGCCAAGTTCCAAGGAAAACTTAACTCTTTAAGCACCAGGAGAACTGCCGTTGATTTTTGTATACTCTTTCCGTCTTTGTAGAGAACTATAGTATTTAGATCAGTTACCAAACTTTTAGGTAAAACCTCAGAAGCCTTCTTACCTTGAAGTGATGATACTAAGAACTTTTCTTTTAAGTCGTACTTAAAGATAAAGTCTACAAAGCCATTACAGAGGCTACAAACTCCATCAAAAAAAAGAATAGGTTTATCCATTATAATTCCTAAAAGTTGATCATTTAATTTCAACTATATTATAGCCTTAATCACCAGGAAAGTTCCTTGTAAAATTCACCTAAGTGTCTAATTTTGTTCTTTAGATGCAAAGGTTAATGTCCGAATAGATTCTACAAAAGGAGATAAAATGGCAGTTATAGATGATTTTAGAGGTATTGTTACGGTATTTGTGGAATTTAAGATTGACCAAAAAAAGTCAGATCTAGTCATCAATCAATTAAAAGAATTCTATGACAAACATGCCAAAGGCTCTCAAGGGCTAGTCTCTGTAAACTATCATCTCTCTTTTGATAAAAGTTCTATCTTTAACTACGCTCAATGGAAAACAGAAGAAGACTTTGATAACTTTATCACCAATGAGTCTAACATTGAATTTATGAAGACTATTGATTGCCTAGAATCAAGGTTTACTAAGACAAAAGTTGTTTTCACCACCTAAAGTGCTAAAATCAAAGGGTGAGTAAAAAAGAATTAATAATACCCATCCCCCTTTTTTTAGGGCTCTTTATCTTCTTCCTGTTCTCTGTCATGCCGACAGTTCCTGGTGGAGACTCCTCAATGTTCATTGGAGCGGCCTTTTCAAATGGAGTTGCTCAGCCTCCGGGCTACCCTCTTATTACTTTGATTTATAAGTTCCTCTTTCTATTTCCATTAGATTCAGTTTTTCTAATCAACCTTTCTTCTGCATTCTTTACCAGCTTAACAAGTCTTGTTTTATATTTTCTCTTTAAAGAAATAATTGACTGTAAATATAATGCCGCTATCTTAGCCCTTTTGTTCTCCCTTCTACCTCTGATCTTTAGGTATTCGTTAGTGGCTGAAGTCTTTGCTTTAAATAACTTTTTGACCGCCTTAACCCTCTTTGTAGGCTTTAAGTTTCATCAGACTAAGTCCTTAAAATACTCTTATTTTGGCGTATTTTTGATGGGTCTCGGTATGAGCCACCATCATACATTCGCCTTTATCGCCCTTCCGTTGATTGCTTGGTTGCTTCTTAACCATAGTGAGCTAAGAAGCTTCAAGGTATTAACAAAGCTAGCTATCTTAGGTGTTTTAGGTCTAGGTCCCTATCTCTATTTATTTATAGCACCTCACTACGCCGGGGAGATTACATGGGGAGAGACTAGCAACTTCACTGGCTTCATCCATCATTTTTTAAGAAAAGACTTCGGAACCTTTCGATTGACGGCAACAGGAAGCGGAGGTTTTATTAGTAACCTTCTGGCCTTCTTAAAAGATCTCCCCCTTGAGAGTTTTGGAATCTTTTACTTTTTACCAGGGCTCTGGGTCTTTAACAATTTCAAGAGTTATAAACGCAGCAGTTTCTCTCATCTAATCTTCTTTATCTTAGTTCTTTATGTGGTTGTCTTTTTTACTTTAGCCAATATCGATCTTACAAATCATTTGTTTAAAGAAGTCTTCTTAAGGTTTTGGCAACTCCCTCTCCTTCTCCTAACAATCCTTAGCGCCTATGGGCTTCAGTTTATTAATCCAGCTCATAAAAAAAAGGTTTTCCTCCTTTTAACAATCATAGTTTTACTCCGCGGTGGTTTTAGTTTTAAAAACCATAGCAGAAATGGCATCACAATCTTTCAGGACTACGGCGAAACCATGCTTGAGTCTCTTCCTAAAAACGCAGTCTTAATAGCCACAGGAGACTTACAAGTAAATATTCTTCGCTTCTTACAAGTTGTAAAGAAGAGGAGATCTGATGTGACCATCCTTCCTGTTCCACTGATGAACCTCTCTTGGTATAAAGAAATACACCGAAAGTTTCATCCTTTAGTTAAACTACCCTCTGGCGTTTACGGACCATTTAAAACTAAGGGCAAGTATCAGCTACTAGACATCTTGAACCTTAACCCTCAGTTAAGCTTTTACATTCTGCAAGATAATAAATTAGTTAAAAGTGAGAAGGCATCAGACCTTAGCCTTCTCAAGAAGTTTAACTGGATTCCCCATGGTTTTTTATTCAAATTAAAACAAAAGGAAGATAGGGATAACCCATTATCTACGATTTCAAATCATATCAAGGCTAAAGGCACTTTTGAGCCTGATTCTTATAGAAGAGTAGAGCAAGGAAGCTGGGAAGAATTAGTCACTGATGTCGTTTTTTGGAATGCTGAGCGCTATCATATGATCTACCACACTCGCCTTTTAAAAAATGAAGACTCTCTTCCTCATAGACAAGCTCTAGCGTCTTATATTGAAGGTCTAAGAAAAGACTATAGCAATCTTCCTCCTGAGTTTTTAAAGAACCTTGGGCTTCTTTATTACCAATTAAGACAAAAAGGCATCATGACAGATAAGAAACTCCTCTCCGCATGGGGGGACTATTATAAGTCGCTATCGGATAAAACCACTCTCGAAGCCGGTGAGATAAAAAAGGCCCTCGATCATTTTGGAAAGAGATAATTAATGGAATTGATAAGTTTAAAAGATAAAAAAATTAGCTTGTTCATCTTTGCAATGAGCTTAATTTACTATGTCTTTAATTGCCCTCCAACGATTACTGTGGAAGATAGTGGAGACTTTGTCATGGGTCTCTCTAGCCTAGGAATCGTCCATGGACCTAGCTTTCCTCTTTTTACTATGCTGGGTTTTCTCTTCTCTAAGTTACCTATTGGAGAAATGGGCTTTAGAATAGCTGTCTTTAGTTCTCTCTTTGGTTGCCTTTCTCTTTCTCTCTTTTATATCCTCCAACGATTATGGAACCTAAGATCAGAAGTGGCCCTCTTTACGACTTCGATCTTAGGTCTTACATCTGTTTTTATGGGGCAAAGTATCATCGCTGAAGTTTATAGCTTTAATATGTTGTTCGTCCTCCTACTTTTTATTTTTACCACTATTTCAAACTGCAATTCTGGTAGAAAGTGGGTCTTTTTAATGGGTCTAATCGTAGGAAGCGGATTGATTCATCACTACCCTCTTTTTCTCACAAGCTGCACAGGACTTATTTTCTATTATGATTGGAAGAAGTTAAATCTAAGAAAAATCATTTATGGACTCTTAGGAATTCTAATAGGGTTAGTCCCTTTTCTTTACCTCGTGATACAGATGAAGAATCCGGACCTTGAATATAACTTTGGAAAGGTATCAAACTGGGAAATGCTCTGGAAGCAGTTCTTAAGAAAGGGCTACCAAGGGGTAGACCAAGCAGGTGGAGGCTTAAAGGATAAGCTCCTTTTATCTTTTTCGATCATTAAGAACTATGGAGCTGATTTTACCATAGCCGCATTTTTTATTCCCTTAGGTCTTTTTGCAGTCAAAGAGAAAAAGAAATCTCTCGCCCTCCTTGTAAGCTTTGTCTCCAGTTCTTTTTTGATAGTCTTTCTCTTAGGCTTTACTTACGAACCTCATTATGTGGCCGTCATTAAAGCTTATCTTATGCCTAATTTTCTCTTCGCAGCCCTTTATATCGGCTTCTTTATTGACTGGGTTTATAAAAAAGATTTCAAAGCTAAACGGCTAATCCCCCTTACTTTTGTGTTGGTCATTATAATGAATGGTGCTTTAAATTTTAAAAGAACAAGTCATTTTAATGATGACTTTGTTTATAAATGGGCAGAAAAAAGCTTACAATCTCTTGAACCTAATAGCGTCCTTATCTTATGTGGCCAGGAACCCTACGCTCTTTATTATACCCATCAGTTTAAAAAGATTAGACCTGATGTCACTGTCTATGACAGGTTAAGCATCATGACGAAGGAGAATCTTTATGCGCCTCACTTACTCTTTTGGAAAGTCAAGACAGTGGAGCAATTTGAAAACTATAGAAAGTTTAAAGAGTTAGAGCTTTTTAAGAGTTCAAACAGACCCATCTATCTAACCTGTAAAGATAAGTTCAATGACTATGGGATTATTTTAAAACCAACCGTCTATTTTTATAGGCTTATCAGTCATATCCCCTTTTCACATACAAACCTTTCAAAGACTCTTCATCAAGAAGTTTTAGAGGCAGCTATAAACTCCTACCCAAAGAATGAATACTGGCTTGATTCTATACGTAATATGGTGCTCTTTAATACATTTAGTTTTTACCTAGAGAACAATCCTTCAGAGATCCCATCTTTTTTAGAGCGCTTAAAAAAACATAAGAACTCACGGGATCAAGATTTTATGCACTCACTTTTAGAAGACACTTATTTGAAGAAAAAAGTTACTCAATATGAAGCCCTTCTGAAGTGGAATATTGACCTAAACGGTATTGAAAACCTCCAAGCTGGCACACTCTCAAGGGCGTGTACGGTTAGAGCGGCAGGTAAGAGGTTTAAAGAAGCACTCAATTACTGCCATAAGGCCATAAAAGTTAGTAAAGAGTGCAATATCCCTTTGCTCAATAATCTTTTATTTATCAATTATAATTTAAAGAATCTCAGTGAAGCCAAGAAGTGGGCAGAAAATATTATTGCCTGTAAGCCCGATCATAAAGGAGCGAATTCTCTTTTAAAGAGCATCCGTTAATTTTTTTGACAAAAATCTAAGAATTAGTCAAAATATATTTATGGATAATGAAAAAATTGAGGATGACATGAAAGTAGAAATCTTTTACTCGATGGATGTAATTAAACTTCAAACAAACCTGAATAAATTCTTTAGAGAAAATCCTGATATTGAATATATTGATTTGAAGTATAGCCATGTTAGTGATTCAGGCAATGGCGACCAGACCTACTCTGCGCTTTTGCTCTATCGTTAATAAGATTGATACCTTTGATCTTTTAACTAAGATTGAACATGGTACGAACCCCTTAGCTGAATTAAAACCTTCGTTAAGAGAACTGGCTTTTCATTTTAACGAGGCAACAAGGAAAGATGAAACCTTGGGCTGGGTTATCTTAAGTGAAGTAGAAAAGTACTATCAAAACACTTTATTAAAAGATGAGATAAGATCTTTCAACGATTTTTTTAAATTAGCGGCCCTCTTTGACAGAGATCAAAACTCTATTAACCGCTTCTTTGATTCCATTCTAGGGCTCTATTCTCCCGCTAGCGAAACAAAGCTTATTCAAATAGCCAAAGAAAAAAAGGACCTAGAAGAGAAGCAATCGATGAGGGTAAGAGGAAGTTTTGAATATTCTCATACCCAAACCCATTATTCCATACTCATGGATCTTTTTAATTATCTATCACCAGAGAGTGGTGAAAGCTTTATTGATATAGGATCAGGTTTTGGTAGGGTCGGACTTTTTATAGGGCTTTGCTTTCCAGATCTTAAATACCAAGGCTATGAGCTTGTTGAAGAAAGGGTTAACTGCGCCGATACAGTAAGATTAAGAAATCAATTTAAGAATATTGATTTTAAAACACAAGACTTACTAGACCCTTCTTTTGAAATTCCTTCCGCTGATTATTACTTTCTTTACGACCCACTTGAAAAAGAAGACCTTAAGAACTTCTATCTGAAACTTAAATCTAAGCCTTCCCATAAGATTATAGCCTTTGAAGGTTATGATGATTTTATCTTAGAGCATCTTAATTCTTGCCCTTGGCTTAGAGAAGTTAAGAGGTTCCAAAGTGAATACTTCAAACAAACTGGCGCTATATACGAGTCTAAATAGCCGATTCTACACACAAAAAAACCGAAACCCTCAAGTATTAAAACAAATCTACCGATGAGTCTCTCATGAACGTTATACCAAAGATTGATGTTTTTTACCTAACCCGTAGCAAGCTTAAAACCTTGAAGATAACTGGCTCCCCAGGGGGACAAGCAAATACTTTAGTTGATAAAGCTAATGACATTGCAAGGGCCGGTCAGGGTACAGCTGAATCTGTAGGACATAGTCTTACTGTTACAAGTGGAATTGCTAAGAAACTCAATATTCTTTAAAGCAGTTGGACGCCTTTAGAGCCGCTCCAACCAAATAAGGCAAGAACAGTGAAATGATCACTAGATTGTCTTGTGTGAAACTGCCCTGCTCCAATGGTAATAGACCATGGCTTAAAATTCATTCTCGTTATTCCTAAAGTCATTACCGATTTATTCTTTAATTTTTCCATTTGGCTGTGCTGAACGAGAGCCCCAATGGAGAGAGACTTTGTTAATTCATAGCCGACTATAGAAGTAACTTGGGTTAGGTCATCTCCACCGGATTGACCTAAAAGGGTTCCTGTCTCTTCAGCAAAGATTCCGATCCTGTCATCTACTTTTGCCTCTTCTTTTTTCCCATCGATAAAAAGAAAAGCCCCTTTAAAAGCAAGGCCAAACTTAAAACCAAAATAATTCCTCTTCATGGTTCCGTTACAAATGATAATGGCGCAATTATAAGAGCCAAGCTCATCAACCCCACGCTTAACAATCTTAGATCCTCCATAGAAACCTAAGAAACTAACAGGGAAAAAATCAACCTGAGCTCCTAGCCCATTGATAACACCACTTGTTTGAGCGTAAACCGAAGGTCTTATATAGCCATACATAGGCCCGCTATCACTTCCCCAAAACTTATAACCATAACCTAGGGTACCGATAAAGGATAAGGCCACTGGATAGGTTCTAGTCACGGCCTTTATGTCGTAGTCCACACTGGCATTGACCGAGCAAAGCGATAAAGTAATAAAGATAATTAAGCTAGATATTAAGTTTTTCATCATTATATTCTATGACTTTGGTTATAATAACTAAAGTGAAATTAAAACAAGTAAACAGCTCCCAATTAAAGTGGGACCCTACCGGTCACCCCATCTGGTTCAATGATCTTGAAAGAGACCTCTATCTTATCATTGGAGAAAATGAACTTAGGCATTTTGAAATAAGCATCCATAGCGACCTTTTATCCGGGGGTGCCTCAAAAGCACTTCAATACGGAAAGATCAAAGATGACGCCAACAGCCGTCAAGACCTCTCTCGCTTAGTTGAATATAAAAATGAAGTTCCAAAAGAGTTCAAAGATGCCGCCCTTAAGCTTATCAGTGATTGCGAAGGACTAGAGCCGGCCCTTAAATCGGGATTGGATCATTATATAAAGGGATTCAACTTTGGCTCAAACCCTCTGCGCTTTAGCGAAAGCTTAAAGTCATACGTCCCTCTAGAAAAACGCGATCACTTGAAAAAAACAATTCCCCTATCTCGGAAAGTCCGCTCCCTAATGAATAAGCTTCCTAAGCACCTTGGCCTAAAGGCAGTCGGTGTCCTTTTTGTAGCAGCCATCATCGTACTTTATTTTTCCCTTGGAGAGAGCTTAGGAAATCAATTCTTAGAAATGGATGAGCGTTTAAATATAAGCTATATAAAGAAATACCTCGCGAAAGACGGAGAGCTAGAGGCCGTGGATTCTTTAGGAAGAAACATCCTCCATCGTACAGCGCCTTTTATTAACTCAATAGAAAGTGAGCAGTATAAAGCTTTTGAATACCTTGTCTTAAATGAAGGAATGAACCCTAATCAGTTTGATTATCAAGGAAGGACCCCACTTTACTACCTTATAAGTAGTTATATACGCCCTGGTGTACCAGGCATGAACTTTTATTCTAGAGATGAAGAACTCACGGCCTCTTATAAGAGAGAAAAGCTTGTGGTTATAGAGAGGTTCTTAAAGCTCGGGCTGGATTCTAGGATAAAGAAGGACCACTTAAGCCCTTCAGCCTTCGCCTTTGGTTCCCAAGACCCAGAGCTAAAAGAGCTCCTCCAAAAATACCGCTAAGTGTCTGAAAATATTACTCAACTTCCTTAGTTTCTTAGGCTATAAATATTTCATAAGGAGGGCTATTATGGTGAAATATACTGCTCTGCGTTATATAGTATGGCCTATGAAGAAAATTGCATCCCTTATTTTGGCCTTAGGCCTAAGCCTTCAAGTTAGCCATGCTAGCTTTGGCCCAACTCCTTCGAAGATCTTTAATCCTGGTGGACCACTCTCTTGTGAATCAATTGAAAAGTGTACGGTGCCTAGTTACAGAACCCTCCAAAAGATTACTGAAGACTTTATTGCCTTTTCTGTTGAGAGGGTTTCAGTCATTGATATTATGGAGACAAAAATTCAAGCCGGATCACAGACTTATGAACATCACTTAGAATCTACATTTTCAGCTTTAGGTAACACAAATTTTAAAACCTTCTTAGAGTCAGGAAAAAATGACTTCGATGGACTGTTAGATAAATTAGGGCTCTCTTCTGCCCGTCAATTAGTTAGTGGAAACTCTCCCTTTATTGCTGAGATGAAGTCTCTACAAGTCCTTCTTAAAAAGGCCGATGCTAATATTAAGAATTCAACATCTAAGGAAGAACAAAAGGCTGCTCTCTTAGAAAAACAAAAGAGGTACTTTGAGTTTAGGACCAATGGAAGCTTTACTTCTTATAAGCATATCGACCAAGTAAAGACTTTAGTTGATTACTATTTACAAGATCAAAGCTTAGAGCCATGGATAACGACTAAAGAAAAGAATTTACGCCTAAGTTTTAATGATTGCCCGGTAAAGATAAGAAGGGCCATTCGTAAGAAACGCCCTTCAATAAAAATAAACAGCGAATTAAAGCAATTAAAGTTTGATGTCTTTAATCATCCTGAATTCGTCTCTACTCTTGTAGAAAATGGTCGGTTATTAAAGATCAATTGCCGTAAAAAGACTACGGGAACTCTCGTTTTAGATATAGATCAAAAGAACGGTGCTGTGAATATCGATTATCAGCTCTCGCATAATAAGACTCCTATCCTCCCCTTAAAGTAAGCTCTGGAATTATTCTAGGCCCTAGCTTAGAATAATATTATGAGAGCTTACTTAATTACTTTATTACTGATCTTTACTTCCACTAAAGTATTTGCCATTTCTGGGGATGACTTTGTATGGAAAATCGCAAACAAGCGAAATGGCATAACTGTCTTTAAGGCCGAGGAGCATGAGAGTGGCCTTGTTCCTATAAAAGTTGAAACCATCCTTCCCTTTCCTCCAAGCCGAGTTCTTTCCGTTATTGCCGATACTTCAAGAAAACAAGAATGGGTTCCGGACTTAATGATTGTTGAAACCGTTAAGAAGATTGACGAATACGATAAGATTGAATACTCAGTTTATGACTCTCCATGGCCTTTTTCAGATAGAAGCTTTCTGGTTCACATTAAGAGTATTGCCTACGTAAAAGAAAAGAAACTTGTGATAAAACTAAACTCTATTGAACTTCCTGAAATTCCCAAGAAGAAGGAATATGTTAGAGGATTTACCTACAACGGTGACGTGATTTTAAAGAATGACGGGAAAGGTAATTCTTACTTTCAAGTTTTATTCCTAACAGACTTTAAAGGTAACATTCCGAAATGGATCGTCAATATGGTCCAACTAGGTTGGCCTAAGAAAATGATAAAGGGCTTAACAAAACAAATTAAAAGAGATGATATTCAAATTCAAGAGAAATTTAAATTCTTAGATTAACTTCAAGGCCGCTTCAAACCTATTTATGTCTTCTCTTGAGTTATAAAAATGAATAGAGGCCCTCATACTTCCTTTTCGGCCATTAACAAAAACCTTATGCTCTTCAAGAATGGCTAAAGCATTTTCTAAATCTTCCTCAAATTTGAAACTGCAAATCCCGCTCAGGCACAATGGATCCCTTGGGCTTATGAGTTCATAGCCTTGATCTTTTATCGCTTTTTTAAGTTGAGCCGAGTTCTCTAAGAGCCTCTTTTGTATCAGGTCTACCCCAATACTTTCTTGAACTTCTAAAGCACTCTTAAGTCCTGCGAGCATATTAAAAGGAAGACAACCTATTTGAAAGGCCCCCATGTCTTCGAGAAAGTCAGGCATGGTGTTCTCTAAGAGCCAAGGCTCTTTAACAGAAGTCCAGCCAGCAACGGGCATCTTCAGGTCTCTTCTTTTATCTCGCGGAATTGATATAAGGCTTAAACCTAGATCTGCCCCAAGCCACTTATGGGTTGAAGCGGTAAACCCAAAGTAGTCTAAGGCCCCTAGGTCTATAGGAAATTGTCCTATCTCTTGAGTGGCATTAATGATTAATTCAGAATCAGTTTCTTTTGTTTTTTCGCTTAATAATTTTAAGTTCATTCGCTGCCCAGTTAAGTACTGAACACCACTGCAGATGATTAAAGACTTTTGTCCCTTGAGAGCATTGATTAATTCCTCTTCATGAATCCTACCCTCAATAGGCTTTATCAATTCAACATCATAGCCATGATGAAACCAAGGTAATATTGATGAAGGAAATTCAATAGATGGTGCAATAACTTTTTTGAAGCCTTGATCTTTTAACATCATGGCAAAGAGATTCATGTTCATACTGGTATTAGAACTAATGGCCACATCATCTTTATCAATATTGATAAACCTTGAAACAATGCTACGAGTATCTTCTAAAAGATTAAAGTAACGAATATCTTTTATGGCCCCTTGATTTAAAGTTTGAGCACTGAAACTTTTGATGGCCTCTGCGGTTTTAATATGAACTCCACCAATGGCGGCATTCATTAAATACGCGCCTTGGTTCAAAACTGGGTACTGGCCTAAGTATTCGTTCATCTTTCTCCATTTTGATGCCACAAGGCATCATCTTGTCATTCTTTCTTATCATTATATCAATAAAATCAACTAGATATAAATAGTTAAATTATTTGTTTGATATGCCGAACAGTTGGTATAATATCTAAACAGTCGTAAGGGCTGCCTAAGGAATTAGTTATGTACGTTTGTTTATGTAAGGGTATCACAGAAGAGAAGATTGAGAATCTTGTTAACCAAGGACTTCCTACTTCTGAAGTCATCAAGCGCTTAGGTGTAGGATCTGACTGCGGTATCTGCGTTGTAGACGCCGTTAAAAAAATCCAATCTAAAGCCGCAGCTTCGTCAAGACAATCTAAGAAATAGTCTTTATACTTTCTATAAATTTTCAATTAAAGGAATCAAATATGAAAGGTGATGCAAAGACTATTGAGATGCTTAATGGCGTTTTAACCAGAGAGCTAACGGCAATCAATCAATACTTCCTCCATGCACGTATGCTTCAGGACTGGGGCCTTGAGAAGCTTGGCCATTTAGAATATAAAGCATCGATCGACGAGATGAAACATGCTGACGAGCTAATCAAAAGAATCCTTTTCCTAGAAGGTGTCCCAAATGTTCAAAAGCTAGATAAGGTTGTTATCGGCACGAATGTAGAAGAGATCATCAAGGCTGATTTAGCCGTTGAAAATGCTGCTGTCCCTTATCTAAAGGATTGTATCGCTCATGCTGAATCTGTGAGGGACTTTGTTTCTCGTGATCTTTTTAGTCATATTTTAGAAAGTGAAGAAGAGCATGTTGATTGGTTAGAGACTCAACAAGGGCTTATTGAAAAAGTTGGGGTTGAAAGATATATGCAATCTCAAATAGTCATGGATGCTTAAATCTTAGAACAATGACTGCCTAAAATACGCCGGGCCTTAGTGAATCGCTTCAGTGATTTATTTCGGTCCCCGGCTAATTTCTTAAACTTCTTATCCTTAAAATACTCCGTACATTTAATATGGAAATCTTTTGGTGCCTTCCCTTTAAAGAAGCAATTGCCCATACTCTTACAAGTTGATTTAACTGCACTGTCCTTTACATCGTTAGCAACAACAGAAAGGATCCCTCCATAAAGGCTCTCGGCACAACGGCAAATTTTGGAAGGTTTCATTTCAATATTTGGGGGAGCTTCTAAGGCCTCCATGGTCTTTAGAGGCGTATCATTGATCATGCTTTTTCTTAAAGACATAGTGAGAAGGGTGTCGACTGTTTCACTAGTCCAGGAATTCAAGGCCCTGTCATCGAGCCACTTACAAGAACCAACCAACAAGATAAAGCTAAAGATTATTAGTTTCATAAAGCAATTATCTTTGATCTTGCCTCTAGGTTCAATAGTCGAGTTTTATGCTGTATCCGTTATGCTTTCTGATATTCAAGACCCCCGTATCAAGAATTAGGTATTGCCCCTTGATTCCAGTTAGGACCCCTTCTATCAGCGGTTTCTTGTCAAAGCTTAACGAACTGATCTTCTCAGGAACTGATTCAATGGGATAACTTATTTCTAGAACCTCTTCGTCTAAATCTTCTGCTTCGTAATCATCTATTAGATTCCCGTAAGTCTCATAGATCTCTTCTCTAACAGCTTCGAGGGAAACGTCTTCAACATCCCCCTTAAGCATCTTTCGCCAGTTGGTTTTGTCAGCATAAGATTTACTAAGCTCTACTTCTATAAGACCAGAAGTTAACCTGTCTTTTACTTTTAAAATAGGAAGTGCACTTGTCGCCCCTTGATCCATCCATCTAAAAGGAAGATTGGTTTCTCTTGTTATGCCAACCTTTAAACCAGACGCGACTGAGAGGTAGATATAGTGAGGGATCATACAATGCTTCTCTCCCCACTTAGGTTCTCTGCAAGTCCCATCTGCATAATGGCAAGTCTCGGGTCTTACTAAGCACATATCGCATTGGGCGAGGGTTCTAAAGGACTTGAAGCTATAGCCTTGTCCAAATGATTTCTTAATTAATTCACCACTATGAATACAGTTAATCTTGCCTTCAAAACTCATGGAAAGTTTCTTGCCGATAAGAGGGTTCATATGAATAAGATCATCGCCGATAGGAAGATGATACTGAACAACATCTTTCAACTCAGTCTTCATTTTTAAGATATTGCCTTCCATACTTAATCGCCTTAGATAGATTTTAGTTATTTAGATGATATTTTGACCACCTCATACAGTCAACTATACAAGAAAAAGGGGCATAATTTGATGGTTAGCAACACAGGCCGCTTTTAACCTATAATTAAGAGAGAAGGAGTAGTTCGTGTCTACATATGAAATTAAATTGACCAAAGAGCTTAGAAACAAAGACGAAGTCTATTCTCAGCATCAAAAAGATCTAAAGGCCAAGCACGAAGAATCTCTTGCAAGTGTCCAACAAAATAAAAAAGAACTCCTTAACAATAAGCAAGAAACTTTTGATAAAGACCGTGCCTCTCTCACAAAGAGTTATGAAACCCGCTTAGATAAAAACAATACTGAATACGTAAAAAGACGTGAACTTCAAAATAAAAAAATCGCAAAAGAACAAGCCGCAAAGAAGCGAGACTTTGAAAGAGAAAAGATTGAGTTAAGAAATAAGTTCAAAGACGAACTCAACAGCATTACAAAGTCATTTAGAAATACGATTGAAAGAAAAGATAAAGAACAACAAGATCTAGTTAAGCGCCAACAAAAAGCTCTCAGAAAGATTCAAGATAAGAACACTGAGAATATCTCTGAGATGCAGGAGTTCTATACTCAAAAAATGGACGAGATGAACGAAGCTCATCTTCAAGAGAATAAAGAATGGGCCAGAAAGCTTAAGAATTACGGATAAACCTTAGAATATTCACTATTCTCCCCTTTAGATTTAAATCAATTGCTGCTATAAACGGCCCTTATGGGACGTCGTGAAACTAGAGATAAGCGCTGCCAAAGATGCAGGATCAATCACCAGTGGTGTTTTTGCGAATACCTCATATCCCAGCCCCACTCAGTCCCCGTGACCATCTTAATGCATCATAGAGAAAAGTGGCTTACTTCCAACACGGCCCACTTTGCAGAGCTTTGCCTTGATAAGACAACTATCGTTCAAAGAGGCCTACCTGATGACGAAGCCAATTATCAGAAGTTATTAGAGCTAAAAAAAGAGCCTCTCTTTCTTTTTCCAGATGAAGATTCAATCACCCTCTCTGAAGACTTTCCCATTGGAGACTATCACCTTATTGTTCCTGACGGAACTTGGCGCCAGGCCAAGAAGTTTAAAAGAAGAATCCCTGAATTTAAGAATATCAAAACGGTAAAACTTCGAACCAGCACCCCTAGCCGCTACCTTTTAAGAAGGCAGGCAGCTGAAGGCGGTCTTAGTACTTTTGAGGCCATCTCTCGCGCCCTCTCGCTCTTAGAGCGAAGACCAGAGCTAGATAAGAAGCTAGATTCCATCTTTGAAGTCATTGTTAAAAATACTATGATGAGCCGCCTAGGTCTCCCTAAGGACCGTGAAGACCTCTATCCTGAGCTATTAGAGCGTTATTTAAGTAATAGTCAGGGCAAAATTAAGGTCCCAAGCACCTTATAAATACTACAATCAGCTTTTCTTTATGCTTGAAGTTGATATGGTGGTGTCTATGATGGAATTTCTTAAATTTACTATTTTAGACGAAAAATCCGAACAACAGCTTGGTGTTAAAGAACAAGCCATTTTGTTTAACCGGAATCATATCGTCAGTATCAAACCCATAAATATACTTGTCTCTGAAGGCGAGGTCTTAAAGGGCTATTGGATTAGAACTACTAATGGCAAGAAGTATAAGGCCACAAGTATTCCTGCAGACATTGCCATGCAGTTAGGAAGGCTTAATGCCGATCTACCAACAGATGAAGAACCAGCTTCAGCGATGCCATTAAACTAACCTGATAAAACCTGATTAGAATCAGGTTTTTTGCTTTCTTAGATTCTATTAGATTTCTATAAATTCAGTAAGATCATACCTATCCTAGGGAAAGATCGTGACTGAATTAAGCAGTGCTTCCATTTATCATTTAAAGGCTCATCATGACGAGACCTTCCTTTGTTTTCATTGCGGATTAAGCACGAAGAACCCAATCCAATTGAGCAGGGACCTGACTAAGTCATTCTGTTGTCACGGCTGTTTGAGCGTCTTTCAGATTATTGAAGAAAGCAAACTCGATGAGTACTACAGTATCAAGAAAGACTCTGATCCAAGCCTCTTTATTCCCGCCCCAGAATCTAAAAAGAACTTTAAACATTTCGATGAAGAAAATTTTGAGTCTGATTTTGTTAAAAAACTAGATAGCGAAAAAAGCATCAAGCTCTACTTAGAAGGGGTTCATTGCATTGCCTGCCTATGGTTAATAGAAAAGATTCCTCAAATACTAAAAGGAGTTCTAAGGGCCAATTTTGACTTTGACAATTCAGTAGTATCAATCACGACGACAAAAGGCGCCAGTCTCTCCGAGGTTGCTAAGCTCTTAGATAAGCTTGGCTATACACCTCACCCTATTAAGAATGATGATGAAATAAGTAAGCTAAAAGCAAATGAAGAGCGCTCCTATCTCATCAAGCTAGGTATCGCCATGGCCTGCATGGGAAACATCCTTTTATTCTCAATTTCCATTTATGCTGGCCTTGAGGGGAATTTAAAGTCCACCTTTAACTGGCTTAGCTTTTTGATCTCTTTACCAGTTGTCACTTTTTGCGCCATGCCGTTCTATCGATCTGCCTTATCTTCTCTTAGAAATAAAAAACCTAATATGGACCTGCCCATTTCAGTTGCTTTGATTGCGGGGACAGGTAGTGGGCTTTTTTCACTTATAACTAATATTGGTGAAACCTATTTTGATTCCTTAACCAGTTTAGTTTTTTTACTACTCTTAAGCCGTTACTGCCTCTTAAAAATAAGGCAACAAGGGGTTACCAGCTCTAACCTTGAGTATTTCTCTAGTTTTGGAAACGTAACAGTATTAAAAAACCTTTTAACAAGAGAAGGTAAAACTGTTCTTGCAAAGTATGTTTCAATAAACGATCTGTTACAAATTAATGAAGGCGGCATCATTCCTGCTGATGGCGTGGTCATTGAAGGAGAAGCTTTTCTCAACACTTCTCTTCTAACTGGAGAGTCCTTACCAATGAGATCGTCTAAAGATGATTTTGTTTTTTCTGGCACAGAAATTATTTCAGGTGAATTAGTCATTAGGGTTAAAGAAACAGGAGTTAAAACAAAGCTTGGAAGAATCTTATCTAGCGTTAAAAAGCTTTCAAAAAAACAAACTCCTTTTTCTTCATTATCTCAAAAGGTCTCTCAATTCTTTATAAGCCTTGTCTTTCTTATCTCTTTAGGAACTGTCGCCTATTTTTGGCAACAAGGCACTCCTTTAGTTGGCATCACTCGCGCCTTAACTCTTCTAATTGTAACTTGTCCCTGCGCTCTTGCTCTAGCAACCCCCCTTGCCCTAACAGCGACTCTTCAAAAGCTTCTTAAGGTTGGTATCGTTTTAAAGACTGAAGATGTTGTGGAGAAGCTTCATAAAGCTCGGAATATCTACTTGGATAAAACCGGAACCTTAACTGAAGGTCATTTTCAAGTTATTGACCTTAGCCTTGAGATGACCCCAAAGCTAAGAAGCATCATATGGACTCTAGAAAAAAGAGCAAGGCACCCTATTGCCACGGCTTTGACCTCTTACATAGAAGGGCTAGGTCCTGTAGATGAGATGAAGCTGAAAGATTGGCTTGAAACACCTGGGATAGGGGTTAGTGGAGTCATCGATGATCAATTTTATCAATTAAAAAGAACTAAGTTCTATGCAGGAGCTGGAACCTCTGTCTCACTTTATCAAGATGATGATTTACTCATCTCCATTGTTTTAAAGGACAAGGCAAGGAGCGATTCTAAATCAATAATAGATGAACTAAAGACCATGGGATTAAATCCTATCATTATCTCAGGTGACACTAAAAAAGAAGTTGAAGACCTTGCCCTTGAGGTTGGTATCAATAAAGATCAGGTTTATTCAGAAATAAGCCCTGAAGGAAAGCTAGCTCTTTTAACAAAAGACCCAAACTCTATTATGGTTGGAGATGGTGCCAACGATGCCATGGCCCTTAAAAAAGCTTCCATAGGTATTGCGGTCAAAGGATCTCTAGATATCTCACTAGAAGCTGCCGATATCTATTTTACAAGAGCAGGAATTTCTTCACTTAAAAATTTAATTAATTCTTCTATGACGGCCATTAAGGTTATCAAGATAAATATGCTCTTTTCACTACTTTTTAATTTAGTAGGCTCATACCTAGCTTTAACCGGAAAGATAACTCCATTGATCGCCGCTGTTCTCATGCCACTAAGCTCCTTAAGCGTTTTACTCTCAACTTATCTATTTAGTAAGGAGAAAACCTAAGTGGAAGCACTCTATATCCTATTACCCCTCTCTCTCATCCTAGGCTTTAGCTTTTTATTCTTATTCATCATGAGTGTAAAAAATGGAGACATGGATGACTTAGATACTCCGGCAAAAAGAATCCTCTTTGAAGATATAAAAAAAGAAAATAACAAGGAATTATTGAATGAATCAACAGACTGAAGGAAGAGTTCTTGAAGAGTTCTCCTATGATGACAAGATCGTAAGGCAGTTTCTATACGCTACTTTAGGCTGGGGTGCTGTGGCCCTTCTCTTAGGTGTTTGTATTGCCTTTCAACTAGCAAGCTGGAAATTTAACCTAGGCTTAGAATGGGTAACCTTTGGTAGGCTAAGGCCCCTTCACACCAATGCTGCTATCTTTGCCTTTTGTGGGAATGCTATCTTTGCTGGAGTTTACTACTCTACTCAAAGGCTCTGTAAGGCTCGTCTCTACAATGATACTCTTTCAAGGTTTCATTTTTGGGGCTGGCAACTTATTATCTTAGCAGCTGCCATTTCACTTCCTTTAGGCTATTCCCATGGAAAAGAGTATGCAGAGCTAGAGTGGCCAATAGACCTGGCCATCACAATCGTTTGGGTCGTCTTTGGCATAAACTTCTTTGGAACACTTTGGAAAAGAAGAGAGAGGCATATCTACGTTGCCTTATGGTTTTACATAGCTACTATCATTACAGTCGCTATTCTTCACTTGGTCAATTCAGTAGAAATACCTGTCAGTTTTATGAAATCCTATCCGGTTTGGGCCGGAGCTCAAGACGCCCTTATCCAGTGGTGGTATGGGCATAATGCAGTTGCTTTTTTTCTAACCACTCCTTTTCTTGGTCTTATGTATTACTTTGTTCCAAAGGCGATTAACAGACCCGTTTACAGTTATAGGTTATCAATCATTCATTTTTGGTCATTAGTTTTTATCTATATCTGGGCAGGACCCCATCACCTTCTTTATACTTCTCTTCCTGATTGGGCACAAACCTTAGGGATGGTCTTTTCTATTATTCTTTGGGCCCCAAGTTGGGGTGGGATGATCAATGGTCTTATGACTCTCAAGGGTGCCTGGGATCGAGTAAGAAAAGAGCCCGTTCTCAAGTTCTTTGCAACATCAATCACCTTCTACGGCATGGCAACCTTTGAGGGTCCGCTTATGGCCATCAAATCTGTCAATGCCCTCGCCCATTATACGGACTGGGTAGTAGGCCATGTGCATTCTGGAACAATTGGCTGGAATGTAATGATCATCTCAGGGATTCTTTATTATTTAATTCCAAAGATGTTTAATACAAAACTTTACAGTGATAAATTAGCAAACTTTCATTTTTGGTCAACTACCGTGGGTCTGGTTCTTTATATCTTATCCATGTTGTCAGCTGGGATTACACAAGGTCTTATGTGGCGGGCCATCGACACTAAGACAGGGCAGCTTGTTTATCCAAATTTTGTAGAAACAGTAACTAAGATAGTTCCTATGTACTGGGTTAGGGCCTTTGGTGGGGTCTTCATCTTAGCTGGCTTTGTCGTCATGATCTACAATCTTTATAAAACTATAAAGCTGGCTAAGAAACCTAATGACGGTGAAGTCTTTACAGCTTACGCCCTTGATAGATCAAAAGACTTATCAAAGGGGCATAGAAAACTTGAAGGCCTAACCGCTCTATTCACGGTTCTTACTGTTATTGCAGTTTTAATCGGCTCAGCTATTGAAATTATGCCTTCAATCCTGGCCAGCAAATGGATAGAGAAAGACCCAAGGGTAAAGCCTTATACTTCTTTAGAAATTGCCGGGAGGGATATTTATATTAGAGAAGGTTGTTATGTTTGCCACTCACAAATGATTCGAACCATGGCCCACGAAGAGATCCGTTACGGTAAAGCTTCACAGGCCTCTGAGTTCATTTACGACCGTCCCTTTCAATGGGGTTCAAGAAGAATTGGACCTGATCTACAAAGGCTTGGAGGAAAGTATTCTGACCTTTGGCACTACCGTCATATGTATGACCCAAGAGAGGTGACTGCAGGTTCTATTATGCCTGTTTATCCATGGCTCTTTAAAAAGAAAACTGACTTAGGAGTTTTAACTAAGAAGTTATCTGTCATGAAGGCCTTAGGAGTTCCTTATTCAGTAGAAGAAATTAAGAACGCAAAGGCTGACGCCCTTGCTCAGGCAGAGGCGATCACAAAGAGGCTAGAGAAAGATGGGGTCGATCCGAAAATGAAGAATAAGCAAATCATAGCCCTTATTGCTTACTTACAAAGACTTGGAGTTGATCTTCAAGAAGAGTTAGAAACCGAGGAGGATGAATAATGAAGCAAATAGTATTAGCCGGTTTTAACTGGACACACTTAACAAACCTGGCCCTTCTCCTTTTTCTAGGCCTCTTTATAAGCATGCTTATTTGGATCTTTAGAAAAGACAGTGGAAGGATTTATAAGAAGGCCGCTTCTCTGCCATTGATGAACGAAGCGATTAAAAAGGAAGAGCATCATGAGCGATAAGACTGAATTAACTGAAGAGGATAAGAGCCTCCTTCTAGATCATGACTATGACGGCATTCAAGAGTTTGATTATCCCCTTCCTAATTGGTGGAAGCTCTCCTTTGTCCTAACGATTGTCTTCAGTGTTCCCTACGCTATCTATTATCTCGCTATGGGAGGACCAACACTGAATGATGAGCTTATTCAAGATATGGCCCATCTTAATAAGATAAGAACAGCTTACGCTGTCAAAATGGCTAAATTTGATAACGAAGCCTATTCTGCTTTTGAAGGACCTGAAGGTATCGCTCTTGGAGCTGTTGTTTACGAAGAGAATTGTCTTTCTTGTCACGAAGAAAAAGGTAAGGGTGATATTGGACCGAACTTAACCGACGCCTATTGGATTCACGCCAAAGGATCTGCTTCAACAATTTATGAAGTAGTCCTTAACGGCAGAGAAGATAAGGGTATGCCAACATGGAAAGAGGACCTTACAAAAGATGAGATCCTTCAAGTGGTAAGTTATTTAATGTCCATTAAAAATACCAATGTCCCCGGCGGAAAAGAAAAGCAAGGACTTTTAGTTAAGTAGGTTTAAAATGGAAAATGAAAGCACCACTGTTCATGCTGAGAGGCTTGCCACATTAGACGAGGCCGGTCACCGCATTTATGTGCACCCAGAAGAAGTGAAGGGTAAGTGGCGCGATAGAAGGACAATGGTTTATTACGCCCTTGTTGCAATATATTTCGTCCTACCTTGGATTCATATCTCAGGAAAACAAATCATCTTATTAGACTTAGCTGAAAGAGAATTTACCTTCTTTGGTTCAACATTTTTTAGTCATGATGGTCCCCTTGTTTTCTTTGTCTTCTTAGGCTTTGTACTGGCATTTGGTTTTATAACCGTAAAGTGGGGTCGGATATGGTGTGGCTGGGCCTGCCCTCAAACAGTCTTCATTGACTTAGTTTATAGAAAGATAGAAAAGATGATCGAAGGGAGCGCAAGAGCAAGAAAGAAGCTTGAATCCCAGCCTATGAACTTTGATAAATTTTTAAAGAAGTCTTTTAAATGGCTAGTGTTTCTTTTGGTTTCAATTCACCTCTCACACACCTTCTTGGGGTATTTTGTTGGTACGAGAAAACTCTTTTTAGTTACCATCGGAAACCCAACTGATCACTGGACTTTATTTTTAATAATGTGGTCAGTAACAGTTCTTTTTCTTTTTGATTTTGGCTGGTTTAGAGAACAGTTTTGCATAGTGGCCTGCCCATATGGAAAGATTCAATCAGTGGTCATGGATGAAAGCTCTCTTGTTGTAGCTTATGACGTAAAACGAGGAGAGCCAAGAAGAACGACTGTTCCTAAAGATCAAGAAGGCGATTGTATTTCATGTGATCACTGTGTAAAGGTTTGTCCTACGGGAATTGATATAAGAAAAGGGACTCAGCTTGAATGCATCTCTTGTACCCAGTGTATTGATGCTTGTGATGAAATCATGACTAAGATGCAACGACCCTTAGGGCTTATTCGTTACGACTCTTTATCAAATATGGAAGGAGTAAAGCTAAGTTGGTTCAGGGCCAAGCCTATGTTCTATGCTGTTGCCTTACTTATAACTTTATTTGCTTTTATCTTTGCCCTCAATAAAAGGAATTCTATTAGTTTACAGTTTATCAGAGGAAGTAAGTCCGCGTATCAAGAGATTAGAAGAACTGATGGCAGCAGGGAGATAGTAAATCACTATAAAGTTTCAGTTTACTATAACGGAGGTGTTGATCATAATCTAACAATCTCTACAAAAGAAGATTTCAATCCTGAGGTATTAAGAATAGTCTCACAAAAGATGCCCTTCCCTGTAGCTTCTGGAAAAAGAAAAACAATTGATATCTTTATCCGCTTTCAAAAAGAAATTCTAGAGCACGGAAGAAGAGTCTTAAAGTTACAAGTCAAAAGTGATGATATGATTTTAGAAGAAGAGGAGGTAAAGCTTGTCGGACCTTTTTAGTCATTTCTCCCATTCAAGCCTCATCGCTCTCCCTTGGATTGCATTTTTAGCAGGCCTTGGAGGTAGTGTTCATTGCGTAGGTATGTGCGGTGGCCTTGTGAGTGCGACTTCTAAAACAAGGAAAGAAATATGGTCTTATCAGTTAGGAAGGCTTCTAGGTTATAGCCTCCTAGGTCTTTTTGGAGGGACTTTAGGCCATTTATTTTCCCGCTATATTAATAACCATATAACAAACCTCCTCCCCGCGATAACTCTTGGAGGACTTTTTATCATCTGGGGGTTGAAAACATTTAATGGCCAAAAAAAGATATCAAAGCCAAATATCTTTTCAAAACTCAGAAGTAATATTTGGTCTACTCTTATTCCAACTTTGCCCGGACCAGGTAAGTCCTTTGGGGTAGGGCTCTTTTCTATTCTTCTACCCTGCGGTTTTCTCTATAGCATGATTATTGTAGTTACCTCATTTCATGATCCAATAAAGGCACTTATAGCAACTTTCTTTTTTTGGGTAGGAACCCTCCCCGCTTTAACAATTGCACCAGAGTTACTTGTTAATTACTTAAAAAAGTTCTTAAACTCTTCTCCTAAGATATTGGGAAGTTCTTTTATGATCATAGGAATCTTAACGATTGCCTATAGAATTAATATGAGTTATCAAACTCATTTAGGGGCATCTTGCCATTAAGTTACTTTTAAATACTCTAGGTCTAAAAGTTTATTCTTAACTAAAGACCTTAAAGTTGAAAGATCAAGAGAGAGAACCTCTGTGCCGGGGAATACTTTTACCTTATATTTAACCGGTGTCTTTCCCCATAATTCCTTAAGGCCAATTATTTGAGGAGGAGATACAATGGTAGAAGTCTTAGTCTTAATTAGTTCTATTTCTCCTTTTATTAATATCATCCCTATCCTTGGAATATGATTTCTATAAGTAATTATTTCCTCATTCTTAAATGTCACGATAGGAAAATAATCCTTCATTAGATCATAGAAGTGAATGTCAACTTGCTCGTTCAAAAGATACTCCCTACTCAAATAGTAGGCCTGATCTTAAGATCATTATATGATTTAGCTCAGCTTTGGAGGCGTATTTTAAAGGATGAAATCAGTAGCTAAGATTAGCAAATTCGACTAACTTTTCTTCATCTAAAATGATGAGAGACTTCCCTGCTTGGCCTAGTACATTTTCAGACTTTAATTCAGATATACACCTGATAAGTGTTTCTGAAGAAGTCCCAAGATAAGAGGCCATCTCTTCTCTTGTTAATTTTAAAGTAATCATCTTACCTTCAGGGGTTTCTTCACTATGAGAAGCGCCAAGGAGCAATAAAAGCTCAGAAGTTCTCTCAAACACTGATTTTTGAGCTAGAGAAGCGATCTTATTTTCTGAAATACCTAGGTCTCTGCCTAACCTATACATAATATTCTTAGAAACAGTGGGCTCTTTTTCCACCTTCTCGAGGATGTATTTCTTGTCTATAAAGCAGACTCTTGTATCTTCTAAGGCAGTAGCTGTGGCGCTGTAGTATTGATCTGTAAAGATACTCCTATGCCCAAGAACATCACCAGCTCCGGCCAGTCGAACAATATTTTCTTTCCCACTAGGTCCTATCTTGGAAACCTTAACATTTCCTGTACTGATGCAGTAAAGGCCATAGGGAGGATTTCCCTCTACAAAGAGAGTTTGCCCTTTTTTATAAAGATTAGTGATCTTGTTTGAACCTAAATCATTCAGAGAAGCTTCTTCAAGCTCACAGAAAATACCGTCCATTCTAGATGGACAATCTTGGCACTTCTTGGAATTTGTCTTGCTCAAAATAGCTCCCTTAAATATAAGAGTAACATCGACTCTTCCCTAATAACATGACCTAGGTCATGATTATAAAGAAGTTCAAACTAATGATGCTTAAAGTATTTATTACTAATACTTATAAGGATTTTAAGCTGGTTACGTCAATAGAATCTTAATTTTTTGCCTTCTCGTCTCTATGAATTTAAAGAAAAAACCAACTGAGAAGCTAAAAAAGATCCCATAAGTAGCAGATACTGAAGGGTTCATCACTCCACCAAAGAGGTTTAGGTATAGATGAAGGAGCAAGGCCCCTACAGAACAAACGGCCACCTGCACCGCTGTTAAACTTTTATCAAAAAACACACCAAAAGTTATAGGCACAATGCTAGCGGCTGCTAATCCATAAACACCTTTTTGAGCAAATAATCCAACCAGCAATGGAGGGTTCCAAGCGAAGAATAATGAAATCAAACCAATCACGACCAAGACTACCCTTGAGAGGTTAAGAGAGTTTAGCTTTAGCTTCTTACTTATCCATGGGTCATAGATATCATTTACGACCATTGAGGAGAGAGAAACTAAGATACCATCTAAGGTGGAAAGACCTGCCGCAAGAAGCCCAACTGAGACTAGGCTTGTAAAGTATTGCCCCCAGATCGTTGATTTAAATGTTTCTGTTATATAAGTCACAACAACTGCGTCTTGCCTAGGAACTTCAAGTCCATCAAAGCGCGCAAAGAAACCAATGAAGAGCATTAAGGAAAAGATCCCCCCTGTTCCAAGGGCCGTCATAAGAAATTTATTAACCTGTTTATCATCCTTTAAAAAAAGAACCTTGGTTAAGATATGCGGCTGTAACATAAGAGCGAAGGTCACTATAAAGCTACTAAGGAAGACGCTGAAGAAGTCATAATAAAGAGAACTCTCTGTATTGAAAACTGAAGCAAAACTTGGAGAGATCATTTCTAAATTGTTGATAAGGCCCCCTTCCATTTGACTATACCCGTAAATAAAAAGGAAGACTGATATACCGAGCATAACAATGCCTTGTAGAGTATTTGTATAGGCGTGAGCGTATGATCCTCCCATGAGGACATAGCTAAAGACAAAGAGCATAACCATGATGAGGGCCATTTTTTGAGAAACAGGGAAGAGACCCGCCACCAATAAAGAACAACCCACCATAATAAGAACGACAAAGGTAATTGAAAGTAAATTCATCACAGCGAAGAGAAGGCCCAATTCTTTAGACTTATAGCGAGTAGAGATCCAATGAGGAATAGTAAGGGCCCCTTGCTTCTCTCCAAGGAATCTAAATTTCTTCGTTAAGCTTATAAATGCGATTGCCACTCCTAAAGAAGCTGCAACAGCGTAGTGAAGAAAAGCACTAAGACCATGAGTAAAAACAAACCCAGGGTTAATAACAAAGGTTGCTGTAGAACTTATTGAGGCTGAAAGTGTGAGGCCCACCATATAAGGGCTCATGTCTCCTTTTCCGATAGAGAAACTTTTTAAATCAGAGGTCTTCCTCATTCCTTTTAATGAGAGCCAATAAGTGACTCCAATGAAGAGAAAGATTAAAAGATACTTAAAGAGTTCAGCATTCATATTCTACCTATACCTTATTAAGGGCCACTTGTTGAAGTGAGTTTTTATTGATCTTCCCAGAACCTAGAAGAGGGAAATTGACTATTTTTTCTAAGTATAATGGGTGTTTATAGCGGCAAAGCTTTGAGTTTAGAAATTGCCTTAGTTTTCTTAGTTCTATTTCTGATTTTCCACGGTAAAAGGCAAAGCCAACCTCTCCCCACTCTGGGTGAGGAACCGAGACCACTGCGACTTCTTCAATGAAAGGATGAAGAGCTAGTGACCTCTCAACCTCAGCAGGATACACATTTTCTCCCCCTGAGATATACATTTCTTTTTTTCTACCAACGACATAAAAGAATCCGTCACTATCGACGCGAACTAAGTCCCCTGTTTTGAAGAAGTTTTTATAAAATGAATCTTTGAAGCGTTTATGCTCGTTAAAATACCCACTACAAACATGGGGGCCACTCAAAAGAAGCTCGCCAACTTCATCAACTTTAGCAAAGCTCCCGTCATCTTTGAGAACCATTGTTTTTGTATGTTTCATAGGTTTCCCTACTGAGCCTAATTTACTAAGGGCCATGTCTTCTTTTAATGAAAAACAATTAGGTCCAACTTCTGTCATGCCAAAGCCTTGACGAAAACTTAGGTCTTTTTCTTGATAAGTTTTTATAAGTTCAGGAGAGCATGGAGCTCCACCTGAGATAAGAAATCTTAAACTCTTAAGGTCCACTTCATTAAAAGCTTCTGATTCTGCCATCCTTTGAAACATGGTAGGGACAGCGAAATAGACACTTATCTTTTCCCTTTCAATTAATTCTAAGGTTCCTTTTGGGTCAAAGCCCTTAGAAAGAATGACTGTGCCTCCTATGAGAAGAAGAGGAAGAAGAAGCACATTATAGCCCCCTGTGTGAAAAAAAGGTGTTTCAACAACTGTTATATCATCTTTCTTTAGACCCCATTCTTTTACAGTGGCCCATTGATTGGCTTCTAGCATTTCTCCGTGAAAAAGAACCCCCTTAGGAAGCCCGCTTGTACCTGAAGTAAAAAGCATGAGAAGTGGATCACTCTTTGATGAGCTTACTGAATTAAACTTATAGTCACTTGGAAGGCTCCAAATATTAAGATCAATCATATACCCACTTGTTTTAAGCTCTGTTTCCTCATCAACAATTAAATAATAAGGGTCAACCCTATCAACTATCTTTTGTAGTTCCTCTGATGAAAGGCGCCAGTTTAGAGGCACAAAGATTGCCCCGATCTGAGCCGATGCTAAAAAGATACTTATATGCTCCCTTCTGTTTAGAGCCTTTAAGGCGATGCGATCACCTTTTTGAACGCCATTTTTTTGAAAGAAGCTGGCCCACCTGTCTACTTCTAGCCTAAGTTTTCGATAACTCCACCTAGTACCACTAGCCTCTTCAATCAAGGCCACCTTTCCAGGTTCATTTAAACTTATCTTATTAAAGAAGTTAACCCAGCTCATAGGCTTCCTTTAAAAAGGGAAGAATCTCTCTTTTTATACTTTCAGGGTTTTCTATTATAGAGGCATGCCCACCGGGAATAATCTTCAACCTAGAGCCGCTAACTTCTCTAGAGAGAGCTTGCAGTAAACTTGGAGGCGTTAAGAGGTCCTCCTCTCCTACTAGGAATAATGTTCTTGTATATATCTTAGAGAGCTCAACACTGCCTGAAAGAGCACCTTTGATTAGACCTATTATGTTAGAATCAAGCGCTTGTTTTGATCTTTTTCTATAATGCTCAACAAGCTCTGGGCTTTTTAGAAGAAAACTCTCTCCCCAAACCCATGGAAGAGCAACGTCAAAGCGAAGCTCACTTCCTCCTAACCTATGCGCCTTCAACCACGACTCAAGTTTAGATTTTAAAAGTGGATTTAAATTCCCATAAGAATCACATGAAACAATACTCTCACATCTTTCTGGAAATAATGAGGCGAATTTTAAGGCGACCCTTCCTCCATTACTCAAACCTACTAGACTTACCTTTGGGAGGTCATTGGCTTTTAATAGTTCGAGAAGGTCTAAGACTTGCTGATCTAAATCATACGGAGAATCAATGTCAGGTGCCAGCCCCTGCCCCTTGCAATCATAGGTCAGGATATTAAAGATTGAAAGATCCTTAAGCGCCTTATCCCAAGAGCTCTGGTCAGTAAAAAGTCCATTGATTAAAATTACCCATGGGGCATCTTTGTGATGAATATGTTTTGTATAAGGAAGAGTCATTAGATAATGATTCCCCCATCAACATTTAGGCATGTGCCTGTTATAAAACTCGCCTTATCGCTAGCAAGAAATTCGTAGGCTTTTGCAATATCTAAAGGCTCTCCCATTCTAGCTAGAGGGGTTTTTCCTTCCATCATTGAAATTACCTTTTCAGGCATTTTCTTAACCATTGCCGTTGCAATAAAACCTGGTGCAACTGCATTGACTCTAATGCCATACTTACCTAGCTCTTTTGCCATCGTTTTTGTCATGCCTATAAGCCCGGCTTTACTAGCAACATAGTTGGCTTGCCCAAAGTTTCCATTATGGGCCACTACTGAGGCCGCATTTAAGATAACACCATAGCCTTGCTCTTTCATTTTAGTAGCTGCCAAAACAGAAAGCATAAAAACGGCTTTCAGGTTTACATCAAGAACTAAATCCCAATCAGCTTCTTGCATCTTCAAACAAGTCGAATCTCTTGTTACTCCTGCATTATTAATCAAGACATCTACACCGAGGTTCATTTCTTTTTCTATTTGATTTCTTGATTCTTTTTTTGTGACATCGGCGCTTATATAAGTAAGTCGGTCTTTGTATTGAAAAGAAAGCTCTGACTCTTCTAAGGTGGGCCTATCAACAACAATGAGATGATCTCCTCCTTCCCAAAAGAGGTTGACTGTCTCTCGACCGATTCCACTTGCTCCACCAGTTACAAAAACTCTTCTCATCATTACCTCAATACTTTAAATCTTTGATTGCGTTATTATTAAATATTTCTTTGTCATATCTAAGGCTAATAGCTGACCATGTATATCCAATCCCCGCCGAGGCAAGAACAATATGATCACCTTTTTTTAAAACTGAATCCCTTTCAGCTAAACCAAGAGAGACCACCTGATCTGGAGCTCCAAAATGACCATAGTTCTCTAAATAGATTGATTGCTCTAAAGTTAGCTCTAGGTTCTCTAAGATGCTGTCGTGTGCTGACTTTTTCATGTGAAGAAGAGAGAGGTAATCAATGGGACGACTTGGCATAGAAGTAGAAGCTGCGGACTTAATAACCTTTAAGAAATTCTCAATAGACCTACTGGCTAAACGTTCGCGCATCCCTTCAATATCTGGGCAAGTTAAGTGGTAATCACTCTCTTTGTGATTTTCTTTAAAGGGCTTTCTTGTTCCCCCCATGGGGATGATGACATCCAAACTAAAATCCCCATCAGTGATTACTGATGAATTCAAAATAGGGTTAGTTTCACTTTTCTCTATGACTATGGCAGAGCCTCCGTCTGCTAAGTTGTAGAGAAACCTTGAGGATTTATCTTGATAATTAACAAGATCACCTGTTCGATGACCTCCAACTAAAAGAGCTCGCTTATAGTTTTGATTCGTTTGAAGTAAGGACTTTGCCACCCCAAGGGCCACAACATTGGAGGAGCAACGGGCGCTTAGATCAAAAGCAAAAGCGTTCTTTAGACCTAGTTCTCTTTGAACATAGATTCCTGCTGACCAGACATTGAAATCTTTATACTCAGAGCCCGTCCATATAATGAGATCTATACTTAAAGGGTCAATCCCTTCTAAGGCTCTTGTTGCGGCTTTTATCGCCATCATAGAGGGGTCAATCTTATCCTTTAAGACAGCTCGGCATTTCCTTTTAATCCCCATCTTAGAAGAGATGACATTCTCTGGAATACCTGAACTTTGAGCAATTGAACGAGCGTCTTCACACTCACTTGGAAGCCATACTCCCATGCTCAATACTCCAACACTTTCTAGATTTTCCACGGATAACTCCTTTTTCCAAAAAAACCATTATTTATACACAACAGCAAGTTTTTTATACATACGTACAAGAAAATAATGACAAGTAAGTTGCTCTGTGTTAGATTGAATCATGGAAAAACATACGGTTGACCCTTTAATGATCAGGCTCTTTGAGTTCAGACCCCGCAAGGGTGATTTAAAAAAGGCAGAGATTATAACGGCAGCAATTGAATGCTTGTCTGAAGAGGGCCTAGAAAAGACCACCTTCGAGGCCATTGCCAAAAGGATTGGTACCAGAAGGGCCCATGTAAATTATTACTTCTCCGATAAACAAAAGATCTTCTTAGCGGCCATTCAATATATTGCAGCCACATATCAATCAATTTCTTTAGAGTGCTTAGAGAACGCTCATTCAAATGAAGATCTATTAGACTCTTATCTTCAAGGACCTTTTAAGTGGGCAAAGAATCACCCAGAGCAGCTCTCAGTCATGTTTCTTCTCTATTATTTATCTACTTTTCAAAAAGAATACTTAGAACTTAATCATCAAATTAGAAAAGGCGGCGCCCAGAGGATCTCTTATATTTTAAGGAAAAGAGATGAAACACTTACTAAAAAGGATGCTGATCAAAAGGCTAAGTCCATTCAAAATATCTTATCTGGCTGCCTCTTAGACGTTGCAACCACTAAAGGAAGAACTCTTGCTTCTGCGGAAAAAGAGGTGAAGAGGCTTGTTGAATTAGTCTAAAAGGGCTCGGAAGGCCATTGTGGAGGGCCTTCCGAGTGAGAGAACTATCTACAACGTCCGTAGTATCTAGTTACTAACTTGTCATGCATGTTTTTAAAGTTGGTTGATCCAAATCTTGGGAAAGTAATGTTAAGAACTGAACGACGGTATACTTCGCATTCATAATCTCCCTTATCATTATCTCCACCTCTAGAAACTTGTCTTTGGATTTCGTAGCGGTCAAAGTCAACATTAGCCGCTTGAACCCCCCTACCCATAGTTTGGCTAAAGCGAATAGCTGCTGAATCACAGTCGCTTCTCATGGGAAGGTTTGCCTTTAAGTAACCTTCTCCGACTCTTCCATAAGATTCAAGTCCACGAACCTTAACCTTAAGGTTTCCAAAAAGTGAACACTTTACTTTCTTAACTTGAACCATGTCAGCAAAAGCGCTTGTGCTAAATAATAAAAATGCAGCGAAAAATAATTTTTTCATGTAACTCTCCTTGTTTGTTTTTATTGAGTTAAATCTAAGGACTCAAAAATAAAAAAGCACAAGATTTATTGTATTGTGAATAACTCCTTCGTCTTAAAAGTTAAGTGACGAATAAGAAAGCCCTAATTAAAAGGCTTTAGCGTTTGGTAATAAATGGTCAGGGTCAAAATGACACTAATTTGTGAAAAGAAAATTTGGTCTCTCTTAAAGAGTTGCTGAGTTTTATAAAAAGATCTTAAAGCTTTGCAATCGCCGCCTCGACGAGGGCCTCACCTTTATCGCAGCAGCACTTGATGTCAAATCGACCTTCTGCTCTTATCATGTCGAGTTTCAAGAGAGCTTTGCCATGTTCGCTGCAAACTACCGTGCTTAGGTCTTCTCTAGCTTTCTTAACCACTTCTTCAAGTTGATCAATTACGGCTTCCTTAATTTGAGTTTCATCATTCATATCAAATCCTATTTTCTATATTCTTTAAAACCTTTTCTAAGACTCTTCCTGCCCCAATACCTATATCAACGACCTTGCCATCTTTATCTACTAAGACAAACATAGGTATTAAGTTGGCCATGTATTCGCTATTGATCTTTCCATCAGGGGATCTTAAAAAGATAATATCCCTATCTTTAGTTTTTAAATACTGATCAACCTTTGCTAAGTATTTTTTTAGATCTTTTTTCTTATCAGTAGAAATACTAATAACATCAACGGACTTTTTATTTTTCTTTGCGAACTCAATCAACCTAGGATGAGCTGAAATGCAAGCGGGGCAAGTGATAGACCAGAACTCTAATAAGGTAAGCCTTCCTTTTTGATCTTTTAAGGATAAGTTTTTCTTCTTACTTCCTTGAATAACCGGTAGATCAAATCCTGGGGCGGGAAGATTCATCAACTTCTTCTTTGCCATCTCTTCAGCATCGGGTTTTGCCACTAAGGTAAAGTTTTTGAATATTTTCTTATTTCCTCTTAGGAGCTCAACCTTTACTTCAAGACCGACGCCCTTATCAGTAACGGCCTTTATCAACTCTGAAGGGGTGTTCACTTTTTTTCCATCAATGGAGATCACCTCATCCCCTGCAAGGATGCCGCCCTTAAGAGCCGGCGTATCAGGAAGGGCCTTTTTAACCAAGACACCCTTTGACCCTTTGTCGATTGCTATCCCTAGCCAAGGTTTTACTGAGCGAATCTGACTCATTAAAGGAGCCGAAAAAAGAAGGAAAAAGGATATTATGAGTATACGCATTACTAAAACCTTTGAGTCAGCTATAGAGCTTTATGCCTGACTTATTATAACCTTTCTAAAGGCTGCGTAAATATTTTGCTAACTTTTTTAGCTTAGCATCTTCTATTGTGGATTCTCTTTTAACTATATAGACGTCTCTAACGATCTTCTTCATTCCTGAGGGAAGTGCTTTTTTTATCAAGTGAAACTCTTCTTTCATGACTTCGTTATGAAGCTTCGCCACAAAACTAGGGATAAACACAGCGCAATGACCATTTCTAGCTAAAGACATGGCCGTCTCCATCAAGTCCACTCTAAACTTTACCTCTCGCTTGATAAGATTATCAGGCCAGCTATCAAGCCCCTTAGTGCTAGTTGGAGCTCCTTCAATAGGAATCATAGGCGCTGCAAAAGGAATCTTTAATACATTGGTCCTTGAAAATGAGCCCTTTTTTACGAAGGCACCCATCTCAATTTGAGAGACCTTTAGATGCTCCACACCAGCAAAGGCAATTGGCTCATAGGTAATGGCCATATCAATTTCATGATTAACTAAGGCTTGCTCCATCTTTCCTGGTATCAACTCTTGAAAATCTAGCTCGTATTCTTCAAATAATGGTCCAAGTAGCTTTGCAAAATAAGTCGTAAAGACTTCAAAAGAGCCTATCCTAAGGCGGGGAAGCCCGCTATTTACTTCGTCCTTTAATAAGGTCTCTAGGGACTCAAAGAAGCTTGGGATCTTTCGAGCAAACTCATGTCCTTCATCAGTAAAAACAACACCCCTTCCACTTTTGATAAAGAGCTTTTGCCCAAGCTCACTCTCTAAAGTCCTTAAAGACTTAGAAAGGCCTGAGTGAGAAATGCCTAGGATCTCTGAAGCTTTTCTTAGGCTCCCTACCTGATAGACAGTGTGAAATTGCTTGAATCTTAGTGTTTCCATTATGGAACCAATAGTTGATCACAATTCACTTTAAGTCAATCTATGATGGTGTTATTTTCACTTTGCCCTAGGAGGACATCATGACAATTAGACTATTATTCACCTTTATAACTCTTCAATTCTTTGCACCAGTGGCGGTTGCTACCCCTATCAATTATTCAGGCCATTATGAGCTTCATCTAGATGTCGGAGGTAGGGTCTTTATTGATGAACTGATCTTAAAAAAAGATCATTTAGGATCCTATTCAGGGAAGTATATAGTCCCGGGCAGTTTTGAATCTGAGGTTCTTGATTTTAAGGTTAAGGATGGTCAATTTGAATTTAAGATTCATGTGATTGAACAAAGCGCTAACTACTTTTCTCTTTTTAAAGGAAGTATTGAAGAGAAAGAGATTGAGGGCAAGGCCTATGTTCTACCTTCCATGGAGTTACTAGGAGTCTTTGAAGGAGTCTCCCTATGAAAGACTTTTATTCAGTCCTAAACGAGCACCGCTCTATTCGTAAGTACAAGAACACTCCCGTAAAAAAGGAGTTGATTCAAAAGATCCTAGAAGCGGGATCAAGGGCCTCTTCTTCTGGAAACATGCAGCCCTACTCCATCATTGTAACTACTGATAAAGATCTAAAGAAAGAACTCCTTCCCCTTCACTTTAATCAATCCATGGTTATGGATGCTCCCGTTCTCTTAACATTTTGTGCTGACTTTAACCGCATGAGAAAATGGTTGAAGATCAATCAGGCACCAGAGAACTTTGATAATCTTATGAGTTATTTAATTGGTATGATTGATGCGACCCTGGCCTCTCAAAATGTTGCCCTTGCTGCAGAAGCAGAGGGCCTAGGCATCTGCTTTATGGGAACAACCCTGGCCTCTAATAAAGAAATCTCAAAGGTTTTAAACCTCCCCTCTCATGTGGTTCCCGTAGTTGGGTTCTCCCTAGGCTATCCAGATGAAAGGCCAGAGAGGCGCGACCGCCTTCCCCTTGAAGGAATTGTTCACTTTGAAACTTATAAAGACTACTCAGATAAAGAGATTGAAGAGATCTATCATCAAAAAGAAACTGAGGGCCTAAAGCGCTATCAATCAGATCCTAAGCTTCGCGCCATGATGAAAGAGAGTCAGGTTCAAAACTTAGCGCAGGTTTATACAAAGCTTAAATACACGAGGGAGTCTCATCTTGTTTACTCAAAAGATGTCTTTGACTGCTTAGAAGAAGCAGGCTTTCTTCATTTTCAATGAAAAGCGTGCCGGAATCTACGAAGCTTATTTGAATCAATGGTTTAGGGCCCTTAAAAGGCCGTAAAAACTTCAGGTTCCCACCTTTTTTTTTTCATTCTGGCATGATGGGCCTCTATTTAAAACTAAAAGGAGTCCGTATGAAGAAATCAATCTTAGTGCTTTTGGCCTTAATTTCCATGCCGATATTAGCAAGTACTACAACCTATACCAATGAAGAAGGTTGCAAGCTAGTCGTAGAGGATACTCAAGATCAAAGAGTTTATACCTTAAGCCAAGGTGATCAAGTAGAAGTCGCTAAGTTTACCAATCATCATATGAATGTAGAGTTTTCTTATTGTTCAGATAAATCCGTAGAAGTCTTTTTTGACCACGGTTCAATAGGACATGGTTATATGGTTTTCTGTGATAAGAACGACTCAGAAAAATCAATAGTGGAAGTGGAGATCAACAGTCCTTCTCAAAAAGTAAACTACGTAAGTATTACTTCAGAAGTAAAGGATGAAAAAGGTAATTGGCAAGTTGCTAAGGGCCTCTCTTGTGGTGACTTTCTTTAAGAAATATTGATCCTTTCAGGTTTCGGAGGAGAATAATACTCTCCTCCATTGAAAGAATTCTTCTGTAAAAGCTCTAAGATCTTCAGCCTTAGGGCCGAATTAACCTCTGTAAACTCAATTCCTAAAAAGCATTCACCATCACACATCCTATGATTTACGATTTTAAATTTTAAAGAGATAAAGACATTTTCTTCGTCTCGAATAATAACAAGCCCCTCATCATTCACAGCGGCCAAGAGCCCAACTTCCATTCCAACGATAAAAAGAAGGCCACCAGAAGAGATGTTCTTGATTCTTCCAGAAACCTCAAAGCCTTTCTTATCTATAAACATAGAGCCATCTAGATCTGAATTATAACGTCCGCGGGCATCCCAAAGATGCCTAAGGTGCCTGCTTAGGATGTATTTTTTTACTAAAGGCCAATAAAGCACACTTACAATAATGAGATTAACGGCCATAAGAATAAAAGCTGACCAATGTGGACTCTTAGAAAAATATGGCCATGTAAACGCCTTATAGGTCATCAGAGAATAAACATTAAAAAAAGTAAGAAGCATATAGAGGTGTTGCCCAATCTTAAATGAAGATAGTAATAAGACCCCTGTTAGAGGTGCTAAAACCCAATACTCTACAAACATAGTAGGAGAGCTTAAGCTATTGTCGATTATATTGTTCCAGACCACCGAGAACTCAAGCTTAGTTGAAAGCTTGAAAAAGAGGATCCTAAATAATGGGTCAACAACAAGAGCTGCCCCAAGTAATCTTACAAGTTTGGTTAGGTTCATAAGCAGAAGATAATCTTATTTAAAAACAGGGTAAAGCCAACAGTATTTCAACTAATTACAAATCAAGACCGCATTAAAAAGCGGCATTGATTTGTGGCATTCATAAATAGATTTTGGATATATTACATTTGCCTTGAGATTTATCAAAATTTTGATATGACTAATTCACTATGAAAAAGATCCTTTTCTTCATCTTCCTATCAGCTTTCACAACCGGTCTCTTAAAGGCAAGTGAGTGTGAAGTCCTTAGGGCATCACAGGGAGAAGTTAACAGATCCGTCAATATAGTCATGGTCCCTTCCAATTTTGCAGGGGATATGAACCTTTTTAGGGCAGAGGCCAAAAAGATCCTGGCAACTTTTGAAACATATATCCCCTTCTCAAAAGAAAATAAGCTTCTCAACTTCTTCATATCAACCAAGGAAGCTAAAAAGAATAGCTTTTGTAAGTATGGCTGCTCTGGAATTGACCGCCTATTATGTTGTGATAGAGGGGATGCTAGAAAGCTTGCAAAGGTCTGTAACAATTCTGAGGAAAGACAGATCCTCGTTGTTCATAATGATACAAAGTATGGTGGTGCAGGATATATAAAAGATAATATAGCAACCACTTCCATCAACAGCTTAGCACCAAAGGTAGCTGTTCATGAACTAGGCCATAGCCTCTTTGATTTAGCAGATGAGTACATATATTCAACAAATAATAGAGGCCTTAAGAACTGTGAGTCTAGCTCTTGTCGAGGCTGGAGTGACTTGATCGAATCAGACTTTAAGGGAGCCGAGTGTACGCCAAATGGTTGTGCAGGAGGGAATTCTTTCACTTGTGGGGAGACTGTTATGAAGTCTTTGAGCTTAAGCTTTGGGCCTAATAATGAAAGACTCGCCTGTTGTAAATATAAGTCCATTACAGGAAGTTACCCAAGCTTCTGCGATCCTTACAAAAAGGTCGGCATGGGTCTCGAGAATTTTTGCTTTTCTAAGAATACTTCTACTGAGGGGACTGATTTTGGGGAAGATCAAGTGGAATACTTCGATCCAAGCTCTAGCAAATCAGGTTTTTTTAAGATCAAATAATCACACCAGAGATAAGGTTTCTTTTGTTAATACAGTGGACTTGTAATAAAAAGGTTTCCTTTTTTTCTTACTTTTTTAGAGTCCACGACAATGACCGCACGGTTTTTATGATCTAAAAAGAAACCTTCCGGTTTTTTTATCCTCGAGGGAAGGGTCCATGTTTTTTCAATAATAAGCTCTCCCCCATTCTCATGAGGGGCTCCTTTGATTTTTGAAATGTTTCTGCTTTGATCACTCAAAAGGTAGAGGCTACCATCTATATGTTGATAGATATCACTGACGTCTTTGATTTTTTTTAAGTACTTAAGAGGCAAAGTCCAATTGTTAACCGCAAAGAATGATCCAGCCTTTGGAGTTTGAAATTCCTTACCTATAATAAAAGAAGCTCCCTTTTTAATTCTTTCTTGAGAGAATTCTATCAGCTGTACTGGATTTTTTTCTTTAGCAATAATAAATCTTCCTTCTGCCCCTAAAACAATCCCCTCCCCAAGAGAGTTAGATGCCTTGTCCCACTTTATGTTTTTTAAAAGAGGAGCTTCTAAGATTAAGTCATGAACTGAAGAGATGCTTTTTAAATCCTTTGATACAACGACTATGCGAGAAGGTGTTTCCTGTAAGAGGACAAGGCCCCCACCTACTGAACAGGCCACTGCCTCCCACTGACCATTCAAGTCTGAAGGAGCGCCTTTTAAGGCCTTTAAATCTATTATTCTTGAAGCGGGAGCAGAAAGATCACTGAGCTTATAAAAGGAGATAAGGTTATCTTTATCATTTACTATGACAACTTCCCTTTCTCTTAAACAAATTCCAGACATCTCGGTTGCTTCAATCTTATAACTACTTTCGATAAAAAGTTTATTCTCACTTGAATGCCCCTCTAGTATAAACAGCTGAATAACTATTTTTAAGAATAAGATGCTCATGATTAACCTCAAGTTATCTTAAGATTCTTTTAAAATTTAAGCATTAACTAAGTCCTTTAACCGAGTATTTAAATCAATGAGCGCCATAATAAAATTTCATATTTCTCAATATATCTAGAAGTCAGTGAGATTATGTCATGACTAGATAAATTCAAAATACAACCATAAGTCATTGATATTAGCTACTTATTAAGATTTTGCAAAGATACCTGAATCAATTCAGTTTAAAAATTTTCATTTTAACATAAAATTGATTTATGAATTCTGAACAGGTTCTTATTTGCGATGTTAACGACGAGTGGTCTAGCTCTTTAGGTGAATTTCTAAAGAAATCTTCCTTTACTCCTGAGTATGTTCACACAGGAAAAGAGATTCAAAAATGCCTCTTCGATAACTCTAACCTTACCACCCTCATCATGAACTGGGGAGTTAAAGAGCATGGCCCCCTTGAGGTCTTACGTTATATAAAAACCGTTGCTCCAAGCTTAAGGGTCTTTTTAGTATTTGAAACTCAGATGGAATTTGATGAGTCAGAACTAAAGCCTTCGACCATTGTAAAACTTGGTGTTACTAAATACTTTATTAAGCCCATGGGGCATCAAAAGATAACGACGGCCCTAAAAGGCGGCCAGAAGTTTGATACCTGGAAAGATGGCAGTGAATCTGATGAAAACTTCGAAGCTGTTGAAATGGAAATCAATGATAAAGAATTTACGCGGATTAAGTTAAAAAGCTTTGCGATGGGAGCCCGGACGGTCTTTGATCATTATATTAAACTTGGAAAGAGTAAGTATCTCAAGATTCTTCATAGAGGAGAATCCTTCTCCATCAACAGAATAAAAAAGTACGCAGACAAGGACATAGAGTACCTCTACTTTAAATCTTCAGAAAGGGCCGAGTATATCAACTATCTCAATTCTCTCATTAAGAAATCGGCTTCAAAATCAAGTTTAAAAGCTAATACAAAATTAAAGATGACTAAGACCGGAAGTGAACTTCTTGTTGAAGAGATGTATCAAACAGGCCTTAGCCCTTCACTTTATAAAGAGTCAAAGGAAATGACTGAAGGGGTTCACTCAACTCTTAGAGATAACCCTGATATCTATGTTCATATTAGAAACTTAATTAGTGAAGACCCAAATGCTTATTCAAAGGCCTATCTAACTTCTTTATTTTCTGGAATGATCTGCATGCAGATCCCCTGGGCGGGGAAGATAACCTCAAATATTGTAGGGCAAGCGGCTTTTTTAATAGACCTTGGGCTCCTAAAAATCCCCCCAACTGAAAGAGACCTTGATCCTTCAGTTATGAAGCCCGAAGAAATTGAACGTTATCAAAATCATCCAAATCTTTCACTAGAACTTATTGAGCCTTATAAGTTTATTCCCGACACTGTAAGAAGTGTTATTAAAGATCACCATGAGTATGTAAACGGTGAGGGTTTTCCGAGAGGCATCTCTGGGGGTCAGATCTACCCTTTGGCCAAGATTGTTTGTTTTGCCGCAGAGTTCGCTGAATATATCTTAAAGCATAAGCTTACTCCTCAAGAAGGCATAAGAGAGCTTTTACAAATAAAAGGCTATCTGCACCGCTTTGATGCAGAGATTATCAAATGCTTTATCTCAAGTTTAATGCAAAAAGAGCTAACTTCAAAAGCGGGGTCAGCGTGATCTTAGTCTTTGGCGATGATGATAATTTCTGTGATCGAATGAGGTTCTACTACTCTAATTACCCCTCCATGCAAGACATAGAGATCAGGCGCCTTGACTACAGTGAAGATACAGTTATAGAAAAGCTAAAAGAGCTTCGTCCCTTTGCCATCATTTTTGATTTTTCAAAAGAGCTTAAGAATATTAATTCTCTTTTTATGAAGCTCAACTTCGTCAAAAAGTGCCCTGACTATAAAAGCCTTCCTATCATTTCTCTTTTTTCTTCAAAGTCCGACTTAGAAAAACACGCTTATTTATTTGCGATGGGATTAAACTATCCTTTTATTAAAGGCTCTGATGAAAAGATCCTCTTTTCTGATATTCATTATATCTCTTTTGAATCTGAAACCCCTTTTGGTAAGTATGCTAAAGCTCAATTAAATAACCTCCCTTACGATGGAAAATTAATTTCTAATATTTATGGTTTTACAGAAAACTCTATCTTAATTGAGTCTGATCTCTATTCAGAGACAGAGAGTCTAGAGAAAATAAGCCTAGAGTTCACAGGTGAAGAAAAAACATTAGAGGTTAGAACACAAGGCTCTTATGATTTAGGTATTACTGGGACCTATTTATTTCGAGGTGAATACGAAGTCCCCTTTTTAGGACCTTGGGACGAGCCCACTTCTGATCTTATTTTAAAAGATAGTTATGAATCATGGCTTGAAGAAAATGAAGACTTATTCAAACAAAAACTAGGAAGGGCCCTTATTGTCTCTTCGAGAGTGGATGATTATATCCTAGCGGGGGAATTAACTGACTTAACTCAATTTGATATTTATAACTCTTCATCCTTTGAAGAAACAAAGCGTTTCTTAGAATCATACAAGTTTGACCTTATCTTTTTTCGCCTAGATAAAAATGATGATCCTAAAAAAACTGAGAATAACTTTGAGAACCTATTCCGCCTAACTAATGCGGTTAAGAATATTAGCGACGGCGAGTCAATCTTTGTGGTCTTTAACTCTCCTTCACGAACCGACGCCATCAGAAAGGCCCTTGAATACAATCAAGTCCTCTCAGTTAGTGATGATATCTACAAAGATAAATTAAGTTCACTCATTTCAGTCTTTGAGCAAAAAGGTCGAAAGATGAGTTGCCAGACCTATTGCTATGCTCCTTATTTAAACGATGCTAGATGCTATTTTAATATTGAGATGATGGTGAGCTCTATAACCGAGCATGAAATCACTTTTTATAGCGAATCTGATATCCCCATGTACTCACTCTTAAAGATTGAGGTCCCAAGTAGCCTATTTCTTATCATTGTTCCTCCTACTACCCAATTAGAGATGGATAAGAAGGGCAATCACTATATGGCCTTTATCACTGGGGGCGAAGAATCAGATGCGGAATTATTAAGAAGCTTTGTAAACCGTGCTATAATTGATGGTCTAGAAGAATTTTCACTCATTCCCACTTCTCCTGAAGTTGAGGCAGGAGAGGGCCTTCTTGATGATATGGAAAATGAAGTTATCGAAGATCTAGAAACCTCAGCGCCCATAAATGAAGCGAATGAGAGAAAGCTAGTAGTTCGAAAGACTAATACCAATGGTAAAACTAAACTTTAGGTGAATTATGAGTAAAGGTAATTTATTAATTGTTGAAGACGAAGAAGTTCTTAGTAGTTTATTGCAAGATCTTTTAGAACCCCATGCTGATAAGATAGGAGCCGCATATAATGGTCTTGAAGGCCTTGAGGCGGTAAAAGGTAGCACCTATCATGCCATTGTCTGTGACATCAATATGCCCAAAATGAATGGCATTGAATTTATAGCTAAGATGCGTGAATTAAAATATGAACACCCTATTATCTTTTATACGGCCCATGGAAATGAACAGCTTATGCGTGAGGCCCTCTCGTATGGGGCTTTTGATTTCTTATCAAAACCTCATTTTGATAACTTAGAAGAGACAGTGATCAAGGCGCTTAAACATGGCCTAGACCTCTTTCAAGGCAATGCTGAGGCAAACGAGCCTTCTGCTGATGATGAACTAGCTAAGATGATCAAAGACTAAGGCCCATCGAGACCGCTTTCTACAGCTAAATAGACGCTCTAAGGCCCCTTTAGAGAAGGCCCTCAGCTTCCTTACAAGAGAATCTAATAGAGGTCTTTGGACAGGTTTTCTCCCTAGGATAAAGCCCCAAAAAAGGTAGAATATTAAGGTGCTTAAAGCCTCAATATTAATCATATTCTTGTTTTCTAATCCTCTTATGGCCGCAGACCGCATGTGCGATAAGTTTGATTTCTTAGATTGTCCGGATGTCTTCTCTGGTAATAGAAGTGGCGGCGCATCTGTTCCTGGGCAGGGCGCCTCTTTAAGTACAGTTCCTGCTAGTATTGCCAATATTGATAGAACTGGCGTTGAGATCATTAAGTATGACAGCTCCTTTGATATCAACCTTGTTGCCGGAACAGGAGTCGTTGGATCTGGTTTTTCAACAACAAATAATGAAGGAACTTTCTTTGGAAATATTCCCATTGAATCAGACCGTGAGTTTTGGAATAGAAAAACCAATACGGATAAATATAAGAGTCAAAAGATCAATGGAGTCCTGGCCTTTAATCTCTTAGGTAAGAAAAATAAGATCTACTCGGCCAGTCTTGGCCTGGTTGGGAAATACAATGGAGAGACTTCAAAGATTGGTGGAGGCGCGGGACTTACTTTAAGGTTTGGAGTCTTGAGCGCTAGCTATACTAGGACAAGAGATGATGGAGTAGATGGGGACGGTCTTGTTTCCACCTATTATACAGATTCTCTTTCAGCAGGTTTTAAGATTGCCAATGTCGCCGTGGATTATACCTTATTAAAAAATAGCACCGATTATCAAACAACGGCCCGCATCTTTTCTATAAGCATCTTTTTAAAAAGAGTTATGCTCACTTATGGACAAAGATCTGAAGATCATGGGCACCCGGTGGTCCTAACTTCAGATCCTCTGCTAGTAGATTCAACTGATCGAAAAGATCATTATGGATTTTTAGGTGTTCAAGTAATGTTTAAGAAGAGGTTTATCTTTGGAGTCTATAATAACTATTATTTAAACAATGATTTTAGCGCGGCCTTTAGCGCCTTCTTTTAAAAAAAGACCAGGGAGCAAAGTCCCTGGCCTCTATCTTTTATTGATTATTTACTGGTGCAACTTCTACTGTACATACTAAACGATCTGCCTCACCAAGAGCTCTTAGAGTCGTCTTAGGCGCGTCGTAAGGAAGTCTTCTTCTCACGAGCTCAACATCACAATTAGCCGCTTTTAAGCGCTTAACCATTCTGTGAAGAGCTACGTAAGTATCTGAGTTTTCCTTAATAACTCTACAGCCATTAAGTTCATCCTGAGCAAAGAGAAACTCTCTAGAGAGGTCCCTTTTGATATCTTCTTGAGAATCTAAGCTATTTCTAACAGCTCTTTCCTCATCACGAAGTTGAGCTAGGGTTGGAACTCTATTTCTCATTTCCGCTAAGTTGGCTTCAGCAACAACTAGTCTTTCTCTATTAGCTTCAATTTGACCTGGAAGAGTTTGAATCTCTCTAGCAAGGTCCTCATTTGAGCGGTTAAGGTTTACGATTCTATCATTTTCTTTTGTGATATCTTTTTTAGCATTCTTGATCCTCTTTTTAAGAATCTTTCTTTTGATAAATCCAACATCTCTTAGATCAAGCTCAGCCGCCGCAATTACATCTTCTAAAGTAGCAATATTACCCCGGGCTTCGACCATTCTTCTTTTATTAGCTTCAATAGTGCTTGGGTTACTAACAAGCCTTCCTTCTCCACTACTGATTTGATATTGGATGCTTGTAACTACCTTTTCTAGTTTTCTTTCGTCATTTGCTCTGTTGTTTACTCTCGATGAACGTGTAGAGAGTTCTCTTTCTAAGGGAGCTAGTACCTGATCTTCAAAGTTCATGATCTTGTTGTTTAAACCTTGAACTTTTTCATGATAAGGCTTACAGACACGAAAATCCTTAAGGTTATTCTTGTTTCCAAATTGATTGTTGGCCATGACATTAACTGAAGTCATGCTGATGGCCGTTACTAATAAAGCGTTTCTTAGAAATTTTGTACTTAACATTGTAAGTCTCCCATTGAGGTTAGGTGTATAGTTCTTCCGCATTTTTATTTCAGGACTGTTTTACCATTCCTAGAAAAACCCTCAAGAGTGAGTGAAATTAATACAATGCGTCATTGACCGTAAATACGGGGACTTATGGAGTATTTTCTAAATAATCTTATTTTGTAATGGGCGATCGCCCAAAGGCCTCGGTGAAGTCATTAACCCAGTCCACCTTAACCTTCGGATTAACAGGAGTGAACTCACAGGGGCCTACGTCCTTAGGTCCTTCATACTGATGAGGTGCTGAGGTGGTATTTCTATGGCAGTTTTGACAGACATGAAGGGGAATATGACGGAGCTTTATATTTAGTGGTCTTCCCTCTTTCGTTTTTAAAATGAACTCCTTAGGAAGTTGTCCCCTATAGTCTTGAAGAGTGAGTTCAGCTTCTTTTGGATGATAGACCCCATAGGCCCATCTAGAATCTGAGACCCTCTCAATCATCCTAAGTTCAAAGAGTGTTTTCTTATCATCTTTAAAGTTCAATTGATGAATGACCCTTGTCCCTATAGGGTAGCGCCAAACTATCTTTCCTTCTCCATTAACACTCTCCTTTATAGTAGTTCCTTCCGGGAGGAGGGCCTTAAAATCCTCAGAGAACACGGCCATGATCTCTTGTAGGGTTGTTGGTCTTTTATCATTGATTAAGATACCAGCGGCAATAGGGGCCCTTGGTCTTTGGCGGTAGTTTTCAAAAGCTAAGTAATCATTGTCTTCAACATGAGTTAAATCTAAGGTTTTCTCCATACCATCACTTAGGGCCCCAAAGGCCATGAGAGAGTAGATGAGACAAAGGCTAAATAGAGATAACTTGATCATAAAAGGCTCCAAATAAAAAGAAAGCTTAACAACTTCAAGCTATCTTTCCTAGATGAATCTAATGGGAAGCCGTTATATACGCCCAGCATCAAGTTATGATTTTGGACGCTTCTTCTTTTTAGGTGGGGCTAAAACCTTCTTTAAAGCAAGGTGAAGCCTATCTCTTGTAAAAGGCTTAATAAGAAAGTGCTTCACTCCCATCTTAATGGCGGTGACGACTTCTGTGTCCTCCATCATCCCTGACATAAAGATGATCTGCTTTGCTTTTACGTTTTTAAAATTAACGATGATCTTTATCAATTCAAGACCAAGCCTATTTGGCATATGGTTATCAAGGATGATCACATCAAACTCTTGATTATGCAGTTTTTGAATGGCGAGCTGAGACGTATTACAAGTGATGATAGTTTCAATTGAAGGAAAACTACTAAGCATGGTCTTCATCATCTGACAGATATATTCTTCATCATCAACAACTAAGACAGAGTACTTTTGCCTACTCGGTAACATCGTCTTCCTCGTCGGTTAAAAGGTAGCCAATAGAAGAGAAGATGTCTTCTTTAGTAAAAGGCTTGATGATCAATCCAGAGATGCCTAGTTTATCTTTGTCTTTTTCATACTCGTTTAGGGTTTCTGAGCTCGATAAAAAGAGGATAGGTACTTCATCGTCCATCTTTCTAACTTTAGCAACAAACTGGGATCCATTCATCCGGGGCATATGATAGTCAGAGATGATGATATCAACTTCTACGTCTCCTAATAACTTTAGCGCCTCTTCCCCTCCTGAAGAACCTATAAAAAGATGCCCAGCCTCTTGGATGAATTTTTCCATGATATTGAGAATCTGTGGTTCATCGTCTACAACAAGAATGGTTTTTACCGTATCATTAGAAAGATTATCTACCAGCCTTGAGTTATGACTAATGGAGCTGTCTTCAATTAGAGGGAGTTGAACAACAAAGGTTGTCCCCTTTTCATTAGATTCTTCAATTTCAATAGTTCCTCTGTATTTGTTGATAAGCCTTTCAGAAATGGCCATACCAAGGCCAGTTCCTTTTCCTACTTTCTTAGTAGTAAAGAATGGTTTGAAAATATCCTTTTGAATTTCTTTAGGAATACCAGGTCCATTATCTTTTACAAAGAGTTCTAAGCAATTTTCGTCAATATTGGTATCTAGAGAAATAGTAATCTCAGGATTCTTTGTGCCTGCTTCTTCAAGGGCGTCGACCGCATTTTGTAGAAGGTTGACGATTACTTGCTCTAATTCAATCTTATTCACCAAGCAAAGCTTAGCTTCTTCAGGAACAATATTATTGAACTCTACATTGTTCTTGGCCCAACCATTTTGAACCAGCTTGATGCCATTTAATATGAGTTCAGAAACATCGCAGTATTCTTTTTGATCTTCAGACTTATGAACAAAGGACTTCATGTTTGAAATTATATCAACGACCTTTTTTAATGACTCAAGAATCATTTGATTGCTTGTCTTCACTTCTTTTAGGTCAACCTTTTTAGATTCTAAGAAGAACTCAATATTCTGAGAGCCTCCTAAGGCAACGGTAAGAGGGTTATTGATTTCATGGCTAATCCCTGCTGTAAGTTGCCCTATCGTGGCTAACTTATCTGTTTGCATTAGCTGCTCATGGGAACTTCTTAATTCTACGAGCTGACTTCTATACTTTTCATGCAGCCTTGTTTCTACTGAAACATCATTTAGGCAAAGCATAAGCCTCTCTTCAGAAATGGGAATAATCTTTAAAACAACGGTATGACTCTCCTCTTCTCCAGCTATACTAAGCCCTACTTCAGGGGAGAGGAACTCCTCTTTCTTTGTTAAAGAATCTCGTAGAGACTTCTTAAAGTCATATTGAGTAAAGTTTAAGATCCCAATTACTCCTGGGGCTTTTTTAATCTGTCTAGGACTAGAGCGGGTAAAGGTCACAAAATAGTTATTATAATAAATGATATCAAACTTCTTATCCACCACAGCAATTGGCTCGAAGAGGTTATCTAAATAAGTGAATCCTTCCATAAGCTTTCCTACTTGATAAAATTAAAGTACTGACCTTCGATGGCATCAAACTCCATTTCATAGTCTCCATCAGGGCATGCAACCTTTGGTGCCTTCTTGTCGATAACATCAGATGATTTTAAAAGAATCTTGTACTCTTTATCTAAATCCTCACAAAAGTAGGGAGCATAAAAAGATTCGATACTCGCATTTTCTGGAATGAAACCATGAACCATATTGATCTGCTCAATTATAATCTGCCTGCAATGCAGGTACTTAATGCTGGCCTGATCCCCAAGAGAGCTGACAAAGTTTGTCCATTCTCTAACGCCGCAAGAATTAATTGAATTTATATTATCAAAATTAAATTCATAAGAGTCCATTCCCCCTAATCCTTTAACCTTAGAAAAATCTGCATCTTCATCGATGGCCCCGGCTAAGTCAACGACGACTTTGTTACCACTTACTTTGGTTTTAATGTCTAAATTTCCACTCATAACTCTTCCTATGCAAGATCATTAAAATAATGAAATGACGTTATCCTTGATCTATATTTTTTATATCTTTTCGTCTCTTCGATGACACAAATGATCGAAGTCGATTTATCTTTCTTTAGGTTAAAGATAACCTGATTAGAGAAGCTATAGATCATATAAAAACCTAAGCCTGCTCCGCCCTTTTTTTCCTCGGGAACTTTCTCAATAGCGCTTCTATTTAAACTCTCAAATAATCTCTCTAGAGTAAGGCTTCCTGAGTTATCCGTAACTTCGATGACTATGTTATTGTTGACCTTGCCAACTTTATAAAGGATTCCTTCATCAGCGCTGAGTTTTACTTTTAATGTCCTCTCAGTTGATTCGTGCCCAGTGGCATTAAAGATAGCGTTAGAGGCTAACTCGCTTGAGATTGACTCAAGATAGTCCATAGGTGAATCGAAGAAGTTATCTAGGCTTATTTTATCTAGCACCTCTTTGATCTCATCAATGGCCGTAAGAGAGTTCGTTAAAGTTATTTCTTCAGCCCGACCTGAAGCATCTAAAAAATAAGAGAGGTTTTTAATTTCTTTATCTTTAATGCCAGAACAAGTATCAAAGACCTCTCTTTCAAACTGATCTGAGTTACTTCCTATCAGATGAGAGAGAGTGTGCTTAAAAAGAATCTTCGTTATATTTACATCATCACTCCAGCTTGAAATGACGATAATTTTCTCTTTATATTTTTGTATTATGCCTTGGGCCTGATCTATTTGGTCCATATCCACAAAGATAACATCTGCTTCCTCATTACCAACCTTAACTAGGCCCTCAGGGAGCTTAGGGTTTCTGCTTAAAACAGAAGCTTTAAACTGTGAAAAATCATACTGACTCTTTGAGGAGCTGCTCATTTTAAGGAGTAAGAAAGTTATATCATCTTCCGGTTTAACATCTTCATAGAATTGATAGGCCTTCTTGACACAGTTATCTCTTGATTCAAAGACACTTAAATGGCTTCCCTCTGCTAAGGCTTTTAAAAAACGTCTTTGCCCGTAGGGCTTATTATTGTTATTTACACATTCTAGGATTCCATCTGTGAAAAAGATAAACTCCTCGTCCCCTTTGAGGTCTTCCTTTATTTCTTTATAAACAGCCGTGGCGTCTTTTCCTAAGTGCGGACCTGGCTCGCTTAGAAGGGGAACAAAGTCACTCTTATCGATCAAGTCTTTATTTAAATGAACCTTTAGAGGAGGGTTATGACTAGCGTTTGAATAGTTAATAGTCTTATTGATGGGATCAAAACTTATGATAAAAAAGGTCATTAAGATTTGATTTCCCGTACTGCAAACCACCCTATTGATCATGCCCATCATTTCACTTGGCCTCTCAATAAGCGAAGGGTTTTCTTTTAAGATCTCTTTGATAAAATTTAATGAAGAGTTGGCCGTCGCGGTTAAAAGAGCCGCAGGTACGCCATGTCCTGTGGCATCAGCTATAAAGATAGAGAATTTTCCTTCATGTTCAAGATAACCCCACCAATCCCCTCCGCATTCAGAAGCAGGAGAATAAAAAGCGGCAATATCATAGCCCCCAATACGGAGATCATTAGGGGGAAAGAAACTGCTTTGAACTAATTGAGCAACTTCAACTTCTTTTTCAAGCCTAATCTTCTCAACCATTTCATCCATATACCTAAGGATCTCACTGGACATAAAATTAAAGCTATCAGACAAAGCGCCTATTTCATCTCGGGAGTTTACGACAACCTTTGTCTTAAAGTCCCCTCCTGTAATCTTCTTGATTCCTTGATGAAGCTTCTCTACGTGAGAAGTTAGGTTTCTGCTGAAAAGGATTCCTGTGATAACGGCAAAAGAGATAAGAAAAAGGGCAAAGTAAATTGATTTGCCAATGATATAATCAGCAGCGCTAAAAGCCTTTTCCTTATTAATTTCAGATAGGACAACAAGATCAAAGACATCATTTTTTTCAAAGGAAACTAAGAGTCTTTGCCCCTTAGAGTTGTCAAACTCCTTGACCCCCTTTTTCAAACTCTCATTGTAAAAAGACTTATAATAGGCTGAAGGAGAAACCTCTAGCTTCCCCTTATTACCGGCCATTGCTCGGTGGATCAATACTTCCCCAGACTGAGAGAGGACAAAGGTTTCATAAGTCGAATTTGAATTAAAGAGGTCTATAAAGTTAGAGAGCTTTAAACGGGCCACATAGAATTGATTCTTATTTTGATTGAACTCGGCCACCACCAAGTGAGGGATCTCTAGGTTAAGACCTGGGTTAAAGAGTAAGCTCTTCTTCTCTTGAATCTTTTCGAAGGGAAGTTCTTTTTCTTTAGTGAGGTTTAAAAAGTAGTCATCACCCAAACCATTGGCCTTGAGATAGTTCTTATCCCGCAGACCAAAGAGCAACTCTCTATTGGCGCCATCATAGATGGAAAATTCAATTATATTAGGGTTGGCGTTGAAGATGTTTCTAATGAGTTCACTATTTCTGTGGTTTATACTAACCGCTTCCCCAAGGAGGCCCATGGTTTGTTTTGTATTGAGGAGGTCTTGTGAAAGAAGTGAACTCACTCCTTCAGTCACACTAAGAGATGTTTCAAATATATAGGCTGACTTATCTTTTTTGAAATGATCAAGAGCGTAATAAGCGTAGACCGACAAGCTGCTTAAGATGAGAAAGGTGATAACTGATATAAGTTTACCCTTAATAGGAAAACTTACTGCCCTAATAGAATGTTCGGCCATTTGTCTGGGCAATTCATAACTCCAATACATAAATATTTCTGATTAATTATATTAAATGAGATTATAATTAACAAATAACCAAAGAGATACTACTGCTATGCAAAGATCGAGCTTAGATTCATTTTTAATTACGTTGATGCTAGGTCTCTTTCTCTTCTCTGGTTTCAAGCTTTTTTTAGAAGATCAAAACCCCTTCCTAGTAGGGGGCTCAGACTTCTTAGCTGAAATTGCAAACCTAGAGAATACCGTAAAGAAAAAGTCAGGTACTCATTTAGCTTGGAATGACGCTCAGGACTCTCAAAAACTTTTTGACGGTGATCAACTCTATACCCACGAAAACTCCGAAGTGGACATCCTTTTCCGGGATAAAACTAAGATCAATATCCTAGAGAATTCACTTTTTAAGTTAGAGAGAAAAGAAAAAGAGGCCCTTATTGTGCTTAAAGAAGGCATCTTTTATATAAGAACTAGAGGAGAGAATAAAAAGATAAAGGTCAAAGTGGCCAACCGTGAGCTAAGCATCGACTCTTTAGAATCTAAGCTACAAGTTCAAGGTAAAGGCAATGATTCAAAGGTTATTGTTTTAGAAGGATCAGCCACAATAGGAATTGGTGATCAAGAACTTGAACTAAAACCAAATCAATTCATAGACTTTAAAGAAAAAGAAAACCTTGATGTTCAGTTAATTCCTATCAAACTAAAGAGCCCATTACATAACACCACTATCTTTAACCAAGAAAAGATTCAGTTTAATTGGGAGTTATCGCTTAAAAAGACCGCAGTCTTTCAAATCTCAGATGATCCTAGTTTTAAAAACCTCTTAGATGAAAAGGTTCTTTTAACTAATTCTTATTCTCTAGATAAGCTCTCTAAGGGAATCTACTACTGGAGGGTCCTAGAAGCGCGAAAGAGTGAAGCTTTTGAAATCAGAAAGCTTATCGTCCTAGAGCCCATTCATATAATAGGGCCCCTTCATTCAAGCCTTATAAGAATGAAGAAGCCCGACTCTCCCGTTTATTTTAACTGGGAGGGCAATAAGTTTGATTCTTATTTAATCGAAGTCTCTAGTGATAAAGAGTTTAAGAACCCTTTAATCACAGAGAAAATAAAGAGTTCTAAGTATATTTGGGAGAAGGCCGCCCCTGGGCAGTACTTTTGGCGCCTTAAAAAAGATTCCGGAAGCGATCAAATCTTTACTCAGCCTTTTCCCTTTCAAATTAGAAGAGAGTCCCCCCTCGCTCCGCCTAGTATCGAAAAGATTAAAAAGAAATATAAGCTAGAGTTAAAAAAGAAGAGTTCAAGGAAATCCTTTTCCATCTTAGACTTCTTTATAAATAAAGCCAGTGCTGATGACTTTGTAAAGCAGACCACTTTAGAATGGCCCAAGAACAAAGACGCTAAGGCCTATATAATCGAAATCTATTCCGATTCAAAACTAAAGAAACTCATCTTAAAAAAGACTCTTGAAAAAAATAGTTATACCTGGACCAACCCGCCTATTGGTAAGTTCTATTGGCGCCTGGCCTTAGTAGATTACTGGGAACAAACTTCTATGTTCTCAGAGGTCATCCATGCAGAAATCTTAGGGCCTAAATTAAAACCTAAGAAGACTCGAGTTGTGAAAAAAGAAAAGCCACTCCCTAAATTGCCCTCTCCTATCGAGGTTAAAAGAAGTCAAGAAAGACAAACTTATTTTGAAACCATCAAGACTAAAAGGGCCAATTACTTAAGGCTAATCAACTCTCCTTCTATGGTTAAGTTTAATTCTGATAAAGAAAACATCAGTATTGAATCAAGTGGCTCTTCTCTAGCTGCTTTTGAAATTGAATCTCGAGTGAAGAGAAAAGAAAGGGATTTCTATCAGTTTAACTTCAGCCGATTAACAGGAGACGCTTTTAGTGATATGGCCTATTCAAATATGAAGGCAAGCGCCTCTTTTGGGCGCTATTTTCATATTGGTCAAACTTTTCCGCTTTATTATCAACTTGGGGTATTAGGCACAGCAAGCACCTATTACCTACGAGAAGGGATTGATCAATTAGTTGAAAATAAAAACACATCCTTTTCTCTTATCACTGGCCTTGGGGCGCAGAGGGCTGGCTTTTTTAACCTCATTCAACATTATCAATTAAAGATGGGGCTTGGGACTAACCTTTCTTTAGAAGTTCTTTATGATCTTCACTATAAGTTTAATTCTCGATATAGCTTTTCTCTTGGCAGCTCAGGGGCCTATGAGAAGTTTGAGACTAAAGAGGAGGTTTCTGTTTCGTTTTTAAACATGAACTTTAGATTTAGTGCTCTTTACTATTTTTAATGAAAATAGCGCTAAGATAATTCCCGCAAGAAAACTCAAAAGAAAAGGCCCGCCCCCACTTCCACCATTGTCATCAATAGTTCCACAGCTTGTGGTGAAGTCTCCATTAAACTGATTCTGGTTTAAATCAAAAAGAGAAGGTGTGATTCCATTCAAGGTTGCGCTGGCGTAGTCAATATTAGCAATACCTGGGGTATAAAGCTCTAAGCGCCCAAGACCACCAGCTCCTCCGGCCCCCGTCGTTCCTGCAGCAGCTCCACCGGCTCCACCATTGAGAGTGATGGTTCCAAAGATTGAGATTCCACTTAAAGATTGAAGAACAATAGTTCCTCCTGCTCCTCCGCCACCAGCACCAGAACCACCTGGAGCTGAAGTTGTATTCCCAGCCCCACCAGCACCGCCATTAGAAGTTATGCTTCCAGCGCCACTAATTGTTATCGTTCCCCCGGCCACAATCTTGATAGCGCCGCCCCCGCCACCACCAGAGCCTGGGGAGTTATTATTAAAGGCTGAGTCTGTTCCAGTTCCCCCTGTACCTCCGCCACTCCCCCCTGCAAAAGAGCTTCCTAATATATTTGTGCTAGAACCAGGAATTGAAACCGGAGAGACTTGTCCAGCTCCAGAGCCATCAGAGCCCGCATTGCCAACACTACCGTTACTTCCCCCTGCTCCGCCGCTTCCATCTTGAGATCCACCAGCGGCTGAATTAGTAGCGCTTGCGCCGCCACCATTTCCTTGCCCATCACCTGGAGAAGTGGTCGCTCCTACATAAGAGCCTCCTGCAAAAGCCCCAGGACCCCCTTGTCCACCGGCCCTATCAGCGGCCGTTGAATTGGTTCCTACAACTCCCGCCGCCCCTGTTAGAACAAAGGCGCTGTTGATTGTAACGTCCCCTAAAACCTTGATGACAACAGAGCTTCCCCCAGTACTAAAGGTTCTACCGGCTCCACCTAAAGTTAAAGTGGCGCAGTTAAAGCTTCTTCCGCCAGCAGTGATATGCGCCTCCGTACAAGCCCCAAGGGAGCCATCACCAATATCAAAGGCGTAAGAATTCATTGAAAATAAAAAGAGAGAAAAGATCACTAACTGCATACACAGTTAGTTTATCTCATGAGCATGTCCTCTTACAATTTCCTGTCTCTATTACTCAAGCTTTGTTATTTGAATTTGAGTATAGACTTCATTGCTTCCAAAACCTGAAGCTAAACCAAAACCTAATGCGTGAGTAGAAGAACAACGGTGTAGAACCGTAAATGTTGTTTCCGCACTTAAAGTTAGGACTCCGGCCAACATGGACTGAGTGATTGAAGGAGAGGTATTATGGCTAAAACCAGTAGAGCCTACTATGGCATCGGTCCCGGCTCCTGCATCAACTATCTTTGCTTTATGTTGGCTCGTTACAAAGGCTGGTGCATGACCATCTATATGATAAGTCCCAGGCTGAAGGGTAAAGCTATTGCCTGCTAAAGTAACAATAGAATTATCTCCTTCTATAGTGTTTAGCTCCCTCGTTTGCCATGCTCCAGAAGTACAAGCGCCTCCTGAAGTCCCACTTGGTCTAATATCTTTTATATAAGCAATCTTTAAACTAGCACCACCAGAGCCTACAGGCATCATAGAAGCAGGCAGCCTTCCTTCACTATCGAGTTGAGGAATCTGTCCAGCGCTCACACCGACATCAAGGTTTATAGTTCCAATGCTGCTGATCACTCCAGGAACTAAGCCTACTCCGGCCGTGATTTCAACGGTGGCATCAGAACCAGGAAGCCCTTGTTCACCTTGATCTCCCTTTAAACCTTGAGGACCCATGGCACCAATGGGCCCTTGAGGTCCCTGTGGTCCTTGCGGCCCTTGGGCTCCAGCATCTCCTTTATCACCCTTTGCTCCTGCACTTCCTGGTGCACCTGGATCACCCTTAGGCCCTACTGCTCCAGCAATACCATCTTCACCTTTATCACCCTTATCACCTTTTACACCTTGGATCCCCTGATCACCCTTGGGCCCAGCTGGTCCCGCAACTCCAGCAGGACCTTGGATTCCAGCTGGCCCTTGAATACCTGCATCACCTTTTGCACCGGCCACGCCAGCTGGACCTTGTGGTCCTTGGAGGCCTTGATCACCTTTAGGACCAATTGGTCCTTGTGCACCATCTGCTCCAGCAACACCTTGAGGACCTTGGGAACCTGAAGCTCCTTGTGGGCCTTGAGGACCCTGAGGGCCTATGGCCCCGGCCGCTCCAGTTAAACCTTGAATACCCTGATCACCTTTTGGTCCTTGAGGGCCAATTGCCCCAGCAGGACCCTGTTCACCTTGAGGACCAACTTCACCAGTTGCCCCGGGGAGACCTGGTTCACCTTGAAGACCTTGAGGACCCATGGGACCTGGGATTCCTTGAGAAGCGGTTGTTTGAATAGACCCATCCGGAAAGATAAATCCAGTTGAAAGAGATTGAACAAACCCACTAACAACTAAGTTCGCATCGACTTCTTCTGTTCTTATATAATCATCAATCCAATCTTGATGATTCTCACTCCATGTTAATTTATCACCGTTATTGACTCCATCAGGGGCTTTATGATCTCCGCAAGAGTACTTCTTAGGATGCCAATGATTACCGCGGGTATGCCATGAGATAACCTGTCCATCTCTTGGAGTACGGCAACGATGCCTCTTTCCAAAGAAAGTTTTGATTACTTTTCTGAATGACTTCTTCTTATTGCTGCTACTTCCAGCAAAAGCTAATGAGGAAGAACTTAGGAGTATTATCAAAAAGGCAGATAATACCATGCCGAGTCTTTTAGAGTTCTCATTTCGCATACGTACCACCTGTGAATGTTTATATTTCCCTGAGTATATAGGAAAATTCAAACTTGCTTTCTAAGTCCCCATTATTAGGAAAAATCAAGAATTAATAAGATTATATTTAGTTAAACTTTCAAAGGCTTAAGGCACTAGGGACATGCTTTCTTGGCGGATACTCGTAATAGCTTTTATCAAAATAACTCGTTACTCCACCACCGAACTACAGCTTTTAAAGACTAATAGATGGATTCAACTGATCTATTAATTTCTCCATAGGGGTTTGAATAAACAGGTTTTGTGGCCTATGAATAGCCATGGCCAAAAAGAAAAAGAAAACAGGAATCGAAGAATTAGAATACTATCGTATTAACTGGTTTCCTGGTCATATGAACAAGGCCATCAAAGAGATCAAAAGCAATATCAAGATGGTGGATATTGTCCTTGAAGTCAGAGATGCCCGCTCCCCTTTGGCCTCTGGTAATAAAGAAAACTACGCTACTAATAGTGATAAGCCTTATTTAATTGTTATCAATAAAACCAATATGGCAGACCCTGAGACAGTTAAGCTTTGGGATGAGTGGTTTAAGAAAAAAGATGAATCCTATATCTTCGTCAATGCTCTAGATAAAACTTCAGTTAAATCTATTGTTAAGAGGGCCAAAGAAATCCTTCACGCTCACAGGTTAAAATCAAACCCAGATGGAGTGACTAAGACCAAGATGAAGATGATGATCTTAGGTCTTCCTAATACTGGAAAGTCCACCATCATCAATAGGCTAGCTAACCGTGACGCCTCAAAGGCCGCGGCTAAGCCGGGTCAAACCAAAGGACAACTTTGGGTAAAGGTTGATAAAGAGTTAGACCTTCTCGATACTCCAGGAGTGATGCCTCCGAGGATTGATAAAGAACTCCACGGAATGTGGCTCTCTGTTATTCATGCCATCCCTGATCATATTGTGACCCCTGATTTTTCGGCCTGCTTCTTAATCGAGCACCTCTTAAGAATCAAGGCCAAAGGTTTCCAAGAAACCTATAAGTTTGAAACACTAGAGGGCGTTGATCTAATAGGGGCCTGTGATCATATTGGAAAAATCAGAGGCTGCTTACGCGCTGGTGGCGGCTATGATTATGATCATATCTATAAGATTGTTCTCAATGACTTTAGAAAAGGAAACCTAGGCAAGATCAGCTTCGGCGTCCCTCCTAAAAGATAATTATTCTTTAGCTCTACAAATAAAGAGATCGCACGGAGCATGCCTGACCATGTGCTCGGCAAAAGAGCTTGAAAACAGGCCTTCAAATCCATGCTTCCCCCTAGTGCCTATGATCATCTCATCAATAGAGTTCTCAGTTGCATAATCAACAATGGCCTGAGTTGGTCCAGTTGTTATTAAGCATTCTTTTATAACCTTAGGTTTATTTCCGTCTTTGAAAGCGCCTGAAACGAGTTCACCAAAAAGTCCACTTACTGACTTTTTAACCTGATCATACTGATCCTCCATTGGATAGGCGGCAAATAAAAAATTATCTGCATAAACCTGAAGTTGAAACCCATGGACTAAGTGCACTTCTTCCACATCACTCCAGTTTCTCTTTTTTAAACTTCTTTTGATCAATTTCATTGAATCATCATTCAGATCTACGGCGACTAAAATTTTCTTCATATTAAGACTCCTTAGTGATTATTACTTAATCCTATAGAGAACATACAAGTACGCCATGTCCTAGTCTGTTATATTTAGTGATTTAGCTCATTTATTTACAGAAATTGTCTTTATCTATGCCAGATGGGATTGTGTACTCTGTAACCGGCATATCATCTACATCCATCGCCGTCATAGGTAGGTGCTTTAAGTCATACCCTCCAAAGAGCTTCTTTCTTGGCTTATCGATTCTCAGCTTCTTAGTCCGTTGGTTACAATTGTATTTCCAGATTAAATAATAGGCCGCTTTATACTTTCCATTATTCTCTTCTATCTGAGTCTTATGCAGCTTATAAACGCTTAGGATCTTAATTTCTTTATTAGGTCCTCCAAATTCAAAATTAGCCTTTATTCCTATATCGTGTTGCTCTTCAGAGTTCCCGCTTGGGCTAACTGAACTCTTGGCAAAGATTCCCACCTTTGCACCTTCATTTATCTTTCTATCCCAGCCTGCTTCGACCACAATGGCCTTTACGGCCCCAGAGGTATCAAGGGTAGGTGCTACTGAAACAGAGAGTTCATCCTTTTCATTCTTAAGCTCTTTAGAAACCTTAACCTTGGCCTCTATCCCCGTTTCAGCTTCTTCAACAATGATGGCCTTTCCCGCCATTTCAAACTTGGTCTTCTTATCTTTACTTGTATGGGTATAGTTCACACTGAGGCTCTCTTCAGACTTTTCATTCACTCCTGCCTCTAGAGTAATCTTTTGTTGTTCATCTATCTTTATACCAGCACCAGCAGTGACATCGTACTCACCAGATTCTGCCTCACCTGAGTACTTACTCTCAAGATCAAGATCGCCTAATTTCTTCTTGGCCTTAAGCCCAGTCTTAGTTGACTCCTCTCCTAGCTCAACATCAACTTTGAGGCTGGCCTTTTCATTACCAATCTTAACTGAGCCATTATGAACGGCCCTTTTATCTGACTTCTTACTAGTTCCACCTTTAACTTCAAGCTCACCAATCTTCTTTTCAAAACCAGCTTTTAATTCACCTTGATCTTCGCCCTTTCTATTGAGACCAACGATGATCTTATCTGGGTTTTCATCGGTCTTGATGACAAGCTCTGCAGAGCTACTATCTTTTTTAACACTCCAGTTAATCTCATTTTCAGAGGCACCGATCTTATTGCTGCCCTTTACTCCAACAATCTTTGAGTCACCTTTATAGCCCACCTTTTTTAATTCTGAGGGCGTCTTTTCTTCAAAGATAGCCTCATAGTTTTCCTTTTCTTTTGTTTTAGTCTTATTAACCTTTACGTAGGAGAGGATACCCTTTTTGCCTTCACTTATCTCTAAACGAAAGTAAACGGGCTCACCATCTAGTTCGCCTTTCATGATTAAAACTCGGCTCTGCCCTTTCTTTAAATGAACAAGACCTGGTTCAAACTTAGAGAGGTCAAGACCTGGGTAAGTAAGGTCAAACTTTGCGCTTCCTGATTCAACTCTATTTAGTAAGGCCTGATTCTCCTCATCTACATAGCTATCATGAAGGACCATGCAATTGATTCTTTTATTTGTTTGGGTTAACTCAAAGAGTAGTTCTGCTTTATCTAGTTCGAGCCTTAGCTTACCATCCTCTGTCTTGCCGATCGTTTCATTTAGAACCGCAAGGATATCTTTAGTAAACGCAGAGAGGTTATCAGCTAAGGTGGGCCTTGGAACAAAGAGAAGTAATAATATTAAAATCTTGAGGATAGCTTTCATTAGGCCCTGGCTCTAGTTTCTCACCCCTAACTTATCGGCTAATGAAGACCCTCCTTTAATAAATCAAGCCCTTCAAACCCCATCAGATTAGCGTTAAACGGCTATTTTACCCATAATTAAACTTAATGCCTTTACGCATGATCATGCCTATGAGTATGATTGAATATATTAAAAAAGGAATCTTAATGAAAATACTCCTAGCCCTCCTAACTCTTTGCCTCTCCTTTAATGCCTATTCAAAGATCACGGCCTCAGTCGTTAAGTTCAAAGGAGAAGTTCTTTATAATGGTAAGCAAATTACAAAGACAACGCTTCTTGAAGAAAACGGTCTTGTTGAAGTAAAGGATAAGTCCTACCTCAAGTTAAAAGTTTCAAAATACAATAGTGTCATGGCCTTAAGTGCCAACTCAAAGGTTAGGCTTACCTACCCAAAGTCTTTAGAGCGCTCCCCTTTTATCATCCTTGATGGACTTCTTAGATGGACCACTCAAGGCCCCGCTTCAAAAAAGGGTTTTATAAGAACAAAGAATGCCGCCATGGCCGTTCGTGGCACTGACTTTCTCGTTATTGTTAGCGAACTTCTTGGTGAGACTGAGATCTATTGCTTTGATGGAAAGGTGGTCTTTGCCAATACTAAGAACACTAAGGATAAGATCACGGTGAAACTCAATGATTGGGGTGGCATCGGAGGAAGGTTTGGATCAGGTGTTGGCGAAGCCGTCCCCATGACCGAGACTCAAATTGATCACGTCAAGGGTCTTCTCAAGTAAGTGACCAGGTACCTAACTAGGTACCTAACTAAGGCACCTGGCATGATTTATTGACAAACAAATTCTTGGCGAAAGAACTCTCCCCCATTTTCTTTATAATTAAGAATCATAGTGGCTTTTGTAAGCTCTTTATTAAAGCTTACAACTGTATAGATCTTTTCTGATTTCACTGAATGAGCGTAAACGCGCTCACTAATCTTTTGAAAACCAGGTACCTGCCCCCTATAGGAATCATACCGAAAACCTTTAGTTACACCATCTTTAGTACTGAGAAAGATAAATTCATCATCATATCCTCCTCCATCAAAGAAACATTCAATGCTTCTCATAGAACTTGCGTTGCTATTAGTTGAAAAAGACATGGCGCTAAAGATAAGAAATACTAAAATTATTTTCATAAAAACTCTCCTTTAATATTGAAGAGCTTTTATAGTGTTAGGTTTAATTTTTAAAGTTGTGGGCCTTACAAACATGTTCGTAACGACGAACTTTATCTTACTCAAAGAACTGATGAAGCTTATAGGCCTTAGCGGCCACTGATTCATTAGAATTGGCCTCTACCTTTGGATTAGCTCCGTAACGGTTCACCCACATATCAAAGATAAAGTTATAGGTCGTTTCCTTAAGTTCAGCCACCATATAGTTTGTATGCTCACTTTTAGCTTCCATCTTTTCATACTCATTCTTTAAGAGTTCTTTATTAGCATCTAAGATAGACACTGCGGCGTCCCCATTTTTTTCATAGTATAATTGATAATAAACATTGGCCAAGATCTCACCTGCCTGATTTCCATCATCGGGCTTACGAGACTTAGCTTGGTTTAATCTCAGCTGATCCTCTTTTGAGATATTAGAATTCTTTGATTCAATCAATAAGGCTAAGTGATAACCAATGGGGTTAAAGACATCTGATGTAATCTTTGAGAGGTTTGCCATACCATAAATACTTTTAGGATTTTCTTTTAAGTAATTGATAACGGCCTCTTGCCCGAGACCTTCGTTATAAGTAAGTTTAGAAAAGTTGATGATATCTTCAAGGTACTTCTTCTCTGATGCATTCTTATAATTTCCGGTACAAACCTTACAGGCCGCTTTCTTTCCTTCGTCGCCGCCATAATCTTTAAAACAACATGCCCCACAAGTATAAGCATACTCAACACCATGCCCATGCAAATAGCCTAGGTTATGAATTTGTTCATGAAAGATGGTTTTCTTCATGGCCGATATTTCAACATCTGTTGCCGCCTTGCTCATCTTTGGTATTTTTGGGTTAATAGAAATAAAGGGATGCCCTATGCCTAAGCTTTTTATCTTATCGTTCACTGAAGCTGAGGCATGGGCCCTGGTCCCGGTCCAATTGTAATCTTCTTCAGAACACAGTAGTGAAACCTTTTTCTTAGATAATAATTGTTCAATTTCTTTGTAGTTTTTTGCTGCTCCAGAGATATTATTCTTATCAGGTGAATTCTTCGCTAAATCAGAAAGGCATTTTAGCCCCGTTTCAATGGAGTCTTTTACTATTTCAGGGAAACCATTGCCCCATTTTTCGATGCAGACCTTATCTATCTTATAGCCAAAGTCTGTAGGCAAAAGCCCATTGTTTAGTTCAGCAGCTGCGTAATACGAAGCTGTACTTAGATCATCAATCTCTCCAAGCTTTTGAGGATCTTCCTGACAATCAATTTCTTTTTGAATAGACCTTACAGTCTTAAAGAAATTTATATCAAATTGCCCATCTCCGTTTGAATCCCTCTTTGTTTGAATCCTAGTCTTTCCCTTCCCGATACTTTTAAAAGAGACGACTCGGTCAAATTTTCCTGTATTTGTGGAATCTTGTTTTTCTATTTTATAAAAAGTTGAATCATTAAAGATGGTGATAAAATCAATCTTAGAATCATTATTTCTATCTTCTTCTAATCTAATTAATTTCTTACCTTGATAGTACTCAAACCTATCTTTGATTCCATCTTTATTAAGATCAAAGCTCTTAATACGAACTCCATCAGCTAGAAGCTGATAGCTTAAAAGGAATAGAAAAAGGCAGAGGTACTTCATCATAATAGTGACTTCTTTTCGGTTGATATCCACTTAGTATAAATGAGGACATATCTTTCATCTTGAGTAAGTTAAATGAGATACAATTATCGGCGACTTAGCCCTGATCAAATGATATTTATTGTAAATTAAGCCGCCTTAAGAATGAGCTAAGACCTTGTAGGTAAGCACCCATTTAGAATGGGCGCTTAGGATGCTTATAAACTAGGAAGAGTGGTTTCCACGTCTATTATATGCTTAAGATAATGAGAGCGCTTAAACTTTTGTAAGAAACTAGGCCCTTGATACCTACCGAGAGGTTTTCCATAAAGATCCATCTCTTTGGTAAAGCTCATAGGAACGGTGTACTTGTTCACGTTACTAAGCTTTGTATAAATAAAGTAATGCTTCTTAGAGATATACTCTCTTAAAGAACTTAATCTTTTATTTCTTTTTCCAATCGCCCGTTCAATTAAACCTATATAAGCCGCCATGATACTCTTAACGATGGGCTTTAAATCCTCTTCATTGGCCTTTTCCAAGCTATTTTCAAGAATAGCAATCTGAGCAGATTCTTCCTTACAGGTTTTCTTACACCTTTTACTTTTGCTAAACTTCTCAACAAATTTTTTGAGGCCTTTTTTACTAACCTGCCAATACTGAGTCGTAGTCAAGGGAGAATAGTACTTAACTTCTTCAGGAATTTGATAATTGAAGTAGTCTTCTTCGCCTACGAGGTCTGAGAAATAATCAAGGTGCTCTCTTTTCATCTCTTTTTTAGTGGCGTGATTATCATTTTTTACAACCGTGATATTTAAAAGCATATCATCAATTGATTTTTCATCCTTACTAAGAACGACTTCCAGAGAGGTTCCCATAACCTTTGATTCATTAATGCGTGTGCCCCCGAAGTCGACAACAAACTCAAGTGATCCAAAGTCAAAGTCTTCAACATAGAACTTACCAAAGTCCCTAGTGGTCGATTTATACTGTCTAGCCACAAAAGCTTTTCTATTTAACTTCTTCTCAATATCTGATTTTACATCATACTCAATAAAGTCCGAAGTTGAATACTTAGACCACCAAAAGAGACCTGCATGCCAGTTCTTTACTTTAGATTTAATATCGATCTTTACATTCTTTGAGTACTTTCTGATCTTCTTAAAATCTCCCTTTTCAAAGGCGACTCTAAAAGCATTATTGAGATCTACTTCCTCAATCCCTTCATCTAGATCACTTAACCTTACTCTATTAAGTTCAAACTGCTCCATCCTCTTAGTCCTAGATGCCCCAAGACCTAATTTCAAGATGGCCTTGATATCAAAGCCAGTTCTCCAGCTTCCGGATTTCACCTTACTGCTTGAAAGCTCTAAATGATCATCTGTCTTAGTTAAAAGGACTTCTGATAATTTTGAATTACTATGACCTAGAATGCTTAAGTTAACTGAAGCGTAATCAGTAACATCTGCCTTAAATGATCCTATATCAAAAGAGTGCCTTTTTGAGAGTTTTACTTGCTCTCCCTTTTTAAGGTTCTTTGCAATTGTTGATAATCTTCTAGGGTTAAAACTCTTAAAGAAGTCCGCCTTAAAAGCTTCTTTAACCGTGTCATAGGTATGATAGTGAGTAAATTCGTATTCATATTTAAAGTTAAGGGGAAGGGTTACTCCTACATCTTGATTTAGGATGCTTCCATTTAAGCTCCCTACCGGAATACTTAAAGTATAGGTATCCTTAACGATGAGTCTCTTTTGATCTTTTGATTTATTTTTATTGATTTCAAATGTACGGTTCTTCTTATACTTCACATCAAAGTCAAGCACCCCTTCACCAAGACTAAAGCTAGTATTCACGAGGCCTATCTGATTAAGGCTAAGCTCTGTTGCCCCATTAATAATATAGGCCGCTGCAGTTGCTCCTGCCATTGAAAGCCCTTCGTGCCAAAGACCAAAGTAGGCCACGTGAGAGATGTTTGAATTATCCTCTTGATCAATCAAAGCTTGAATCTTTCCCTTTTTATTCACATACTTTGGAAAGTCTTTATGAATCTCTTCATAACTTTCAGTTTCAATCAATCCGATCTCATCTTTTAAGTAAAAAGCTTCAATATAATTATTGATCCTATCGGCTACTTTTTTTCCATAAAGCCTAGCAACAGGCTCTGGGTAACCGGCATTCAAGGCCATTTGATAGATCTTTGGTGAGGTTAACTTCCTAGCTCTTCTAATCCACCATCTTGCATCTGAATAAGTTGTTTGCTCAAAGTTCTTGTAGTCATAGCTATTAAGCCATCTTACGGTCACTGACTTCTTTCTGTTATGAGTCGTATCAGTAACGTAATCATTAACAGAGGATAGGTTATCAAAAACTAAGTATGAGCCCATTGAATAGCCTAGATCAGAAAGAAAGATCATCGGTCTCCATGGGGCCTTTTTACTATCTCTAAAAATATCAGCTCTCGTTTGTCTACTCTTTGCATCGTTAAGGCTTAATAATGCTCCAGTCATAACCAGGGCGCGGTACTCTCTTCTATTATCATAGCCATTTCGCCCGGTTCTAAAGGGTCCCATCTTTCGATAGAAATCTTTAGTAGGATAGGCCTCAAGAGCTATATACCTGAGCATAACTGAGTTCTCTTCCTCATTATAAGAAGTGACAAAGTTTGATATATCAGTCATCTCTCCGCTGTGATTCTTATCAAGATGAGAGAGGAATTCTTCGTAAGTAGTCTTTCCTAGTTTTAGTTTAACATTCTTTCTAAAAACCGTTGGCGTAGCATAGTAGCCTAATGAACGAACCAAAAGACCGGCTAAGGTGCCTGAGTGAATTTCTTTAGACATTCTGATAGTGACATCAACTTCTTCATTTTCTTTATTTAACCAATAGGCTTTTATCTTAATAGTCCCATCTGCCATCCTCTTATAATGCAGAACCTGTTCTTGATCCTTTGGCTGAAAAAGAACATGGCCCTTCCAGGTTTCATCATTAGGATCAAACTCTTCAACATTGTTCTTTTCCCAAAAAGCACTTGAGGGTGGGTCAATTGTAGAGATATCAACACCACTACTTTGAAGCCCTTTGATCTCTTTTTGAGACATAAAGCCCTCTCCACTAGAAGAAGGAAGGTTAGAGGCCTCATCTTTATCAATATTCTTTCGTTTGAATTTATAAAACAACTTTGAAAAGTTACGGATCTGATCAACCATATCTCTATCAACATCTTCTTGAAAATACGTATCAATCAAGGAGAGATAGATTCCATACTTAGCTATCTTATTTTTGATGGCAGGGTCATTAACACTTCCACCATCAAGAGTATAGTCTTTGATTTGATCTAATAGAGATAGTGCCTCGTCAAAGGCCAAGAGAGTTCTTCTATTAGAGGTAATTCTTTTCTTAGCTTTTTTCTCAGCTTGTTTTCTTGTCAGGTGATGATCTTCAATGGATCTCATAAAAAGGTTTTGGTAAACATCATTTTCATATTGAGCCATTTTTGCTTTTAGAAACACCATCTTTGAATAAAGCTTTACGTAATCAATATCACCATCAGTTAAGAGGCTATCTTCAATCTTTCTTTTTAACTCATCACTATGGCTCTTGCCTCCGAGCTCCCCCTCTCCATAAAGATAGGGAGTTGCGGCTAAAGCGCTAACTGTTAAAAGCAAGATCGCGATCATGCTAACAAATAGTTGAAGTCTCATAGTTTTTCCATCAATATTAGGTAATGCTATTGATGCAAAATTGATGCCTAAAAGAACATACCTGGATCCCTATAGGAATGAATTAGAGCCTTAGAGTGTATTAAGTTTATACAGATGATAATTAACAAGACAGCTTAGTGTTATTCCTTATCAAGCTTCTCCCAGAGCTCTTTAATCTGCTCTGGAAACTTCATTGGATCAAAGGGCTTTTTAAACACCATTTTTGCCCCTAGGCCATAGAGTTCTTCGACTTCTTTCTTTTCTAACTTTGCCGTCATAAAGACAAAGGGAGTATCTTTAAGAAGTCCTAGCTCCTTTAGCTTCTCTGCAGTACTAGGTCCGTCGAGAATAGGCATCATAACATCAAGGATAAGTAGATCTGGTTTAAATTCCTCTATCTTCTCTATTGCAATATTTCCATTGTCCGCAACAAGAACCTCAAATCCTCCCACTTTCTCTAAAGACATCTTGGCAATCATTTGAATGCCTCGCTCATCTTCTACATACATAATCTTTTTTAGACTCTTCATCTTATCCCTCGCAAATAGAAAATGAGATCGAAAAAATAGTTCCCTTATTTACTTCAGAAGTAACAACTAAATCCCCGTTCATAAGTTCAACTAGTTCTTTTGTAATTGGTAGGCCTAATCCCGTTCCCATATGAGACCTAGATGTTGATGCATCCACCTGCTTAAACTTATCAAAGATGTTTTCAAGTTCTGAGTCAGGTATGCCTATTCCTTCATCTTGAATAGATATCTTAATCCTATCGTTCTCGGATTTTGCCCTAATATAAACAGTTCCGTTATCTTTAGAGAACTTAACAGCATTAGAGATAAGATTAGAAAATACTTGTTGTATCCTTTTAGCATCAACTTCAATAGATATCTTATCTAAGGAAGGATCTTTTTCTAGCACTAGGTGCTTATCAAAATTTGCAGCATACCCTAGGTTTGCTTTATATCCAGTCTCTAAACATTCTTTAATGCTTACTGGCTCCATGCTCATCTCCATATTACCCGACTCGAGTTGTTCGAGATCTAGGATATCGTCAATCAAAGAAGAGAGCCTAGAGGAGTTCTCTGAAGTAAGATCTAGTAACTCAGAAACATCCTTAGAAACTTCCCCTGCAGCGCCACCTCTGATCAAACCTAAAGCTCCTATAATAGCAGTAATAGGAGTGCGTAGCTCATGGCTAACCAAGGCCATGAACTGAGATTTAATCTTGTCCAATTTTTCTTGTTCGGTTAAATCAAAAAGGATTCCTATAAAGAATTCGTTATCATAGTCATTGATAACACTTAGCTGTAAATCAATTGGCGTATCGACTCCTTCAGAGTTTTTTACAGTGGTTATTAAATTTGTGGGAATGCTTTTGGTGTCCAATTCTTTAAGTTCAGGTATGAACTCAGATAAGTTTCGACTCGTAATTTCATCTGAACTCATCTTTAATAATTCCTCGGTCTTTTTATTAAAGATAGCGATAGAAAAATCTCTTTTTAATATAATAATTGAGGTTGGGGCATTTTTTAAGATCGCAGAATTGAATTCATTAGAGCTTCTTAACTCTTGAGTCCTTATCTTAACTGTTTCCTCTAATTTACTATGTGCCTTTTTTAATAAGGCCTCTGCAATATTTGATTCATTCCACTGCTCTTTTAAATAAACATAGCCAAGCATCGGTATGGAGACTAAATAAAACATCCTTGATATCGGAGTAAATATATTTTCAAATTCTTCATTTAAATACATATCAGGGAGCTTTAAAAAAGCAGCAATAAAGTTAAAGAGAAAGGATAAGGCAACGATCTTTTTAAATTCACCCTCAGCATTTCTCCAGATTACCCAAGAGGCCACCAGCGCAACTAGGCATCTATTAATATGATGGACCCAATCACACCAGACTTGACCAAATTTAAACGTTGGATTCTCGTATATAAAATTGCCCCACCAAATGAAGGTAGTAAGGTAACTTAAGATAGTTAAGAAGGTCCCTATCCTTAAAAACTTAATAGAAATATTTTTATCTTTAATAAGAAACCTAATAAACGCCCCAGCAATCAACACCAGGCCTAGGTCGTGTAAAGTGTGCTCAAAGGGAGGGAAAACGACATGTAATAAATCATGGTTAAAGACATTAAATGAACTTAAGATGGCCATTAAAACCATGAAGAACTCTCGCCCAAAAGCAAAAGCAAAGCCAAGCTTTAATAGTTTCTCTCTTTCTGTTTGCTTGCCTTCGTTAAGGCGTAACTGAGCAATCAAATAAAGCGCTCCATAGAACATGGCAGCTATAACATAGTTCACAATAACGTGATCAATCCCACCTCTACCGCCAGTAAACTGTGCTAGTAGATTCAAGATCCCTTCTACCCATTGAGGTATTATTTGAGTATCCATTCAATTGCCTAGTGTTTAAGGATCAGGCCTAATATAAACCCATAATTATTATTATTTACTAAAGGATTATTATCCTTTTTATATTTATGAAAGTAACCAAACCTCAAGGTGTTGTTTTTTGAAAGCTTAAAATTAAGGCTAGGCTCTAATGCCATCTCCCAGTCTTCATTAGCATTTAGGCCAATAAAATTATCGTTTACGGCCTTGAAAAAGACTTTATCAGTGATCTCTTTTTCAATTTCAAACTTAATCTTTAATTTAGAGTAATTCTCAGACTCACCAGATTCAAAGCTCTTCTTAGTAAGCTTTAAACCAATTTCTGTGAAAAATTTATTTTGAGAGGAATGAATAAAGAAGTATTTTCCAAAAACCTCTAAGTCCCAAGTAACGAGGTCGTTAGCATTTTTATCAACTTCTCTTTTAAGAAACCCTACAACTGCTAAATCTTCAATTACTCGGGCCTCTACCTTAGCATTTAGGTCCCAATTATCTTTAGTTTCAACATTATCGTTATAACCTCTAGTAATGTGACCTCCTAAGACAAAAGCGTAGTCTTTAGTCTCTAGGAATTGTTGGGTTTTGATTTCCCATTCTTTATTACTTGAATCTCTTCCGTCAATTCTATTGAACAACTCCGTCTCGTTTTTTATTTTAATATCTGCATGGACATTAAAAAGAGAGAGGCACCCTATAGCGAGCATTACAATTACATATTGTTTTTTCATGATAATAGGATCGGCTCATGATCTATTTTTTAAATCAGTTCTATCTCAATTTTTCTTGAGAAACTTCATTAATCCTGGTTCTCTTTAATCAATTAATTATAAACACCTGTAATTATGAATAATAACTGTTTTTTGAGGCGCATCTAATTGAGCACGACCTCTCTAAACTATTGAGATTAGCCCCCCCTCTATTTCAATTCTTCCTAAGATCAAGCTTTACCTATAATTTAAGCATGAAGCTAAATCTTTTCATCACCATATTTAGTATTCTTCTCCTCTCAAGCTGTATTGAAGGAGCGAGTCCTAGGGGCCAAAGCAATAGTGTAAAAGACGGTGGTAAAAGCTCAGCGAGAGTTCCGGTTCCTTTTAATACTGGTAAGAATAATTCCTATAGTAATGGCTATGGCCTACATCACTACGTAAATGAATACAAAGAGGCCCACCTTGAACATACCGGTCGAGCTGCCTTAATAAGCTCTATTAGAATAAAGATGGTTTCAAATGCACAGATGAAATCAAACTTTAAAGAAACTTATAGTGGAGTTTGCTTTGGAGGCCTTAGAGATATTTGGATCAATCAAGAGCATTGGGATAAAAAAGATGATTTTGAAAGAAGATCACTCATCTTTCATGAGTACGGGCATTGTCATTTAAGACGAGATCATAATTCTGCCCGTTATAATGGTCATAAATTAAGCCTTCTTCATCCCTATGTTTCATGGCCTATGTATGAGAGATACACATGGGAATACGATGAAGAGCTCTTTACGGGAAATAGCCTACATCTAAAGCAAGTCCTTTAGACCCCCAGTAAGAGGCCTTACTTTTTAACTAAATCAAAACATTTGTATTTCTTAGCAAAAACATTCTTTAAGGCCTCATGCTTTTCATTTAAGCACATAACCATTACTTGAATTCCGTTTTGAGCCGGAGCCGTTAGCTTTCTATGGGTGAGGCTTATATCCTCTAAGGATCCATTTTTATAATCGAGAGTCGCAAAGTTTGTTCCTTTAGCAGAACAAGTCGTATTTGTTGTAATCTCTTTATTAAAATCAAAGTTTTTTAGATCTTCTTTATCTTGAGACATATAAACTAAGTCTCTCGTCATTGAATATTTTGAGTTTTCATCTTTAAAGGAAATCTTTAGAGTTTTTCCTTCAACCGCAATATCAACCTGACAATCTTTATAACCGGTAAGAAGCCCTTGATGTCCAGTGTAGCTCCCATTGAAAGCATGGGTGTTTGCCATATCATAAGCTCTAATAACTTCTCCATAGTCTTTTATAAGAGAATTAAGCTTGTTCCTAGCATCAAAATAATTGCTTCTTGTTTTATGCATAACTGAATTATAAGAAGTTAAACTTCGAGCTTGATCCTCTTTCATTCTTTTTTGGTCTGCACAAGCCTTCAAAATAGGTGCAAGTCCATCAGAGACCACCTTACTTATATCAAGGATAGCGTTGTTAATCTCAGTTTTCCCTTTATGCCTAAAAGACTCAGACTCACTTAAAAACTTATTAGATAATTCACTAACTTCTTTACTTACTTCGTTTTTAGTCCTTTCAGTGGTGCTACAAAACGAATTTAAAGAAGATTTGTTCCAATAACTAACAAAACGAGAACTTGTTTTAATATGCTTGAGATTGCTAAGTAGGCTTCTCTCAATGTCATACTCCACCGAAGTAGGAATATAAATAACCCCATTATAACTAGCATTAGCTAAAGTAGTAATAGATAGTGCTGCGCCTAATGCGATTGCTTTAAGATTCATCTTCGTCTCCGTTATAAATAATAAGTTCCCCTAATAGTAGCGAGGTTAAAAGGAAAATGGAGATTGACTAAAAAAAGAGGTATTATTTATATGTCGAAATCTTAGTCACTCTATTGATGCCTAGTTAACTACGGGAAATAAGAGCCTCATTTCCTAATAGCTCAGTAACCTTTAACCATTGACGAACCCCTTCTCATAAAAGAGAATTTTTAATGAATACTTTAAAATTAGACTTAAGAATAAACAGATAATTCTAATAAGATCGTTCATGGTTCATGAGGGCCAAATCGGAAAAAAGATGACTAAAAACATTATCCTTATCATTGGTACAATCTTAATTTCTTCTTGCTCAATTGATGTTGACTATCATATGCCTGCCGCTAGGTTCTCAACTCCAGAGACAACAGGGGGAAGCTTTGTTGATTTGAAGATAAAGGGAGAGGCACAAATAAATGTGGGATCTTCAAATAAAATAACCCTTGGAGAAGTCTATTCTATTGTCGTTTTCAATATAGACCCAACCGTCTCAACTCAAGCTTCCCTAGATAGAAGTTTCTCTTTTGGAGGACTGGCCCACCTAAGTTTGGTTGAAAGACTTGACCTCTATTACCGGGCCGTTCATGACTCACCAGATTTAATCGGGCTAAAGTTTCAATTCATCGGAGCCCCTGAAGCCAAATCAGAAGAAGGACTAAAGATGGCCTTGGCCATGGGCTTTGGCTCTTCAGATCAAAGTGAAGGGACATTAAACGTAAGCAATAACGGCTCAAACCCAAGAAGCTATAGCGCCTCTATTGAAGTAGAGGCCTATGATCTAAATTTGATTACTGGCTATAGAACTTCTAAGAGCTCCCTTTATTATTTGAACACCTACTATGCAGCCTACAAGTCTGAAGGCAAGTTAAGCTCAACTACCTTTGGTACAGAAAATGTCCGCGGAACCAGCAGAAGCTATGGTGGACTCTTTGGCTTTAAGTACAGCACAAAAAACGACAGGGCCTACTTACTACTAGAAGTAGGCGCCACCCATGCCCGCTGGGAAAAGCAACTAGACAACACCAGCTTCACTAGTGGAGCCGCTTTTGGCGTAAGATTTTAAAGGTTTAAAGGTACCTGGTTACTTGCTGATATGAAACCTGGATAAGTCTACTAGCACTTTATCCTTGTTAATCATACCTAGGCCAATTAACGACCTTAAAATACGTCATGAGACACAAGTAGAGCATGAAGCAAAAGTACGGTTCACTCGAACTCGCCTCTCAAGGGACCGCTCCTTTTCTTCCCTTATGTTTTGCGTTTTCTCCGCACTCCAATCGCCCTTATACATTTCAAGTGGAGTTTGAAACTCAAAGGCACTATGAGGGATCTCGAGGTTATGAGACTTTACGTAAAAAGCCACTTCCCTTCGCAGAGCCTCCATATTTTTAAAAGTACCTTCATAAAGATAATTATTTTTTATGGACCTAAAGAAGGCTTCGACAATCGAGTTTGAATACTTCACATCCACTTTCGCAAAAACTCTTTTTAAGTTCTTTCCCCAAAATATTTTATCCACCAATTTATTCTTATTCTCTCCACCACTGTCCATATAGACTTCTGTGCTCAAATTCTTAGTCAGCTTGCCCTTAGCTTCGTTTAAGAGATCATATGTATTTTCTGCAGTCCTTGAATCGAACAACTTCCAATTTACTATGTAGCGGCTATAGTTATCAATGATCACCTGAAGATATACATTATTTCCATTTCGAAGTTTTAAATAAGTTAGATCAAGATGCCAGATTTCATTAGGCTTCTTTGCCCGAACACCAATATCGTACATGATCTTCTTCCCCTTAGTCGGTACGCGCTTAATTCCAAAGAGGGCAACGTACTTAAACCAGGTATCAATAGAGCAAACCACGATTCCATGCCTATAAGCATATTTCCAAAGGGCCGTTAAAGAAAAGTGACTGAATTTTTTAGAAGTTCCAAGTTTCAAGATTTGCATTGCCTCATCACCAGTTAATTGATTATCTCTACGCTTTCCACATAGTCCATCCAGAGTTAGTTTGCATCCCGCTAAGTCTGCTCTCCAACGCATGTAAGTAGAGTAATGCAATCCGATCAACTTAAGTAAGTCTGAAACAAAGGCATACTTCTTAAACTCCTCAATCTTCCTTAGTAGGGCCTTCTTTATTCGAATCGATACTCTCTTTCTTTTATCCTTAATTACCGGAACGTAAATCGCCACTTCTTTTAGAAACAAATTCTTGGCTCGTTCATTTTCTAACTTTTTCTTAAGCTTCCCAATTTCTTCTTCAAGATAAACTTCAGCACAACTGCGTTTATAAGAAATCCCCTTTCCCTTACTGGCCCAGTAAATTGCCGTCGTACGAGGAACGCCTCGTTTAATCGCAATATCAATATTTTGCGTTTCCGCAACAATTCTCTTCAATTCAGGGTCATACGACCCATAACACGCTCCAAGGCGCGACGTACTTTTCGTATTCATTTCATAATTCCTTCTGTCGAAAATTCGACAAGTGATTTCTGATAAACGGTAAATTTGGATGGTTTATAGTTACTTAGACAGGTTTCTTAATGGGTTTACGCGTTAATTAGGGGTGGTTCAAGTCCAGTTCTGGGCACCAGATAAGGTGCCTGGCACCTTATCCTCAAGACACCAACGGCCGCTCAGTTATCAAAACGAAGGTCAGAAGAATTAAGGGGAACGCCACACTCAAAGTATGCCTTTCAGCCGAGAGAGATGCCGACCGATAGTGAATGAGCAAAAGTTATTAAATCTCGCAAGTCAGACTTAATCGGCCCAAAAGTGGGTAAGAGTAGTTCAGGAACAGGCCAATGAGGGACACAAGGATTGTGTCCTAATATTTTTTTAACTTACATTAGTAGGCTTGCTATTTCTATTGTCTGAGTTGGTACAAGTAGCCAGTACCTTACAAGTCTGCTGGCACCTTATCCTTAGGCTTCATGAGTTTTGGTGCTTTTCAAGAGGTGCTAGGGTTCTTTGATTAGGTGGTATAAATCAATTTATATTGAAATCGAAAAGATTAAAGAGTCATTTAAACTTAGTTAACAACTTCTTATATTTTACCTTATTACACGGTTTAGACTTCTCAAAATAATTCTCTAAAAAGAATTCTTTTGCTTTTTCTTCATCACTGTATCTAATTCCGCCTAATAGAGTTATTTTTTCTTTAGCCTTACAAAAATACAGCTGTCCATAAAAGCCGCTAACCTTTTTACTTCCAATAAAAAAATCCCCCTCATTGTCCACAGTCACAGGTGAAAACGTATTGGCATTACCGTCTATAGTAACCATCGAATCAGAACTTAAACGAACGCCACCAAATGCATGAGGCTCAATAAGTGTAAACTGAGTTATCTGTATATCATTGTGCTTATCTTCATTCCAAGTAACTCCCTTCACCTTCCTAAAGTCCATATCAGTATATTTTTTATATGATGGGTTAACTATATTTTGATTTAAAAGAGAAAAAATATCTCCTCCTTTGAACTTTATCTTACCAAAAAAAGAGTTCGATTTTATCACTGAAAACTGAAGGATTCCATTCTTTCTGAATTTAACTGGTGATTGTTTTGATATTATTAGAGATTTAAATTTTGTATCTTTACTCAGATTTATTGAAGCTGGTGTACCATTTTTATAAACACGAATTTCTGAGCCATCAGGAATAATAAGCCCATTATACTGATTTTCTTGAAAACTTCTAACTAAGTAGATCCCCTTTTTATCATATCTCGCCAATCTGATCTTAATACCATTTAATTTTACAAACTTACTCTTTAAAACTTTGTATTCTTTACTAGTTTTTATTGTCGAACTCGGCCATTTTAGTTTATCAATTTCAATCGCATATGAAGTATTTAAAATAAATAAAGCAACTAGCATAAATTGCAATTTAGCTTTAATTAAATTTAATATGAATATGATTATAGTGTCCGCTTTCATTTCCAAAAAAACCATCCTTTACAAAACTAGCATTATTTATTTTAACACCATTTTTATCAATAATGTCGATTGGTCCATTTGACCCATTCTTTTTGTCAACTTGAAGTTTTCCATCAAAAATAGCTGACCAATGCCATTCTTTTTTTAAGTTAATTTTCTTTTTGTTTTTATAAAAGTTCTTCCCATTTCCTGAAGAAATAATCACTTTTATAATTTTCTCTCTAATTTCATCTCGGCTATCCTGAAATACTATCAACCCCTCTCTCAGGCTCACAATCCAATCTCCTATATTTTTTTGGGAAGTCACATTATGGTGAACCATAGCTTTTCGAAAAATTGAAAACCGTGACTCCTGATAACGATTCAAATTAATTTTATCAGCTTTAAGAATAGGATATAACATATCAATCCCCTTTCCTATTTTGTGATCGGGTCCAAAGTGCCCTGAGAAAGGACCACCACCAAAAGGAAGCGCCATATCATTACAGAAGCGACGATCCTTAAGATCTGGGCTTTCTAATATTTTCTCTAAAGCTAAAAGGGAGTTAAGTGTTCCATACATGGTTACTCTTTTCGCATGAGAGTATAAGTTACACCTTTTATTAAGAACCTTTTTAGCATCATACAAAGGGACCTGCTCTTTGCTAAAGTCGCTAGTAAGCACTACCTTTTCATTTTGAGATACCACCCCTCTAAAGCTAAACTTAACCAGTCTTGCATCTTTCTTATCCCAAGTACTTAAGAAATTAACCCTGCTCAAGTGCCCTTTCCTGAATGAGAAAGTAACTCGGTGAAGCTCCTTAACTCTATTATTCTCATTCACTTCTCCAACCTTAATAAGAGATCTATCATATTCAATTGGCTTATAGATATCATCTTTCAATCTAAATAAATCAATCTTTTCGGTAGCTCCAATATCTCTAAACCCTTGAATTCCAACTATTATTTCCTTAACAGATTGATCGATTGACCTTTCGACTTCAACATCAAACTGTAATAAATATTCTTTTCCTAGATCATGTTGAAAGGTATTCAAGAACTCAGGATCATCGTCTACAGTGGTAGGGAAGAATCTTTTTTCATTTCTTATGCCATTTCCATCAGATCGATACACTTTGGTTATTCGAGGTTTTGAAAAACTAGTTCTATAGTCTAAAAAGACTCCAGAACCACACTGAACCTCGTTCGGCTTAGGTGTTTTCGTATTATTAGTAACATAAGCAACAATTGCTACAGAGTTTAATTCTTTTGGAATTTTAACTATAAAAGACTGCCAAGGCCCATCTCCTTTTTCACTCAAAACATTAGTCAAACTAAAATCTTTTTTAAGAAAAGGTTTGCCAATTATAATTTTATTACCTTTTTTTCTATATCTATGAACATAAATACTAATATTATCCTTTGAATTTTCAAAATATGTGAAAAACTTATGCCCTATTTCAATCTCCTTATGCAAAGAAGTATCTACGATAAGCGGGTCTTTTCTGTTATTCAATGAAGCTTCCTTTACTAATGGTCCTAATACTTCTTTTTCTTTTTCAAAATCGCTATTGCCATCCTTTTTATCAAAGTTTTTAAGAGGTATAAGCATCTGTAATGCATCACTATTAACAATTCTATTTTCCAATTTTACATTTACTTCATCATTTTTAAGCTCTAGTTGGTATTTAGAGAAAGCGTTAACATATAAAGAAGTAAAATACTCATCTTTGTCTATTGTATATACTACGTCGTATCGACCAGATGGCAGATCACTTAATTCTATCTTTTCATATGTATCACTTATAATTTCTTTAAAATATGAATTCTCAGATGAACTTATTTCTAGGATTGTAGGTTCTTTAGCTGATTTAAACTCGATTGCTGAAGAACCGAGTTTGACATTTACTATTGAACCTTGATGGAACTTCCCATTTATATCAGTAACATGAATTTTTATTTTAAATGCTGATTTAGTATTTCCAATTTTAGTTAGCAAATCTTTCTTTTTTAAATAAATACTATTACCACTAATACTTATTACATCAGAAAAATCATATTCTTCACCTGTGTCAACAAATTCAACCCATAGTCCAGAAGATTCAGAGTTTTTGTCTAATATTATCCCAGATTTATTTATGTCAAATTCAAAATTATCACTACTTATTGGCAGCACTTTTTCATCGATAGATTTAAAAGTAGGACAACTATTATCCCCTTCATACTCAATTTTACAATTAACCTCTATGTAAGTTTCACTTGTACCACTTTTTCCTTCAGAGTCTTCAACTTTGAGATTTACGAGATATATCCCTTTTCCTTTAAATAAATGTACAGGCTTTACCTCTGTTGACGTTTCACCATCTCCAAATTCCCATAAATATGTTGAAACAAAATCCCCCTCATCCGAGTCTTTAGATTTTGTTGCATCAAACTTTACTAAGAGTTCATTTTTATTAGTTTCGTAATGATCTGCTTCAATAATCGCAACAGGGGCTGTATTTACAGCTGACTCTATTTTAACGAAAGCTTCTACTTCATCACTTCTTCCACTTGAGTCAACAACCTCTAGATTAACAAAAAAACGTCCTTGATTTAAATATTTAGTTTCAATTTGAGAAGATGTACCAATTCCTTCATTATTAACTCCATCAACAATCCATCTATAATAAAGCTCATCTCCATCACCAGAAATAGACTCGCCAGCATCAATTAAGACATTGGACCCAATTTCATTTCCATTGGGATAGCTTATGTTAATCCTCGCCAAAGGCCTCGCACAATATTTAAAACTATTCCTAACTTCTTCGCTTCCCTTTAGTTTATAATCCTCACAAACCCGTCCATCATCTTTAATTTTTACGTAACCAGAAAGTTCGGCACTTCCACCAATTCGGGCATTATCTCTAACGGTGGCAAAACCAAAGACTTTAGAATTGCCTTGAATATATACCTGTTCACTTGGTTTTGGGGCAACAATTATTGCTCTACCATATACCCTAGCTTCATCCTTAATAATTACATTTCCATTTATTTTCGATCTTCCATATATTCTAGAAAAGTCTTTAACCTTAACATTTCCAAAAACCCTCGCCTTATCACAAACGCTCGCAAATTCTTCGACAATTACACTTTCCTCTACATGGGCAGTAGTAGCAACAAAGCCGCCACTACTTCCATCAGAATTAATATGAACTTCCCCAGGTGCGCCATCGCAAAAAGGAGCAGCTTCTAGACTAAAGGAAAAAAGAAAAAGGATGATTAGTTTCATATATTACTCTTTAGTTACGATGAAAGTTTTAAGATCACTTGAGCGTCCTTCAGAATCAAAGGCCTGTATGGAGAATTCATTTACTCCATTTATTAAAGATAAATCGTTAAAGATAAACTCTCCACCAGAGCTAAGGGAGGCATAAACAGAATCATTAACTACAATTGAGTTGATTTTAGAAGATCTAAACACTCCAATCAGATCTATAACTGTCTCAGAAGTTCTTGTTCCATTAAAAGGGCTAGTAACCTCAAAAAGAGGATCTGCTTTTGATTCAGACTCAGGCGTTTCAGAATTACACTTAGATGAATCAGAAATTATTTCATCATCTTTAACGACTTGATATTCACAAACAATAGCATTATCTTTTAATTTTGATTCACCAAAAATAGAGGCGTTCCCAAAAACAGTGGAATTACCTTCAATTCTTGCGTTGCCGTAAACTCTTGCTTCTTCTAAAATTTTCACAGTACTTCTAGAACTTATCCTTGCCCTACCAAAGACTTTAGAGTTGTTTGAAAGAACTGCATTTTTAAACACTTTTGCTCTTCCATATACTTTTGATCTATCTGTTAGTTTAACTCCAGGGCCCACGTAAGCTCTGTCACAAACTTCAGCATCTTCAGAGATATAAGCATCTGATGAAACGTGGGCCTTTGAAGAAACAAATCCTTCTCCATAAATATGCTTTGAGCCTGTTTGTCCTCCACAACTTCTCAGATTTACACTTGAGTGTGAAGACAAGCAGGAGAAAGTAAAAATAGTCATAAGAAGTAGATATCTATTAATCATAATAGTTTCCAAGATTTTGAGGAAAGGAGATAGCATTACATAGATTTTGATTAGCAACATTGTAGTCCACCACAAGGCTTCCACAGATACTTGACTTTTTTATCTTTGCATTTGAAAAGACTCTTGCGCTACCACTAATAAAGGTTTCGTCATATAAGATAGCATCGCCGAAAACGATGGCGTTCTCACTTAGAAATACGATTGAACTAGATTTAATTTGCACATTATCTAATACTTTAGCATTGTCCCTTACGAAGATAGGGCCGCCTCTTAGCGATGAATTTCCTGCAACTTCTGCATTATTATTTATTTGAATTGAATCGCCGTCAATTGAGCTATTTCCAGTTACTTTTGCACTCTCTGAAATTAATATCAAACTTCCTATTATCTTAACGTTTGGTCCAATTGATGCTTCCCCAGTAATATTTATACCAGTGAAATCAGTTTCACTTTGAACATTTATGTCTCCCGTAATTTTTGGCTCTCCATGAATACTACTACCTTTAATCTTTCCATTTCCTTCAATCTTTGCTTGTTGGGAAATTATTGAAGACTCAATAATAACATCTCCTATTATTTTTGTGACTTCATCCTCGGAGGTAAGTCCAATTTGAGAATTTTCAATAGAAATTTTACCTTCTAAATAAACATGATCAGCAATCGTAGTACCGTCTAAAGAAATCTCTCCTTTAAGAGTAATGCCTGGGGATTGTGAGTTTAGGCTTTCTCCAACAATCCTTGAACCATTAGTCATAGATAAAAATCCCTCGATCGTTACCGGAGATCCATTGCTAACAATTTCACTTGTTCCGCAAACTTGGCAGCCAGTTTCCTTTGCAGGCAAGGTCAAAATACCAGTCCCACTATAAGCCGTATCAGCGACAAAGCAGCCTTCTGTAGTATCAGGATTCAAGTGATATGAGCCAGTTGCTCCATCACATGAGGGTTGGCCCAGATCGTCATCGACGATAGTAATTTTAATTGTTTCTATTGGAGTGATATTTATATCGTCTGAGTTTACAACTCTAATAATTTTTAAATGGATAACTTCATTAATTTCGGGGACTTTATCTCCAACAATTGATATCTCTACTGGATATTTCGTTGCCCCAGATGGAATCGTAATGATAGCTGTTTTAAAATCTTCCTCTTTTTTCTCCAGCAGGAAGTTAGCTCCTTGAAAGTCATTTAAATGAGTGGCAGTTGAGTTTTCAGAAATGTATCCAATTTCTACTCGGGTTTCTTCAAATATAGGAATATTTAATAATAGATTAACTGTTATCGTACCTTCTGCTTCATTAAAACTTGCTTCATCTGGAGCATTTAAAACACTCGGAAAATCTTGGTTCTCCCAAGATAATTGATATAGCGACAGATTAAAGTCTACTAATTTTGTTACCTTCCCCTCATTTCCCTTATCATCTTTTACGGTAAGGGTAACTTTAAATTTTCCAAAAATAACAGAGTATTTATGTTCAATTTTTGGGTCTTTATTTTTAAACTCAGTCTTTCCATCACCAAATTCCCATGTGAATTTCTCTATTGTATTTTCCCCTCGAGCATAGCTGCTTATTGCATCAAATGAAATTTCGTCCTGTTCGCCTTCTTTAACCTTGAACGTAAAATCCGCAACAGGAAGAAGTTCACAATCCGGCTTATCCCCCTTGCAAGCAAACACCTGCAAGGAATAAAAAGAAAGAAAAGATACCAATATAAAAGAGAAAATCCGCTTCATCTAAATCTCATCCCCACGATTAAAAACACCAATACTAACATCAGCATTACCATGAATAAGGGCAGTGCCACGAATGGTAGCATTACCGTAAACTTTTGCATTTTCAAAGATTTGAGCTAATTCAAAGGCGCTTGCAGTTCCATAAAGGGATCCACTTCCATAAACCTCTGAGTTACCAAAGGCCTTAGCGTCATCGTGAACTACTCCGTTATCATAAACTTGCGCTTTTCCGTAAACTTCAGCATTTCCTCTTACAATAGCGCTTCCATAAATTTGAGAGTGACCATAGATTTTAGCGTTTACAAAAATATCAGCATTATCATAGATTAAAGCGTCGCCTCTAATTTCAGCATTATCATGAATCTTTGAGGTGCCTTTTACTTTTGCTCTAGCAGAGACAGTGGCGTTATCAAAAACTTCAGCGTAGTCAAAGACTTCTCCGCTTCCTTCGATTCTTGCAGCTCCGTAAATTCTTGCATTTCCAAAGACTCTTGCACTATGAGAAATAACGGCGTTGTCATAAACGAGAGCATTACCTAGGACATGAGCCCCTCTATTTAAAGTACTCGATCCAGAGATTAAGGCCTCACCAGAGACTCTTGCTACATCGTAAACTTTTGCTTGGTCATTGACTTGGGAGTATTCACTAAGGATTGTATCTCCATAAATTTGAGCTTGTCCGTAGACTTGAGTGAAATCTTGAAGCTCGGCATTTTCAAAAACTTCTGCCTGATCGTAAACAACTGAGCCGCCCGATAGAATAGTGTTACCGTAGACTTTTGCTTGTCCAAAGACTTGAGACTCTTCCATAAGAACTGCGTTTCCATAAACTTCAGCGTCTTCGTAGAGCTGGACTTCATTATCAAAGGTTCCTGGCGCTGTATTTTTTATTTGAACAGTTCCTAAGACCTGAGCGTTTCCATAAAGATAAGCTCCGCCTTCAATAATTATCCCTGCCCCAAAACCTGGACCAGGCTCAATTCCTTCAATGACAACCTCATCACAGATTTTAGCTAGATCATTAATAGTAATATGGGCACTAGTAGCTGTAATTGAAGCATTATTATAAATTCTCGCTGAATCAGAGATAGTGATGACTCCTGAAACTGAAGTAATAGTAACAGTATCTTCAATCATTGCATTATCAGTAACTGAAATCGTATTAGTTACGCCATTAGAAGTTATGCTAGCAGTTCCAAGAACCTTAGCATAATCACATACCTCTACGTCAGGGCCTAAAAAGACCCCCGCCTCAACGGTGGCCGTGTTTTCAATAAAGCCTCCTCCATTTGGGTGTATGCTTCCGGGGCTACCGCCGCAATCAAGAGCGTAAGCATTTATTGAACTAAATAATAAAGTGATCAAAAATAAGTTTTTCACTTTTTTCTCCAAGTTAGGGTGAAGTCTCCTTCACCCTTTTTAATTAATTTCCTGAGAACATCCCAGTATCGTAAACAGTCGATCCTGCTGAAAAGTCTGCGCTTCCTCTAACAATCACATCTCCGTGAAATTCGTTAGTTCCGCCTATTAGAGCGTTCTCATAAATTGAGGCGCTCCCATAAACTTTTACGTCATCTTTTAGAGTTACGTTTCCAGACACAGAGGCCTTACCAAAAATTTCAGCATTATCTTGAATTGTTACGATATCATCATCAAAGGTAGTAAAAACTGTAGAGCTTCCATAGATTTTGGCCGCATTTTTCAATACAACATTTCCATCTATAAAAGTATTTCCAATAACAATGATATTACTCCCATCAAGGGCGCCTAAGGTAGACATGATGATAAGGGCCTTATCACCGACAAATGCAGTAGTGCCGGGAGTCGAAGTTGTGTTTCCAGCAATCGCTCCGTTATCAGAGATAGTTACAGATCCATCAAGATTAGCTGAATCAGTAACAAAACCATTAGCACTAACTAAGACATTTCCTTTTACTAAAGATCCGCCATTAACATGACCATTGTCAGTTACTCTAGAGCTGCCTGTCATAGTCGCAGAGCCAGAGACAATTGAATTTCCTTCAGCAATTGAAGATCCTTTCATTCGAGCGTTCTCTATAACTTTAGAGTTTCCTCTAACTCTAGCGTCCCCTGATAAGAAGGTTTGTCCTTCAACTACAGAGTTTTCATAGACTTCAACTGTGCCAGTTACTTTTGCTGAACCTTTAATGGTTGAGTCTCCATAAATTTGAGCAGAGTCACTAATTTGAGCAAACTCTCCGACCATAGCGTTTCCATAGACATTTGCTGATCCATAAAGCTGAGCGTTTCCAGAAACACTGGCAGCTCCTTGAACACGGGACTCATCTCTTAAGACAGTGTTACCGCTCACTACGGCCGTATCACAAACTCGGGCAGTTGTGCTCATAAAAACTGTGGCCGCAACCGAAGCCGTATCGTGATACTGCCCTCCAGTGCTTCCGTCGGGGTTAGTATGGGTCAATAAAGTTCCAGCGTTTGTACAAGTAGCGCCGTAGGAATTTAGAGATAATAAACAAGTTGCAATCATTAATATTTTTTTCATTATTTATCCTTTATTTTATATAGTCAGCAAAGACAGGAGTTTGAGCTATTTCGGTATCAGTTGCGATTGCACCTTCACCCCAACAAATGACTTCATTAGTAGTTGTAACTGTGCAAACAGCTTCTGAAGTACTTCCAATTAAAGCAGATGATCTATCTTTTAAAGATGGCTCTATTGGATCGACCAAATTTATTTCTGTTTCAAATTCCACTCCAAGAGTAGAGTAATTTCCCCAACAGCTCACAATGCCTTCATACGAAGAGCAGTTCCCAGCACCTGTGTTAGCAAACACAGCATCTTCTTCCCCTTCAAAACTTGATTCTGTAGGAGTTGTTGAATTTCCTCCTGTACGACCTAATTGAGAGTCAGTATTACTTCCCCAACAAAAAAGAGCGCTTTCATCATCATAAGCACATGAATACTCGGCACCTGTATTGATACTAGTAACAGTTCCAAGAACACCACCAGAGACTAGAATTGGTGATAATTCATCAACTCCTATCGCTCCGGCCCCGACTTGCCCATGACTATTACTGCCCCAACACTGAACAGAGTTATCTGACAAAAGAGCGCAGGTATGAGCTTCACCAGCTGAGATATCAATAGCTGTTGTAATTCCCGTAGCAGTAGGAACTAGTCTTTCAGTTGTCGTTCCATCTCCAAGTTGACCATAGTCATTGGCCCCCCAACATGAAACTGATCCGCCAGAAGTTAAAGCGCAGGTATGTTCGTCACCAGAACTCACTTTAATTACTCCAGTTAAACCTGTTGCAACTACTGGAGTGGTTGAATCTGATCCATTTCCATCTCCAAGTTGTCCAATTCCACCAGATCCCCAACACTCTACGGTATCATTATCTCTAACAGAGCAAGTATGACTTCCGCCGGTAGAAATATCAGTTGCATCATCAATTCCAGCGACAGCATTTCTTAATTTAATAGACTCTTGAAAGTCAGAACCTAATCCTATACCAAGCTGACCATCTTCATTTTGTCCCCAGCAAATTACTTGGTTGCCTAGATCAGTTGAACCAATAGCACACATATGCTCTGAAGAAGATCCAACAGATAACTTAGAGATAACAAAAGAATCTGCACAATGCTCCCATCCCTCAAAGATCATATCTGTAATTGTGATATCATCACAGGCCACTGCGCCCTCATTTAAACTACCTCCATCACCTACTCGAACCAGACCGTGAGCAGTTGAATCTTTAACATCAGCTCCTTCAATAGCTGCATTTCCGTAAACACTAGAATTTAAGATCTCAGAATCTTCAAGAATTCTTGCATTCCCGTAGACATTAGAATTATCAATTAAAGAATCACTTTCAATATAAGCATTTCCAAAAACTGAACTTCCGTTTGTGATTTTTAAATCACCAGTTCCAGGAACGAAAAAGCCTTTTACATAAGCATTGCCATAGACTTCAGATTCTTCGCTAATTTCTACATTTCCTTCAACAACTGCAAAATCTACGACTTCACCACCAGTGATAATCTTTACATTTCCTGATACCCTTGCGTAGCCACAAACTATACTATTTGCATCTACAAAAACACTTGGCGCAACGTCAGCTGTAATCGACACAAAACCTCCGCCATTAGGATGGGCAAAACCAGGTTGACCGCCACATTGATTAGCAAGAGCGCTTCCTGAAACGGATATCGCTCCTAAGGCAAAAGCTGTAAGGCCTAAGCTTTTAAAAATTTTCATTTATTTCTCCTTTTAAAATCATGATGATTTTTATTTACAAATTTCACTATTTTTAAGCGTCTTAAAACATGTCTTACTTTCTTTTTTATATATTGATTTTATAAATGGTAATTTTTCAATAGAAGATTCTCTTTTAGAGATTTTATCAAAGCAGAAAACCTCACCTTCTTCGTTAAGTGTACAATTTCCTGCTGATTGAATGGGTTGGATTTCTTTTTTAATATTTTGATCTTTATCAAAACTACCTATACCTAGAAGAGTATTCATTCCAACTGAGCCTAGGCATTTTTTTATGCCATAAGATTTTTCTATTTTTTTATTGGCCCTAATCGTTACAAAACAGGAATCTCCTTCAATAATTCCTGATTTTTCACAAGAAGATTCAATAACTTTTAGATCTTTAGCATAAGGGCCTTTAAAAGCTAGCTCTTCACAATTACTCGTATTAGAAAAACCAATATTAAAAATATCAATGGTCTTCTCTTCTCCAGGAACTAGCTCAGTGAGGCTAGGTCTTAACATTAAAGTTGGAAAATCGGGATGTATTCCATTTGCGTAAACAACTCCCTGAACGCTGCCACCACTAGAGCATGAAAAATTTAAATCTGATGCCCTCTCGCCAAAAGAGCCACTTGGAATTGATGTTAGGTTTATTTGGCAAAAATCCCCCGGCGCCAGATCTGTTACGCCGTTACATGACTTTGTAAGACCTTCAAAGTTTATAGAGAACTCTGCTGCATCCCCTCCGCTTAAACTCGGCCCCATGCAGCCTCTCAGATATCCTTCCCCAGTATTTAAGAAAGTAAAATGCCTATTTTTACTTTGATAGCCAACTCCAACATTTTGAAAATTAAATGCTTTAGGAGACATTGCTATTACTTGTTTCGCAGGGGATCCTTTTGATCTTAAATCTGCTGTAATACTTCCACCGATACTACAATCTCGCCTAAGATTAGCGATCTTTTTTGTCTGATCATTAGGATTACTCTCAACAGCAAATTGGCAATAATCCTTTGGAGCAATATCATTTGTAAGACAAGACTTGACTCCTAAATCAACAATAGAAAACTCTAAAGCATCTGCGCCTTCAATAATTGGCGCGCTACAACCCTTTACGCTTGCTGAACCATTATTGAAGATTTTAAAAACTTTAAGTTTTGAAGTTTGATTTTCACCAACTGTTAAAAAATTATGCTCGTTAGGAGAAAAGCTCATTTGAGAAACTCCAAGTTTTCCTTTTGCACTAAGAGCTACTTCGAGATTTCCCCCAACAGCGCAGTTTCTAGAGAGATTAGCTTCTTTTAATCCCACTGAACCTAGAACTGCACTAACTTTAACAAAGCAAGTACTTCCCGCTTCTAGATCATTGTCTTCACAGCTATCTTCTTCAATTTGAAATTCAGTTGAATTTACCCCTGTTAATAAAGCATTCGAACAAGAAGTGGCCACTCCACTACCGCTATTATAAAACGTAAAGGCTTTTGATCCATTGCTATTTCCAACAATTGAATTTCCAAAATTATGAAAAAGCGGTGATACTTTCAGGCCAAGTTCTTTTGAGATTGCTTTAGCGCTTAGAGGGATACTTAAGCTGCCCCCAAAAGCGCAGGAGAAATCAAGGCTTGCTGATTTAGGACCATCTGTTGAAGGCCTTGCGGCAAGAGATACAATACATGAACTTTTTGATGCTATATCACTTGAAAGGCAAGTATCACTTTCTATAAAGAATTCTGACGCGTCTACTCCGCTGAGAGAAGAAGCTGCGCAGCCTCTGGCGGCCCCTTCGCCATTATTATAGATATTAAGATTGACTCTTTTAGTAGCTTCACCAGTAGCTATAGTACCAAAGAGAATTTCATTAATATTTGATTTTAATGAAACATCTGTTGCTTCCCCAAAGGTAGATAAGCTAGCGCTAGCATCTCCGCCTATTAAACATGGATGCCTTAAAGTAGCATTTTTTATTCCTATTGAAGTTAGCCTTGTTTCAACTAATACCTGACATACTTCACCTGGCATTAAAGAAGAAGTGCAGGAATCATTAATAATATCAAATGATGACGAATCCACGCCTTCTAAAACAGAAGTAGAGCATCCTTTTAAAGGTGCTTTAGTATTATTATAAAAATTAAATGTTTTTATTTTTGACCGCTGATTAATACTAAGGCGGGTAAAATTATGACTTATTGGATCTACTTTTTGAGATGAAAGATTAATGACCCCAGTGGCACTTAGGCTTGAAGTGGCCACTCCTCCAAAAGAGCAGCTCCTTGTTACTTCAGCTGATTTTAAACCAATTGAAGAAGGAGTAGAAACAACTTGAATATCACAGCTAGCGTTTGGTGCTAAATCAGCTGCTCCACAAGAGTCACTTTCAATACTAAAAGAGCTGATATCTCCAGAGGAAATACTTGGCGCGCTGCAGTTTCTAGCAAAACCAACTCCTTTATTTATAAACTTTATAGTCTTTAATTTTGAAGATTGATTAACACCTATATTGAAAAAGTTATGCTCCTTCTTTGAAAAAGAAACAGTGTTTTCATTGGCCCTAACATCTGCTTTTAAAACTATAGTTGCGACTCCTCCGACCTGACAGTTTCTTGTAAGACTTGTTACTTTAGGCCCAGTACCAGTGGCCCTAGATTCAACTAAGATTTGGCAAGAACTTGAAGGGTTTAAATCATTTACTCCGCAGGTATCATTTACAATTGAAAAGTCTGAAAAATCCCCACCTGTTAGCATTGAAGCGCCGCAATTAGTTGCTCTGCCTGGCCCATTATTAATAAACTGGGCGCTAAAGATCTTACTCGTTGTGCCTTCAGTTATATTTAAAAATTGATGTTCATCTTTAGAGAAGCTCACCATTGGAGAAGAATTAACTGAAGTGGCCGTTAGGCTCGCTCGAGCAAGGCCTCCTACTAAGCAATTTCTCTCTAAATTAACTTGAGAATTTCCAAGAGAAGTTGGCCTTGAGTGAACTTCAACCTCACAGCTTTCACTTACCTTCATTGAAGAAGTGCAGCTAGTTGATAGAATCGAAAACTCTCCCGCATCAGCTCCAGATAAAACGGGGACTCCACAAGAAGTAGCACCGCCGCCACTAGAGTTGATTATTTTAAAGACTTTAGACTCTGAAGAATTATTATTTCCGACTCTTAAAAAATGATGACTCTTTGGAAAAATAGGCATCTTAGCAATAAGAGGAATCCCTTCTACTTGAACATTTGTAGTAACAATTCCGCCAACAGAGCAATTTAAACTTAGATCACTATCAAAGTTTCCTATTGAACTAGGTTCCCCTCTAACATTAAATTGGCAATTTCCTCCGGCCAAAATTGATCCACCACAAGCATTTACATTATCTACTTCAAATTCGCTCGGGTTATTTCCTGTAATCGTAATTGCCCCACAACCAGTAGCATCACCATTTCCCGTGTTGTTTATAGTCACAAGGGTATAACTAGACTGATCTCCAACCACAACAGCTCCAAGATCAATAGATGGAGCAGGCGTAATCCCTAATATAGGAGCTGTCCCTTCAATTAATAAAGTTGTTGAGACTTCTCCTCCAAAAGAGCAGTTTCTTTTTAAGGTTGTGCTTTTATTTCCTGAACTTGTTGGAGTACCTATAATATCTAAAGTACATGGAGAACTAACCCCGAGGTTATTATTTCCACAAGTATCATTACTAATACTAAACTCTATAGCGTCACCTCCATCAAAATAAGCACTCGAGCAGCCTGTTGCAGCGGCGTCCCCAGTATTGTTTAAAGTAATGACTCCAGGGGCGCTTGAAGCTCCAACTGGTGATTGACCAAGATCAAGACTAGGAGATGGAGAAATAGTTAAATTTGGAAATATCCCATTTCCTGTTAGGGTAGTTATAAAATTACCCCCTACTGTACAGTCATGCTTAAGATTCGTATTTTTAACTCCGCTTGAATCAGGATTAAAGCGAACCGTTACAGCGCAGCTTCCTGTGCCAGGAAGATTATTTCCTTGGCAAGAATCTGATAAAATGCTGTAGCTTGAATCAATTGGGTCTAGATAAGGAATTGAACAACCAGTAGCAGTTCCAAAACCAGAGTTTGAATAAGTAACAATTAAGTCACCGATTGAGCCAACGGCCAAATCTCCATAGTCATGAGACATTGGATTGACTGATACGTTTGGATCATTCGGCACTGATGTTGTGGTAATAGAGTTTGTAAAAGTTCTTACAGTTCCACCAATTTGACAGGATCTTGTTAGAGTCGCTGTTTTAAACCCTAGTGAATTAGGCAGGGTTCCAATATCTAATGAGCAGCTCCCGCCTGATCCAGATAGATCAAGATTTTGACAGTTATCATTAGTGATATAAAAATCTAGATAGTCTTTTCCTGTTAAAAAGGCATTAGAGCAACTAGTTGCAGAAGCGGATCCGTTATTTGTAATTATAAAACTTTGAGTATTAAAAGGAACACCAATAGGAGCATTTCCAAAATCATAAGATAATGGACTTAGTTCTAACTGCGCAGTTGGCGCTGGCAAAATACCAATCATCTCAAGCGCCACTGAAATAGTGCCACCTACGGCGCATGACCTACTTAAATCTGCCGTTCTTAATCCATTTGTGCTAGGAGTTCCCCTTAAAACGATTGAACAAATTCCTATACCAGCTGGAAGATCTAAATCGCTACAGTAATCATTAACAATTTGAAACTCGCCTGCATGGGCGCCTGAAAGAGAAGGAAGAGAGCAACCTGAGGCCGTAGTATTTCCGATATTTGAAAAACTAACCGTTAGTTTTTCTGTTTCACTGCTAACCAGCGTATCTTCAAAGATTAAAGGATCAGGAGTTGCAATAATATTAACTTCAGGATCTGAAGAAAATACTTTTAGAGCATTTATATTAGTTTGCACGATCCCTGATAAAATACAATTTCTCGCCAAGGTGGCCGTTCTCTCCCCAATGAATTGAGGATTAGCGACAACTTGAACCTCACAACTGGCCCCTGGCGCTAGAACATTATTTCCACAACTATCACTAGAGATCATAAAATCAGTAGGGTTATTTCCAACTAAAAAAGCATTTGAACAAATCCCGGTTTCTAATTGGGAATCATTTGAAAAAGTGAATATTTTTTCTAAAGAGGTACTTCCTAAAAGAATCGTTTCAAAGTCATGACTAAAGGGAGTTACATTATTTACATAATTAACAGACGATTGTCTTATTCCGTTAACATGAGTTGAGGCAACGCCTCCAACCTCGCAAGTTCTCTTTAGAGTTACTTCTTTATCTCCAATATTAGATGGCGCGGCAGTGATAATTACTTCACACTCCCCTTTTTTATTTCCAATCTTTAATAATCTAAGTACTGGAGAAGTCTTTCCGGTACTAGAGTGAAGAAATGCTTTAAATTTTAAAGATCCACTCTCTGCCAATAGTGATATCTTTGATTTAATAATATTAGAGCTATTACTTTGAGCGTAACTTCCATTAGAGTTTATCCAAGATGATCCACTCCAGTACTTATAATTTATTCCATTATCTGAACTTAAAATATAACGTATCTCATCTCCAGTTTCTCTAGTAGAGATCTCACTAAAGTTTGTAATGGGCTCTGAGAAAACAAGAGCATTATTTAACTCAATACTAGGATTTAATGTTGAATAATCCAGCCAGTCGTTTGTGACTGTATAATTACTTGAATGTTGAATTGAATCAAAGATTGCAAACTGATTAATCTTAAAATTTGAGGTAAGTGAGGCGATTCTATTTGTACCTATTCTTATTGAAGTTGTAGCTGTACCAACTCGGCTCACAGTAGTACTTGCAGTAGGCCCTAGCTGAGCCCCATCCACGAACATTCTTGTTTGCCCAAGAGCTAGGTCAAAATTAATTTCAATTTCATATTCTTGATTTGCATCTACACTAAAGGTCCCAAAATTAGCATCAAGAGCTAAAACTCCAGAGCTAGTCCAAGAAAGAAAATGAAGCTCACCAGATGGTTCATGATTTAATTGAATTCTATTATTATTACTTGAGGTTAGATCATGTAGGGAGAACAGTGCTTGACCTGATGCTGGCACCCCATTGTAATTAGGAATAAATCGCATTCTAAGCGTCGCTTTTGTATTAAAATCAGCTTTTCCAGCAGCATTATATTCGACATAACTAATATCATTAAATGATAGATCTAATTTCCCTGAACTTACCCCTGCTTGACCAAAAGAAGCTCCACTCAAATCCCCTCCTCCTAAATCTCCATTTATACTTGAGTTATATGAAGCGTAAAAAAGAGAATTTGGTATGAAGTTTCTCTTAAGCGTAACTTCACTATTAGAGATTTCAATCAGGTTTATATCTGAAGCCGTATAATTTCCGGCGGTATTAAAATCAAAATCTGAATCAAGACCCGAGAGAAGCGGCATATCTTTTATGCCACAGTTATCTGATGCAATAATAAATTCTTCCCTTTCATCACCTTCTAGTAGAGGAGCGCTACATCCAGTGGCAACTGAGGTGCCATTATTTCTAAAAGTAAATTTACTCTGGGTATTACTTGATCCAACAAATATTTTTTGAAAATCATATTCACTTGGATCTACTTCAATTAACGGCGCTTCAATACCGGTTGCTTCGATCTTGCCCTCTTCAGTTTCAATCACCCCGCCAACTTGGCAGGATCTACTAACCTGAATGGTTTTAACTCCAGCACTAAGAGGATTTGCCGTAACTGTGACAAAACAGCTTCCTCCTTCATTTTGTAAATCATTGATACCGCAGTTATCACTAACTAGAGTAAAATCAGAGGTATCACCTTTTAGAACTGGAGCGTCACAACTCTTTGCATCGGCGCCGCCTGAGTTAATAAAGGTAAACTTAGTAGCGTTTGAACTAGATCCTATATTGATTGATCCAAAGTCTTTTTCACCGGGAGAAATTGACAGTAAAGTCTCACCAGAGAAAGACTGACAATACTTTGATCCTGGATCATTTATGGTAAGGCTGCCTGAGAGAGAAATGGGATCACAAAGATGATGTGTGTTAACTAAAGAAGTAATAAGCTTAACTTGCCCTGAAATTTGTATAGAGCCGTGAATTTTAAGGTTACCAGAAATAATTACATCTCCAAATATTTGTGCTCTTCCGTAGATTTCGGTACTTCCGTTACCAATTAAAATATCAGCCTTTTCCCTTATAACAGCATGACCATATACCTTGCCTCCAATTACTCCAGCATCATCTAGTATTTTGGCATTTCCAAAGACTTCAGCATCCCTAATTCCCATTGCTGAACTAGCTCCTCTTTGATCTAAAAGAGCGTTTCCATATACCTTTGAATTTAAAGAGACATGAACCTGCCCTCTTAAGAGCGCTCTACCAAAGACTTTTGAGTTCTCCTCAATTGAACTTGCCTGATCTTCTACTATCGCGAAATCACAAACTTCAGATGTCGAATCAACAAATGCATTAACGTGAACACTGGCAGTTCTAGCAACAAAGCCACCGCCATTTGTATGGGTTTCTCCACTAGCACCGTTACAGGGAAGACTACTTCCTACAGCTATATTTACATTAGATATAAAGAAAAGGATTAATAAACCCATTTTTGACATAGCAATACCCTCTAGAGTTTCCTCTATTTCCTTGGGGCCGCAGTCCCTAGGGTTTATTTCCACTCGCATCCTTGCTTTAGTGATTGCAATTTATTGTGGAGAATTTTTTGTTCGGATGAATGATTGATAAATAATTTAACTTTGCCAAGAATAAATTATGCAAAATAGAATATTACAGGGATTTATAAATTAATATTCAAATAAAGAAACTAATGATTACAGCGTATAGACGCGTGGCAAATGCATTAAAAAGGGCATCGATAAATTTTTCTTTATTGAGTTTAAAATTGCTTTCAATAGTAAAGTTGATAAAAATTGGAACAAATAATGATCTATAAAAAAGGAATTTCTTAATTAAACAGCAAACTCTCCAGCAGCTTTCAAAAGACTCTCAAAATCAAGCTCTACACTAACACCTATACTTCTAAGATCGTCACTATTTCTTCTAATAAATACTTCGCAGCCATTTTCTTTGCAAAAGTCATGAATAAACTCTAATCCAAGACCCCGGTCTGATCTTTTAGTAGAGTAAAAATTACCGGAGTTAATATCCTCTAAATGATTTGGACTTATACCTCCTCCATTATCAATCAATATTAATCTAGTTGAACTTAACTCTATATCGACCTTAGTGCTTCCTGCTTCAATGGAGTTTTTCAATAGATTCTCTATTAGCCTGCTAAACAAGTGATTATTCGCATGGAGTATAGGATCAGATTTTTTAGTAAAAATTATTTTTAAGGCATTATTCAAACTATAATCTTCGATGTTTTTTAAAATAAGCTGAGATATTTTAAAATTCACAGCTGTATCATTTTCAGCATTTCCAGACCTACAGATTTCACTAACTTCGCTCATAGTGCGATCAAGACCAATGAAAACCTCTTGAACAAGAGTAGGGTTAACACCCTCTTTTAGTAATTTACTTTGGGCCATTTCAATCTTTGAACTTAAGACTTGAAGCTTATTTCTTAAGTCATGAATAAGAAACTTTGTAGATTTATCCATAACTTTATTATCTACTCGATGAGATTAATTTGGGATAAATTTTTATTTATTGAGAATCTAAATTATCAAAGGCGCTTCAAACTAGGCCTAAACTTTAGTTCTGTTCTAGCTTTTTAGTCGTTATAGGTTTTGAATAATAGTTGCAGCATTTACGAGATTATGAGCTTTTTGATTTAATTTTACTTCTTGAGCAGCACTAGGCCTATGAATAATTATAAAATTATTATGAAAATCTTCTATAAAACCAGGGGAGGTAAAGTTCATAATATTTTCTTTTGGAAAATAGATAAAAAGTAATTTAAGCATGGAGTGACTTATATCTCGCCCTTGCTCCTCATTTTCTATTCTTGAAATAGTGGCCTGATCAACTTGCATTATCTCAGCCACTTTAGATTGACTGAGGGATTCCTTAATTTTTAAACAAGCTATAATATAGCTTTGAAATTTATGACAAAAATTACTCCATTCATCTAGATTCTTACTCATAGTTCTTTTTTTTTAAGTTAAACTAAAAATATTGTATCTTAAAATGAGGATAAATAAAGATTTCTTTATCAGAAATAGATTAATTGGGTATAGAAAGAAGGACCTAGGAATGAAAATACGCCCAAAGTGAATAAGAGCCATGAACCTTGATATCAAAGTTCTTATAAAGCTCCATCCCCATGGCCGATCCCGCTCCTCCGATATGAGTGACTCCCCTATCATAAGCGTATTTGGCCATTTGCTTGGTTAGAGAATCTGCGTAGCCTTTTCTTCTGTGTTTTTCTGGGACACCAAGATTAAAGAGTCCACAAGACTTACCAGCAATATGAAGTGATCCGATAGCTAATACTTCTTCTTCGTCCTCAAGATAAAAATTCAAGAAGTCATTGTTTCTTTTATTCAAATTTTCACTACCCCAACTAAGCATAAAATCTCTAGTTTCTTCTACAGGGAATTCATATACTTCTAGGAAGGGAGTTAGCCATTTTGAGAACTCCTCATTATTTGTAACCAAGGTCATACTAGGACTGCCCTTGTGATCAAAATCTATATCAATTAATTGGCCCGATGTTAAAGCAGCATCAAGTAGATGAAGAAAACCAGATTTTGAAAGGTTTTCAAAGTATGTAGTACTTACTTCATCGTTATCTACCCATAAAGAAAACGATTTCTCATTCAACTTAAAAAGGTCAACTAGCCCTTGAGCCTCTTCTTGAGAAATCGATGGGCATAGATCAAAGCCAGCATTAAAAAAGAAGAAGGGGTTTTCAGTTTGAATTATCTGAGCCTCTTTGCCGAGATGTGAAGTATTCATAATTTTTGTATTTGGCAAAATACTAAAAGAGTAAAAATAATCTTTAATGATATGTTTTAATTTTTCTTTATCCATTCTTAAGTACCTTAAATCATTATACCTTAGAAAAGTTTCTTCTTAAACAGTTATTGGCAAATAGACATATAATTGCAATAAATAACGCGATGAAAAAAATATCAGAAACAACTAGTAAGTTATCAATAGCCTTTTTAGGCGTCTATATCTATCTATTCTTATTCATTGTTGATTTACCTGCAATAGACATATTTATGGTCATCTTGGTGGATTGCCTATCTTATATTATTGTTGGTCTAGGGATCGAACCCATTGCATTTAGATACTTCTTTCCAAGGCATTCAAAAATATTAAGAAACTTCAACAGAAGTTTAATAGAAAAGATAAAAGAGACTAATGACTCTCAAGTTCTAACAGATATTTTTTCGATACCAGCAATAAGGGCCATTTGGTTTATTCCATTAAATTTAGTCAAAGTAATAATGCCTGGCCTATATTTTATTTATTTTGCAAATCATAACTTATCATTAATTGACGCTTGGATATACTTCGTTTCAATGGAGTTATTTATGGTTACTATTTTCTCTAGTATAGCTTTTATCGAACTGCATAGCTTTATTACGGAGTTTCTGAATAAGGAACATAAGAGAATAAATTTGTCTGATGCTTTCAAGCAGGTAACTTTTTTTGGTAGTATAAAACAATTTAAATACAACGAACATGTAGCTATTATTTCTTGCTGTTGTATATTAATACTACAAACAGTTGCATTATCAACAACGAATACTTTTTCTCAAAACCTAAACCTAGCTGTTCCCTTGATCTTTGGTCTGATACTTGTCGGAAGAGTTTATTATCTCTATCGAGACTATTTCTTTAATGGTCTTGAAAAAATAATTGATAGTTTTGAAACATTTAGAAATGGAGAGATGAACCTTGCGATCTCTTCTTCAAAATTATTATCGAGATTTGAAAGTACAATTAATAAGCTTTCTTTAGATATCAGCTTAAGGGATGAAGAGATTTCGAATTGGTTAATTAATGAAACGGAATCAAATAGATTTAGAACAATAGGAGAAGTCTCTGCAAGGATAGGTCATGACATAAAAGGACCATTCCATACAATCAGACACTGCCTTAAAGAAATAGAAGTGAATCAGCAAAATTCCAAATATATCACAGCTGCTCTAAATAACTTAGAAAGAGCCGAAACTTTGACTAATAATTTAAATTCCCACCTTAGGGATCCAGATAACAAAATATACTCTAGCATTCTTGAAGTACATCACGAAGTTATAAACTCCTTAAAGTTAGAACTCATCGATCTGACTAAGATTAATTTTAAACTCGAGGGGCTTGAGAATTTAACACAGATTACTCTTTGTCAAAGCGAACTAGTTTCTATTTTTTATAATCTATATAAGAACTCTATTAGAAATTTCAATGAAAATAATATTGAGAATCAAGAAATTGAACTCTATGTACATTCCATTGATCAAAATTTTGTCGAGTTATCTTTTGTAGATAATGGAACTGGATTGAATCCAGAGAAGTTTGAGAAGCTTACACACTTTTACCTTGAAGAAGATAATAAGTATGTAAACTTTAAAAGAGGACTCGGACTAAGACTGATCCGTAAGATGCTTGAGGCCCAAAATGGTAACTTCTCGTGTATTGAGAATGCTAGAGAAGGCACTCATTTACTTATTAAGCTTCCTATCAAGGCCTATTCTAATCAAGCTAATAATAGACTTAGAAATCATCTAACCGACTCACATGATTGGATGAACTAGGCCTTTCTTTTTTTCAATTGAATATTTTTGACCAAAATATAGTTTTTCCCGAGTTTTTGAAGATGCTTGGGAAAGGTAGAGGGTTTCTCCATCGTGATCTATCTTTTTCACATCAGCAACTATGTCATCCTTGAGCACTGGGATAGATCCCTTGAAGTAATTCAAAAACTTTTGAGGGTTCTTTCCTGTTAACCAATCATCAATCCATAATTGGTTATTTTTGTCTAGGTAAAATTCTTGATGATGCCCTGATGTGGGTGAAAATTCATAATTCTCTTCTATTTCCTCTTGCCATAAAAATGACAGTCTCGTGATTAACTCATCTTTAGTTTTGAAAAATGCTTTTTCAATACTATCTGACGCTCCAAAACCAAAAAGAAAATGATCAGATTCATTTTTTGGGTATAAAAATATTCCCATTACCTTTATATCAGATCTAGGGTCATTCTCATCTAAAAATTCAAATAACTTAATGTCATATATCTTTGATATTTCTGAAATTTGAAATTTATCATCAACTAGCTCTTTTGGGTCTGAAAAGCCATACCATGATCTTAAAATTCGATCTCTCTCAATTAATTCGTTCACAGATGAGGTCTTAGCTAACTCCGGGCAAGTATGAATAGCTGCCCCATTAGTTATTGAAAAGGTATATTCCTTCACCTCCGTTGAATCGACTCGATTTTTCTCTTGAAGGTATATTCTTTCTAAAAGCTCATAATATGCTCTTGAACGTTGAGAGGTAATTCCACTAGCAGCGCCGAGACTAACTTTTTCTTTATTTTTTGCAAACAAACCAGAGCGGTATATTTTCATTTCCCCAACATTAATAGTATCTTCTACTTCTTCAATAAGCTTCCAACCTTTAGGCAGATATTCTTTTTTCATTTTTAATATCCTCTTTCGAAACAATAATTTTGCAAACTTCGTTATAGAACTCTATTTGATAGTTCATACACTCAATTAAATCTTGCTGAGCCTTTTTAAACGTATCACCGTCAGGCATTAATTTATCAATTGCCTTTATATCCTCTTTGACATGTTCTACATCTAAAACTCCATGAGAGTGCACAAGAGATGAGCTAGTCTTGACTGAACTTTCATACAGTTCTGCTACTTCAGGGCCGATTATCGTATAGTGGTATTCACCAAAAAATACATAGGCAAGCATTGAGAATGGGCTAAAACGAGCCATCTGATGAAGTTTATTTATTAGCTTAAGAGCTCCTGAGGATAGGCTTAGTTGCAATTTTTCATCAGTGGTTAGACCTAGTTTCAAGTAATCCTCTTTTGCCCACTTATCATGACCAGTCTCTTCTACTACTTTCATTTTGAAAAAATCTGAAAGATCCTCCTCTCCTAACATTTCAGAAGATTTTCCAGCTTCTTTCATGCTTTCTAACGTATTTTGGATTACGATTTCAGCGTTGTAGTGAAACTGTGCTGCTTGCAGTTTGGATAATTTCTCTTCTTTTAAAGTGTTAAAAAACATTGTTTTTTTATAAGATTGAGAACACCAAAATTCTGTAATTTTTTTTAACTTATTTGTTGATTCTGACATTTTTCTTCCTTAGTGATTGGTAAACTAATAAAAGGAGGCCAAAGGCCTCCCTTCTTAAAAAATTAAAGTGAAATTAGTGCGAATTTTTTCATTTGATTCTCCCTAAGTTACGATCTCCCTCATGGAGATAGTTTGTATTGGAAGAACAGGATCGTTGGAGACTTGATTTTTCTCAATTAAAGATTTCTTTATTTAAATAAGGCCAAATTTATAAGGAAATCTTTATTAGGATTAAGTCCATTTAAACGAAGTTTGCTTAGAAAATAAAAATTAATTTTGAATTTTTATTAGGAAAAATATTCCTTTTTTTATACGCGGCGAAATTCCCAAGAGTTATTACCGGCCTTAGTTAAGCTATAAGGAGATTTTGATAATTTGTCTTTAATACTAGATATATGAACATTGACATTATTCTCATGAACCTTCGTTCCACTCCAGACGCCTTTCATAATCTCTAATCTGTTAAGAGGCTTTTCCGATCTTAAAAATAACTTGATGATTCTAATCTCTTTTGGAGTAAGGCCCGTATCTTGAGTTTCGATATACTCTTCAACCTCAGATCTAAAATCTACTTTTAAAAGGCCTTCAAGTTTAAGCAGTAACTCACTTTTATTAAAAGGCTTTACCATATAATCTAATGCCCCCTTAGATCTACACCATCTAAGAGTGTCCATATTGTCATTGGTTGAGACCACAATAAATGGATAATTAAAGTTTTGATCCTCTAAGGTATTTAAATAATCAGTGAAGTGACCATCTTTAAGTTTTAAATCTATAATTAATAAGTCGGGAAGCTCAGATTTGGCCTCAGCGTTTACTAGATTCTTTTTAAGCTCGCCAATCTTAGTGAAATAGCTAGTAGTATATATTAAATCTAAAACGTCCTGATAGACCATCTGGCAACCTGGGTCGTCTTCAAGTATCCAAATCTTTTTTGAGTTTTTCATGAAAGGATTCTATAAATCTAGGGACCAAATTGGAACTCTATAAAGGAAAATTTATGCAGGCCTAAAGAAAGATAAGGCTCTAATAATATAAGTCCCTAGACGCTTGGCGCCATAGCTACGCTAGGAGAGACTATCCTTTTCGATCTCAAAGCTATTGAGACAAATCTCACAGCCCTTAGCATCCGGATAGCTCTCTTTGGCCTCATTTATTGCGGCTCTAGTTGAATTAAAGCCACCCAGAAATACTCTATGTTTCTCTAAGGGCATCTTAGGACAACCTGCCTTATGCACTCTTTGGTCCGTATTAGTCGCGGAGGCCTTGTGAATGAAAAATCTGTTTGTTTTCATAAATTTAATTTAACTTGTATGACATTCTCTAGCGCAAAAGAAGCAGCCATTTACCTGTTTAAAATACTTCTTGGCCTCTTTGACGGCACTCGTACAGCTAAGGTGCACTCCTAAAGGAACACGATTCTTAGGATTCGCAGGGTGTGGGCATCCAGTATTTTTATGAACTTCATGATCACCATTTGGTTGAGCTTGTTTATTTACGTAGTAGTTTGGCATTGTGGGCTCCTTTTTCTATTAACCTAATGAATACCTAATTTCTTTTTATCTGTTCAAGGATAGCACCAGAGTTTAAATACTCCTGAACTCCAACAACAGAGTCAACTTCTAAAAGAATCAATTATCTTGCATACTTTATCGGTTCGAAGCCAATCATCATTGAAGAAACGAACTTTAATTTGGATAAGCTTTTTGCTTCATCTAAATCTTCTTTTAATTCTTCTAAGGCACTGTCAGGAGTGTAACCAGTATTAAAATAAATTTTCCACGATGTTGTTATGTTTTTAACTTTTGTCCACTTATTCTTTTCCAATATAGAATAAAAAAGCTTCCTATTCGTATCAGTGGCACCGGGAAGATCTAATGTTACTTGGGCATATAATTTCATTCTATTCTCCAAATTTTATGTTTGTTCATTATCCTTTGAATCTAAGTTTATTAAAATAAAATTTTCCTTATATAGAGTTTTTTCATAGGTATTTCTGAATCTTTGTTCGAGTTAAAATGTATAAATAGATAATACCGATTAGATTCAAAACATAATAGAAAACAAAATAATAAGGTAATGAAATCTCCTATTGATAACCTACCTCAGATCATTGGTTCTCAATATTGACTAAAGTGAACGAGTTTTTTTTGATAGCTAATATTTGAAATTATTTAGAAGAGTTAGAAGTCTCTTCTTTTCATCTTGTCTAACAGTAACTTGTTTAACTTATATACTCTTGCACTCGTTAGGTTTATTGAATATTCGAGTTCAGGAAGTGGTCTTTTATGTTCAGGTAGGTCCAATACATGACACCTAATTATCATCCCTATCCAGTTAAAATCTGCACAAATCCTTTTCTCAAATAGGTCTTTTGCCTCTTTACCATAATACAACTCAAGCATGCTTATCCCCCTATTAAGTGCATTATTCCACTCATACAAAAAATCATTAAATATTTTAAACATATTATCTACTTTATCACCGACTCCCCTTTTCCTGTCTTTTAAGGCCCACGTTACCTTCTTTGATAAGTATATTCTTCTATCCATTAGTGAACTAAGATCTGAATATACTTCTTTTGCGTGTAAGTAATTTGCATTCACCTGAGAAAACATTATGTCTTTTTCTTTGGTCTTCTTTTGATATTGATTTGAAATAAATTGGCCAACAACTGAAGTTAGAGCAAAGGTCGTCACTAACAAAACAAAAGGATGCTTTAACAAATTAGAATAGAAATCTAGATCGAAATTAAATCTGAATATATTAAAGATTAGAAAAACTATATTTAATATAAATAAAAATATACAAAGGACATAAGCGAAGCGATATTTATCAATATGTTTTATCATACAATCCAATCTCTTATAAAATCAGTAAAATCCTGCAAAACGAAATACCCTGAGGAGCTTACAAAGTTCGTAATTATTCTTGAGGATAGAAGATTTAAATATCATTTCGGGATAGATCCTATCTCTCTCCTAAGAGCGATATTAAACAATGTTAGGGGTAAATCAATACAAGGCGCAAGCACTATAGAGATGCAATTAGTTAGAACATTCACCCAGGATTACAAAATATCACTTTCTCGGAAAATAAGAGAATCATTTATTGCCCTCATTCTTTCTATAACATGTGAAAAATATTTGATTTTGAATTACTACTTGAGTATTTGTTATTTTGGCGACGACATAAATGGAGCTGAAAAATTTGCTAAGATTTATTTCAATAAAGAAATATTTACCTTAAAAAGAGATCAGCTTGCTATTTGCGCTGCTGTAATTAAGCACCCTCTACCTAAGAAAGTTACAAAACAATGGCAAAACAAGATTTCCCAAAGATCAACTCACGCTAAATCTGGGTTATATTCATTGGCGCAATGAACAATTTCTGTAACGTTCAGTATTTAAATATATCTACTTAAGGTACAATTATTATACGGCTATTCATTCGAGTATTGACTAATATTTTGGTTTTTTAAAATTATGCTTTTCTTTATTATTTTGTCTTTTGTAGTTATCTTCCTTTTAATATTCAAAGAATATTTAAAATATAAGTCATTATTATCAGAGCTAAATATTGAAGTTCAAAATATCATATATAGTAAATGCTCTAACAACTCAATCAATACAGAAAGCTTAGATTTCCCAAAGTGGCCTTTTAAAAAGTCCATTCAAGAAATGGCTGAAGGCATTCAGCTGATAAAAAAACAGTCTTCAAAGATTAAAGAATTGATTGAAGAAAATAGTAAAGTCTTTAGTAAGTATACTATTAGTCACCTTTATGTATCTGATCTAAAGAAACAGAGTATACTACTCCAGCTAAAAAATAGCTTTGAAAAATTAAATATACTATATAAGTCACCACTTCTAAAAACTCTATTGGAAGCTCGATACAAAGAGCAAGAAGAAGTCATTTCAGATTACCAAAGAAACTACTATGAACTTGAAAGACTCAATTACATGGAGTTCTTTGATAAAAACTATAATAATGAAAGAAGACCTACCGAAGACCAAATAAATGCCATTATTTCAGATAATCCCGCAAATTTAGTTAATGCTGGGGCAGGATCTGGAAAAACATTTACAGTACTTAAAAAAATTGAGTACTTAATAAAAAATAAAGATATTCCAGCACAGAATATACTTGTTTTGAGTTTCTCTAAAAAGGCTAAAAATGAACTTGAAGAAAGGATTAAGACCTTAAAAATAGATATGCCCGAAGTTAGAACAATTCACTCACTAGGAGTAAAGATAATTAAGGACGTACAAGATTCAGAATTTAGGATCTTTCCAGATGAAAATAACAAGAAAGAAACTGCTCTAACAAAGATTGTTGACCTAATGAGAGAGGAAGCTAAAAATGATCCCCATTTCAGTGACAGCATAATAGAGTTTTTTAAAAAGCATCAATACTATGAAAAGGCGCTCCATGAATATAAGACATTTGAGGCCTATAAGATAGATCGCGCCATAATTAATGATCAACTAGTTAGTAAGTATATCCCTAGATCAAAGAATTCTTGTAAGATTCAAGGAAAAAGCATCCAAACTTTATCGGGAATATATGTAAGAAGTATGGAAGAGCTTCGAATATCTGATATTTTATTTTTAGCAGGAGTAAATTTTGAATATGAAAAAGAGTATCCTCATAATAAAAACTATAATCCTGATTTTTATCTTCCAGATTATGATCTATACCTAGAGCACTTTGGAGTAGATAGAGATGGAGAAGTTCCAGAGTTTTTTGAATCAAGAAATAGAGGCGTCTCAGCCTCAGAAGAGTATTTGAAAGATATGGAGTGGAAGCGAGAGCTTCATAAAAAACATAACACTAAGCTAGCACAAACCTATAGTTATAATTTTAGTGATGGAAATTTTGAAGAAAGTTTAATGAGCGAACTTAAAGGTTTTGATGTAGAAATAAGTGAAGTAAGCCTCGGGGGTCTAAGTGAAAAGCTAACTATCAAGCTTGGAAAGCTTATGAGCTCAACTATAGCAAAGTATCGTCAATCAATGTTCACGATGGATGAGATAAAGTGTCGTATAGGAAATGAATCAGATATAAGAGTAAAAAGAAGATTTGAAAATCTCTTTAGAATATTTATCAAAGTTCATGAATTGTACGTAAACTATTTAACAGACCATAACTTAATTGACTTTTCAGATATGATAAATGTGGCCATTAAGTACTGCGATGAAGGGCACTATAATAGATCCTATGACTATATTATTGTTGATGAATTTCAAGACACCTCTAGTATTTCAATTGAGCTTTTAAAGCATCTCTATAATATGGGAAATCATACAAGGTTCTACTTCGTAGGGGATGATTGGCAGAGTATCTACGGCTTTAATGGATCAGATATCTCTTTAATGTTAAATGCTCATAAAGACTTTAATGATTTAAGGTCAGTGTCCTTAAACAAAAACTTTAGATCGAACGCTAATATTGTTAACGTTTCAAGAGATTTTATCTTAAAAAATCCCGATCAGCTTATAAAACATACTGAGTCAGGAAGAGGTCTTAATAAAGATGAGAATGAAGAAAATCATAATATTCATTTTTTAGATTCTAGTGAGATAAATAGCTTTTTGATTAACTTTAAAAACTGGCTTATAAAAAATAATAAAAAATCAGATATCTCAATTCGCTTTTTATGCCGTACAAATAAAGATATCGCTCACTGGAGGGACTATATAGATTTTTATGGAACCTTTTCTGATGTTTCTTTTTCTACCATTCATAGTGAAAAAGGTGGAGAATACAATGCCATAATCATTCTCCCCTCTTTATCTGGAATCCCCTCAACTGTGGAGTCAGATGCTTTTGAAAAACTATTTATGAAAGAAGCTGAGTCTTTTTTATTTGCTGAAGAGCGAAGGCTCTATTACGTGGCCCTAACTAGAGCAAAGGATTACTTAGTTATTGTTGAAGATAATGAAGATCAAGTTATCAAAATTAGAAATAAAGTCTTTCTCGATGAGCTTAAAAGGATCTGTTTAAAACTTGATGCCGTGGGAAATGGAATAGATACTCTTGATCTTTCAATGGATGAGATAAACTTACTCATTGGAATAAAAAAGGATTCATCGCTAATTGATCTCTACGGGCAGTATCTAACAGGGAAATGGTATACAGATAAAAAAAATAATTTACATGGAAGCGTTAAGATTGGAGAAGACCTTAAAGAAATTAAGATTTATCAAAATACCGGGCTTTATATATATAAAAACGATAAAAGCCATAAAACTAATGGCATAGAGAATCTCATCATGGCGAAGTATGAAATTGGGTATGTGGAGGCCTGCCGGAGGGTGCTTGACAAGTTGAGCTCACTATAGAAATGTCCACACAATTTTTGCAGAATTATTAGATCTCTATTTAGTCACAAGAAAGAACCTAGATGCTACTCTTTATCCTAAAAATACTTTATTTCAAAAACATTTCTAACAATAATATCTCATGCAATATTGAATATAATGGCATTGCCATTAAAGAGATGACCATAGTAAACCAATTCTTATAATCATTTATCAGCATTAGAGGCCAAATTACAAAAATAGAAATAAACCCTAAAATTATGAATAGACATAAAATATGAGCTTTGATGCTATCACTTTTTGAAGCTATCATGGGTTTAATAGTCTTCTGAAGTCGATTAATCTTAATTAAGTTATTTTCATTGTTAAGATTAGCCTTTGAAATTTCAATATTCTTTTTAGAAATAGTTTCCTTAAATTTTAAATTGCTTCCCTCGCATTGCCTCAAAGATTCTTGCACTTCACTGCACTTATTATCAACATTTAGAATTAAATCTAATTTTTCGCAGAGTTTCTTAATATTTAATTCATACTCATTATTATCTTTTTTACTTTCCCGGGCCAAGATAGCTTTGCTGTCATTTATTGAAGAAGCGAACATATTATAACCAAGTCCATTAACCTTTATAAATGAATATTCTTTTTCATTTATAAGTGGGATAAATCCAATTTTTTCTACTAAAACTTGATCTTCGGATTGTTCCAAGATTTGTTTACCAGAGATTATCCTGATCTCTTTTCTAGATTGGCTGTACTCAAATGAAATATATGTTGAGGCAAATAAAAGTATGAAAATGAATGGAGGAATTACGCCATTTAAGGAATTGATAATGTTTTTTAATCTATCTACTAATTTTTCTTCATGAATTTTCATTATAATCCTTAAAAGAATATTTAGACTATTATATTCCTAGGTCTAAACTATCACATCATATTTATAGTCTTTACACCACGGAGCATAATTCCAACTCGAACTATTAATCCTATCTTCAACAGACTTATGTATAACAAGCTTCCCATGTGTAGATTCATTCCAAGACCTATCAATGGCCTTATTTATTTTAAAAAACCCTTTCCTTGAAACGTGAATTTTTCCATTTACATCCGAATTTATAGTTACGTTGTTTTCAGAGTATACTAAAAGGCCAAGTGATACCGCCTCATCAATCATCCACTGAAGTGCAATATCTGATAATCCTTGTTCAGGATACCCCCCTCCAACGTCAGAGTGCACTCCAATAAACCAAACTTGCTTAATGCTTTGAAAGTCTTTCTTTTTAGTATCCCATAGTGTTGGAAGAAATGATTTTCTTTTCTCGTCTATAGCTAGAGCGTGTCTTCCGTGAACAACTGAGTCAGATAATCGGAGGTCATGGTATTTATGTTTCCAAAAAGGCATCGCATTTACAAATTTATTTAAAAACTTAATAGGAAATCCAAGTGCCGCAACAGTATCCCAAACTCCTAAGAACTCGATCTTAGCCCACATGGTATGATTTTTCTTAATGAATTCACGCGCCCTAGACTCTCGTTCATCTGGATTACTGTCCTCATATATCTTCCAAGCTTTTTTGAATAGCTTATTATTATTAAACGGTAGAATACCAAATAAATGAATAAATCCTGATAAGCTTCTAACTGTTGTAGCACCACGAGAGAAACCAAAGAGAAAAATCTTATCTCCAGAACGATAGTGAGTATGAATAAAGTGATATAAATCTGATATGTTTTTTTGAATTCCCGCCCCGGTCAAAGAACCTGCCTTTGATCTCCAGTCAGTTCCAATTCCTGGATCATAAAAAGCTATTTGCTTTGAACAATCTCTATCAAGCATCATATTAAAGAGCTTATAAACGTTAGTATTTTCCTTTTTGCCACCTTCATTCTCAGTTCCATCAGAAAATAAAACTATGTTTTTTCCCATACTTCCTCACTTATAAATGTATTCTTAGAATAGTTTATTGACTCCATGCTCATGGATAAATTTCTCTTTATTAGGATATTTTTATTTACGGGCACCTTTGAAACCTAGTTATAATTCATCATGAAGTTTTTCATTACCCTACTATTTTTGTCTGCGGCGACTCTCTACGCTCAAGATTTCGTTCGTTCAATAGACACGTCTTCCCCTTTTCAAATATCTTCTTGCGCAGATAAAAGATCAAAAACCATCTCAACCTTTGATAAAACCTCCCCCAACAACTCCTGCCCGTCATACTCTTTAGGAAAAATCCTCTACGGAACTAAAGACGACTTTAAATTTCATACAACTGGCGGTCACCCTACAAAAAAATGGGGAAACAGAAACCTTACTAGTATTACTTATAAGGACTATGTTGTCGCATTCTCTAACAAGAACAAACTACCTCTTTGGGTTATGAGTAACCATGAGGGGCGTATTAAAAGCAATATTGATGAATCCCCTAAAACGGGCCGCGGGGCCTCTAAGTTTGTTTGTGATCCAAAGCTTCCTGCTAGTTTAAATACTAATCAAGGTGATTTTGATAATTTTAAAGACTCTCGCATGTATGCTAGAGGTCATCTCTACCCTAACGCCCTTTCAAAAAATTGTAACGGGAGGACTGCTACTTTTGTTACTACTAATATTGCTCCTCAGGTTCAATCAGGGTTTAATTCTGGGCCTTGGAGTACTCTAGAAGATTGTATTCGGGATAGAGTTTTAGAAGAGAAGACGAAATTGTCTATTGTGACGGGAGTTATTTATCCGAAGCGTGGGAAGTCTTGTGGGTTTGGGGAAAAATATAAAGACACGCTTAAATCGGGTTTAGTGGTTCCTTGTCAGTTTTATAAGATTGTTTTGGATAGAGATTCTAAGAGGTATGAAGGGTTTCTTTTTCAAAATATCGAACACGAAGGAAGTTCTAAAGAAACTATAAAAAGAGCAAGCACCACTATAACGAATATTAGTAGTTTATCAGGGTTAAAGTTTTTCCCAGATATTGGGCCAAAGTACCGCGAGAAAGTTGGCGTTTGCTCTAGGTAATTTTTGAGGTTTGTTCGATATTTTGAAATAGTAAAACTCTATTTGCGTACACCTCGAAAGCGAAGCGAGGAAATAGAGCAAGAAACGTATGAATGACTGAAGCGTTAGTGAAAGAAGAGAACTAGGCTTCGGCGGAATAATGAAATATGAATCACTGAGGTGATAGTGAATTGAGTTTATGATATTTAGGAATAACAATTAAAAAAAGGGTAAAAGTATGAACTTTCAAAAAACAAATTTAGATGACATGAAAGAGATGGCCGACACTAATAGTTATGCAGGTGGTTCTAACTTGGACAATTTAGATGATTTTAAAAATTATATCAATGGAAAAGAGAAGTTAGGTAGCTGTGACCCAGAAGAAACTGACACTTGTTATTGGAACTATTATAAAAATGCTCACTATGTCGAAAATATTTTGCTAGCTCTTGGGTTTGGATGCAATGTCCATAATGAGTCCAATTTAGAGGAAGGTAAAAAAGGATACGTTTACGTAATCAAATAGATGGACCGATAGTAAATAGGTACTGGGAACGAAAGCTATTCTTCATCACAAATAATAACTAAGAAAAGACCAATATAGAAATAAACCTATCTAATATTAACGTATAACAAAGAGGAAAACATGGCTAGATGTACTGCCCCTTCAAGAGGCCACCGCTCAGCGAGCGCAAGAGAAAACTGCCCCGCATGTAGAAGCGGATCTAGAGGTTATGGGGGCTATAGGTCAAATTCATACTCTCCATCTTATTCATCATCCTACTCCTCATCGAGAAACAGTCCTGGTGGCTCCAGTAGTAAAAGTAGCAGCAAACCGCGCTGGTCGCGAACAAATTCAAACATAGTGTACACACCGTCCGAAGTGCGAACACTTACACCTTATCGTGAAAGCGTCGAAAAACGAGCGTCTCTACCCGACCTACGCGACGTCTTTCTTTGCCATGCTTGGGACGACCGTAGAGGGTATGCCAAAGATTTACATGATCAGCTAGAATCAAATAATGTCTCTGTATGGTTCAGTGAAAAGGACGTCCCACTAGGTTCTTCGCTAATGCGTGAAATAGACAAAGGGCTAAAAAATTCACGAATAGGGATTGTGTTAGTTACCCCTTCATTTCTTGAACGTATCAAAAACGAGGGTATCGCAGACAAAGAGCTCTCCGCACTTCTAGTACGTGACCTACTCGTTCCCATAGTTCACGAAACGTCGTTTGAGGCCCTTCTTGAAGAAAGTCCACTACTAGCATCAAGAAGCGGCTTAAATACTAATGACAATTCGATGAAAGATATTATTGATAAACTTTCGGAATTAGTTGCAATCTAACTTAAATAACAAAAGCAGTTAAAAAAGTATTTTTTTTAAAAGATAAGGATCATTCATGAAACTATTATTAATTCTAACACTCCTTCTCCCAACACTTGCCTTTCCCACCGCGGACCTCTCAAAAGGAATAATCTGCACCAAAGAAACCTACAACTGCCCTTCCTACACGGGAAAGTATCAAGGTAAGCGCCTTAAAAATTGTAAGGCCGTATTGAGAGTCTGGAAGAAATGTAAGAGGGATGTTCATGGATTAGATTCTGATAATGATGGATGGCCTTGTGAGAAGAATTGTTCCAAGGATCTTTTCCAGAAGGTGAAAAAATGAATGATCAAAAACAATGTTTTTTCTGTGAAGAAGAAGCATCTATAGACTCTGATAATTTACATCGAAATTTTGCAGTCCATTGCTCGGCTTGTGGTTATTATAAAATATCAGGAATGGTAGTAAAGCGATTTATCGATACCAAAAACTCTGACAAGTTAGGTTCACAAGCTAAAGTCAATTGCGCTTATTTTAACTTGATCAAGTATGAAGAAAAGTATGATCAAATTCCCTTCTGGTTAACCAGCGAAGAAGAAGTTGAAGTAATCACCGAAGAAATTAAGATAAATCCAAAAGGGTTTGAAAAAGGGACCTTCGGAGTTTCAATACTCAGTGTTGCATTAATGGAAGTGGATCACTCAAGCAAAGCAAAAGAGCTGTTATATTCTGTATCTAGACCTCTTAAGAACAATGAACCCTTTGGACAATTTTATTTTCTTCCAAAAGATAGAGTAAGATCAAAAATCTCTTCTTTGTCTGAATATGAGCAAATAGTTAGCCACCTTTACGAGAATGGCTATATTGCTGTAAATGAACTTCTACAAAATACTTCAGATACAAAGTATCAAATGACACTCTTTGGATGGGATGAAATTAAAGATATTCAAGAAGAAATATCTTCAAATAAAGTCTTTATAGCTATGCAATTTGACTGGAAAAAAGAAAACCCATTAAGAGTTAATATATATAATGCAATGATTAATGCTTGCAAGGACTGCGGTTACGACGCCAGTATTGTCAGTCAGAGTCATACGGAAAATATTACGAATAAAATTCTCTCTGAAATAAAGGAATCGAAATTTGTGATAGCTGAAATGACCTACAATAATCGAGGAGTATATTTTGAGTCAGGATACGCTAGAGGTCTTGGTAAGAATGTATTCCATGTAATTAAAGACGGACATACTTCTGGTAATGATAATGACGGTACAAAAATCCATTTTGATATCCAACAAACCATGTACCGAAAGTGGAATGACCCAGAAGAGTTAAGGGAAACACTTAGGGATTGGATTGATGCTACTGTTGGTAATTATGAATAAAAAAAATACAGAAGATAAGCAAATCAATTATACCTATCATACGGTGGCTTTTCTGGATATTTTAGGACAAAGGGAAAGATTAAAAAAATTAAATGGTGTATTAGATAGCGATCCCCTCGACAGCAAACTAATTTACGATACACTTTCAAAAACATACCAAAACGTAAACGAATTCAGGAAGATGTTTAAAGATTTCTTTAACTCTTATGCTAATGAAAGAATTAAATATCCTTTTGCTAACAATATACAAGAAAAATTTGACTCTTTTAGAGGTAATACAGAGTTGTTGATTCAAAATATTTCGGATTCAGTAATTATCTCCTCGCCAGTCAATATTCTTGGTGAGGATTCTCTTCCTAGAATTATAAATAGTCTATCCTCGACATTACTCTCAACTGCTACAATAATGTTAGTTATGCTTGCTAGAAGGTGCCCCATCAGGGGTGGAATTGACTTAGAGGGAGCAATCAAATTCACTGATGGAAATAATGAGGTCTATGGACCCGCCTTGGCCAATGCCTACGAGCTGGAATCAAAGCACGCCCAATACCCAAGAGTAATTGTAGGAGAAAACTTCTTAGAAATGTTATCTTATTTCAATGATTATGATTATCAAGACAAGCAAATAGAGCATTACGTAAAAGGAATGGTTTCGAAATGTGAAGGGCTTTTAATTCCAGATAAAGATGGACGAATAATAATTCATTTTTTGTGTAACTTCATGCTTTCAATATTTCTCGAAAATGATCAGTATAGTAATTTTTTAAAAAATATAATTTCCAATTCCAACGAGTACATTAACGATCAAATTTCTTTACATGACAAGAAAGATATCCTTTATCATCGATATATAAAGTTTTCTAAGTATTTCAATCTATATATACCTAGATGGAAGGATAGTATTTAATCCCTTCATAACGTATAGATTATTCTTAAACTGGAAATAATTATAATATAACCATCTCCTTTAGATCCTTTCTTAGTTCATCTTTAGAATTAAGACAAAATTAAATTTCTCCGTCTTTTATGGGTAGTTTATAATACGAGTAGTCTATAATTTAGCAATCTAAGGCTATTCAGACTGATTAAGACAGGGTCTATTTAGGGTCTAAAACAATTCAAATTAGACAAAAATAGATGAAAGTAGTTAAGAAGGTTTCTTTGTTAAGTATTGGTTTCTATTGATAAAGTTAAGTAAATTCTTGCTGTTGAAATAGGCTTAGATCAAATCCAGTTCTGGGCACCAATTGATCTTAAAACTCTGTCATCTTTGAAAGATTAAGATAGATCCTCTTCTCGCTAAGCTCAACAAGTTCCCCGTTCCTAGAAAAATGGCGATAGGATAGCGACAAGTCGTAATCAAAAAGAATTGAGACTTTCGCTAACTTAACGCCGAATTCTTTTTCAAAACCACTCCCAATATTTACATTATTGATATCATAAGAACCTGTATACTTTAGGTTAGTAAAAGGACGAAGTTTCCAAGGGTTTGCTTGATTCTCACCCATAAGTTCAATTTCAATTTTTATAAAATAGGCTTCACTAGTTTTTGTTTTTATACGGCTATTCCCATAAGTTGGATTTATATAAGGCCTGTTTTCGAGTCCAATCACATACTTATTTTTAAAAAAAGTAACTCTTTCTGTGAAAACTAAGTGAAATTCCCGATAAAGAGATTCTATTCCAGTCGAGTTAACTTCATCATCATATTTTTCGACACGAAACCCTGCTCCAAAGCTCACACTCTCTGATTTCTTAAGAAAACTAAACTCTAAGCCTGGGTTTATTCCTGATTTATAAAGCGCTATATCTGAATCCGATTTTTCTGTTAACTCTAACTCCCCTTTACTAAAAATTATTTTGCTGAGGAAAACAAAGTCTTTCTTAGAGAGTTCTTGTTTAATATTTTCGTAGTTTTTATAGTAAATTCTGCAAATATTTAAGGATTCATTAACTATTTCAAGAATGTCTCCCTTAATTTTAAAATTTTCTGGGACTAAGTTAGGAAGCACAAAGGTAGGGACGATCAAGGCTTTTTTATAATCCTTATTTCTTATTTGCTCTTTGAGGAGATCTACATGTGCGCTCTTTTTATTTTTGAATTGACTAAAATTACATAGACCGATTCGGTTAAAAAGCCATGAAGGTGTTCTAACTTCGTTTAGTTTTTCATAGCGGGCACTATAAGCAGATGAAATCCCTATAAAATAAATAAATAAAATGAAGAATTTAACCACCTTGGTATTTTACCAGTTTAAATATTCTCAACATGAAATTGCAGACCTTTTCGCTAAAAAAGTTTGGTTAAATTTTACCTCCTTTAATTCTTATATTATCAATCGTACAGGAAGTGCTTCCATCAGAATTTAAGAATGCCTTAACTTTTAAGTTTCCAGTACCGACCTGTGAAGGAAATTTATCGATACTTGTGGAAACCTCAGTTTCTGTATTTGCATCTGTATACGAGTCAGTAGCTGCAGTCCAAGTTCCTGCATTAAAATAAAACCAATTTGATCCGTCATTACTAAGCTGATACTTAATTGTTCCAGTGCAGGATTTTGTAACAACAAACTCGCTCGAGGTAAGCGTCTGATAGGGAATGGATGTAAGATTAAAAATAGTTGGGTTAGAAGCATTAAATTGGGCGGGAAGTACTTCAACCTTATTTAAGAAAGTACTATTGATTGCATTTGTCTCCATCAAGAATCTGTATTGAAAGTACCTATTTGCACTTACAGCACTACTAATATCCACCGATGGTGCTCCTGTATTTGGAATACCCGAGCCGTTCTTATTACTAGATTCAGAAAAGTAGGTTTTGTTGGTCCCATCTGGCCCTACAAATACTTCTGTATCGCAAGCATCATCGTCACAGCTTCTAATTTGAAACTTCAAGTTGTTCTTTCCTCTCTTGTAGAGGTGTAATATTTCTGTAGCACTTAAGGCCCTATCCCAAGCAGAGAATTCTTCAAAATAGGCGGGCTTAATATCAAAAGTTATCCCAGATCCATCGTTATTTTGAACTCTAGCCCCTAAAAGAACTCCTGCATTAGGAGCCATTTCTGACCCAGACGTTTGCGTTGCCCCTACTTGATTGCCATCCAAGTAGACCTGAAACTTTTTAACCCCCGCATCGTCAAAGTTTCGTAAACTTACGTGATGCCAATGATTATCAGTTATGTAGGCTCCCGTGTAATAAAGCACGCCACCAGAGTAAACTCCAATCTGTCCACTTAATAAGAAAACTTGGTACTGCTCAAGAGTACCCGCTCTTTTAGAAAACAGCGTTCCATTCATTGAAGGGATAGTACTGAACCAAACGGAAAGAGTGAATTCATCCGTATCTGGCTGCCAATTCATATTGGCTGGTGAAGAATAGTCTATATATTTTTTAGGGTTTGAAAAACCTGGTCCAATATGGAGAGCGTTTCCTTTTCTACTTTCTAAATTTTTAAATACTAAGATATTTCCAGAGGCAGATCCATCGTTAGAGCTAGTCGATTTATCAGAGACTTCATTTGCAGTTCCCACATAACTTGTATTATCATCAAACGGAGTTAGGAGTACGTTATCTGTCATAAGTCCAGTGATTGAATCGCTTCCATATTCAGTGGAGCTTACATCTTCACTTTGATTTGAATGAAGGAGGTCTTTCCCGATAGGCTCACTTGTTCTCCACTTTAATGTAGTCCACGACTGACTAGATCCAGCATCGATTATTCTTGAATAAAAATGTCCTGCTTTTACTATATCATTTTTGATTTCAAACATAGAGTTAACTTCAGCAATAGAGAGTTTCCTATTCCATACCTGAACCTCGTCAACATCTCCTTGAAAAAAGTCAGTATAAGTTCCAGAGCTGGCATTATTTCTAGCTCCCACTAAAAACTCAACGGTTACAGGAGAAGCAATACTATTATCCCTTATCCAACGATAATACTTCCCATCTATTATACAGCCATAAGTGCCAGTTCCTGATGAATCATTTATTATCCCTACCTGATGCCAAGCTCCATCATCAACTCTAATATCCGTATTTAAAACCGATGCAGTTCCGGAGGCACATCTTAAATATCCAGAACCGTCAACCTCTACAATATAATTAAGGTTCGTTCCTACTCTTCTCGAAAGAACGACTCCAGAGTTTCCATTTGCTACTTTTATCCATGCTATAGCTGTAAATGAGTCATTCTTTGGTTCGAACTTTAGCTCAGCAGGATTGCCAAAGTTTATATAGTCATCAACACCATCAAAACTAATGGCATTATTTACAATACCTGTAGAATTTTTATTTGTTCCACCATCACCAGTATTAAGTGTTCCATTAGCCCCGATGGTAGAAGTAATAGTACTACTATCAACTTTATTTGCCTCATCTAAATTGGCGTATAAAACTAATGAATCATAAGTTAAAAACTTTTCGTTGGTGCCTTTATTAAATGTTGAAGCGCTAACTGAAACTCCGCTATTACCTCCATTCCATTCAACATTATCTTTAGTTCCTCCTGCAAAACCTGTTGCATCGTCAGCATCATCTACTTGATCATTTGCTAAAAGGTCAGCTGTCGTTCCAGAGAAGCTAATAGAGCCAGAAGTGACCGTATAATCAGAGTCTGTCGTAAAGTCGATATCAAAAGTGAAAGGGGTAACCGTATTGATAACAATTGCGGAAGCAGCGGCTAAGGTCCCAACGGCTGGCAATGTTAATATAGCACTATTACCGGCTTCATCATTAATACTACCAGTATTTAGGCTTAAAGCTCCTGTAGAAGAATAGTCTAGATCACTTGAAGTATCACCTAGGTTAACTATGTACTCGAAAGTCAATTTATCGGTCCCTGATCCAGTGGTAAAATTGGCTAATCTATCAACCCCACCTGTTTCTAAAGTCAAAGAAGGGGTACCGCTTACAACAACCACTTCATCAAAATCTAATTCTAAGGTAATTGAAGCACTCGTCCCATAGGTAGCGTCCCCTGTTAAAAAGCTAATTGAACCTATATTAGCCTGGACACCATCAACAATAACGGCTTCAGCTGCTGCAAGTGTTCCAACCACAGGTAGATTTAAATCTGCGCTATTAGAAGCTGCGTCCGTTATAGAGCCTCCATTCAAAACAAAACTTGTCGTTGTTTTATAATCTAAGTCTAAAGAGCTATCTCCTGTTTCTACTAAGTACTCAAAAGTTAGCTTCGTTGTTCCACTTCCTGAAGTATAAGTTGCAAATTTATCTGTGGCTCCAGTCTCAAGTTCTATACTAGGTGTCCCTCCCGCTGAGCTTACGAAAACAGATTCATTAAATGTTAACTCTAGTGAAATAGTAGAACTAACTCCGTAAGAGCCATCTGAAGTAAGTATTTGAATTGCACTTACATTAGGTAAATTACCATCAATATTAATTGCTTCTGAGGAAGCTAATGTGCCGACAGCAGGAAGTGTTAGATCTGAATCATTAGATGCAAGATCCCTAATACTTCCTCCATTAGAATTTAAACTTGTTGTCGCTTTGTAATCTAAATCAGCTGAACTGTCTCCAGCTTCAATTGTATATTGAAAGGTTAGAACTGTACTTCCGGAACCAGAAGTGTAGGTTGCAAAACGATCTGTCGTCCCTGTTTCTAGTTCTAATTGAGGTGTTCCTCCCGCCGAACTTACAAAAACAGATTCATTAAAAGTTAATTCAAAACTAATAGTTGAACTTACCCCATAACTACCATCATTAGTTGCAATTAATAGAGAACTAATTGTAGGACTAGTAGTATCAACTACAATAGCTTCTACAGCTGCTAATGTTCCTAGACCGGGAAGATCTAAGACTGAATCATTCATAGCCGCATCTTTGATACTTCCCCCGTTTAACCCGAGGCTTGTTGTTGAAGTATAATCAAGATCAGAAGAGGTGTCCCCTGCTACAACAGTATACTCAAAGGTTAAAATACTGCTTCCAGATCCAGAAGTATAATTTGCAAAGCGGTCCGTGGCCCCAGTTTCTAATTCAAGCTGAGGCGTTCCACTTACAAAAACTGATTCATTAAAAGTTAATTCAAAACTAATTGACTGACTAACTCCATAGCTTCCATCAGCAGTTGCAATTAAAATCGAACTTACGTTTGGAGGGCTTCCATCAATAACTATGGCTTCAGCTGCAGCAAGAGTTCCAACAGCAGGAAGAATTAAGACAGCATCGTTTGAAGCTGCATCTCTTATACTTCCGCTATTTTCTGTTAAGCTTGTAGTGGCCTTATAATCAAGATCATTTGAGCTATCTCCAGAGTTAACAATATACTCAAAAGTTAGAACGCTACTTCCAGATCCAGAAGTATAATTTGCAAAGCGGTCCGTGGCCCCAGTTTCTAACTCTAGCTGAGGCGTTCCGCTTACAAAAACTGATTCATTAAAAGTTAATTCAAAATTAATTGTCTGACTAACACCATAACTTCCATCAGCAGTTGCAATTAAAAGTGAACTTACGCTTGGTGCCGCTGCATCGATCACAATGGCCTCGGCTGCGGCTAGAGTTCCAACGGCAGGAAGAGTCAGAACAGAATCATTCGATGCTGCATCTCTTATACTTCCCCCATTTTCTGTTAAGCTAGTGGTTGCCTTATAATCAAGATCAGATGAAGAATCACCTGAGTTAACAATATACTCAAAAGTTAAAACACTACTTCCAGATCCCGAAGTATAGTTTGCAAAGCGGTCCGTGGCTCCTGTTTCTAATTCAAGTTGAGGCGTTCCACTTACAAAAACTGATTCATTAAAAGTTAATTCAAAACTAATTGTCTGACTAACTCCATAATTTCCATCAGCAGTTGCAATTAAAATCGAACTTACGTTTGGAGGGCTTCCATCAATAACTATGGCTTCAGCTGCAGCAAGAGTTCCAACAGCAGGAAGAGTTAAGACAGCATCATTTGAAGCTGCATCTCTTATACTTCCGTTATTTTCTGTTAAGCTTGTAGTGGCCTTATAATCAAGATCATTTGAGCTATCTCCAGAGTTAACAATATACTCAAAAGTTAGAACGCTACTTCCAGATCCAGAAGTATAATTTGCAAAGCGGTCCGTGGCCCCAGTTTCTAACTCTAGCTGAGGCGTTCCGCTTACAAAAACTGATTCATTAAAAGTTAATTCAAAATTAATTGTCTGACTAACACCATAACTTCCATCAGCAGTTGCAATTAAAAGTGAACTTACGCTTGGTGCCGCTGCATCGATCACAATGGCCTCGGCTGCGGCTAGAGTTCCAACGGCAGGAAGAGTCAGAACAGAATCATTCGATGCTGCATCTCTTATACTTCCCCCATTTTCTGTTAAGCTAGTGGTTGCCTTATAATCAAGATCAGATGAAGAATCACCTGAGTTAACAATATACTCAAAAGTTAAAACACTACTTCCAGATCCCGAAGTATAGTTTGCAAAGCGGTCCGTGGCTCCTGTTTCTAATTCAAGTTGAGGCGTTCCACTTACAAAAACTGATTCATTAAAAGTTAATTCAAAACTAATTGTCTGACTAACTCCATAATTTCCATCAGCAGTTGCAATTAAAATCGAACTTACGTTTGGAGGGCTTCCATCAATAACTATGGCTTCAGCTGCAGCAAGAGTTCCAACAGCAGGAAGAGTTAAGACAGCATCATTTGAAGCTGCATCTCTTATACTTCCGTTATTTTCTGTTAAGCTTGTAGTGGCCTTATAATCAAGATCATTTGAGCTATCTCCAGAGTTAACAATATACTCAAAAGTTAGAACGCTACTTCCAGATCCAGAAGTATAATTTGCAAAGCGGTCCGTGGCCCCAGTTTCTAACTCTAGCTGAGGCGTTCCGCTTACAAAAACTGATTCATTAAAAGTTAATTCAAAATTAATTGTCTGACTAACACCATAACTTCCATCAGCAGTTGCAATTAAAAGTGAACTTACGCTTGGTGCCGCTGCATCGATCACAATGGCCTCGGCTGCGGCTAGAGTTCCAACGGCAGGAAGAGTCAGAACAGAATCATTCGATGCTGCATCTCTTATACTTCCCCCATTTTCTGTTAAGCTAGTGGTTGCCTTATAATCAAGATCAGATGAAGAATCACCTGAGTTAACAATATACTCAAAAGTTAAAACACTACTTCCAGATCCCGAAGTATAGTTTGCAAAGCGGTCCGTGGCTCCTGTTTCTAATTCAAGTTGAGGCGTTCCACTTACAAAAACTGATTCATTAAAAGTTAATTCAAAACTAATTGTCTGACTAACTCCATAATTTCCATCAGCAGTTGCAATTAAAATCGAACTTACGTTTGGAGGGCTTCCATCAATAACTATGGCTTCAGCTGCAGCAAGAGTTCCAACAGCAGGAAGAGTTAAGACAGCATCATTTGAAGCTGCATCTCTTATACTTCCGTTATTTTCTGTTAAGCTTGTAGTGGCCTTATAATCAAGATCATTTGAGCTATCTCCAGAGTTAACAATATACTCAAAAGTTAGAACGCTACTTCCAGATCCAGAAGTATAATTTGCAAAGCGGTCCGTGGCCCCAGTTTCTAACTCAAGCTGAGGAGTTCCGCTTACAATAACTGATTCATTAAAAGTTAATTCAAAACTAATACTCTGACTTATCCCATATATTCCATCTATGGTTGTAATTTCTAAAGAGTTTAAGTTTGGAACAACTCCATCGATATTTATCGCACTTGCCGTAGCTAAAGTTCCAACTGCAGGAAGTGTTAAGATAGCATCTCTTGATAAGCTATCTTTGATAGTTCCTCCGTTTAAAACTAGACCTCCAGTGGATTTGTAATCTAAATCTGAGTTTAAATCCCCAGCTAAAACAGTATATTTAAAGGTTAAATTATTCGATGAAGTTCCTGAGGCATAAATAGCTTTTCTATCGACTGTCCCCGTCTCAAGTTCTATATCAGGTGTACCTCCAGCAAGATTAACCGTCACTACTTTAGAAAAATTTACTTCAAGAAGAATTTCATCTCCAATTTTGTAATTACCATCAGAGTTTATAAAACGAATGGAAGAAATATTTGGTGTGGTGGTATCAATTACAATATCTTCAGCTGCTGCCAATGTCCCAACAGCAGGTAGAGTTAAAACTGAGTCATTTAAAGAAGCATCTTGTAAGCTCCCACCATTTGTAGTCAAACTTGAAGTTGCTTTATAATCAAGGTCAGTTGAAACATCACCATTAGCTACAATATACTCAAAAGTTAGGGTATTACTTCCTGAACCAGACGTATAGTTGGCAAAGCGGTCCGTCACTCCAGTTTCAAGCTCTAAACTAGGAGTCCCTCCAGAGCTACTTACAAAAACTGATTCATCAAAAGTGATTTCGAAACTGATTGTCTGGCTAGTACCATAACTTCCATCAGCAGTTGAAATTAAGATTGCGCTGACTTGAGGCGAAGTTGTATCAATTATGACCGCTTCTGAGGCAGCTAGAGTACCAACGACAGGAAGAGTTAGGTCAGCATCGTTTGAAGCAAGGTCTCTTATACTCCCAGAGTTTTCAGTTAGACTAGTTGCCGCTTTATAATCAAGATCATTTGAAGTATCTCCAGAGTTAACAATATACTCAAAAGTTAAAACGCTGCTTCCAGATCCAGAGGTATAATTTGCAAAGCGGTCCGTGGCCCCAGTTTCTAACTCTAGCTGAGGCGTTCCGCTTACAAAAACTGATTCATTAAAAGTTAATTCAAAATTAATTGTCTGACTAACTCCATAGCTTCCATCAGCAGTTGCAATTAAAATCGAACTTACGTTTGGAGGGCTTCCATCAATAACTATGGCTTCAGCTGCAGCAAGAGTTCCAACAGCAGGAAGAATTAAGACAGCATCGTTTGAAGCTGCATCTCTTATACTTCCGCTATTTTCTGTTAAGCTTGTAGTGGCCTTATAATCAAGATCATTTGAGCTATCTCCAGAGTTAACAATATACTCAAAAGTTAGAACGCTACTTCCAGATCCAGAAGTATAATTTGCAAAGCGGTCCGTGGCCCCAGTTTCTAACTCTAGCTGAGGCGTTCCGCTTACAAAAACTGATTCATTAAAAGTTAATTCAAAATTAATTGTCTGACTAACGCCATAACTTCCATCAGCAGTTGCAATTAAAAGTGAACTTACGCTTGGTGCCGCGGCGTCGATTACAATAGCCTCAGCTGCTGCCAGAGTTCCAACAGCAGGAAGAGTTAGAACAGAATCGTTTGAAGCTGCATCTCTTATACTTCCACCATTTTCTGTTAAGCTAGTGGTGGCCTTATAGTCAAGATCAGATGAACTGTCTCCTGAGTTAACAATATACTCAAAAGTTAAAACGCTACTTCCAGAACCTGAAGTATAGTTTGCAAAGCGGTCCGTGGAGCCAGTTTCCAATTCGAGTTGAGGAGTTCCACTTACAAAGATTGACTCACTAAAAGTAATCTCAAAGCTAATACTTTGGCTGACACCATAACTACCATTTACCGTTGAAATCAAAAGAGAATCAACATCAGGTGCTATTCCGTCTACAACTATGGCCTCGCTTGCCGCTAGAGTTCCAACTGCAGGAAGAGTTAAGACGGCATTATTCAAAGCTTGATCTCTAATAGTGCTACCGCTTAAACCTAGACTAGTCGTAGCCTTATAATCTAAATCTAGTGTTGAGTCCCCTGCCTGAACGGTATAAGAAAAAGTTAAGATATTACTACCAGATCCAGAGGTATAAGTTGCGAAGCGATCAGTTACACCTGTCTCTAATTCAAGCGCGGGAGTTCCTCCCCCTAAACTTACAAAGACAGACTCAGTAAAAGTAAGTTCCAAGTTAATGCTCTGACCAACTCCATAGCTTCCATCTGCCGTTGCAATCAAAAGTGAAGACAGACTTGGGGGTGCAGCATCAATAACAACCGCCTCCACTGAAGCTAAGGTTCCAACTGCAGGTAATGTCAAGACTGCATTGTTAGAGGATAAGTCTTGAATGCTTCCACCATTAGAAATTAAACTATTAATACTTTTATAATCTAAATCTAAAGAAATATCACCAGCCTGAACTATATACTCAAAAGTCAAAATACTACTACCTGAACCAGAAGTATAAATCGCAACCCTGTCAGTTACACCAGTTTCAAGTTCTAATTGAGGGGTTCCTCCCGCAGTACTTACATACACCGACTCGTCAAAAGACAACTCAAAGCTTATAGACTGACTAACTCCGTAAGAGCCATCGGAAGTTGTAATAGAAACCGAACTTAAATTAGGAGATACCCCATCAATAATAACAGCTTCTGCTGCCGCTAAAGTACCCACCGCGGGAAGAGTTAAAACAGCATTATTAGATGAGCTGTCTCTTATGCTTCCGCCATTTACTTCTAAAGAAGTCGTCGCCTTATAATCTAAGTCACCGGATAAATCTCCAGAGTTTACTATATATTCAAAGGTTAAATTTGAAGTCCCTGACCCAGATGAAAAAGTGGCAAACTGGTCAGTAGTTCCTGTTTCTAATTCAAGGCGAGGACTCCCTCCGGAGGTGCTAACAAAAACAGATTCGTTAAATTGAAGTTCAAAGCTTATAGATGAACTAACACCATAAGAGCCATCAGGAGTTAGAACTTGAATGCTGTTGATAAAAGGATCAGATGCGTCGATAACTACAGCTTCGGCAGCGGCGAGTGTTCCAACAGCAGGAAGAGTCAGTACAGCATTATTAGAAGCTCCGTCTCTGATCAACCCACTATTTAAATTAAGAGATGTGGTAGTTTTATAGTCAAGGTCAGAACTTGAATTCCCATTTTGGACAGTATACTGAAAAGTTAAAAGGCTTGTTCCACTTCCTGAAGTATAAATCGCCTGTTCATCAACTAAACCAGTTTCTAACTCTAAACTTGGTGTTCCAGACGTTGAGTTTATATTTACTATTTCTGAGAAGCCAATTTCAAAACTAATTGTGGAGCTAGTGCCATAAGTTCCATCCGCAGTTAATATTTGAAGAGATGATATTGTAGGCGAAATGGCATCAATAACAATGGACTCGGCTGCAGCGAGAACCCCAACAGCTGGTAGAGTTAAGACTGCACTATTTTGAGCCGCGTCTTTTAAGTATCCGCCATTTTCACTTAAAGATGTTGTCGCTTTGTAGTCTAAATCACTAGAGCTATCCCCGCTTTCAACTACATAATTAAAGGTCAAAGAGCTAGTACCAGAACCAGAAGAATAAGTAGCAAATTTATCTACTGTGCCCGTCTCCAACTCTAATTGGGGAATCCCACTCGTAGTATCAACGATAATTTCTTCTGAGAAGTTTAAGTGAAATGTGATGGTCTCACTCGCTCCATATTGGCCATCTACCGTTGAGATTTGAATAGATGATAAAGTAGGTGCCGTCGTATCAATTACTATACCGTGATTAGATGCCAGTGTTCCTACAGGGAGTAAGCTAGTTTGTGAGTTATTTAAGGCAGAATCTCTTAAAGTTCCTCCATTAAGACTCAAACTATTAGTTGTTTTATAATCTAAATCAGAAGACGTATCTCCCGCTAATATACTGTATAAAAAAGTTAAAGAGCTCGTTCCAGTTCCAGAGGAGTAGACAGCGCTTCTATCAACAACTCCTGTCTCTAATTCAATAGAAGGAGTTCCGCCCGTTATATCAACATCAATATTTTTACTAAAACTTAAAACGAAACTAATAGAATTACTTGCACCATAAGAGCCATCAGACTCTAAAAGACTAATGTTTGTAACAGAAGGAATGATTCCATCTATAACAATATTATGAGCCGAAGCTAAGGTCCCTACGGCAGATAAGGTTAAGTCCGCAGCATTACCCGCATTATCTGCTATCAATCCTCCATTTAAACTTAAAGAAGAGATGGCCTTATAGTCTAAATCAGCGGAGGTATCCCCAGTTTGTACAATATAGTTAAAAGTTAAACTTGTGGTTCCGCTACCAGAAGAATATACAGCAAATTGATCAGTGGTTCCTGTTTCTAGTTCTAATTGAGGGTTACCCCCTCCACTAACATAAACACTCTCATCAAAAACAAGCTCCATAGAAACAGTTGAACTAACCCCATAACTTCCGTTTGCTGATAGGAACCTTAAGGAACTAAGGGTGGGGGTCGAAGCGTCAATGATAATATTATGGGATCCGGATAAAGTGCCAACGGCAGGAAGAGTAAGGTCACTATTGTTTCCAGCACCGTCCGTGATCACGCCGCCATTAAGGTTTAAACTCGTTGTATTTTTATAGTCTAGGTCATTTGAACTATCCCCAGTAACGACAGTGTATTCAAAGGTAAGTTTAGCTGTACCAGTCCCGGAAGTATAAACTGCCGTACGGTCAATCGTTCCTGTTTCAAGTTCTAAGCTAGGGGTTCCACTAGTAAAGTTCACATCGACGTTTTCAGTAAAAGTAACCTCGGCGTAAACTTTATCCCCTATATTATATGTACCGTCTGCAGTTAAGAAAGAGACAGAAGAAATGCTAGGTGCCACTGAATCAATAACTACGGATCGGCTAGCCAGCAAGGCAGCAGGTCCTGGTAAGTCCAAGCTTAATAATGAATTTCCAGCGAGATCAGTTAAGGATCCGGAATTTAAAACTAAACTCGAAACTGCTTTGTGAGATAAGTCACTAGAGCTATCACCCGCTTGAACTGTATATTGAAAACCGAGTGTGGAACTAGAGCTGCCTGAAGTAAAAACCGCGAATCGATCAGTGACCCCCGTTTCTAATTCTATTGATGGAGTTCCAGAAGTCGTATCTACTCTTACAGATTCATCAAAAGATAATTCAAAGTTAATCACGTCCCCTAGCCCATATGAACCATCGGCTTCAGATATAGTTATATTCGTTAGGAGCGGCCTAACTCCATCAACGCTAATCGAGCCGTTAATTGCGGTAGACGAAAGGCTGAAATCAGGGGTTACAGCTCTTCCGTGGGTATTGCTAAAAACATCTCCTTCAATGCTAAAGATTCCACCGCTTAGAACTGCTAGACTTGCAGAAGTATCTGTTAACAAAACCGTATAGGCATAACGAATAGTATTTGTATCAACGATAGTTGAAAATATTGCTTCTTGTTGTGTAGGTGCGGTATTTAGTAAAAATTTTGAAGGCACTACTCCAGCAGTTAAACTAACATCATAATTAAAATGAACGTCTAAGAGTACCTGATCCCCTATTCCATAACTTCCGTCAGATGAAGCAAACTCGAGGGAGGTGATATTTAAATCGAGTCCATCGACTATATAGGTACCAATCTCATTAAGAGCACCTGAACTATGATCCCTCGGAGGGATAAAGTTTAAGAACATATTATCAGAGGTGGCCTTCACCACATCTAGGTCTAAGAAGCTGGTGTTGGAGTTTATATCTAGGTCAAAAGAACTCTCCCCAGTAGAAACCGTATAGGAGCATAGGACTTCCTTTGAACTAGAAAGGCTAGAACAGCTAGCAGTTCCCCCAGAATTCACTGCAAAATCGAAGCTCCTCTCTAGAGTTACCTCTTCATCAAAAACCACGTTAAACCTAACCTCATTTCCGGTCAGGTAAGTTCCCGCAGCGGTGAGAGGAACGATTCTTACGTTCACGTCTCGGGTCTGAGAGAAGAAACTTTTTGCTACTTGGCTGGACTTTCCACAACCAAAAAGTAACGCTATTCCAATAAGTAGAATACTGCTTAAATGCGACATGTCATAACAGTTTACGGTCGATTTAAGTGCTGAGAATAACTGTAATTATTAATAAACAGACTTTTATTATAAATCTGTCTGTTAATTGAGAGGATTATATTACTTTCAATTGCTTAGAAGCACTTGAGAAAACCTACAAATCCTTCAATTTATAGTCATGGAGAACATCAAAAAAAGCATTTTGGGCGGACTTTAGCACACCTTTGAGGCGGCATTGTCCATCTATCGTACAAGTACTTCCAGGAGAGAAACATTCAACGATATCTAAGTTAACCTCAAGTTTTTTAACTAATTCATCAATAGAAAGCTCCAGGGTCTCCTCTTTTATTAACATACCTCCAGAAGGGCCACGAAAAGTATCTATCAACCCAAGGGAATGGAGGTCATTGGAGATTTTTTGAACATGATTTTCTGAAATATTGAAGTACGATGATACTTCAGAGACTTTTACCCTCTCAGAAGTCCTTTTGAGATAAATCAAAACCCGAAATGAAAAATCTGTTTTCTTTGTTAAATACATCCCACCAACAAACTAGTTACAACGAAAAGTCTGATTTTATAGTAAACTAATTTTCACAAGCTGTATTGTAGAATGTAAAATACTAGTTTATGGAAAATAAACAATCTAAAATAGATATTATCAATGTCTTCTTTGACGCAATAGACAAAGAGAATTCAAATCTAAGCAAGATTAAAACTAACCACGTCCTTCAGAAAAATCAGATCAGCAAAGGTCGTTTCTATCATTATTTTAAAAATAAAGAAGACCTTGTCTCAAAGGCCATGCTCTCAACTCTAAATTTATTTGAACTAGAAGTTTTAAGAATTGTTGGCATTCCAGAAAATGAGATGCCTCTTAATGAGAAAGTTAATCAAATACTAGACTTTCTCTTCACCAACGCTGTTCAAAAACAAATTCATTTTTTAGCGACTCAGTATAAACAAGAAAGAAGAAAGTGCAGTGTATGTCTTGAATGGCATATAGATTGTATCCAAAGATTTACTAAGACTATCAAAATCGCCATAGACACTCTTTTCCAACAAAGCTCTTGGGGGGAACCCTTTTCGACTCAAGAACTAAGCGAATATATTGTAGATGATTTTCTATTTTTCTATCTGAACACAAGGGAAAAGAACAAGTTGAATGTCAGAAAGAATTTTGAAAAAAAAGCTTATACCTATTTTAAATTAACATCTATCTACAAAGCAACAAGCTCCAATGAACCAGCTTAAGGTTTTCAATGAATCAGACTGTCTTTAAAAAATCAGAAAAGCCTACAATTCTTATTGTCGAAGATGAAGATCCAATCAGAGAATTGATAAGAGAGTACTTTGAACGTCGATTTAATTGCTTAGAAGCCAAAAATGGAGCTATAGCTTTAGAAATTATTGATCAAGAAAAAATAGATTTAATAATCAGCGATAATGATATGCCAGTCCTAACGGGAGTCGAGCTTAACAAAATTCTTAATTCAAGAAAACAGTTTAGCATTCCTTTCATCTTATGCTCTGGAAATAACTTGATCGTTAAAGAATCCAATAGGGCTAGTCTTAATCTTGCCGCTTTTTTTGCAAAACCCTTTTCCCTAGAAGATCTCGCCTTAAAAGTTGAGGAACTTACCATATCTAAATAAAAAAATATCAAAACTGAAATATCATCAATAAAAGCCAGCAGACTTTTAGGTCATTTTAGTCTGTCAATATCAGAACGCCTATGGTATTTTTTATTAGGTTAGATAATTATAAAATAATGAATAGTTTCCTAAGCCATTCTAAAAAGGATGAAGTGATAAATGCTTTTTTTGAAGAAATTCAAGAAAGCAGTTTTACCTTGAAAAAGGTAAAAGTAAGTAAGGTCCTCGGCCAAAATGACATCAGCAAGGGTTGTTTTTATCACTATTTTAAAAATCTAGAAGACTTAGTTGAGCAAGCTCTTTGCTTAACTGTTTCAAGAATAGATAACAAAGTAATCCAAGTTTTAAATTCAAAAGAGCCTAGGGATCTAAGTACAGCATTCGAAGAGATAATCAGCTTTTTGTTTCAAGTTGAAGTAAAAGCAAAGCTAGTAGCAATTGCCATTCAATATTTTCAGCATAATCCCAAAGGAGAAAATAAGAAAATCCGATCATTAGTTTATAAGATAGAGAAGACGGTAGTTAGTTTTATGAACTACTACGACTATTCAGTAAGCCTTGGGACTGGCCAAGATAGAAATAAGATAGCATCTATATTCGTAGAAGAGTCACTTCTTATATTATTTAAAAACAACCAAATAGAAGTTGATAACTTTATTACAAACGTTTCAGAGAGATTTATTGTTATTAAAGCATAAAAAATCTCTAACTATATGCAATAGCTATGACTTGCGTTAGCAAAACGCCTTCAGTTAAATTAACTCAATGAACCTATCTCAAGTATCTAAATCCTTACGGATAACACTCATCGAGTCAGACTACAAAATCCTTATTTTAACAATCTTAGGTATCAGTAACTATTTGAAATTCGCCGTCTTACACTGGTAGAATTTAACACGGACAGTCTTGGTTAAAGAACTTAAGGTACTTCCACTTCCCTTCAAAGTCTCTGCCTATGGAGACTTAAATCTTGTGTACGAAAAGTACCTTGGATACCTAGAAGCCCCTTAAACCGGGGGGCAAAAGGGGGTCACTTTTTTCTAAAATAGGTAAAAAGAGCTAAAAATAGTTAAGAGCAAGTAGTAGTTAAATATTCGTAAATATTAGTAAAGTTAACAAATTCAAAAACTTAAAAGTCTAGGTATTCAAGTCCAGTTCTGGGCACCAGTTGATGGTTAACGAGAGAAGACTTTGTATAGCTAAGTATAGCTACGTACACCCCCTATTCAAGAGGCTCATGGCGTTTTTGGCTACAGTGTTTGGCCGCTGTATAGCGTAGCCAAAAGATAGTCAAAAAGTAGCCAACGCGTGAAAGTTTGAGACAGTCAGAGACAGAATGCTTAGAAGTTTTGTTTGTAACTAATTGAAACCTAACACGATTAATATTAATTAGTTAAAAAAAAAAGCCGCTAGATCGTTAAACCTGCGGCTTTTTAAATGGAGGAGACGGCCGGATTTGAACCGGCGGCTTTACAGTTTTGCAAACTGTCCCCTTGGACCACTCGAGCACGTCTCCTCAGACTTATGAATTTCTTCACAAGGGATTTATAATTTAATGTAATTGTGGTGCTTTATCAATGAGCAGACGAAAAAAAAGGAACCCTGAGGTTCCTTGTTTTAATTAAATTTAAAATGATGCACTACGCTTCACGGATAACATACTTATCTTTACCAGCATCCACCATTTCTTTTAGCTCTTTTCCCACTTTGAAAAAAGGAACTTTCTTTGGTGGTACCTTAACGACCTTACCCGTCTTAGGGTTACGTCCTTCGTAGGCTTTGTAGTTTCTGTTTGCGAAAGATCCAAATCCTCTGATCTCAATTCTTTCGTCTTCATATAGAGTTTTAATACAGCTATCAAAACAAATATTAACTACAGTCTCAGCTTGCTTATGGGTGATGTTTGCTTGCTTTTCTAGAGCTGCAATCAAATCGGCCTTTGTCATATCTCTCTCCTCTATGGATGTAATACTATCAGTAAGTTGTACTAACCTTCTCGGTAGCCTTGCCCAATAACTAAAGGGTTAAGTGCCTATTATTTCTTAAATAATAACACAAGTTCGCGATTTCCTTGCATGGCACCATTTTGAGGCAGGTTTTCAGTTGTGAATTTACCTTCAAAACTAGTTAAGTATCTAGTATTACTCGGTTTATGTCTAGCTTAGGCCCTTTCCACCTTTATAAGGGATATTCGCGATAAAATAGAGGCAGTAGGCAAGAAATGCCTAAAGAGCATGGGAATAACTGACGAAAAGCTTATAGGTAAGAAAAGATATGAAGCACCATGAATTAAGAGATTTATACGGATTAGGACTAAAGAGGTTAGCCTCTCTAGGGGCCGTCCTATGCCTTTTAACTTCATGTATTAGTGACGGAGGTAGAAAGGGCCGAGCTCTGGTTAAAGACTTCTCAATCGGAACAGGCGGAGGCACCGTTAGTTGTTCTCAGGCCTATAGAGTTTCTGATGCTTCTTGTTTAAGCGCCTGCCCTGCTGATATCACCCATGCCGCTAGTGAAGAAGAGCTCACCACTACTATTGAAGAAGTTCAAAATAGCACCAGTTTATCTGATGAAGGTAAGTCTCAAGTCCTGGCCGAAATTGATTCAGCCCAATTTGTTTGTCTAGAAGGTTCAGGCATTAAGCGTCCAGAAAATTCAGTTTTTATCAAGAAAGATTTTTGTTCTTGTATTGGTAACAAGCGAGACATCGTTAATAACTGTGATCAATTCTGTTCAGGAAAAAATGCTGCTGATCAATCAGCGACTCTCTATGGTTCAGTTACTGTAGGCCCTGATATTGAACTGAATCCTGATCTTGGAACACTAGCTAATTGGTGTACTGTAGAGATCAACGAAGAGACCGGGCCTAGTTGTGTGCTTGAGGTTGATGATGGAAGTTCAAAAGAGTTTCTTACGATCAATATCCCTCAGGGATCAAATACCTTTACGGCCAATATTGGCTCTTTAGAAACCAATAAGGTTTATATCGCCAAGATTGTTGAAAACGGCTCAGGCTCTAATGCTAGCTCTGATACTTTTCAAATCTACCGTATTCCTCAGGACGATGGAACAACCACAAATAATACTCCCCTCAAGATCATGCCTTCGTCTTTATACACATGCATCTTTAGAGACGGGACCCAAGGAAATGACAACAACTTTGAAAATGCGGCAAGAGTTCATTATATGTTTGCTTCAAATGCAACTCCTCCGCCAATGCCTGCTAATAATAACTTTGATATCTGTCATGATGTTAATACAAATGGAGCCATCGACTCTCCTCTTTATCCGAGACTAGAGCTGGTGCCACAACACCTTGCCCTATGGGACTTTAGTGATATTCGTTTTGCTGATGCTAATGCTGATGGAAACCCCGATATCAATAAGCTCCTAGAGGATAGGCTCCTTAATGAATACAATGAAGTCAGAACGGTTGGTCTCTTTGGCCTTCTGCCATGGCCTAACTACCCTCTTTCAACCACAAATCCTAACTTAGGTTTTATTATGCAGGCCTTTATCAACCCCCAATCAGGGCGAGGCTTTTGCCCTGGTCAAGAGGAGTATAACGGATCTACTGGGGACAACCTTTTTAGAGTTCTAAAAGAAGTTGTTGGCGTTGATACTGAGGGTCTGTTTATGTCTGAAAGAGAGCCTATTGTTATTCCTAATGGAGATGGAACCTTTAACTTAGCCCCTAGTGATTTTCTTATGATCAGAGAAGGACAGTTAAAGAAGATTTGGTTTTACTTTGAAAACAATCAGCACTTTGTGCCTGATGAGATTACTTCAGCCTCAAAGACAGTTCATTTTTACTGGCCACCAGATGAAGTGAACCCTTATGTTAAAAAGTCTTCTCAAAGAACGTACACGATTCGTGCTCCTGAAGACCTCGGTCAAGGGGGAGCAACCTCTGGGCTTAACACTTCTATCAGACCTCCAGATAAGCGTTTTGCCTGTATCCCAAGTGTCGATTAAGAATAAGTTCTTTGAACTACAACCCAGATGGACTTGATCTCTAAAGAAAAGAAAAACCAAAGCACTCCAAGCTTGATCATACTGAAGACGACGAACTGATTAAACCCCTTGGCAAAAGACTCTCCTGCTGAGTAGTTCATCTTTTTCCTACGGGCCTTTAAGCGCCAACCTACAAACATCAAGAAGATATTCACCCCGGCAAAGCTAAGGAGGCGGTTACGGTCCTTTGCGATGCCGAAGAACTTACTAGTGGCCTCTTCGTCTCTTAAAAAGTGAGTTACGAATTCATGAGATTTAGGCACCATCTTAAAGAGAGGCGCAGCTTTAGAGTTATCGATCTGAGTCCTAATATTGGCCAGTGCGCTCTCGTAGGGGACAGAATTAAGACCTGTAGTGACGGCCTTAAGCTTATCGGCCAGGATTCCACTGGTACCACCCATAAGCTTTATAACGTCCTTCTTAGGCAGCTTAGCGAGGGCATTTTTCATCATCTCATTGGTCTGTTCAGGAGTAAGCTCACCGGCCTCCATCTTTCTAAAGCCTTCAGGGTCAACCTTTCTTAGGGACTCTAACATGGCCCCGATATCATTCTTTGTGATGCCTTTTTCTTTTAACTCTCTATTCATTTCCTCATTCCCCCCGGGAAGAGGCTCATCCTCAGCATAAACAGGAGCTTCCCTATTAATGTCATTAGGGATTGAAACGTCAGATTCAAGGGAATCTATATCGACTCCTGCATCGTCCTGAGAAAAAACTGGTCCTCCTAAGAGGAAGACCAGTATGAGAATCTTTAAAATTTTTTTGAAATTATGCACGAACGGCTGAACTTGATTTACCTGAATTGAGGCGATCAAAGAAAAGCGTTACTGGGGCTGCAATAAAAATAGAACTATAAGTACCAACGAAAACACCTAGTGAGATAGCAAAGAAGAAATCCTTAATAGCTCCACCACCGAAGATGAACATTGTTACTGAGATAAAAAGAGTTGTACCTGAAGTTAGGATGGTACGAGAGAGTGTTTCATTGGCGGCATTATTAATATGCTCACTAAGATCACGTCCTACATGCTTTTCTTCATGCTCTCTCACTCTATCGTAGATAACAACCGTATCATTCACAGAGTAACCAATCACCGCAAGAAGGGCCGCAACTGTTTGAAGTGTGAACTCTGTTCCCGTAAAAGCGAAGACTCCTAGGATAATAGTGACGTCATGAAAGAGCGCCACAATGGCTCCTGGAGAATACTTAAAATCAAAACGCAGACCAATATAGATCATAATAGCGATCAATGCCCAAAGCATGGCCTGAAACCCAGAGATTCTCAGGTTAGCTCCAGCTTTTGGTCCAACAATATCAACCTTTCTTATGTTTAAGCCTTCATTCTTATAAGTCTTATTTAAAAGAAGAGACATCTTTTCAGTCACTTCATTTAAGTTTTCATCAGAAGCTTGAACCTTAATAAGGTATTCATTATCAGTTTTCTCACCAATAGTTTGAACCACAGCTCCTTTAAAGCCATTCTTAACAAGAGTGGTACGAACTTCATCGAGGTTCATGGCCTGTGCGAATTTAACTTGAACTTCCGCTCCCCCTCTAAAGTCGACTCCGTACTTCATCTTAGAGAATAGTCCAAATAAACTAAGACAAACTAAGATAAGTGAGACGACTGCCGTCTTTGGGAACTTCGAGATGAAGTTTATATTTATATCGTGTCTAACTACTTCCATCATAAAAATAATCCTTTTCTTAAATTGAAAGGTCCTGGCCTTCTACTTTGTTCATATATAATTCAAATAAAAGCTTCCCTACAAAGTAGGCTGAATAAACAGTGGCCACAATTCCGATAAGCAGTGTGACGGCGAAACCTCTAATTGGACCAGTACCAAAATTTAATAAACAAATACCAGCAAGGGCGGTTGTAATGTTTGCATCTACAATCGTTAGAAAAGCTGATTCAAACCCACTTTCCACGGCCTTGTAGTTTCCAACACCTTTTCGTATCTCTTCTCGAATCCTCTCATAGATAATGATGTTCGCATCCACGGCCATACCAACTGTAAGAGCGATACCGGCAATACCAGGAAGAGTTAGAGTTGCCTCAAGTCCTACTAAGCAAGCTAGGATGAAAAGAATATTTAAAGAGAGGGTCATCATCGCAATTCCACCGGCTATCTTGTAATAGATGAGGATGAAAAGGAAGACTACGATACAACCGATGATTGAAGCGTAACGAGCTTTCACAATTGAATCTTGACCAAGGGAAGGCCCCACTGATCTTTGCTCTTGAAAATCAAGCTGCACAGGAAGGGCACCGGCTCTAAGAACTAAGGCAAGGTCTCTAGCCTCTCTCATTGATTGATCAAAGCCACCGCGGCCAAGAGTAATCTGAGCGCGACCACCACCGATCTTCTCATTGATGTTTGGAGCTGAATAAACATTACCGTCTAAGACGATGGCCATTCTTTTACCAACATTATCACCTGTTAATTGCTCAAAGAGTTTTGCCCCTTGGGACTTAAACTCAAGAGAAACATAAGGCTCATTCTTTTGCTGATCAATCTGAACTCTTGCATCTTGCAGTTCATCCCCAGTTAACTTTGGGTTTGATTCGATTAAGTAGGGAATCTGAGCTTCAGTTTCGTTATTAAACTTTGAAACTCTCTTCTCAAAGGCAAGTTCAAAGCCTGGAGGAAACTTAGATCTTAAGTGATCATTTAGTTTTGCTATATAAAGAGAGAACCTCTCTCCTTTTTTATAAACAATTCCAGCAGCTGTGGCTTCGTCGATCCAGCCCTGAACAGTTGCCCCAGAAACTTCATCGTTAACCATCTTAAAAGAAAGCTTAGCGGTTTTACCGATAAGTTCTTTTGCTCTATCAATGTCTTTAACACCAGGAAGCTGAACGATGATTCTATCGTTACCTTGAGAAATAATCTCTGGTTCAGTTACACCAAACTCATCAATTCTATTTCGAATAACTTCAATTGATTTTGAAACAGACTGCTCTTCAATTTGAGTCTTAGCAACAGTTGCCATACCAAATTGTAGAGTCGCTCCTTCTTCGGCCGTTAGTCTTAAGTAACTTCCAAAGTATTGCCTAACTCTGTCTTTTGCTTTTGAAGCGTCTGCTGGATTTGTTAAAATAATTGAATGCCTCGGATCTGAGATCTCAGTTTTATCAACGACTCCAACCTTAGCGCCAATACCATCGTCATTGAGAACAAACTCAATCCTTCTGGCGTAGCCTTTGATCTCATCAAGGTAGACCTTGTTAAAATCAATTCCTAAGATCATATAGAGTCCACCCTGAAGGTCGAGTCCTAGATTGATCTTAGATTTAACGGGATAATTACTCTCTTCCCCAAAGTTCATTGCTGTTGGGATAACAACCACAATAGACATGACTGTTACAATTAAGAGAAAGGTAAATCGATACCACCAACTTCTTTTCATTTAAAATTCCTTCTTTATAGATGAAGGCTATTATAAGCGAGAAGGTCTTAGTTTTAAAAGACTTAAGTTTTTAGAATCTTAAGAGAGTTTTTCAGTGTCGGCTTTTTGCTCTGCTGCGTCAGTTGTGACGCCGGTGATCTTTTTGTCGGCTTCTTCTTTTTTCTTCTGCTCGATTAACTCATCAAGCTTTGCGTCTTCAACTTCTTCATTTACCTGAGTCATTAGATCATCTTTGGCTTTTTGAAACTCGCGAAGACCCTTGCCGAGCCCTTTGGCGAGCTCGGGAAGTTTTTTAGGCCCAATAAAGATCAGTGCTAAAATAAGAATAACAACGACTTCTGTTGCGCCTAGTCCAAACATTATTTTTCCTTTTTATCTTCGAAGATCATGCTGGCCTTACCGCCGGCTTGAGAACGAAGAACCTTTAATTTGTTTCCACCTTCAGTTTCTAACGTGATGATTTTATCTGTTAGTCCGTGAATAGTTCCGATGATACCTGATTTCGTAAAGATTTCATCACCTTTAGTTAAAGAATCTAACATTACTTGTTCTTCTTGAAGCTTCTTCTTCTGAGGACGAATCATGAGAAAATAGAAGATGATAAAGATAATAACAAAGGGTGCGAACTGTGCCATGGCGTTTGGTTGTCCGGCTGCTCCGGCTTCTTGAGCGTATGCTGCTGAAAATAAAAAATCCATTCTGTCTCCAAGATTTAACTTATTTGATTAGCTGTGTAGCGTTTATAAAATGACTCATAAAAGACGTCAAACTTCCCTTGCAAAATAGCTTCCCTTGCCCTTCGCGTCAACTCTAGAAAGAAGTAGAGGTTATGGTAAGTCATGAGAAGTCCTGCCGTGTACTCTCCGACGTTGAATAAATGACGCAAGTAAGCACGGCTGTATCTTTTTGTGAGTGGGCAATTAAGTTCAGGGTCAATGCCCTTAGGGTCTTCTTTATATCTTTCATTCTTTATATTCATGGGCCCATCAAAGGTAAAGACTTGCCCATTTCTAGCGTTTCGGCTTGGAAGAACGCAATCAAACATATCAATCCCAGCGCGGATTCCATTTAAGATATCGAGGGGTTTTCCAACTCCCATTAGATAGCGAGGCTTATGGGCCGGCATCTTAGGCGTAAAATCATTTAAGAACTCAACCATCTCTTCATTCTTTTCTCCAACGCTAAGGCCCCCAAGGGCAAGGCCTGGAAAATCTAGTTCCTCTAAGCGCTCTAAGCATTCCATTCTAATGTCATGATGAAGACCCCCCTGAACAATGCCAAAGAGGTTTTGATGGGGCTTTAATTCATAGTCTTTACAACGCTTGGCCCACCTTAAGGTAAGCTCCATTGATTTATGGAGGGCCTCTTTAGTGGCAGGTAGGGCCGGACACTCATCAAAGACCATGACAATATCAGAGCCTAAGGCTTTTTGAATCTCCATAGATTTCTCTGGAGTGAACATATGATAGCTGCCATCAATATGAGACTTAAACTTGACCCCTTCTTCAGTCACTTTATTTAAGTCACTTAAAGAAAAGACTTGAAAGCCCCCCGAGTCAGTGAGGATTGGGCCTTTCCAGTCCATAAAACCGTGGAGACCGCCCCCTACTTTTTCAATCAATTCATGACCTGGCCTTAAATAAAGGTGATAAGTATTGCCTAGAATAATCTGGGCCTTCATCGATTCAATATGAGAAGTCTCTAAGGTCTTGATCGCCCCTCTTGTTCCTACGGGCATAAAAATAGGAGTTTGAATATCACCATGGGCAGTCTTAATAGTTCCGGCCCTGGCATTTTGTGAGGTTCCTTCTAAAGTAAAAAAACTCATGACCAGCGCCCCTTTCTTTTTATCAGCATTGCATCCCCATAACTAAAGAAGCGGTATCTTAAATCAATGGCCTCTTTATATAATTCTAATGTTTTCTCTCTTCCCACTAAGGCACTCACAAGCATGATCAAAGAACTCTTAGGCAAATGAAAGTTTGTAATCATCCCGTCTATTGACCTGACTTTCTTTCCAGGATGGAGGAAGATGTCGGTTTCATAGACCTGATCTGCGGCTAAGTCTTCAGGCATTGACTCTAAAACCCTAAGGCTCGTCGTTCCTACACAAATTAACTTTTTGGCCTTTTTAATCAATTCTAAGTTCTCACTATCAACAAAGTACTTTTCACTATGCATCTTATGTTCGCCTATCTCTTCAGTTTTCACCGGAAGAAAGGTTCCAAGGCCCACATGCAAGGTCACATAAGCCACTTGTATCTCTTTTTCTTTTAAGCTCTCAATTAATTCTGGAGTAAAGTGTAGCCCGGCCGTGGGGGCGGCTACTGAGCCTAGTTCTTTAGCATAAACTGTCTGATAAGTGCTCTTATCTAATTCATCAGAGAGGCCCCCTCTTATATAAGGAGGAAGAGGCACGACGCCTATTTGTTCTACAACTTCTCTAGCGCTATAACCTGAGAACTTAACCTCAAAGGTTCCTTCTAGAACCTTAGAGATAGTGCAGCTTAATCCTTTTTCAAAAAGGATCTTATCCCCCACCCTTTTTTTAGAACTGCTTTTTAATAAAACAGGATAAGCTCCATCAACAGAATCTAAACTTAGGATAAAGACTTCTACTTTAGCCCCGGTTTCCTTTTTTCCAAAGAGCCTACAAGGATAGACCTTTGATCTATTAAGAACCAAGGTGCTGCCCTTTGGTAGCTCTTCGATTATCTTAGTAAACTGAGCGTGATCAACGGAGTCAGTTTCTTCATTATAGATAAGGAGCCTAGAGGATGCTCGATCAGGAACCGGACGCTCCGCGACAAGTTCCTCTGGTAACTCGTAATCATAAGAGCTTAGCTTTGAATCTTCTTCATTATATGTCATCATTTAAGAGTGTTTGTACCCAATCTCAATACTATTAGACAAGCGGCCTTGCTCCTTTTTTTGGGCCCTTTAGCTTTAGGAGCTAGCGAAACTAGCCTTTATGATGAGCTAAGCTTTTTAGAAGAGGCCTCAAAGACAGTGGAGGTTAACCTCCCTGGTGAAAATGAGATAAAGCCTAAGGTTGAATGGATTGTAGATGAAGTTTCAACGGGGCAAGCCGGGGTTCTAAAGAAGGAACTACCTAAGGAAGCTGCTTTAGAACATGGCGCAGTTCATAAAGACAAAAAAAAACTTAGATACCGTTCCCGTTAACCACGGCTTTTGTTACACTTTCCCCTATGAAAATCCACGCCTCATTCTTTTTAGCCCTTGCCCTTGTTCTACTCTTTTCTTCAACAGATAGTTTAGCCGGAGACAGCGCCTTTAGTGTCTCCTTTGGACCGGTTCAAATTGGTAAGTCTAGAGTGCCCCTTGATCTCAATGATTTTAAAGTAGAAAAGGAATTCAAAAGCCCCTTTGTAAAAGCAAACCTTCTTGAAGGCTCTGTGCAATGGATAAGAAATAAAAGTAACCTCCTAACCCCTCGCGCCCGCTTGGCGATTCATATCTTAAAGGGACAAAGCAATATTCATATCGAATTTGCTGGCAAGAGTGTTATCCCGCAAAAACGGGGAAAGTATCTTTATACAGAATTATTTGTCAGCTTATTTGATCCAGGCGTTATCAAAGTCATCCAGAGCAATACTGTTATTGAGAAGCTTCACACTTTTTCGGAGATCATCGACAAAAAAAAGAACACTAAGCTTATTGATTATAGCTGCGTTAAGTATGGGCTCAATATAACAGGTCTTGATGATGTTTATATGAGTGTTGGCTGCCGCTTAGAAAGAGTAGGAACTTGGGGCTATGAGAAGCCTTTTTTAGAAGTTACTTTTTCGGCCACGAATATTCAACTTATCAATGGCAAGAAGCCTCCCTACACCACTTTCATCAAAGATAACTCTCCAGTCACTTTCACTATCTTAGATCAAGAGGGTAAGAAAAAAACTGTCCAGGTAAAGGCCAGGCTTCCTAAAAGATTACACCGATTAAAAACCGCTTTTGGTTTTGGACCGGCCGGTGTCTATGGTGAATCAGTCATTAAAAAGGATGATTGGAAGGTTGCTCCCGTTCTCTACCTCTATGGAAAGTTAGACCTGACTCGCCATACCAGTGTCAGAGTCTTTGATGCCCTTGCTTATAATAAGACTATCTTTAATAACTCTGGATTCTATTTTGCTTACCAGCTAGCTGACGCCCTCGACGGACGCCTTGAGATTGTTCCTCTCTTAGGAGCGCAGGGGCTCTATTTTAAACAAGGAAATGGATTATCTGAAGCGCAAAATAAAGTCATCTTTCCTCAAGGGGCTGAGATTAATTATAAGAATGCTTTTGGTATAGAGAACTACCTTATTAGCTTTGGTATGTTTCTCTCCACTCAAAGCGAAGTTGAATACACCAATACCTGGGTCCGCTGGGGAAAAGGTCCTTTTTGGGAATTTAACTATATAACTTGGGGTCAAAATGGTTTTGTCTCTAAGATGGCCGGACTCTCTATTGGCCTGCCGCTTATGAACTTCTTTTAATTCTCTTCAAGAGAATCAAGAAGGGCCTGCTTCTTTTTTTGCTCGTCTTCAAAGTTCTTAACATCTGCTCCGACTTCATTGATCTTTGAAACAGGATTGGCCTTCTTAAAAGTGCTAACTCCTTTTTCAGCAATGGCGCCGCCTACTTCTAATACCTTTCCCACCACCGACTTGATCATGCCGCCGGCCTTTGTTTTTGAAGCTGCTTTTCCTACATTCTTGCTCACTTGTGCCATTGTATACTTTTGCTTTGAAGCTCGATCTTTCTTCCATTTATCTTTAACAAGATTACTGGCCTTAGGATCATACAAGTCTATGCCACTCCCCCTAGCAAGCTTTGACCAATTGATCTTCTCCACCCACTTATCCTCAATGACTTCTTCTAACTTTCCATCACCTTTAACGAGAGTACCTTGATTTTCTAAGACAAATTTTGATTTCTTTGGGTTGGCCCCAAAGACCTTAACAATCCCCTCTCTAACCGCTAGTTGAGACCGTCTCTTTTTTTCATTATGTAAGTAAAGAAATTGTGTCCCTCTAATCTGCAGTTTTGAAACGGGAGAGGTAATCTCTAAGAAGTGGCTCTTGCCTTGGTTGATAAAATCCACCAATAAGGCTCCCCTCTTAAGTTCGAAAAGATTATACTGCATATTAGAATCAGACCTCTCACGGCTTTGAATCTTTGTAATCTTAAACGCAGAACCTGAAAAGATCTTGATGGTTGAATTATTAGCAAAACTTAAGATGGCGACGCTTTTTCTAGAAGTATAAATCTCATCTTTAAACCCTAGAACCATTCCCCTAGCGCCTGGGACTCTTTGTCCCTTCTTCACGACTTCAACATTGCCAGTGAAATTTAATAGGATGACTTTTCTTTCTTCAGATATTTCAAAGGCCTTACTCACGGCTGGCTTTTCTCGAACCATCGCCGTTTTTTCTTTAGGTGCACTTTTCCCTTTAAACATTTGCCCGGGACGTAAGCGGAACATCATTCCTGTGTAAACAATCATGATGACTGAAATAAGATAGAAGAGTTTTTTAATCATTCCTCTCTATTATAGGAGAACAAGGAAATGATTAAAGAGGAAAATAACTATCTTTTATAGAGAGAGAAGGCCAGGATCGGATCAAGCTTTTTAATCAACCTTTCTAGGTTAAGAACTAACTCGTCGATAAAACTCTTTAAGACCAGAAAACCCGAGTAGCTTGTTACGTTGTTCAAAAGTTCTTGTAAGATTCCCTCAAGTATCGAGATCACAGGAGCGAGGCCTAATTTCTTAACCAGGGCATCAAAGAGGTTCGTCGCTTCTTCAACATCTTGGCCTTTATTAGTCACAACAAATAAAGGGTTCTTACTTTTAGTGCTCATATTGTTCGTTCCATTTAGTAATGATTCCTGCTAGCCCGCTAAACTGTTTTTGCAGTGGTAAGTATTCTTTGGCCTTATAAGAAAAAACCGACTTCTTTTGAGCCTGGCTTTTTACTAACTGAGCTCGGTTGAAAAATGGATCTACCGTAAGGGCCCCTGCTCGGTCTTCAGTTATAATTTGTAAATCTTTTGATTCTTGTTTTCGTCTTAGGTCTACCATATTAGGAATATGGGCCAAGACATCAGGAGCTCTTGTGATTCCCATTTCACTAACATCACCTAGAACATCATAAAAATGGGCAAGCCCCTTTCTTGAAAATTCATCGGCCTTAAAAGGAATCATCACACCTTGACTAGCGCAAAGGATGTTCACAACAAGAAGCCCAAGGGTCGGTGGACAATCTACAATGATATAATCATATCTATTTAAAAGATCATTCTTTTCTAGGAAGCTCTTAAGGATTAACTGCCTAGGGGAATTGATTCCCGCTACTGATAATTCAAAACCACTTAGTTCTTGTCCTGCCGGGAGAAGATCAACGCCTGAATCTTTTATTAAGATGTCATCAATCAAAGAGCTTACATGAAGGGCCTTAAGTTCTCTTATGCTGTTGATAAGGAGGTGATGGATATGAGTCTCACCTGTTTTATCAGCGTTAAAAAGAAGAGATAGATTGGCCTGCGGGTCAAGATCTAGGCATAAAACCTTATGCCCTTCTTCAGCTAAAGCAAAGGCCGTATTATAGGCCATGGTGGTCTTACCCACGCCGCCTTTTTGATTGAGAAAAGAGATGACCTTACCCTTAGGCCTATCTATATGCTTAGGTTGTTCTTTGAATTTTGAAAAAAATGAGGCCATGGTTTATTCCTTTAAACTTGGATAAGAAAATAGTAGCAAGAGCCAGCTCTCTTAAAAAGTTTACTTTTTATGAATGTAAAGGAATCAAGACCTTAGATTAGAGAAACATTGCGTTATTCTGAGTATCCGGTGACGGGTGCAATACACCTAAAGCCTACATCGATCATAGCGTCTTTCTTGTCTGTTTCTGTAAAGTTTGTTTGCCCAGCAGCGGACTGAACCGTACTGGCATTTCCACTAACAATGGCAAAAGCAAAGGTAGAGGCCACACCATCCGTATTAATGGCGCTTACAATGTCTTTAGGGACAGAAGTTACATTTCCTGCCGTATCTCTAAGAGTGACTTGGATCTGCCCTGTTACCGCATTAGCTGAGACTACTTCTGTAGGTGTATTGGCAGCGGCGTTTATAAACTCTAGGTTTGGAGTTACGCCTGTTCCCACTTGAACAATGGTGATATCCCCAATGGTTAGATAGCTTCTAGCAGAATCCGTACAAGGAAGAAGTTCAAGGGCATAGACTCCAGCTCCCGTTCCATCTAGGTACGATCCGCCAGTGGCCATTCCACCACAACCTGTGGCCTCGGCAGCAATTGTGGCCGTATCAAAGTTGACGATATCATCTCTAAGTTGAGTTGAAGTGATCCCAGAAGTTGGCCCGATTTCAAAAAGAAAATCAAGGATGTTTGAAGAAGAAAAGTTTGAGTTAAAATCAGTAACAACAGGAAGACCCATTGGTATGACAAAGCGGCCAGCGCTGTTTCTCTCATCTTCTAAGGCCCAAGAATCGATGCCTCCATCACAAGCGTCGTCTGAGTTAGAGTCCACACAAGGACCTATAGCTCCGTCTAATAAGTATTTCTTAAACCATTGATCAGATCCATCACCGTATCGCATATCCGTGCCAGTTGTTCCAAGAGCGCTTGTATCCCCAGTAACCTGGGCCTCACAAAAAGAGGCTCCAAAGCGGTCCCCGGCGTTTGTTAAAGTAACATCAGACCATGTGGTTAGGCCGTCAGTGTTAACATAACAAGTGGCTCCGTCTAAATAATAAGTCCCAATAGCCGCAGTAAAGGTTCCTGAAGGATCTCCTCCCCCTGTACATTGATTATCAGTTGTATCACAACCCGTTCTTGAATAAGGACAAGTACTAAGGCAATTGAATCTTTCGTTCGTCCACTCAGCTACGTTTCCAACATGATCTTGAACTCCAAAACGAGACTTACAAGTATTTGTTTGATTACTACCTGTCATCATACTTCTAATATTAGAAGTTGCCGTTCCCGGTAGGGAGTAAAAAGTATTTGAATCTGGGACGGCAACATCTGAGTAAGTTGCAGCAAACCCATTGGCCTGAGAGCTATTACATTTTGCTGAACTGTTTAAAGAAAGCCCAGTTTCAATTGTCGTTAGATTGGCATCAGTATTATTATCTGTATCCCAAAGGCTATAGGCCATTTGTTCTTTTCTTGAAGGAAGTGACTTTGAAATGGCTGCCGGAGCCGCAAATCCAATAGAGCCCGTTTGACTCCATGTTTGATTTGAACAAAATGTATCACTATTGGCCTGAGAAATATTCACTAATGGAGGAAGATGGCCCTTAATATAACCAGCTATTGCAGTCGCTCCACTAACCTCTGCCCAATTTCCTGCCCCTGTACCTGTTGCCGAATAACACTTACCGTTTGATCTTGAATAATAGATATCACCTACGGCCGTGGCTAAGATTGAAGTATCAGTAATTGGATCATTGATCCCGATACAGCTTCCATCAGCTGTTCCACTACAAGTAGGAGCTCCAGAGTAATCACAACCAGCTTCAAAACGATCAACTATTAAATCTTGCCCGATATCATAAAAGTTTCCACCAGGAACACCGCCACTATCACCAGGGCCTTCGTACGAGCATCTATAATTATTATTAGGATCTATTGAAGTTGAGTTCATAAGCTTACACATAGAATTATTTACCATCCATCTATGCACGAAGACCGTATTATCTGGAGGAGAGAGAACTCTTAAAAGCTTAAAGACTTCATCTGTATTAGTTGAAATTCCTTGAATGATTGGCCTTACTTCATAGTAATAAACCGTATTTGGAATCGGTGGATAAGTTGAATTAATGGCATTATCCGTAAAGCTCGTTGTTGCTGAAGAAATAGTCTCTCTATTAATAGGAGCATTATAATTGAATTGATCACTCTCTAATCTTCTAAAGACTTGGTATTCAGAGATTGATTCACTGGCAGGAATAGGGTCAAAGGACTCCCACTCTATGGTGATCTCTCCAGCTGCATTATAAACAACCCAGTCACTATTAGTAGCGGCCGTAGACCTATAACAAGTGGAATTGGTTTCATCAAAAAAGAATTGGTTTCTCTCTGTTGCTGTGTAGGTTCCATTTGGATCTGCTGTTCCGATACAGCTTGCACCAAGGGCATTACAATCAGTGATAAGATAACTTGGAGTGACAGCGCAGTAAGTATTCAAGGCCGTCCAAGTTGTTCCAGCAGCTGCAGCTTTATAGCATTGATTATTAGCAGAATCATAATAAAGAACATTAGCAGCATCCGCTGTAACCACACCATCTGGGGTCGAAGTTCCTTTACAGATTCCCCCTGAATTACATTTATCAACATTGAATGAACAAACAAAGTTCTCATCTCCAGTAACGGCAGAGTCTTCAATGAATTGATCAAATTTATTAAACTTTGGACCTTCTGCTGTAATATTCTTCCAACCATTATGAATGGCCGAAAATCCATTTACTGTAAAAGCAAATTGATAACTAGCACTGGCACCTGATAAGTCTTCAGTTGTAATTGTGATATTCGCCGTTCCTGTAACACCAATCTGGGGAGTGATGTCTAAGCGGAAGATCCCTTCCCCTTCACTTGTAGCTCCTCCGAAAGCAACTCCTGGCATAGCGCCAACAGTTTGAAGAACATTATTAAAGTAAGGACGAACACTTCCATTTGGAACCAAGATAAGATTGTCTGAAACAATTGAAGTGACCCCAATAGTATCTGAGTCTTCAGAGCCTGCACCACCTTCATCAATCCCTATATTGTTAATGACAAAGGTTCCCTCACCTTCATTAACAAGAACATCCTGTATAAAAGAGCCACTTTGTAATTCCCAATTAGAGACACTAGTGGATTTCCAGCAAACACCTTCTGCTTTATTAAAGAAAACAATCGGTTTACTAGCTGTATGAGTAGTTGGTGAAATTGATAGATCATCTGGGTTTGAATCAGCGACACAACCAAGACCACCACAAGCGTTTAGATCATTATAGTTACTATAATTACAAATTACCGGATTATCGTTTGTCGCAGTAATGCTTATATAAACTGTTCTCGTTTGAGAAGTTCCTGAACCATCTGTTGCCGTATAGGTAAATGAATCGGCATAGCCTCCAGTTCCATCCACTCTAGGAATAAGCCCTATAGTTGAAACATTCCCAGGAGTTGCCGTAACTGAAATTAAGTTTGAAGCGATGCTATGGGCAGCTAAGGCCGTTGTAATATCAGTGGCTGCTGTCGTCCCCGCTTGATCTACATAGATTGTAATAGCGTCGGTGGCAGGATCAACTATGATCTGTGGATCATTCCCAATATTAAAACCTGCGGCTATCGTTATAGTCGTTGAATTTGATGAAGTCCCTGGAACTAATGAAGCAAAGGCGATCTCCCCAGCTAATGTCCACGTTGCCGCTGATGGAGTCCCCGTATTTTGTAGGTTCCCACTAGTAGGAGTATAAGTACAACCGGTTTTAGTAAAACTTGACCCTGCGTCCATACAAGAAGCTAAGGTACCAGCGCTTGGTGGTGTTACGATAGCATAAGTTACAGAGGCAGGAATCTCATCCCATGCATCGGCAATAGTAAGGGCCTGGGCCCCAGCCACATGAGTAGCTCCTGCAGCTTCAGCAAAAGTCACACCTAAAGCCGAATAGGCTACAGGAGGATCATTAACATCAGTAATAGGAACATTAAAGGTTTGTTGATTTGAAGTCACAACTTCAGTGGCATCATTTACATAGTAGGCCACTAATGGTCCCGCACTTGAATTAGCGGAGCTGTCAGTGTTTTGCTTTGGAAGGACTGAGACCGTACAGGTACCTGCCCCAGTTACAGTATTGACTTCACAAGTACATGCACTGGTTTGAAAGAAATCCCCTCCTGTTACAGAATCAGGGTTAACCACACAATTATAAACATCAGGTAAAGCAAAGTGAGCTGTATCAGGTTCAGTAAAGGCCAGTTGACTTGTGGAAGATGCAGAAGAAAAAACTGCGGCTGTATCTTCAGTTAAGGCAAGAGAGAAAGTCCCTGCCGTCGTTGTGGCTATAGGGTTATCATCAAAGATGACTCCTTGATTAAAAGTAACTGTAATATCTTCAGTGGCACCTAAAGAATCTGAGACACGAATGACCATTTGATCACTGGTTATAAACTCTTCGTTTGTTGCTGGAGTATAATCAAGAGTACCTGTTGAAGTTAATGAGTAAGTTAAATGCTTAGAAGGTGGAGTAATCACGGAATAAGTTAAAGGAGTATTATTCTCACTCGGAGCCCCTCCTAAAGAGTCATCAACTGAAGCAGCGGTGGCCACATTTACTGAGGCTATGGCCGTGTCTTCGTTAACTGTAACAGAAAAGTTTGAAACAGTTGGCTTATCATTGATTGAAGCTACTGTAACGGCCACATACTGAGTTGCGCTCGTTCCATCGTCATCTTGAACAGAATAAAAGAAATCAGCGCTTCCGTTAAAGTTAGCGTCTGGTGTTAGGTTGATTGAACAAACACCACCTGTGCAGTTACAAAGTGGGAGAACTGTATAGAGGTTTGTATCAAGAGAAGTAACGGTACAAGTAAAGGCAAGATCACTATTGATATCAGTATAAGTTAATATAACATTAGTCTTTCCTGAATCCTCAAGAAGAGAAAGAGCAGAAAGAGTTGGGGTAGGAACCTGTTGAGTAACAATGGCGCCTTGGCATGATCTCGAAGGAGAATCAAAAGTTTGTCCAGCCGCGCAGTCAGGCTTTTCTGTTTTCTTAGAAGCACCGCCAAGGCAGCCCACCAAGAAAACCAACATGAATATGGTTATGTATCCTATTTTCTTCATCTAACCTTTAATATGAGGGTCCCACACCCTCGTATCTCCTTTTCGCCCATTTAGAGGCTGAACTTTAATAAAACCCTCTATAGTGATATTTTCCCCCCGAAGGCGGTCAAGGAATCTTCATATGTACTTTTTGGATTAATTTCGGAGACTTACCTATGAATAGCCAAATATTAGAGCCATTCTAAGTTCTGAGTAATTAGCATTTATTTTTGGCGAAATGGCGTTTATCTGCCAATTACGTTAATTGACCAATTAACTAAGGTTCCCACTTGAACGGGAGCAGAATCTAGATCCGTATCCCCGGTATTACTTCCAAGACCATCGATAACTTTAAGGGTCCAATTTCCATTAGAGTTTTCCCCATAAAAAGCATTAGAGAGAAAGACTGAGTCTGTATAATCATCAATCCAATCGGGAGTTGCTCCATCAAGACCGATGAGAAGCGAATTGTTTACGTTCATAATAATGCTTTTAGTTCCTGAAGGTGAAGTTAATTCAATTCCTAAATCCCCTGGTCTAGGGTGAGTAATATTCAATTTAATCTGAACTGCTTCAACTGTATATGATGAAGCAATATTAATCGAATGGCTTAAACCGACTTTATCGTTGTCAGGAATGATTGATCCTACGGCCGTGGTTGAGCTTGTTAAAGTAGCATCTGTTTGTTGAAGCGGGCCCCAGGCATTGGCGCTATAAAGCTTTGCCATTGAAACGGCAGCGTCGGCATCGACTTGGCCAAAGCCATAATAATTATGAAAGCTATACCCCGCTCCATTTGTTACCCACCCTTGAGAATAAACATGACCGTTCATTGACGAATTTGTAATGGTTGCATATGGCCCATTGTCAAAATCAAAGCTTGAATCAACAACCGTCGTACTTGAAAGAGCGTCTATCTTTGAAGAAGTGCTGGCCAAGATATGCTTGATATCCCTCCAAGTTAAACTTGGATTAGCACTTAACATTAAGGCCACAACCCCACTGGCCACAGGGGCCGCGGAAGAGGTTCCATTAAATTGATGAGTATAATCACAATTGGTATTTCCATCTCCTCCTGAAATAAAAGGAACCCCAGGGAGACCAAATCGTGAATAACCTTCACCACAACCAGCTACATCAGTGGTCATCATAGCAGGAGTCTCTGTGCCATATTCTCCACCAGGGGCCGATACCCAAAGGTTACTTCCATGAGAGGAGTAAGATGATTTTATTCCAAGAGCATTAGTTGCCCCAACCGTCAGGATCCAAGGGACTTCTCCTCCTGTTCCAAGGTTTGAGTTATGAGAAAAACAAAATAAACCTGCAAAAGTAAAACTATAAGAGAAGTCACACTCTTGAAAAGAGTTCCCTGCACTTTTTATATAAAGACTTCCCTTGGCTCCTCTTTGAGAATCAACTCCGTATTTTAACTGATCAACATAAGTTGAATCAGTGGATAACTTCATAGGCATAAAGTCAGCCCCATAACTATAATTATAAATATCAAAGTCATCAGAGGCCTGATCAAGTTCAATTGCCGTTGATTGAGTTACATCTTCAGAAAGATAATTAAGCCCAGCCACTTTAGCCTCCGCCGCCACTCCTCTTGAGCCAATTCCATTCCATCCTGTCGCAGCGATAAGACCAGCCACAGAAGTCCCATGATCTCCCCCATCAGCAACACCAGGGTCTCCATAATAAGGAGCTGCTAAGGTGTAGTCTTTAGAGCGAGGGGTTAGAACGTTAGCAAAAAGATCAGGGTGATCAATATCAAGTCCGCTATCACTGACGGCAATACTAACGCCATTACCAAGATCACCATTTAAAACTGAAGTTTCTATATTGATATCAATCCCAGCTGTTCCCCCAGTGATTGAAAAATTCTTCTGCCCATCGTTTCTCAAATGCCATGCATGTTCCTTTAAAGGATCACCATAAACTTGAAGAGAAAAAGGGCCTAGCTGAGTGTATTTATTATCCCGCGTGGCCCTTATATAAAGATTATTGATATTCTCACTATTGCGAGCGATACCACTGAGGGTTCCAGTAGAAGGGTTCACACTTAACCAGCTAGGTAAGTTGACCGCTGAAAAAGTAAGCCCCGTAGTAAGAACTGTTGGAGACCAAGAGTAGTACTCATCCTGCCTTGCAATCACGGTAGGAGTACCGCTTATAAAAGGGGTCGAGTTTGGGACATAAGTTACAGTTGCCCCAGCTTTTTGTTTTCCAGAATTTGTCTTTTCTCCGGGGGTTGGAACGCAAGAGATCATTGTTAAGAGGCTTAACATTATCGTTATCTTAAATAGATTTAATCCTAGCATCATCTTCATTATAACTGACCTTTACACTCTCCTTAACGGAGATTATGGGAATTACTTGAGTCAATTAATCTAAATAGCTGAAAAGTGATTAAGAAATGATGATTATTTTATCACGGGTGGATTCTCTAGGATTTCAAGCTCTACTCTTTCTATCCTAGGGTCCTCTTTAAGCTGCTCTAATAGCATAGGGGCCTTTGAGGTATCCTCTGTTTTAAGGAGGCTTAGCCTAATACCCGGAAAGTTCCCTTCTAGAATTAGGTTATATTCAGATTGAAGGCTGCTCCAGTTATCAAAGTCATGAAGCTTAATTTTAAAGACGCCGGTCATGATGGCAAGTTGTCTTGTCTTTGAATTATGTAAAATAAGGGCGTCCCCTTTTTCCCTCTGTTCCTTAACGAATAATTTTCCAAACTTCTTATCAACAATCTGTGAATCATCAAAAAGATGCCCTTCTGAGATGGGAACAACTTTTATATTACTGGCCACTCCATAGGTGAAATTACCAGAGGTGATGTTCTCCGTTGGATGAATGATGACACCCGCTTTAGCCTTTGGTTTTAAATCTTTCATGACTAAAGGTGATTCAAAATGAATCTTCTTAAAGGCCTTATTAACTTTTATCTTAGTGGCAGGAACCCTCTTAGAGCGGTATCGCCTTGGAGTGATCTTCTCACTCTTCTTTTCTTCCTCTTCTTTAACAGACGGTGAGCTAATATCATCTTGATACCGACTCCACGAGAGGATCCATACTGAGGTTAAAATCCCCAAACCTCCCACTGCAATGGCAATTCGCTTTTTCATAGTGTTTTTATCGGAGATAAGGGCCCATGGCCTAAGGGGAAAGCCTTAACCCTTTAAAAATTTAGGGAAAAGCTTTGCTATAATATTATGGTGAGAGAGAAAATTGTCTATTTTATCCTATTTATCATCTTCGCCTTAACCAATGCGGCCCAGGCTGCGGATAAACTAGTTATCATTCAAACTGTTTCAACTTCTAAAAAGACCTTTGTTATTAGAAAGGGGTTCTTAGATGGAATAGCCATCGGTCAAGAATCCCTCTTCACCATTAGAAATGCAGGAGTTGTGGCCACGGCAACAGATGTCAACAGGACCATGTCCATTTGGGAAGTTAATGATAAGCGAGGAGGCGTAGCTTTTGAAAAAGGAGAATACGTCACCTTTACTAACTCCATTGAAAACTTAATCTTAGAGTTACCAAGGCTAGAGAAGTTTGCAGAAAAAGGCCTTCAGTTTAAAAGTAAGTCTTTTTGGATCGCGAGGGGGAACCTCAGTTATGCCCTTAGCGATACGGTTTCTTCAACAGAAGCAGAAACATCTTCAACGAGATCAGGCTATCAAATCGAAGCCCTCTATGTTTTAAACTTTGACCGCAGTTGGGAATTAGGCCTCGGGATTAGGCGTGATTCAGAAGTTCAAAAGATCTCTGAGCCTGTTTTAGATGTGCCTTCAACGAGGCTTCTTGGTATTGGCGAGTTGACGTATAAATTCAATGAAGATGATTCAACTAAGAATTATTTCTACGTAGGAGCGGGTCTTGGTTATGGTCTCTCTTCTACGACTGTCGATGAAACTGTAAGTACCGGAACGGCCTTTGTCCTCCCAACCCTACGCTTTGGATTTTCAAAGTATATTAGTAATAGTAAATGGGTTCTTCTTGAAGGGGCTATTGAATCGGTTGGAATTTCTGAAAGCTTTGCTGATGGAATTGAGCAAACCACTACTGTTTTAAACTCTAAGTTTTCTATCGGAATTAAATTTTAATAAAGCCCAATTTCTTCAAGCCTTTGAATCAAAAACTTTGAAGCCGTTATATCTTCATACTTCTTGCCCTCACCTACACAAGAATCAAGGCAAGAGATCATGGCATCATCATGCGGATGGACAAAGAAAGGCATAGAGTATCTTGTTGAATTAGACTCTTTTGGGTTCACCACTCTATGGGTTGTAGAAGGCAAGATATCATTTGTTAAGCGGCTCATCATATCGCCGGTATCAACAACGATTTGCCCAGGTTCAGTTTTAACAGAGAGCCACTTACCATCTCGGTCTAGAAGTTCAAGACCTCCATCAGTTGCTCCAACAAGCATCGTAATAAGGTTTATATCTTCATGGGCACCGGCCCTCACTGAATTCTCAGTGTCCTCACCAACAGTAGGAGGATAGTGGATTGTTCTAAGAACAGTGTTTCCATCATTGATCATTTCTTTGAAGTAATTTTTTTCAACACCAAGAGCTACGCCTATGGCCTCTAAAAGAAGGACCGCAGTCTGATCCATAGAATCATAGAGCTCTAAGAAAACTTCCTTAAAATCTTGAACTTCTTTAGGCCAAAGATTCTCTGGGTAACGTCCTTTATAAGGGCTGTCACTAGCAAGCTCTCTCCCTACATGCCAAAACTCTTTAAGGTCTGGGTGGGTTGAGTCTTTAGCATGTTCTTTTTTAAAAGGAGTATAACCGCGCTGACCACCGGGGACTCCCCCGTATAGGTTCTTCGTTTCAAGAGGTAGTTGAAAGAATTGGTGAACTAAGTCATAGGCCTTTGATACTTTCAAGGCATCAACTGTATGATCTACAAGAATAATAAAGCCATACTCTTTGAGACCTTCAAAGAGATCAGAAACGAACTTACTTCTAACTTCTGGGCTGCCATTTACATAGCTTAATAAACTTAGTTCTGGCACTTGCCTTTTACTCATAAATACCTCGAAGCCTCAGAATGAAGAACTTGGGCCAATTCGTCAAATCAACTGGTAATTTTTACTAATCCCTTGGCTCTTCAGGCTTAAATATTGAAGTGCCGATCCTCACAAAATCAGATCCTTCTTCAATAGCAATAGAGTAATCTTGGCTCATGCCCATAGAGAGCTTTAAAGGGGGTAGTTCAAAGTCTCGCTTAAGGGTGTTTCTCACAATATCTAGTCTTTTAAAACAAAGGCGCGCATCCTCTTCAAAGTTTGTTGTCCTATACTTACCCATAGTCATTAAACCTAATAAGTAGAACTTTGAATCAAGGTGCTGAGAAATTAAGTTGGCAGCGGCGGCCAGCTCATCATAGTTTTTTATACAAAAGCCGCTCTTCTCAGTTTCTTCACTAGTGTTTACTTGTAAGAAAAAACCAACCCTCTCAGAAGTGATCTGATCCACTCTTTTGTATAAGTGTTCAAGGAGCTTTAATGAATCAACAGAATGGATGTATTTTAATTTAGGAATCTTGAACAGACGGTTTATCTTATTAGATTGAAGCTTACCAATAAAGTGCCAATTTAAGTCTAAGTCTTCTAGGTCGTTTGATTTATCTTCTAAAGACTCGACCCTATTTTCACCGAAGTCCACTTGCCCTACTTCAAAGGCATAACGAATGCTTTCACTATCAGTGCTTTTAGAAACCGCCACCAGGTGAGTTTCACCTAGCTCACGCTTTAGAAGTTGAAGGCGGATCTTTAAAAGCTCAGCTCTCTCCATCTTTGGCTTCGTCCTTTTTCTTAAAACTTAGATTCGCTTTTACTTCGATGTCATAACCATCAAGTAAGGTCTCAAGCATTTGCTTAGGATCAACCTTACTTAAATGCTTACGAACTTCTTCTTGAATCCCAGCAGTAAACTCTGTTCGAGCCCCTTTGGCGTTTTCTATGAGGCCTGTGACTATTTCTTTAGGTAGTGGAAGGTCTTTAACAATCCCTCTGACAGCTTCTTCAGTCATAAAAGCAGCGCCCACACCTATAGAGACCACTTTTTTTATAACATCCCCTAAGCCTTCTTTTTCATCTTTTTTAGTCATAGCTCTACCTTTTCTTCGCTCGTTCTTTATATTGAGTCATCATATTAGGCAGGTTCTTGCTGGTAAGATTGTCGACGATCTTCTTTGGAGCAAAGCCCTTGATATCAACTTCTAAAGAATAAGTGACATCAGTTGTGCCGTCCCCATTGTCTTTAAGTTCCCAGCTTCCTTCGTTCATTTTAAAAAGATCCCCTGATTCAAAACTCCAAGTCACTTTGTTAGGAGCTTCGTGCTTCATGGTTAGAATGTACTTAAATTTCTTGATGAGGTTTAGACCATACTCCACCCGGGCGCCAGTTTCTGTTTGTTCCAGGATATTTACACTTGAACAACCATCTACAAATTCCGGGTATGAAGCGTAGTCAATTATGGTGTCGTAGACTTTTTGAATCTCTACGTCGTAAGTTTCTTTTCTAGTTGCTTGAGCCATTCCATTGCCTCCTTATAATATGCCTAGGATCTAGTACCTAGGCTTTGTGTCAAAACGATGATCTGCTTGGATATGTCTAATTGTACCTGATTTTGATCTCATCACAATAGAGTGAGTAACCGCTCCCCATGATCTAAACTTTACACCTTTTAAAAAGGTTCCATCAGTAACCCCAGTGGCCACGAACATAACGTCTCCAGAGGCGAGGTCTTCAATATTATAAACTTTATCAAAGTCAGTGATTCCCATTTTAGTAGCGCGGGCCTTTTCTTCATCGTGACGGAATCTTAAGATCCCTTGAAAGTCTCCGCCCATACAACGAAGGGCCGCAGCAGCGATCACACCTTCAGGAGCCCCGCCAGTTCCGATCATAAGATCAACACCACTATCAGGCTCACAACAAGCCAAGGCCCCAGCAACGTCTCCGTCACCAATAAGCCTAATCCTAGCTCCTGCTTTTCTCACTTCACCAATAAGGCCTTCGTGTCTTTCTCTATCTAAGATAATACAAGTTAAGTCTTGAACGCGGCAGCGTTTAACTTCAGCTAATCTTCGAAGGTTCTCTTCAGCTGATTCATTGATATCAATAACCCCTTTTCCTTCCGGTCCGCAGGCAATCTTTTGCATATAAGTATCAGGAGCGTTTAGAAAGCCGCCTCTTTCAGCGATGGCCATAACTGAACAAGAGTTAGAAGCACCAACGGCGCAAACTGTCGTTCCCTCTAATGGGTCAAGGGCGATATCAAGCTCAGGTCCGTTTCCAGATCCAACTTCTTCACCAATATAAAGCATAGGAGCTTCGTCCCTTTCACCTTCCCCAATTGTAACGACACCTTTACAGTCAATGGAATCAAGCATGGTTCTCATTGCGTCAACGGCGGCTTGGTCAGCGGCTTTTTCATCCCCTCTTCCCATCCAACGGGCGCTAGAGACAGCGGCCATCTCGGTGACACGAACAAATTCAAGGGCTAAGTTACGATTCATAGTTTCTCCAGATAATTCTAAGTACCTAGGAACTATAAAGGCTTAAGTGCAAACTGAAAAGATTTTGTCTAGCTACCTATCTTTCTTACAAGAAAGTCCGTCACTGACTCAGGGAGATAGTCTTCAGGGAGGTTATTTATAATGCGACTCGCAAATTTAACCTTCTCTTCATCACAATTCGAATCAATTTCAAAGGTAAATTCATCTTCATTATTGAGAGGGGTCTCAACATCTTTACGCCCAAGGACACTACCTGTTCGAAGCCCCTTTCCATCTTCCCATTCAACAAAAGAATCCATCAAGATGACTTGGAACTTAGAAATATCATGGTCGTTATGTTCCCAAACAAAGACTTCAAAGGGTCCATCGGCCCTAAGCCAGTACTTAAGGTTATTGGGCATCTCAATATCAAGACCACTTGAATGGACAGGGCGCATACCTGCGACAATATTATCAACACTTAAAAAGTTAGGAATTGTTTCTTTAACTAAGCTTTTATTAAAAGCGATGCCGAGTCTTTGTCCTTCGACCCATTTAATATCCCCTTCAATGGTGATTGAAGCTCCACGCCAATGAAGTTCTCCGGTTATTGGATCTTTGGGCTTAAAGTCACAACCACCGTCTTTAAGAGAGATCTGCATTCCTGTAAAACTAATATTTTGAACCTGAAAGACATGATCCTTACCCCCTACGGCCTTGAAGGTTAAGTAGGTAAACGGAAATCGAGGAAAGACCCTCTTTTCAGTTTCTTTAAATTCAGTTTTGATGAGATTGAGATGTCCTTCCATTTTCTTTCCTTTATTTGTGATTCTTTATTTTAACCTATGACGCAGATCCATTTTAGGTGGTAAAAATAGCTCTAAAGTGCTAAAACTTGATTGTTCTAATTAGTTTTATGGGAATGCTGCTGCATGGAAGAAACAGGCCATATGGACCAAAAAGGCGCCTCAGAATGGGAGATAGACAACCTTCCTAATAGGCTCACCTTATTTAGAGTCATCTTAATTCCAATCATCATTGGAAGTCTTTACCTGAATCTTCTCGATTTTCCTTGGCTTGATGGCCTTAAGAAAACTCTTGGCTACGTCGCTGCATGGACCTTTGTCGCAGCTAGCGTTACTGATTTCTTTGACGGCTATATTGCTAGAAAAAGAAATATCGTAACTGTCTTTGGCTCTTTTCTCGATCCTATTGCTGATAAATTCCTTATCGTTAGTTCGTTGATTCTTCTTCAAAAACTCGACCGGATCCCTGTTTTAATTGTCATCATTTTAGTCTTAAGAGAAATCTACATCACAGCTCTTAGACTTCTTGCCAATGAAAAGGGCCTTAAAGTTCCTGTCGGGCAATTAGGAAAACTCAAGACCGCAACTCAAATGGTGGGAATCCCCTTACTCATGGCCTATGATCGCCCATGGGGAATTCCTATGATTCCCATTGGAAATGCCCTTATTTATTTAGCCTCGATTGTTTCAACTTATTCGGCCCTTGAGTATTCCATGGGGCTTCTTAAAAAGTTTAAGCAGAAAAAGGAAGAAAGCCGACGTGGAAGATAGCCAATATATTTTAGTCACAGTTGCAGGGCCTGATAATCCTGGTATTACAAGCATGCTTATGGACACAATCACTGCAAGTGGAGATTCCATTGCAGATATGGGTCAGGCCGTTACTCATGGTCTTCTCTCTCTTAGCATCTTAGTTGAAGTTAAAAATAGAGATACTGATGGGAACCCCGTTGTGCTTAAAGAGATGCTTTTTAAGACCTCTCAAAAGGGACTCAACCTTACTTATCAACCAGTTCAAGCCTTAAAAGAAACAACAGACTCATCAGAAAAATACATCTTAAACTGCGTCTCTACTAATCGTATAAGCGCAGAGTTTCTTCGTGATGTTTCAAGAAGGCTTGCTGATCATAATATCAATATTGTTAGGATTGATAATATGGAACCAGGAAGCTTTAAGGTCATGGAGATCACAACATCGATTCCTGATGGCCTTGATTTTAAATCTGTAAAAGAAAATCTTTATTCCATCTCCACCAAGCATAGTGTTGACGTGGCTTTTCTACGGGATAATGTTTTTAGAAGATCTAAAAGACTTATTGTCTTTGATATGGACTCAACCCTTATCCAAACAGAAGTCATCGACGAGATGGCCGATGCCCACGGAGTAGGTGAAGAAGTTCGCGCCATCACAGAAAGGGCCATGAATGGTGAGCTTGATTTTGATGAATCTTTAAAACTAAGAGTCTCAAAGCTCAAGGGTCTTAAGGTTTCTCAAATGCAAGAGATCCTTGAGCGTCTACCTTTTACTAAGGGCTGCGAAGAGTTCATCAGAACAGTTAAGTCCCTCGGATACAGAGTGGCCATTATCTCAGGGGGCTTTAGCTTTTTTGCAGAGGCCTTGAAAGAAAAGCTTGGGATTGATTATGCCTTTGCCAATGAACTTGAAATTTCTCATGGTGAACTGACAGGACGAGTTGATGGGCAAATTGTAAATGCCCAGCAAAAGGCCTTCCTTTTAAAAGTATTGGCGCAACAAGAAAAGATCTCCCTTGATCAAGTCGTCGCTATCGGTGACGGTGCCAATGACCTCCCCATGCTCGCCACCGCAGGGCTTGGGATCGCTTATCATGCTAAAGATATCGTCAGAAAGACGGCAGAACAGCATATGAGCCATGGCCCCATGACGACAATTCTCTATTTCCTAGGAATTCCTAGCTCTTCGATAATTTAGGAAGCTTTGCATTCTTATAAGATTAGGTTAGATTTCTGCTCATGAGAGAACTTCTTCAATCTAAGATTCATAAGGCCATTATAACTGAAGCTAATCTTTCTTATATAGGTTCTGTCACCATTGATACGGATCTTCTTGATAGGATAGACCTTTGGCCCGGGCAAAAGGTATTGATTGTCTCAAATACCTCAGGGGCCCGCCTTGAAACTTATGTGATTGCAGGAAACCGAGGAAGTGGCCAGGTCTGTATCAACGGAGCGGCCGCCCATCTTATCAAAAAGGGTGAAGAGGTTATCATCATTGGTTTTCAAGTCAGTGATAAACCTATCGAGCCAAAATGCATACTCGTCGATGAAAACAACCGCTTTGTAAAATACCTCTAATTATTTCTGGGCTTCTTTAATCTTTGATTCAGTTTCAAAGTGCTGCCCGCATTTTCCTGTCGCTTTTTTAAGGGCGCGTTTGGTGCATTCTTGAAATTTCTTTAAGTACTCATTTACATCCACGCCATCTTTCATAAGCTCTTCTTCATCTAACTTACAATTGGCCTGAATAGCCCCCATGCAATCTCCTAATAGCTTTGCTTCACTCGGAGATCCTTCGACTCCACTTTTTGTTTTAGGAGCAACCGTCTTACAAAGAGAAGGGGCCTTTGCTTGAAACCTATCATCACAATCAGGGTCAGCTTCGTCCCCGCACATCTTCTTTCTTAATGACATGCACTCATCTATTTTTAAGACGGCTTTAGAAGTGGCTGCGGCCATATATTCTTTATCACATGATTCACTAAGTTCTTTTTTATATTTAGAGGCGCACTGACCAAGGCTTAAGCCAGATTTTCCACAAAGTTTTGATTGAGCCGCTTCACAGCTGGCCTTCTTTTTAGAAGGATCAATGCTCGGCTTAAACATCTCCCTACTATAAATGAATTTATCAGCGTGAACTTTTCCACAGGCCTTTACAAATTTGTCATACTTCTCTTTTACACATGCCCCGACTGTAAGCTTTGCCCCAGTACAACTTGTGTATTTAAAATAATCACATTCAGAGAGTGTTTCTAAATCGCTAGCATCGAGCTCTGTGCTATGGGCATAGAACATAAAACTACTCAAAATAACGATCAATAAAGCCTTCATAATCCTTCTCCAATAGACATAATTGTTGAACCTAATTCCTACCCTTTATCTTAAACCAAAAAGCCCTCGACCACTAAATTGGGCGGTCAAAAATAGCCGAACAAATCTCAATACGGGGCTCATGTTACCACGTAAGTATCCGAATATATTGAAAAGAAGCTTATATATTCTAAATTAATCCTATTTTTTTTGATGAATTTTCACTCACCAGTGTATTTGGCCTTAAAATATACCTATTAAGTTATTAATAATTTTAGGAGTAAGTCATGAAATCGCGATCATGGTTAAATTTAAAAAAGCTATGCCATATTTATTTGCTAAACCTAGCTCTCCTGGTAACGCAACTTACGGCCATTGGTGGAGTCCTTCCTTCAAGAGCTTTTTCTGAATCTAAGGTCCCTACTAAGTCTAATATTAAAGACGACGATTGGATGCCACCAGGATTTACAGCAGATGATTTCAGAACAGTAGAACAAACTAATATTCAGGCCCAAAAGAATCGTCTACGCGAAGATGATAGAAATGTGGGAAAAGTGCAGATTGAACATGATATTTCTTCTTCAAGCTGTAGAACAAAGTCTGCCAATAATGAAAGAAGAATGAACGATATTGTAAAATACCGTTCAGTGGTTGGGGCCCAAGGCTTTGATGAGATCTGCCGCCTTAGACAAAAACTTCAAAGCCAAACTGGTGGACCTCCCGTTACTTGTGGTCAAGGTCTTGCTCTTCTAGGAAATACTTCCGCTATTAATAGAGACGGCTCCCTCCAAGGAGCAGAAGGAAAATACAGCGACAACCCAGGTGGAGCCTCTGATCATATTGACGCTGAAAAAATGGAAGAAAAAAGACTTAAGTTAAAAGATCAAATGGATAGTGATAAGGCCACTGTTGAAAAGCTTAGAAAGAGAGTTCCTTTAGAAAGACAAGCCTACGAAGCCGCTGAACAAAGATGCCAAGACTATAGAATGGGTTGTACAGGGGAGCAAAGAAAAGAATTATATAGGATTAGAAATATCTACTACAGTTCAGTGGCAGGCCTAGAAAAAGCTGAAAAGTCTTACAAGAGTTCAAAAAAGAACTATGAAAATATCGGTAAGCCATTAATGAGCGAGCGTGGGGCTATTAAGAATTCTGGCGATGACGTTATTGGAAATAAAGAACAGATGCGTGAATCAGACGCCCTTTCAACGGCCGGAGAAGGTGCAAATGGGGCCCTTAGCGGGCCCGTTCATGAAACTAACGAACAGTTAAAGGATTCAATTGACCGTTATACAGCTAACGCTGCTTCTTTTGCTGAAGAAAAGATAGCAGAAACGGCCAGGCTAGAATTTGCAAAACAAAATAGTGGAGACTATGAATTCTATGAACTTGCTTTAAAAGACATTGATAATTCTACAAACGGTGGTGCTCAGGCCCTCTCTAACTTAGATGTTATGGCCATGACTTCAGCTGCTACTAAAAAGGTAAAATGTGAGCCTAAGAGAAGGCATGATTCAAAGGCCTACCATATCTTTAGAGCCGCCTCTGCTACTTATATTGCCGCTGCCATTGGGGATCAAGCTTCTTATACAGAACATAAGTCATGTATTGGAGATGAGGTCTTTAATGAAGAAAACAAAGATAATGATTCTCAATTTGAACTCGTTGAAAAGGCCTTAAACTCTCATACTCAAATGGTTGATTCAATGTGCCTAACCGTGGCCCCTGATCCAAATAATATTCCAGAGGTAGGCGGAGAGCCTATCTTATCTAGAGACTTAGTTGAAAGATTAAAAAAGATCTGTGACGCTTCTGCCGGTGTAACCTGCGCCCCAGGGCAAGAAGAAGGCTGCGCCCCAAGGTCAAAACAATCAGCTCTTGATATGTTTGAAGCGGCTCAAATGATTGCCCTTCAAGAGACTATCGATAAAAGGCAATTAGTAGCCACGGCTGAAGCTAATGTTAAAAAGGGTAAGAAAAAGATAAAAACTACCATCAGAAATATCCTCGTCACCACGGCTCTTTATATGGTGCACGGAATGTTATCTATTAGCTTTTTTGCTATAGGGATGAGCTTGATGGCCTCAATATGTCATTGTGGGCAGTCTCAATTATCAAAGGCCGCCTATCATGCTAAAGAAAAAGTAATCTTCTATGGTCTCTTTGTTTATTTTGGTCTTGAACTTATCAAGTGGAGAAACTTCACGAAGAAATGGGAGAGAAAATTAGACGAAGCAAGAGAGCATACCCACCTCGCTTGTAACTTTGATGAAGCTAAAGCTTCTGAACAAAACCAAGTGGATTACGCCACTAATACTAAGGCCAAAGCTAAAGAAGCTTTTGAGAAAGCTCAAGAGAAGATTAGAAATCAAATCAACCAACTAGGTGTTGGAGCCTTAGGAGGAAAGACTGGTTTTGTTATGCCAAAGAACCTTCCTCCAGAGCTTAGAAGCTACGCTGTTAAAACTTACTTAACAAAGTATTTCAAAGCTTTTGGAAAGTCTGCCTTTGACCTTGTCTTTCCTGTGGCCATGGCCACGGCTGATTTAGATACGGAGTCTAATACTGAAACAGCTACCCTAAGTGGTGGCGGAACAGTCCGCTCGGCCAATGCGCTTGGTATGGCGATTGGTTCATCTTCTTTTTATCAATTTGTTATTAAGCAAAATCAAGATTGGCAAGTACAGGCCTTTGACGCTTCAATCAATAGTGGATCTGGATATAGGTTAACAGATAACCCTGTCCTTTATTGTAATGATGAAAGCGCCGACCAAGACTCTTGTATTAAAGAGTTTATGGAAGGAAGTGACTTTGCAGGTGGTAAGTACCGTCAAAGTTCTACAACAATGCCTATAGCGGGTATGCCCACTCCTGAAACTCGTTATATGTATATGAAGTCAGCCTATGAGTTAGTTAACGAAAATATTAATGGGACTCTTGCTCACTTACAACAAGCAGTGGAGCAACGGGACAAGTATGTCATGCTCATCAATAATATGAGAACCCAAATGAATGTTAAAGACCAAGGGAACTCAATGCAGCTTCAGCCGAAGATAGCTCAAAAAGCTGTCAGCTGTATGAAAGAAGGAATAGGTGGAACTCTTGAAATAGATGCCACCTGCCAGTGTCAGAAAACCAATACTTGTGGCAAGCTTCAATACCCAGACCTTGGGGAGTTCTCTCCTGGTGTTCTCTCAGATAGTGAAAAGTCTATCAAAGGATTAACAGATAAGGCCTTAAGTGGGAAATTAGACAAGGCCAATGTTGAATCTGGTAACCTCTCTGGAAACAAGTCCGCCGTAAGAAAAAGAATCGCTACAAGTTTAAAGATTCTTGATAAAGCTAGAGAAGACGCTGGAAAGTCCCCTTTAAATTATAACAAGCGGGCTAAGAACATAATTGAAATAGGAAGAAAGCAAGCTTTTAAGAAGTACGCTAACCTCTTTCCGGCTAATGTTAAGCAAGAAAAAACAAGAGGGGGCTTAGCGGCCTATTACAATGATATGAACTTAGGGACCAAAGACAAAGGCTCTTCAAGTAACCAACCGGCCCTAGCTGCTGTTGGTGATACCAATGGCAAAAAAGGATTGGCAGCCGGTCTTGATTCAGGATCTAGCGCTTCGTCTGAAAATAACAAAGACCTCTTTAACTTTGATTTTGAATTTGGAGATGATGAGTCTAAATTAACGGCCGCACAGAGAAAGGCCCTTGAAGATCAACGGGCCCTTGCTGCTCTTGAAGCTAAGAACCGTAAGGACTCAAGCTCCGCAAGATATCAGCATCAAAGAGACTTAAGTCTTTCAGATGAAGGCAATAGTGAAAATAACGGTATTAATAAAGATACCAAGAAGAACATCTTCACTATTATCTCTAGCCGTTATAAAAAGTCGGCTTTTCCGATCTTTCTTAAGGAGCAATTTATCCGCTAGCTTCAACTAATGGCCAATTCTGTTAGTATTGAGAGATGAATTTGAGAGTAAAACTGCGTAAGAATCAATCATCTTTTCCAAGCGAGTTATTCTTAGAAAAAGAATTAACGAGCTTGGAATTTATTTCTGAAGGAGTGGAAAGCCTCCCAAGGGATTGGTCATCATTAGAGAAACTTGAATCATTGAGCCTGCAAGTGGCCAATGTCTTAAGTATTCCAAAAGAGATCTTTGAACTTCCCAATCTAAAGACCTTAAAGATAAAAAATGGAAGCTTAAAGTCCCTTCCTAAAGAATTGATTCCCTCTAAGCATCTTCAGAATATTCAATTAACTAATAACAAGCTCACAAGCCTTCCTTCATGGATAGGAAACCTTAGACAACTTGAGGTGCTAGATCTTTCAGGAAACTCTTTAGAAGAGCTGCCAGAGAGCTTCAAAGAGCTCTTAAACTTAAAGAGGTTGAACCTTGATAGAAATCAATTTCAGATAATGCCTTTAGAACTGATTGAACTTAGATCTCTCCTTCACCTCTCCCTTGATAATAATCAGTGGCTTGATGAGGAAAAAGATAAGATCTTTAAAACTTTTAAGATTTGGTTCGGTTAGACTCTGATCCTAGAATTGGCCCTTCTTAATCTATCTAATAAAGTATGAACAAGGGCCTTGTACCAAGCAGGTAAGGCGTTCAGGGTTTTTTCAAATTTCTCACTAGGAATAACGGTTAGTTCACATTCAGAGATGGCCTTTACACTAGCGGAGCGAGGTTCTTTATCTAGAAAGCTCATCTCTCCTACCACTTCACCTGAGTAAATAGTTCCAATCTGAATTGTGGTATCACCTTTACGCTTGAAAACCGCCATGGTTCCGGATTTTAGAAAATACATTTGAGTTGATTCTTCACCTTCACGAATTAAGTATTCTTCTGGTTCAAGTGATAGAGAATCTGCATCAGACATTTTAACTCCTAAAAAGATGATTACCTCTTGATTATACTTCTTGTTGAAAATTTATTGAAGAAAATTCGGCCCCTCTGTTTGAGGGACCGAATCGGTCAACTACCTTATTATTTTTGAAATTCGATGAGGGCAAGCTTACTGTTCCAAGACCCTTTAATAGTGCCCTCTTCAAGAGTCCCCTCAAGAAGTTTACGGCTTAAAGGACGAGTGACAAGCTTGTTAAAAACCGACTTTAGAGGTCGCGCACCATAGCGCTGATCCACCCCTTTTTCACTGATTTGAGCTAGGCAAGCCTTATCTAGGCTTAGGCTTAGCTTCTTAGAAGAAAGCCTTTCATTAAGCTTCTCTAGCTCTTTATTAACTAGGCTATGGATCACAGGTCCCTCTAGTGGATTAAAGCTTAAGATGCCATCAAGACGTCCTAAGACTTCGGGCTTAAAATCACCTTCGAGGTCAACACTATTGGTGGTTAAAAGAATAATAGTATTCTTAAAATCTATGGTCCTTCCTTTATTATCAGTTAGCCTTCCATCATCAAGGATTTGAAGAAGAATATCAGAGAAGTCCTTATGCGCCTTTTCTACTTCGTCAAAGAGGATGACAGAATAGGGCTTTCTTCTAACTGCTTCGGTTAAAACTCCCCCTTCTTCATAACCAACATAACCGGCTGGGGCGCCAATTAATTTTGAAACCGAATGCTTCTCAGAAAACTCAGAAAGGTCAAACCTTAAAAGATTAGCTTCAGTATCAAAAAGAAATTCACTAAGCGCCTTGGCGGTTTCCGTTTTCCCTACCCCTGAAGGTCCTTTTAATAGAAAGCTTCCTAAGGGTCGGCTTTCATCTGAAAGACCAGCATGGGAAGAGATCAATGTCTCAGCTATCTCGTGAAGAGAGCTTTCTTGCCCAAAAACACGCTCCTTAAGAGCTGCTTCTAGCTTTAAGATATTGTCTTGCTTGCTCTTAAGGATCTTTTCAACTGGGATTCCTTTTTGCCTTGAAATAACAGAGGCAATATCTTTAGAGGTCAAGACCCAATCGTGAGTGGTTCCTGCAAGTTGGTTTTCAAGCTCTGGAATAACACTGTACTTTAACTTACCGGCAGTTTCATAGTCTTGAGACCTCTCTGCCTGATCTAGTTCAAACTTATACTTCTCAAGTTGATTCTTAAGCTCACTTAACTTCTTCACCGAGAGGACTTCTTTTTCCCAAACGGCTTTCTCATCTAAGAACCTTTTCTCTAAGGCCTCAATGTCTTTGATCACTTCTTCGTCGTTAGAGTTCACTTGAGCATAGATCTTCTTGGTTCTGATCTCTCCTTCAAGCTCAACGAGCTTCGCAGGCATGGCCTCAGCAGAGAGTTTGAGAGCGCTTGAAGATTCATCAACTAAGTCGATGGCCTTATCAGGCAGGTTCTTATCAGTTATATACTGATCTGATAAAATAACAGAACTAAAGATGGCCTCATCAGAGATCTTGATTCCATGGTGGATCTCAAGTTTTTCTCTAATTCCCATGAGAATTTCAATAGCATCTTCTTTGCTAGGCTCATTCACAGGAACGGAGCGGAACCTTCTATCAAGGGCCGAATCACCTAAGATGAATTTTTGATACTCCTCAGGAGTCGTGGCCCCAACGCAGTTTAACTCCCCTCTCGCCAGAGCGGGTTTTAAAAGATTAGCAGCGTCCATGGCCCCGTCAGTTTTACCGGCACCAACTAATTGATGAAGCTCATCAATAAAGAGGATCACCTCAGAGCCTTTTGTTTTAACAAACTTTAAAAGGGCCTGAAGACGCTCTTCAAACTCTCCTCGAAACTTTGTCCCTGCCATTAAAGATCCCATATCAAGGGAGTAAACAACTTTTCCTAATAAAACATCAGGAACGGATTCTTTAACAATGGCCTCGGCCAATCCTTCAACAATGGCCGTTTTACCAACCCCAGCAGGACCCACTAAAACCGGGTTATTCTTAGAGCGACGCCCTAGGATTTCCATCACAGCGCGGATCTCTTTACTTCTCCCTATAACGGGATCGAGTTTTCCAGCAAGGGCCAGCTCATTAAGGTTTGTTAAGAAGCTTGGAACTTCAAGCTCTTCTTCATCATTGTTAAAGGATTCAAAGTCGATATCTAAGGTCGGAAAGATCTGTGGTAAAAAGCGCAGTAAGTCTTTTTCCGTAATATCACTTCTTCCCGCCTGAATCGCATGAGAAGAAGCGAAGGTAAGCCATTCGCTTAACTTAGAATCAGGTCTAATACTTTGCATATCAATCTTTGATGCCGCCGTTGGCACTTTAGAGATAAGATCTTCTACTTCAGATAAGTGTTTCTTTAATTCTTTAGAACTAAAGGTTGCAGGGTTTTTAATAAGGCCAAAAAGCAGGTGGGCCGAGGTAAGTTCCGTATTCTTACGTTTTTGCAGCTCTGCTTGAGCAATGCTTAGTGATCCCTCTGTGACTGCATCAAAATTATTCATAATACCTCCAATAAACTCAGTACTTACAGATACTTGCCGCGTTAAGAGAGGCAGAGCTCTATATCTATTTATAAGATGGTGTCATACAAAGTTTTGTCAAGAACCCTCCCTCATATTAATATAGGCAAAAATCTTAACTCAGGTTTATTATGCAAAAGTTTATTGTTCTCGTTTTTATTCTTTTTTCTCATTCAGTTTTTGCAAACTACCCTCAACCTAATTTTGCAAACCCTCAAGAGACCATGAATTACTTTTTAAAAACAATGAAGGGTTTTAAGCTTGGAGATTCTGCCGCTATTAAATTAGCCGTTAAGGCTCTTGATACTTCTAAGCTCGATCCGGCTACAAGATCAGCTTCCTCTGAACTCGCAGCCATCCGCTTGATCGATACCCTTGACCGCTTAGAATATATCGACATTAAGAATATTCCTTCTTCTCCAGATTCAGAAACTTGGTTTTATAAGAAGCAATCCGTGTCCATCGAAGGGGTCTATCATAATGTTGAAATTGCCATTGGCCTAAAAGATAAGAAGTGGCTCTTTACTTCTAATACTGTCTCAACCATCGGCTTTTTTCATGAGAGCTTAAAAGGTAAGAATATTGTCGGTGGCGTTACCGGTCTTAGCACTTGGAAAACAAAGCTAAAGGCCCGCATGCCAGATTGGACCGGAAACAGAAGCTTTATCCTCCTTAATGGGCAGTGGCTTGGTATCTTTTTAATTCTTCTTCTTAGTCTTTTGATTGAAAAGATCGTCCGCTTTATCATAGGCCGCTACCTTACGAATATCCTTGTTAAAAAAGATATCAAGTTTGAAAAAGAAAAAGAGCGCCACTTTACCTATCCTTTAGGAGTCATGACCTACTCAGGGTTTTGGACCCTCTCTGTTAGGCTCTTAGAATTTCAAGATGGAGAGCTCTCTACCTTTTTACGAGGGGGCTATATAGTCTTTACCATTGCCTGCGTCTTTGCCGCTTATAGGATTGTCGATGTCCTAGGAGTATGGCTTTTAGAAAAGGCGGAGAGCACTGAAAATAAATACGACGATATCTTAGTTCCCCTTATCTCAAAGACTTCAAAGTTCTTTGTCTTTTGTTTAGGGATCATCTTTATTGGGGATTCTCTTACTCTTGATATGAAGAGTATTATTGCCGGTATGGGGATTGGGGGGTTGGCCTTTGCCTTTGCTGCTAAAGACACCATCGCTAATATCTTTGGCTCTCTTACTGTGCTTTTAGATAAGCCTTTTCAAATTGGTGACTTGATCAATATTGGGGGGAATATAGAAGGGGTTGTTGAGCAAGTTGGGATCAGATCCACAAGAGTAAGAACTCTTTATGATTCACTTATCACCGTTCCAAACGGCAGCTTAACAAACTCTCATATAGACAACTGGGGCAGAAGAAATAATAGGCGCTGGAAGACAACTCTTGGTGTTCAGTATGATACTCCACCGGAGAAGATCGACGCTTTTTGTGAAGGCATTCGGGAATTGATAAAAAAGAATGAGTACATTAGGCAGGATAACTTTAGAGTTTATTTTAATGCTTTCTCAGCAAGCTCTTTAGACATTCTTATTTACCTGTTCTGGCAAGTTCCTGGTTGGGATGCAGAGCTTGTAGAAAAACATAAGATCTCTATAGAGATCTTAGAGCTAGCTGAAAAGATGGGCGTTAACTTTGCCTTCCCAACTCAAACTCTTCATGTCTTTAATGAGGATAATCCTAAGAATTTGTAAATAAATCCGGAGCAGTTACTTTAAGGATTTTTTTAGCCTTTTCGTTAAACTGCTCTTTACTAAAAGGCTTTACCAAGAAGTTCTTCACGCCATTTTCAATAGCGTCTCCTAGGAAGCCCTTATTGATCTGCCCTGAAGTCACTAGAACCGAATCCACTGAATTAGGACCTTTATGGGTTTTTAATTCTCGGATGATTTCTTCACCGCTTTTTTTCGGCATATTAATATCAAGGAGTATAAGGGAAAAGGATTGATTCTTTAACTTAGTGGCCCCTATTGCTCCATCTGTGGCCGTAATAATATTCCTAAAGCAACCGAGTTCTTCGCAGTACATCTCTAGAAGATCAATAACTGATTGTTCATCATCAATGATAATAACATCTTCTTTTGACTTCATTAATTTAGACTCTAAAAAATCATCTTCCATAATTAAATCTCACACTTAACGCCAAAGAGGCAATTCTCTTTAACGGCGCGGGCCACGGATTCAGGAACCATCTCTTCCCATCCAGCTTTATCTTCTAGGATCATCTTCATTACGGTTCTTGACCAAATATGATGAACTGATTTATCAAACTTTTCTATATCTAGGATTTTATTTTTTTCTTTAAGGAAGTCAATGAGCTTATGCATAGACTTATCAACACCAGCGTCCTTTGAATGTAGGTTCTCTCCTGTTTTCTCATCAACACTTGGGTAGATATAAAGGGAAGTTCTATGACCTAAGAGTTTTCCTACGGCGCCTAAAAGTCCATCTTCTTCATCTAGGTATTTTGTTTCATCAAAGATCTCTTCAAGATTATAAAAACCTAAAACAAATGAAACCCGCTTTCTATTTTTAGAAGCAAGGTATGAATTTAGATCATGATAACCTTCAAAACTTGAGATCAATACGTCATGCCCAAGGGTATTGATCAAATCAACTCGGGCCAGGAAGTCTTCACCATCAACTTCTCCCCGATCAAGGAGCTTATGCATACTGATTTCAGGAATAACTAAGATATTACCTTCTTCGTCTTTCCCTAATTCTTTTTTAAATTTCTCTTCCCCTGTTTTAAGCATATCTAAGTTCACCAGAGTCGGTGGTCTATAACTTCCGCGGCAAACAAGGACATTCTTTTTATAAAGAGCATCTCCGGCCAAGAGAACCTTTCCTTGGTTATCAAATAAAACCGCAGAGCAGAGCTTATGCTTAACTAGCTCAAGGCTTAAGAGCCTGCTATCGATATTATCAAAGGCGGGTCCGCTGACTCTAATAAGATCTATTTCAAATCTATCTTTTCCTAAGTTTTCAATTAGGCTTTCAACTAATTCAGTTTTATCACCAAGGCGAAAATAACAAGCGTGTACAAGGTTAACACCTAAAACCCCTAGGAGGTCCTGTTGTTGAAAGTTGGTCTGATCAAGCATGCGGATATGAATGACAAGTTGACTAGGCTTGGCCCCTTTTACATGTTGAAACTTAACTCCAAGCCAACCATGACAATCGCTTCCGCCCTTGTAACTTTTTGCGGCCACTGTATCTGCGAAAACAAAATAACGGGTATCTACTGACCTAACTTCAGAGAGCCTTTCGCAAAGAAGTTCATGCTCTCGGTCGAGCATTGTATTAACCCTTTCTTCACTTACATACCTTCCACTCTTTCCATAAATGATATCACTTACGGTCATGTCATAGGCTGACATTGATTTTGCAATTGTTCCGGCAGCGCCCCCTGCTTTAAAGAAATTCCTAGCAACCTCTTGGCCCGCTCCAATTTCTGCGAAGCTGCCATAGATATTTTCATCTAAATTGATAGCTAAAGCTTTTTGATTTGTTGTTAAATTTTCTAAAAGAGGGTTAGCACCCATATTAATCACCTTTTCATTTTCTACTATTCAGTTTATTTTACTACAAGTTATAGAAATTAAACGGATAGGCAAATATTATGTCATGTTTTAAAGCCCACCTCTTCATTTGCACCAAGTGCCAGTACAAAGACAGTAATGGCTCCCTCTGTAGTGAGGATACGGCCAAGAAGTTTAGAAAATCAGTTAAAGACCAAGCCCGTTTAAATTTTCAAAAAGATCAAGTAAGGATCAATGCCAGTGGTTGTCTTGACCGCTGTGAAAATGGCATCTCCGCAGTGCTTTACCCAAGCGCTGAGTGGTTCAATGACCTTCGTCCCGGTGATGAAGAGAAGTTGATCAGTTCCATCGCTAAATCCCTCTCTAGCCCCGATTAATAGGCAATTATTTTTTAAGCTTCACCTATATTCAAGAGGTTAGAGCTTAACATTCCCGCCCTTCCTTCCGATACGGAATATACGCTATAATAGTAGAGAATCTCTCTTAACTAAGCGGGAGTAGAGTATGGAACAAGTTATTATCGTTATTGCTGCTGGGATTCTTCTAGGGATGGCCGTTGAAGCTAAGGCCAGGATTGAGAAGAAGAAAAAGAAAGTCCCCATTCGCGTCAAAAAGAACTAAGAAACCCCAAAATAACCCAATCCAGAGTTAATTAAGCAGTTTTTACACATCGCGTTGCAATCACCCCCTATTCTTGATATTTTAGCCCTCGAAACACGAGGAAATTATGAAAAAAATATTGGCAACAATAGCGATTCTATCGATGGGTTACGGACTTAAGACTGAGGCTAAGCTCAGCTTTGCACCCTCTATGATGGGAATACAAGCTGGGATTCAATCTATGAAGGGTCTTAATAATCCTATGATAACCCCAAGTTTTCATAATATAGGAACAGATATCATCTACGGTGATGATGACCGTTATGAAGTGGATGATTACCCAAATAAAAGCTTTCGAGAACTCGCCAAGAGTGTTGCTGGTATGGTGAAGAGCCGCCACCTAAGTGATGATATTGGGGACCCCACTCTTATGAACTTTGTTAAGAGAACCTCAGAAGATAAATTTGAACTTTGTGAGGAAGAGCCTTTTGCAAAACAATACACCCTTCCTATTTGTAGTGGCTTCTTAATCGCACCAGACACTCTTGTCACCGCTGGTCACTGCATCGAAGATCAATCGGATTGTGAAAACTTTAAGTGGGTCTTTGAATTTAAAAAAGGCACTACCAAGATTAAAAAAGAGAATGTCTATAGCTGTAAAAAGATTCACGAAAGAGTTCTTAAAGAATCTCGTTTTAAATTGAAAGACTACGCAGTCATTCAACTAGACCGTCCAGCAACTGGGCGCACACCTCTAAAGTTTAGAAGAAAGAAAAAAGCAAGAGTTGGAACTAAGCTCGTTGTTATTGGGCATCCTTCTGGACTCCCAATGAAGATTACTGATAATGGAAAGATTCAAAGATTAAATAAGACTGAAATTAAGAGACCTATCTCTTCACTCTTTAAGAGAAGATATTATTTCAATGCCAATCTTGATACTTACTCAGGTAATTCAGGAAGCCCCGTCTTTAATAGAAAAACAAAACTTGTTGAAGGTGTGCTTGTTCAAGGTGGAGATGATTATGTTCGGAACATCGATATGTTTTGTAATGAATCAAACCGCCTTTCTGATTCACGTTGGGTTTCTGAAGAATCAGTCTTTAGAATCACCAAAGTCCCTTTTATAAAGGACATTCAAAACAAATATCTTAAAAGCCTAGAAAAGTAAGAAATATTGGCGGAGCGTTTTACTCCGCCAAAAAATTGAAACCAAAGTTATAATCAACAAAATTGTTACTGTATAAGTTTCCTCCTTGTGCCAAAGGCCTATACCCCTTAGATTAGGTTAATAAGCGCTAATAAATTATGGAGGATTTATGAACTTTTCAATCGTGAGACGTATTAGTTACCTGGCCGCAGCTGGCCTTATCTTTTTCTCTGCTTCGTGCGGAGACAATCAGCGAGACAATTTGAAGATCGAAGGTATCGATGGACCAAATATCGCCTTAATTCAAGATCAAATCTTAATCACTACTGTATTTGAGAATATTCAAATCGATGGTGGTCTTAGGTATGTTCTACCAAAGTTTGAAAATAGTTATGTTGAAGTTGGACCAGATCTAAATTCAAACGGAACTTTAATGGCCGTTAGTGTTTCTATCTCTGATCTTCTTGGTGATCTAGCAGATACCCTTGATCCTCAAACTCTTCCTGGCGGACGTGCTCTTCCTGGTGTTAGTGGTGGATCACTTCCTGCTTTAGCTTTCACAATTAAAAAGTGGAACAATATGACAATCTACCTTGGTAAAGAAGTCTTTGGTATCTTCTATCCATTCAATCTTGATATTGATGGAGCGATTGCTACTTTTAGATTCTATATCGGTGATAAAAAATCAGGGAATATCTCTCTTGTTGGAAAAGATAATGACGGCGAAAATGCTGGTGTTCTTCTTCTTCTAGAGATGGACGCAACAACAAGAAAGCGTCTTAAGAAACAAGCTAGAAAGTTTGGGACTTATATCAACTAAGATCTTTTTAAATTTAAATGAATAAAGGCCTTCACTTTGAAGGCCTTTTTTATACTCGGGCCCGGGCCTGCATGGCCGTATAATGAAAGACAGCATTAGGATCTCGGCTAACAGCTTTTAACTCTTTTCTCACTTCATCCACTAATTCTTTATCAACCTTCGATGCTTCTACTAATTCATCAGCTCCACTTAAGAGTAGCTCTGACCAAAAGTCTATCATCTCTTTTCTACGGTCAGGGGCCCTATTATCATAGTGAAGAACCTTTAGGTTTGTTTGGATATCTTTAAAGCCAACAGAGAGAAGCATATTACCAAGCTTAGCGCCGATAAAAGGATCTCCTCCGATTTCATATTGATGATCATTAAAGGCCATCCAGTACTTCCATACATTTGGGCTATAAGGCTCTAAGAAGAAACTTGAATTCATCACCTCTGTGACCATAACATGGCCCCCAGGTCTTAGGACTCTCCTTACTTCAGAGAGCACCGTCTCAGGGCTTGGGACGTGTTCTAAGATCCAACAAAGAAAGGCGCCATCAAATTCATCAGAGTCAAACTCTAAGTCTTCAGCGTTTCCTTGAGATAGTTCAAAGCGCCCTTTAGCATAACTTAGGTGACTAAGAGTTTTCATGGCCGCTTCTAACTGAGCCTCACTTAGATCAACTCCTGTTAGCTTTACTTTAGGATGCCTTCTTAAAAGAATCTCTGACTGTGCGCCCACGCCGCAGCCTACTTCGATTATATTCTTACAACGAGAGAAATCTACGTCCTCATAAATGGTTTGCTCTAGAAACTCTGCCTGCCGCTTTAAACGGGCCTGCTCAATCGGTGAGAATCCGTGTAAGTAAGGAAATTGTCCTTCGCTCATGCTAACCCCATCTTTATCTTTGCTTGTAGGCCTAGGGCGTACATTGATATTTGTTTTAACATTGAACTTAACCCATTGGCCCGGCTCATAGAAAGATGCTGACGAAGACCTATATCGTCTAAGAAATCAGGCTTCACGGCCAAGACCTCTTCAGGTGTTGAGTTGGAATAAACCTTAACTAATAAAGCAATGATTCCCTTGACGATCGAGGCATCACTATCAGCGTGATAGATAATCTTTCCTTCTATGAGTTCAGGAAAAAGCCACACCTGGCTTTGGCAGCCACGGACCTTATTATCTTCAGTGCGGTACTCCTCAGGAAGAGCATTTAAGCTCTTACCCATTTTGATAATATGGGCGTATCTGTCTTCCCAACTTGAAAAGCTAGCAAATTCAGTCTTTAGTTCTTCTACTCGATTTAAGATTTCCATGGGAGGAATATAGCAAAACTTTAAGGCAAACTAAAGGGCTTTCATGGCCATGGAGTTTCGCAGGCTAAAGGCCAGGATGCTCTCCATGGGGTTTGTGGCCACACTGGTAGGAAAGATAGAGCCATCCATAATGTAGAGGTTTTCTATTTGATGATGCTGTCCATAGGAATTGACCACTGAATTTTTGGGGTCTTCTCCCATAGGTGCGCCGCCCATAACATGTGCGCTAACAAGCTTTGCCTTAAGGATCTCTAAAGGAAGATTTAAGATGCCGCTTTTAGCCTCCTTCCAAGAAGAGTAAAAGGGCGCTTCTCTATGAATAGGCCATACCTTTTTGGCGCCCGCTGCAAATTGAATTTCAGCGCTGGCTAGCCAAGCGTCCTGTACACCTTTCCATAGATAAGGAGTCATCTTGTAATCAAGACCAGGACTTCCATCCTCTTTTAGATAAACCTCCCCTCCAACAGATTGCTCATGAAAACCATCCCGCAGTAGGGCCAAGACCGCCTGAAACTTTGGGTATTGCTTCATGATGGCCTGATGCTTTTCACCATGCTTTTCAATAACGGTTGCTAGGATTACGGGGTGGATAGGGCCTACTTCTAATTTGAATCCCATTTTTTCACTAAGAGGTCTTGAATCTAAGAAATGATCACTATAGATAGTTTGAGGAGCTCCTTGCCAGGCTTCAACGTCTTCGTTCATCAAGGCGCCACTTAAACAAACAGGATGAATAGTTGTTCTCTTCCCTAAAAGTGAAGAAGGATCAACAGCGTCACTTCTCATCAGAACTGATGGAGTTCCAATAGCGCCGGCTGCCAAGATAATCCTTTTAGCCTTTATCTTAAATCTTAATTGGGGGTTTTTCTTTGGAGTTAAATGAACTTCCTTTGCCATTTCTTTTTCAAAGACAATTCTTTCACAATAAAAGGAAGGGGCTAGAGTAGCTCCAGCACGAAGGGCCTCAGGGATCAGAGTGACTAAGGTTGATTGCTTAGCCCCAACCGGGCAACCCGTTCCGCAGTAACCTAAGTTATGACAGTCTTTTACATTTCGTTTTATCATCCCCTGCGAGAGACCTAAGTTTCTTAGACCTCTTGAAAGGACCTCATTATTTTCGTTAGGGGGGACTTCCCATTCTTTGATACCAAGCTTCTTTTCCACAACCTCAAAAAAGGGCTTCATCAACTCAGGTTCAATTCCCTTAACTCCATAGGCCTCACGCCACCAATTTAAGGTGCGCTCGGGGGTTCGAAAAGAACTGGTCCAGTTGATGGTGGTTCCACCTCCAACATTTCTTCCTTGGAGGATCTTTATGCCTTTATCTTTAGTGAGCCTTGCTGCTGACTCTTGGTAGAGCGATGGATAGGCCGTTGACTCTTTCATATCAAATTCATGAGTTAACATTAAAGGACCTTCTTCAACGAGAAGAACTGATTGCCCTTTCTCGCTTAAGACCTTAGCCGCCATGGCACCCCCAGCACCACTTCCAATAATCACAACATCATAATGATCAACAAAGCCTTTCTTTAAAGAGGCTCCATCCCAGATTTTAAAATTCTCTTTTAAAAAAGGATCTTTAAAACTCATAAGGACTCCTCCCTATCAAGTTCTGGCGGTCCAGGGTAGCCAATAGTGGGCCATGACCTCTCCATAGAATAATAACTAGCGTTCACTAATTCACAAAGAGCGCTATAAGCTGATCGGTAAAGTTCTAAGTTATGATTGGCCCAGCTAACAAGTAGAGAATCAATCTCTTCAAAGCTCGCTTCACTCCAAGGTGAGTTTCTACCAGTGCTCCATCTAAGGGGACGCCACTTAAATAAAAGAAGCAACTCCCCTATTTCTCCTTGGACTGAAGGACTAAGCCCAGAAATCGCCTCTTCAATATTTTGAATGACCTCAGGAATCTCTTTTTTCTTTAATTCAGTCCCCTCTAGGATAACCGGGATAAAAGCGTTTAGCGTAGCAGCGTCGCTCTTATCTAAGAACTTAAAACCGCTCATAGACTCAAACTCTAGTGACTTACTTATAGAATATGCTCCTCCTAAGATAAAAGCGGCGCTAAAACCAAGTTTGAAAAAGGTTCTTCTATAGATCATTTTCTTCAATCCAATAAAAAGCGGGATTGGCCTTTATCAATTCACTCTGATCACAACGGACATGTCCTTTATCAGAGTCAGGATGATTTCTTCGTTGGTGAACTTCTGGTCCTGTTGAAGTTGAAGCATCTAGCTCTTTCCAGCCAGAGAGAAGATCAACAGTTTTCTTTTTTTCATTCATCCCTACTAAAACCACATAGTGCCAACCACCAGATTTATTATCTTTAGAGTTAAGGCAAGCTGGAATATTATGAATCAAGGAGATGAGGGGAACTTTCTTTTTAAGAAGCTCTTTTAAAACTGACAACTTCCTTTTTGAGCTCTCCTTTGCCTTGAGCCGTCTCACCACTAATTTTCTTGAATCTTTTAGGTTTGATTTCTTAACGAATTTTTTCAAACCTCTGACCATATGACTAGGTAGAGTAAAGCTTTGATTATAGCGTTTTCCATCAGGGGCTTTGGCCTTTGCTGGAGCTTTTTGAGTCCATGAGGCCTTATAAAAATCAGATATTGTCGCTGTAGGATGAACTCTTTCGTCAAAGGAATCTTCACTCATAATTTCAAAGTCTCTTTGTCCCTGCCAATAGCTGAGGAGCATGGCCGCGGCTACAGGACCACAGCCTTCAAAACGTTGAGAGCTTCCTCCCCTTGGATCATTGATCACTCGTTGTTCAATTGATTTTACAAAGGGGATATAGCTTGAAAAAGCGGAGCTTGAGAGGATCAAGGCCCCTAATAGAATTAAGATTTTCATATGTTTATTATGAACAAGAGCCTTTGAATTGACTAGTTTTGAGGAGCTCCGTCTCTTATACGCTGACGCCTTTTCTTTCTCCTCTCTTGCCTGGCCTTCTTTCTTTCCATCTTTGACATGCCCGACCTCTCTTGTCTTCTTTTAAGCCGCCTTTCTGACCTTCTTTTTTTCATCTTCATAAAGCGCTTCTTCTTTTCTTCAGGTGAGAGTCCTTTAAATTTCTCAAAGCGCTTTAATAGTTTTTCTTTCTTCTCTGGGCTTAGATTCTTAAACTTTTTATGATTCTTTCTAATTCTTGATTTTTTATCAGGGGATAGTGATTTAAACTTCTTGAAACGCTTTTGCAGCCTCTCTTTTTTCTCTTTTGGAAGCTTCTTCCATTTTCGGTAGAACTTTCTAATCTTTTGCCTTTCAGCTTTAGAGAGCTCTTGCCATTTTTTCTCGCTAGATTCTTGAGAGAATCCAGGCGTGCTAAGGGCCAAGAAAAGGATTATGAAACTAATGAATATCTTTAACCCTTTCATTTAAGTCCCTTCGTTTTATTTTGAACTGTCTTTTCTATTTCCATCTTATCTAAGTCCTCTAAATCCACGTCATCTTCTAATAACTCTAGGTTAGAAAAAAACTCAAGCTGTTTTAGGATTTCCTTATCCTCTGCTCCTAAATCCTCTGCATAACAAATGCTAAAGCTGAGGAATAAGAACAATAAAGCTAACTTCAAGAGGCCTCTCCTATAAGAACTTCCCAGTCCTCATCAGTTAAATCTTCAAATTCCTCTAGTTCTTCCATTAGCTCCATATTAGAAAGCATCGTTTCATTCTCTACAATCTCCAAACTAGCAAGGGCGTCTGATCCTAGCTCTTGTCCTTGAAATTGATAGACCCCAACGATGGCCAACACAAGCACACAAGCGGCGAGCATATGCTTAACTTGAAAAGTATTAAAAAGAGAATTCTTATCACCGAACTCCTCTTTAAAATTACCTAAGAATCGTTGTTCAGAGCTTTTCCCAAACTCATCCTTTGACTCTAGCTTTTCCTTTAAAATGTTAAGAAATGATTTCACTACTCATCCTTTAATTGTTTCTTATATTCTTCTACAAATCTTTTTCTTGCTCTAAATAAGACCGACTTAACGGAACTTAAACTCTTCCCTGTCATCTCACTAATTTCTTCATAGCTAAGCTCAGATAAACTGGCTAAGCTTAGGATTTCCTTTTGCGCCAAGGGAAGCTTATTTAAAACGGCCAAGACTTCCTCCCTCCCGGCATTCTTAATCAACTGCTCCTCAGCACTATCGGTTTCATCCTCGATCAAAGAGATAGCATCCCGCTGATCATCCTCCTTAGTCATATCCTCTATAAGGATGTCTCGCTTCTTCCTTAAATAATCTAAGGCCGAGTTACGAGCGATAGTCCAAAGCCAAGGCTTTAAGGCCTTATTATCCTGAAACTGGCTTCTGTGCCGGTACAGTTTAAAGAAAGCCTCCTGAGCTACTTCCTCCACAATAGACTTATCAAAGATCAAGTTCCCCATATAGGTCATGACCGCCTTTCTATGCCTCTTATAAAGGTATTCATAGGCCTTTTGATGATCCTTATCCCGTACAAGGCCCATAAGCTCTTCATCTGAAAGCTTTCCTAGTATTACGAGTGAAAGACCTAAAAAGTTGCGCGACAAGTTTATCTACCTTTAAAAACAATACCTTATGATTATATTTTAAAAAGTCACTTATTTAACGCAACTTTTGAATCCCCCATGCCGTAAAGCTCTCAGAAGAAATGACAGCAACCACAAAACAAAAGGAATATTATGAAATTATCAACAATTCTCATCATGGCCGCAAGCCTATTTCTAAGCTTTTCTGTAAACGCGGAGGATTCCCTAGCCGATAAAAGACAAGACCTACAAAAGAAGCGCATCAAGCAAGGGGTAAGATCAGGAGAGCTCACCAAGCGAGAAGCAAAGAACTTAAAGAATGACCAAAAGAAGATTAAGAAAATGGAGAAGAGGGCCGAGAGTGACGGCAAGGTAACGAAGGCAGAAAAAAGGCGCCTCAATAAGGCCCAGAATAAGACATCAAAAAAGATCTTCAAGAAAAAACATAATAAAAAAGACCGCCATGCAAAGAAAGACAGAATCAAAAACGCCAGAAAGAAACAACAAAGAATTAAGCATGCTAGAAAGAAGTCAGCTGTTAAAACAAAGAAAAGAATCCAGCACGCCCGCAAGAAACAAGCGGTTAAGAAGAAAAAAAGAATAGCCCACGCAAGAAAAAAGCATAACGCTCAAAAGAAAGACTAATCCCCTCAATCCCCAGGTACCTCCCTAAAGGTACCTGGTTACTTTCATGAATGAAAAAAATTTAGAATCTTTAACATAAAGCCTAAACGCCTATCAAAAAAGGTATCACGTACCCTTTAAGAGTTTATCAACTCTTCTTAGAAGTTCTTCTTTTGTAAAAGGCTTTGACAGTGCTCTTTCGGCACCAAGTTCCATAGCGCTTTCTAGGGCCATGGCCTTAACAACGCCACCGGAAGCTCCTCCGCCGCTGATGGCGAGAATCTTTACGTCTGGACAATATTCTTTGATATCAGCAATCAGCTCTAGGCCATTCATTCCACTAGGCATGAGGATATCTGTTATTAGTAAATCAACTTGGTTATCTTTAGACCACTTGAGTCCATCACTAGCACTATTCAAACAAGTAATCTGATGATCAGTATCTTCTAAGTAGATTTGAATAACTTCGGTAATATCATTTTCATCGTCTATAACTAGTAAATTCGCCATAAAGTTATTCTATTGCTTTTTTTATTCTTTTAAAAGGGGCCAAAGCTGCCTTGCTCATTAAGTGAATGACTGCTTTAGTTCGTCATTAAAAAAATTCTTGAGGTAATCCACTCACATGATCAGGTACTTTTTTCAATACCTAGCCCAACACATTCTTCACTGCTAAGTCTTCCTTACTATTTCAGGAGAAAAAGATGTCAAAGTGGTACGCCTTAGCAGTTATATTATTCTTATCGATAAGTTCTATATCAATGGCCCATCCTCCAGGCATCATCTCTGAGTCTGCCTGCGCAGAGAATCTCCTTGATAATCAAATTGAAGAAGTTTGCCTCGGCACTATCGGTACTGGCAGCCTTCATAGTGATAAAGTCCCAGAGACTATCCTGGCCCTTTACATAAAATACCTTGGTGATAAGGCAGTTGCTCTTCCGGTAACGGCCACTGGAGCTCCAACTCGCTTTAAGCTTCTCTATGTCCTCCCCAGTATTCCAAAGTCAGGTGCTATAAAGTTCGCTCGCTTTAATAAGTTTGAAGTTCTTAGTAATGAGGAATCAATCCTCGGCATCAAGGGGGCTTTTGAAGACTCTCCTTTTGAAGTTCTCTTCAAAGCGCCCATCTCAGTTGATCATTTTTCATTGTAGGTAGCTGAAAGCCCATGGAGTATAGGCTCACTTGAAATTAAAGCCTCTCTGAAGTATGTACTAGTTCTTCGTTTTACCTAGGGACTTAAATGTACTTTCATTGGCTCATTTTAACACTTTCACTTTGCTTTTCATTAAATGCCGAATCAAAGAACCTAGGCCATAGACTTGGCAGTGACTATCATAAGCACCTCCCAGAGAACTCCCTAGCCGTTCTAGAAGCCTCCATCTACGGGGTTGAGGGAAAAGACGCCATCATGGGTGATGAGCGCTTCACCTACTTTGAGTTTGATATTCAAGAGACTCTAGATAATCAATTAGTCCTTTTTCATGACAAAGACTTTAAGAGGATGATCCCCAATAAGGGTGTCAATAAGGCCGTCTATAAAGAGATCATTCAAAACGTATTCGAGAGAACCGGAAAGAGATACAAGTACAAGAAGCTAAGAGTAGAGTTAGTCACTCTTAAAGAGATTCAGTCTCTTTATTTAAACGCAGACCTTCTCCATAAGGTCCCAAGCCTTGAAGAAGTATTAGACTTTGCCATTGTTCATAAAGTAAAGAAGCCCATGGTCCTTGAAATCAAGAAGCTTCATAGTAATACCGGGAGGGATAAGATGCTTACCCTTATGCAAAACTTTAAGCACCTCTATGGGGATAACTCTGAGATTAAGTTCACTAGGTATTATGACTACCCAATAGAATTAACAATTACCCTACTCGCTTTTCCAAAAGCAATTGACTATAGTTTTCCTAATGAATCTCTAAAGGAAACCTTCTGTCAAAAGGTTAAAGGGATGGGCTTTGGTGGAATCTATCGCGCTAGAAAACATAAATATGATTTTTGCTCTCAGTGACTAGGAAAAAAGCTGTCAAAGCCATAGTTTGACTTTTTCTTTTTGGGCGCTTTTTTTTCTTTAATTATCTCTTGAGTCTTTATCTTTTTTTTCAACTCTTCTCTACTTATTGAAGCCTTTTCTCTTTTGAGTTCTCTTGCCTTTTTCAACACCCTAGGGTCTCTTCTGCGAGCGTTTGAGCGTTTACCTATTGCTCCAGTGCTTAGATCGACGGTTATACTATCTGATGTCGGTGAAGTTATTCCTGGCTTTGAAGAGGAAGAGGGCAAGACTCTAGGCTCCTGCTGTTCATCGGAGATTGCCATAGGAGAAGTCGTTAACATGACCTTGCTTTCACGGACTGGCACTGTGGACTGATCTCTTTTTTTCATTGGTCCGCCAACTATCCCCTGCTGCCTATTTGCTTCTAGGACTCGGAGTCTCCTCTCCGCCTTAAGGCTTCTTTCTTCAGCAAAGAGGCTGATTGAAAAGAAGAGAATGACCATAGATGAAAACTTCACCATTATAAAAACCTCATTACTATTTTAGCGTAATGCCGTTCTTTTATTTCGGTTTTTTCCTTGAATAACCTGAGTGAGAATCCATTTTTTTCAAAAATTTCAGAGAGTTAGAATAAAGCTTCTTCCCAAACTCTCTATTAATCCTCAGGAAATAAAACTGAATCTCGGTTATAGATCTTATAAACAATCTCAAGCCTTTTATCGTAGCTTTGCATCTCTACTTCTGAAGGAAGTTTAAGATCTACGGCCAAGAGGTGCCTTTGAAATTCAAAACGCGCCAGCATATAAGAGACTTGATCAAGGGTTAGATCAGGGCTTAGCCTTTCAATTTCATAGATGATGCCGTCGAATTTTTCAAAGTGCATCTTCTTCTCTTCTAAGGTCATTGTTTTGTAAGACCTGCCATTTTCAAAACCATAACCCCATCGCCATGGAAGGCCTGAGTTTGGAAGACCACCGGCTAGGACGCCTAACTCCATAAGGTTTCCGTGAAGTTCACTAGTTTGTTCTGCCACACATTGACCGAGTAAGGCGTCGGCCTTAAGTTTTTCTTCTTTTTTACCCCCAACCCAATAGGCCATATCGTGAGTAACACAGCAATGAACCCATTTGTTTTCTTCAACAAGAGGCAACCCGTCTGGATACATAGAGCAGCCATCAGATTTAAAGCTTTGAAGCACATCGGCTCTTGCAATGGCCTGAAGTTGAAAGAGTATGACAAGAAGAAATAGTATTTTCATCGTAGATCCTTAAACATCCGTTTCTCTATCTGATAAGTTTATAGAATCTATAGTGACAGGAAAACAAAGCCCCTAGTGAGAAAGGGGCGAAAGAAGATAGAAATTATATGTAAAAAACTTAGACAGTCTTACTGATCAATTGAATTCACTAGGGTTTAGGTCTAAAAGAGCCTTTCCTGATTCAACCTTCTCCTTAATAAGGTTAAAGACTTGTAAGGTGTTGGCCTTGACCTTTAATACATCAGCATCACTAAATTTGAGGTTGCTCTTTAAAAAGCTGATAAAACTTGGATCGCTCATCTTTTCATTTAAGAGATTAAGCTTCTCAAAGGTTTCCTTAGAAAAGTGGCGGATTTTATTAAGAGCTCCATCATCTAAAGTTCTATTTCTAAAAGCAATTCCGCAATCGTTATCTTTTAACAGAAGCCTCTTAACTAGCTTTGCTCCTTTTGATTTCATAAGAAAAGCTTGTTCAGGGTCATCTTTTTTAAGTTTTTCCTCTATTAACTGTCCATTTTCAAAGAAGTAGTAATACTGATAAGCATTAGCATTTCCATAGCGGTCAAACTGAGAAAGGATGGCGTCTATGATCAGCATGTCAGTAAAGTCTTTAAGAGCAAAGATAGATCCAATATTGGAGAAACTCTTATCAAACTGCTTAGTGATAGGGCCCCTTTTCTTGGCCTGCTTATAAAAATTAGTTTTTAAATAACCTGAAGTGCCTGATCCAAACATAGCTGAATAAGAAAGCTCTCCTTTAGGGTTATCAAGTAAGGCCCCAAAGCTTTGATCTTTTGATTCTGTTACTATCTTTGAAGAGCCTTTAAGAAGTTGATCTTTTAGGACAACCCAGTTTTTTGGAAGCCAACCGGAGAAGTCCTTTGTCAGCTCTATACCCTGCTCTGCTTTTTTAAGATGCTCACCAAGATCTAGGGTTCTATAGACGGCAACCGGAACATTACCAATATTAAGCAGCCTTCCTATATGATAGTAACCAAGCATCGAAGGAACATAGCCACAGCTTGTTGAAACTTTAAATTTAGCTAATTTCTTTGCTGTTAACTTTTCTTTCTTTCCACATTCATGAGAGATAAACTCTTCCCTCTCTGTATCACCTTTTAGAACAAAGACCTCAAGAGCTGGCGAAGTATTCTTAATCTTTGGGCAAACAGCAAGCTTAGATTTAACCCCTTTATACTTGTATTGATTCTCACTTGAATGAAAATCCATCTTACAAAGCTTCTTCTCTTTCTTTAAGTCTTTTAGTGAGTATCGAATACCTTGATTTTTTCCTGATAATGAAGCCACATGACAGGCTTCTTCAAGACCATTAGGAGAGATGAACTCACTACCCATAAGGGGAGCGGACAATAAAGCGCTTAGGAGGATGAGATTTTTCATAGGGCCCTTCTAGCAAGGACCCTGAAAATGGGCTAGAGAGTTGTAATTATTACTCTAAGCCTAGTTCTTTTTGAACCAAATCATGGCGGCGGATGCTTAAGTGAGAATAAGGCCTGATACGCTCTGGAAGGCCTGTTTTATCAACTTTTTGCCCATTAGTTAGATAAGCGTCGAAGCTCACCTTTCCCGTCTCTAAATCGATCTCAACCTGCCCATAGCCCCTTGGAGACCTAGCGCTGGTTCTTTGGTCTAGGTAGCGGTTTCCATGCCCAAGACACGGCATGGAGAGAACATTGAGGGAGTCCTCAAGGGCCTCATTATGATGATGGATCACCCCTGGGTAATAAGCATGGGAATGCCCGAAGATGGCCAAGCTGATATCCCCTTCTTTAAAGATCTGCTCTAATGAGTTTGACCTTTTCCCCTGCTGTTCATTGGCCATGATCTCATAGTACTTTCCCCGTCCACTGCTTGAATGCTTTGACTTAGAAAGAACAGGATACATAGGCACATGACCATAAGCGATCCTCGCCACTGCCCCTCTGGCTTGCGGGGTCTTAAGCTGATTAGCAATCCACTCTCGTTGAGTCACGCCATTAACAGTTCTATCCCTTAAGGAATAAGTTCTTACGTCGTCCATTGAAATGAAGAAGACGTTCTTATAAAGAAAGGAATAATAAAATGGATAGGCCTCACTTGAGATCATGGTGACTCCAGGAATCCTTGGGCTCCAGAAATCTTTATAGTAACCACGTTCTCGTTCAATATTAGCATCGTGATTACCCGGGCTAGGAGCAAAAGGAATGCCAGAGTTTAGAATCGGGTTAAGGATCTTCTGTTCAAAAGAAGCCCACATCTGATCAAACCTAGAAGCGGGGAACTTCTTTTTATAGTCTTCACCACTAGTGAAGTCACCCGTTCCTAAGATTAGATCATAACCAGAGTTTAGAATATGCCCCATACCAGAAGTTACGCTACTGGCGTAATTTGGGTCGCCGAGGGATCCATTCAGATCTCCTAGGACACCGATTTTTAGAAGGCCTTTAACACCTACTACTGGTGGCGTGGAGTCGCCGGGGTTTGGAGCAGGCCTAACGGTAGGAGGCGCTCCATCTATGGGTTGATCTTCTGTTATTTCTTCCTGAATTTCTTGGCAGCCGCATAATAAAAGTAAAAGCATAAAGCTAAGTGTGTAACGCATATTCATCCTTGAAGTTTACGTTGTGGCGTTTTTGATACCGCCTTCTTAACTATTATAGCGTGAATTGATTTCGCCTTGGGAACCCTGTAACAAAAAGTTAACTTAAAAATGACATAAGTAACCGAGATAACGCTACGAAATAAGCGCCTAAGCTGTCTAAACTTAAGACAGGGACCGTAGTTTTTACAAAGAAGAACTACAAAAAAACATACTGCTATAACCTATTAGGGATGAATAAATTGACCTTAATTCTTCTGACTTTTGTCCTTAGTACTGCATCCTTTGCCGGTGGCCTTAGTCCCCGTGAAGTCATCTTTGAGACAGACAGGAAGGTTTATTCTTTATCTTCAGAAAAAGACCCCATAGAAAAGGCCAATAAACTCAGAAGAATCCTCAATAGCTTTACCCGCTTTATCGTTGAAAAAGGCATTAGCTATGAAAAGAAATTAAAGTCAGGAAAACCCCTTTCCGGATCAGAGCTAGAAGTTCTTTATAGGTTCGTTCCGACTTATAGAAATATTCTTATCCAGGCACAAATTGGATTAAGACCCCTTACAGAATTGGGCACTGTAGAGGAGAGGCTTCTTTATTTACATAATCACTTAAAGCTTCTTCAAAGCTTAAAGACTATTCATAAAGCTTACTTTAGATCAGGTATCATGCGCACTCAGATGCATAATGCTTTTAGAAAGGCAGAACAAGGCTCTGTTAAAAGAGACGAACTCTTAGACTTGCTTCATAAAGTAACTAGTAAAGAAAACCAAGAGGCCCTCAAACAACTTTATAAAGAATTTTACCTAAACGGAACATCAAATTCAGAAGGCACTGATAAGCTTTACCGCTTGATCAGCGTCAATACTCTTTCAAAGAATTTTGAAGAGACCCCGTTTATCAATATTTGGACTTATACCTTTTTTGATAAGCTCGGTAGATTAGGAACTGAGTTTGAATACCTCTTAAGCAAAGGTTTTGGGAATGTTATGGGTGAAGTGAAATTCAGAAAGGGCTTTCTTTATGAGAATAAAGAGGCCCTTTATGAATTTAAAGACAAGCTTATGCCTCTTGATATTATTATAGAAAGAAGCCCCTTTGCTTTAACTGATATGACCATACCAGGGCATTGGACCCATCCAGCAATCTGGCTTGGAACAGAGAAGCAACTTAAAGAGTTAGGTCTTTGGGAACACCCTATCTTTAAGCCTTATCAAAAGATGATAAAAGAAGGAAGAAATGTTCTAGAGGCCCTACGCCCTGGGATTCAGATCAACCCTCTGTCTAGTTATTTCAATACTGACGAAATTCTCCTTATGCGAGTTCCAAATATCTTAAAAGATAAAAAAAGAACCCTCGCTATTTATGAAAGGGCTCTAAGTCATTATGGACAGGCCTATGACTTTAATTTTGATTCCTCCTCAACAGATGTCATCGTCTGTAGTGAACTTATCTTCCAGGCTTTTGGAGATATCAACTGGCCGACAGATACAGTCCTTGGTCGCCACACGGTAACCCCCGATAATATAGCCGAGTTAATCTTTTACAAAGATAGCCCGGTTGATTTTGTTACTATCTTTGGAGTCAACCAGCAGAAGTCTATGTATGAATTAGATAAGAGTGATGTCGCTTCTTTTATGGGCTTTAGCTTAGATAAGGAAAAAAGCCTGATTCTCAATCAGGCCATTTATAAAAAGTCTGTTACTGAATGTGAAGTTAAGACCTCTAGGGTTCGCGTAGGGAGCAGAAGAAGTAAGTCTCTAAAGATCAACGATTGTGATGAAGTCCTTATCCCGGCGGTTTACCAGGATCATTAAGAATCAAACTTATGAATACTGCTCACAATTCCATCTTGTAATAAGACAAAGTAGTTATCATAAACAAAGGTCTCACGAGTTCCGGTTTTATCAATAGACTTATCAAAGACTCGAAGAGGTGCTCCCCAACAAATCTTTAAATAATCAACAGGCATACCAACGGCAAGCTTTCCTTTTTTAAGAACCTGCCAGTACTTTGAAAAGGTTCGTTTAGAAAAAGGATTCTTCTTAACAAAGGCCTTTGTTAAACGGCTCTTTAAAAAGTCATTATTAAAAAGGATTCTTTTATCATAGCTTGTGACGACTAACTTTAGACTCGAGACAAAGCTTTTATTTTTCTTTCTTGCTTTAAACTTAAAGACAATATTGCCCTTACAGGTGGTTTTTCTCTTTAACGAATACCATGCTCCGACTCGGTGAAGGCTGCAATCAAAGTTTTGTACTTCAACTCCCTTTAATAAGGCCCGCTCTGTTCTCTTGAAGCCAGATTTCTCAGCAAAACGCCCAGCATACCATTTGCTTCCTAAGAGAGGCTCTGCCTGATTATTAATGGCCATATTTGTTAAGGATTCTAATCGGTTCTTTATCTTAGGGGTAACTGATACTTGGTTGTTACAACCTACCATCAGCAATATTAGACTCATCCATAAAACTCTCATTAACTTACCTCCTGTAAGCTGAACCAAAAGGCTCTTCCACTTCTCTTATAGAGCAAGGAAGATGCCAAGAATCTTGACGAGATATTAGGAATTTATAAAGGTTTTAATCGCCCTGGTGCCTTTTGGGCGTCAATGACTTGGCACCATTTACTAGTTAGCTTCACTTAATTGACGCCAATCAAACTGAGTTACAGTTGCGCCATCTTCTCCAATAAAGGCCACTCCGGCCTCTGATTTATGAATAGGAAGTTCTACTTTTTTCTTTTTATGACTCAGCTTTACTACGTCTTGTTTAACCATTCTTATCATCTTAGCATCTGAAATATTGGCCTTAGGGGCTTTTTCTTCTTCACGTTTTTGAAACCAATCAAATTGTGCGCTAAGAGTTTGCCCTAAGATCAGGACAGAAAAGATAATAGCGATACCCATTAATTCAGGAACCATAACAGATCCTACTCCTAAACAGATGGTAAAGAAGATGGCGTGATTGATTGAGATAGGCTCTTTAGAAGGAAGAGGTTTTGATTGCTTCTTAGCTTGGCTCGCAACTCTTTTATACTGGGCCAAAGCATGAGCTTTCTCCCTACGGATTTGGATCTCACGCCTCTTAATTTGAATGGCATTTGAATTATTATTTTTTACTTCTAGTTCTTTATTCATGATTCTCTCCCTTAATCCTACCTCTCTTAATACAAGTTAGGTGCCAAGGTTTATGCCAAGAATTCAAGTACTTACATAGGGAAAACGTGAAAAATTTATAGGGCCGTCTAAACTTTAAACAAAAATAACCGAGCATAACGCTCAGGCCCTAAATCCTATACATTTACTCAAGCAAGTTGTTAAAATTTTGGATCAAATTACATATTCATGGAAGGTTATGTCTACGATTGCAGCAGCAGGAAAGAAATTGGCTATTTGGTCTTATACAATGATGTCACTTGTACAAGTGAGTGCCGTTGGTGGCGCAGCCGCTAAATGGGCCCATTACTGGGGAGCTAATAGCTCAAAGATCATCACCCTAACAACCATCAACACTACAATGACTTTTGGCACTGAGTTTGTCAGCCGTTCTATTTTATCAAGCAGCTTAACTAAGAATAAGAGTTATCGTTTTATCGTAGGAGAGGGTCCTTGGTATAATAATATCAACCGCCAATCCCTTATCAATATTTGGATGACCTTCTTTGCCTCTCTTTTAGGGGCTCCGGTTTATTTTTTCCGCCGCCGTCATGCCCGCTTTTTATTCTTTGTAGGCTTTGGCGTCTTTAACTCGGCCCTTAGCCAAGGCCTTCTTGGAATTCTTAGAGAAGGCATCATTCTTATCAGCGCTAAAAGGCTACTTTTTGATTTTTTCTATAACGGAAGTTTAAAGTTTTTTATGTTCGAATTTTACAGAAAACCTATTAAGGCCAAGACCAAGTTCTTTAGCCTTTATTGGGTAAGAGGCAAACAAGATTTACTAACAGGTGTATTTAAAAACCTAATTTTAAACCTTTTAAAGTTTAAAGGATAACAACAGGAGATAAAGATGAAGTTATTATTGATTCCATTTCTGATGCTCGCCCTTTCTTTCAATGCTTTCGCTGACAGTCGCCCAGACTTTAGAAAGCTTACTGAAATCGCGCGTGTCATTCACTCAGAAGACGCAGCCTTCCCCACTGATAAGGGTTGGGAAAAAATCACAGGTTTAATGAACAACCTCGATATCTTTGACGAATCCGTTAAAAGAATGATGAGCACTCTCTGTTCTGATGAACCAAACAAGTCCGTTCTCGTTGTCGGTGAGCCAAGTGATACCTTTAAGTACATGTACGCCCGCCTAGCTATGATGGGACCTGAAGAGGGATGTAAGAGGCTTTCTCATATGGACCTAAAGATCGCAAAGCTTCAAGGTTATATGTACGTAGGGACAACCGAGAGAAACTGGCGTGATTTTATTGAAAAGCCAGCTTACAATAAAGATGTTGTACTTTATATCAACAACCTCGCCCTTCTTATTGGTATCGGTACTTCAATGAACAGAGATGTTGGGATTGAATCAACTTATATCAATGCCGTTAAGACAGGGAAGCTTAAGACCGTAGCTTTTCTCAATAAGTATGATTATAAAAGATTAGTTCACGGAAGACATGCTTATGTTCTTAATGGTTTCCAAGAAACAATCAATGTAGATGATCTCAAGATGGCCCAAGTGGATAAGCTCGTTAGGTCTTACCTAGCTCTTAATGCTCCTCATATTAAGATGAGTGATAAAGTGGCTAACTTTATGTACAGAAATATTCAGTACTATCAGCCAAACATCATGGAGCCACAAAGAACGATGAATGTTCTTCTTTCATTGATCCGTCAAAACCCAATGAAGAGAACTCTTTTTAGAACAGAGATCAAGTCAAAGAATCCTTATGGTGCTAACTCTAAAGAAGAATTCATCATTGACCGTCCAGACGCCAGCGCTCTTCAATTGAGCTTTGAGTACTTTCAAACTGAAAAAGGAAGAGACCGTCTGAGAATCTATGACTTTCATACGAATACCCACCTTCAAGACCTGACAGGAAAACTTGGAAAGATTAATTCAATGTCTTTTGATACCAATAAGCTTCGCATGGAGTTTCTTACTGATGGCTCTGTTGAAGATAAGGGATTTAAGATCGATGGAATCCTAGAGCAAAAACTTGCGGACATCACTTTAACAATCACTCAAGTTCGTGAAGCGATTATGGAAATGGTTCAAGTTCCAGAATGGATTATCAACCGTGACTACACAGTTGTACGTGATCTTCCTGGAATGCTAGATGCTGACGTCGTTGGTATTCATATGGCCAAGAAAGCTGTGATTAAAGCTTTTAAAGTTGGCTATGTTGCTGGTCGAACAGATGAAAAACCTGCTGGCGCTCTTTTACTTGTTGGTCCAACTGGAACTGGTAAGTCTTATATTGCAAAGAAAGCTGCAGAGTTTATGAACATGAAGATGATTGTTCTTGATATGACTCAATACGCGACTGCGGAATCGTTTGATAGATTCCTCGATACGGTTGCTAACAATCTTATCCTTTATCCTTACGCGGTTTATCTTTTTGAAGAAATCGACAAGGCCGATACTCGTGTTCTTGACCGCCTATTCTTTATGATGGACGAAGGAATCTTTTACGATAAAAACCAAAGACCACTCTTTGCCCGTGGATCAATGGTTATGATGACAACGAACGCTGGTCATGACTTAATTGTTCGTGAAAGAAACAATCCAAACCTTCAAAGGCTTGTTAACCTTGAACTTCAAAAGTTCTACCGTCCAAGTTTTTTAAACCGTTTTGATTCTATTCCCATCTTTCTTCCTTTTTCTAAGGCTGAATTTCATCAACTAGCAACTATTATGACGATGAAGAAAGTTAAGAAAATGAAAGAGTACTTTGATTGGAATGCTACAGTTAGCGAAGAAGTTATCAAGTTTATGGGAGAGAACGGAGGATCAGATCTTTATGGGGCTCGTCCTATGGAGAGAATGGTTGAGAACGTCATCTCTGTGGGTATCTCTGAGTATCAAATCAATAGAGGGACTATCGAATTTGGTGATAGCTTTGTTATCTCAAAGGTTCGCGGAGAAAAGCTTAAGTTTAAGATCTCTGTAAACGGTCGTGGTGGAATGGACTACGAAGTTGATATGGACAATAACTCAGGTCTAGTTGACCTTTCTTTATTGTTCCCAGAAGTTGCAAAACTTTTTAATGACATCAGAATGTACTAATTAAAAAGAAGACCCTCTTAATGAGGGTCTTTTTTTCCCATACAATTCAGGAATATACGCAGCTTGTAATACTATGGTATAATAGTTCTATTAGCCCCATCCCATGGGGCTCCCCACAGATGTTAATCAGGAGGGAGTATGGGAAATCGGCTGGGAGTGTGCATTCTATTCTGCGGCATTTTGATGATCATCCTAGGTCCTCTAGAGTCATTTGCCCTGACTAAAACTAGCGACTACAAGGTAAATATCGATCAAGAACAATGCCTCTTTGAGATACTGCGCTCACCTATTACTAAGACCCGCTACCCTGATCTTTTAACAAACCAAAAAGATGATCAAAATTATAAGATGATCACAGAGATGGATAAGTTCTGTACTTGTAGCATTACAAAGCGAGCTGATGAGTTAAAACAAAAAAAATTAGATAAGATGAGCTGGCGCTTTAGAGATAGAAAAGAAGGCCTTTCTAAAGAAGATCAATGCGCAATGACGGAACTCTCCGACAAGACGATGAATCTTTTCTTTGAAGTAATCGTCGCCTCTCGCTTTATGAGAAAGATAGAAGAGGCCCTTGATTCAAGAATGACTAAAGGCATGAGGATCATAGCCTCGGACCTTTCCGTCCAAGATCAGATGTTTTGTATCGAATCAAAGATCCTACAGACCTGTACAAGGATAAAGTCCCTTAGGTCAACCTACGAATGCATTCAAGAGACTACCAGCGACCCTCATAGAATGGATATCCTTTCTAACCAATGCCCACGCTTGATAGAAAAGACCAACTACAGGATTGCTAGGGATGACTTGTCCATCTAGGTACGGCATAGTTGAATCATGAAACTAATCCCCTTATCTGCCATCGACCTTTTTAAGATTAGAGAAGTCCTTGAAGAATCTAGCAATTACCTTCGCTCAAATAATCTTCCTAATGCTGAGGACTATACCAATCAACTCTTTTTAGAGAAAGTTCCAGGCACTCCTAAGTTTTATACTTTAGAGGTTAAAGGTGAAGTCATAGGCTTTACTAAGATCAGTGACCAATTTCCCTTACCAGGATTTTTACATATTAGACTTTTAATCATTAAAGAAAAGCATTGTGCAAAAAGATACGGTAGCCAACTTGTGGAGAACTTAAAGAAGATCTCTAAGAGCACCCTTTGGATAGATATTACGAAAGAAGAATTAAGCCTCCCCTTTTGGCAAAAGCTTGGCTTTAAAGAGGAAGCTGGGCGCTGGGTTTTAAACTAAGCGTCTAGGATATGAGAGAACTCTAAGATTAAATTATTGTTCGCCATATGAGAGGATAGGATCTCAATAACATTTCTATAAACTGTATTCCCGGCCACTGGCTCGTCTTCGACAAATTGAAAGAGGTCTTCTTTGTTTAACTTCAGAACTTCTGTAGGAAGAACTGCTTTAACATCTGCGGAGCGTTTCCTATTTGTGAAAACGGCCATCTCTCCAACACAAAGCCCGGGGTTAATAAGAGCAAGTGTTTCATGATCAGAACTAATAACGGCCAGGCGTCCAGAGAGGACAATAAAGATATCTTCCCCATCCCCATTGGCCTTTAAAGCAAGCTCTTCTTCAGCAAAAGTTAAACGCGTACAAACTCCTACTAGCCTTTCTAGATGAGCAGGCTCAAGCCCTTTAAAGACTCTGACATTTTTTATAATCTTGGCATATTCAGCGGCTTCCATAGTAAGTCCTAGTTAAGAAATTTGTTAATTTACTTTACCAGAATTGAGATCAGCTTCAAGCATCTTTGTTTGATTCCCATCCGTTTAAGTCGGTTAAGAATGGAATAATTTTACTACTCACGAAGGGACAAGAATAAGTTATAATACAGAGGTAACTTCCGGATAATATTGTGAAAGTATTAATTATAGAAAGTAATCCCAAGGCCATCAGCCTCTTAAGCTCAGCACTTCGCGCTGAGTTCAATGCTAATGTGCATGTTGAAAAGCATGCAGTACCGGGCACGGCTCATATTTCTGAAAATCCCCTCTTAGATTTAATCGTCGTAAGAAATATCAATGCTTCTCCAACAAATAATGCAGAAGAGACCGCAAAAGCAGTCTTAAACTTTATTTATGATAATGAACTTAAATGTAAAGTGCTTGTGCTTGGTGAGTTTGAAGCTGCTGGTTTTGAGTACGCTCATATTCCAGATCGATTTAAAGTAAGTGACTTCACAACCACCGTGAGAAAGACCCTAGGCATCTCCTTAGAAGACCTTAAGGAAATTAGGCAAGGTGATTATATTCCTATTGAGATTCAAAATTTCTATGTCATGAATAAAGCCCCTTGTGACACCTATATAAAATTATCCCGCTCAACCGGGGATCAGTATGTAAAAAGAATCCATTCAGGGGATGAGTTTGATAAAGAAGGAATTAAAAAATATGAAGCCCAAGGAGTCACTGAGCTTTATGTTCCTAAAGATCAAAAGAACCTCTTTTTAGAAGCTCAGTTAAAGCAGTACTTAGTCTCCATCACTGATGCTAGTAAACCAGAGCCTATCTTAGTAGAGCTTAGATCTGATGCTTATGAGATAAACCAAACTCTAATCAAGAACACAGGAATTACAGAGCAGATGATTCTTATGAGCCAAGCTTCAGTCAAGGCCATGGTCGCCTCTGTTGCCCATAATAAGAAACTCGGCTCTCTACTCAAAAATATCTTAAACAATAAAGGAAGCTTTGCTTACAAACATTCTTACTTAATAAGCGTCTTTGCCTCTGCCTGTATGCATAAGATGGAATGGTCTGAAGACAAACAATTAGAGGCCAATATTGAAAGGATGACCTTCGCTGCTTTCTTTCACGATATTCTTTTAATAGAAGAAGTTCATATCAGGATTAGAAATAAGGTCGATCTTTATCAAGCAAAACTTGAAGGCAAAGAAAAAGAGCTCGTCCTAGAACATGCCAATAAGATGGCCAGCCTGGTTCATGAAATGAAGTTTGCTCCAAGAGGAGCTGAGCAGATCATAAGAGAGCATCATGGGGCAAGAAATGGTATTGGTTATAGTGAAGTTTATAGTTCAAATTTAGGGGCTATGAGTATTATGTTTATTGTGCTTGAAGACTTTGTTTCAAGCCTTCTTGATTTTAAAGAAAATAAACAAAGTATTAAAGAGATCATCGAAGTCATGGTAGAGAGCTACCCGCTTCCTTCTTATAAGAAAGTTATCAAGGCCCTAACAGAATCACTAAGTGAGTCCTTTTAAACATCAGGCTTACCTCTTTTATAGATAACATGGATCATCTCACCGTCACGATCGTATTCTTCCCACTGGCCTTCTCTTAGATTTTCTCTGTACTCTCCCTTAGACTTAACACTTCCATCGGCATAATAAAAAACCCAGTTGCCAGCTTTTTCACTGCTGACATAAAAGCCTTCCGCCATGATCGCCCCATTAGGATAGTAGTGCTTCCATTCACCGACTCTAAGTTTTTTCTCTAACTCACCTTCAAGGGCCTTAATGCCTGTATCATAAGTTAAGTGAAAGACCCCTGTAGATTCAGCGCTAGAGAAACCCTCACCATTGATTACAGAAGTACTAGGAAGGTTCCATTCAAAGTCCGCTATTTGAAAGTCTTGTTGTAATGCACGCATGGCCTTTACAAAGGAATTGCGGGCCGTATTTATTTGAGGAGCCTCAGGTTCTTTGAGGTATTCTTTTTCGTCTCTATAAGAGAGCTTAGTGCCTTCATCAAGATGAGAGAGAAACTGCTCTGCTTTGTCATGAGCATAGAGAGCAAAGAGTAAACTCTGCACTCCACCAGGAACTGCTTCATAGATCTTTTGAGCGTCAGCTCCTTCGTAACGAAAGATATAATCAAAGCTCACCATATTAGAGAGGGCCGCCATGAGATAGACTGGGTCTTCAAGGATGGCCACTTGAACCACCTTTAACCGAGTGGCTTCACTCATTCCTTCTAGGGAACAAACAAATTTCTTGAAACCATCAAGGCCTTTTTTCTTATGTTTGCTTAAAGTGTTCACAAGTTGATTATAACATAACTGCCAAAAATCCCTCTCTAAACCATTGATATTTAATTAGGATATGCATTTTTCCCATAAGATTAGCTAATGCCTTTCTATAACAAATGATTAATTGACTACTTGTGGTGAAAGAGGGATTGTCCCGCCCATTAGAACCTACTCGGAGAGCATATGAAACACATTATCTTGGCACTTTCACTTTTCTTTTCCATTTCAGGAAGCGCTTCAGAAAACACCGCTTATTTAGATGCGCCTTACAAGAATCTTGTTCATCCCATTGAGAGTAAGTCTAATTTTAAGAGCGCTAGTAGGTCTGACTTTCTAGAAATGCAAGCGATCATGACACCAATACGATCTCAAGGGAGCCGTGGAACTTGTTCGATCTTTAGCGCCATCGCTATGCTCGAGTCTATGCTTTTGATGAACTACAACTTTAATAAAGAGACACTAGATCTTTCTGAAGAATGGCTTGAGTACCTAATCATGAGAAATAGAAACTCCGACGGCTCTAACTCATGGTCAAACTTCAATGCTTTACGAAAGTACGGAACTCCCTATGAATCTACCCTACCTTATATAGGTCAAACTTGGGATGAGAGCTTCCTTGGCACTTTAGCCACGCAAAGATGTGGAGATTTAGTTGGAGGTCTTAGAACTTCATGCCTTTTAGGTCATAGAAACCCCAGGCTTTTAAACTCCAGCACCGAAGAGCTTCTTGATGAGGGCAACTCTTTATATGATCCCGAATTCTTAGATGCTAGAACGGAAGCTTATCAATTTCGTGATGACTATATTAATTTTTCAAGCTCAAACTATACAGTCTATTATACGGCGGATGTGAAGAGATACCTTGCTAAGGGTTATCCATTAACTTTAGGGATTGAGTTCTTCTACGGAGCTTGGAATCACAATAAGGCCACTGAGTTTGGAATAGGAAGAGAAGCCAGCAATTGGAATCAAGGAATTGTTGGTTACCCTGAGAGGGCATCAGTTGATTATAAGGTTTCTAAAGAAAATGCCGCTGGTCACTCAATCCTAATCGTTGGTTATGATGATGAAAAGATCGTAACGACTAATGTATTGATGCAAGACGGTAGCACTAAGACCTTTACTTACAAGGGTGTTTATTATTTTAAAAACAGCTGGGGTAAGGGTGGATTTGGCCGTGACTTTAAGATCAAAGGTGAAAACTTTGATGGCTACGGCATGATCACTCAAAAGCATGCTCACGAGCATGGTTCATTTTATAGAATGCCTCTCAAGTAACGAGAGTTTTCAGTACCAGCGTGGTCACCTAGTGATCACGCTTTAATTACCTCTTTAAATTCCCGACTATACGCCTCTGCATTATTCTTTTTTTAAGACGAATTCTTATTAATTAACTATCATTTAGTGATTCAAAATTTAATCTTTTAGTGAGGTATCAATGAGTGATTTGACCAAGGATGAGGGCAAGCTCGACCGCACCCTAGGACCCTTTATGCTATGGGGTCTTGGAGTTGGGTACGTTATTAGTGGAATGTATTTTGGATGGAACCTAGGTCTGCCTGAAGGAGGAACCCTAGGTCTTGCTATCGCCACCTTCTTCATCATCATCATGTATGTTTGTTTTACTTTTAGCTACACAGAACTTGCCTGCGCTATTCCAAAGGCCGGTGGTGCCTTTGATTACTCTAGACGGGCCTTTGGGGATCAATGGGGCTTCTTAGGCGGAATGGCACAGAATATTGAATTCATCTTCGCTCCCCCGGCCATCGCTTTTGCTATAGGGGCCTATCTTAATATTCATATGCCGAGCATCCCGGTTAATATGATCGCCATTGTGGCCTTTATTATTTTCACGGGCATCAATATCTTAGGGGTCAGGATCGCGGCCATGTTTGAGCTGGTCATCACAATCATCGCTGTGGTTGAACTTCTTATCTTTGCAGGTGTGGCCCTGCCTCATTTTGAAGCGGCTAACTTAGCTAAGAACTCTTTTCCTAATGGCTGGGAGGGAGTCTTTCGCGCCATTCCTTTTGCCATCTGGTTCTTTCTTGCTATTGAAGGAGTCGCCAACGTTGCTGAAGAAACAGTTAACCCACAAAGAAATGTTCTCATTGGCTTTGGCTCTGCCATTTTAACCCTGGTTATCCTCTGCCTACTTACTTTTACCTCAGCTATTGGAGTCAATGGTTGGGAGTCTATTGTTTACGAAGCAGGAAGTACGGTGCCCTCAGATTCCCCCCTCCCCCTTGCTATTAAATCAATAGCTGGAGGAAGCGCTTTTCTTTATCATCTAATTGTATGGGTAGGGCTCTTTGGCTTAGTCGCTTCTTTTCATGGGATCATCCTGGCTTCAGGAAGGGCCACTTACGAGTTTGGAAGAGTGGGCTTTGCCCCTAAGATCTTTGGGACCACTCATTCAAGGTTTAAAACCCCAGCCTTTGCCTTATTTTTTAATATGATCATTGGAATCATCGCGGTTCTTACAGATAGGACAGGTGATATTATTACCCTGGCCTGCTTTGGGGCCTTAAGTCTTTATATTATTTCTATGTGCGCATTTTTCAAATTAAGAAGGGATGAACCAAACTTAGAAAGACCTTTTAAAGTCTTCGCCTACCCCATAGTTCCGGCCTTAGCTCTTATCATAGCAAGTGTCTCTATTGTGGCCATGAGTTATTATAACCAAGGACTAGCCCTTCTCTTTTTTGGGATTATGTTTGCTTCAAGTTTAATCTTCACCTGTTTTCATAAGGAAAAGTAATGCAATTAAAATTAACAAAAGAACAAATTCTAGCGAAAGTAAAAAGTTTTGGCGGCAATAAAGTAAAATTGGCCGTCACTGACATAGATGGAATCCTTAGGGGCAAGGTGATTCATGTAGATAAATTCCTCTCCGTCCTTGAGGGTGGCTTTGGTTTTTGTAGTGTCATCTTCGGCTGGGACAGCTCGGATGCTTCTTATGATAATACGGACTATACAGGCTGGCATACGGGCTACCCGGATGCTAACGCCAAGATTGATCTTAATACTTTTAGAGAAGTTCCCTGGGATGAAGAGATTCCTTTTTTCTTAGCAGACTTTGACGGCCTTCATGTATGCCCTAGAAGTCTTCTTAAAAAGGTTAGGCAAAAATCCTTAGACATGGGCTACTCTCCCATCTTTGCTCAAGAATTTGAGTGGTTTAATTTTGAGGAAAACTCAAATGACTTAAACGACGCTGATTTTCAATCCCCAAATCCCATGACCCGCGGAATGTTTGGTTATTCCATTCTTAGATCAACTCAAAGAAAAGAATTCTTTAACGATCTTTTTGATCTTATGGAAGACTTTAGAGTGACTATCGAAGGTCTTCATACAGAAACTGGTCCAGGTGTTTATGAAGCCGCCATTTTATACCAAGATATCTTAGAAGCCGCTGACCGTGCCGTCTTATTTAAGGCTTCCGCTAAAGAGATTGGTCATCACCATGGAGTCATCCCCACTTTCATGGCGAAATTCAATGAAAAACTCCCAGGCTGCTCCGGTCATATTCATCAGAGTCTTTGGAAAGATGGGAAGAATGTTTTCTTTGATGAAAAAGGAAATAATAAGATGAGCGCCACTATGGAAAGTTATTTAGCGGGGCTTTTAATTGGTCTTCCTGAAATTCTTCCTATGTACGCCCCAACGATGAATAGCTATAAACGTCTTGTTGAAGGGATGTGGGCCCCGACGACTGTCACTTGGGGTATTGATAATAGAACCACGGCCATCCGGGTTCTTCCTGGATCTAATAAATCAACAAGGATTGAAATGAGAGTGCCAGGCTCTGATGCCAATCCTTATCTGGCCCAGGCCGCTTCGTTAGCTTGTGGGCTATATGGAATTGAAAATAATTTAAAGCTTACTCAAGCTCCTTGCACCGGAAACGGCTACGCAGATAAATCGAACGGTGTCCTTCCCTCTAACCTTTGGGAAGCTAATGAAAGGATGAGAAATTCAAAGATCGCCAATGAAATCCTAGGCGTTGAATTTGTTAAGCATTTTTCCCAAACAAGAGAATGGGAATGGCGTGAAGCTGCCAAGGTTGTTACGGATTGGGAACTCAAAAGATATTTTGAAATTATATAGGTGATAAAATGAACTTTGAACAACGCTATACTTATAACTACCCTTGCCCCATTCGTTTTGGTCCGGGGGTTATCGACGAAGTCGGTCCGCATTTAATCGAACAAGGCTTAAAGCGAGCTTTAATTGTAACAGACCCAGGCTTTATAAAACTTCCTCTTTATGAAAAGATCATCAGTGAGCTTTCAAAATCAGGGCTTACTTGTTTAAGCTTTTCAGGTATTGATAAAAACCCTGTTAAGAAAAATGTTCTTAGCGGTGTGGCCAGCTATCATGATCAAAAAGCGGACTGTATAGTTGGGCTCGGGGGCGGAGCCAGCATGGATGTTGCCCGGGCCATCGCTCTTAAGGCCTATCATGATAGGGACCTCTTTGATTTTGATGATGCTTTAGGAGGAGATAAGTATGTCACTAATGAAGTTCCTTACTTTATAACAATTCCTACTACCAGTGGGACAGGCTCTGAAGTCGGGCGATCCACAGTAATCTCTGAAGATGAATCCCATCAAAAAAGAGTCCTCTTCTCCCCTAGGCTCATGGCCAAAATCGTCTTTGCTGATCCCCTCTTAACCATGGAGTTACCAAGATCCGTCACGGCCGCAACGGGCATGGACGCCTTAACTCATAATATAGAAGCCTACCTCTCTAAGGGGTTCTCTCCCCTTTGCGATGGAGTGGCCATAGAAGGAATAAAACTAATTCACGAATCTCTTATCAAAGCCGCCACTACCCCTTGCCTTGAGTCTAGATCAAAGATGCAAATGGCCGCCCTTATGGGTGCCACTAGTTTTCAAAAAGGACTAGGAGTTGTTCATAGTACGGCCCACCCTTTATCAACGGTCTTTGACACCCATCACGGACTCGCAAACGCTGTCATGCTTCCTTACGGGGTTAAGTTTAATGAAGATGTCTCTAAAGAGAGGATAGAATTTCTTTGTAGAGTCTTGGACCTTGGGGAAGTTAGCACTAAGAGTTTCATCGATTGGATTATTAACCTTAATAAGTCTTTAGGGCTTCCCTTGAATCTAACAGAACTCGGAGTGGATTCTTCTAAGATGGACTCTCTTTGTGATCTTGCTCTTAGAGATGTTTGTCATCTTTGCAATCCAAAAGAAGTAAGTCTTGGTGACTTTAGAAATATTTATACTAACGCATTTGAAGGTACCCTTTGATAAAGATAGCCCTTACTCCATGCTTTATGTACCAAGACCCAAGCCGAGTGGTCTTTGGCCATAAGAGCTTAACCTATATGGAAAACGATATGGTCCGCTACCTCGCCAGAGAGGGGGTCATGCCTTACTTACTTCCTGATCTTGAGGACAAGCTGCTTAAGCCCTATCTAGAAGAAGCAGACGGCTTTGTTATACAAGGGGGAGTTGACTTAAGCCCTGAGAGTTATAATGAACCGTATTTAAATAAAGAAAGATGGCCTGGGGATAAGTACCGGGATGATTTTGAATTAAAGGTGATTGATTATGCCTTTAAGGCGGGGAAGCCTATCTATGGAATTTGCCGAGGGTTTCAAGTGCTAAATGCTTACTTTGGCGGAACCCTCCATCAAGATATACAAACAGAATTAGAGACAAAGATTGCTCACAGAGATCCAGATCTATACGATAAAGTAAATCATAAGATCACTTTAGATAAAGAAGGTCTCTTAAAGAAACTTTATAAAAAAGACGTCTTAAACGTAAACTCCGTTCATCATCAGGCCGTAAAGAAGCTTGGAAAGAATCTTCAAATTGATGCTAAAAGCCAAGATGAGATTATTGAAGCCTTTCATTTTAATGGAGATCAAACCGTCATCGGCGTCCAATGGCATCCAGAGTTTTCTCATAGCCTTGGAGATAAAGTTTGCGACCCTGATGTAATCTATAATTACTTCTTAAAAGAAGTGGAGAAATTAAAATGAGTTTGAAGATTATCAACCCGGCCACTGAAGAGCTGATAAAAGAAATACCTACCGATTCCCCTGAGTCTCTTAATCAAAAGCTTAAGGTTTTAAAAGAATCCCTACCTCTTTGGAAAAAAACAAGCGTTCGAGATAGGATCCTCATGATGAGTAAGTTCGCTGATCTTCTCAGGGCCAATAAAGACAGGCTGGCGCAAATCCTGAGCGATGAAATGGGAAAGCCCCTTAACGAGGCCCTAGGAGAAATCAAAGGGGCCGCGGTTAAGACCCAGTTCTTTTTACAAGAAAGTGAAAAGCACTTAAGAAAAGAAAAAGTAAATCACGACGGAAGCACTGAAGAGTATATTAGTTATGAGCCTCTTGGTGTGATCGCTAATATTTCCGCATGGAACTATCCCTATTTAGTAGGAGTCAATATCTTTGTCCCTGCTCTAATTTGTGGGAATGCCGTTTTTTATAAACCAAGTGAATACTCAACTCTAACTGGAATTGAAATAGAGAAGCTTCTCATCGAGGCTGGCTTTCCAAAAGAAGTTTTCCAATTGGCCATTGGGGCAAAAGAAGTGGGACAGGCCCTCTTAGAGCTTCCTCTTGATGGTTACTTCTTCACGGGCTCTTATGCTACAGGAAAACATATAGCCACCACAGTGGCGCCAAAACTAGTTCCTGTGGGCCTAGAACTTGGGGGAAAAGATCCCCTTTATGTGACTGATGAAGTCATCTCTTTAAAAGAGACCGCTGAGTCCGCTGTTAGTGGAGCCTTTTATAATAATGGGCAAAGCTGCTGCTCAGTTGAAAGGATCTATGTCCATGAAAAGGTTTATGATGAGTTCTTAACTCATTTTCTTGAAGCCGCTTCTCAATTAAAGGTCGGAGATCCAAATGAAAAAGGAGTCACTCAAGGGGCCATCAGTCGAAAAGATCATTTAAGTTATCTTCTAGGTCAAGTCACTGACGCCACTTCTAAAGGGGCAAGGCTTGAGATGGGCGGGAAGATAATTAGTGGGCCTGGGTATTTCTTTGAACCAACTGTCCTTACTAATGTGACTCATGAAATGGATGTTATGAAAGAAGAGAGCTTCGGTCCCATTATTGGCATTCAAAAAGTGATGAATGATGAAGAGGCCATCAAACTTATGAATGATTCAGACTATGGGCTTACGGCCAGCATTTATACCTCTAAAAGAAATAGGGGTGAAGAGCTGATGGAGCAACTTGACGCAGGAACTTGTTATTTAAATTGCTGTGATAGGGTCTCAGGCTATACGCCCTGGTCGGGCAGAAAGAACTCTGGCCTTGGAATGACCTTAAGCTTTCACGGGATCTTTACCTTTGTTAAACCAAAGGCCCTTCATTTAAGACAACAGCACTAATGAGGAAGGTAATTGACCCAGATATTAAAAAGAATATCTCGGTTAAAGCTTAGAACGTCAGAGTGATTAAGAACGCAATCAATCTCTCGAAGGACAGCTAAGCGGTCCCCTCTAAAGCTAAACTTATCAAGGGCCGTATGATCAGTTGGCCCTTGAAGCCAAACATCAAAGCCCGTGACTTCAATATTCTCTTCAACACACCAATCAATAAAGAGCTTTGAAGTATCAGGCCTTAGGGCAAACTCAGATCCATCAGGAGAGAGCACCGCTTCTCCAGCGAAATCATTTGGTAAAGGAGCATTACTAAAGACCTTCATTAATCTTTTTTCCCACACTTTCCACCAAGTTTATCTAAAGGAGAACAATAGTCCTCTTTCTTTTCAACCTTTTTAGAAACATCTTTCAATTTTTTTTGAGTCTTATCGACGATCTTCTTATCAGTCTCATCGTCATCGGTTTCACACTTCTTCATCATCTTATCAAGAGGTGAACAATAACCTTTTCTTTTTTCAATCTTCTTTGTGGCTTTTTGAAAGTCTGTTTTTTCCCCTTCAGCAAATGCTGAAGCGCTGAAAAGTAATATAAAACAAAGTAATTTCATTTTGATTCTCCGTAAGATTTTGTCCAACTTATACCAAGACTGAGTATCTTTGAAAGAAGATCTTTGTATTTAATCTTTATATGTAAGGCGCTCTGGGCCAATTCATCCGTAGCAGAAATATCTGGGTTCGGATTGGCCTCTAGGATATAAACATTTCCTTCACTAGTTAAGCGAAGGTCAATACGAGCATAGCCGTTTAAATTCAAAACCTTGTAGGCACGTTTACAAATGCTGTACACCTTTTTCTCGAGGGCCGGGTCTAACTCCGCAGGGCCTGTCTTTATGCCTTTCTTACTTCTGTACTTCTTATTAAACTTTGCCCGGCTTGAATAAAATTCTTTCTCTGGCTTTTCAACCTTTTCAAAAAAGAGCTCCCATACTGGCATAACCTTTTGGCGGTAGTTCCCAAGTATGCCCACATAGAGTTCGCGCCCTTCGATAAACTGCTCTACCAGAGCGTCGTCCCCAAGTTTATTATTGATATACTCAATCCGCTCTTGCAGCTTTTCATCATTATGCACAACTGAGGCCTGAGAGATGCCAAAGCTGGCCTCTTCAGTTAAGCATTTTACCATTAGGGGAAATTCTAAATGCTTAGGTCTTTTTAGTTTTTTATTCTTAGGAAAGACAAAGAACTTAGGCGTTGGGATGCGGTGGTAAGTTAAGATCTTCTTAGCTAAGGATTTATCCCGGGCCAAGATAAGGCCTCTTGGATTGCAACCAGTATAAGGCACTCTTAAGAGCTCTAGGTAGCTGACCACATTTTGATCAAAGAGGGCCTGACCATCAAATTCTTCAAGCAGGTTATAGACAATATGTGGTTTGAATTCATCAACGGCAGATCTGATCACACTTAAGTCACTATAGGCGCCAAGGACCATCACTTCGTGCTTCATCTTTTTGAGAGTTGAGACCACATGGTATTCAGTAACCCAAGGTTCAAATTCAATCTCTTCGTGGCTCTTACCCGTGTCTTCAGGAGGCACTAAGGCCTCGTGGACTAAAACTAAGATTCTAAGCTTACTCACATAACAATCCTATGCCTTCCCTGCCTCTTAAATCGGCTTGATTCCTCTACTAGTAGAGTGGTCAGCTTAGACTCAAGCTTCTTAACGTCTCCTCTATAATAGAGAGTTCCTCCGCGAGTTTCTTTTAAAAGGTCCTTAAGCATAGGTTCAATTTCGTATTGGTATTGCCCAGTCTGGGCGGCGACAGCTCTTCTGAGCTTATTCTTTTTAATTCTTAAAAGACTCTCGCCATCAATACCATTACCGCGGGTGAAGATCTTTTTCAGTTTTGCTCCGAAAAAGGGCCTGCCCTTGACTCTTTTGCTTATTGCCTTCCTTGCATAGTATTTTCGCAAAGTAAGCCGTGAGTCGGCAAGTGAATCGATGACTTCTTTTGATTTAACCCGGGGCATCCGCCCTTTGAGATCCGTCATGAGCTTATTCATGAACTTAAGCTTATCTAGGGCACCCCAGCCCTTATACTTTTGGCGCCAATTGGCCTTTGGTGTAAGCCAAACGGCGAAGGTCTCGGCCCAGTCCTCTTCGGGATGGGCCTGAGCGTAGCCTTCTCCAATATGGCGCACAAAGTTCTTACTATAAGGCCTGTAGCTATAGTCTTTTGGATAAGGAATATTGAGGTCTCCAAAGACCTGCTCTCTGCCTCTTCTTCTAGATAAGGAAAAACCATGATCAATGGCGTGTCCGGCTTCGTGGCGGAGTAACTTCAAAAACCCAGGCCCCGTGGCCCCTTCTACTTGTCCCATCATCTTTCGCTCTAACTTGATAAGCCTAGGGTGTAAGACAAAAAAGGGAATAGCGATGCCAGGAATACCCTCTGGAGAGAACCACTCATCTGAGACCCAGCAGTGGGGCTTAAAGTTAAGGCCCTTAGCGCATAGCTCTCGCTCAAGTTGCTTGATTAAAGGAGCGCACCAAGAAGACTCTAGGGTCAAACCAAGGTCAGCTAGGTTAAGATCTAGAAGCTCCTCATCTGATAAATTTTCCCAAAAATAACTCATGCCCACTCCGAATGATGGGCAAGAATAACATGAAATTAAATTTCACTCACTAAGGAAATACGAGAGATAGAACTTTTTACCTAAGCGGTAGTCTTCTTCTCAGGATGCAAAATCCTATCAAAGACACTGATGCCTTTATCAGTAATAAAGTTCCATAAGACTGCGCTCCAGCTCTGGTAGGCGTGAAGATTATCATAGAACTCAGGGGCCATCTTTCGTAATTTAGGCAGGTTATTCCAAGGGATATTCATATAATCGTGGTGCTCATTGTGAAAGCCCACGTTAAAGGAAAGCTTATTTAAAGGTCCATAATAGCTATAGGTCTCTTGCCCTTCTTTCGTTACATAATGCTCCTGAATCCACCTTCCCCCAACAGGATGAGGACCTAAGCCAAAGAAGGTTGAGAAGGCTAGGTAGGCAAGGCCCATTGGCCCAACTGCCATATAAATAAGGACGTTCACTAGGATTGAATAAAGGATGTTTGAGAAGATCCAAGCATCCATAAGTTTAATATTATCAAACCTCATAGGTCTAAAGGCCTGAGAGAGACCAAAGAAAACCACCCAAAGAAACTTCTTAATACGGGAGTTACCAATAAAGGCCGCTTCTTCAACGCTGGCAATATCCGCGTCTTTACTATACTCGCCCATGTGGCGGTGATGAACCATATGATACTTTCTAAAGGCCAGGGCCCCGGGAAGAACTAAACAAGTATCACAGAAGATCCCCGCAAGCTTATTGACCCAAGTCCTCTTAAAGACCAGGTTATGACAGCATTCATGAATCTGAGCAAACAAAGCGTGGCTGCAAAAGGCCCCTATTAAAAAAGCAGCAAGGGCCACAACCCATAGGCTTTGATCTTTAAGCAAATAGGCCATGCTTATTTGAAAAGCTGTGATCAAGGCGATGTAGAGGATGCTCCATGGGTTTTGTCCCATGAGCTCTTTGACCTCGGGATACTTAGCCCCGATCTCTCTTTTTCTAGAAATATGAATATTTGGAGTGTCTACTTGGATGTATGAATTTCGCATGAGGGTTTCTATCAGGTTTAACGCTTAGAGGCAATGAGATTTCCCTTAAGCTGCTTAAAATTTGGATAAACTCAGTTAATCAACTATAATTTAAGTTGATGAAATCATGGATGATTCTAGTTATATTCATTGCACCAAGTCTTACTCTGGCACAGGCCAAAGCTCCTCTTTCTTCTCGAGTAGAAGAACTCTTAAAACAAAAGAATGAAAAAGAGGCCCGCGAAGCGGCGATCATTGAAAAGATTGGCAAGGACGCTTTTATAGAAAAGCTTGAAGAGCAAAGACGTGGTGAGATTGAGAAGCTCAAGAAAAAAAGACTAGAAACGGCCATTAGAAAAAGATTCGCACCTAAGACTCCCTTTTTAAACTTTAGACCTCTTGAAGATATGCTTACATGGTCAAGCTCTCTTCGTTATGCCAAAGATTCCTTCGAAGAAAAATCTGATACCGTCACTAAGGACTTAAAGTCTTCTCACCTTTATTTAAAAAATACTTTTTCTTATAGCTGGACGCAAAAGATCCTCGTTAAATATGAAAACAACTTAACAGTTAATCAAAGCACTAAGAATGAAAAAAGAATTGTTAGTGGGGCCAATGTTAACCCAGACCCAGATATTGGAAACAGTAAGTTTGGAGATCATATCTTTGAAATCAATTTGAGAGATAAGCGGGAGATCTTTTATAATTATGACCTCGATTATTTCTTTAGGCTTGTCTATCCCTTTGGGGAGGCCACTCGAAGTTATGCTTATGGCCCTGGAACAGAATCTGAAAGCGCTGATACGACAGCTTCACATAAGGGAAACCTCAAGAGTGCTTTTGCTATTCAACCTAGGATTGGGTTTGACTACTTTTCGGGGATTGAGAGAAATAGGTATAATATTGGCGCAAGCGCTGGCTATGCTATGAAGGGCAGGTACACTGTAAATAAAGGAACCGGATTTTGGTCCTCTAATCCTAATGGTCTTATTATAAAAACAAAACGATACGCCGACTTTGATCTTTGGCTTAAATTTCAAAAAAGGCCAAAGGCCTTAAAGAAGTTTTTTTACGGCGGGGGCTTAGAAGCTTATTATTCTCTCAAGCAAGAAGAAAGGTTTTTAACAATTGGAAATGATGGTTTTACTTGGGATCAAACCGATAAGATCCAACCTTTTTTCAAACTCAACACTGACTTTTGGGTAAAGTATATGATCAAAGAGATGGAGCATATTGAGGCCGGCTTGAAGATTTTTATCCCTTATACAACGACTGTTAAAAGACAAGTCATTGATGAAGGTGCTGACTCTGGGGGGAATAGAGTCTTCACAAATACCCAGAGCACTTTTAAAACTAAGCATAGCCTTCCCCTAGAACTTAGGGTTGGTTATACGAAGAGTTTTTAAATCTTTCTAAATCATCTTTAATAGAAGCAAGAACCCAAGTAATCAAAGCAAAGTCGTCGATAAAACCGATGCCCAAAATAAAATCGGGAATAAGATCTACCACGGAAACAAAATAGACAATTGAGAGGATCCCTAACCAAAGACTCTTCCAGGGAACTTCTTTATAATCCCCACTGGCCCAGGCCTTGATCATCTTGAGTAAAGTCTTAAAGTCCTCAAAGCTCCCTTTCATCCCAGAGGCCACTTTATCTTTGAGCATAAGTTGAGAAGCAGAGCCGATTTCATTGAGAACGTTTTTTGGGTTTTCAATGATCCGCCTTACCTTTGGACCGAACTTCCTCTCTGCATAATTCTTTATCTTCTCGATCTTCACATGTATTCCTTAGAAAAAGGGTTCTTTTTAGTATAAGGTTGACTCATGTTTCAGTCCATCAAAAGCCGTATAGCACCAACTCCAAGTGGTTATCTTCACGTAGGAAATGCCTATAATTTCTTAGTCACCTACAGAGAAGCCGTCATTAAACGCGGAGGGGAACTGATTCTTAGAATTGATGATTCTGATAAAGACCGCTCAAAAGATGAGTATATTGAAGACATCTTTGAGAGTTTAGAGTGGCTAGGAATCAAAGTAAACGATGGACCAAAAAATCTTAAGGACTTTAAGCAGAACTTCTCTCAAGGGCTTAAGCATAAAGAGTATCTTGAATTTCTTAAACGTATTCCTGATCTTTATAACTGCTCCTGTAGCAGAAGCTTTCTTAAAGAAAATTCTTGTCCATGTGCTCAATCAAAGAAGCCCTTTGAAAAAGGCAAGACCGCCATCAAGATGGACTCTCCTCATGGCAGCTTTATTCTCTGGCGAAAAGAAGACCTCCCTTCTTATCATCTCACTTCCCTTTATGATGATATTGAAATGAATATTAACTTTATCGTCCGCGGAGAAGATTTAGTTCAAACTTCAAAAGAGCAATTCTTCATGGCCGAAAGAATTAAAGATAAAATTTTTACTAAAGCAGTCTTTTTGCATCATCCATTGATTCAAGATCAGGAAGGAAAGAAGATCTCTAAGTCCGCCGGAACTGGAATACCTTCTAGTGAGAGCCTTATCAGTTTTCGACGACAAGGGAAAACAACCCATGACCTTTTAAAGCGCCTTGGCTTTGAATCTATGGAAGACTTCCTCTTAAAATAGGCATTCCCTGAAAAAACGCATTTCTCAACTAAAACAATCAACTACCAAGTATTCACTACATAGGAATAAATAAAGGATATTGAAGCTTAAGGATTTAGGCTTCTTAGGAACTTGTTGAGAAACTTTATGTTTCTTTCCTTTGAGACGATAAGAAGTTGTTGCAAACTAGTATTATCAATCAATCCTAGGAGTTTTAAGAATGAGTAATAAAGAAAAAGAGAGTCTAAAAGACAAGGCCGTCTCCTTTGTTCTCTTGATCGCCATTGTCTTGGTAACTCATGGTATTTATACCAATATGATCTAAAATTGAATCTTGTAAAATCCCTCCTCCTTATTCTCATATGCCAATCGCTCTATGCCGGCGCTCTGACTGATAAGCAAATGATTGAAAAACTTCTCGTTGAAGTAGAAGATTCTCAATTAACTTTTGTAAGAAATGGAAAAGAGCATAACTCTAAGGCAGCTAGGTCTCATCTTGAGTATAAATACAATTACGTCTTAAATGGCTTTTGGTTTTGGCAAAAAGGAAATCCTGTGGATGTAAGAACTTTTATCGATAAGATTGCCAGCGGCTCTTCTACCACTGGCAAGGAATATTTTATAAAGGATAAAAAAGGAGAACTCATTCCCACTAAGAAGTGGCTTAATGAGAAGCTCCTTTTGATAGAATCTAATCAATAGTATCTAAGATTGCTTTAACTTCCGCCTGGTCAGCATCGATAATCTTTTGTGCCTCTAGGACCTCAGCTTCAGAATAATTTTCTTTGTTTAAGATGACCTCATGGGCCTTTATGATAGGTTCGATCCTCTCGCCTCTTTCATTACTATAATCGACGATCCTCTTGCCTTCTTTGATCGGAGAATCATAGCTCATACCGCCCACTTGCCTGCGGCTTGGTGTTTGAGGAATAAAGACATAGTCAACTCTCTTGATTCCTTTTCTCTTATTCCACCTTTTATTAGAAAAGTTCTTTGCAAAAGATTCAAGTGTGGCCCTTGGTACATAGTGCTCAGGGTCTCTAGTGCTCACATAACTTAAGACTCTAAGACCACCAACGGTTCCCTCGCCTGAAGTGTTATTTGCCCACCATGAAAGAGGATTGATATAGCCTACGTTTTGAAAATCAAGCATGCGGTTACCAAGGTTATGGTGGGCCCCATGAATTCCTATCTCTCTTAAAACATAATTAGAAGTTGTCGTGCAGTTGTAGCCAGGAGTGATCTCTAGGCCCTTTACAGTTCTTACCTTATGAAGCTCTCTTTCATAAAGATCACGCACCTTACGCAGGTCTTCTTTAGAAACTCCATAAGCATAGAGGGTAAAAGTCGGCCGGTAGTTTTGTTGTCCTTGAATAAGATGTCCAAAGTAACTTACTAAGTCAGTATTTCCCGCTAAGACTTCCTTAGGTCCTTCAAAATAAAAATTATAAGTTTCACCTTTAATAGAGAGGTCCTCTGCAACAACTCCTCCTCCAATGGCAAAATGACCTGCAGATGCCCCAGGAGAATCCCCTTGTCTGCCGCTTAAAGTGATAATCAAGACCCCTTCACCTGGAGTTGGAGTATAGCCTTTTTTATTATAGACAATGCCACTAAAAGGATTGACCCTTTGAGAGTTAATATTCTTTGGCATCTCTTTGAGAATAAAATTAAGCGGGTCTGCTTTAAACGATGCCGGAGCCGGATAATTATCTGGACCCTTCACAGAAAGAAGGTCTTTTTCGATGATAGCATTTATCACAAAGACGCCGTTTATGATTTGACCTTGAGCCTCTACTTCTTTATCAACAAAGCTTCCTTTACTGGTTTCATCAAATGGGATGCCATAGATTGGCTTTGTTCTTCCATAGGTAACCCTCGTTCCGTTAATACTTAACTCACCTTCGGGACTCCTTTTTAAAAGGCCAATTAATTTCATATCCCCGGCAACAATTGTTGGGGTCTTAGAAGTGATAAAGTGATCCCCTTCTATTTCCCCTTCAAACTGAAGGAGGTAACCAGGAGAATTGAGCATCTTTGAATCTAAGGTGTACTTAAATTTATCGTCCATTAAAAGGACTCTTGATATAGGCCCACCTTTTTCAAGAGAGCTAAGAATAACTTCCCCTTTTTCTGATTCAGAAAGGCTTCCTATGAGCGTAGCTCCAAAGGCTTGAGCTGAGAGCAATAGGCCTAATAAGACGAGGGATGAATTGTTCATTTAGATCTCCAGTTAATTTGACTATCCTTTTATAAGAGCAAGATCTTCTCCAAAAAACCTAAGTTAAATAGCTGATATCACATGACTAATGCCGTCATAAAAACTATGGCCGTCAACAAACTAGACGCTAGCGGGCTGGCCCTTCAGTTGGTATGATTTAAGAAACTAATTGCTTGATTGTTAAAGGATCAATATGAAAGCTTTCTTTATATTACTGTTACTTTTTTCTCTAAACGCCACTGCTGATGAACAATTTATAGAAGATTCAGGTCTGCAGATTAAGTCTGGTTATGGAAATACTTCAAAGCAGTACTTCAGTTATGATCTTGAAGAATTAGGAAGAAGCTATAAGTTTAAAAAGAATCGTTGTTATCAAGGAAAGATCAATAAATTCAAATCAAGCTTTAAGCGCCTAGAGAAAAAGGGGTTCACTTTTACTAATACTGAAACCTATATCAATGACCTCCCTAATGGTACAGGTCAGATCGCTACTTTCTTAGTTACCTTTGTAAAAGACACCTACGAAGGAAATTGGATTGAAGATGAATCGAGCGCCCCTTTAAAAGAAGGCCCAAGAGCAAGACCTGCTGATTACTTAGTCTACCGATATGTTCATTTTGAATGCGAGCTTAAAGACCAAACTCAAATTCATAGTAGAGGAAGAAAAGACGGGAAAAATATTCAAAAGAATTCCGGCGAATCACCTAAAGAATCTAAATCAAAGATGAAATAGATGAAGAGAATTGCCCTCTTAACTAAGGATAACTTAGACAATTTTACTTGCGATGACGAGCTTCTTAAAGAGCCTTTAGAGAAGCTTGGCTATCAAATGAAAAGCATAAGTTGGCGCGCCAAGGAAGATTGGTCAAAGTACGAAGCTGTGGTCATCAGAAGCACTTGGGACTATCAAGATCATTATGAAGACTTTCTTAAAGTCTTAGAAGAGATCTCTTCAAAAACCCTCCTCTTAAATGATTTAGAAACTGTAAAAGAAAACTCTCATAAGTCTTATCTAAAACAGATGAGAGCTAAAGGAGTTAAGATTATCCCAACTCTCTTTCATGATGAAATCCAAGGATTAGAAGTGGATCAGATCTGCAAGCTTTTAAAGGCTGAAAAGATCATCTTCAAGCCCTACGTCGGTGCCAATTCAGATAATACCTTTCCTATTAACCTAGGAGAGCCTATGCCTCCTATTGATATTAGTTCTGGGAAGTTCTTTGTTCAGGCCTTTGTTGAAAATGTCTTAACTGAAGGAGAATTCTCCCTCTTCTTTTTTAAAGGAGACTATTCTCACTCTATCCTAAAAACCCCTAAGTCTGGGGACTATAGGGTACAAGAAGAATGGGGTGGTAATATTCAGGAAGTAACACCAGAGTCAGCCCTCTTAGAAACCGCCTCTTCAATAGTAGATCCAAAACAGCTATATTGTAGGGTTGACCTTGTAAGAGGAGAATCGGGCTTTGAGTTAATGGAATTAGAAATGATTGAGCCTGCCCTTTATTTTAGGATGAATAAAGATTCAGCTGAACTTTTTGCTAAAAACTTAATAAAAAGCCTCTAGAAATAGTCCAATGCAGCTATGCTTCCATTTACCTTCTCTTTCAGGACGTTTAGACTATAAGCTCTAATGATCGAGGAAGCTTCTTTGCAAAGACTTATAGTCCTTATATTTTTCATCACCATGCCTTTGTTCAATGCTCATGGGGAACCCGTTCAAATCTCAACATCAAAGAGCCTAAAGAAGATCATCAACTCAAACCTAGAGCCTAGTTACCTGGCTTTTGGAAATGGACTTGATTTTACGTTAGATGGACATAAGAAATGGACCATCTTTAACAGGGCCCTTTATGAAGGACAGATCAACCTTCACCTGGCCGGTTTTGAAAGGCTTAACAATAAGGGCTGGGACTATATGACAAAAGTCTCCGGTACTTTTTTAGTTAGGCAAACAACTGAGAAGTCCGCCCCGGTTAAGACCCCTGGTTACCTTCCTCGAGTTACTTTCTATCTTTGGGATCATAGTGAGAAAAAAGAAGAGAAGCCAAACTATTGGTCTTTAAGATTGAGCCATCATAGTAATGGACAAGCGGGAGATTTTTATAATCCTAATGGAACGATCAATACAGACTCTGGAAACTTTTCAACTAATTACCTAGAGCTTTCAAGTTATAATTTCTTTGGTTTAAAACAGCTCTCTGATCTAACAAGTTGGACCTGGACTCAGCTTTCTCTTATTTGGCACCCTGGGTTTAACCGAGAGAAGAATCTTGATGGACAATACGAAGACCTAAAGGTCGCTATCGCCTTTAGAACCGCTCCTTTAAAACCATGGTTTCTTTTTAAAACAGAGTTCAAACTTTATGCCCGCCTAAGTTATGTTATCTCTGGAATGGATTATAGAGTGGCGCCTATTGATTATTCCCTTCCTGATAACTCTGATGTAACTCAAGTGACTCCGGTTCCTGCAAAATGGCATGATAGGTTGCACTTTGAAGCAAGGGCCCTTTTTAATCTTCCCCACTACTTTCAAAACATAAACTTCTTCGTCAAGTATGACGTAGGACATGACTATTATAATATCCTCTTTCGAAACAGATTCCATAAAGTGCAGATTGGACTTATTGGAAACCCCTTTGGGCAGTGGGATGCCACTCAAGTTCCTAAGAGATAACTACCTAGAATCTGGGCATCTCCCAGAGCCAAAAAGACACCACTGAGTAAAAAAATACTTACACTTTGCCAATTGATTTGCATTGCATCCAGCGGCTTGATACGTCTAGTAATGAATCAATATTTGGAGAGAGTAATGAAAACAAAAATTTTAAGTCTTATCATTTTAGCTTTAGCTCTTAGTAGCTGCGGAAAAGACAATAAATTGCCAGCAGTAGTTGGTCCTATTCAATCAGACCCAAACGCCTTTACTACAGGTGTCCTCGCTAACGGTGGTCTCCCTCAATCTAAAGACTCCATCAGCTTTAATCATAAGAAGTATTTTAATTCTAACGGGGTTAATTGCTCTTATATCATCAAAACTGATGTGCTTGTGACGAGAGCAACTGAAAGCTTTATTCGATTTAAGATTAAAAATGAAACAACAAGATCAGAGAGAAACTCAAGCTACTGTCCTTACACTCCTTCTAATATGAGGGGTATCCAGATCAAGTCTATGTCAACGGAGCAGTATATTGCTGAAGTGACTAAAAAGATAAACGCGAGCTTAAATCCTAGTGTTTATTGTAGTGAAAACTCAAATTGGTGTGCCAGCTCAACTCTAATAGATAAAAAAGAAGTCACTAAGTATGGAATCCCTGCCATCTATATTGAAGCAGAGTTTCAAAATAAAAATGGTCATGCTTATGTGCGTAAGAGCTATATCTCCACTAATAGCCTCCTAGAGAACGTCTTTGAGTTTGAAATGACCAACACCAGGACTGGAGAAAGGGTTGATTTTAAGACCTTAAGACCAGGGCCAAGGCGTAGAAGAGACCAAAGAAACTAGAAATTTTATCCAAAAAAATGTCATTTTCGGCTAAAATAGTAGTCGAAGATGACTTATTCAAAGATCCCCATTTACCAAATCAACCCCGACGCCATGGTGCCGGCGGACATCTATTTAAAGCTTAATGACAAATACGTAAAGTTTAAGAACTCAGGTGAAAACTTAACAGTTGAGAAATATAATACCTTTATGAGTAAAGGAATCCAGTTTCTTTACGTTTTAGAAAAAGACTATCCCAAGTTTGAAAAATGGCTCAATGATAAGAGCGCTCAAGAGATTGAGGCCTTTGTCACTAGAGCCGGAGAGGAAGGAAGAGAGGCCTTTAAAGATGCTAAGAAACTAGAAGAGTTTGTCTATGAAGTCTTCTCTGATCAAGATCTTGATTTAGAAAAGATTGATCAACTACAAAGCAATGTTCAAGACTTTGTAGAAAAGATGAGATCAAACCCTCAATACTCTCAGGCCCTCTCGATGATGGTGGGAAGGTCTAATACCATTGCAGCTCATTCAATCGCCGTAGGTAATTTGGCCGTTTATATTTCTATGAGCCTTGGAAACGCCCATCAATTTGCCTTAGAAAATATCTACCTCGCCGCCATCTTTCATGATTATGGGAAGCTAAAGATCCCTGAAGAGGTCCAAAACAACCCCGATCATATCGACTATACCGACTATATGCTAAGCCATCCTGAAAACTCTGTTCAGATCATTAGAAAGTCTAAAGGGATTCCCGAGCAAGTCATCAAGATGATCCAAGAGCATCATGAATATTGGGATGGAAGTGGTTATCCAAAGGGATTAAAAGGAGAGAGTATCTATAAGAACTCTCCTATTCTTTGCCTTGCCAATGAACTTGAAGAGTTTCTTCACACCCATAAGAACTTAAGTGATATTGACCGCTTTCAAGGGGCCATTGAGCTAGTACAAGATGGGGGGGCTACAAAGTGGCCACCAAGCTTTTACCCACGCATTGTAGAGGCCTTAAAATTAGGCTTTATTTCTCAGCGTGGTCTTGAAGACTAAAATCCTTTACGAACCTTAGACATAGTCATGGCCAAACGATCATCTTGGTAGGCTGCTTCGTTGATAAAAAAAGGAACGATGCTTGAGTCCCCTTCAAAGCCTAGAACCTCTTCGTTCATATTGATAAAAACAGGGTCCCCAGGACTTAGCTCTTTAAAGTCAGCGCCCTCTAAGTTTGGATGAATATACCATCCGGATTCTTTAGGAAATTCATACTCTCCAAAAGATTTATAGTGAACAATATCTTTTAAATCATATTTTTTTTCAAAGTCCCATTCTAAGACGGCCATAACCATTTTCTTAGTTTCAAGGATAAGCTTTGCATCTAAGACATTATTGGCAACAGGACCAACTTCAATAGTAAGACCTGCTCCAATAAGATTGCTGGTATAAGGGCAGTCTTCATTCATCTTCATGCCTTCAATGATCTTAACTTCAGGCATGACTTTTTGAATTCGAACGGCCGCTTGTCTTGTGAGTTCATGATCGTTATTTAATAAAACCGTCAGTCCCATATTTGAAGTAGTCGTATGAAGGTCTAAGATAAAGTCATAGTTTCCTTTTATTTTTGAAGTTAACCTTTCACTCTCAATTTCTTCGTTTCCAATACGAGTTCCCTTAGAACCAAAGCTTCTATTAAGATCTGTATCAACAAAACGCTTCTTTTCTTTAAGCGCTCTAGGGTTGGCCAGAAAACAATCATAATCATGAACTGAAGAAGCTGCCTTCTTTTGTTCTAAGTGTTTAATGACTTCAATTCCCACTGGCTCGTTTCCATGAGTGCCACCTATGATAGCAATCTTCATCTTCATAACTTCCCCTTTTAATTGGTGCTTATATAACATCATCAATGATTTTAGGGGGCTACCCTGTATATTTTCCAAGGGTTATTGCAAAGCGTCGAAAACTATGAAATGTTGCGTCAGCGGAAGCAGGACTATTCAATTAAAGGGGAATACGAGTATGAAAGTTAAGGTCATTTTAACAGCGCTGCTGTTATGTTCAATCTCTAGTGCCATGTCGGCAGAGAAGATTCTAGCCACCATTTATAGGACATCAGATAAGGTTAAGTCTGAGTTGGTTCTCAATACAGATGATAAAGTTGATATCATCAAAGTTGTCTTTAAGATTTATAGTGAAGAAGGCGATCTTGCTAGAGAAGTTAATGTTACCCCGGAGGAACTCCCTGAAGGTAAGACCATTCTCACGAAGATGAGTCTTAATGTTATTGAACTTCAATCAGATAATGTGGCCTCTCATAACGGCGGAGATGTTACGATAAAATACCTTAAGAAATTTAAGCTTCTTGGAAAGAATAAATATGGAAGCTTTAATGTTGTTCTTGATAGAGAAGGAGATGACTGGGTTCTTAAAAAGGATGGCAGGATCTTCACAGAGCTTCTCGCCCATACTCATAGTAAAGGTATCAATAAGTTTACTATCATCAAATAGTAGTCAGATTCAGGGGTAAATAAAAATCTTTACCCCTATATAACCTCCTAAAATCACTTAATGCTTGGCTAAAATCCTTTTCCTTGGGATAATAAGCCTATGAAAAGACTTCTGATCCTTCTTTTAAGTTCACTTATGCTATCGCTAGGTGTCTGCCTTGCAGAGGACTCAAAGCCGCGCTCAAGGGCCCAGGATCGCTCCCTACCTTCCATTGATAAAAAGAAATTGAGCACAATCCGAAAGAAGTTAAAGAGAAGAAAGATTAAGAAGCTTAAAAAAGAGCGCCGAGAGATAAGTGAGAAAGTCACTAAGGCCGGTAAATTAAATAAGAAAAGAAAACAAAGAAGAAGAAGGCTCGCTATTTTAAGGGCCGCTCGCAATAGGCTCAATCAAACCAATACTACGGATTAATTGAGTTCCAATCAACTTCCTTTCCAAACTTAGAAAGCACAGGTCCGGCGGAAAACTCTTGGGGAAAGCTAGCGCTCTTATCAAGAAGTGGTCCATAGTTTTTTTCAATCATGCCCTTTTCATAGCCAAGTGAAAATAAGACGGTAGGAAAGAGCTGAAAATGAGTTCCCTTATCATGATTAACTTTTTTCCATTCTTGGACTAAGTCGAAGTTCTCTTCATTAGGAAAGATAAGAAAAGGAACGAGCCCTTCAGAAAAGGCAGGCTCTTCAGTATTACAATGAGTTTGAATACCTTTATCAAAAAGATTTTGTCCATGATCTGAAGTATAAAATATAAAACTATCTTTAAGAGTGTTCTCAAGAAGTTTTTCAAAGAACCTGTTCGTATTCCAATAGATGGCCATTTTATAGGAATTAATCATCGATTCCTTCTCTGGTTTCTCATTTTTCTTCATGAGAGGCTTGTACCGAGGCTCCCCTATGACCCTATAACTTTCAGCATAGGGGAAATGCGCTCCTCGTTTATTTATGAAGACAAAGTTCTTTCCTCCGGCTTCAGTAATTCTTTTGATCTTAGAAGCGAAAGTATAATCAAGATCAGGTTCTTCTGTTTTATCTAACTGAACAAAATGATCAATATAACTCCTCTCCTCTTCGGTCATAAAGTTTTGAAGCTCCCCTCGTTTTAATTGAGCATCTAAATACCAGGTCTTAAAGCCTGCTTGTTTTGCATACTGCCAAATAAAGGGGTTTGAACCAATCTTTTCTAACTTGCCCCTAATCCCCCCCATCCTAAAGACAGCATTGCTATAGCCACTACAATTATTTGAGGAGCTCATCTTTCCAAAATCAACAAAGAGCTCTCGGTTTTCCCAGAGTGAAGGAACCGTCCCCGTCTTCGGATCATAACTTAAATAATCCCCGCGAATAGATTCATCCATGATGAAGATGATGTTTTTAGCGAGGGGTTTATTCTCAGGTTTAAAGTAAGGAGCATCTCTAGATTCAATCATTCCACGGCTTACACTGTCATAAGCATGTAATAAAATAAAAGTGGAAACGGCCGAGTATTGATTGGGCATCCCAACTGTTCCATAGCCTGCTTTTTTATAAGTAATGGCCATTAATACCAGATAAGGAAGAGGCACGAGAAAGATAAAGTTCTTGATAAACCTTGCCAATCTTTGAGGAAGATTAACAGGCATAAGAGCGATGATAAACCCAAAGACCCCCCAGAAAAAAGGTTGAATCAGGTGAGGAAAATAATAATCAAGGGCCTTCATAGAATGGGCGCGGGAGATCCACAGCAGCTCCATGTCCATATAGTTTAAAGCATGACCTCCAATACTATAGTAACTCATGCCACAGAAAGTCGAGATGGAGATAAGAAGCCCAAAGAGAATCCTTATCGATTTGTTCTTATTAAAAAAGACAATGCTTAGGCCTAAAACAGATATTCCCCAGATGGCCATAAAGATAATAAGGCTTACATAGCGGCCCCTCTCAAGCATATCCAATATTCGAGAGTATAACTGAGTATTGGTTCCTAAAATAAAGATTAAGAGCCCTAAGGCTTTTATAAATTGTATCATCTTGGTTTTGGTCCATGCATGAGAGCGTTTCCAAAGAAAGTATAAAAGATCTTATCCGGATCATTTGGATCTAAGGTTGTATTATAGCCATTTGCCTGAAGGGGTACATCAGCATTTTTCTTCCAGGACTCTCCTCCATCTGTAGAATAAATAAGACCTCCATCCCCCCAAGTCCCCTCTACCTGCCATCTTCCATTAAGGTAGATATTATCTGGATTCTCTTGGTCTAATATAATTGAAGTTGGGTGAGTGTACTGAATCTTTCTCTCCCAGTTCTCTCCTCTATCAGTTGATTTCCATATTCCCGTAGCAAGCCAGTTAAGATTGTTTTCATAGTCGGCCATCCAGATGGTAGATCGGTCTGATCCCACAGAGAAATCTACGGCAAAAGCGATAGGATAATACCAAAGTTCATAAATAGGATCCACTTCACCAGTGGGAAACTTAACGCTACCTCGAAGGTGCTCCCAAGTATCTGATCCCTTTTGCACATCTAAGAAGTAGATTCCGGTCTTTTCTCTATTGGTAAAACGCGGGTAATCTCCGGTGATGATAATATAAGCATTCCCATTTAGTGGATCGAGCTCAATTTGCGGAACAATTAAATCCCCCACAGGTAGACCTTTATTAAAGACCTCCCAAGTACTTCCTCCATCAGTGGATCTCACCATACCAGTAGATTGAGTACCGCCATATAAAGTGTTTCTTGATTTATCATAGGCCACGGATAAGTACTGGCGGTCAAACTCAGTTGTCACAGGAGTTAGCCTAGTCCAGTTATGACCTCGGTCATCAGATTTATAGATCCCCCCCGTAGAGCGGATGGCCTCGGCATGCCAGCCTTCTGGAAAATCATGATGATTCCCCGAAGCTGCGTAGACAATATTATCATCGGCTGGGTCAAAGGCGTGATCAAAATTACTATTATAAGCGGCTTGAGCAATCCTAAAAGTTTTCCCGGCATCTTCCGTTACTAAGCCCCCAATATCGGCCATGCTGACATAACCTAACTGAGGGTTGTTTGGATGAAACTTAAACCGATAGGCCGTCGTTACTTCTAGCCCTACTGATTCCCATTTCTTTCCTTTAACTTTCTCACCTGTATCAGCGTACTTGGTAAATGGAGCCTTCCAAGTCTCTCCCCCATCAATAGAGGTGTGTAAGAAGAAGTAACCAGAGCCTCCCACTTGAGTGGAGTCCCTCTGATTCACGGTAAAGGATTCATAACCATCATCCCACCAGCCTTGCTCTATAGCTGGAGCGCTGGCCTCGATTTTAGTTTGATCCCACGGCTCATAGGGAGTTACGTCCCAATTGTATTGAAAGAGTTTTAAATCAAAGTTCAATCCTCTATCAGTTGACTTCCAAACCTTTGTTCCATACTGGCGTACCCAATAGCGCCCACCAGTTACATAAATAGTCTTTGAATCATTCTCGGCCATCTTAATATGATCGCCGCCGTATTGATCCTTCCTCGAAAAGACACCATCATCAGATCCCACCCAAACATAACCGCAGTCACGGTAATTCGTGTTCATCCAATCATCGCCCCAATCAGAACGGTGGGCCTCGGCCCATGAACAGGCCTTCTTTCCATTATTGTCTAAAAAAGCAAAAGTAAGACCATCCTTATCTCGGCCCCCAGTAAAGCCTCTTAGTTTTATTCCTGGGTTATTATAAAAGATATTCCAAGTCTGTGCCTGATCATCACTTAGGTATACTCTATCCTTTGTGGCGTGGTAGATCCTATGCCCACCCACCTTATAATCAATAAAGCTTCCCATGGCCTCTGCATTTAATAGCTCTTCGCGCTCCCAAGTAAGCCCAGCATCTTGGCTGGTAAAAAGCCCTTTGGTTGTTCCACAAAGAACCAGGTTTTCGTTAAAGCTATCTGTGCGCCAGTACTTAATGAATTCATTATTCTTTAATTTAATCTCAATTGAATCCCAAGTCTTACCACCATCTTTGCTTCTCAAAGGAACCAGTCCTCCTGGAGCGTGAAAGAGAATATCTGGATTTGGAGAAAAGCCAACTGAGACTGCGTGGTCAATATCAGGGGAAAAAACCGCTTCAAGGTGATGAACCGCTCTCCAGTTCTTCCCAAAATCTACTGAGCGAAAAAGGGTCCCCATATCTGTTCCAACAAACCACAAGGTACTAAAGGGGCTAATGGATAATCCACTCATGGCACCACCACCTCCAACCCCTGCCGGTCTGTACTTTGATAAAGCGATGTCACTTTCAAAAGATTTAATGGGAAAATCTCTATCTTTAAACTCTCCATCCGTAACAGGTGGAATCGTAGGAGTGGGAGTAACCACAGGAGGATCAACTGCCACGTCAAAGACAGACTCCCCTTGCTCGCCTTCTTTAACACATGAAGTGATTACAAAAAGAAAGGCAAAGGCCCATATTAGCTTTTTAGGTTTAAAGAATTCCATAAGAACTAATCGGAATTCAAAAGCTTAGAGATGATATTGATTAAATATTAAGGGTTTAAAGGGAAAAAATTACTTAGAATAAAACATTTTGATCGGGTACTGAATGTTAGAGGGAATTGATAAAGAAAAATAAAGGAATTTATGTAGGCTTCCATTTTTACTTTCATAAAAACTTCTACCTACATAACCCTTTAACTTCGGATCCGCACGTTGGATTTTCTCCAGTACGGTTGCCAAGGCCGACATTTCTCTTCTAAGCTTTCCTGTCGTCTCAATCTAGTTTAAGTTCTTTCAAAACATACACTAAACTTCTACTTCAGTTTACTTAGACCCTAGTAGTTCTCAACAGTCATTGAAACCACACGTCTTTAAGATTAACACCCATGCTGTTTTGGTCTTAATCTGCCTCAGAGGTCCTCGCTAGAAAGCAGTTATGTTGCTACTTCCCTTAACACTTACAACCTCAGCCGCCTAACTTGTTTGACAATAATAAAGACTTCGTTAGCGTTTCCGTCTTTTTTACCTGAATAGGTTTGAAAGTTCCTATTCCATCAACCAAGCTATTCCGCGCTTTCACTATTCACCCTTCTGAACATGTCGCCCTCTCTTAGACCAGAAAAAGATTCAATTAGCTGCGAATACCTAGTTCTTCGCTAATCTCTTTGTCCTTCGCACGTTTTGCCAGTGTGCTCGGAAATCTTTTTCAAGGCTCCACAGTTACCGTTAACTGCTTCATACCTCTTGGTCGCAAGGTTCACTTAATGCTACAACCTGCTCATTCGCAGACTTTAAGATTCGGTATCGTCTTAAAGTCAATCCAGATCTGCAACCGAGTATTAAATCACTTTAATAATCAGAGATCCTGGCTTCCATAGTAACTAGGTGTTCTATGGGAGGGACTTGCACCCCCGTGGTGTTTAGCTAGCGTCGCCGCCCGCAAAACTCTTAAAACAAGTATCGCCCGCTGAGTGAAAAAACTCCAACATTAAAATTAGATACTGCCCCCTGATTCAAAAAGTTGAACTCTTTTACTTCTGCCAAAAAAATGTATTTAAGTTATAGGCCCGCCCTAATATAAAAAGTTAGAGAGCCCTGATAGCCGCCACCACTTATTCCACAGTTGGCCTTAGTAGTTGTCTAAAGCTGTCAGTGAAGGCGCATTAAAGATAAAAACTTCTATCATCTAATTTTTATTTTTGCTTTTCAAAAGAAGTTCTAAGCCTCTAAAATTTAAAGGATGAAGAAACTAGAAGGAATTATCTTTGACTTAGACTCAACCTTAGTTGACGTTGACTTAGACTTTAACGCTATAAAAGACGCTCTTAATATTCCACGGGCTCTACCCATTCTTGAACACCTAGAAACCTTAACTGACTCAAAAGAAAAACAAAGAAAAGAAAAGATTCTCTTAGAATTTGAACTTGAAGCTGCAAGAAACTTTAAAGCAATCCCCCACGTTAAAGAGCTTCTCTTATTACTCAAAGAAAAAGAAATTAAGATGGCCGTGCTAACCAGAAATTGTAAGGCCGCGGCTGATTTAGAACTTCAAGGCATAAAGGACTTCTTTGATCCTATCTTCACAAGAGAAGATCATAAAGATTGCAAGCCCCTTCCAGGAGGAATCCTTGGGACCTGTAAGAAATGGAAAGTCGATGCAGCTTCAGTCATCATGACCGGGGACTACCTCTATGACTTACAAGCGGGACAGGCAGCAGGAAGTAAGACGATTTGGTTTGATAACCCTAAGTACAAAGGAAGAGACTTCTCTAAGGACGCCGATTATAGCCTAAGCTCCTGGAGTGAGATGATCACTAAATTTGAATTTATCACCAATCACTTAGGCTTTAACTAAGATGCTCACTCTTTTTCTCTCAAGTTTTTTAGCCGCTACCTTTATCCCCTTCTCATCTGAAGCCCACCTCGCTTTTTTAAAAAGCCAAGGGGAGGCCCTTTCCCTTTTAGTCTTAGTAGCAACCTTAGGAAATACTCTTGGAGGTATGTTTACCTATTCACTAGGCCGCGCCGGAAAGCTTGAATGGTCCATGCGCTTTTTAAGAATAAAAAAAGAACAAATAGAAAAGGCCAAGATGAACTTAAACCGCTGCGGCATCCTCTTAGCCTTTCTCTGTTGGCTACCCATAGTTGGTGATGTTTTCGCCTTTGTCTTAGGCCTCAGCCGGGCCCCAGTGCTTCTCACGCTCATTTTCATGACCCTAGGAAAGGCCCTTCGCTATATTGTTGTCATTTATTTCTTTGAGGAATTGCTTAGAATTTTTTCTTAAGTGAAGAGAGTTCTTTGATCAGATCAATCTTTTCATATTCATAACGAGATAGATCACTTGAGTACTTTTCAATCTCACCATCAAGATCACTCTCATCAACGGTGGCCTGCTGCTTAATTAAGAGCCTAGTTGTCATGATCCGGTCTTCAACCTTTTGAAGCTCTCGCTCCACCATATCAATCTCTTCCATCAGCCATTTCTTATGAGCAATCATCCCCGTGACATCTTTTAAGTTGTCCTTTGATAAATGATCCGGGGTGCCTGCACAGCTCCCCAAAAACATTAAGAATATAATTACTACCATCGTAAATTTCATAAGCAGGCATAAGTACCAAAGAAAGGGCCAAAAAGGCACCATCTTGAAATTAATTCACCATAAAACGACGCCCCAAGTCACCGTTTTCACATGGACATAAGCGATTAAATCTAATAAATTACACCTTCGTTATCTTAAACCTAGACGGTTGCTAAGCGAATTTAAAGGCTCCTCAAGCCCCTAGCGCTAGCTTTCTGTCACAGAGTCCAACTAGGTAGAACTAACGAGCATGTCTGTGCCCAGGTGGTGGAATGGTAGACACGCACGCTTGAGGGGCGTGTGCCTCACGGCGTGCTGGTTCAAGTCCAGTTCTGGGCACCAATAACTAAAAAAGCTCCTAGGGAGCTTTTTTAGTTATTGGTCGTACAGACAGGAGGAAGCGTCAGCGCCCGACTGGCCCGCGGAGTATCTCTGCACTAAGCCCATAAAATCTTTCAAAGAAATCCTAGCGAGCTAACCTTTACTAAAGTTCGTGACTCCAGTCCAAGAAACAGAGTTTGGGGGCGCAGTTCTGGAGCAAACTCCGCATACCACTGAAAAAATATTTCACATTAGCAAGTGACCAGGTACCCAAAACGTTTTACCTCTGGCATAAGACAAAAAACTTTTTCTAGGCAAACCATGAAAACAACAATTCTAAGCACAATCTTCCTTACTCTAATAATCATCGGGACTGTTCAAGCATCAGCACCAACTTTCGAGGGTAGCCTAGATTGCTCATTCACAAAGAACAACTCTGAAGATCTGCTTTTGATCGCTTCAATTGGAGAAGACTTTGAAGAAGAAGCAACTGAGATCTACTTTGGCTCTAACGGTGAAGTTGAAGCAGAGGTTCTCTACCTTCCCTTTCAGTATGGAATTGTGGTTTCTTTAAAGACTAAAAATGGACTTGTTACCTCTGAAGGCGAAAGCTCTGCCGAGGTAAGCCTTAGTTATAAGAATGACTCATATACCTTAGAATGCTCTGAATGAAGAAGTATAAGTAAGGTACGCGCTTCCTTTTGGAAGTTTCAATAAGTTAAGTCTTCCCCTAGGTTGGCCAAAGCCTAGAAACACCTTCTTTAGACTCAATTTCCCTTTTTCCCAATGAGAAATCGCTTTAAGGTCTAAGTTTTCTGGCTATTTTCCTCCTTTTAAGATGGAAATCTCTAATTTAGAAGAATAAACTCAGCTAAGTTATTAAAAGTACCAAAAGGAACCGCGTACCAATGAAACCTATTATCTTAATCCTTATCATTGCCCTATCCCTCACTTCATGCTCAACAAACAAGAAGGCCAGAAACTATCAGCATAGTGTCCCTGATTCTTCTTGGCCTGAAGATAGCGATAAAATTGAAACAAGAGTTGTTAAGGTCTATGTCACATCAAAGAGCAATATGCTGATCAAGGGCATGTGTTATATTGAAACAAATGATAACCGAGATGCTTGTGAGGATATTACTCTTCACTTAGTAGACCTTGAAGGCAATGATAGGGTTGAAGCTGTTACTGACTCTATTGGGGCCTTCACTTTTTCTCCTAAGGACAGACGCCTTAGAAGCATTGAGGTAAAGTCACCTCGCTATAAATTAAAAGCCGGAAAGGTCATTGTTCAGGCCGGAGCGTTCTTAACTATTATTCTTGTTAAAAAATAATGAAAGAGCCTTAGCTATGATAGTTGCTTTGCAGTTTGCTAAAGTAACTATCAACTTCTTTCATATTTAGATTATCAAGAAGCAGGGAAAAAGAAATCTTTCCAACTAGTAAGTTAATATTCTTATACCAATTTGGTAAATACTTAGGTTTTTTTAGATTCCCCTTCTCAAATTCGTCCTTTAATAAAAAGATATCTTCAATATCAACCCTTCCTGAGAAAAGTATATGAATGCAATCTAGGTTTGAGGTATGAAGGGCCCAAAGAAAAAAGCTATGCACCATAAACAACCCTTCAAGGTAGACATTGTCTTTAGTAAAGACGATTCCGCCCTTGGCAGTACCTCCTCTTAAGACTCTTGAGGCCGATAAGAAACTCTCCTTTTCATTTTGCCCATAAGACATAAAGAAATCATAGAGGTCATAAAAGTCAGCCCCCTTAAGGGCCTTATCAATCCCAACAATCCTAAGGGCCAATCTTTTAAGCCTTAAGATATCCATATTGCCAGTGATGATCTCTGAGAAAGTGGCCAGGCCTTCTTGAGTCTTTGTTGTTCTAGGGGCCCCACTTCCAAAGAGAGGGAGCTCTTGCTTACTTCCATTGATGGCCGTGAGAGAATGAGTCATGACTTCGTGTTCAAAGAGTTGATTAAAGTCATATTCACTGAAACAGGTACCTTTTCGAAGCCTAATCCTAGACATGCCAGCGGCGGCCTTTGAAGTTAAAGCGGCGTCTTCAACGAATCTTGGAGTATCTTCTCCTAAAACCTCAAAGCTTCTTTTTTGAAGATCTTCTATGATCTCTTTAGAACTAAAACAAATCTCAGGGTCTTTTAGATAGGAGTGGTCAAATTCTTTATAGATCTGAAGGATCTTGTTTGCCATATCAAGGTGAGAGAACTTCCTTCCAAATTGCATGACAGAAGGAGTTCCATAGACTTCAATGCCTAAGTCTTGAAAATCCGATGTACCGATTGAGGAGATCATATCGATTGTATGGATATAACTCTTGATTGTTTTTCTGGTATAAACCTCTAGTGGATCTTCAACTGATAGACTTGGTAGTAATGCCTCTAAGACCTTTTTATTTTCACTAAAGTCTGGCTTATTGTAATTAACCGAGATGACTTTCCTCTCTCCTTTAGAGGCCAGAAACTCCTGCTCTACTTCAATGGGCCAAGAGCAATAATTTAAAAGGTTCACTTCTTTAATAGCTTTGATGCCCTGTAAATGAATCTCTCTTAAACTTCCGTTCACTTTCTTCCTTGAATAGAGCTAACTTCCAGACTGAATTTTATCTTAAAAACAAGTAGATAGCCATGAAACCTTGACTACATTGGTCATGCTAGTGAATGACATTCCTCCCCTAGGAAAAGATAGGGAATCTCAATATACTAAGTTTTCTCTATTAATAAGCAAATTGAGGCAGACCATGAGCTTAAAAGACGCATTGAAAAAAGCAGGATTTAAATCTTCTAAATCTCAAAATGAAAGGGATGTTAAGCCCACCAAGAAAGAGACCAAAGAAGAGGTTCATCAAAAAGCGCGTAACTACTGCGAGGTCTGTGAATTGATTCAACCTGATGTGGAGAGGTTCAAGCATAATAACCCAACTATCGATGCTGAGTGGATCTGCGCCGCCTGCGCGGATAAAGAGATGATCCATGATGACTTTCGCATGACTCATCAAAGTGAATTTGCCATTAAGAAAAGGTACAGAAGAGAATTTGGCCCCACTAAAGACTTCTCTAGCTATATCAAGAAGAACCCTAAGGTGAATAGAAATGCCTCAGGAAATACGGCTTCAAAGAAAGTAGAGAAGCCTAAGAACTTTGATGAAGATGGTGAAGAGAACTTTAACTGCTAAAAGATCTTTAAAAATCCCTGTTGACCCCATCATCAACTTCAAACTCAATGCGGAACTGACCGTTCTTAAGGTCAGTGACGAAGTCTAGGTTATAAAAGTTAATTGTATTAGAGACTTCTTCGTAAAACCAAGCGCCCCCCTCTTCTTCAGGTCCCGCAGGAAGAGGAACGTCTTTATAAAAAACTTCAAGAGTTGAGACCACTGGTCTTCTTCTAAGGAGAAGGCTTGGAAGCCCTACGAGAGAAGCTATATCTTTTCCGATTCTTGCTAATTCATTACCAAACTTTGGCACGCAAGCAGAGACCACAAAGCCCTCAGAGGCCGTGATGATCTTTTCAAACTCACTGCCAACCCATGGCTCACGATCATAGCTATTACAATCTTTAAGCTGCTTATGCTTGATGGCCCCGTAGAATCTTAGTTTCTTTGAACTTGAGACGTAGCCTTTCATGGTGTTTAAGAAATTGATGGCCTCATAAGAATTTCCGAAGGTCTTTGACTGCTCTTTTTCATCAGAGATCATGATCACTACTAAATGTGAGTCCCCTCTTTGAAAGGAGTCATTGCCGCCACCGTTGAAGCGGTCGAGCATTCTTTTAAGGTTATAAAAGGTGTACTCATAACCATCACCACTGATACCAAGCTGGCTCATGGCAGCTTGAAACTGGCGCACAACTTTATCAAAGCTAGTGGCGTCGTCTTGATCAACCAGGGATGAATCAAACTTTGTTTTAAAGCCTAGGTAGGGCTCTTCAGATTTATCTGTTGAGACAATTCCAACCTTCCAATCAACATAGGCCTCTTTGGCGAACTGCTCAAAGAAGAGCTTGGCATTATTGATGACGCTATCTTGAATAGGTCTCATGCTTCCTGAGTTATCAACCACCAAAACCACGTCGATTCTATTGTTCACTTGTAGTAGTGAGAGTGGGTAGAGTCGTTTATCTTCTTGCAGAAGTGGAGAGACAATATGATTAAGATAGGCCGTCTCTTTATTAAAGCAACTGCTAAGAGTTAGTAAAACCATTGTGAGATAGATTGTTTTACTTAACATAGAACTTTCCTTTGATGCATTGGTTGATAACATCAGCGCTCATATTAAAGAGCTCATCACCCCAAAGCATTCCATCGTTTGGAAAAGACATTTGATTGTCTTTTAAAACGGCCGATTGATAACGGCTTACGCTATCAGATCCAGCTATTTGTTTTTGAAGACCTTCATTGACTGCCTTCATTCGGCTTAATAGTTCAATGCGAACAAATCTCATCTTATAAAGGGCCGCATCTAGAATCTTATACCTATTCATCCACTGAGAACGGGACTCTTGGTTTAAGAGGTTCTTCACATGAGCAAGCCTAAGGGTTAAGTCTTCGCTATAACCAGAAATTTTCTTGTTCTTAAAATACAATAATTCTTTATTGATATTGGTGATCTGATTCTTCATCTGCCTAGTGGTAGCTGTATCACGAATCAATTTTGGAGCCGGACTCTTTAAAGCAGCTTCAATCTTCTTGCCCCAAATCTTATTAGACTTTATAAAGCCATGAATGGATTTCTTAGCGTCTGTGAATTGGCAAAGCATGGTGTTGCCAATAGCAGAGGCTAAGAAGATCTCTGGATAGAACTGCTCACTAAAGACAGAGAGTTTTAGACTGGCCAGCTCTCCAGCACTATTAGAGAAGTCTCTTCTTTGAAGATGAGTCCAAAGCGATTCAGTCCTGGCCTCTAAAAAGTACTTAGAAGACTCAGGGATTAATTTATAATAAGAAAGAGATTCTTCAAAGGCCTTGGCCTGATAGAGAAGCCTGCCTAAAGTCAGGTAATAAAAAGCAATATCTTCTTTGTTATTATTCTTTTCGATCCATGGTTCAATGATCTTTTTAATCAAGGTCCCAGAGGCACCGATCTTTCCTTGTTTAGCGTAGGAGAGAATCGCCGAGTATGCTAATTGAACTCTAAAATAATCGCCCTTATCAAGTTTTCCAATCCACTTGACCGCTTTATCTCCAGACTTAAGATACTTTAAGGCCTGCAGGCTATAGTTAGTTTGATTAGGAATGTCTTCGATCTTTGAGAGCTTTTCACTCATGGCAGGTGTTAAGGAAAAGCCAGTGCTTAGGTAGATACGGCTAGCGTGAGGGGATACAACTTGATCAAGAGCAAAACCAAGCTCAGACTTTAAGAAACTTGTGCTTGAAGAGTGATCAATCCATTTTCCAAGGAAGGCCTGATAGTGCCCTAACTTAAATAAAAGATAGAGTTCATTAGCAACAATAAGATCATTTCTCTTTGATGGCTCTATCTTCTGAAGGCCCACCAAGGCCGTTCTATAATAGTGATCCACTGTGTTTTGGAAGAATTCATTTGTTTGATTATCAAGGGCGCCCCTTGCCTTCCAGCTACTATAAAGCTGAATTAAAAAGGCGTCGTTTAGCTTCAAGGTCTTTTGCGTTCTAAGCTTTCCACTTAGGTCTATGTCCGATCCTTTTTGATCAAGCAGAGTGCTAGTATTAGCAAAAGCGTTAAGAGAGAATAAGAAGATTAATAGGAACTTATTCATCTTATACCCTATCACCGTCACCGAATAAGAAACCAAACTCGATATATCCCATAGCATTGTACTTAAGGTTCTCGCCGCTTAGTTTTACTTGATTATATAATTCATTCCTAACCCCTACTCTCATAGAACCATGCTTCTTGATCCAAAAGGCAAGACCTAGGTCAACAAGGGCATGGTTACTTTTTCCAGAAGCAAGTTCGATCTGACCGCCACCAACAGAGATAAACTGATCAAAGTAAACAACTGTCTCTGAAGACCATCTTAATTTTCCATAGATTGTATTATAGGTAGCAAAGATCTCTTGAGAGTTATAAGCAAAGTCTTGATCAGGGACAATCTTTTGATCATCTAAGAGCCTTTGACCGGCCTGAGTTAGCTTATTGCTATAATGATTATAACGAAGACCAAAAGACCACTTACTATTTAAGTGATAACGGTAAGAGCCAGAGATCTGTTTTACATCAAGATGACTATCGGCCGTTAAGTTATGAGAGCCTTGAACTCCAATCTCGTGACGGTTGATCAGACTTGAATACCGGGTGTTCACGATATAAAAATTATCTTGAGAGAGAACGGGAGTTACCTGATCATCAGGGATATTCAGATCATCTAGTTTCTTATCTAATGAAGTCTCAGCACCAAAGGCCAGAGGACTTAGAAATAGAGCGAAAAGCGTTATCATTTTTTTCATATAAACCTCAGAACTTTCCGTTCAGTAATGTATCAAACCATTTTGCAGGGATTTCTTTATCAGCTTCTTGAGTTAAGAGATCCGCCCATTCAGTCCCTAGGATAGAGATCCTTCCGCCATTTTTTCTAGCGCAAGAAACACCTGTTACATAAGGATTTGTTCCTGTTTCACTTAGCCCTAAAACACCCTTACAGATCTTATCTGGGTCATGAAGACCACCGTTAAAGATCATGGGATCATGAGATTCTTTAGATGCTTTTTGTTTTACCCCTACTGCATTCACAGGAGTGGCAAACTTAGAGACTGCTACGAATTTCATCTTTGAGAGATCTGGCATATTAGGAAGTTCAGAATAACGACCAATAGGAAGGAAGTCATACTCTTCTTCGAGAGTGGTTAAAAACTCAGGAGGAAGCTTTCTTATAAGAGGTGACGCCACTACGATGTTCTTAATACCTTTAATGGCGCTAAGAACTTCTGCTTGTACAGATTCATCAAGAAGAGTGCTTGTCGTAATGACTAAGGTCTCTCTATCAGAGATATTACGCAGGTTAACTTCTTGAATTGCGGGATTCATAATATCCATGGTTCCTTTAAAGGCGCTTTTATAAAAGAGGGCCTCAGGGTCACGGGTTGAGTCAGCAAAGAGGAGGGTCTTATTTCTATTGTTAGGAAAGACTTCAACTATAAAGCTCTCCGCTGAAGACATATTATAATCAGAAGTGGCCACTAAGTTAAATTGAAAGACTCCTGCTTTATTAAAGCGAAGCCTTAACTTTCCTCGAGACCAAGAAACAAATTCTCTCATTTCAGTGGGAAAGACCTCAACTCTAGGAGTAAGGCTTCTATCCTCGTTATCAACAACCTTAATATTTCTTGTCATAGATTCATTAAAGCCAAGGTAGATCAATTCCCCGCGCTCCCAATCATCTCTTGAGATCCCTGGAGCTGTTCTATCTCTTAGAACAATCTTCACTTCAGTTTCTTCTTCTTTACACTCATCTCTTCTATTTCCCCAAGAACCTAGAACGCAGGCCTTAAACTTAAGAGTTTGAGTTGTTCCGTTATAAACAGGTGGAATATCAGTCCAATAAATATTCATAACACTTGAGAAGCTGTCTTCATTCTTAATGACTTCAGTTCTAAAGTTTCCAAATCCTGGTCTTGAAGTAAGAAGAGTCATATCTGGGGAGATCTCTCTATTAAGATCATAAGAGGCGACTTGAAAACTAACATCAAGCCCTTGAGTTAAGCTCTCAGGGGCCACGACTTTTACTTCTCGCCTAACGTCTTTTACTGTGAACTTATAATCAACTTCTTCTATATGATTGGCTGGGTTAGAAACAATAATCTTTCCATTATAGACTTTTGAACTCTCTCCTCTGGCTCTATTTACATGAAAGTAATCAGGCTTATAAGAGAGCTTAAACTGAGTGGGAGATATCTCCTCGATCTTCATATTTGCTGGAAGGTCTTTAGTTAATAATTTAAAAGGCCCTTGCGGGTAATCAGGATTGCTAATCGTGATGGTTTCATTGAACTCACTATTTTCATTAACTGAAGAGTTTCTTGAAGAGCCTATCCCAATGGCTCTTGGAATATCAAAGACAACTAAATTAACGGTCTTTCTTAGATACTCTTTAGGAAGAGCCGAGCTTCTCAGCCAAATAGTGATGGGGTAAAAACGCGCCTTGATACTAGCGTCGTTGATATCATTTCCTTGAAAGTAATTTGGTGTCCAGCTTAGCATGAAGGTCTTTGGATCAAAACTCGCACCCTCAGGAAGACCGTCAATCTTTACGATCGGCTCTCCTGGCTCTTCAACTTCAACGCGAATTTTAAGGGCTAAGTTTCTCCCCTCTCTGTATTCAATCTTATCTCCAACAGAGATCGCAAGAGCCGGAAGAGGTTGCTGTCCCTGAACCACAGGCTCTTTTCTAAAGACGCCTTCGGTTGGATAAGGATCTTGCTTACAACCGACTAAGGTTATAACTGAGAGGATAAACAATAAATTTATTAACTTAATCATAGCTTACTCTTCTTACTGACCAACTGGTCTAAGCATAAATGGATATTTAACTGGAACCTTTACTCCACCCTTAGGTTTTGGAAATTGCCAAGTCATCATCTTATTCACAATACATTGCTCTGTAGGCTTATCTTTTAACGAAGTCCTTGAGACATTTGCAAAGTTAAGCATCCCTGAAGCGCCAATCTCAAAGCTCATCTGTACAAGCCCTTGGATAGTTGGCTTTGTCTTTAACTGAGTTTCATAACAGCGCCTTACTTGATTGAGATACTTTGCAATAGTAGCGTTGATAGCATAACGGCTAATACCACCTTCAAGCACCACATCTGAACTTGATACGGCGATGGCCGAGATTCCTTTTCCTGATCCTGAGGCCACGCGGGTATTTCCATAACCGCCCTTTCCTCCACCAGAAGTTCCTTTTGTGACAAGCTTTCCGCCAAGACCGGCGACACCAGTATTACCGACTGTGGTTTTCTTAAGTCCCTTTCCAAGGTTAGTCAGAACCTCTCCGCCAGATCCGGCGTCTCCACCAGGACCAGCTCCGGCCGTGGCCTTCTCTAGCTTGGTAGGGACTCCGCCCACAGCATCTTTAAGGTTCTTAGAGCCAACCATGCCTAGAAAGCCAAGGTTTCTATTGACGGCCCTTTTGGAAACTTCCGCTTTGGTAAGAGGCTTAACTTTTATATTAGGATTAACATTCTGCTGAACATTAACTGTTTTAACTTTTTTAATAATTGTAACGGTAATAGGTTCAATCACCTTTTCTTCTAAAGCTTCTTTTTCAGGAGACCCTTGTAGAAAGTAAACTAAAGGAATCAATAAAAAGAGAAGAGCAAAAAAGACTTCAGGTAAACGCTCCATCCACGGCGCTTTATCTGCTTGATCCGTAAGAAGGGTATCAATAGAGGCCTGCCCCCCCTGGATGAGCTTAAACTTTCCATTAGGGGTTTCTAAGAGCCAACCGTCATCAAGTTGAAGGGCAGAACAAGCTTCCATGCCTCCTACTAAGAATCGGTCATCTTTTTGGCTTAAGTTAAATGAGCAGGTCCAATCATTTCTCTGAAACTCAAAGCCTTGCCGCTTCTTCGAACCATATCTTTCATCGGCGCGTTTTTTACTGATAAAGCCAAACTGCTCATGAAGACCAAACTCTCCTCCTGAGATATTCTTTAGAACTTTAACCAGTTCACCCGATTCCGTTTCAATAGCAATCATTCGATACTCTCCCCAAGGTCATCTGCCATAACATCTGTAAAATCGGCCCTGAACTTTAAGAGTCCCGAATCTTTTTCACCAATATTTCCTGTGACCACGGCCATTTCTGGTTTCTTCCGCTCCCCTTCAATTAAGAGGGATTCAAAATCAATCCGGCTTGAAGCCTTAAACTTCACCTTAGACTTTGTTTTTGTTTTATTATCAGCAGCACTAACACTGAAGCTTATTGTTAAAATAAGAAGCAAGATTAGTTTATTAAAGTTCACTCGATTTCTCCCTACTCTCTAAGCGTCCGGTAAAGTAGGCTTGAAGCCTTGGTCTCTTAGCATTTTGATAATAATTCATCAGGTTCGTAAGAGATTCCTTATTTGAAGGAAACTTTAAAAGCTTCGCTTTTTCTTTTTCTATAAGCTCTTGGTCAAGTGAGGCCAAGCTTTCCTCGGCAATTTCTTCAAGTGGAACTAACTCAGAATAATCAGTGATTCTTGTATCAAGATTGGCCTTGATACGAACTTGATCAGCCTCTTTTAACTCTAATAACTGCTCTTCAAGAAGACGGTTATAGTCACTTCTTACTTTTTCAAAGGGATCACTCATGTTTTGCAGCTTGATCTGTACAGCTGCCATAGTTGCTTCGTCTAAGTCTGGAGGAAGAGGTGTGGCCAAGATGTCTTCTACAAGCTGCCCATAGGCGCGCTCTAACATATGAAGAAGATAAGTCCTGGTCTCAAGATCAGCCCCATTGAGATGACCCTTAGCCACTTTAGCAAACCTAGCAATTCCTTTAGTTCTCTTTTTAAAACGATAAGCACTTGCACGCCCATAAAAGCTAATTTTTCCGATCTTAAAGAAGTCCTTTTGAACTTTCTTTAAGACTAGGCGAGACCACACGGGCCCCTGACTCTTAGTTTGGCTTAAGATTAGCTTTTGAGTCTTCTTATTGGGCTTAACTTGTTCAAAGGTTGTAGCGAGCCTAAGCTTTCTTTTTAAGGACCAAGGAAGAGCTAACGATGAACCATCAATCATCCCGGCATCTTTGAGAGTAAGGTAGATGGCCCCTTCATACTTTTCAGGAATGCTTTTATCGCGTTTTATCTTTCTGATAAGTTTCTTTAAGATTCTATCGCGCTCTTTAAGATTATTATCAAGCTCATAAAGAAGTGCGATCTTTAAAAAGACTGTCGTGTCTGACTTATGGTTAAGGTTAAACTTCTCTTGAAGAGCAGCAGCATCACTAAAGCGCCCCATAAGTTCATACTCGGTCATAAGGGTTTTCTTATCTCCTTCTTTTTCAAGGAGGCTGATCACTTTTTCCTGATCTTCCATCTTGATGGCAAGAACCTTAGCATTGCTGCAAGACTTAGCGGGCTTAATGCCAGCAAAACAAAAGTCATAAAAGGTCTTTAAAGACTCGGGACTCTCTTTCATCTTTACAGCAAGAGCAAAGCGCGCATCGATCTTCAACTGATCCATTTGCTTATTTTCACTTACAACTTTTTTGTCTTTAGAATCTTTTGTAATATCAGTCCATAAGGCCACTTGCTTTACGATATTAGCGTATTCACCTCTACCATTATAGATATCAAGAACAAGATTTTGAGAAAGGAGCGCCCATTTATTAAGCTCTACCTTATTATTAGGATCGTTAATTAATTTTTGAAATAAAGGAAGGGCCTGATCATACTTCTTTTGTGTGTAGTACTCTCTAGCCGTTACATAATGAAATTCTTTAGCCTCATCTGTTTCGCCAAGAATCTTAACAATGGCCTTAGATTCAGCAATGACAATGTCTGAGAGTTTCAGTTTTTGAGCCAAGGAAAGCCTGGTTTGTCTTAGTTTTCTTATATGACTCTGATTTAGACCAAAGGCGGTATCCTCCTCTATCCATTTTCCAATTCTTTCAACCTTTGCAACTTCAGATGTTTCGGCCTTTAGCCATCCTTCTTGAAGTTTCTTTCTAAGATCATCATTTGGATAGATATTCAAATAAATATCAATAGACCGCTTTAAATAAGGATTAAGGTCTTCAACAACTGTGGCCTCAGAATCAATTTGAACTAAGAAACGTCTAAAGATCTTTAAGACTTCATCGGCATGCTCTTTCTTTGCGGGAATATCAACAGAGCTTCTTTTCTCTAAAGACGTTAAGAATTCACCAACCTTTTCCCATTTTCTAAAGCCATAGACTTCTTCTAGTAGCCTAACTTCAAAATAAAGGCTCGGAGACTGCTGATTTATATAAGTTAATAGATTAGAGCCAGCTTTTCTGTTTCCCGCTACATAAAAGGCTTCTGCCATCTTTTGTACAAGGACAGGTCTGTTTGTCTTTTCAACAATTTCTTTTATAGTCTCAAGCTCTGCCTCACCTTCAGTCATATTATTAGACATAAAGAGAATAAGATCTTGAAGAGAAGATTCTCTAATCTCAGTTTCACTTGACCATAGTGAGGCCTTCATCTCAGAGATGGCCTTCTCTAATTTAGTATCTTTAAAGTAAAGCCAGGCCTTTCGGTAGTGAGCATAATTACAAGCTGTCTTAGTCTTACAAAGACTTATGGCCATATCATAATGCTTTTCTGATTTTTTATACTTGGCGTCTTCTTCAAACCACTCGGCGAGGGCCAAGGAAGATTGCTCCTTCATTTTAGGAGGAACGTTTTTATGATTTAAAACCTCACTATAGTAGGCTTCGGCCTTTTTGAATTCTTCAAGGCGGCTTAAGAGCCTGGCCATTTGAAACTTAATCTTTAATTTAGTCAGTTCGTTTACGTTAGTAACGCTTAAGCTATGCTTGTATAAGTCAAAAGCCTTAAGACGATTATTCTTTAAGGTTTTATAATCAGCTTCGTTACCTTCTTTGATTGAATCATCAAAGTAGAGATCGGCTAATCTTAAAGTTAGGTCAATCCGCGCTGGATCTTCTAAGGACAAAGAGTCCCTAAGTTTCTCCATTTCACTGATTAAATACTTTGAGTCAGCACTATAAGAATTAGAGGTAAAACAAAGAAGAATAAAGAGAAGCAGTCCTTGTTTCACTATCGATGCCCTATCACCGCTAACTCAATGGATTGAAACTGACTCGTGGTCAAGATCCCCATAATTGTAGCTACTGAAGTCGACTTAATCTCTTTATCAGCTTGTAAGTTAATCTCACCAGAAAATGGAGTTGAGTGGCTTTTTGTCCACTGAGACTTTATGGTATTTAATTTGTTTAAGAGGTCATTTGGTTTCTTTAAGATGCTTATGGTTTTACCCACAAGCTTTTGATCTAAGTACATATTCCCATCTTTAGAAAGGGCCAAAACCGGCGCTTCTTTTACAACGGATGGAGTAATTGAATCAGGAATCTGAATCCCCTTTGTCACCATGATCTCAGGTGAGCTTGAAAAGGTTTGAAGTAAGAAGACAACCAGCATACTGAACATATCAACCATGGAAGTTAACATGAGGGTAAAGCCCATGGCCTTGATACCCCAGTGCTTCTTTCTCTTTCTATTGATAAGGTGTTTTTCAAATGCGTCAGACGCCACCAAGCTTTGATTTAAGATCATTAGTTACCCTTTGCCGTTAGAACACCGATGTTTACGATCTTATTTTTTCGTAAAACATCGAGAGTCATAATCAAACTACCGTAATCAACAGAACTCTTAGGAGTCACCGTTGCTGTAGCGATATCAATGGCTTTCTTTTTAAACACGAGAATGTTTTCTTTGATCTGCGTATTTAGCTTAACCATCATTGATTCAAAGTTTTCATCTTTGACGATAAGCCTACGAACACGCTTAGAGCCTTTCTTAAGATCGACTCTGACTTCTTTGTCGTTTTTAAAGATAATATCTAGGTCAAAGGATTCACTTTTTTGAGTCTTTGCGGCACTTCCGTGACTTTGCTTAACTTCAACAGTTCCGATTTCTATCCACACCGCTGTTATAAGGAGGAAACAAACCATAGTGGAAAGTAAATCAATAAAAGGTGTCAGGTTAAGCTGAGCATCAAGCTCTTTCTTAGTACCGAGTCCAATCTTCTTACGCATAATAATCCTAGTCCTTAGATATTATCGTTCTTAAAAAATTCTTCTAGTTTCTCGTCATATCCGTTTGAGAATCTGTTGAAGACTTAAGAGGAGTCATTGACTCTTCTTCTGAATGACTTTCTGTATAAAAAAGAAGGTCATGGTAGATCTCACTAGCGCTTTCGGTAAGGCTGCTGACGATCTTTTCAGTTCTATTTTGGTAAATGGCATAGGCAACAAGGGCTGGAATCGCAGCCACTAATCCAAAAGCCGTAGAGTTTAGGGCTTCAGAGATACCTTGAGATAAAAGATTGGCCCTCTCAACTGGAGAGGCCGCTGCAACACCGGCGAATGAACTGATCAAACCAGTTACCGTTCCAAGAAGTCCAAAAAGAGTTGAAACGTTACCAAACATGGCAAGAAAACCAGTTCTCTTATCATAACTAGAAATTTCTTTTGAAAGTTGTTCATCCATTCTGGCCTGAAGAGCTTCGTCTCCTGCCCCTAATGAACGCATCTTAATTCCAACGGCGGCCACTCTACTTAAGCTAGACTTATTAGCGTCTGCTTCAGCAAAGTCTTTGGCTGATTTATAATCACCTTGACCTATAAAGGTTAAGAGCTTGTTTCTAAAATCTGTTGGGGCTGCTTTGTACGTAGCGTAGAGGGCATAGAATCTTTCGAAGATAAATACCACGGTTAGTACGAGAAATAACAAGATGAAATACATAAAGAATCCACCGGCCTGAAACTGTTCCACGATATTCATAGACTTTCCTCCTTAAAAGCTAATCAATAATTTGAATTTTACCTATAAACTTTTTCCTCTATGAGTGATTCTGTCAATTAAAACTCCTCTTCTGTAAGGATAAGCTTTAATCTTTCTTCGTCATGGATTTGGCGCTAACGTGATTACCGGTAATTCACCCGCTTACCCGACCTATGCACTCGGGAATCTATTCTTTATATAAGCTAAGATTTTGGCCAATTGTAAGAGGATGCAAGAATTAGTATGAAGATTCAATATCTTAGCTTCGTCACGCCTATTCACTAAGACCTCATGACGGGCCCTCATTACAGGCATTCACCTCTCAGGGATCTCTCAGGGGCCTCTTATGTTAAGAAGATAAGCATCCAAACACAGGGAGATCTAATGCTTAAGTCAGCCATTCTAGCCACGACCATCTTAGTTTCATCAAACCTAGTCTTTGCCAGGACTGAGATGAGCAATCTTGTTGAGTATGTTCAAGATAAGTATGCCACTCCTAATGAGTCCCATCCGATCTTAATCTTTGATAAAGACGAAATTAATTGGCGTTTTGCAAAGGCTAAGGTCTTTGGAAAAGAAAATGAAAAGAAAAGGTTTTCCATCATTCAAGACTATGTAAAAGAGTTCACCGGTGTTGAGTTAACCTCAAATCAAGCTGGGAACTTTGATACTTATTTAAGTATTCTTAAGAATTCCGCAGTGGCCCTTCCCCTAACAGAGGGCTATTCCAGCAATAAGGTTTATAAGATCTGCGGCGTCTTTCATGCAGATGCAAATTCTAATCAAAGGCTTGAAACTGAAAGGCTCTTAGGCCTCAATATTGAAAGCGCTTACGAAGACCTTGAGTATCATCATTTAAATGAGAAGCTAGATTTTGAAGAAATGCAGAAGTTCTCTCTCTACCACGAGCTAGGCCATTGCCTTGATAAGCGTTTTCTTCCTGAAGCTCAATCTTCTTATAACGACGCCCATAGCATCCATGAAAGTGAATCCTTCGCTGAGACGACCGGTCTTCTTCTCCTGGCCCGTGAAGGAATTGAAAAAGTCGCTTCGAGAAGGATTACCATGAGAAATATCTACTCTCGTAAGATTGGGCAATATCTTATTGATACTCCTTCAACCGGCTATGGAAATCCCAACGCAAAGTACGGCGGATTGATCTATTATATGCAACCAGTTCTAAAGGCCGGCGCGGCGATGATTGAAGAGGACTTCGACTTTGTTAGAGACAGCAGTATGGATGAACTTCTTTCAGCTTCTGAGTTAATCGTGGATCAAAATGCCCTTAACTCTAGGACTTTTAATGCTATCTACTCCTACCTTACTGAAGGAGCCGAGATGGCCCTAGAGAGATACAGAGAATACGAAGAGTCTATGCCTGAATACTTCACGGGTATCATCGACAGCATTATGAGTTATATCAATGAAACTGACTTAACAATTCAAAGGAGCTTTGACACCCAAAGAGAAGAGATTCCTTTTAAACTGTCCCTTAAAGAATTTACCGTTGAAGAGTTTTGCCCAAGCTTTGAGTCAGATGACCGAGAGGCTTTCGACCAACTCCTTGATAGCTTTCGTGAAGATTTAAAGAATGAAAATGGAACGGCAAGTGAGCAAAGGCAAAGACAGCAAGACCTTATGGATCTACCAGAGAGCTTAACTAGAATCTGTGATTAAAGACCAAAAAAAAGGGAGCTAAAAAGCTCCCTTTAAAATCTATATATATTTATTCAAATATTATATTTTTTTAACTTGAACAGCACATGGTCCTTTTTGACCTTCGCCTACTTCATACTCAACTTTGTCGTTTTCGTTAAGGTAAGAAATACCGTCTAAACCAGTTGCGTGTACGAAAAGATCAGCTCCTCCGTCTTCTGGAGTGATAAAACCAAAACCTTTTGCTTCATTAAAAAACTTTACTGTACCTGTACTCATAATAATAATCCTAAAAAAAATAGACGGCGAAAGTGCCATCAGTGTTAAAGCCAAAGTACCTCGGGCTGAAGTAAATAGCAAATGGTTATTACTGCCCCTCGTCACAGCCTATTAACCCTCCGAAATGACGTATAAAGCTCAGGGTTAAACATACAAAACAACTACAAAATACAGAGGAAATGACCGCTACGGAATCTTGGGCTAAACTGAAAAGCAATGTTTTTAACTAAGCCAAAATTACTATTTAACAAAGCCTTAACCCTCTCATTTGTGGGCCACGCCTTAATCCTCTTGATTGTCTTTCCAAAGCCTGAAGGATTAAAAAGTATTTCAGCCAATCTAGCCTTTAGTCCTAGCCGATTCACCATCAGCAGCATCCTTACTAAAGAAGCTCCTCAAAAGATGGACCCGGTGCCTAAGACAATTAAAAAAGCCCAGAAAACAAAGGCAAAACCCACCAATAAACCCCTCCCCGTGGCTTCAAGTACTCCAAGTTCTCAGGTAAAAACATTTGAAGAATCGATCATTAAAAACACTCCACCAACTTATCCTCGCGTGGCCAGGAAACGTGGCTGGCAAGGAGATGTTGAACTTCTCATACATGTTTCATCGAAGGGACAAGTTAAGAGTATTGATGTTTTAAGTTCTAATGCTCATCAGGTTCTAACGAAAAGTGCTGTAGAGTCAGCAAAGTCCTGGGCCTTCGTCCCCTCTCAAGATCAACTTGATTACAAAGTTAGAAAGGTTATCAAGTATCAATTAAAATAATTATTCTAATTCAGCCTTAGTGTATTTATTAAAAAGAATAATGAATTGAGTATTAGGGCAAGAGCGGTTGACTTTAATGATGGCGTTATGTTGATTCAAGATACTGGCCGTAATAGAGAGACCAAGTCCCGTTCCCTCGCCTACTACTTTAGAAGTATAAAAAGGGTCGAACATCTTAGAGGCTTGCTCTTCGGGAATCCCCTTTCCTGAGTCAGTTATGGTTAAACTTAAAAGTGATTTCTTTTCTTTCAATTCTATCTTAATCCAACGCTCTTCTAAGTCTTTAACCGCATCACAGGCATTATTGACGAGGTTGATAAGAACTTGTTCTATTTCAACTTCGTCGCATAAGATTAGGGCGTCTGATTCAATCTCACAGGTTAATTCAACATCATGCCTCTTAGCCTTTATCTCAGTTAAGATTAAGGATTCTTTAACAATTGAAGAAAGCTTATGAGGAGTATAGTCCTGCTTATCTCCAAACCTAGAGAACTTCTTTAAACTTGCGACAATCCTTGCGATTCTCTCAGTTGATTTTTCTATAGATTCTATCCTACTTTGTAATTGCTCAGGGGTTTGTTCTCTTTTTTGTAAGATAGTTACACAACCAGAGATAATAGCTAAAGGATTATTGATCTCATGGGCGATGCCCGCTGACATCTCCCCCAAAGAGGCAAGCTTAGAGGAGTGTACATTTTTGATCCTCTCTTCTTCGTAGTTTAACTCCGCCTTTTTCTTATCATTGATATCTTGGATGGTTCCAGAGAGGCTAATAATCTTTCCCTCTTTGTAGTTCGCTTTTCCATTTGTATGAACCCAGATGACATTTCCTTTTGCCGTTTTCGCTTGAAGCTCTAAAGAATACGGAACCCCTTTGTTCATGGCCTGCTTAACTGCTTCTTCAATTATTGGGCGAGACTCCTCAGTATAGAGGCTTAGTCCATCAGGCAGAGTCGGGGTGCTTAACTCTCTTTTATCGACTTCTAAGATCCTAAAGGTTTCATCCGACCAGTTTAACTCTTTTGTTTGAACGTTTAACTCCCAGCCTCCAACTTTAGAGATAGTACTGGTTTCATTGAGCATCCTAACGGTTTTCTTTAAGTCTTTTCTAATCCTGACTTCTTTTGTAACGTCATTTCGAATTGATATATAACCAGTGATCTTTTGGTTTGAATCAAAACAAGGTGAGATGATGGCCTTAACAAAGTAATGACTTCCCTCCTTATTTTTGTTTTCAATGATTCCTTTCCAAACCTCTCCAGAAGAGATGACTTCCCACATCTTTTTATAAAACTGCTCAGAGTGATTTCCCGATTTTACCTTCCGGTGATTTTCCCCAATAAGTTCTTCGCGGCAATAGCCACTGAGATCACAGAATTTATCATTAACCTCAACGATAACTCCCTTCTCATCAGTTTTAGAGTAGATAAGCTCGTTATGAACAAGCTCATAAATATGTTTATCTATTAAGACATCTTTAAGCATACAATCCTTAAAATTTATTTAGTCATACTATAATATAGTTTAGGAAAATTTCTTAATTAAAATTCAATTTTTCTTAAGAAAATATTTGAATGAATTATTACTCAGAGTATCACGACCAAATCGCTAAGGTTTAATTACCTGTCGCCTCAATGGTTTTTGTCATATCCTACCTGAAGAAAAAGGAAGAACTTTGGTTGATATGGAAAGTTTGATTAGTAGTTTTATTGTCCTCTGGGCCGTGATTGACCCTGTTGGGACAATCCCCGTCTTTATTGCCGTGACTAAAAACTATGGTGAAGAAGAAAAAAAGAGGATTGCTCTGGTATCTTCAGTTGTCGCTTTTTTAATTCTTATTTTCTTCTTAGTCATTGGGGAGATCCTCCTAAGAAGGATGGGAGTGCCTCTTCCGGCCTTTCAGGTCTCTGGTGGCGTGGTTCTTTTAATATTCGCTCTAGATATGATCTTTGGAAATAGTAAGCCTGAAGGAGAGATTCAACTCCTTAAAAGTGCTCAGGAAACGGCCATCTTCCCCCTGGCCATCCCTTCCATTGCTGGACCTGGGGCCATCTTAGCTGTGATCTTATTAACAGATAATTCAAGACACTCACTTGTAGATCAAGGTATCACAGCGGCCCTCATGGCCTTAATGATCTTGATCACTTATTTTTTCATGAGAATAGCTGGACCTATTAATCGAAAGATTGGAAATTCTGGGGCTATTGTTATCAGTAAGGTGATGGGCCTTATCTTAGCCTCTATTGCGGCGACTAATATCTTAATTGGAATCAAGGAATTCTTTAAGCTTTAAGACTTAAGAGCTTTACAGATCTTTTTAATCTTAATACCGGCTTTGATAGTACGTAAGCGCCAAAGGCCGGGCCAGATAGTTTTATAAACTTCTTTTTTATCTGCTTTAGAGAGTTCACAAAACCCACTTTCAACATAACAAGATAGATGTTCTTTAAATGATTCTTTTTTAATTGAGCGGCAGCTTCTAGCATCAATATTATCTTCAAGTTTTTCAATCAAACAATACCTGGTCTTAGCCACCCAGAGTTTTCCAGCTATTGAAAAATTTGTTTTTCTTTCATCAAACCTGAGGCAGTACTTTTGACCAAAGCCTCGAGAGTAACCAAAGCGACCGCATTTTCTATTGGCCTCAAAGCAAGAATAGTACTCACAACTATTCTTTAACTCTTCACAATTAACCGAGTTCTCTGAAGCATTAACCTTAACCTGAGTTAAGCCTAATAACACTAATGAGAAAAAGAGCAGTGATTTGATCATGGGGAGACTCTAGCATAGGCCCTGATCTTCTTTAATATGGTGTGAAGAGCTTACAGTCCAAAGTTATCCTTTAAGCCTTTGAAAACATGAGAGTCTAGTTGGCCAAGATAGGAGCTTGGTTAAAATTCCAGTTAATAAGGCTTAAAAGAGTCAGATTCTTACTACCAGTCCTAGTCTCAAAGACCCCAGGACCGAAGCTTAACTTCCACCTTTTATTTAACTCATATTGAGTTAACAACATATGCATCTTAGTTTCTAGAGAAGTATTTCTCATCCTACTAAACTGACCAAGGTAGCCTAGAAGTAGCTTTGGCCTAATTTGAATGCCAATAAGAAATGTCTTTTGAATCAATAAATCATTCCCCGAAGAAGCGATTGTAGAAGAGAGTTCATCGGCAAAACTTAAGAGGCTCGCCTCTTTTAAATATACTCTCGTCCATTTCACTCCTCCTAAGAAAAGAAACTTTTTAAAACGAAGGGCCATCCTAGCCCCATAGAAAGTCCTTGAGAGTGAACCTCTGCATATCACTTTTGAGCAATCAAAGTTTGAGATCTTTGAGATATTTCTTTTTGTATAGGCCTTCCCTAAGCTTATATTGATGAAGCTAATGGGGTTAAAATCGACATGAGCTTTACCTACATTAACAAGGCCACTTGTTTGCAGAGTGATTGCAGGCCTTATATATCCATAAAGAAAAGGCTTATCTCCTTGCCAAAACTTTTTTGAAAGGCCTGCGGTAGATTTTAAATAAAGCCCCGTAGGAAAGGTTCGGATCAATTGCTCTGCGCTTAGATCCCATGAGGCTGAAACGCTCATGGGAAGAAAAAAGAGTAAAAGAAGCCTAAGCGCCATATTCATACTTGAATTGAGAATAGAACTTAAAGGCAAACCCAAGGGAGAGGGCGCTAAAACAATGCCAAATAGCATGGCCTTGGAAATAATGATTATGAGGATCACACATGGTTCTTGTTACATCTAATACTGAGAAAGTAACCGCGATAAGTATAAGGCCCACACTAATTAAAAAAGGCTTATATTCTTCAAAGCTAATCTTCTTTCTATTTCCAATCTCGCTACCTACTAAAAAGAGGGCTTGAACGGCCACTAAAGACTGTAGAGGTATATAAGTTACATAGAAGATGACTGTTAAAAGACCAAAAAGAAGAGTCGATCCAATATAGAACCTTAGGATGTTCTTCTTTTTAAGAATATTGAGGCGGTTAAAATTCAAAGAAATAAAAAGGCCTGTCATCATAAACATGCCTAGAAAATCAAACCACTGGGTAAAGAAATTATAAGAGGCATGATAAATGAAACTAAAGGCTCCCATAAAAGCGATTGCCGGAACAAAGTACATAAAGAGCTTTTCATCTTGATGGTATTTTTTAACTCTTTTATAGATCCAGTAGGCCAATACAAAATAGACAATATTAGACCAAGTATTCGCAGGCTCACTGATGATTCCGCAAGTAGGTGCTTCACACCATTTAACATTGGTTGGGGCGTACTTAGCAACTTCGTACCAGGGGCAGGATTCTCCAAGGAGAGGTACATTATACTTCACTACTTCCTCACTTCTTTTAGGGACAACTCAATAGTCTTTAAAGCTTGCAGGGTCCCACTTGTAATATTATTGATAATCTTTTCTTCTAAGAAATCTTTTGTCAAAAACCAATGATCCGTCTTTGACTCATAGATGTACTCAACCTTTATTTTTCCATTAGGTTTTTTTGAGACTTTATAAGTTCCTCGGATATTATCGAAGGCAGAGTTTATCTTCTCAGGTTTCTCTATAATATTTTTAACTTCACTATCACTTAACATTTCATGGGTGATGATGACTTCTTCTTTTGTTCTTTTCTTCGTCACCACATCATAGTGAGAGTACTTTCCGCTATTATAGATATTTCGCCAAACCAGGTATTGAAAACCGTTATACTTCTTGAGCTTCTGATCCATTGGTTTAAAGATCTTCACGGCTTCAACAAGGTTTTCATTATGAAAACGGCATTTAGTTTCCCACTTGATGAACTTTCTCTTGGAGCGTTTTTCATTATTACATTTTTCATCAAAGTTTTCGATTCCCTCTATAACCTTCTCTAAACTTCCCTCAAACTCTCCTGAAGTAATGGCCTTAAAGGTCTTAAAGTCCCCTTTTTTGAAGACCTCAACTTTAGATTCATATGAGTAGAGTTTCGCACTCAGGAGAAAAAAGAATAGGACAGATATAATCTTCACTAAAGTCTCGGTGAGAAAAGATTATCAAGAGCATCTTTAACTAAAGTTTCTCTATCGCTATTATCTGTTATGGCGGCCATCATGCCGTACATAGGGGCCATCTTCTCTGGCCTTTTGTCACTAACGCCAACATTTTGTCCTTCTTTTTTAACCATCTTACTAACCATATTCTTAGGCATCGTTTTTAAGAGTCCCTTTGCCATGGTTGTCTTTATACCAGAGATCTTATTTCCAATTCCCTTAACTTCTCTTGCTGATTCTTCTAGGTCTTTGAAGAATTCATCGATCGTATCTTTGTGAGCTGCTGAAACTGTTAAGTGAAGACTGTTGGGGTCTTGTTGCATATCAAGATGCCATCCCCTAGCTGCCATACAATCTCCAACTTGAAAGATGTCAACGGTCTTTGAAACTAAGCACAGAACTGACATATCAGGCTTACCAGCTAAGTCTATCTCTGGAGTTTGAAGAATTCTTCTTTTAAACTCTTCAGTAGTCTCTCTTATCTGTCCAATTAACTTTAAGTAACCTTCTTCTCCAAGGTAATTCATAATGGCCCAAGCTGCTGCTATGGCGCCTCCTGGTCTTGTCCCTAATACTGTAGGAGAGCCATACATTCCCCCTGGCCAATCAGTAGTTACAAAGAATTGATGCCTTCTTAGTTCTTTATCTTTATAAAGCACAACGCTAGCGCCTTTAGCAGCGTAACCATATTTATGTAAGTCAACAGACATACTAGTTACACCTTCAAGCTCGAAATCAAACTTTGGCAGCTCTATTCCTAGCTTTCTATAAAAGGGAAGAACAATTCCCCCGACACAGGCATCAACATGCATAAGAATATTATTATCGAGGGCAAGAATAGATAGCTCTTCAATTGGATCAATGACTCCTTGAGGATATGAAGGAGCAGAGCCTACTATTAAGATTGTATTATCTGTAATAGCCTCTTTCATGGCCGAAACATCAGCTCTATAGTCATCTCTCGTAGGAACAGCAACGACTTTAACCCCAAAGTAATGACCACCTTTATTAAAGGCCGGATGCGCCGAAATTGGCATAACTAATTCTGGCTCTTTTATATGAGGCTTATTTACCCGGGCCCACTCTCTTGCGGTCTTAATCGCCATAAGAATAGACTCAGTTCCGCCACTGGTCATCGAACCCGCTGCTTTTTGACCGCCAGAGAGTAATGAGGCTGTCATTCCGACGACTTCATTTTCAAATTTCTTAAGGCTAGGAAAGGCAGAAGGGTTTAATCCATTCTCAGAAAAGAACATGCAATAAGCGTCTTTAATAACGTCGCTTAATTCCTGACCTCCATTGAAGACCAAACTAAAGGCCTTCCCTTCTTTCCACTTTATATCGTGTTCTTTAACTTTTTCCATTTCTAAAAAGAGTTCTTCTTTTGATCGACCTGTCATACCTAACTTCATATAATTCTCCACTACTTGTTTTTATTTCCAAACATTCTTAAAACTCCTGCGATAGTATTTCTATCAGCAGTTATATTTTTCTTCTTACCAAAGACATGAAACCATAAGAGAGCTGCCGCAGATGGCTCTTTTTGTTTTTTCACTATATAGAGAAAGACCGACTTTAATAACTTACTAGTCGGTTTTAATTTTGCTTCAACAGCCAGAGTTTTCTTTAAAACCATAAAGATCTTATCTAGTTCATTAGGGTCAAGTATCCCACTTTCATTTTCATCAAACTTTAAGAAGAGAACTTCTGCATTAGACATGCTCGTCACTAATCTTGAAAGATCAACCTTTGTTACAGGAACATTAGGGTCAGCGTCAATTCTGGCCATTTGCTCAGCATCCTGAAGATACTTTTGAGTCCTCTCCCATGGGGCATCAGAATAGTACTTAAAGAAGTTAGGATAGTTCTCTGTCAAATTAAAATCAAAGAAGAGAATGGGAAAGAAATTATCCCTATAGCACTGTACTTCATAATGTAAATTAGGATCAGGAACACAATAGACCTCAAGTCTTTCATAAAGGTCTCGTCCTATAGAATTTGCAGCAATAACAGTTGGTAAGTATTGCACCAGTTCTGATTTCTGTAGCAATAAGTCGCCATTTGAGGTGAACTGAAAGACATCACTGCCAGTTAGTAGTTCACTAACGAGCCTCTCTAAGTCCTTTGGCCAAAGCTCAAATTCTTTAAGAGCATCTTGGTAGTCTAAGACGATGTTTCTAATCTGATCCTTATCAATGGTTTGATTGCCATTAGAGTCTATTCCCGTATGGTAAACATCATAGAGTTTATCACCGGCATAATTTAAGAGCGTAAATAAGAGAAAGCCCCACCTGCTTCTTTTGAAACGGTAATTAAACTTGATTAGCTTATTCTCTCCTGCAAATGTTTTTTGATTAAAGGCGAGTTCTTTAAAATCTGCCCATAGCCTCGGTATCCTCTCTTGATTCACAATTTCATAGTCACTTGAATCAGGGAAATCTAATTTCGTGATGACATCATCTTTTTCAAGGGTCTCTTCAAGGGCCTCGTAAGTATGAGCAGAAAAGAAAAGCGATTCTATAATTTCAGTTCCGTAGGTAAAGATCTTTTCAATATCTTCTTTATTATAAAAATTGGCGTCTCCCCCGATGATATCGGCCTTAAAGACTTGGAAGCTAACACCCACTTTTCGCCAATCTTTTCCACCAAAGAAAACCGTCAAGGTATCTATAAGATTAGTATCAAAGAAATAGACTTCATCTTCACCTTTATTCAAAACAATCTTTTTAAGATCTAAAAGCGCTGAGAGTAAGAATCGATAATATTTAGACTTCTTTATAAAGCTTCTTTTATTCACTTCAACTATATCAAAGTAGATCCTAGCTAGAGTCGGGGCCATTTCAATCAATTCTTCAAAGCCCTGAGTATCCATCTCATCATGCTTTCCTCCAAGGATGATCCTCTTTAGAAATAATAATTCTTCAACTGTTTGAAGATCTAGGTCTTCTTCGTCTATCTCTCCAGCGGTCTTTATTTCTGTAGCAAGGTCTAATAAGTTAACTTGGTAGGTTGTTGGTTTTTTTGCAGAAACTGTCTTGAGAAGGGCATCAGAAAAAGCTTGAAAAGAATTATTTAATTGCTCTCTAATTTGAAGGTAGTTATCACCATTTAAAAGGTCGAGGTCTTTTTTAATCTCTTTACCATAAATATTGGTATGCCTGAGAAGCATGATGAAGTCGCTAATGCGATCAACACTCATCACATTTGGTCTCTCTTTAAGGGCCAAGCTGTTGACCTTAAAAACCAAATCTAAATAAAGGCTTACATGTTCAGAGTCTGATGAGAGGAATTTATTAACAAATTTAGAGAGTTCTTCTTTTCTAATTTCTTTTTGATTACTCCTCTTAACAAAATCAGCAAACTTAAAGATATTACTTTCAAGGCAATCAATCTCAACCTTAAGGTCTTCATCAAGGATCTTTGCCAAACGCTGAGTGTCGATGGGGCAAGCAGGAGTCAGGGCCTCAAGGTCATAAACAGAGTTATCAAGGCTCTCATCTTTGACCATGCCGCAACTAATAAAGAAGCAAAACGAGCTTACGCAGAGGTACTTTATAAGCCATGACATGCTATTTCTGTTCTCGTCCAAATGAAATCCCTTTTCTAATTCCCTGAATTCATACAATTTTACTGACTATTTGCATAATTTTTCAACTAAGTTGAAAATCTCTTCAAAATGAATTAACTTATCAGTAACTTACAGAGGCTCTTATGGATCAATTTTCTCACTATCGCCGTGAATTTCTAGAACAAATCATCCTTTCGGAGAAGCAGATCTTCATTGTAGAAGGATTTTTGAAGCTCGCAGAAATCCACGGGGTCCCAAATGTGACCATGCAAAAGCTCGCCGATGAATTAAAGATCAGCCTTGGCAGCATTCATTATCACTTTGGAAATAAAGACGGACCGAGCCTGCTTGATTGCGCCATCTTGCACGTCTCTCAAGAATCAATAAAATATATAAATTTTTATATAGAAAGGGCCCTCTCAAATGGAAGCTTTGATGGCATCTCAACTTATATTCAAGTGCTCTATGATTTTTGTAGGAACTATCCTCATCACGGACGGCTCTGGCTTTATTTTTATTACCTCTCTATTTTTGAATCAAAAGAACGAGAGAATAATCAAAACTATATACCTTTGATGAGAAACAGAATTGAACAAGTATTAACTCTTGCGATAGGAAAAGGAATCTATCCCAAACTTAAAGATCTAACTCAATTGAGCCAAAAGATTCATTACACTATTATAGGCGCTCTGATCTTAGCAGGTGGAGATAAGAACGATCCTCTTTTTAAAGAAGCTCAAATCAATGCCATTGAAAGCTCGAAGGCCTTGATCAAAGATCATGAGGATAAAGTTTGAAAGCGGCTCAGTTAATTGTATTTTTCATCCTTCCTTATCTTTTTAAAAAAGGAGAAGAGCGTTTTAAATGGATGTCTTTTTTTGGAACAGTTGTTTGGTGTTACCTTTTTGGAATTATCCTAGGTAATAGCGCTTCCTCTTTAATAGATACAAAGCTAACAAATACCTTAATAGAGGTTTCAGTCCTTTTGGCCGTGCCCTTACTTCTTTTTACACTTGATATAAAAGCCTGGCTGAAAAACACGAGGTCTACCATCATTAGCTTCATCATAAGTCTCGTGAGTATCAGCCTTGCTACGCTTAGTGTTTCATTGGCTTTTACAAAGAGCAACCTAGAGGTGTGGAAGCTAGGAGGAATGCTAGTAGGTGTTTACTCTGGTGGCACTGTCAATATGAGCGCCATTGGAAAGTCCTTAGAGGTTCCTAATGAAACCTTCTTAATGGTAAACGCCGCTGATATTCTTATCTCTTCAGTTTATATGCTCATCGTTCTCATGGGAGCTAAAAAGATCCTAAGCAAGTTCCTACCCCCTTATCAATTCCTTGATAAGAGTGAAGAAGAAACAGATCAGTCTGAAAGCTTTCGATTTAAGTCCGCAGGCCTTGCCATAACCCTGGCCCTTATAGTCGTGGCCATCAGCCTTGGGCTTTCCACTTTCTTTTATGGCGAGTTCTTTGCTCCTTTTATTCTTCTCGTTTGCACGAGCCTAGGAATCCTCTTTTCTTTAAACAAATCAGTTCAAACTAACCCAAGCTCTTTTAAAACTGGGGAATATATCCTTTATATTTTTTGTATAGCTCTTGGGAGCCTTTGTAATTTTAATAACCTCTCAACCAATGCTCCTGAGATCGTTCTTTTTGTTAGCTTAGTCTTAGTCATTGCTATCAGCTTGCACTTTATTGGGGCGCGCTTTTTTAAGATCGATGCAGATACGGCCCTCATCACTAATGTGGCCGCCGTTTTTGGACCTGCGTTTGTGGCCCCCGTAGCCCGTTCTCTTGGAAATAAGCAGATCATAGTCTCTGGCCTCACCTCTGGCCTTATGGGTTACGCTTTTGGAAATTACCTAGGTCTGGCCATGGCCCATCTTATTAAGGCGGTTATTTAGAGTCTTGACATACTTGCATATTTGTGCAAATATACATCTATGAAGATAGATCTGACAAAATTGACCACTCTTTTTAAAGCCCTTTCAGACGAGAATCGCCTCAAGATGCTTGCCCATGTTTGTAACTGCAAAGAAGCAAATGTGAATGTAGGTAGCTTTGCTAGCTGTTGCGATATTGATTTTTCGGTAGTCAGTCGACACCTATCGAAATTGAAATCGGCTGGGGTGCTACGATCAGTTAAAAAGGGTAAGGAAGTTTTCTACGATCTTGAAGGCAAGGAACTTGCCAAGCAGTTGCGCGCACTTGCTGATTTTATTGAAAGTTCTAACAAATGTTGTTAACTGGAGGAATTATGAGTGAGCAAGTAGAGAAGAAATCGGATTGTGATTGTAGTTGTTGTGGGTGTTCTTGCAACAAGGCCAATATCTCCGCTCTTTTAAAACACTTAGCAGACTTCTTTGATAAGAAGTAATGAAAGGCCATGCACCTGTTTAGGGGTGCATGGCCCCTTTTAGTTTAAATATGTCTAAACTTTAGTCGGCCCTAAAAAGACTACAAAATCCCCCAATAAAAACTAATCTTATTAGATACTATCTCAATGTCTCATCAAGAAATTCAGGAGCCTATAGCTCCTATTATATTCAATTATTTAAGCGCTCATGAATTCTTAAGCGACTTTCTTAGGTTTAAAAAAGAAATCAATCATAGAGTAAGCGTAGGTTCCTTGGCCTTGGCCATTGGTTTTAAATCTAAGGCATCATTACATCATTACCTCTCAGGTGAAAGGACTCCAAAAGGGGAGCATTTAAGGGCCCTCTTAGACTACTTTAAGTTCACAAAAGCTGAAGAAAAGCATTTTTTAAACCTAGTGGAACTTCAAACCATTAACCCTCTAGGAATTGATTCCTCCGAGCTTTTACGAAGTAAGTTAAGAAGATCTAGAAGTCATCAGACAAGAAGTGTAGATAAAAAGATCCTAAACGTAGCTTTTCATTGGCTACATTTCTCAGTCAAAGAGCTTTTAAGCTCAAGTAAAAAGATTCAGAGCCTAAAAGAATTAAAGTCTCTCTTTAGGCTAAAAGATAATGGACTTCTTCTTGGAGAAGTCATTGATGATTTAAGCAGTCTTGGCCTCATCTCTCATGATGAAAAAGGAAATCTTACCTCTCCTAAAGATATTCAAAAGACAAAAGAAGAAGGTCAAAATCTTGATATTCAAAAATATCATAGTGAGGTCCTAGACCTAGGTAAGACCGCCTTATCAGAGGTCTCACCGGATGAGCGCTATTTTTCATCTATTACCTTCCAGGGTGATCTTGACAAATTTAACCGCCTTAAAAGCTTTATTAAGGAACTAGAAAAAGAATGCCTAGTTAACGATGAAGATGCTTCAAGAGTAGAAGTCTATCATTGTAATATCCAGCTCTATCCTGTAACTCAAAGCAATACAAAGGAGAAGCTTCATTAAATCCCTCCTTCTTCTCTTTTTTATTTCAACCTCACTCTTTGCGGAGCAATGGGTCCTACGGGAACCTGAAGTTCAGAAGATTATCCTTTTTGAAGAAAACGGAAGCTTGCCTTTCTTTCTCTCAGAAAAACCTAAACTTGAGAGTAAAGAAGTTAAAGAGTTGATTAAAAAGTTAGAGCAAAAAAGTGGTGACGAAGGAGATAGTGGAACTATTATCGGAAACGGCGGCGATATAGCTAGTTGTAAAGACGGTCTTTATTTTACTGACTACTTTTTATCAAAGAGCTCACACCAAACGGGGGGAATCTCTTATTATAATTATAAGGACTCTCATATAAACTTTGTTATCAATGAGCTTTATCTTCTCGACAAGAGCATGGGTCAATCCCTCCTTAGCTTTAAGACTTCTTTTATGAAGCAATTAAGATCGAAGGCCTTTACTAAACCGGCCGTGCTGCATGATGAACTCCCTGGCCTTTTTGGAATGCTCTTTAGCATCAACTGTGAAGTGCTTCAGGCTGTAAGGCGTGTGCAATCAGGTTCTAGGATAATTTATCAACTTGATACTAACTTAATAAACCAATTAGATGACGCAAACCTCTCATGGCTTATTGTTCATGAGTGGCTTTGGAATTTCTTTAATAATTCAAAAGATATCTTCGTCATGAATGAGAACCTTCAGTTCATGGGACTAGGGCTTCTTGATTCTATGACGAAAAAGAACATCTTAAACTACCTCTATTCGCAGCTTTAAAAGGGTTACAAATTCTGTAACCAAAACCCTCTCCTTCCCTATTCATTAAGGTCTTCGAGGCATAGTTTCTCATTCACGAAACTAACCAATTGCTAGTAAGCAATAAACAGGAGATTAAAATGAAAACTTTTCTTACCCTAGTAGTATGTCTACTTTCTGTAAGTGCTTTTGCACGGCCAGATACAACCAAGATGAGCTGCCAAAGCGCCAGCGACAAGGTTGATAATGCTGGATCTATTGTCCTTGGAATCGGAAACCAAGGAATATATGACCTTTTTCACTCTAGACGAAGTGCTTGTAACCACGGCGAAGAAGCAAACAAGGCCTATGTTAGAACAATGGATTCTAAAAAATGTAAGATTGGGTTTGTTTGTAGAGACAGAGAAACTAGCACTGGTTCAGTTTACTACACTGGTGTCATTAGAAAGTGTAAAGAAGGCCAGAGAGCAATCTTTTATGAAGATGATGTTCGTAATCCAGACCGTCAAGTTCAGGTTGTCCGCGTTTGTAAGAACGGTCGTTACTATCCATACAAGCCACAACCAACTCCAAGAAAGTGTAAAGAAGGTAGAAGAGGCTCTCTTTCAATCATTAATAATGGAAGATTTAGAACTCGTGACAATGATCACTATGTGAACGTAGCCGCTATTTGTAAAGGTGGAAAGTACGTTGCTGTTAAGCCTCTAAGAATTCAGAGATAGTCTCAGGATTTGTTTTTAGTCTAAGGGGAGGAGTCCCTCCCCTTAATCTTTACTTGGTTTTGATCTTATACTTACTTACATACATCTTTGAGACATTAGTTCCACCCATTGTAACTGATAGACCTGTAATTTTTTTCTCGCTTCTACCTGATACTTTATTAACTTGAAACCGGCCATTAACTCTCGTAATCATAATCTTTTCTAGAGAGTATTTAGAGCCATCCCATATTTTTAAAACAGCGCTCCCGCCATTTTCATTCATATCTTTCCCAGGCTGCACAATTAAGACACCTCGGTTTGATCCTGCCATTTGAAACTTTAAAGGATCCCCTCTTTTGATTTGGCCAAGGGTTATCTTTTGCTGAATCTTTTCTTTAACCAATCCCACAACATTAACATCAGCGTCGACATTGAGATCGACGATCTTACCTTCACTAGTATTTAAGTAGATGGTTGCCTTTCCTACATTTAGGCCTATAAAACCATACTTAATATCGGCCTTCATAAGGTTCTCTTTCTCTTTTGCTGCCTCCACGACCTTACGTAAACTAGCTGTTTGAAAGCTAATCTCCTCAAAGAGGTTGGCCTGTTCTTTAAAGCAAATAAGCCCTGCAAAAGAAGATAGAGAAATGAAATTTAAGACACAGAAGAGCGCTATAAAGCGGCTTTTAAATAAGTTTTTCATCCTCTTCTTAATACAAGTTTCGGGCCAAGTAACTTATGGATTTTCAGCCCCTTAACAATGTCCCTGAAGAGAATTGACTCAGTCTTAGTCAATTAACGTCTAGTTTTTATACAGATATGTACTCCTTACACTTAGGCTCTTTCTAAAAGATTTTCGTGCTTAAATACAGCATGCTTAAAACATTGCTAATATTATTTATCATAAATGGAGGTCTCGTTCATGGTACGATCTTCAATACTGACGATAGAATAGATATCGACCTCATCAAGAATGAAGAAATCAAAGATCTAGCAAGATCCATCCCTGCTCTGGTTCAAAAGAAGTTCTTAAAATCCATTGGCGAAGATCACTTTGAAGTAACCTCCCGTAGTTATCAAGATGATCTTGGTTTTTGTGAAGATGAAAAGTTTGTAAAGACTCAAGGCCTTCTGGCCAATTGTTCCGCTTTTCTTGTGGGAAAAGATATCATCGGCACAGCAGCTCATTGTATTGATCCAAATTTAAAAATGGGTCTTAAAGATTATGCAGTCGTCTTTGATTACAAGGCCGATAGGAATGGAAACTCACCAAAGATCATTCTTAAAAAGAATGTCTACTATTTTAAAGAGTTTATTAAAAAAGAATTTGAATGGGTCACACTTAAAGACTATGCATTAATAAGGCTAACTAAAGAAGTTGAGCAAAGAGACCCCTTAATCATGAGCCCTGGAACTAGGGTTGAAGTTGGTACTCCATTATTTATTTTAGGTTTTCCCCTTGGATTACCTTTAAAGTATCAACCTAATGGAGAAGTGCTCTCCGTTCATAATAAAAGTAATTCCTTTCGCCATCAACTTGATACCTTCTCAGTCAATTCTGGCTCTGCCGTCTTTAATGCCAACACAAAAGAGATCGTAGGGATACACGTAAGAGGCACCGGGATGAACTACCGTGAAGATAAGGAAATGCGCTGTAACCGCTGGGGTCTTGGAGATCCTAAAAAAGACTGGGGCGAAGCAAATTTTATTGATATTGCCTTTTAAACATCCATCGACGAAGGCTTCCACTTAAGGTAGCCTCCCCTAATGAAGCTTTTCTTTTTACTGCTTTTTTATTCTAGTACTATCTTTGGAAGTACTCATCTCATATGGGATACAAATAAGGATCATTCTTCTTTGCGTTTTGAGGTAGGCTATTTAAGCTTTTCAAAGATAGACGGACAATTTAAAAAATTCTGGGGCAGAGTCTACTTTGAAGAAGACCTAGAACTTCCAAGGAAGATCGAGCTCTCAATCGATTCCACTTCGATAGACACAGGAAGTAGGATAAGAGATGGCCACTTAAGATCGGATGATTTCTTCTCAAGTAAAAAGTTCCCCACCATAAGGTTTCAAAGTGAAAAGTTTCTTGCGGGAAAACCCAATGAATTTATCATTAAGGGGATTCTTCAACTAAGAGATAAAAGAATTCCTCATGAAGTTTTGATCAAGATCTCCCCCTCTATTAAGGATTCTTGGGATTATACCAACCGCTTTGTCAGCTTCAAGACTTCTCTTTCAAGAAAGATACTTGGACTAGATTGGAATAGAGGAATCAAAGGAAATAGCCTTCTCGTTGGTGATGAAGTTTTATTAAGTGGCAACTTTCAAATCCAGCCCCTCAATAAATTAACTCCTCCTTCAAAACATATGATCCCTGATTTAGATGATTTAAATAAAGCGAAGCTAATGGTTGTTGAAAGTCCTAAAGAGAGGATTAAGACTGAATCGATGACTGAGAATAATCGAGAGGATAAAGATCCTTTAATGACTCAGGTAAAACCTACCAGGTCTAAGAAGAATTATTCTTATATCCTGGCCCTTATTATCTTAATCCAGTTAAGCTATTTAGGAGTACTTTTTACCCATGACTTCCTCAATCAAAAGGCAGCTTTAAAGCCCTATAAGACTCCTATCAAGATAGGGATTTCTCTTTTAGCACTATGGGCCGCTCTTTATGCTGCCAGCTTTACTGTTTAATAAAGCTAAAGCTAGTCACGTGCAAATAACCTCCAAAAATAGTTCCTCGAAGCTTTAACCTCTCACAACTGTAGTCTATAAGAGACTCTCCCATAGAATCCATAAAGATAGGTATCACTTCCCTTTCAACAGTATTAAAGACAAGTTCTGTAATACTATTGTTATCCCATGCACTCGCTTCTACTATTCCTTCAAAAAGCTCTTGCCGAGAAATACTAGCGCTTAACATAATTCCTCCTCTTACCTAGTTGATAGTTAATCATATTCTCGGTCAGATTAAGGATTCCTCAAAATCGTTTTTTAGATGGGTTTGATTAGGTTTTAATTAAGTATTTACTTGAGCCGGAACAGGGCAGCTTGAAGGGCGTCCTATATTATTCTCTAAAAGGATCTTATTGCCTCTAGCAATGAGGTCACTTAAGAAGGCCTTCTCAAACTTTACATCAAGAACATAGGCCTTAACGCTTACTTTGATAACAAAGGTATTAGAAATGGGAACTTCGTTAAAGGTAATGATTACTGGCTTTTCTAAAAAAACAAAACGGCTGGTTATAACCACTTCATGAAGCAAGCTCTTAATCCGCTCTAAGTTCTCATAGATTGAAACATGAAAATTAGCTTCAATCATCATATCAAGGGCCCCACTATTTCCACTGGCAACCACATCTGTTAAGAACTTTGAATTAGGAATAGTCACTAGGTTATCATCTAAGGTCTGTAACCTTACAGATCTGAGTCCAATGCTTTTGATCTCTCCATAAACATCTGCAAAGCTGACCCTATCTCCCACTTGAAAGGGACGGTCAAAAAGAAGGATAAAGCCCGCAATGACTGAGCCAACTAAGTCTTTTAAGGCAAAACCAATGGCAACAGCGGCAGAACCACCAATAGTAACAAGGACTTCTTTAGAAGGTCTAAAGACCATATAAAAAGAACCTAAGAAGCCACAGAGATAGATAAAGAAGGAAAAGATGGTGGCCACCTGAAGGATGACTAGCCTCTTGCCAGAGAACTTAACTTGAAGTTTTTCACTCCATATGTTGATGATCTTAACCAAAGTGACAATACAACCAATAAGAAAGACAAATAAAACGATCTTATCGAGTTTTAGAAAGTCTAAAATATAAAGCGTTGTCGTATTAGCTTCCATAAATAAAGTTCTTTAAAGTTAAAAATTTAATAAGACCAAACTGAGATGAGATATCAATCATATAACGACCTCTTTGGTCTCGGTAAAGAAAGTCTTTTTCTAGTCCTACTTTTATAGCATTTCTAACAATCCCAGTGGGAAGGTCAGTTGTTCCTTCTATTTCTTTTCCCGTTAAGTTTTCATGCTTAAGAATATGGGCCAGGACAAACATTAGATCATCAGGCAGTTTCTCTAGACCAACAAGTTCTGCTTCTCTTGGTATGTTGACATTTAAGGTCTTTGATCTTTTTTGAGAAAGAGCTGTTAGCCAAAGAACAAGGGCAGCCCTGGGGTTCCCTCTAGAGAGCTCCCAAAGAAGCTTAAAGAACTTTGATTCAACTGAGGCATACCTGTCTATCTCATCTTGTGAACGAGTAGCATTGATTAATAGGTCAAAAGAAAGACGAAAGTCAGTTTTCTTATGACGAGTCATGATGAGCTCTTTAATCTTAGTATCGCTCCAGCCTCTTACTTCAAAGACATTCCTAAAGAACTGATTCCTACCAAAAGCGCGGTCAATAAAGATCCAGCTGTACTTATTAAAAGATAAGACCCAATAGATCTTCTCAGTACTAAAGTTGATCATATTAGCGAGAGCATCATAAGCCCCAAAGCCACCAGTCTTTGATAGAAAGATATTCTGAGCTTCGTCTAAAAAGATGACCGTCTTCTTCTCTAATTTTTTATCAATATGATAAAGATCAAAATTTGAATCACTTGCAGCTTCTTCCTTTCCAAGAAGAAGCTCTTTGATAAAGTTTTGAAGGGCCCCCTTTTCATAGGTCTTGGCCGGAATCTTAGTTCTAATAATATTAATACTATCGCTACGCTGCTCTTCTACAATGCTTAAGCAGTGCTTAATAAGAGTGGTCTTACCAACCCCCTTATCTCCAAAAACGACAAGTGAATGCTCTTCACTCTTGTCATCACACCATTCATCTATTTCGAGTCGTATCTTAGCTTCAAGCTCTTCGCTGACACAGACATAATCATCTTCACTCTCTAGAGACTGAAGTTGAAAGTGAGAACAATAGTCTTGAGGAATTTCTTTTTCAGTTCCATCTCCAACTTCAACCCTTTCGATTTGTTTTTTAAAGATATTAGCGGAGATCTTCTTTGAAATCTCAAAGTTTTCAGTGGCCCTAATAAAGGTATTAAGAATAGAGAAGACTATGATGATGAAGAAATAAATAGTTGCTTTAACTTTAGAGGGAACAAGTTTGAACATGACTTCAAGCCTAGTAATGATAAAGCCTGAAAAGTTTCTTTCTAAGTAAGTCCAAAATTCTTTTTCCCAAGTTGCCGACATCATAACCAATCTATATACGGCGTAAAAAGCTACCGTCACATTCACAATTGAGAAGATATAAGTCCTCCCGATCGTGGCATCAGCAATGACTAAAGAGAAAGAGTAGAAAAGATAAATATTAGAGATATGATTGGCTGAGATTTGGGCCTTTTTCTTAAAAAGAGCAAAGCTCTTTATATCTATTCTAGAGACCGAGCCAAAGAAGAGGATAACTAATGATTTTAAGATGCGGCTAACAAGGATGATCTGAACGACGACTATGACTAAACGAACATCGGAAAATGATTCTTTATCGATAAGAAATGATGTCAGGACTAACCATAAGATCTCTTCTAGGTTATCTTTAACTTTATTCCATAAGGATAAGCTGATCTTTACAAGTCTTACCTCTCTATAGTTTTTAACAAATGAATTAACCCTCTTATCCACCCAAACTTGAGAATTTGAAAAAAGAGTTTTTAAAATAAAGAAGATAATAAATAAAAAAGTTAAGTAAGCCATGTCATAGGCCAGGATCGTTATGCCTGCTCTGCCCTTAGAAAGCTGCTCTCTTATATAAAGAAACTTACTGTAGAAGAAGCTGATGATACGAAAAGGAGCCGAAGTAAGCTCTGAAACAATGCCTTTATAATAACCTAAGGTAGTCACTTTCTTTAAGACATAGTCCGCCGGGAGAAGCTTATAAAGAACTCCCCTTACATTGTTTACTTGTAGTAAGAGGTCATTATGAAGTTTTAATTCCTGGTTTTTCTTGAGAGTCAGCTCTTTTAAGGTTGTAATCCTTAGCTCTTTTAATTCTGTTTTAACTGTTTCTAATTCTTCAAAGTCTTTCTTTAAGTCTTCTCTTCCTGAGTTCTTTATATTTGAAGCAGGAATATTAGGAAGGGTGAAGGCCTTATCCGTTTTAAAGAGGTCATAATTTTTAGAGGAGATCTCCTTCCAAATACTCTCCACAGTCTTAAAGCTCTCAACAATCTTTTCAGTGCTAAGGCTGCTTATGGAGCCCGCAAGGATAGAGAGTTTTGAGGAGTGTTTTTCAAAATAGCTGAGTTTTTCTTCAAGGGCCTTATTGTACTCGAGTTTCTTATTGATCAATTCAATCTTAACTTTTTTAAACTCAGAGATCTTAGTAGAAATCTCTTTTTTCTTAGCATCGTTAATAGTGTTAACTTTTATTTCAGCTTCAAGGACTTCAAAGGCCAAGTCTTTCTTCTCTTTCTCAGAGGCTAAGTTCTCTTTTTCGATATCTTCTTTGATTCCAGGAACTTCTTTTTCGCCCTTCATCTTTTCAAAGATAGCGTTGTTAAGTTCTTTATTCTTTAGAAGGAGTTCTAATCTAAGATTAGTTAACTCCGTGGAAAGATCAACTAAGGTTTTTTGTTTAGAAGTGTTTTTCTTTTCTAAGAGACAGCCAGCTAAGGTTTCATGCTCAGGCAGGATTCCTCTTTTATCTTTTAACCTAATCTTTTCTTTTTCAACAAGCAGAGCAGTCTTATCTAAAATGAAACCCTCTCCAAAGACTAGAGATGAACTAGGCTCTAGAGTGCCCCCTTCAAGAAGAGACTTGATGCTTTGTTTTTGAGCGTTGATGAGGGAAAAAACCTTATCGGCATCACAGTCCTTTGCGAAAACAAGTGATGTTTTAAGAAGAAAACAGAGGATGAAAAGGCTTTTGACACAATTTATCATTGCTTAAATACTAATCTACCGAATCCATAAGTCTATCTTTTTTATAGTTCCCTTCCCGGGTTGTGGCTATATGCACAAGGGCTTCCCCTTGAGTCACTAAGGGCAGTTTATTAATGCCTAAAATATAACCACTGTTATGAACGCGGATCAATTCCACATCTGTTCCAAGAGGATCTGTAACTTCACCTATGACTTGATTCTTTTTCACCATCTGACCATTTTTTACCTTTAATTTAAAGGTGCCCCCTTTTGGAGACCTAATCCAATAGCTTCCAAGTGCCATAACAGGCTTTGGTCTATTAGAGTTTAATTTTAACTTAGGTAAAACGCCGATCTCTCTTAAAGCAGAGATACAACCCTTAACCCCGGCTGAGATAACATCATCTTCAAAGCGAAGGGCCTCGCCACCTTCAAAAACAAGAGTGATCACACCTTTTCTTCGCGCCACTTCCCTTAAAGAGCCATCTCTGGTTTGAGAGTCGACAATAATCGGAGCGCGAAAACTCTTAGCGAATTTCTTAGTTTCTTTACAACTAAGGTCGGCCCTGATCTGAGGAAAGTTAGAACGGTGAATGGCCCCTGTATGAAAATCTATTCCATGGGTACACTTGGAGATGATCTCACTCATAAAGATCTTGGCCATTCTAGAGGCCAGGGATCCATTTTCGGATCCCGGAAATGAGCGGTTTAGATCCCGTCTATCTGGGAGATAACGGGATTTATTGTTAAAACCAAAAACATTCACAATAGGAACGGCTATGATGGTTCCTTTAATCTTCTTTCTTTCTATAATCTTTAAAACTTCTCTAATAATTTCAACCCCATTGATTTCATCCCCGTGAATGGCAGCGGATAAAAAAACAATAGGCCCTTCTTTTTCCCCACGGATGATCTTTACCGGCATTGTTAAATCAGTTGAGTCATAAAGCTTGGCCACTTCAGCTTCAAGGTTTATGGTCTCTCCAGGTAGGATTGTTCTTCCAAGAATCTTAAGATTTTTCACTATTACCCCTGACCTCTGGTCTTATTAGATTTCTTACTAGCGATCGCCTTTTCTATATGAGTCACGATCATTCCGGCAACATCTTTTCCTGTTGCTCTTTCAATTCCCTCTAGCCCCGGAGATGAATTTACCTCTAAAACCAAGGGACCATTATTTGACCTTAAAATATCAACCCCAGCAACATTAAGACCCATGGCCTTAGCTGCTTTGACGGCCGTGGCCCTTTCCCCGGGAGAGATCTTAACGATCTCTGCGGTTCCACCACGGTGTAGGTTAGAGCGGAAGTCTCCTTCTGCTCCGGTTCTTTTCATGGCAGCGACGACTTTATCGGCCACTACAAAGCAGCGGATATCAGAGCCTCCGGATTCTTTAATGAATTCCTGAACAAGGTAGTTTGATTTAGTGCCAGAGATTAACTCCATAACACTCTCTGCGGCCTTCTTACTTTCCGCTAAGACCACGCCTTTGCCCTGGGTTCCTTCTAAAAGTTTGATCACGCAAGGAGCTCCCCCTACTTGATCTAAGAGCTTATCAGTCATTTGAGTGGAGTTTGCAAAGCCGGTAACAGGAAGGCCAATACCCACCTTGGCCATGATCTGAAGGCTTCTTAACTTATCCCGAGAGCGAGCAATGGCAACTGATTCATTGACCGCGTAAACACCGCCCATTTCAAACTGCCTAAGCACTGCGGTTCCGTAAAAGGTAACACTTGCTCCGATCCGTGGAATGACAGCATCAAAGTCATCAAGGACTCTTTCTTTATATAAAACCGTTGGTTTTTTTGTGGTGATATTCATATAACATTGAAGAGGATTGATTACTTCCACTTCATGCCCTCTTGCCTTACAAGCATTCACTAAGCTCTGAGTTGAATATAGCTTTGGTCCACGGGAGAGGATAGCAATCTTCATTTTTTAACCTTTTTCAAAAGAAATGATTTACTAGGATTAACAAGAAAGGTGTCTCTCATGGCCGCTCTTCCTAAGAGCATTCTAAAGCCCATCATGTCTCTATTAACTAAAGTTATTTCAATTTCTTTTTCCATCTTTCCAAACTTAACCATAGCGTTAATCACGGGTCTCTTCTGGCTTATACCGTTTGAGCTTTTAATACTTTTAAAACACTTAACTTCCACGATGTTTTTAAAGCGCGGTCTGCTCGATTCTTGATTAGGATGGATATAGAACTCGGCCAATTGTTTCTTGCCTTTCTTATGATAAGTTAGATCAGTTACATGAAGAGCAGAAGTCCTCGCCCCTGTATCAACCTTTACCTTGATCTCTTTAATCTTTAACTCTGGGATAGCAATGAACTCTCTCCAGCCAATTTGTATTAATTCTTTTTTCTTCATTTTTGCCCCGATTAAGCGCTTATTCTAACCTTTTACTATGGTTATCTATAGATTTAAATTTGGATATCTATACTTCCTATCCCCTCTTCTTCAAGAGTTTTTGAAGCCCCACAAAAGACGATTTGTTTTTCGACACCTGGCGCCAATGATTGAACCGAGCTTAATACAGAGTTCATTCGTTTTACGTTTAGGTTAAGCCCTTCTTTAAGGCTTACCTTAGAGGTTTTCTCAACAAGATAAGTCTTAGGACAAAAGCTTAATGAAACCTCAGGCTGTCCTTTTAAAAAAGAGACAACCCTCTCAAGAGTTTTAAGCTCTCTGCCTTTGATCTCAAAGGAGTGCGGAGCAAACTTTAGGTCATTAAAGCGAGGCTTTACCGCAAACTTATAACCGGCCTTTATAAGAGTTAGGGCATTTAAAGGATTGATCGGTATACTGCTTAATAATAATGGTGCCACTCTTTTAGCAGCTTCTACAGCAATCAAGGAGTAGAACTTATCAGCAATAATACTTCCTATCCCTTTAGATAAGTATCCTATGACATCAAATTCTGGATCTGACTTCTTACCTTCAATTTTTGAATCTAGCTTAACCTTTCCGTTTTCGTCTTTTATAATGCCTACGGCCTTAGTAATGGACATAAACGAGCCTATGGAATTGCCTCCCCCCCTTTCTTTAAAGTTTAGTTGAGAGAGGCTAACACTGAGTCTTCCATCAATATTTTCATTTGAATCAATCTTACTTTTATAAGAAGCGAAGAGTTTCCCTGAATCAATATTATTATTAGAGTCAATAATAAGAAATTCAGAATAGTTTTTAAGGTCTAAGTTATCGATGGATAGATTTAAATGGCCTATGCCAGAGTCTAATGCAACACTTGCATCTCTATTGAGGTTTAACTCTAAATGATGCCCCTTAAGTTTCTTTTTATACTTTAATGAGTTGATGGTTAAGATTTCTATCTTTTGGGGAAGTCCTTCTTTAGACTTTTGCCTAACCTCTTTTATGACTGAACTCTTTAAATTAAAATCAAAAGCATTCGTGTTTCCTTTTAAATGTCCTTCTTTTAAAAGAAGTTCTGAAATGAAGTATTCGGCATCCTCTTTGGTCTTATAAGAGAAGTTCTTAAGCTCTGAATCAAGCAATAGATCAAAAACATCTCCTTCAAGATTTAAGGCTATGCTACTTGTTAGGATGCCTTTAATTCCAGGATAAGGCTTAAAAACATTTTCACCGCCCAATACTTCTAGGTCTAATTCCTTAAGACTAATCTTTAATTTTGCTTTTATAGACTTATGCTTTTCTAGGCTTCCTTTGATAAAGATCTTTGATTCTTTAAATTGAAAACTCCCCTCTTTTACTTGAAAAGAAAGCTTCTCTCCCTTTAAATGTATGCCCTCAAGTTTTAGCTTTTTTAATTGAAAGAGGTCATTGTTTAAGACGACGGATTTATCAAAATCAAAGTCTTTTATGAGGATGGCGTTAATGGGAAGGGCCGAGGGACTTGTCGCTTTTTCTTTTTTTTCTTTTTCTTTTTCTTTTCTAGGTAAGATAGGAGCCCTCAAAAGGTTTCCCCCCTCGATTCTAAGCCCATAAAATCCAAGAGAGGCCTTCTTAATATTTAAGACCTTCCCTTTACTATCAGAAATGGCGATTCCTAAAACTTCTACGCGAGGAGGAAAGAGACCAAGGGAATAATCTTCAATAAGTGTTTTCAATTGAAGTTGAGTTTGTGTTGTTTTATTGATCTTTTCCTTAATCAACCCTTTTGTTGAAAAGAAACTTATGAGAATAAGAATATTAAGAGATAAAAGAATGAGTAAGGTTTTTTTTAAGAAGCTTATTTCTCTATTCCTTCTAATTCTGGTTTTTCGTGAAGGACTAACCAATTGATATAGAGGCGGTTAAAGTTCTGTTCAATATTAGCGATCTCAGTGTTTAGAACGGGCAATTTAACGAGAACTGAGATCTTATCATCTTCAACGATAACTTTGGTCCTAGGCTCAATGGATGGAATGATAAAGCCCTCTTTTTCACAAAACCTACTGATACTCTTCTTTGCTTCATCAAGGTATGAAGAGGACTCTTCTATGGCCCTGTTCAATAAGATCTTCTCTAGGTCTTCAATATGAGCCGCAGCTTTTACCCTATAATGAAAAGACTTGATGGAGTAACCTTTAAAGTATGATTCATTTTTAACTGCTTGAGAGAGCATCAACGAATTAGGAATTGTGACGACATCCCCAGTTGTTTGTTGAGAGTTACTCTCAGGGCCTATTTCAAGGACCTTTGTGGTTAGAAGATTTCTCTCTAAGACATAGCCTCTTAATTTTTGAAGTTCGATTCTGTGCCCGACACTAAAAGTCTTAGAGCTTCTCACTAAGACGCCACCAGTAATACACATGATCAACTCTTTAAAGGCCAAGACTATAGCTGCAGCAATGGCAAAGATAGAGACAAAAAAGACTTGAAGTTGGGCAAACCATAAGAGAAAAAGCACAAGGAAGAAAAAGTAACGTAAGTACTGTTCTACTTTCTTTTTATAAAAGACCTTATCTGCTTTATTGATTTGCCTTTTGTTTATATTTGAATAGAAAAGAAATCTTGAGACATAATAAAAACCAAAGAGCCCTAATGAGTAAATAGCCGTCTTTGAATATGGGTAGCGGGCCATAAGTTCATTTAGTTTTGTTAAAAATTCTTCCATATTTTACCTGATTAACTTTGCAACAAAAACTGAAGATTCCGTTAATTTGAGAACTGCTTCAGTGATGCTTCCTAGATAAAGGCGCTCGATGCCTTTTTTTCCTCTAGAGGCCAGGACAGTGAGGTCAGGCTTATTAGATTTAATCTCATTCAATATTTGTTTATCTTCCGCTCCATCTCTTTCTAAGATCTTAAACTCAATTGAACCCCCAAGCCTTTTAATATCTTTCACAAAATTCTTTAGGTAATCTAGTTCATCTTCGTTTGAGGGATATAAGTACTCAAGGAGTTCGACTCCTTCATAGCTCTTCGCTTTTATACTTTGTTTAGTAAGGTGAAGAAGGGTTATCTTTGAATTAAAGTTCTCCGCTAAGATCTTAAGCCATGGAAGAGTGTCGACAAATTCCATGTTTAAAAGAAAAGGAAAGAGAATATTTGATGGAGCTTTGGCCTTATTTTCTTTAACGACCAATACAGGAGAATAAGAGGCCCTGATAACTCGGTCAATTGTTGATGCCATCCAGATCTTTTCTTTAGTTAAATCATCATCCCAACCAAGAACAATAAGCTTACTCTCTTTTTCAACTGACCTGTGAACAAAGGCCTTGGCCCTATCTCCAAAACGAATCTTTGTTTTGATCCTTTGAGATTCTTTAACAAAAGGAATTATTTGTTTTTCTAACTTCTCTTGCAATTCATCTTCAATCTTTTGAGATAATGCCCTGAATTGCGATTCAAGCTTGTCGTCCACTAGGAAGGCTGCACTTTCATTGAGGTTAGAAGGATGCACATGCATGACAACAGGCAAGGCCTTTAAAAAATGGGCCCAACTCAGCCCCACTTCAATACAGTTGTTAGAAGCTTCTTGTAAATCTGTTCCAATGATAACTTCGCTTTTCATATAACCTCTAGTTGTCTAAGCCTAATCTATTTTCAAGTTTCTCCATTTGACTAGAGATGCCTTTGTAAATAGTTGTTCTGCCTAGTAAGAAACGTAAGAAGAATCTATCTATCAATTTGATAAGAGTTAAACCTGTAGCACTTAAAACTAAGATGCTTAATAAAATAAAGAGAACGTAATGGGTGGCATTTTCGTATTGATCTAAGAAAAGACCTTTTGTGTTCATGCCAAAGAAGCCGACAATAAGATTAAGGGGTAAGAAAACTCCTGAGACAAGAGTTAGCATATAGATGTTCTTGTTAAGCTTATCGTTCTTAATAGAACTATAATAATGATGAAGACCATCTAAACGGATAATTCCGCCCTTAACATTTGAAATTGAGTACTCAGTATTCTTAATCAATTCAGTGATATCAAGACTAATGAAGAACTCTTCTTTTCTATTCCATTTATCAAGGGCTGCAAGGGCCACGATATGACGGTCATAGAATCTTTCAATACGAGAGAGTTCTTTTTTAAGATCAAACCAATTATCCATAAAAACAGAAGAGTGCTTTCTATCATAAAGATCATCTTCAAGAGAGTCGACCTGTCTAAGGAAATGCTTCACTATGGTTTCATTATCAACCAGATAACTCTCTAACTCCTCGATGAGTTGGTCGCCATTTTCTCCAAAAGGAACAAAGCAATCAGAGTCCCAGTCAAATTGGTAGACTTGGTTGTTTAAGAGAAGGTATTTAAGATTCCCATATTCAAGTTTATCGTCGAGGACTTTTAAGTACCTATACCAAAAGGAAAATCCTCCCTTAAAGGGTGAGAAGTATGACTTTTGCTCAACCTGTGACAATGAATCTGTGAGCGTGACCGCAACACTTTCATCCACATGATCTTGAATATCCTTAAGTGAAATTTCCATAGGTTATTTTTCCTAATTTAAAGGTCTTAGGCAAGTAACAAAGGGCCTAGACCTTAAAAAGGATGAGGGAGTTATCATCAGAATAGAACTTATCTGGATCTGCATCAGCTTTTTCTATATAAGCGGCCACCCTTTCTTCAAATGAACCAGTTGTGACTAGTTTTACAATTTCTTCAGTTGTAAAATGACCTGATACGCCATCGCTCATAAGGGCGACTAAGTCTCCTTCACTGACTTCTATTCTTTGAGAAAGCTCTATGCGCACTGTTTCAAATCCTATGCCATTTGAGACTATATTCTCTTCAACCAGGCCTACTTCTTCAGCATTTTCATGGGGAATAAGGCCTGATTCAAGCCCGTAACCAAGGGGTGAGTGCTCGATATTTCTATACTTAAGCTTACCTCTGCTTCCCATTAATAAAGACGCCGAGTCACCACAGTTGAAGAACTGGGCGTAACCATTTTGAATGACCACCCCAGTAAGAGTGGCTCCTGCACCAATGCGAAGGTCTTTAACCCTAGAATCAGCTAATTCAATAGCATCTAAGAAGACTTCTCTTAGATTAGCAGTCTTAGAACTTTCTAAAAGCTCTTTAAGAGATTCACAAACTAAGCGCGAGGCCTTCTCCCCACCTTGATGCCCGCCCATCCCATCTGAGACGATTAAAACCTTATAATCCCCTTCTTTAGAAAAATAACCTAAGCAATCTTGATTCGGTTTTTCTCTGACTGATTTATGAGAAAAGATATGCAGCTCACCTTGAGTTATTTCAATCTTTTCAAAGTGATTTTCTTCTTGAACTATCTTCGAGGTATTCATCGGCTCTCCCAATTCATAGTTTCTAAATGAACTCTTAATTGAGAGAGGTTCTTAAACTTCTTAAGAATGATGGATTTTTTTAACCCGCAACAGATCTCTTTTACTTCTTCAGGAAGCTTGGCATATTGCTTTTGCCCACCAAGGACATCGTATAAGATCCTAATGGCGTCACAGATATCATCTTTGAAATCCTGAGCCTTAGGGGCTCCCCAATAAAACATATCTAAGAGCTTTAACTCAAATCCAAGCCCGAAGCGCTGAACGATTATATTATCTGTATGAAGGTCTCCATGGTACTCACCGAGACCATGGATATCCTCTAGGCCCTTTACAAGGGTATGCAGGAGGAGAAGACCTTGAAAAGGATGCATCTTCTTACCCTTGATCGAATTTAAAAAGCTACTCAGAGTCACACCCTCTACATAATCAGAGATCAGATAACTAACCTTCTCTCCTTTAAAGATAATGGTGTCTTGAGTTAGGTATTGAATAAGAATGGGGCATGAACGGAGTTTATGAAGTTTATTGGCATAGAACTTAGCAGACTTATTTTTAATATTTCTATTAGGTAAAAAGAACTTAGCCGCCCTTTCAATCCCGGTAGCAGATTCTTGTACTTTATAGACCTCGCCTTCCCAGCCTTCTCCAAGCTTTTCGACGACAATGTACTTTCCAGAGATGATCTTTCCAGGTTCAAAGTCAAACTTTACTATCTTCTGCTTTTTCTTCATAAGAAATCCTCTTTCTAAGTAAAGTCTACGTGACCAGGTATTTCATCGGTTTGCGGATCAATCAAGTTTACACCAAGGTGTAAAACCCTAGTTCCTGCATCACAATTTGGCCTCACGTTCTTTCCAATAACGACCCCTGCTTTATCGGCATAGATAAGTTCTTTGACCTGCCCAAAAACATCGTACACCTTTGCGATCACATCACCTTCTTTAACCTGATCAGCTAGAGCTGGAATAACATCAATTATCCCCCCTTTTGTAGAATAGATCCAATAAGAATTATCACAAACAATGGCGTCGGCGATCATGTCTTTAACTTCTCCTTTAATCATCTTAAAAAAGCGTAAAGTATTTAGGATCCCATCAAGGGTTTCATCTATTAGGCTATGTTGGAAGGCATTAGAATTTCCAATTTCAATCGTTATGGCCGGGATATTATTTTCATGGGCCCAGCCTCTTAGAGTTCCCTCTTCATCATACTTTTGAACAATGATTTGCGGGTTCTGTAAGTAGGCTAAGGTTCTAGTATCTTCATTTTCAAGGTCTGCCCTTAAGTAAAGGCTGTTCACTCTACCGTGTGATGCTGTATGAAGGTCTAAGAGGTAATCAAACTTAGAGACAATCTTATTCACAAATTGATGAGCATAGATTGAAGAAGCAGCTCCTTTTTCACTCCCTGGCATGATTCTATTAAGATCCACATTATCAGAAAAGGCCCTTTGATTCATTAGGTAACCGGGGACATTACTGATCGGAACTAAAACCAATGTTCCATTTAACTTAGTAGGATCTATCTCTTCTAAGAGTTTAAAGATGGTAGAGATTCCATTGAGTTCATTTCCGTGCAAAGCGGCTGTAAGGCCGATGGTTGGGCCTTCCCCTACTCCTCTTACTATAATTAAGGGAACCCGCCAGGGGACCCCTAGGGAATTATCTGAAAGATGAAGATGGATAGGGTGAACCTCACCTTTTTTAAACGAGCTTAACTTGAGGTCTTCTTTTGTTTTAATGATCTTTACGGCTTCCATTTTTATACCAAGATTTCCTTTAAGAGGGATTCATCGTTATCAAGAGATTTAAATAATTTACTACGGAACTGTCCTTTAGAACTAATTAAATTTTGCGCCATTTTATCAATGGCCACTATGGTTAAGATAGTTTGAATATAGGCTTCAATTAAGTCATCGATTCCTACTCCAAGGGTGTTAAAGTCTTTTCTATCCATAAGCATTAGCCTAGTAGTGTCAGACTCCCATTCATTTTCCCCTTTTTTAACTGAAAGGTTTGTCCCTAAGACTTCCCAACTACTGGTGGTCAGCTCTGCCTTTAAAGGCTCCTTGGCCCGCCTAGCGTAAACGGCGCAAGGTTGAAAACCCTGCGGGCTTGAATAGACCATCATCCTTAGATCAGAGATATAGATGTTTAATTTTTTATTGGGAATTGTTCCTACATGAAAATACCTTCCATGCTGACTGCTGGAACTCCATGCATAGTGACCTATAAGACTTTGCACAATGAACTGATCATAGGGGTAATCTTCCTTCATGAAATCTTCAAGCTCGGCTTCACTAGTAATGGTATAAACCCCTTGCCCGGCATTTGAGTATGGATTTTTAATAACCGCTTTGCCCCCAAATTTTTGTACCCACAGAGGAATCTCTACCTTGCTTACGTCTTTAATGGTCTCAGGCATATTGATCTTTAACCCCGTTTCAGCAATATCAGAGTTAAAGATCTCATAGGCCTTATTGGCCAATAACTTATTCCTCCCCCCTGCTAAACAAACTAAAGTCGAATTAAAGATAAAGGTCTTAGTCACAACAGGCAGTCGGTTCCAAGGTTTTTGAGTCACATAACGAAAGGCCGCTCTGACAGGAACTTCCTCTCCATCTTCTTTTGTTACAATCAAGACTCCATCGACAAACTTAATCGAGCTCTCTTCATTATCAAAATGAGGAACAAGCAGGACTTCTTCACCAGTTAAGTCAGCTAAGGTAGCTGCGTAGCCACTGACCTCCATGTAGTTCTTATCGTAAATAACGGCTAGCACACCTTTAGGCAGGCGCTTCTTCTTTTTAACGGCCGGTAAAAAAGAATTTTCAATCAAGTACCGGTATCCTCTATGTTCATCAGAATCAGTTCGAGGAGGCATTGATTTTTGACCAGAAGGGCAAGAGTTGGTCTCTAATACAACCATCTTTCTGTTGCCGTTTTCAGTAGTCACATAAAACAGATCAGACCCTCCCCAAAAGAAATGCTTACACTGATATTCTAGTAATTCTTTCAGGGCAACCACATCAACTTGAGGATTTAAATGACTGTAGCGCGAGATGATCCTCTTATGATCTAAATTAAAAAAATGGCTAACCATCGCATGCAATTGAGCATTAAGGGCCTTAGGGTAAAAGTGATTTTCTTGCTCAAATTGATCTGGCGAAATAGCCTCTATATTCCTCTTCATTATCTATAACCTTTTCTTTAGAAGCTTATACCCTAGCCCCTTATAATTAGATTTTATGATCCCCCATACGGAGGTCTCAAGTTCTGTTATTTCACCGAGAACTATAACATCTTTATTCTGACAGATCCTATTTTTTGCAACTTCAGGAACAATCACATAGGCCAGGCCTTTTTCAGCCACCATCTGTATCAAGTCAATATCATCGGCCTCACCAATAATGCGGGGAGAAAGAGAATTCTTACTAAAGTACAGCTCAATCTCGTACTTAAGAAAGCTCTCATTGGTATAGTTAAAAAAGGGCAATTCCCCTAAGCTTTCAGGAAAGCTCTTCTTATGTTTCCTATATTTCTTATGGGCGATCACAAAGGTTTTATTCACCCCTATACGGTAGCTTTCCATAGTGCTTGAAATTGAATCTTTTGAATCGGTAAAAACAATATCAACATTTCCTTCCTCTAATTCCGCCAACAAAAGATGCCTTTGATTCTCTACAATATTAACTGAGACCTGATCCTGTTTAAAAAGAGGTTCTAGAGTATCGTAGAGAAAATACTGGGACATAAAATGCGTGATTCCTATGTCTAAGCTCCTCTTGGGCATCTCTAATTTATTCCTAAGCCGCGTGGTCAGCTCTCTGGATTGCTCAAAGATTTGCTCTGCATATTTTAAGGCCAAGGCCCCTTCTTTAGTCAGGATTAGGCTTCTGTTTTTTCGCTCAAAAAGGAGGCAGTCAAAGAATTCTTCGAGCAGCTTTATTTGATCACTAATAGTGGGTTGAGAGACAAAGAGTTTTTCAGCCGCTGACTTAATTGAGCCTTCTTTCGAGACTATGTAGAAGTAGAAGAGATGATTAAAATTGAGCCTTTCCATCGAATATCTCCATGTTGTTTTCAGTTAACTTTAACCTAATTAAATAAGGAAATAAAACGATTTTTACTAAATTCGAAAATGGACGATAATAAGGGAGTTAATTCGTGACCCGTAAGGAGGTGATCACTGTGAAAGTATCTAATTCAAGAGTATTTTTAACAATGTTAGTCGGAGCTTTTGTTCTGTTAATGTCCTTACCAGGAAAGGCTAATGAAACGACAGAGACTCCAGCTGCTATTGAAGGAACGCTCTTAGCTTCTAACGATGACGAAAGCCTAGTTGAGGACGACGCTTCCTCAGAGGTTGTGCCAGCTCCTGCTTTTATTGCACCAGAAAACGAGGACTCTACTTCAGAAGACGAAACTTTTGTAGAAGAGTAATAAACTCGCTCATTAAAACTTCGGAGGGGGTTCCCGCCCCCTCCCTTTGAATCACATCAATCTTCTTATCTTTTACCAGGCATATAAGCTTCAATCTCTTTCATTAAGTGCTTAATTCTTAGGTTGGTTTCATTGAGGTAGGCTAATTGCTTTGTGACTGTTTCTTTAAGTTCATCTTCAGCAAGTAAGGCCATATTTTGAATATCTTGGCTTCTCTTGTATTTCTCTAGGTTCTCCCGCGCTATCTCTTCTAATTCCGCTTCTAAGTCTTCATCAAGGACATCACTAAACTCATTGAGAAGTGCCTCTAAAGGGTCATCATGGAGGTCTACGGAGTCAACTGCAGGGGGGAAGTTCTTTGAAGCGGGAAACATAACAACGTTTGCATCAAAGACTCGGTTTTTATTAATTGTATCAGACATTTGTATTCACCTTTTATAGACCTTCGGGGCCTGGTTATATCGTTGCGAATCTTGTGCCAAGTTTAGTGGGCAGGGTAATAGTTATTTCAAGGACTTAACCCAGTAAATAAGGCTCCTTTCTAGCTAAAATTTAGACAGTGTCGAAACATTGTTCCCCTTTTAGCGAGGGCCATTTTTTTTGCTATAATCTTTATATGGATGAACCAAGATGCATGAAATGCGTTCATTATTTTGTCACTTATGACCCTCAAAGACCGAGGGGCTGCCGTAAGTTTTCATTCCAAAGCCATAAGATGCCTTCAATGCTGGTAAAAGATGAAACAGGAAGATCCTGTATGGCCTTTGAAGAAAAGGGACCTAGGAAGAAAAAAGGTCTCGATCTAAACGATCCGTCCCTTTGGTAGTTCAAGACCCCTCTCATAATAAGAAGGCCCTGGCTCTTTTATTAAAGCTCCTCCTAAACAAACTGAATGCCCTTCAATTTCTGTATAAAAGACAATACTTTGCCTTGGGGTCACGGCCCTTTGAGGGTTTTTAAAACTAACTCTTAACTCTCCATCAACAATAGACTCAATCACACATTCTTGATCTTTTTGACGGTAGCGAACCTTTGCAAAACATTTCATTGGCAAATCAAAATGAAAAGCACCACTAACCCAAGAAGGCTCAGTGGCAGTTAACTCATCACAATACATAGCAGGATGAAACTCACCTCTTTCTACGATGACGGCATTTTCTTTATTATCCTTTTGAACCACGTACCAAGGCTCTCCAGGTCCACCAAGACCTAGGCCCTTTCTTTGTCCTAAGGTATAAAACGAGAGCCCAGAGTGGGTTCCCACTACTTCACCTTCAAGAGTGACAAAGTCCCCTTCTTCAAAATCTATATAATTTGAAAGAAAGTTCTTAAAGTTTCTCTCTCCAATGAAGCAAATTCCCGTTGAATCTTTTTTAGTCGCTGTTGAAAGATCATACTTTATGGCCACGTCCCTAACTTCAGATTTCTCCATTCCCCCAATGGGAAAGAGGACTTTTTCTAAGATCTTATCTTTATTAGTGTACAGGAAATAGCTTTGGTCTTTGTTAGAATCAAGGCCTTTAATAAGCCTATTTTCTCCTTGAACAAAAGCACTCTGGCAGTAATGACCAGTGGCCATATAATCAGCCCCAAGCTCCATGGCCTTATCAAAGAAGACCTTAAACTTGATCTCCCTATTACAAAGAATATCAGGATTTGGGGTATGCCCCGCTTTATACTCTTCTACGAAATGTGAGAATACATTGTCCCGGTATTCATTAATAAATTCTACAGAGTAATAGGGAATGTCGAGCTTCTCACAAACGGAGATGACATCCTCATATTCAAGAGAGGCCTGGCAAACACCATTTTCATCCTCTTCTTCCCAGTTCTTCATAAATAGACCAATGACATTGAAGCCCCACTCTTTAAGAAGGGCCGCCGTCACTGAGGAGTCCACGCCACCGCTCATTCCCACTACAATAGTGAGGTCCTCAGGGTTTTTCCCTGCAATCTTGGCTTTGGTTAGCTTGTCCATAAAGCTTGATTTACCTGAATTTTTAGAGAATGTCGAAGGCCCAAGAAAGAACTGCCCCAGTAATATACTGATAAGAGGCAAACCAAGTTTTTAGGTTTAGGGTTTCAACAAAGTCGTTTTTCGTGTGATAGCGGGGGTTTAAATCCTCTTCCCAGTTCTGAGTAAAGGTGACAGCAGCATGCCCCTCTGCCCAAAAATTTATATGATCAGAAGAATCAAAGCCATTTGGATCTAATTCAAACTTAACCTTTGAAGTCATCTCAGAGCCCCCTTGGTCTAATCTTTTATAAAAGCTCTTATCTAGGGAGTGACCACTGTTTTCTGGAGTTCTGATATAGGCCTTAAAATTACCAAGACGCTTTTTCTTATCAAGCCTCTTTGAATCATGACCGAGCATCTCAAGGTTAATATAGCCTGCAAATTTTTGCTTCTTCATTTGATCTTTGTATTTCTTTATATAAGCTCGGCTTCCAAGAAAACCCATCTCTTCATAGTCAAAGAAAACAACCCTAACTGTCTTTGGTAGGTCTACTTCTGATAAGACTTCAATAAGGCCTAGTAGAATGGCAACACCGGTTCCGTTATCATCCGCTCCTGGCTGATGGTTAGTTTTTAAGACTTTTTTGAATTTTTTATCATGAGAGATGGTATCAAAGTGTGCGCCGATGGTGATGACTGAGTTTGGATCTATATAACCCTTTTTTTCCCAGATAATATTCTTGCCAAAAGTATTTTGATTCTCACTTAAGGCCTTAACCATCGAATCGGTGAATTCTTTCCATTTTTTATACTGTGGATCTGTCGGTGGATACTTCCCTTCGATTTTACGCTTGAAGTCTTCTTGATAAAGCTCCATAGCATGAAGAACATCTGGCTTGAACTGATCAACGATGAGAATCCCAGTATTCTTAGTATCAGCTTTTTTAACTTGATTGATTAAAAAAGGAACCACGTCTTTATGGCCGCTAGAGCCCACTATCCTTGAAGGGCGGCAGCACTTAACAAAGTCACGGAGCTTAGTTTCCATTTCCTTTTTCTTCATTCTTTTTAGGATCATCTTCAAATGGGACTTTGACTTTGGGGTGCGTAGGTTCTTAGGCAACTCAATGGCCTCTGCACTAAAGATAAAAAGTAAAAGAAGGAGTGATCTTTTTTTCATCTTAAAACTTGAAAATTGTTTTAGAAACTTGTTTATCATCGTCTGCATTTTCCGTTATTTCGTCCCGAGTAAGCGGGTACTCTCGTTGCTTTCCTAACTCATCATAAAAACCACTACGGTTTACAATCCCAGCGCCTATAACTTTAGCCCCTTCTCCGTCACGGTCATAAATCACTATATATTGACCTTTTACAAGCTGCCCTTTTTGTTCATTTTTAAATTCAATACGAGCAGATTCATTATTTCCTAAGTAGATATCACAAGGGACCTTTTGCAGATCAGGTCTAAACTTAACATAGGCATCAAGAGGGATTGAATAATCTCTATCCTTCCCTGTGGCAAAACTCTTAACTTCACAGAAGCTAAATTTAAGCTTTTCCGCTGACCCTATATAGACATTTCCCCTAGTAGGATCAATCTTTACCACTTGTAATTTTTGATCAATCGCTGCGGAGTTCTTTGTTTTAACTTTAGTTTGCCCAATAAAAAAGCGGTGGATGCCTTCGTGTTCGCAAATCGTTGTATCTTCAAAGTGATTGATTAGTGATCCTTCTCGCCTTAGGTCCTCAGAGCTATTTGCAACAACAACCTCTTCAAGCCTAGGGTCTTCCATGAGAAGAAATTCAGTGGCCTTATCCCCTTTTAATTCAGTGCTCTCCACAAGATTGGTCAAATGAAGTGAGTCATAGATCTTTACAACTTCTTTTCTTCTCATTTCGGACAAGGGAAGGTTTAAAGAAGCTGCATTACGAGGGCTGATCTTGGCCAATTGAAAGCTTTCATCATTTTCAAGATCATTGCTTTGAGAGACACCGATGGCCCCTGTACTTGGATTAATGCTTACCTTGGCATAATTTCCCGTGGCGATTTGAGTCGCCCCTAAGGCAGACATCTTCTCCCCAAGGATCTCTAAGATCAACCTAGTAGAAAAGATATAAGGGGAAAAGGTGCTTCCTCCTAAACGGGCGGCCACAATATTGTCTAAGACCGCTGCTTTATACCTATCAACGGCATGAACACCATAAAAAGGGATCTCTAATTCATCACAGACGCCCTTCACTCTTTGAAGATCGTTGATAAAGTGAACACCAAAAGGCTTTATTAACTCTCCAGTCTTGGGGTCTCTAGGAGGAGTCTCATCTATTTCATTAAAGAGGATTCCAATACCTATGACATTCATTCCCTGCTTTTTTAGAAGGTAGGCGGCCACGGTGGAATCTATCCTTCCGGTCATGCCAACAAGTACTGTTTCTTGTTTGAGGGTTTTAGTCATACTAACTTCGATATTCCTATCTAATTGGTTGTTTACCTTATTATAACAGGCAAGACCTCCTTTGCAGGCTCCCCCCATGAGGCAGATTTTTCCTCATTATTTCAGGTATTTAGCCCTTAATATTCTCAACCCCGCATCCGATAAGCTTTGTATGAAAAAGAAGTTACCCTTGGAGAAAATGGACCTTGCCCTCTTTGATAATGGCCAGGGACATTCTTGTAAATTCAGTCAGCTTAAGGACTTTATTGGTTTCTTAAGCCACTACGGATACCCAAGACCGTTTCGCTTCTCTCATGTAGAGGCCGGGGGCCCTTTAATAGAAAACCTAAGCCTTGAAGATAACCTTCTTTTACACGTCGATTGTAACGAGACTTTTGAGCGGGAAAAACAACTCGAGATCGTTTTAAAAAAGAGCGGAAACCCCCATTTAAAAAGGCTTTGCGACTCTATTAGATTAAAGGCATCAAAACCAAAAGATGTTGATGATGAAACAAGAAAGCTTGCGGCCCTGGTTAAGGCCCTTCTTCAAAAGAGTGATTTTCTTTTTTTAGAAGACCCTGAAAAATTTCTCGGTAAAGAGAGCCTGGCCCTTTTTATCTCTGCCTTAGTTTATAAGTCAGCCACTTCAGGGCAAATTGTCGTGGTCAACACACGCTTTAAGGCCAGCTGGTCAGCGCATTTTACCAAGACTATTTTTAGAGATGAGCTTAATTCTTTTCAGGTTAATCATTTTAATAATGGATTCCAAGGAACCGTGATAAAGATGCAAAAGAGCGAAGCCCCCGAAGAGGAAGGCTTCTTGAAGATTGTCAACGCAAATCACGTGGATTCTGATCAAAATAAAAAGGCCTCTTAAAGTCTTTAAAAATTGACAATTTCACTTTTGAAAATTGATAATTAGTCATGCCAACAAATAAAAAAATCAGACTTAATTTCATAGACGTTTTCGCAGGTGCGGGAGGCTTTTCATGTGGAATGGAAATGGCCGGTCACCGTTGCCTTCTTGGTGTTGATTTCAATCAACATGCCATGAACACTTTCGAAAAAAACCATAAGCACGCTAAGGTCTTCTGTGGTGATATTCACCAACTAAAAAAGAAACAACTCTTAGAGATGCTAGATGGAAATAATATTGACGTCGTCGTTGGTGGTCCCCCTTGCCAAGGTTTTTCTACAGTCGGAACAGGAAATCCAGATGACGATAGAAACTCACTCTTTTTACAATTTGTAAGAGTCGTAAGGCTTACTTCTCCTTCATTTGTTGTGATGGAAAATGTAACTGGATTATTGGCCAAGAAAAATGAAGACACCTTAAAAGCAGTTTTTAATAAATTTGAATCCATGGGTTATAATATGGGTGTTCAAGTCCTCTCTGCCGAACAGCATGGGGTTCCTGAAAAAAGAAGAAGAACCATTATTATTGGAAGTAAATTAAACTCAAGCATCTCATTTCCAAAGCCAAGTCATAACACAATTGTTGGGCGCAGTTTTATCCCAGCAGTCAATGTGGGAGATGCCCTTAAAAAGTTAAAAACAAAATCAGGAAAGTTCTTAAACCATGACATAGACTTGGCCCAAGTTAGCAATAAGTTAGACTTAGCCAGGCTCAAGAGAATTCCTGAAGGAAAGGGAATTCGTTATGAGCGAGATGAGAAGGCCTATCTGACTCCTAGGTTAAAGCTTGGAGTTAATTGGCAAACAATAAGAGAAGGCCGCTTTAGACAAACAAAGTATCAAAGGCTTGATCGCAAGTTACCTTCCCCTACTATCATGACTCATAGGCATAGTTACTATCATCCCGTTGAAAATAGATACCTAACTCAAAGAGAGGCGGCAGCTCTACAAAGCTTCCCCAATAACTTTGAATTCACAGGTCCCGTCTCAGCCCAGTGGAGGCAAATTGGTAATGCGGTCCCACCACTTTTAGGTAAGGCCATTGGTCGTGCTCTTAGTGCTATGGTTAAAGAAGCGGGCAATACAAAGTCTATCTCCAAAAAGAAAACAACGGTTCAAGCGATTAAGACTATTCGAGAGCGGGCATTTGTTTATCGGGATCTAAAAAAAAGTGAAATTAGGACTCAAGAGGCAACTCAATAGTAAATCTCGTATTTGCGCATGAGTTGTCGACGTAGATCTTACCTTGATGGTCATTGATTATCTTTGCGCAAAGACTAAGCCCAAGCCCAGTCCCTTTACCAACACCTTTAGTGGTAAAGAATGAATCCCACATTCCCTTTTGCACAGATTCAGGTATGCCTTCACCAGAGTCAGTAAAGTTGATCTTAATCTTATCATCTAAGACTTCCCATTCAACGTTCATCCATTTTTCATCACGGTCTTCAATAGCATCTGCCCCATTAGTAATGAGGTTGACGATAACTTGAAAGATTTGAGTAACATTTATATTAACTTTTACGTCTAGGGAGTCTTTGATTTCAATAGAAACTTGTTTTTCTTTTAATTTACCTTCACAAATAACAATAGCGTCGGCGATAACCTCTTTAAGGCTTACCACTTGTTTTGGGTCTTGCTCTCCACCTCTTACGTAAGACTTAACACCTCTTATGATCTGAGAGATCTTATCTGAAGTTTCAACGATCTTTTTAGAGGCCGCTACAATCTTCTCTGTCTCTCCTTTTTTAACTAAGGATTCAAGTCTTTGCCCCTGCATTCGAATCAAGGTTAAGGGGTTATTAACCTCATGAATAATACTTGCGACCATCTCTCCTAGTTGAGAAAGTTTATCATTAAATGAGACATGTTCTCTCATATTATTAAGTTCAGTGATATCAATTCCAATCACAACGCCTTGGTTGCCATTATCAAACTTACTTCCGGTTACCCAGAATTGTTTTTCATCTCCATCTATTTCTGTTTTTAATTCTTGATAGATTGAAGGGGCCTTACTTTGAAACATGGTATCAGCGAAATTATAGAAGTATTTATTTTCAGTATAAAAGCCAATGGTCTTTCCATTGAACGCATCAGTCTTTAGCTCCGTTAAATCGGCTAGGGCCTTATTAACTCCCCCATAGGTCATGTCTTTATTAAGCCAAGAGATGGTACAAGGAGTTGTATCAAGGATTACTTTTAGCTTCTCTTTTTCGGCATTCAAAGAATCAAATTCTTTTTCCCGAGCGTCTAAGGCTTCACCAATACAGTTTAAGATATGATCTCCATCATCAGAGATGATATTCCCACTACTGTCGATGAGGTTGTTCTTAACCAATATGGATCTTAAAAATTTATTCATTAATAACTTATCGACATAGGATAGTTATTAATAAAGTTAATTTTTAAATTAAGATTTATACCTGATGAGTTTGATCGGCATTTTGCAGTCGATAGAAGTGCCCTTTCTGTGCTTGAAGATCAGCTTCGGCTCCTTTTTCTACTAGCCTTCCTTTATCAAAGACAAAGATCTGATCACAAGACTTTAAGGTATCTAACCTATGGGCAATGATTAAGCAGGTTCTCCCATCCATGGCCTTCTCTACGGCGTTATGAATGATCTCCTCATAACCTGGGTCTATATTGGCCGTGGCCTCATCTAAGACTAAAATACTAGGATTTCTAACAAGCACTCTTGTAAGGGCCACTAATTGCCGCTCACCAATGGAGAGGTTAGAGCCTCCTTCTAAGATTTCACTCTTTAAATGAATCCCCGTGTCTTTCATGACTTGATAGAGACCAGTGTTCTTACAGCATTCAATAATCACTTCATCACTAAGGCTTTCATCTGTTGTTAAGTTTTGCTTCAGTGAACCACGAAAGATGATGACATCTTGAGAAACAAAACCAATTTGCTCTCTAAGAAAGTTTCTTTCATAACCTCGAATAGATCTTGAATCTAAAAGGATCTCCCCTTTTTGAAATTCATAGAGTCTTGATAAGAGGGAAACTGTCGTGGTTTTCCCACAACCCGTAGTTCCTACGAGTCCAATCTTCTCTCCGGCCTTGATATCAAAGCTTAGATCCTCTAGGACCCATTGATCAGGGTTATAGTACATCCCTACTTCTTTGAATTCGACTTTTCCAGCTATAGAGCCAGGCTTTCCTCTGAAGTCGCCATCATTTCCAAGTTCTTTAACTTCTGTTTCATGATTGATAAAAGTTGCCACTCTTTCCGCTGAAGTAAAGGCCTGTTGAATAACATGAATCTCTCTGGCTAAGGTCATGATAGGCATAAAGAATCGTTCACAATACCTAATATAGGCGACAAAGATCCCCACCGTGATACTGCCACCAATAAGGGCGTTACCACCAAACCAAACAAGCCCTACTAAGGGAAGAGTGCATAAGAAACTAATCAAAGGCCGTGACCAAGAAAAAAGCTGATTCGCTGCAAGCTGAGATTTTTCGTGTTCGTTAACAGCATCGGCATATTTTTGATTGGCCCATTTTTCCATACCAAAAGCGCGGATGACTTCCATGCCGTTTAAATATTCACTTAATTTAGAATTGCATTGAGAAGACTTTGAACTCATCTTTCGGTTTGTTCTTCTAACGAGCTCTCTTGTGAAAAAGATAAAAAGAATGGCCGGAAGCATGGAGGCGATTAAGATCCCCCCTAGCTTTGGATAGGTTAACATCATGGCCATCATGGCAATGCCCGCTGTAGCGGCTGATTGAATAAGGCGACCTAGGCTATTTGAAAAGAACTGCTCCACTCCCTCTACATCGTGAGTCACGCGAGTGACAATACGCCCTTGAGGTTGCCTATCATAAAAACTTAAAGGCAATTTTTGAAGATGGTCAAAGAGCTTGGTTCTAATATTAAAGATAGTTTTAGAAGTAGAAAAAGAAATCAGCTTCCGCCCTTGCCAGGCTAAGAATATGGGAACGATCTCGCAGAGAATTATATAACTGGCAAACTTGACTGCCATGTCCATATTTCGCGCCTTAAGACCGTCATCAACAAGAAATCCTGTTAGCCTTGCAGAGACAATGGCCGTAGCGGCTCCTATGAAGATCAGGCCTAAGCCTATTGAGATCTTTAAGTAATGCCCCTTTGCAAACTTAAAAAGGGAGAGAAAAGCCGCAAGGTCCCCTATCCTATGCTTATCAATAACAGATTCATCTTGTTCATCAGCGTGAAGGAAACTGGCTTTTTTCTTTTTCTCACTCATTGCAGAACCTCCCCTTGAATTTCTATGACCCTGTCACAGTACTTTAAAGTTGAATCTCGATGGGCGACCCAAATGATAGTTGTATCTTTTAATTCTCTATCTAATCCTTTTAAGATCTTCTCTTCAGTCACAGTATCAACAGCGGATAGGCAATCATCTAAAAAGAGCAGATGAGGTTTTCTTGCTAGTGCTCGGGCCAAGGTTAGCCTTTGTTTTTGACCACCAGATAAGTTAATTCCCCACTCTCCAAGAGGTGTATCAAGACCATCAGGAAAGGTTCTAATATCCATTTTCAGACCGGAAACTTCTAGAGCATGCCAGACTTCTTCTTCGCTAAAGTCTCTATCCATACAAATATTTTCTTTAATTGAGGCCGCAAAGAGAAAGGGCTTTTGAGGAACAAAGCAAACAGACTTTCGTATCTCATGATGATCATACTCATTATATTCTTTTCCGCAAAAAAGAACTTCCCCTTCATTGTCCCGTTCAAGACCAGCTAAGATAGTCACCAAAGTACTCTTCCCTGTTCCAATGGGTCCTTTGATGCCTAAGCGTTCCCCTTGCTTTAAACTTAAGTTGAAGTCCTTAACAATAGGCCTTCCTTTTTCGTAAGAAAAACTTAAGTTCTTTGCGCTTAAAACTTCATCTTGCGGCTTTACAGCAGCACCGTCTTTAGGCAGAAGCCATTTTTCTTTACTATGAATAAAGATTTCACAGAGGCGCTCTAAACTCTTCTTTCCTTTTTGCCAGTCACTGATAATAAAGCCTAGCTCAAACAATGGATCTTGGATTAAGAAGATCAATCCTTGCATGGCCATGAAGCCGCCAATAGTCATGCTTCCTTCAAAGACCAATTTAATCCCCATAATAAAGATAACGAGGTAGCTGACAAAATAGACCGCTCCCATAAGTGGAGAATAAAGTAATGAAGTATAAACAGCGCTTAGCCTTTGTTTTCTATATTCCTCTGCGGTGTCCTCTAGTCTTAAGCGCCAAAACTCACCGGTCTGAGTTTGTCTTTGCAAGCGGATAGTGGCGATAACCTGAGAAGCTAAGTCGTTAAAGACTGTAAGAAACTCTTGGGCCCCTGTGTATTTTTCAATTTCAATAGCGCTTAATTTCTTAACAAAATAAGGAAGAAAGAGGAGCACTCCTAAAGACCATAAGGTCATGGCCGTGTGAATTGAGAGCATGGCCCAAATGGTAAACACCCCTAAAAAGACAACATCAACAACGGCCACTAGGGTAAAACCGAAGATAAAACGAGCGGCGTTTACATCACTAGTAGAGGCGTTCATCAGAAGCCCTTTGGTAAATTTCTTATCAAGATCACGCCTTGGAAAGAAGCGCGAGTTTTTAAAGATATCTCTTCTTAATATGGCCGAAGCAAAGTGAGTTTGACGGGCAAGAGTAACCCTCCAGCCCCAGCGCCCGATAAAAAGAAAAATCCTACTAACAAAGAGGATGATAAAAAGCTTATGAAAGTTCTCGCTCTTTGTTCCCACTTGAAAAAAAGCAGGGTAAGGATCCCCTGAAAAAAAATCAATGATCCACCCAAGACCCCTAGTCCAAAGGACCTGAGTGACATTAGTTGTTATAACGGCCAAGGTCCCAAGAGCGTAAGAGCCCCAATGACTACGGAGGTGGTTTGTCCAAATTGAATAGGCTTTCTTGGTCGTATTAGGGGAAGACATGGGCGAAATACTAACTTATATTTCCCTTTCTGAGAAATCTCTTTCTCTTACCTCTACTCCATTCTCTAAGACTACCTGACCACGCCTAACGGTTAACTCGATTTCGTTTTGACGCAGGATAAATTCTGGAGTCTTTTTAAGGACAACCTCTGCTCCTGCTAAGTGGTGGGCCTTTTCAAGGATGTACTGATGGATGGCACCAAAATCCACATCAAGGGGAAGAAGCTGATGATAGGCCTGAAACTCTTGATAGAACTTAAGCGGAGTCAATCCCTCTATGACATCAGCTAAGTTTCCCACTTTATGGGGGTTTGAAGCGATGGCCTTGGTCTTAATCTCAGGAAGAACAGGGGTTAAGAACTTTTTAAGCAAGTCTAGCTGACTAGATATGAGAAGAGTTCCATGGTGAAAACTTCTCGCGCTGGTTTGCTTAAAGGCCTCTCCAGAGAACTTGTACTTAACTTTATCTTTTAAAAAGATCATTCCGCTCTTAGAAAGTTTTTCCGTTACCACTCCTTTTTGACGAAGAAAGGATTGGATCAATTCAAGATGATCGGCTTTGTCTGTCTCAGATAAAAGAGGCTTATTTCGGAAGATACAAAAATTGAGGTTTCCTTCATCATGAAAGACCGTCCCTCCACCACTTTGCCTCCGGGCCAGGGCCACTTCGTTTTCACTCAATAAAGAAGGGGAAGTTTCTTTCCAAGGGTTTTGAAAATTACCCATAACTACGCAAGGAGTATTGGTATAAAACAAGATGAACTCTTCATCTGTCTCTCTTAAAAAGTAGTCTTCTAAGCAAAGGTTTTGGAAGATATTCTGAAAGGCTGAAAAGTAAGTCTTCGTAATCATGTCCAGTAACCCTTTGCGTCTTTTATAATCAATTATGCTCCACGTAAAATACCCTACACTATCTAAAATAAAGGGAGTCACCTAAATGATCAAGTTTTCGTCATTGATAATACTGTTTCTATTACCTTTAATTTCTCTTCAAGCTAGGGACTTTAAGACCTATACCATCCCTGGTGCGGTTTGTGGAAACGGGATGCCCTATAAGGTTTGGGTAGATACTGAGAATGTTGATTCAGAAAAATTGGCCGTTGAATTTATGGGCGGCGGGGCTTGCTGGTCTGTGAGTACTTGTTATGGACCTAATCTTCGCGCATGGGTTCATCCCCTGCCAAAGCTAGTCAGTAAGATGAACATCATGGTTAAAAAAGGATCTCCCCTTGAGAATCATAGCGTTCTCTACTTTCCTTATTGCACGGCCGATGTCTTTGCTGGAAATCATAAGGCCCGTTACCGTTTGAAATCGAAGGTTCATCATAAAGGCTATAGCAATATCCAAAAGACTATCGATTACCTTCAAAGAAAAAAAGTCATCAATTTTAAGGCCCTAAATGACATCGTCCTTTACGGATCTTCCGCTGGTGGAATTGGCTCTCTTCTTCACTCTGTTACCTTTGATAAGATCGTTCCAAAAGAAGCTAAGAGAACCATAATATCAGATTCCCCAGGTCTTCATTTCGGGATTCGCTTTTGGAATAAATTCACTTCTAGAACATTAAAAGATTTTAAGTCGGCCTTTAGAAAAGTTGGCCTTAACCTAAGTGATGAAAATGGAATGATCGCTCCTCAGATGCCAAAGGTTTGTAAGAACTTGGCTCATTGGAATATTGGTGTTCTTCAAGGAGCGAGGGATTTTGTCATGAGCACAATCTTTGGAAATATCTCAGCAAAAGATCACCGCGCACTAGTTTATTCAAGAAGAGGTATTCTTTCAGTAACAAACGAAGTGAGAAATTGCTCTGCCTGGGCCCCTGATAGCCGTCTTCATGCCTTTATGCTTTTTCCTGAGAGTGCTGCCACTGAAGCAGCAGGGGTGAGCGCCCTTGATTACGCCACTGAGATCTACGAAGGTAGAACTGATATCAATTATCGTTAATTAAAAGACGACGCCTAATTGGACCTTGATGGGGAGAAAGCTTACGGCCTTGCCTACTTTACTCCCTTCAACTCCTGCTCCAGCAAATAAAGACCTAGCATAAAAGCGGTAACTAGCAGCGATTCTTCCGCCCATTTCTGATTCTCCACTTCTTATTTCTTCTTTACCTTCATAGATAATGACTTGATGAATAGAACTCTCTTCTAGTTTTGTCATATGGATCCCTGCCGTTAAAACAAAACCTGATTTAAATTTTGAGGCATTAGGACCTACAAAATGCTCGTAGTTAAGGCCATAGTTTGAAAGTCCTTTTACAAGGAAGTTAGTATTGCTTGATTTTTGCTCACTAAATTGCATCTGATAATGAAGACCTAGAGTTGAGACTCTAGAGACGCCCACATCTAGGTTATAAGAAGATGTCTCAGGTCCTAATTGCCAACTAACGCTCATCTTTTTATCTCCAGAGGCAAAGGCCTTTGAAAAGAGAAGGGTCAATAAAGCTGTTATTAGTATTTGTTTTTTCATTACTGATCTATCGATGTTTTAACTTTTACAAGTTTTGCCCCAAGCCTTAAAAGAAAGCTTGGTATTGGCTTTTCGCCTTTTCTATATCCAGGAAGGACGTAGCCATCTTTAAATTTTAAGTCCATATCTTTAAAGATTGTATCAGTCCCGACTTTAACAACCACATCTTTGTATTCAATCTTCATGGCGTTAGCTGGAGTCTCTAAATCAAAGTAAGATTCGATATACTTTGGAATATCAGGGTGAAACATGTACTTACCAAAGGTTTTAATTCGGTATTCTTTTTTCACCCATTTTACTAATTCTACTCTTTCTTCTTTTGTATCAACTTCATCAAAGTACATTTCAGCACCATTTTTAATGGTCACGAATTTAATCTCTTTTAATGAACTGTCCTCTTCTTCGTTAATAGTATCGATATTATAGACAATGCCCTCGTGGGCTTTTGAAAAGAATTTTACAAACAGCTTCCCTTTTCTCGTCCCAAACTGAAGCTTACGGATTTGTTCTAAGATAAGGTAGATATTCTCATCATAGGGCCTATCTTGAAGTTTCTCAAAAGCCTTTACTAAGGCCATCATGTCCTTATAAACCAATTCATACTCTCCAATCTCGGCCATATACCTTAGGATATAAGTAGCAAGGGAGAGGCCATCAGAGATATAGAACTCTTCAGAGATAGACTTAGTTAAGTTAAAGATATTCTCAGCAATGACTCGGAGTTCAGCGTCGGAGAGGTCAAGCACACCAAAGGCCGTGCTGACATCATCCTCTGTCTCTAAGGGCCGGTCAGTTTCAACCTCTGTTGAGGTGTCACCACTACCAACATCTTGCGCCGTAATGGCACTCGAACCTAAGCAAAGCAATGTCAAAATAAGTAATAATTTCTTAAGCATTTTTTATCCCTATCTAAAAAACTTGTTAATTCTCTCGAATACTTCATTACTATAACGAGCGTCTGGAAAGTAAGTATGATTCCAGTCCGTCGGACCTTTTTTAATGATTCTCTTATTATGCTTATCAAACTTCTCGGCATATAAACGGACAAGAGATTCAATATAGTTCTTATCTAACTTATCTTTTTGAGCAACGAGGTCATCAGCATAGCCGTAATCCATTAACTCAAACTCCTCTAGTTTTTGAATCAACTTAACCAATTGTCTTTGAATAACTATGGCGGTGGATAAGAAGTACATGATCTCTACCCCGCTATTAGTAATAGATCTGCTGTTAAAGCTTCCGTTTTCTACAGTGAAGTTTCTATTGAGATTTCTATTAACCTGATCCACCACGTCAGCATCAAGGCCTATGATGTCAATCATTCCGTTGTACTGAGAAAGGAGTCTTCTAAATCTATGAAGAAGACTGGCTTTGGCGTAATCGCTATTATAGAAAACCTTATCAAAGAGTGAGTTTCCGGTTAGGAGCAGTTTTAACTCTTTAGCCGTTTTAGCTTCATTATAAGGCTTAAAGATTTTAATGGCCGATTCAATGATCTGAGTCAGCTCTCCTTTATCCACTGAGGCCATGCTTCCTGTTGTTGAGAAGTCAAAAGCAATTGAGTTATCACTCTTTTTTACAACAAGACCTAAGTCTGCTCCATTGAACTTTTGATTGGGTATGAGCTTAACATCAAAAGCATTGGCCATGGCGTGAGGGTTTAGTTGAAGTAGAATCTCTTCATTATGAGTAAACATCTTTACATACTTATTGATCTTCACTCCGCCAAGCTCTAGGTTTCCATTTTTTGAGGGATCAGATTCATTCATGAACTTTCCTGCAAACTTAAGAAGGAAGATCTTTAGCTTCTTAGCAAGCCCTGAGTTTTTAAAGTCTATGTCCTTGGCCATTAGACCTATGATTTTATCTAAAACAGAAGTATTACCTTCAAATTTTAATCCGACTTTTGAAATATCTAGTCTTAAAAGCTCATCTCCTAGAAAAATCTCATTTTCAGCGTACTCAAGGTTCTCTTTGTACTTTGATAATTCTTCAACACTTAATTGAAGGCTCATTGAAGCCGAAATAGTTTTTATAGCGGGCTCCTTATAAGAACTTGACCATATTCGAGAAGGGTTAAAAAAGAACTTCTTTCCTTTTTTGATATGACTTAAAACCATATTAAGCCTAAGTTCACCATCTCTAATAACATTCAAATTGATGTTCTTAACTAAGTACTGATCAACTTCTTGTTCCTTTTTAAGGGCCTTCTCAACTGCTGCATTTTGAACAAGGAAAGCATCTTTAAAGATTTGATTAATAAGGTTTTCAAAATGCTGAAGATTCATCTTAACATGAAGATCTCTTGGTGATTGTTTCTTTGTCCCGTCTACTCCAACAAAGCGCTGAGAGTCCTTGTTCTCAGGGCGAAGCTCTAAATGGTTTTCATACTTCTCAGATCTTCTTTTGTTTCCAACAGCAAGCTCTAGGTAGGTTTTATTCATAACCTTGTCGTAAAGTGGCTCTAAGTTCCATACCTGGATATTATTATCAGAGTTCATAATCTTCTCTGAAGCGATCCTAGGATCAAGATTGATCTTTAAGAGCTTACTTTTTTCATCATAACGAATAAGCTTCTTAAAAAAGAGCTCTGTCTTTCCAGCAACATACTTCTTACCTTCTAAGATAAAAGGATTATTTTCAATATCAATCTTTGCGATCTGAAGGATTGAATCAAGGGCATCAGAACCTGCTGTATCATAGACGCCATTTTGCTTTTTGATATTAGAAATAATTTCTTTATAGGAGTCATAGGCTTCAACTTCTTCCCCTTCAACAGGAGTATCAGCAATAGGCTGCTCTATAAGAGTTGTAAGAAGAGTTTGAGTAATGGCCATCTTCATATAATTAATGAGAATTGAACTGTGGTCACTGTCGTTATACATATGAATAGACTGAGAGCCATCAAAGAGGCGAAGATGATGAACATCAAGGCCTAAGACACTATCTTTAAGCATATTGATTCTTAAACCGACTTGAAAGGGAATACCAGTTCCCCACTGATCATCTGCCACTCTTAAAGGAATCTTACTAAATTCTATTCCAGAACCTTCCATTCCCATGGCCATAAGCATATTGATATCAATGGCCACACGTCCTCGAAGGATAATCCCAGCATTTTTAGGGTCAAGCACTACTGCAAGCTCAGGGAACATTTGGTCCCCTTCAAATTCAAACTCTCTAAAGAAGCGGGAGGCCTCATCAAGAGTCTTTTGAGAGAGTCTTTTCTCAAGAAAAGGAAGAGCATTTGTATTAGAGCCACCCGTGTACATGGCCTCATCGATCAATTGTCTTCTTTTTAGATCACTTAAAGAAGCTGATACCATTTCTTTAGCGCTTTCTTTAAAGAGCTCATAAGTTAGTTCCGGATCAGCTACGAAGCTAACATCTTTTTTACTAAGTATTTCTCTGGCCTTGGTTTTAATCTTTCCTGATAAAGAATTATACTCTTCACCTTGTCTTATATTGAACTTAGAGAGACCAAGGGTCCCTGCCATCTCACTTATATAATGCTCAAGGTCCTGCATAAGAACATCAGTTCTAGAGTATTCAGCATAAAGCTCTTCTCTAGCGCTCATTAGGTTCTCTTCATCATCATTATGTCTTTTATCAGACTCTTTAATCCATGCAGAGTTTGGCCTTCCTATTCCTGCTTCAATCCGAAGGGCGCTCTGCCCATTGGTGCCTCTTAAGATGGTAGGTGTTACTCCCCAAACTCTAAGACCTTCTAGGTCTTTATAAGCAGCAAGTTGTGGGATCATTGTTAGGTCTAGTTTAAAAGCGATCGTATTGCCTCTAAAACGAAGTCCTTTATTTTCAATTAATTGTTTGATCATTAAAGATGGATTCTCATCAGACACCTGAACTTCTGGCTTAACTTCAAGCATATAGTCCATAAAGCTTGTATTAAGCATTAGTCCTACGGCAAATTGCCCAAGAACATGAGTGGCGTTTGTATAGTCTTGTCCGCCAATCTTTAAGCTTCTAATAGTGATTTGAAAATAACGAGTTAAGGCCAACTTTTTAGCTGATGGAAGTTCAAAGTGAATAGAGAACTTGTGACGAGAAAGAGTAACGTCAGAAGCTTCAATTCCTCCGATTTCATTCATATCGGCTAAGACATCAGCAGGAAGTTCAGTCACTCCTTCAAAGATGACAAGTCTATTCGTTGGATCTAGGTCTAAGCGGTGAACTTCTACTATTGTTGTGCCTTCAGCGAGGATGGCCTTTTTGGCTTCTTCTAATATTAAGGCTTTTGGAATATTAGCTAAAACAATGGGGTCACTTGGCTCTTGGTTAAGCTCTGTAAAAGCCGCTTTAACGTCAAAGCTCCCAGGATCAGTAAAGCCCGCAAACGACGGATTGATCGAGAACATAAGAAGGATTAAGCTGGTCCAAATAATGGATTTCATAATAGGCCCTTTTCAGCAGATATTAGTGTAAGTAGAGATATAGTTACAAGAATCGTGCCGAGAATAGGGCTCTAAGTTATTGATATAATGAGTATCATTTAAGGGAAATTGTCTAAAGTCTATACGGCCGTTTTTATTTACTCGAGGGAGAATTCCTCTTCTAGGCCTGAATTATCTTCGATGATAGCGTCATCATCAAAAGAAGGTTCATCAGAGACTTCAATACTAGAGTCTCTAGCGTATTGGTCTTCCTCTCTATCTTTCTTACGCCTCTTGCCCTTAGACTTTCTTCCTGAGGCAGCGCGGACCTTATCTTCAATTTCAGTTTGCTTAAGTTCTAAAACATCCTTGGCCGTTTCTTCTTTAGGGGCCGTCCTCTTGGTTTTCTCCCATGAAAAGCTACGGGCCTTCTCTAAAGGGGCCTGTTCTTTTTTGATATAATTTGCTCTGGCTAACTTATCAATGATTGAGTCCACTACCTTTGAAGCAAAGGGAGTTAAGTCTTTTTCTTTAAAGCTTTGAGCATGTCTTTTAGGACTCGGTAAAAGCATGGCCAAGAACGCCCCTTCTCTGGCCGTTAAATTTTTTGGCGCTTTATTAAAGTATTTCTTTGAAGCGTTATTGATGCCATAGAGGCCTTCGCCGTATTCGATAATGTTTAAATAGATCTCTAGGATCTTCTCTTTGCTTAGGCTTCTTTCCATATACATAGAATAGCTAAGCTCTTTTAATTTCCTAACGTATGAGCGCTCATTGGTTAAGAATAGATTCTTCACCACTTGTTGAGAAATAGTTGAGGCTCCGCGAAGTTTCTTTCCATCTTCAACAGTGTCTTCTACTGCTTCTTTCATTTGCGAGAGATCGTAACCATTATGCTCATAAAAGCCCCAGTCTTCACTAACCACAATGGCGTGGGCAGCAACATAACTTATTTCTTTTAGTGTTTTCCAGTTCGCCGGTTTTTTAGAGACAATCTTATACTGAGGTTGGTTATTAATAACTTTTACGTCAACGAAGTTCTTAACAAGGCCGTCTATTTCAGATCTTGGGATGACTAAGAAATAAAATAAGACAGGAATTAAGATAATAACGTCTAGGATAAGGGAGGCAATGATGAGGTTCTTCTTGGTTTTTGTCATGGAGTTATTATAGTCAAAAAGAAGGCGGGTTCAAACCCGCCAACGCACTCCATTATAGATTTTTTGGCCTATTCTTCAGTTGTCACTTTAGAGCAGTTATAGCGCTCTATAAGCTCTTGTAAGAGGATGGCCTTTTGTTTCGAACGGTTAACCTCAAGCATTACCATACCTAAATAACGCTTATGCCCTCCTCTTTTCTTAAGGTATTTCTCCTTATTCTTTGAAGAGACTTCTTCTTTATTGATGAGCTTCTTAGCAAACATGGCCGATTTATAGTGAAACTGGATTCTTTCAAAGTCACTTCTCTTTAGGTGAATCCCTGACATTAAAGACTCAGCTGTATCTGAATGAAAGAGGTCTTTGTTCGTGGCTAAGAAATCATAACCATTTTGGCTGAGACCATTAGCTAGCTTCCATGCCCTTCTAAAAGGCTCGGCATCTTGGCAGGCATAAAGAGTTCTAAGCTCACTTCTATCACTGGCCTTTGGGACAATGAATGTGCCCTCTTTTTCGATTAAATGTTGCTTAGCAAAGATATTGAACTTTTCTTCGAATAATTTATTCTTTTCATAAGAGCTCTCAGTTGTGTAGCGAAGAAATTTCTCTCCCCACTCTCCATAGACCTGCTCTGTGATTTCGTTATAACTAGAAAGAATGCTTACAATATTATCTTCCCCATCATCAGCACTTGAATAGGCTTCATCTTTAGTAATCCTGGCCAGCCTTAATTCAATAACCTTTAATTTCTTATGAGTTTTCCCTATGCTTGCTGTTAGTGCTGCAGTTTCTTTTTCTAAGGCCTTGATATACTCAGGAACCTTTAGTCCATCGATCAAGGTCTCTTCGTTGAATTTCTTCTTAAGATCTTTGGCACTTGTAGCGATATCATTTGAGATTCGATCAAAGTGAAAAAGGAGGTTGGCCCTAAATCCATTATTAAAGGCATTCACATCTTCTTTGACTAACTTCATATAAGCTTCGAGGTTCTCCCCGCTAAAGTCTAACTTCTTTAATTCCTCATTGAGCATCATATCCATAGGAGGAATCTTACTCATTCCGCTTTCAGTATAGGCGCTTAAGAGGCTGCTTAGCTCTCCTTTTAAGAGGGTTAGCTCTTGAATGACTTGGAGTTTCTTTGTATTGGCAGGAACACCAGCGTTGTCTTGAACCTTTTCATTAATAATAAGGTTTGCCTTTTCAATTATTTTAGAAAGGGCGTCTAAAGTTCCTAGTTTATCTTTGATGAAAGCCGCTTCATCTTTAGAGATCTTTGTTAAGATTGAGGCCTTCTCTTTATCAATATTCTCTAGTTTTTCTTCAAGCTCTTTAACAATCGATTTAACTTCATCAAGATCATCTTTATGATGAGTTGAAGAAACGTCCATAAAACCAGATGCTTCAATGTCTCTTCTTATATCGTAGAATGAACAATTTAGTTTTATAAAAGTCTGCCTCTCACTTGTCTTTGTAAAATCAAAAAGTGGTGTAAAAAGGCTATGCATGATTCTTAGGATAGAAGATAAAGCTAATCCTCCCGCAGAGATCACAAGACCATTTGAATTAGGAACAAGTAGACCCATTTGAGAAAAACTAGTGATCACATCAGCGGTGTTTTCTAAAAAGCTTCCATCTTTAAACTTACATTGACCTGTTGTTAAGATGCCATTGATATTGTTAACCACAGAGCTGATGTCTTGTCCGTTAACTTCTGTTGGAATACTTGTTGATTGGTTGCTACCGGTTTGGGCCTGGGCCGCGTTTATTTCAGATTGAATTGACGTGGCCCCTGAGAGGAGCTCTTCTAGGCGTGCCGGGTCTGTATTGGTGCAATTATCTTTAAAGAGGTTCTTAATATTTTCGATCTTCCCAAGGATGTCTTTATGCTTATTACTTTGCATAGGACAAGATTCAGGTCTGACTGAAGTAGGTTTATGGCGGTTAAGTAGGTATTCAATCCTATCTTGCTTTTCAGGGCCAATATCAGTGATGGCTCCATCAAAAGCATTGGCCTGATTCGCAAAAAGGCCGAGAAAGAGTAGATAAGACATTAGAATACGCATAATTAGCACCTCGGGGATAGAGTTAGGCGCCAGCGTATCCTAAAAACAGTCATTTGTTAATGCACAGTGTAAAAAGTAATGATATTAGTGGTTTTGACCAATATAAAGATGAGTCAATCCAAGGCTGCCTTTCTCGCAAGCGTTCATCAAAGGTGCCAGGCTCTTGCTTTGATCCTTGAAGTTTTCATCTTGCTTTTCAATATGGCGGACCAAGATATTGACCGGATCGCAAGCACGGCGAAGGGCCAAGAAGCCGATATAGTCGCGCATTGAAAGGTCAGTCTTAATTATCTTATCTGTCATATAGGTTTTAATTTCACTAGATTTTTGAAGGCCCAAGAGCACTCCTCTTTCAGAAAGAGTAAGCTCTCTTGAGCGAACAGTTAAAGAAAGAAAAAAGAGACCTAGTATAATGAGAGCTAACTTCATTGGTATCTCCATTGGTAGCAAACAATTACTTACTATCTTATTTTTTTCTTTTCTACGCGCTTTGGCAAGTGCTTATTTTTAAACAATCTTGCCTTCAATATATTCTTGAATCTTTGAAAACGAATCAAAGCAAAAAGCATTGGCTTCATTGTAGGCATAGTTGCCTTTTACTTGGATAAAGTTGAGGCCCTTAATTAAAAGTTGATCTGATTCTTTATCTCCAATCATAAAACTTTTATCAACATCAATGGCATATTTCTCTAGAAGGAAAAGGGCCATGCCTGCCCCTGGCTTTCTTGTAAAGCTATGCCTCTTATAGTCCCCCTGCCCTTTTTCAAAGTGATAAGGACAATAGACCCATTCCTTAATGACTAAGCCTCTTTTAAAGAGGTCAACTTCCATTTCTTTATGAAGAGCTCTTACGTCTTCTTCCCTATACATTCCTTGAGCGACGCCAGATTGATTGGTGATAATAAAGACTGGCCAATTTCTTTCATTAAAGAGCTTAATGATAGGAAATATTTCTTCTATATACTCAATCTCTTCATGTTTATAAACATAACCTACGTCTTTATTAACAACCCCATCTCGGTCGAGAAAGAGTGCGGGAACTTTTTTGCGGTAATCAAGATTTACCTTAGAAAAAGCAATAGGCAGTCCATAATTTAAAAGAGGGATTTGAACCCCTTGATCAGTGATAAAATCAAGTGAGGCTACTTTTGATAAATAATAAAGAGGCACTCTCACAAGTCCATCCCTATGAATATCATTAGGAGAGGCTTCTTCCTTTAGCATTTTAAAATCAGGGCCTAGGCTTATTAAGGGCTCTCCTTTATTGATCTTAAAAGCAAGCCCCTGAACAGAAGAAAAATCCCGCGCTTCTTTTAAGAAAAGATCCTTATCAAAATGAAAGCCGTGATCAACTTGAGAATAATCAATAATAAAACAATCAGTGGGGTTAGAGATTAAACAATCCCGCACTTCTTTAATTGATTGATACCAAGAATACTTAAATCCCGGATCTTCCGTGGGCCTTTGAGGTGAGATAAGATAAGTTATAATGTCGTTCATTTATTTAAACCCAATCTATTTTAGTAATTTAAGCGAGCAGTTTACTTTAAGCCCGGGAACTGTAAATTTATTCATAGGCTTAAGCCTAATTTGAAAACTACAGTCTTCCATCTTCATTTCAAAAGAACTTAGCCCTTCTTTAGGTGGGATCAAGACCGCCTCTTCGAGTTTTAACCTATAAGGCTGAGCTTTCTTTATATTGTTAAAGCTTAGTTGATAATCCCCTGAATAAAAACAAGAAAGCTGAATCAGATCTTTATGCCCAAAACCTAGCAAGGGCATCATGCTATCTTTAAACTTCTTATGATCTTTCTTATAAAGGTTTTCCCAAACTTCATAGAAAGATTGGATCATATAGTAATAATGCTCTTTTAATCTTTTATTCATCTCAGTGTTTAACTGTCCAGGAAGAAGGGGGAGCCCCGCCTCTTTCCATGCTGTACCAAACTGCTGTTCTACAGGAAGCCCTGCCATCTCATGGAGGGCCATGCTTACTTCTTTATAATCTTCTTCTAGTTTATGATTTAAATTATTTTGAGCGCTTCTGGCACTCGGAAAACTCTTTGAAAAATACTTTGGAAAGAAGCTCCTTGCACCGGCGCTCTTAGTGTTCACAAAAGAATTTTCCTTACAGAGCTTTAGGCTTAAAGAACTTACTGAGTCCTTCTTTTTAAGGAGAAGATCAGCTTCCTTGGCCCTTTGATCACTGCTTCCTCCAAGAACCTTTCCTACTAAGAGGATGGCGTCAATTCTATCCATTTCCTTTTTCTTGAAGAATTCAGCCGTTGACCTGGCCAAGTGAGGCAGTTTCTCTAAAAGTTCTGGGGAGTTTTCCCTCAGCCAAAGTTCATAGGTTTGGAGACGATCTGTGAATTCCGGAGAGATTGAGCCAAGAAATTCCCCTTCAAGGCCATAAGAATTAGCTAGACATTGCCCAACTAGGAATTCAAATAAGTTTCCCTTAAGTTCATTGATTAAGGCTTCTTTTTGAATCGACGTGTCATAAACATTTAACTCTTTCATTCTTTCCAAATTAAGTCGGGTATCTTAGACTTACTAACGAAGTCTACCACCGCTTTTGTGTTGAAACAAACACACGAGTTCTATTGCAGGTTTAATAACCTGAAAGGAAGTGATGAAAGGGTTTCCAGCGGTTCTAGAAAATATCAGCGACCTAAGTCTAATCCAGATCAAGGCCCTGCTATCCCTTACATCAGATTATAAGAAAAAAGACAAAGACCTTGTAGAGAGTTTCTACACCGGCTTTAGAACCCCGGTCATCGCAACGAGCTTCTTAGAAAATTCAACCAGAACAAAACATAGCTTTGCCATCGCTATTCAAAAGCTCGGTGGCATGTACATAGATTTCAATGCAGAAACCTCTTCTCTTAAAAAAGGTGAAACCTTAGAGGAGACCCTTTTAACTCTTCGCTATCAAGGGGTAGATTGCTGCATTATCAGAACTTCAGTTACCAATGAACTTTCTCAGTTTAAAGAGAACCCTCCTTTAAAGATCATAAATGGCGGCGACGGAAGTAACCAACATCCTACTCAGGCCCTCCTAGATCTTTTCACCATGATAGGTGACTTAGGTGATCTAAACGGAAAGACCATGGCCATCATTGGAGACTGTGTTCATTCAAGAGTGACTCACTCCTTAGTTGAACTTCTTCCCCAGTTTGGAATGAAGCTTATTCTTTGTGGACCTGAAGGCTATATTCCTTCGAGCAGTGAGAGTGACTCAATCACACATACTGACAATAGAGATGAAGCGATTAAACAATCTGATTGTATCTATCTTTTAAGGATTCAAAAAGAGCGCCACAAGGGCACTGAAGATAAACACTTTGCCACTTATCATGAAAAATTTGGTGTCAGCCTAGACACTCTAGGTAAGCTTGATAAAGAGATCTTCGTCTATCACCCAGGACCTGCCAATATTGGGGTTGAGATCAGTGAAGACTTGATCCACTCTCCTTTATATAGAGGCTATAAACAAGTTGAAAACAGCACATACATGAGGATGGCCATCATCACGGCCATCTTAACCAATAGAAATATCAGCTCCCAGTTGGAGCTTAATGGCGACGATGCAAAGATTAAATCAGGGCCTAAAGCCCTCTAAAATTATTTATCCCCTATTGAGCGAAACCGCCTCTTCGCTATTCCCTATTTTTTATTTAACCTTAAGGAGACATACGTGACCCCTAGTGAGTTTAGAAAGAGTTTAAAACAATCAAAAGTTTACCTGCACTTTGAAGATGGAAGATCTTTTAAAGGCTATATCAACCGAAAGAAAGATGACCCTGAAATTGAAGGTGGTCTCTGGGGTGAGGCGGCCTTCACTACTGGAATGAGTGGTTACCAAGAGACCATGAGTGACCCTAGTTTTCTAGGTCAGCATATAATCTTCTCAACCGCCCATGTGGGAAATTACGAGTATGACAAAAGAGTGGATCAAAGTGAGAAGTCTCACGCTACGGCCTTAATAGCGAGGAACTTCTCCCCTAATGAATTTCTCCTAAAAACTGAGCGCCCCTTAGTTTCAGGAATGGATACAAGAAGCTTGGTTAAGTACCTTGTAAACTCAAAAAAGAGTCATAAGTCAGTTTTAAGTTTTAATCATAAGACTCCAAGCGTGAAAGAATTCACAGAGGCAAAGCTTATCTGTAACGAGCTGAGCCTCGTCAGCCAAAATGAGCCGAAATTAGAGATTGCTGGAGATAATCCCATAGTTCTTATCAACTACGGCGTTAAGGACGCCATCGTTAAGAACCTTATGGCCATGAAACTTCCCCTAGTCACCTTGCCTTACAATGCTACAGCTGAACAAGTGGCGAGCTATAAGCCAAGTATGATCTTTTTAAGCAATGGTCCTGGAGATCCAAGAGAATATAAAGTTCAAATCGAAGAAGTAAAAAAGTTTTTTAAGCTTAATATTCCCATGAGAGGAATTTGCCTTGGGCACCAGTTGATCTCCCTCGCCCTCGGGGCGGAAGTGATCAAGCTTCCTTTTGGCCAACGTGGAATCAATCACCCAGTTCTTGATAGGATTACGGGAGAAATTCTCATCACTAGTCAAAACCATGGCTACGCTACAGATGAAGAAAGCCTTTTAAAGATAGCTAAGTCTAATCCCATAGATCGTGAGATCTTTATACATCATAAAAGTCTTTTTGATAAATCAGTTGAAGGCATCGGAAGCACGGATAATTTTCTAAGGTCGGTTCAATTTCACCCAGAAGCTAACCCGGGACCAAGTGATGCGGCCATCTTCTTTAAAGAAGTGGAAGAGTTCTTAAAAGGGAAGAACGAGCCTGTTAACACAGATTCTCTTCACCCTTTAATTGATGTTAGTCAGCCTATTAAAAAAGAGATGAAATATAAAAGAGTCCTTCTTGTAGGATCTGGTCCCATTAAGATTGGTCAGGCCAGTGAGTTTGATTACTCAGGAACTCAGGCCTGTAAATCAATGAAGGCCCTTGGGATAGAAGTTGTTCTCTTAAATTCTAACCCAGCTACGATAATGACTGACCCTGATATGGCCTATAAGACTTATATAGAACCTATCAATAAAGAGACCATTAAGAAGATCATCGAGATTGAAAATGTCGATGCAGTTCTCTCCACCATGGGTGGTCAGACGGCCCTTAATATCTGTGTTGAACTTGAAGAAGAAAATTATTTAAGTGATCACAACGTCGCTCTTTTAGGAGCGAAGGTTGATACCATTAATAAAACCGAAGACAGAGACCTCTTTGCTAAAGAGCTTAAGACTCTTGGTTACGAGACTGGAAAGCGCTTTAAAGGTAAGAGTGAAGAAGACGCCCTGATGATGGCAACTTCTAAAGTAGGCTACCCACTTATTATAAGGCGTGACTTTGCTTTAGGTGGAAAAGGGGCGGCCCTGGTTCACAACTCGGAAGAATTAAAAGATGTCTTCACAAGTGATCTTAAATTTCCCATCACCATGGAGAAATCACTTCTTGGATGGAAAGAAGTTGAACTTGAGGTGATGGTTGATTGTGAAAAGAGCGGAGTGATCATCTGCTCCATCGAAAATATTGATCCTTGTGGAATCCATACAGGTGATTCCATTACAGTGGCTCCGGCGCAAACGATTAGCGACCGCTGTTATCAGAAACTTAGAACCATGTCCTTAACCATTGCTAAGCATATGGGAGTCGTCGCAGGTGGCGCCAATGTTCAGTTCGCCATTAACCCAAATGATGAAGATGATATCGTTGTCATCGAGATGAACCCAAGAGTAAGCCGTTCTTCGGCCCTTGCTTCTAAGGCGACGGGATATCCTATTGCTAAGATTTCTGCTCAATTGGCCCTTGGCTTCACCTTAAAAGAAATCTTAAATGATATCACTCAAGCCTCTCCAGTTGCCTTTGAACCAAGCCTTGATTATGTTGCGGTGAAGATTCCAATCTTCCCCTTTAATAAATTTCCAACAAGTTCAAGAAAGCTTGGCCCACAGATGAGATCTGTTGGAGAAGTGCTGGCCCTTGGGGGCTGCTTTAACGAAGCTTTCTTAAAGGCCCTTCGGAGCTTAGAGCTTGGGCTTGAGATTCCAGAGCTGGCCCAGTTAAAAACCACCCCCTTTGACGTGACTATGAGTTATCTAAGGGAGCGTCTTCTTGATCAGCAAGAGCTTTGCCTCTTAACTGTCATGGAGGCCATGCGCCAAGGTATGAGCCAAACTGATATTCACGAGCATTCTAAGATCACTCCTTGGTTTTTAGATCAAGTGGGGGAGCTTATTGAAGTTGAACAAGACTTAAAGAAGTCTCCAGAGCTTCTCTATGAAAACTTTAGTTTTTATAAATCTCTTGGGTTCTCTGATAAGCATTTGGCCTTTTTAACCAATAAGGCGCAAAAAGATATCCTTACCTACCGCCATGAAAATAATATCTTCCCGGTCTTTAAGGCCGTTGATACTTGTTCAGGTGAATTCAATGCAGAAACCCCCTACTTCTATTCAACTTACGCAGAAGAAAACGAAGCGGTCTCTCTCGGAGCAAATGGAAGGGCCGTGGCCATCATGGGTTCAGGTCCGAATAGGATCGGCCAAGGGATTGAATTTGATTACTCTTGCGTAAAGAGTTGCCGCCACTTAAAAACAAAGGGCATCAAGTCCATCATGATCAATTCAAATCCTGAAACAGTTTCAACAGATTATGATAGCTCTGACCGCCTGTATCTTTCTGCCCTATATTCTGAAGACCTCTTTGATATTGCCCGCAACGAAAAAGTTGAAGGTATGATCACAAGCTTTAGTGGGCAAACCGGAATTAAGATTCGAAATCACTTAGAGAAGAACTTTAGAAAAGAATTCCTCGATATCAATTTTCTTGGTGCCACTCTTGAAGTTCTCGATCTAACAGAAGATAGAAAGCTCTTTAGTGAAGTGACGAAAAAATGTGGACTCGCCCAAACAACGGCTAAAGAAGTAAAAGGCTTTAAGCAACTTAGAAACGCCATGATTGAAATAGGTCTCCCTGTTATTATTAGACCAAGCTATGTCATCGGCGGCGAATCAATGTACATCTTTCATAGCTTCGATGATCTTGAGGCCCTACCGGCTCAACTTAAAGAGCAACTCAAGAGCTCTTCAACTATTTTTCAAGTAGAGACCTACCTTGAAGGGGCCCTTGAGTATGACGTGGATCTAATCCGCGATAAAAATGGAAATCATGTCTTTACGGTTTGTGAACATATTGAACACGCAGGAGTTCACTCAGGAGACAGTGGCATGATCACTCCCCCTGTTGTTCTCACTGATAAGCTCTATAAAAAGATGAAAGAGATTTCAGTTCAACTTGCTAATCACTTAGACATCCTAGGGCCCATTAATATTCAGTACGCTGTTAAAGATGGAGAAATCTATTGTATAGAGGCCAATCCAAGAGGATCACGGACCATCCCTTTTCTCTCTAAGGCCTACGCCATGGATCTTGCAGGCATTGCTACAGACGCCATGCTTGGAGAGAGTATAAAGAGTTGGGATCGAGAGCTGGCACCTTTTTTCTGTGTTAAGCAATCCACTTTTCCTTTTGACCGTTTCTTAGATGATAATATTATCTTAGGCCCAAAGATGAGATCAACTGGTGAGACCCTAGGAATTGATTACGATAAAGAGATGGCCATCCTTAAGAGTTATCTAGGAAATTATCCAAACCTTAATAGAGTCGGAAAGGTTCTCATCTCCCTCGCTGATAATAGAAAAGACTTTATCCTTCCCTACCTAAAGCAGCTTCATCAAAATGGTTATACTTTCTTGGCCACTTCAGGAACTTGTTCTTATGTGAGAAAGCAAGGCCTTCCTTGCACCAAGGTGGCTAAGATTGGTGAAGATGATGGGCTTAGCTTATTAGACGCTCTTAAAGATGAAGATATGGTTATGGTCTTTAACACTCCAGAGAATATGGGAGATTCTAAAAGTGATGGTGAAGTGATTAGGAACACGGCCATCAGTTATGGTGTGCCTACTTTTACTAGAGAAGAAAATATCAAGGCCGTCACTGAGGCCCTCCTTGGAACTTTTTCTCAAGACTTAATCCCCGTTAGTGTTCAGGAGATTCAGCAATGAGTAAGATGGAGAAGATCTTTGTGGCCATGGACAATATGGACAAGGCCGCCCGAGATCAATTCATGGAAAACCTTGGCGACGCTCCAGTTAATATAAAACTAGGCCTTGAGTTCTTTACTGAGTATGGAAGAGATGGGCTGATTGAGTTTAAGAATAAGTATAAGAAGAAGATCTTCTTTGATTATAAGCTTCACGATATTCCAAACACTGTAGCTAAGGCCATCAAGGCCATGGAAGGGCTTCCTATTGATTACCTTACCATCCACTTAAGCGGCGGGCGCGAAATGATTAAGGCCGCTCTTTTGGCCCGGGATCAATACATCCCAAAGACTAAGATCTTAGGGGTTAGTTTTCTTACCTCCCTAGGCTCAAGTGATTTTTCTGAACTTTGGAACCTAAGTGGTGAGGCAGCTGACTTTGAAAGGCTTTTTACTATAGGTCTTGAAGAAAACATCGATGGCTTTATCCTCTCACCTAATGAGTTACCTGCTGTTACTAACCTTGAGAAGAGACTTGGGTTAAAGGCCCTCAAAGTCACACCTGGAATCCGATTTGAAGGACAAGAGGCTGGGGATCAAAAAAGAGTCGCTACCCCAACATCGGCTTTTAATGACGGAGCAGACTTTCTTGTCATGGGACGGGCCCTGACGGCCTCTACTAATTTAAAAGAGAGGCTCTCTCAATTATGAGTGAAGAAGAAAAAAACGAACTCCTAAAGGCGCTTCATAGTGATTGGGATTTTAGTTTTAACAAAACAAGAATCAGAAGAAGCTATAGCTTTGCAGATTATATGAGCGCTATAAAACTCTTAGAGAAGATCACTATTCTAAGTGAAGAGCTAAACCACCATCCTGAAATTCAACTAGGATGGGGGCATTTAGAAGTAGAATTATGGACTCATACAAAAGATGACCTAAGTGTTTTAGATTTTGAGTTGGCAAGAAGAATTGATCAGGCCTCTCTTACCACTTCAGTATGACAAAGCTTATCGTGTAAGAGGTTTTTCTCTTTTCCTAAAAAACCTAGGAAGTTCATGCCAAAAAGAACACTAGAGAAGACCCATAACCAATAGCGGTTATTGGCCTCAAGAAAGCTAAGCTTAGTTCCCTCCTCCTTTTGAACCTTAATGCCAAGGACACTCATACCAATGGTGGCCGCCTTTGAAGATGACTCGCAAAGAGTAAAATAAAGCCAATGGGCACTAAAGAATGAAGCGACGCCGGAGCCCACACAAAGGGCCCGCATGAAATCCGTGTTAAGACCGAGATCAGACAAGCTTGAGAAACAAATAAGGGTCATGGTAGCGCTAAAGAAAAGGCTTGGGATAATCAGTACAAATTGATCAATAAGGCAGGCAAAGGCCTTCATCTTAAAACTGCTAAGCTCAAAGGGTCTTAATGCTAAGACAGCTCCAGGCGTAGATTCTCTTCCAGGGGATTGTACAACTGCTTCAATTTGATACTGATTTGACCCGAATTCGGGCGCCAATGCTTTTTCCATTCCTTAATCTCCGACGTGCAACATTTGAATGAAATGCCATTATGGAGTCATTTTAAAAATGGGTAAAATCTGAACTGAATCTAGGGGGTTAGCTTGAAACTGGCCGGCTTAAAACTTTGGCAATTGACTCTAAAATCAGGCGTCCCTACCTAATTGTGTAAGCTGACCTCAGTGGACTTGATATGAAGATCTCTTTGAGGAAAAGGAATCGCTATTTTCTCAGTCCTAAAGGCTTCATCTATGGCGAATCTAATATCACTCTTTAAAGATTCATTATCCCAAAGTTCTTTAGTCCAAACTCTAAGCTCAAAGTTTAAAGAAGAATCCCCAAATGAGACAAAGATAACTGATGGTCCAGGATAATCTAGAACCTTATCATGAGCATTTCCGACTTCTTTTAAGACCGTTTCTACTTTTCGTGTATCTGTTCCATAGGCCACACCAACAGAGATATGAAGCCTAATTCTTTCTCCTGAAAAGGATTCATTTATAACTTGCTCAGCGATGAACTGTGAATTAGGCACGATGATCGTTATATCATCTCTTGTATTAACTAAAGTCGACCTGGCACCTATCTGTATAACTTTTCCAGAAACACCTTTTACTTCAACAAGGTCACCAAGTTTAATCGGGCGTTCTATGAGGATAATAAGTCCAGCGATAAAGTTTTGGGTAATATTTTGTAGACCAAAACCAATACCAACCATTAAGACAGCACCGAGTGCCGCTAGTGAAGAGAGAGACACACCAACAGTGTCTAAAGTTATCAAGGTTCCTATGATGACAACTAAGTAGCGGGTAAAGGTTGATATACTATCTTTAACACCAGGGTCTATATCTTTTCCATCAAGAAGATTCTTTATAAACCGCTCTGTCATGCGAGAGAGGATCACCGAAAGATAGAAGACAATACAAGCTAGGATAAGAGACATGATGGAAAACTTGTTTCCACTGATCTCAAAAAGAGGTGTCCGAATTAAATTCCAAATCTTAGATGCTGCTTCCCACATCCTTATAGCTTAAAGGGAGATTGGCTTACTGGCAATTATTCTGAGGACCTGGGGATCCTCTAAAAGAGGTAATTCTCGGTGATCATGGGGGATCATCCGAAGGTCCTCATAAACCCTAAGTTGTTCTATCTTAAAGCCAGCTAAGCTAAAGAGGTCTTCAATGAGAAGGCTTGGAAGGATCAATCGACTTACCATGTCACCTTTTCTCAGCTGAAAGGTCGTTTCATCAAAGGAGAGCCCTTGTTCAAAGCTCATGGAAGAATGAGAGATCATGGTTTCTAAGAAAAAGAGCCCTCCCTCTTTTAAAGACAGAAAACAATTTCTTAAGGCCCTTCTATATTCTTCAAAGTCATATAAGCAATGAAGAAGGTGAGCATCTAAGATAAAGGCGTACTTCTCTCTGGCTAAGAAATCACAAATACTTCCCTCAAAAAGCTCAGCGGAAACTTGAGAGTCTCTAAGCTCTTGAATCACAAGAGGATCAATATCTAAACAATCAACGGGTCCTAAGGGGCTAAAGAGATCTGGAAGGATGGGCTTTAATCCACATCCAATTTCTAGATAAGGCCCTTTGGGGTATTTAAAGAGGCATGCTTCAAAGATAGGCCCTGTAAAGAAACTCTCTAAACCAGGACCATTATCATTGCTTAAACTATTAACCATTTCAAAAAAGCCTTATTAAAGATGGCCTACTTCTTTTTTGCAGACCAAGTGTCTGAGAGTAAGAAGCTGATGAACTCAGAGCTATTAGTCAGTCCCTTCCAGGCCCAAGTCTTAATCCTTTTTGGAACTGAGTAATTAGCATCGAGGGCCAATCGCCCATGACAGGAACTTAGGACAAATTGATAAAGTCCTTCGTGGGCATTCTTAAAAATATCATAAGGAACTGGCTTACTATTGTAATCATAAAAACTATGCTTATTCCCGTGGCTTGACCACATGATCAAGCTTGTATCAACGGAATCAATGGCCGCTTCAAGGTGGGCCACCTTGGCTTTTACATTCATCATAACTCTAAAGCCAGCATCAGAGAGGTAGTTCATGATACCCCATAGTTTTTGATACTCAGTCTTCGTCATAGACTGATCTTTCTTCCCAACGGCCAAAAGAATATAAAGATCCCCGGCGGGATAAACCGACTTATTTCTCGATCCTTTGATATCTACTTGAATCAGCTCTTCAGGAGATTCTGCCGTGATCTTCTCTAATTGAGAAATAAAGGATTTAGATGTTTTAGCGGATATAAATTCAGCGCTAAAAGCATTTGTATATAAAGATAGAAAAGCCAAAACAGCTAAGTACTTAAAAATCATTAAAACTCCCTTTTGATTGGGATGAATCTATCGGCCACAGCATAATACTCAATATCGATTGAAATAATCTCCCATTAACTGTCGGCCCATTGTAAATAATACAACGCGTCACGTTTTTGGCCATCAGTGGCCCCTCTTTTGCTAATCTAATTCTTAACTTAACCCTATAAATGAAACGGAGTTCGTTTTGGGGTCTTTTGCACACCAAAAGGCTCAATTACGGCCCAAAAATGGTTTTTTTGTGGTGCCAACTGGCACTATGGTTCCAAAATGACCGAGGAGAATTTAACAATGAAGACTAAGATGCTTGCAGTATTCGCACTAACTGCACAACTAGTTTCAGGCGCGGCAATGGCTCAACATCACGGTGGTAACAATCACGGTAACAACAATAACTTTAATTCTAAGGACATCTTCTCTAACAAGAATGATTGGCGGAATCAATATATTGGAAAACCTACCTTTAGAATCTCTGATGATCAAAAGCTTCAGATTATCCGTAAAAGATGGAAAGTCCTAAAGACTGAAGTAGAAGCTCTTAATAAGAGAATAGAAACTAAGCAAACTGCATTAGAAGCTCTTCAAAAAGACAGAAAGAAAAAGAATCAAGAAGTAACAAAGCTCTCAAACGAGATCGTTACAGCGCTTCAAAAGAAGCAACAACTTGAAGCTAAGCTTCCGGCGCTTAAAAAAGCAGCTACTGATACTCAGGCCATAGCTACGGCAGCGGCTCAGGGTGAAGCTCAGGCGAAAAAACAATTAGATAAAGCTAAAGAAAAACTAGCAGCAGAAGAGTCAAACTGTACGGCCTCTCCTACTCCTGAATGTCAGCAAAAAGTCGATAAGATGAAAAAACGTGTTGCTAACCTAACGGTTCAACATGCTGCTGCTGTTAAAGGCGCTGCTGAGACTAAGCTTGCGGCACAGGCGGCTAAGAAATCTTTGAATCAGACCAATAAAAAGATTGCTGATATCACAACTGAAAACGCAGCTCGCACAACAGCTGTAACAGCTAAGAAAGCCGAACTAGCCGCTGTTGATTCAAAGATAAAGACAGCTAATCAACAATTAAAACCTATGCTAGGTCAACAAAAGCTAAAGACTGCTGAATACAGAAAAGTCGATCAGGCCCGTATGGCCAGGCGACAAGAAGTAATCACCCGCGTCTTAAATGCCAACTCTAGAGGGGCGAGGCTTGGACGTGATTCTGGTCAAAAAGAAGGATTAGAACTAGCTCAGGCCCGTGGTCGTCGTTTTGGTGATCAAGATGGATACAGAGATGGTGAAAGCGTTGGAACAAGAGATGGTCAACAATCTTCATATAATGTAGGTCACTCACGTGGAAATGTTGACGGTGCTGCCCGCGCTGTTAAAGAAGGAACTCAGAACGGAACTATCGATGGAACACGTCAGGGTAATTCTGATGCTGGAAATAGAGAAGGTAGCGCTGCCGGAACTCAAAGAGCTCAAAACTCTGATGCCGCTCAAGTTGGTCAAGGGCAAGGTGAGAACGACGGTCTTCAAAGATCAGTCACAACTGGTAAAAGAGTTGGAACGGCTAAAGGTGAATCTCAGGCCATTGATAAGTATGAAACAAATGATCTTAAAGTAGAAGACGGATTCGGTCCTTTCGCTGGATCTTTTGGACATGATATTCCAAGTTTTCCAAGTGACTTTCGTCAAGGACGTCATTGGAACCCTAGACCTCAAGCTCCAAGCAGACTCGCTCGTCTTGCTCACCTTGATGGTTATGAGGCCCGTTACTTTCAAGCAACACGTTTAACCTATGACCGTGAGATTGAAAGATACTATATTGGTTATTACGACCAATCATACCAAAGTGCTTATCAAGATTTTTCTTCAAGAGATTACCCAGCTCATAGAGACAGTGGTTATAGATCTGGAGAGAGCTCTGCTTTTAATAGAGATTACCAAGGTGTTTATGATAACTTCTACGCTCAATTAAGAGATCAATTCAGCGCTAACCCAAATAGATCAAGCGATGTTTTTAGATCAGTTTACGCAAATGTTGAAAGCTCAACTTTCAACAATGTATACGAGCAAATCCGAAGCGCTTCATACAGACAACATGAAGAAGCAACTTTTCAATCAAATATTGCCGCTCAAACAGAGATCTATAGAAAAGCAAGACTTGCAGCGGTTAGTTCAGTTTACGAAAACCACCCAGTTCTAAAGTTCGTTCAATCACAAATTGTTGATGGCGGAATCAATGAAGTGGCCAAGCTTGATGGAGTCTTCCAGCCAGGTGAGAAAACCTTTAACAATATTAAGCTTGTAAACTTTGGAAAGAAAGCCGCTACTAATGTAGTTGTAACAATGGAAAATGGTCAAAGTTTTAAACTTACAAGTGTAAGCCCAAGATCAAAGACAACTTTAAAAGGTGTCTCTCAAGGAGTCATTCCACCACAAGCGAGAATCGGATCAACTTATAAGTCTAAGCTATCTTTAACTCAGGCCCTAAGCGCTGAGAAAAGAATTCAGGGACGTCACTTTATGGACGCTAACTCTGGATTACTTGCTGTTGATACTAAGAATGTCTCTGTTCAATACCCACTTGCTCTTTCTGCTCTAGGAAGTTCTTCACAACTTCTTATCAATCAAAAGAACAAGATGAACGTAACGGTAACGAATAACTCTAACAGAGCTTACGCAGGAGCTATCGATGTTAAGTTAACATCTAACGCGACTTCACAAGTGATCACAAGAGGATTTGATCCAGTATCAAAGCTTTCTAGTTCAACAAAGCTTACTGACGCTGAGATCTTAGTAAGTGATGAAAGAGATGTTTATACGCCAGTTACTTTTACAGCGACTGTTTCTAAGAACGGAGTTGTTCTTGGAAGAATCAATAAAGTCTTTAACACTATGGTAAAAGCACCATACGCTGAGAAAAGAAATGATGTACCTGTTATCGTTGTAGATGCTGACAGTAATTCAAGAGACCTTCTTGATGTCATCGCTCTTCTTGGTGGAGTAAAAAAGGTTAGTGTTCTAGACATCAGCCTTAACAGCTTAAATGCAACGGCACTTAATAATGGACTTAAGAATAAGACCCTTCTTCTTGTGGATAACGGAAGAGGATCAGTTGTTAGACCATTTGAAGCCACTATTGCTAAATCAACAAACAGCGTTCTTGTTTATGTTGATAATAACCAAGAGTCTCTAAGACTTGCTACTTCAACCGCTTCTTTTAAAGATGCTGGTAAGTTCCCAGTAGATATTACGGGTCTTGGTAGAATCAATATGGTTTTCACTAACCCACTTAGAGCTAAAAATGTAAAAGCAAACCTACCTGCTTTTCAAGCTTCTATGCAAAACTTTGTTAACTACCTTGGCTTTGCTGAGCTTCTAAAGATGACTGCATCAGATCATGTTAACAAGATCAAGACTTCACTAAACGGAACTTCATACTTCTCACCAACTGTGGCTCAATCACAGCTGGCTGAAACATTTAACGTGAAGATGATGGGTGAGATCTTAAACATCAATATTGCCTACGATAAGTCTGGAAAAGTATTTAGCAGAGATAAGAATATTGCTAAGAGAGTTTACAAAGATAAGACTCTTCACAATATGCACTTACTTTCTGCTGCTAAGACTAGCGTAAGTGATTCAAGCCTAGGCATTCACCTCTTCGCTGTAAACGCTATCTATACTCTTGATAAGGCCATGAACAGCTACGGTCCATACAAGAAAGATTTTATGGGTAAGGTTGAAGGTTATGTTGATGATGTAAGAGACGATATCGAAGATACTTATAAGAAGAACCTTAGAAAAAGGTTTAGAAGTCACTACGATAGAGTTTATAAGAATGAAGGGCAATTTACTCCTTTCAATCTTTAAGAGATTAAGATTTAGTGCTAGAATGATCAAATGATCATTAATAAAACAGGGTCAGTATTCTTACTGGCCCTTTTTTTTATTCCAAGCCTATTTGCCGCCAACTTAAAAGTAGGTATTATCGATACTGGATTTTGTGGCAAACAATATAAAGAAGTCTTTAACGCAACTAAAGAAGACCTAGGAAATATCTGCACTTTAAAGAGAAATCATCCTCGCCTTCATGGTCAACTGGTTTTAGAGGAGTTCTTAAAGCACGCCCCTAAAAATGTTGAGGTCTATCCTATTGTTGTTTTTAACAAAGATGGTGAGCAACGCCTCCCCTATTGGGAAGCGGCCTTTGATTATTCAATGAAAAAGAAGTTAGACATTCTTCTCATCGCAGCGGGCTACCCCACGAAGAAAAAAGTAAGCTTTCCCAAATTCAACATCCCTAGTTTTGTTTCTTCAGGAACAAAAGAGGGTGGCATTAAAGCTAAGACTTACCTCTATCCACAAGAACTTAAAGATTCACAAAGAATCTTTCTCATTGGCTCTTACTCTCCTAGTAAGAACACAAAATTCAATGACGCCATGGTTGATTCAAGAAGAATGTACTCTGATAAGATTGATTACTTTTTCTCTGGTGATAGTGAAGAGAGTTATCTTAATGGATCATCTAAGGCCGCGGCTACGGCCCTTGGAAAAGCCTTAAAGACTTGCCCTTTAAATAAGCTTGAACCTTGCTTAAAAAGATCTTCAAAATCTATTAAAGTCATAAACCATGATAAGCCCCTTCCTACTTTTTAAAGGGAAAGATACTTAATCTTTTTAAAATCTTTTGAGAAATAAAAATCAGCGGGGCTATTGCCAGCTTCCCCTTGAGGAACGTCACCGTTAAAATAGTTAAACCAATAGTCCCAGTTATTAGAATAATCCATCGCCTTAGGAATAATCTTTTTAGAGAGGAATCTATTTAAGAACTTAGTTATGTATTCAGAGCAATATAATAACTCACTCCCATCGGCCTGAAAGTTATTCCACCTGTATTCAGGGTCAAAGCCAAGACCTTTAAAGTCTCGGTTAAAGACCTTCTCCATCTCCTTGTCGGCTAAGTTCTTTTTTAAGAACTTAGCTCGAAGGTGAAGGGCCTTCTCTCCTTTTCTTCCCATACTTAAGAACTTAGCAACGCTTAATGAAGAAACTTCTCCTAAAGATTGAGTCACCCTCCACTGTCCATTTATTTTTAATAAGAGACCTGAATGAGAAAAAGGGGCCTTTGATTCAGACTCAATATAACGGCAGCTATAACAGTTTAGAGGAATAAGAAGAACATCCCCTGAGCGCCAAGAAGACTCAGCCCCAAAGAGCTCAATTGAGATAAACATGAGTAAAACACTAAGTTTCATAGGGACTGCCAATTTAAAAGGGCTATCAAAAAGGCAATCTAGCCTATGATTTATCCCTTGAAAATGCCCCTCCCACGCCTAAAATCATGCACTTAGTTAAAAAAAACTAAATAAGATTCAATCAAAGTCTCCCCTCAAACCCGAAGCTCTCTTATAATAGTAAAAAGAATTAAAATCCATGCTGGGGAAAGAATGCAAAAGACAATAAAATTTATCGCTATTCAATTTTTAAACTTAGCTCTGATCTTTTCAGTTATGTCTCCTGCTCTTCCTACTGTTTTGCTTGCTCAAGAATCTTGTAGCTATCCTAATGATGTGGCGATGGATAAAAAACAAAGGGACTGTTATTCAGATAAATCAAGAGAATGGGTTTGCCGTCTAAACAGATGCGTGACTACAGCAGAAGCAGCAGTTGAACGCGAAAAGTTTAAAGAATGTGCAGAGATGGTTGATCCTGATAAAAGAAAAACTTGTCATGATAATTATGCTTCGAATGAAACTGGTGTCAGTGCTGGTGATGATGGAAGTTCAACTGATCAAAACCTTGCGACCTTAGGAACTATAGGCCAAGCTATTTACGCAGGGATGGCTATTAACGCTACATCCGGAGCTAAGCCTGCTCCTGAGAATATGTGTACTTCAAGAAAAATCTATATGGGCGGCGCAGTTATTATGGTCTTAACTGAAATCTATATGCGCTTGACGGCCAAAAAGAAATTCAAAAAGATTGGTGATAAGTATAATTCTGAGCAAGCTGACGAAGATGCTTATAATGCCCAATTAAATGCACTTGAATATCTTAAAGAAGAACAGAATCAAGTAGCTAGCCTCGCTAAGACTAGAAAAAATGCTTACACACTTCAAATGATTGCTTTCTCAGCTGCTTTAGGCTTTGCCATTTATGAAAAGATAAGCGCCAAAGCAGCATTAGCTGCCTCAACTGCGTCTGTTGGTGCTGTTCCGATGACTAATCCTTGTGATATTTTGAACAATGCTACTGTGGCTGCAGATGCAGATCCTAAAAGTGCTTCGATCTTCCTTTTAAATTCTACACATGTAATGTGGGCCTCTCTAGCTAGTGGAGCATGGTCTCTAATCTTAAGAGGAATGGCCGCAAAACAAGAAGACGAAGCCAAAAGAAATGCAAAAGGCGTAGAAGAAACAATCGCTAAATTTAAAGATACAATGGAAGGATCAGGCTACTGCACTCCTACTGCTAGAAATGATCTTCAGAATCCTCAATGTTATTGTTATGAAAATGATGGTAGTAAGAATCAAGACCGAACTAAGTCAAACAAGTGCCAAGCACTTTGGGCCGAGAATGATCAAAACCTTATGGTAGCTGCTACTGACTATAAGGGTAAGGTTGATCCTAAGATGAAGGTTTGTATGCTTGTTAGCGGCCAAGTTGATAAGAAATGTCAATGCCGCCGTATGATCAATAAATCAACTGGTGAGAATGCTTGTTTAAAAGTGCCTATGGGAACAAATTCTTTAAGCTCTCTTGGAACGGCTCTTGGTGTGCCAGGTCTCTCTTCGGCCGTAAATAACCTGGCTAATGGAAATACTTCCCTTGGCTCACTTAACGGTGGCAGTTTAAACAATCAATTATCCAAGACTCGAAAAGCGGTAGATCAATTAATAGCGAAAACAAATGAAGATAGAAAAGCTGAGGGTCTTCCTCCTATTAACTTAGATGCGGATAAAATTGGCAAAGAGGCTTTAAAGAGAATAACTCCTAAGCAAATAGCAGCTGCAGCCAGCTCAACACTAGGAAGCTTAGCTTCTTCAGGTAGACCAACGACAGGGACTCTTGCAAACTCGATAGCTGCAGCAGAGAAGTCATCAGGCATTAGTAAAAAAGCCCTTCTTGGTGGAGGTAGTGGTCTTAGAGCAGCTAGTTCTTCTAAAAGAGGCGGAGATGACTTTGCCTTTTTAAATAGCGGCGGAGGCAGCGGAAAAGTGATGGGCGCTATGGAAGAAAAAAAGTATGATTACGAAGATAATGATATTGTAAAAAATAAAGGTGTCTCTATTTGGAAGGTCATCTCTGCAAGGTACTCTAAGAGTGCTATGAGAAGACTTTTTGGAGATAATAAATAAAAGGCATAAAATCTTGAATCAAGAAAGACTAGATCAGTTTACGGGAAGAACTCAAAACCACCTTACCAAACTCAATGAAGACTACCTGGTTCACCAGGAAGTCCTTATTGCGTTTAATTCTCTCAAACAAGAGGCGGCCGTTGAAGGCTTTGACCTCACGGCCATTAGCACCTTTCGCCCTTTTGAAGAACAACTACAGATTTGGAATAATAAGGCAGAGGGTCTTAGACCTCTTCTAGGAGATGATGGAGAGCCTCTAGAGTTTGATTCATTAACTAAAGAAGAAGTTGTCTTTCGCATCTTAAGATGGAGCGCTCTTCCTGGAGTGAGCCGTCATCACTTTGGAACAGATATTGATGTCATTGATAAAAAGGCCTTAACAGATCCAAACTACAGAGTTCAGTTAGTTCCTTCAGAATACTCAGAAGGTGGAATCTTTGGGAAACTCTCCTCTTGGCTTGATAAAAGGATAAGTGATAGAGAGGCCTTTGGGTTTTATAGACCTTATGATGTTGACCGAGGAGGCGTGGCCCCTGAGATGTGGCATCTTAGTTTTAGGCCCATAGCCGATGAGTACCTAAGTGAGTTTAGCTTTGATGTTTTTAAAAAGTTCCTAGAAAGTGACGCCTATAAGAACATGGCCCTTAGAGATATTGTTCTTGATCATGCAGAGACCATCTATCAGCGCTACGTAGTAAATGTTAATCCAAATTACTAACACCCACTGATTTTAACCAACCCGTGTCAGGGTTGATGAGGCTTCTTTTTCTTAGATCAAAGACCCCTACTTCTAACTCTAAATCTGAAGCTACGCTGCCATCACTTTTTAGCATTTGCTGATAAAGAACCATGACCTTTTGATTCTTCATCTCCTTAAAGACGCTGGTTATAGTGATCTCTTCTCTGTTCTTAAGCTCGCGCTTAAACTTAAGCTTTAACTCTAAGATAACAGGCCCTATGCCCGTCTCTTGAATCTTCTTTAGCCCATATCCATTTCTTTCAATAAAATCCCACCTGGCCTCTTCGTAGAGCTCTAAATAGGTAGCGTTGTTTACATGCCCAAAGGTATCCAGGTGTTTTTCAAGTATTCGTATAGGGTATTGAAAAGTGGTCGCTTCCATTAAGAACAGTCCTTATGTACAAACAGATGTTTACAAAGTTTTGCCATCAATTTAAGGCAAACCGCTCACTTAGGCAAAGGGTCCTCCCTCTAAATTCTCCTCGTATAAACAAAGACTTAGACCTTAAGTTACCCCATTTTCAGGCTAAAATCCACTTACTCAAGTTTTTCACTCAAGTAACCGTAAAGGAGAAGTAAAATAGTACTAAGAAACTATGAATTGGACTAATTATGAAAACAAAACCAACAGCAATCTTTAAAGCCTTACTCTTCTTAAGTGTCCTGCTCTTTTCCTTAGCTGGTCACACAAATGAGCCTCTTAAGTTCAATGGCAGGGTTGTTGTTCTAGCTGAGGCAGATGATGGAAGTGCCGTCATGATTTATGGAGATGATAATACTCCTTTATCTGATGCTGATTCGAAGAAGATCCAAGCGGATCTAGAAGCTAGGGAATTAGACCCAACTGATCCCAACTCTTATTTTCAAGCTCCGGCTCAAGTTACTAATAATTTAAATGATGACGTGGAAGAAATAGAAGTCACAAAGCAAGACGGGGTTAATACAGATAATCGTGAACTTGCTTCTGTAGAAGTTGAACCAAAAGATGATCCGCCACCAACAGGAAACCAGTCAGATCAAGGCCCAACAACTGAGAATAGCTTAGAAAAAGTTAAGAAATTTGTTGAAAAGGCTACAGCTAATCTAAATATTAACCTTGCTCTTAATAAGGAAACTAACGAAGCTGTTCAAAATATTCAGTTTCCTGATGAGAATGGAATCCTTTCCACTGAGGATAGCCTCTTTGGAAAATGTGAGCAGTACCTTCCTGAAGGAACCGACTGGTCTGATGTGGCCAATACTGTAAGAAGTGGTGGAAGACAAAGTGATGTAGCCAGCCTCTTTAAATTTAGCTTTGTAAAAGAGCTTAGGTACTTTTTTGTAGCCCTCCAAACAGCTCCTTTAACAAACCAAGGCTTCGCAGAACAAATGTCAAAATCCCTAACTGAAGCAAAAGCCATTTCTCAAAAGATTCAGCTTTGTACGGCCCTCGCCTTTATGACTGATAAGGTTGACTATGAAAGCGCTGAAGCTAAGTCAATTGAAGGCGTCGACAGTATTAAAAGATCCTTTGATCAAAAGATTGTCGCCAAGAAAAATGGCGTTGAAACACAAGACTTTCCCGCCTGTAGCAAGGCCATTGATATGTATAACGCTGCCTTTATTGGTGGCGAGGCCATGAAGGTCGGTCAGACCTTTCAGTTCCAAGAAGCCTCTATGGATGCAAGCATCAAGGCGCAAGAAAATGCCAACGATATTACTTCTGGTATGCAGGCGCAAAAAGACATGACTGATGAACAAAAGAAGATTACTGATACAAGAGCCGCTTTTTCTGGGGCAAAGATGGCAGCTCTCTATGCCGCTCTAGGCTCTATCCCAACTCAGGCTGACCTTATGGGAACCTGTAATAGAAAGATGACTGAGTCCGCTGCAGGAACCGCCTCCCCCTATACAGATCTCTTTACAAGATACAAGAATTCTATCGTTCAAGCTGCCCACGATGTTGGAATTTCAATTACGGTAAGAGAAAACACCATGGCCAATATGGCCAGACCCGGCACCGCGGGAAGATCAGGATCAAGTGAAAGGGCAATGTTCAAGTTCACTCATGAAAAAGAAAATGAACCTGCTCCTGCTACCAATACTGCTGGCTCAGTTCCTGGGACTCCTCCTCAAGCAACGGGTGCCATTAGAGGCGTAGTTAACTCGCCTTCAGTAGAAACTAACTTTAATAACAAAAGAATATGTGAACAGCCTTTTAAACCAAATCAAAAAGTTTCTCTTATCATGAACGAAGTAAGCTGTAGGCAAAAGATTAAGACGGCCATGATTAAAGCGGGAGTGGACGTCGCAGATAACCTATTAAAGTCTAAGCTCCTTGATGATCAATCAGATAGGATCAGTGATGCTATTAATAATGTTAAGAAGTTTGACGAAGATAACGCTGCACCAACCTTTGAAGAGTTTAATGCAGAGATCTGCCAAGCTGATCCTACCCTTCCTGAATGCGCCGCTGTTGGGCCTGTGTTTGATAGGGGGAGAGAGTTTAATGGAAATGGCATCAATGTAAGTGGATTTTCAAGACAAAATACAAGCGCTGGGATTCAGCGTGAAGATTCAAGTGATTCAAGTATTGATTCAGAAACAGATGACGGAAAACGCGGCGAAGGGGTTACAGGAGTTGGAACAACTGTTGGGACTCCTAAAAACTCCACGGCCTTTATCGATCCCTCCCCAGGGGCCGGTAGCATGAAAAGAGGCGGCGGCGGTGGAGCTGGCGGTGGCGGCGGAGGCGGAGTTGGTAAAGCAGCTTCTTCTGGTGGCGGCGGTGGCGGCTCAGGAGGCGGAGGATCTCGTGGAGGAACTGGTATTAGTGGTCGTAAGATTAGCTACTCCGGTGGCGGCGGTGGACTCTCTTTTGGTGGCGGCGGAAAAGGGCGCTCAAAGAAAAGTGGTAGCAAAGGTGGAAATCCTTTTTCTAAGTTCTTTAAGAATAAAAAAGGAAGCAAGAAAGGTGGAACCCTTAACTTTAGAGGCGTGGCCTCAGTTGGCGGAAAGAAAGACAGCCTCTTTGGGATGATCTCAAACCGATATGGAAAACTAAAAGATGAACGCCTTATTAAATACAAAGCTGAAAAGTAATCAATAACTATTTAAGAGTGAGAATTGAGTAAAAGGGCCTTTCGAATGAAAGGCTTTTTTATTTCCAGGATGGAATGTATGTCCGCGAAGGCAGGAGCCGAGAGCGGACGATTTCCAGGATGGAATGTATGTCCGCGAAGGCAGGAGCTGAGAGCGGACGATTTCCAGGATGGAATGTATGTCCGCGAAGGCAGGAGCTGAGAGCGGACGATTTCCAGGATGGAATGTATGTCCGCGAAGGCAAAGCGAGAGCGGACGACGTCCTAAAGCCCCATAATCATAGGGCTCAAAAACCTGACACCCCTTGTAAATTCTTCAAGAACCCTCTAAGGCCCCGCAAGGTCATGATAAAACTAAGTATTAACTTAAAAAGGAAATGACATGAAAATGATGACCACTCTATTGGCCCTAAGCCTAAGCGCTACAGTGATGGCCTCTGAAGTTGATAGCTTCACAGGAAGATTCTCCCCTCTAGAAGACTCTCTAGTTAAGGTCAATATTAAGGCCAACGAGCTTCTTCAAAAAGGCGTCGAGCTGGCCAACCTTGAAAACAAGGGCTGTGATGAGAAAGTACTTTATAAAGTCTTAAGAAAAAGATTTAGAAATAAGTATACTGATGAATTTTCAAACTGGGCCTACCAAACTGAAGAGTTAGAAAGAATCAGAACAACTGTTAAAGAAAGTATTTACCAGGACTGGAAATGGTATCAAGCACCAGTTCCAGGTGGCTGGGCACGAGTTGTTAATGACCCTTCTGCTTCAATGCTAAAAGTGAATGGTGTCTTTATAGGAGATGATAAATTTGAGCACTTCTTAGGAAGTGGCTTTGCCTATTTTAAGAAGAACTACCTTAAGAAAAAAGGCATAGCTGCCGCTCTTAAGCACGGATTCAAGGCTGAAACAGGCTATATGGGCGCTACTACCACTGGTGTCATGGCCTATGGTGATCTAACGGCAAATTTTAATGGCATGAGGTTTTGGAATCATATGCTTCAAAAGAATGAGGATATCCTAGGACAAAACAAGGGTCCTTATATTACTTGTGAAAACAACGCTTGGGTTAGAGTTGATAAGAACCCTATCGATTTTAGTAACTATATTGATGATGCCTTTGACGAAGGAATCAATTGCTCTGCTTTTAACGGTGATAAGTTAGTAGCCAAGATCAAGGCGCGCTTAAAAGAGATGAGCATAGACTCTGGAACAACTTTTACTTGTCCAATGGATCAAGATAAGCTCAGAAGCGTATGGAAGAAGTACGGAAAGTACGCTCCTTTTTTAATCAATGTAGAAGGTCATAAAACAAAGCCTAAGCTTAAGTTTGAGCAGTACATGGAGTTAACTCCAGAGAAGGTTGAAACAAAAACTGGCTTTACTCCCTAAATAAAATATTATTGGGGCCGTAAGGCCCCTTTTACTCCATAAAGACACCGACTAACCTCCCGTAAATTCATAAACAAAACTGGCAAGCTTATTGAAGTATAGAAACCTAGGAGAACTCTTCAACGAAGAAGAGATCAAGGATGTTTTTATGAAAAGAAATAACAGAAAGACAGAGTCAGTTGCTCTAGTAATCGAAAGAAAAGACCTTTATATGGCCCTGGAAGGCTTTGTAGTAGTAGGTCTGTTCTTACTCATGTGGAGTTAGATAATTTTAAAAAAGGCTGCTTGTCTTAAAGCTGCCAGGCAAATAGGATTAAAGTTAGGAAGACTTTAATAAAATTTAAAAAGGCGATTCAAGGATGATGAACCAGAATTTAAAGAATATGCTCACAGGTGAGCTCTCTTCGGCAGGTGCTTACCTAGACCGACTTTTCCATGCCCTCTTTGAGGTAACAGTAGTGGGAAAGAATCAGGAGTTCGAAGTCGTTTTATTTGAAAAAGTGGAACAACTAAACAATCAGTTTAACCGCTGCTTTGTGAGTGAAGATAGTATTGGAAACCATATTTCTATTGAAAGCCCAGTAGAAGCAAGGACCCAAGTTCACCGTCTTTACGAAACCCTCCCCCTTCTTATGAACTGTATTGGCAATGAGACTCCTTGGATGGAAAAGCTCACGGTCTTCATCAACTCCAGTTATCAATTAGCGTTTTATATGCATAAGCATTTAAAGGATCATGCAGAAGTTGATGTACAAGTTCCCCGTTTAAATATCTTGAAGGTGGAAGAGATCGCTTCAATAACTAAAGTGGTTAAAGAGGAAGTCAAGTCTCCTAGTGAGCTTGGCAATTTAACTCTTGTTCACTCTGTAGAAGAGGTCTTTGAGGAAGAGGAGCCTTCAGTGAACTATCAACTTTTTAGCCTGCCTTTAGAGTCAGTCAAAGAATTTGGTTTTGCCAAGAACGGAATGCTCTCTTCGTTAATTCAACAAAGAAAAAAGAAATACCAAGAGGACCTTCATGCTGGTCATCAGGCCATCTTTGAAAAAGACTTTGAAAGGGCCCTGACTCATTTTAATAAAGCCTTAAACTATGTTGAAACCGCCGAGGTGCTAACTCTTATTGGTTGGGCCTATTCTCTAATGGAAGATCTAGAGCAAGCAAAGAGTTATTGCTTAAGAGCGATTCAAACTGATGCTGACTATGGCCCTCCCTATAATGACTTAGGCTCTTACCTTCTTAATGAAGGACAGATTGAAGAGAGTCTCAAGTGGTTTGATATGGCCAAAAAAGCCGTTAATTATCAAAACCGAGAATACCCTTATATCAATGCCGGAAGGGCCTGGATGCTAAAAAAGAATCTTACCCGCGCCCTTGATGAATTCTCTAAGGCCTTAAGTATTGCTCCTTTTAACGAAGAGCTTCACTCTACTGTTGAGAAATTAAAGAAATCCATTCATAAGTCGACCACTAAAATAAACAGGGCCACACTCTTGAAAAAGCCTGAACTTCCCCATACTCTTAAAGAAGTGACAAACGAGCACCCGGGAAATTTAAACTAAGAAGGCAAGATGTCTATCAAGGCAAAAGCATTAAACAAATACTTAAAGAAGCTCCTCACACCAGAGGAGTTTTCTGATTATGGGCCTAATGGCTTACAGATTGAAGGCTCTGAAGAAATTAAAAAGATCGCTTTTGCCGTCTCTGCCACAAGGCACTCGGTTGAAAAGGCCGTCTCAGAAAAAGCCGATGCCTTAATCGTTCATCATGGTCTCTTTTGGAAGTTCCATGGCACTAGAACCTTAACGGGTCCCTTTGCTAAAAGAGTTCTTCCTTTGGTTAAAAATGAGATCAACCTCTTTGCTTATCACTTACCTCTAGATGCTAATATTGAAGTCGGTAACGCCGCTACTGTGGCCCGTAAGATTGGGCTTCAAGACTTAGAGCCCTTTGGAGATTATAAAGGCTCCCCTACTGGGGTAAAGGGAAAGTTTAAGACTCCTCAAGATCCTGAAAAATTGCGAGAGCTCCTAAAGACTGAACTCAATCACGAAGTCATTCATTCAAGACCTGAAGAAGTCACTAAGATCAACTCCATGGGTATTATTACTGGGGGCGCTAATGGGGATTGGGTCAGGGCCATGCGGGCAGGGCTTGATTCTTACTTAACTGGGGAGATCTCTGAACATGATTGGCATGAGGCAAAGGAGAGCGAAGTGCACTTCTTCGCCGGCGGTCATCACGCGACTGAGCAATTTGGTATTCAGGCCGTCATGGAAAAAATAAGGGAGGACCATGCCTCCCTTGAGCTTATTTATATTGATTCAGAAAACCCTGCTTAGGATTACTCTCCGCCAAGTCTTGGAGCAAGCCTAGACTCACAACAACCTTGAAGGATCTTCCCTTCTATATTGGCGAAGATTTCATACTGATAATTAAAGTCACTCATCCCATCACTACAAAATGAACGGTAAGTTCCATCAGTCTTTGAAACAAAGGCAGAAGCTACATCTTGACCACGAAGTCCTTTCTTAGCTTTGAAAAAACGTACTGAAAGATCATTGGAAGTCGTCTTAACTTTTAGTTTTTTATAAACAGTAGAATCTGATTCTTCCCCGCTAAAATCATCATATGTGATTTTCTCGCTTGATTCATCAATGGTAAGATTCCAAAAGGGCTCTGTTCCACCACAGTTGAGGGTTTCTGCTTGAAGTCCTGAAATTGAAAGGGCCAAACACGCCATGATAAATAGGTTTCTCATAATATCTCCAAAGGTTATTTTCTAGACATATATCAAGGTTTTAGGCGCCCTTGTAGAGCATTGTAATAACTATAAGCTCTCTATGAGGTACTTAAGGGTCTGTTCAACAGAAGGGCTTTGGGTACGGCTCTCAAGGTAAGCTACTGATATAGCGTTTTGAAGAGGCTTTCCCGAGCCTTTATAAACATGGAGCTGATGCCCTAGTTCTTTAAACTTTTTCACAACATGGGTGGGCAGGATCCCTACTCCAAAACCAGCACAGATCATTTGCGCCATTCCTTGAACATCCATTAAGGATGCCTTTGTCCTTCCTTGAAAGTTAGGCAGCTTTAAATGATGCTTAAACCATGACTTTAGAACTGGGGCGTCTTCGATATAAGAGATATAATCGAGTTCATCAAAGTATTTCTTAGTGCCACTTACAGGTCCTTGACCCTTAACATAGGCCTTTGAAGCGCATAGGTTTAATGTCTCGTGGGCAACTTTTTGCGAGCGGATTTGCTTATCTAATCCAAAGGTATCAACAAAAGCAAAGTCCAGCTGACCTTTTAAGATTAGGTTATTCATCTCACTTGCATGGCCATAAACAATCTTAAAGGTAAGCCCACTTTGGGCCAAACCCCACTTCGCCAGGAGAGGAAGGATAACGTTATTACCATATTCAATAGGAACCCCTATAACCACTCGACCATTAAGGCTTTGATCAGCGTCTTTAATATCAACTAAAGTTTTTTCAATATCATATAAGCAGACGCTTGTTCTTTGAAAGAGCTCGTGGGCCTTATGAGTAGGAACAGGTCTTTGCTTAACTCTATCAAAGAGTTTTACCTCTAAGATCTCCTCTAGGTTTTTAATATTTTGAGAAACTCCTGATTGAGTCATATGAAGTTCAGCTGCTGCTTTGGTCATAGAGTTTTCTCTATAAACACATTCAAACACCCGTAGTAAATTTAAGTTCAAGTTATCTATAAGCATTCTTAGGCCTTAAGTTTTAATGAAAGAGTCAAAGTGAATTTGGCCACAGGCTCGTCCCCTTCAAGGCTAGGAACTGTTGCGATTACTTCTACTGGCATGTTCATCCTCTCACCGGATGCCGCCACCTTTTGAACAAATTCAGCGATCTCTGCTCCTTGAGTATTAGTGAAGATCGTATCTCCTTCAGCTCTTTTTAGAAACTCGGCGTTAAAGTCTTTGAAAGAGAGTGAAATATTCTTTCCACTCTTTCTAATATGTTTCATGGCCGTTAACCCACCGGCGCAATCAGCCGCCGCGCAGAGAACTCCAAAGTACATAGAGTTTAAATGATTCCTTGTCTTTCTTGTTAAAGGCACTCTGATTTCACAAACCTCATCGGTCATCTTTTGAACAACTGGGCTTATAAACCAAAGCATAGGAATCTTTGTTAAACCAAAGAGGCGGATCATGGCCGTGTCTTTAAATGAATCAGGGACTTGATCCATAAAGCTGCCTACTAATTTATTCATATTCTTAGTCACTACGTCTTTCATGATAACCCCTTATCCTTTTAATTCTTTGATTCGTTTTTCACCGGCGAGGATAGCTTTTGTCCATAGAGGCTCAAAGCCATCCGCTTCAATAGATTCTAAGACCTTTTCTGTAACCCCAGCCTTTGAGGTGACTTGTTTCCTGAGTTCTAAAGGACTTTTCTCTTCTTTTGACATTAGTATACTAGAGCCTAGGAATGTTTGTTTAATAACTATTTCTGCCTCAGCACTTGAAAAGCCTCTTGATTGAAGCTCCTTTGTTAAGACTCTTGCTAACTCAAAGACATAAGCGGGACCTGAGCCACTAAAACAAGTAATCGCGTCAATTTGATCTTCACTCTTTAGAACAATAGTCTTACCTGATGCTTTAAAGAAATTTTCTACAATATCAGGATTTTCAATTCCTTCAAAATACAAGGCGTGGAGCCCTTCACCTACTAGTGCAGGCGTATTAGACATAACCCTTGCAATCTTTTTTGCCCCTAAGTGTTCTTTTATGGTTTTCACCGAAGTCCCAGCAAGGAGAGAGATCACCATGGTGTCTTTATGAAGATGATCTTTAAAGTCTTTAGCGAAGGCTTCAAATTGCTGAGGCTTCATCCCTAAGAGGAGAAAATCTACTTGAGGAACGTCCTTTAAGTCTTTATAGGCCTTTCCAGATTTTAATCTTGCTAACTCTTCTGCCCGAGTAAAGCTAGGGGTATAAGTATGAAGTTCTACCCCTTCGATCTTTGAAACTACTGCTGTGGCTAGATTTCCACAACCAATCACTGCCATTTTCATAAATTAAGATCCAGTGGCGCTCCATGCCTCATGGTGTTCACTGCAAAAGAGCGGACCCAAACAAATTGCTCACAGATTCTTTTAAAGTTCTCAAGATCTGGAGTATCGTAGGGAGTAAGAACCTGCCTTACTCTTTTTTCATCTTTGATTTCACTATGAAGAACTTCAAGCATCTCTTCTAAGGTCTCTAAAGGGCCATCAAAGATAAGGCTTCCGATCAGTGGATGATTTAAAGATTTAAGAAGGGTCTCTTTGCTTACAAAGTGAACTTGAAATTGAGAAGATTCGATTCCTGACTGTATAAAAAAGCCTTGAACCTTTCTCCACCATTTAAAGGCGGTTTCATTTCGAGCAAAGACCGTTACTCCACTTCCTACGCTTAAGGCCCCAAGGACATTTAAAAGGTTTGGAAAATAAGTCCTTCTTTCATAGGCCGTTACCACAACATGTTCTTGCACCATTGAATAATCATTGAAGCTTAACTGACCAGGAATGATCCTATTTTTATGTTCTTTTTCTTGAAATAAAGGAAGGCTCTTACGCATCCACTTATGAAACCTATTAAGAATGATCTTATCATCTCCATAGATCCCTTGATAAAGAGATTCAAAGTGCTCTAAAACCAGAGCGGTTCCATTGTAAATCATCTTAGATCTATCTTGGCAGGAGAGGCTTGAGCGCCCGGCCAGTTCAATCTTCTCCTCACTTCCCACTTCATCAGGAGTCATAGAAGAAGAAAGAGGAGTCTTTACTTTTGTATGAAAGGCTTGAAGATAGGATTTACTACCGGCCTTAGGACCTGTTCCACTAAGCTTAAAGCCCCCAAAAGGTTCAATGGCGACTCTAGCTCCGGTGATGCTTCTGTTTATGTATAGGTTTCCACATTCAAGCTTATTAGCAAACCAGTCAATATCATCTTGAGATTGAGAGAAAATTCCTCCCGTTAAAGCGTAGTCCGTGAAGTTAAATAAGGAGACGGCCTCTTCGTTTGAATCAAAGCCAATGATATGAATAACGGGCCCAAATAATTCTTTTACGGCAAAGCTCTCAGTATTACGGGCTTGCTTTGAATCAACTTCAATTAAAACAGGACCAACACAGTAACCTGGTAACTCCTCTGCGCTTCTATCGATATGGACAATACTGCTTGGCTCTTTAGATGCCTCGACAACTTGCCTTCTAAGCCTTATTTGGTCTTCCTCAGTTATGATAGGGTTAACGGCCGTTGAATAATCATAGGCCACATCAACCTTTAGATCAGCAATCGCTTCTTTTAATCTTTCAACAAGCCTTCCCTTTACTGAATTATCAACCAAGATCCGAGAACAAGCTGAACACTTCTGACCCGCGTGAGCAAAAGCTGAATAAAGGATGCCTGAAACGGTTTCATCTAATTCAGCATTGGCCGTCACGATGACAGCATTCTTACCACCCATTTCAGTGATGACCTTAACTGGTATCTTTAGGTCGTAAAGCTTATTGTGATAGATTCTCTTTGCGGCCGTATTTGAAATATGCATCCCTACGGCCTTTGATCCCGTAAAGACTATGCCAGCAACTCTTTTATCTTCAACAAGAGTTTGCCCAACTGTTTCACCAGGTCCAGGAGTATGAATGAGGATATCTTTAGGAAGACCCGCTTCGTAAAAAAGATCTGTTAACACAGCAGCGATTAAAGGAGTTTGTTCAGCAGACTTTAAGATGACTGTATTGCCTGCAACTAAGGCGGCACTAACCATGCCACAAGGTATGGCGAGGGGAAAGTTCCATGGAGCGATGACGGCAATAACACCGCGGCTTCCAAACTTCTCTTCTCCTTTATGAATCCAGGCCTCTTCTCTTGCGTAAAAATTGAGAAAATCAATGGCCTCATCAACATCGGCTAAGCCTTCAGCTATAGACTTCCCCGCTTCAAAACAAATCAAAGCACAAAGCTCCAACCTCTTGGCCAACATAATATCTGCGGCCTTCGTTAAGACCGCTGCCCTTTTAACCCAAGATTGCCCTGCCCAAGTGCCCTCAGCATAAACTTCATCAGATCTTTCAATGGCCTTTTGAGTTATTTCTTTAGTAGCAAAGTTAATCTCTCCTACAATTAAGCTTGGATCAGATGAACACTTTAAACTGAATTTATCTCCACCTTCAAAGAAAGGATTTTTATAAAAAGCGCCTAAGTTTTCTTTAAAATCATTGATCGCTTCGTCCATCCAGATACGTTCTTGATCGAGGTAAGTTAAAACCGGAGGAATATTAAAATATTCTTTTGTTAGCGACTGTTGGGATTTATCTCTGGTTAAAGTTCCATTTAACTTCTTATCCCCATGAACCTGCATAGGGCTTTGAATCTTCGAGACTTTCTTATGAGATCTCATGATTGTTAGAACTCCCACTTGAGAAGAATTCTCCATGATTCTTCTCACTAAATAGGCCATGCCTACAAGGAGTGATCCAATAGGAACATAGTTTCTTACCACCCAACCCATCTCTGCCATGGCCGTAGAGAGGGCTTCATAGGTCATATGCAAGCACTGATGTTCAATGACGGGAATATCTTTAAAGTATTTTTCTCTAAGAACTTCGGCAAAGCAATGATCAGAAAAATTATGCGAGGCTAAGCATAACTGAACATGGGGGTTACTCTCCATGGTCTTCACAACTAATTGTCTAAAGTGAATATCAGTCTCTTCTTTGTTTAAAAACTCTGGAGCATTAAAGCTATGAGCATCAGCCTCTACTGTTTCAGCATCCCAATAGGCACCTTTAACCAGCCTAATTGGCATTGTAAGTCCGCGCTCTTTGGCAAGGTCTATAATTTCTTCAAGATGAAGATAAGCGTCTCTTAAATAGGCCTGAACCACAATGCCGGTACCGGCAAAGTTCGTTAAATCAGGTGTATCAAGGAGGACCTTTTTATAGATCTTAAAAACCACATCGCGGTAGTGATAGTGTTCAGCATCTATATTAATAAAGACCTGATGTTCCCTGGCAATGAGAAGAATCTCTTTAAGCCTCGGGGCAACAAGTTTATAGGTATAATCAAACGCCTCTGGTTTGAAGTCACTACAAAGAGCAGAGACCTTAATTGAAACATGGGCCCTTTCTATACCAGCATCATTTCTAGAGCCTTTTATAATATGTAAGCTAAAACCGCGGATAAGCTTTAAGACTTCTTCTTTATAATGATCCGCTTCTTTTTCAGAAACAACTAATTCTCCTAATTGATCAAGAGTTACATCTCTTCTCGTTTTAAAGAGGTCTTTAAAACCCGATTCAGCACTTTCAATTGTCTCTCCAGCAATGAATCGTTTGGCCATAAAGCGCACGGCCATTCTTACACTAAAGGCGAGAGGCCCTGCAGGAATGATCTTTAGAAAATGAAATTTTAATTTGATAATCCAATAGATATGCCCTGGCAGTGGGCTTTCTTGTCCGCTCTTCTCTAAAAGACGAGCCTTTTCATTATCTGTAAGGAGTCTTCTCATTGACTCTAAAAGTATTCTTTTAACTTCTTGCCCGGTTTTATCATGATCAAGGCTAGGAAGGATGGCCAAGAACTTTAAGAGGTGAATCCTTAAAAGGGCAAATTGAGCAGTAAGACCTAGTCCATAGTCAGAGAATTTTTCAAAAAGGCTTGGAGAATATTTATTCACTTTAACTAAGAGCTTTTCAACTAACTTAGATGATTCTTCTTCAAGGGAGGTATAGCGTTCATCAGTATCAAGCCTAGGAAGTCCTCCTTGGTAAGTGGTCCAGTCAATAACACTTGGAAAATCTTGAGGATTTAAAAATGCCACCTTCTCTGCATGTTCTCTTAAAGAGACAAGTTCACTAGGCTCTCCATATTGTAATAAGAAAAGCTCTTCATTAAGCCTTGGGGTATAAAGCCTAATCTCTTTAGACTTAAAGAAATATCCCACTAGAAAAGGACAAGTCTTTAAAGTTAGCTGTTCTCTAAAATCATTAAACTTTGAATTGATCTTAGATTCAAAAACCTTAGAGACATAGGCATCAACATTATCTTCTTTATCAAGAATGATATTTGAAAAAGGAGAAGGAAAAAAGATCTTCCATCCCGCTAAAGGTAGTTCTTTTTCTAAAATCTTGGGAGCGAATCCATGAGTGTTGGTCATTAATTATCCTACTTAAGTTTGCACAAGATAATTACTATAATAGGGAGGTTTTGTATATTAACACTACGAATTAATCAGCAAAATAACCCTTTAGGGTTTCAAGCATCTTAGATAATTCTTCTTCCGCCCCATTGGAGGGTCCATTGCTTTTAAAGTGCTCTGGGTCCACTAAGGTGGCCTTCGTTCCATCGGGGCTGATGATGAACTGCATGTCCTTAGGGTTATGGATTCCCGCTTCGTCTAAGCGCTTTGCCGTAAGCTTCATATCGCTTATGGCGCTAGGCTTTATTGTAATGCCAGCTTGCCGAAGCCCAGGGTTACTTCCCCACTTAACTAAGACACCTTCTACGTGCTCAAGAACCACCCCTACTTTTCCATCTATCACAGTGGTTCCGTGAAACTTAGGACCTACTCCCAGCAAATCCATTAGGTGGTAATGCCTGGCTTCATTGAACATAAGCGAAGGAGAGAACTTATCAACTTCGTCATCAAGAGTCTTGATGAAGACTTTTCTTCCCTTATAATCTCCCCTGTAGAAATAGTTTTCATTAGTTCCTGTGGTGGGCCTAAATTTCTCGATCACTTCAAGTTTCTTTTCATTAACAACCGGCAAATCCTCAATAGATTTGGCGGCATCAAACTTCGCTTTAGCTGCTTTAGGCGAGATCTTTTGTTTTCTAATACTTGATCTAGACTCCCCAAGGCCTAGGGCCCTTTTAAGAGAGGAGGTAAAACTATTAAGGCCACAGCTATTGGCGTTTGAGTTTAAACTGATGAAAAAAAGACTTATAATTAAGAGTTTCACAGCTTCTTATCGGCTAAAAGGCCTAAGAAACAAAGGGGGTAACTACTTGAAATAACGAGCTAAATAAGAGTATCTGCTACAACTTCCATGGCCGCTTGAAAATCATCTTGATTGACCACTCTAGTGGCGAACTTTCTTGAGGGTTCAACGAACTGATCATGCATGGGTTTTACTTGGTTCTTAAACTGGGCCCTAACCCCTTCAGGAGTTCGGCCTCTTTCAACGACGTCTCTATTGAGCCTTCTTTCAAAGCGCAAGTCTTCAGGGCAATCAATAAAGATGGCCCGGTCAAAATGGGGCCGTAGGATTTCTTGAGATAAGATAAGGATGCCATCAACTAAAATGATCTTCTTACTTTTAAAAAGCTGAACTTCATTTAACCTAGAGTGAGTGGCAAAGTCATAGACCGGAATCTCTACATCCTCTCCCTTTTTTAATTTCTCTAAGTGTGAGGCCATCAACTTAAAATCAAGAGATTCAGGGTGGTCAAAATTAACCGCCCCACCATCTCGATCAAAACGTGAGGATTGATCTATATAATAAGAATCTTGATACATAAGACCACAACATTCATCTCCAAGTTCACTGAGCAGATCCCGTGCAAAAGTTGTCTTGCCCGAACCTGATCCCCCTGTAATAGCAATGATTGTGATCTTATCCATTAGTTAGATTGGTAAAGCCTATTACCAGCATCCCCAAGTCCTGGAAGAAGATAACCATCAGCGGTTAGCCCTTCTTCTTTTGAAACCCCATAGACTTCCACATCGGGGTGAAAGTGATGAAGCCTCTCTAAACCTTCAGGGGAAACTAAGATACAGAGCATCTTAATTGGCCCGACTTCATATTGCTTTAACCTATCAACACAAGCGATGGCCGTATCAGCTGTAGCGAGAAGTGGATCAGCTAAAAGGATTGGTCTGCCTTTAGCGTCGTCAGGTAATTTAAAGTAATACTCGACAGTATTTTTAATAAACTTATCTCTGTAGATTCCAATATGTCCCGCGCTGGCAAAAGGAAGAAGTGAGAGAAGCCCCTCAAGCATTCCATTTCCTGCCCTCATGATTGAAACAATAATAGGATTTTCTAAGATCCTATCAACATTGGCCGTAGCAAGAGGTGTCTCAACCGTCATGCTTGTGACTTTCATTTCCTTAGTAGCTTCATAGGCTAAAAGCCTACTCATCTCTTTGATGATTGAGCGAAACTCAGCAGAGCCTGTGTTCTTATCTCTTAAGAAGCCTAACTTATGTTTTAAAATGGGGTGATCTACTAATTTAAAATTACTCATATCTATTCCTTTATTTAAAATACTGTTCCATCTGACTTTAAGTTAAGAGGTGGTCCACCATCTTCTCTTAAGGCCTTAGCTGTTTTTCGTCCGGCCCACCAAGTTCCTCCCTCTAAGACTTTCGCTAAAGGAAATTCAAAGGGCTTCTTACCGAGGGCCTTTTGCACATGAGTGCCGACTCTATCAAGGAGTTGAACTGTTAGAGCTCGCCATTCAATGATCAATTCACTGCCTGGCTCGTGTTCTATCTTTAACATTTCAGGGTCTTTTAACTTAATGACTTCTTTATCTAAAAAGAGTCCGCCGTTTCTGTATTCAGCTAGTCCGGTTAATTCCTCTGCTCCCCAAATATCAACTTCTGCGGCCATGATTGGTTCAACCATGGAATAACTAAGCCATTGAGAGAGCTTATGAAAAGGTACTAAAGATTCTAATGAATCTGAGGCCCCAAGAGCACTATGATGCCAGACATCCCCGAGGTTAACTTCACCTAAATGAATTCTTCCAGGCCAAATAGGCCCGAGTCCTAGAAGAACGGCTTTAAGAAGATCTCTTGCCTCAAACTTCATTCCATGTTTTTCAATTAAATAATCTAAGATATTTCCTGGTCTTCCATCTTTAAAAATAGAAGAGTTCTCAAGACAAGTCTTACCTAAGCTTTTTAAGAGGCTAAGCCTTCCTTCAAGCCCAATGATGGGGTTTTTCTCAGAGACTTGAAAGCCTTTGAGAAGATCATCCGCTGTTACTTGAAGAAGCTTTTCCCCGTCGACTCGGTAGGGAGAATCAGTTTTAGAAAAGAGCCCCCCGTTGAACATATCGAGTGAAGCGATAGCAAGACCTTCTGAGCGAGAGAACTCCTTCCCCGTACTTTCTTCTTTATAACGCCAGCCCATTCCTGCACCAGCATCTAATAAAACTGAAGTGATCACAAGATCTAGTTTAAGCCTAGCTTTTTCTAAGAGGTCTTCTTTAACAATCTTATCATTTAAGGCGGCAATCCTATGAAAGCCTCCCACATTAAAGTGACCCCATCTTGAGTGAAAGGGAATATCAAGATCAGGATAGTTCTCTTGAATAACGTCCATTACAAACATGGCCGTCTCTTCAATCTTCGACTCGTCTAGTTCAAAATAGCCTTCTCCATCAAGGGCCCTTTGATAAAGCTTTCCCGTTCTTTCACGGATTGCTTTTGGGCTTAAGAGAAAATCAATATCATCTTTATTAAATTCAAAGCCCACTACTCTTCTCCATCTTCTAATTCTCTACCTTGGAGTTTATCAAGGCCTTTTTCATCCATGATCTCTTCATTGGTAAAATAGCCAGCCGCCTTTTTAGCTTCGATTTCAACTTGAGCGTCCGCTGGAACTAATTCAGGTGGAATAGAGAGTCTATTCACCACTTCAATTCCAGAGCCTACAATAGCGTCATACTTCATATTGCTCATTGAATGGAGGTTATGAATCTTTTTAATACCAAACCAATTGAGCACATCAGGCATGAACTCTTGAAAACGAGCATCTTCAACACCGGCGACGCATTCAGTTCTATAGAAATAATTAGAGGCAGAGTCTCCCCCTTCTTGTCTCTTACGAGCATTATAAACGAGAAACTTTGTCACTTCCCCTAGGGCGCGCCCTTCTTTTCTAAAATAAACAACAATCCCAACTCCGCCCCTTTGAGCGGTTCTTGCGGCGTCTTCAATTCCATGGGTTAAATAGGGACGGCAAGTACAAATATCAGAACCAAAGACATCAGAGCCGTTACATTCATCATGAACTCTACAGGTTAGTTCTACTTCAGGGTTAGATAAGTCATCGGGGTTCCCAAAGATATAGGCCGTACTTGAACCAATAGGTGGTAGAAGAACTTTTAGATCCGGTCTTGTCACAAGCTCAGGGAACATTCCCCCCGTTTCTTGAAAGAGAACCTTACGTAGTTCCCCTTCATCCATATTAAAACGCTCTGCAATTCCTGGCAGGTACCAAACAGGTTCAATAGCAACCTTAGTTACCTTGATGTCCCCTTCTTTAGTCACAATCTTGCCATCAATAGGAAGACGTCCTTCTTTAATTGCCTCTTTAATCTCAGGGATTCCAAGCCTTGCTTGAGTTACTGCGATAGTAGGACGAACATCAACGCCCCCTTCTAAGGACTTAGTAAAGTGTTCATTGATTTGAGCTCCCCAAGGATCAATGGAGACGATCTTCTTAGGATCTTTCCATGATTCATGAGGTCCTATGACAGTAGTTGCGTGGGTGTTCACAAGATCGGCCACATGATCTTGCGGAAAGCTTCCCGTTGCAATTGAAAGGGCCCTATAGACGGTATAAGATCCACTATGAGTTCCAATTGCATTTCTATTTCCTTTATCAGAAATAGTCGCAACAATAGGTCCTCGAACCTTTGGGTCTTCTGCTCCCCAATTAATGGGGGTGCTTTCTTTATAGATTTGATTTGAGTGGCTTGTTAATACCACATGGCTTGCGCGTTTCATTTTGTCTTCCATAATTATTCCTTAACTCATCCAATTAGAATCTTTTTGTGATTCCCATTTGGTCGTGACCTTTTTCATGTCACTCCAAAAATTTAAACTATTTGTTCCTGTTATATCGCCATGACCAAACTTTGAGTGATTGATTCCACCAAAGCTAAAAGGTTCACGAGGAACAGGAACTCCAATATTTACGCCGACCATACCGGCACTAGCCGTACTTACGACTTTTTCAGCTAGGGATCCATTTGTAGTGAAGACACTGCAAGCGTTTCCATAGTCATTTTCATTTTCAATTTCCATGGCTTCAGAAATAGAGGCCACTCTTACTATTGAGATGATCGGTCCAAAGAGCTCTACCTTTGACGCCTCACTTTTAGGATCTACATTATCTAAGATAGTAGGTCCTAACCAAAAGCCCCCTTCTTTACCAGCGGGTGCTTTAAACTTTCGTCCATCAAGAAGAATGCTCGCCCCTGCCGCTTCCGCTTTAGAGATGGCCTCATTTAAGAACTCAACTTGTTCTTTAGTAATAATGGCGCCCATATCTTCACCTAAGGTCATTGACTCTGCTCTCTTTTTAATAGCAGCGATCTGTTTTTCAACATCACCTACTGCTAATAAAACTGAAGCGGCCATACAACGCTGGCCTGCACAGCCCGTAAAAGAATCAGCGATACCGCGACCGGCAATCTCAGGGTCTGCGTCAGGTAAAAGCACGATATGATTCTTAGCCCCCCCTAAGGCAAGGACTCTTTTTCCAAGAGCGGCTGCTCTAGAATAGACAAGCCCTGCAATCTTAGAAGAGCCAACAAAGCCTACGGCCTTTACATCTTTATGATCAATGATGGCGTTAACAGTTTCAACACCGCCATTTAAGATAGTGAGAACCCCTGAAGGAAGTCCTGCTTCTTTAAAGGCTTCGCCAATATAAAGACTTGTAATAGGAGTCTTATCAGAGGGCTTCCATACGTAAGCATTACCTAGGGTAATAGCGATAGGAAGGGTCCACATAGGAACCATAGCGGGAAAATTAAAAGGAGTGATATTGGCTACGACGCCTAGGGGCTCTCTTCTATATTCACAAAAGACACCACGAGAGACTTCCATTCGTCCCCCTTGGTCTAAATTTTGTAAGGAGATGGCGTATTCAAGGACTTCAATTCCTTTCATGATGCCAGCCTTTGATTCCCCTAAGGTCTTTCCGTTTTCTAAGCTTACAATCTGAGAGATCTTATCGATATCTCTTAATAAGATCTCTCTAAGATTGAACATCACTGATGTCCTCTCTTTTAAGGGAGTCGCTCCCCATGTTTTTGAGGCCGTCACTGCTTTAGCGATGGCCTGATCAACAAGTGAAGGCTCACAGGCTTTTCCGCTGCCTACTACTTCCCCGGTATAAGGGCTTTCAATATTATAGGTTTCCCCTGATCCAGGGACCCACTCTCCACCAATAAGGTGTCTAACTTGAATTGCTTTTTCAGGCACTTGAATATCGTTCATACCCATATCCTCTCTATAGTCTTTTTTAGGAAAGAGAAAATTCTAAGTTTTTGATTTAGGAGTGTCTACCTATTATCACGGCTTTGACACGTCGCAATATAAATAAAGCTTATATTTGTTATACTGTGCCAATTTCTTCGTAGCCTTTTGGCCTGCCTCTTTGTAGAAATCCCTAAAATGACTATGAACATCAAAGGATCTTTATGAAGTACTTATCACTTGTACTATTATTTTCTCTCTCCATAACGACGGCTTTTGCTAATAACTTAGAGCAAGACCCAGCCAAGGTTAAATGTGATGATGAACTAAAGCGTTGTACTTATGTAAGTCAGAATATTACGGCCCGAGAATTAGTTGTTCGAATCAATTCAATCATGTTTCCAGCTTCAATCCTTACGCCTAAAGAGGGCTATATTAATGTTGAAAGTTTAAAGAAATTAAACTTTTGGTTAGAACAAGCAGAGCTTAAGAGCCGTTTTATAGCTCTTCTTCCTCTACTAGATTCTTTTGAGGAATTTAACCCTTCTGCCCTAGTTCAACTAACAACTGAGATTTACTCTGTTTCTGAACTTGGCTTTAGCCATTTAAGTGCAGAGATCGCTTCTGCTTCTACTGACACAGGTGACGCTACAGATGTTGACCTCTCTTCTTTAGGTGGTGGAACAATTGACTTAGCTCTTAAGCTTGGATCTAACTTACTAGGAAGTGTTCTTGGAACAAAGGTTTCACGGCAAGAGATTAGCCAAGTTGAAACGATAACTCAGCTTATCCCTAACCTCTCCTCTATCAACTACTCTCATGGCTCGACCGTCTTTATCTCCCCTTCTCCAGGTATTGTTAAAGAGGCTAAGGCCGGTGTTAATATCAATGGAACCGTTTCTATCAATAAGTTTGATTCAGAGTTAGTTGTTCTTAAAGATTATAATTTTAGCTACGGAGTTATTAACTCAACAAGTGAAGGTGAGACAATGGCCCCTGTCACAATGCTCTCTATTCAAAACCCTCAGCTTTACCTAGTTAAAGACACCGCCACAATGGTGGTAAGCACTCATACTGTACGAGAAGAAAGCGGACGTCAGTGGGGACTTGGTCTCTTTGGCAGAAGTAAAGATAAGCTGCGCTCTAAACTAATGATCGTTACAAGGGCCACAGCTTTTAGCTTTCAAGACTATATTAGACAACTTAAGAAGCTTAGAAGACTAGAACTTCACAGAGAGTTCTCAGAAAATGAGATCAATTCTTTTCCAAGTGATAACCTTTCTATTAAAGAAGCTATGAGCGTACTTAAGCCCTACGCTCTACAGACTCCTTCTGGCCAAAAGATCTTAGGGTTTAAATTAGATAAGAAATTTGCCAGAGAAAACAATATTAAGAAAAGCGTTGAAGTAGAGATTAAAGGCGGCGGAATAAAGCAAGAGGCCATTCTTACAATGGAAAACCTAATGCTCTCGGGAATAAAGTTCAACCCAGTCGGTTTACGCTACCTAGACAAGAAACTAATCACTTTTAAGATTGAACTCAAGAAGTTTGGTGGCTCACGTTCAGATAGAGTTAAATTAAAGCTATATTATAACCCGAGAACAAATTCTTTTATTGAGGAGTAAGCTTGAGACTCCTTATAGTTCTTTTCATTTTTAGCGTCACTCCTCTTTATGGGCAAACTCTTCCTAAGAAGGCCTTTAAGATTGATGATATTATCAAAGAGTTTAGAGGGGCTTTTGAGCTTAAGATATCTGAACTTCAAAGAAACTACATCACCCATAAGAATGGAAGAAACGCTAGTTTTAAGAGCCATGAAGATACTCAATGCGGCTGGCAAAGCGCCCAGGCAGGAGATTCACTCGCTAAGATTCAAATGAGTATTCACAGAGATGATTCCAGCTTAACGGAATCCATCTTTTATACTGGATGTGCGGGGCAGTTAAACCTAAAGGAAATCGTCGTTACTAATGGGTCTGATCTTAATCCCATTAGTGAACGCGAACTTTTCGAAGGAAAGAGAAAGTTTGATCTCTTAGCTAATGAGCAAAGTAGGTACTACAGCTTAAGAGCCTGGGATGACCAAGAGATCTTCAGGCTTACTTTACGCCGGTTAAATAATGGCAAGGTTGCAGAGTTCTTCATTCGAGGCCAGCGCTTTATGAATATGACTATCGCCATTGAAGAAGGTACAACTCGGGTAAGTTACACTTTATACCCTTATACCTTTAAATATATTCGTCCAGACCAAAGTTGGAGTGTTAACCGCTCATTACCTACCCATACTTTGACCGCAGTAAGAAATACTAATGGAGCCTCTAAAGATCAATATTTCAATTCAACTTATAAGGAGATCTCTTCTTCTTCTTTTCAGTCCTATTTTTCTTATAGTGTTCTTGAGAGCTCGCTAGCAAGGATCTCTACCTATATCAAATGGCATCTATTCGTTTTTCCCTCAACAGAGTTTACTTCAAGCGGGGCGCAAAGTTCACGTTTCCTAGATGAACTCCGACTAACCTTTACAAGACTCTTAAGTAATACAGATATCAACTTGGTAAGAAACTTAATCCAATCTTATATTCTTGCTATAGAAGAAGGTGTTATCAAGATCATTGATAGTAGACCCACTGAATAATGAAAGTCCTCTCCTTTATATTTACTTTTTTTATTCTAACCGCAGAAGCGAAAATACCTTCAGAGCTACCAAACTTTAATAATATCAATGCCCTTTTATTCAAAGAAATTAAAACTCATATGTTTCAGGTTCTCTCTAAGAGCCGTCTTTATCAATTTGATGAAAGATGCCGAGTTTATCAATATGAAAAGTCGGGGCAACCAGAAGTTGAGTTAATTTTTTGTCTAGATAACATATTTGAAACCACAAAGATCACACAGGACCTTAGTGTCCAAGTTAATCACCAATATGCTGGGAATATAAAACTGATCCAAGAAGGAAGTCGCCCTCAGCCCCTCAGCTTTGATGAGTTTATCAATTTTCAAATTAAGCCACCAAAAAAAGGTAACAAGACCTCTTTCTTTTTTGATCATTCTACCTTTGGGCTTATTATCGACCGAAGGACTCAGCAAGACAGCCTTAAGGCCTTCATGCAAGTTGATGACTTTAAGATAGATATTATCGAAGATGGACTACCAAACAATAGATACCGCAGTTACTTACTCTCCTGTGGAGATTGTCAAGGAGTCACTTGGTTAAAGGTTCAAGAGGATGATTCTAGGTTAAGCTACTTCTCAGGTTCTGTTGCAACTGAAGTGACACCTGCTCATTTTAATCAGTTTATAAATTACTTTATAATTCTTCCCTTCTCACAGTTAGGAATACAGTTTAAAGATAGTCTTATTTTTGAATTAGGATGGCCAAGCCTCCATTAGAAAACTTTAAATGCCCCTAGAATATTTGAAACGATGTTCTTTGTTGCTGGGTTAAAACTCATAATAAAAAGAACCACTACGAAGGCAAGGACACTGGCCCAAAGGACGATAAAGGCTTTTGCCACCTTCGGCACCTTTCTCATCTCTCTTCTATGGGCCATTTGTTGTTCGACCATTGCTTGCCGGGCCACAAACTCTCGTTGCCATCTTTCACGCTCTTCGATCTTGGCCTTTTCTTTTAGCCTTTCTTTTTCTAAAGCAGCGTTTTTATCGGATCTTTTTGCATTACCCACAGAGGCCTCCATAAAGCTTATCGGCTATAATCTAGAGAACTCAATTCTTTTAGCTATTTGACGAGGTGTTTAAGGACTACGTAGAATATCTATATGGGCAAATTACGGATGATTCTCCCCTTCTTATTATGCTTGAACCTTCAAGCGGCTCTTTATGATATTAAAGATTTAGAAGTACTAGAATCTAGCAAGTCATATCGAGAATTCTTAGACCACGCTAAAGACATAAGACCAAGCTCTAGAGACAAACACTGGAGTGAAATGGTCAGCAATATGGCCACTTCTTATATTAAGGATCTTCTAGAGAAGAAGTCCTACCAAAAAGAGGTCTTTGATTATGTTCAAAAGCTCTCTCATTGGGCCGAACTTAAAAAAGACAGCTATTTTCAACATAAACGCCATGAGTACTCAACCACCTACTTTAAAAAGTGCTTAGGCCCTAGCTGCGTAAAGGATCTTACGGTCTTTTGGAATACTTCTAGGCAAGATGGTGAGCTTGCTAAGAAGCTTGCCCTTATTCTTAAAGAGCTCGATCCTGCGGCCCCTCTTTCACCCTTTCTAAAAAAGATTGGTCACGATGACTATGCACTCTTTCATTGTAAGAAGCCCTGGATTCAATCAGAGATCTTTAAGCTCGTAACAGAGCCTGTTAGGATGAAAGAAGAAGAGAAAAAGATCAAAGCCACCCTCACTACCTATGTAGGAAGGGAGTGCTGGAAGTCTTTAAGACCTATTGTTCATGCGGCCCTTATGAGAGGCCCCGGATTAAAACAAGACTACGCTTATGCGCTTTTAAGTGCCATGGAAGAGCTTCCTACCGAATGGAAAGACTTCTACCACGTCTCTTATTTTCTTGGGAGCCCCATACCGGGCAAAACTATGAATGAATCATGGAGCACTATTAAAGAACTAGGACAAAGCTATTCTAGAAGGAACAATGTCCTAAAGAAGCTGGTCACCCTTGACCCCCTTCCTGGTAAGCTCTTCAGTTTGATTGATATTGATAAAAGAAAGACCTTAGTTGGATTTTTAAAGAAGAACTTCCCTGAGTATGTAGATCACTATAGTAAGACCTGTCTGAGCTATCTAGGAGGCGCTGTAGACTTCGCCAATGGTAACCCCACACCTGATTGCGATAATCTTGCTGATGGTGGCTTCTTAGAAGATAGGATCAAGACTCAGTACTCAGCCTTAAAGAAATAAAAAAGGCTCCATTGAGAGGAGCCCTTTTTTAATCTATTAAATTTAATAAATTTAATTAAGCTAATCTAACGTTTACAGCACATGGTCCTTTTTGACCTTCACCTTCGTCATAGTTAACTTTATCACCTTCATTGATTCTAGCTCCATCAGCTAAACCTGTGATGTGAACGAAAATATCTTTCCCACCATCAGCTGGCTCGATAAAACCAAAACCTTTCTCACCGTTAAAAAACTTTACTGTACCTTCTGCCACAACATTCTCCTGTTAAAAATGATTAAGGAGAATCTTCTGCCTTAACCTGCTATTCATGTTGGTAAAATTATAAATAAAAATCACTCATATGCAAATAATAAGAAGGCCCGCATAACGCGGGCCTTCAAACTATTAAAAATGTGCTTATATTCTTAGCTTAGGTGCTTATTAAGGATCTTAGCAAGTTCGAACATAGTTACTTCACCTTTTCCAAAAACAGCTTTTAACTTAGCATCAGCTAGGATGTTTCTTCTGTTCTTAGGGTTTTGAAGGTCATGCTTCTTGATGTATTTCCAGATAAGCTTAACAGCCTGAGTTCTTGGAACTGGCTTGTTACCGATAACAGCAGCTAGCTTGTCAGAAACCTGAAGTGGCTTCATGAAAGCAGCGTTTGGCTTTCTTTTAGTTTTTTTCTTAGCAACTTTCTTTTTAGCTACTTTTTTCTTAGTGGCTTTTTTAGCTACTTTTTTCTTTGTAGCTTTTTTCTTAGTTGCTTTCTTAGCTACTTTTTTCTTTGTAGCTTTTTTCTTAGTTGCTTTTTTAGCTACTTTTTTCTTAGTGGCTTTTTTCTTTGTAGCTTTCTTAGCTACTTTTTTCTTAGCTTTTTTCTTAGTAGCTTTTTTCTTTGCTACTTTTTTCTTAGCTGTTTTTTTCTTTGTTGCTTTCTTTGCAACTTTTTTAGTTGCTTTTTTCTTTGTTGCTTTTTTCTTAGCAGCTTTTTTCTTAGCCATGTATTCCTCCGAATAAGAATATTTATGATTATTAATACTATTTAAATTTTATGCTTCCTTCGATTATTTAGTTCAGCCTAGCAAAAGTAAATGAAAAAAATCAACTATTTTAAAATTTTCGTCCATTCTACGACGAGACCATCTTCATCAATTGGCTTTTCTGTCTTTTTATAACCATGACTTTCGTTGAGAGAATACATGCGAAAGTTATCAATTCTACAATAGTGAACAACCTTTTCGAGCTTTCTCTCTCTGGCCTCTTTTTCGTAGAACTCCTTAATTTCATGGGAGAATCCACTACCTTGGTGGTGCATTTTAAGCCCTGTATTCTTAGTATAGAGCCCATTATCAACAACACTCAAAAAGAGCGCGGCCACAATTTCATCTCCAGCGGAAACGCTAAAGAGCTGCCAGCCACCTTCGATTTCTTTTTTTATTTCTTCGAGATTCCATTTAAAGTCTGGTGAATCACTAAAAGCATCAATATTGTGATCATAGACAGCTTGAATTTCTTTTTCTTTTACAGCTTGATTGAATTTTAAAGACACGCTCATATTACTTAAGCCTGCTAATATGGGCGGCTAAATCTTCAATGTCTTTTTGAGATAGGGACTTCTTATAAGGGTGGTTTCTCGCCCCTTTTTTAAAGTCATTAAGTGCTGTTACAAGGTACCAGTCGTATTGTCCGGCTAATTTAGGAGCCTTCATCTGTTCATTGCCCCCGCCATTCTGACCATGACAAGCAACACATGAAGCTGTGAATAACTTAGCTCCATTGGCAGCGTCCTGAGCCTTAGCTTTGCTAGCAAAAATTAAAATTGATACGGTCATTACAAAGGCGATGACTTTCATGTGTGTTACCTCTTCATTCTAAATTTTTTAAAATTCTAACGAATTGCTTACAGGGAAGCAAGAGGAGTATCATCAAGAAAATGAAAGATAAGAAAGACAAATTTTTTAAGCTCATCAAGGACAGTAGAAGCGCTGTGCTAGTAGGACCTCTACTAAAAAAAACCGAGGCCCAATCGATCAACTCCCCCCACCTACTTCTTGTAGATGGAGGATTGGATTTAGCCACAGAATATAGTCTAGATGCCAATAGAAGCTGTTTTAGTGTGGGTGATGGGGATAGTTCAAAAGGCCCTCTTGATGAGATCCTTCCTATAATAAAAGACTATTCAGACTTAGCTTACGCCCTTTCGATCCTTCCTGAAGAAGTAGAGACTGTAGAACTTTATGGATTTTTAGGAGGAAGATTGGATCATGAACTTTGTAACTTCGGCGAAGTTTTTCATTATTTAAAGGATAAAAAGAATCAAACCAAGGTCATTATAGGCCCAGAAGTTATGGCCTTAAGCTCTGGGACTTGGAAGCTTTCTAAACAAGGGAGCTTCTCCCTTATATCTTTTGAGGACGCTGAGGTTAAGCTCACCGGGGACGCGGTCTTCGAGCTAGGGCAATGGACTAAGATCAAGGCTTTCTCGAGCCACGGCCTCTCTAACGAAGGCTCAGGCATCATTGAGCTTCACTTAAGATCACCTATCCTTCTTTATGGGGCCGGCTTCATTTTTAAAGATGAATAGGTTTTAATTTCTTTCCAATCCATCAACTGCTTTCTTGCTACCCCTTGTAGAAAGTCTTTTCTTTCATTTGAAAAGTAAGGACTCTTCCTATGGGCCGATATCCCAAGGGGCAAGCCCCCTAAGCTATTCTTAGTATCCCCAAAATCAACCACTACCCTCGTCGACGGACCGGCCTTGACGGAAAATCCGTTCTCACAGCCAAGCTTTCTAAAGTTGTTAATGGAGTTATAAGAGCCTGCAACCGGATAGGGTCCAAGATTGAGAAGAGTTCCGAGAACTCCCCCTTTACTCCCAAGAGGGTGGGAAAAGCTAACCTGATGGGCCCTTCCCCAGCTCCAAGATTTCACTGAAGCCCCCCACTTTCTTTGAAGTTTGTTAACAACTTTCTTAAAGCTAAGTAAGACCACATCTTCCATGGATTCAACTGTCGGCGTCTTTTTTAGGTCCCAAATAATATGTTCAGGAATTTCTGAGAAACGGTAGAGAGAGCGCCAACTAGCATTGATCTTGCAGTATTTATTGAAATCTTTGTCTGATAACTCATCAAAAAGCTCTCTCATGAGGGTATTTGTAAGCTCATGATAGAGGTAGGCCCCCACTGAATCTACCTCACTCTTTCCATCCCAGTCTTCTAAAAACTGAGCGGCTTCTTTTTCTATCTTCGTTTTTAGGCGTCCTTTAAGCGAGTTGATTAAACTTGAGGCATAAGGACGGGCCTTTAAATTGAAGTTAGAGCCCTGAAGCTTTGAGACCTCTGAAGAAGTCCATTTCTCTTTTTTAGCCAAAGCCTCATAGATAGTCACTGCGCGGTCTTGAGGCTGCCAATAGCCTTTTACTTTTTGAGAGGCCCCGGGAGGCCTGCCATTAGCAGAAACAATAATCCCTGAAGGAGGATTCTCCATTTGGGGCTTTTGATCCACATCAAAGTGCCCTAGCCAGTCAAATTCGCCACTTTCCCCAGGATAGACCCGGTCACCGCCCATGCCCCTTGGCCTTTCGGGTATGGCCCCATACATCCACCAAGCAATATTTCCCTCTGCATCTGCATAAACGATATTCAGCCCTGGGGCCGTCCCTAGAGTCGTGGCTAAGCGCATTTCATCCATATTCTCTGCATAGCTTAAGCTATAAAAGGCTTCAATTGGCCTGTTATCTTTGTGATGATAAGTCCACTGAAGAGCGTATTCAGGTTTACTCAGGTCTTTTTCAAAGCGTGATCCAAGAAGGGGTCCATGGGGACCTAACCATGAGATGAACTCTTGGTCGGGCTTTCCTTTAACTTTAATAAAATGAGTTTTTTTAACAAGTGCTCTAGACTCTCCAAGATAAGTGATAAGACCCTTATTAAGATCAACCTTCTCTTCATAAAAATCCATATCATCGATGTAGCTAATGGTGAGACCCCAAGCCTTTTTCTCATTATGCCCAATGGCGGCATAAGGAATAAGCGGTAGAAAATGGCCATAGATTTCAAACCCAGGGCTTTTCAAATGGGCCTCAAACCAAAGCCCTGGCTGGCTTATGCCCACGTGGGGGTCATTGGCCAAGAGAGCTTTTCCACTTGCGGTTTTCTTAGGAGAGAGCACCCAAGCATTACTACCGTCTACAGGAGGTAAAATGAGGTGCTTTGAGAAGTAAAGGGGTTCTAAATTAATGGGAAATCCAGTAACCGCTTCATTAGGAACCATGGACTTTTCATTTCCCATTAGCCCCACAGTCTCAGCATCAAAGATCTTTGTAAATTTTTGCAAGAGTGGGTCTTGCTTCGGAGCGTTTCCAAAGAGAAACGCCATATAGCCAGTAAAGGCGTAAACATCTCTAAGTTCAAATTCTCTTGGGACATAGCCTAATAAAGTAAATTCAAAAGGCAAAAGACCCGTTTTGATAAAGGCATTTAGCCCCTTAAGATAGGCTTTCATTGTCCTTGAAGCTTTAGCTGAAAGGGGTACTCTTTCTGGGTGATCTAAAGGAGATTCAAAGAGTAGGGTGCGCGAGAGCTGGTCTCTTTGTAAGAGATCAGGACCTAAAACCTCCGCAAGCTGCCCCCTGGCCGCCCGTCTATAAAGATCTAATTGAAATAACCTCTCACTGGCATGGATATAACCAAGGGCCATATACATATCGAGTTCATCTTCAGCTTCGATATGAGGAATCCCCTTTTCATCTCGATAGACCTTAACTTCTTTTGCGAGACCTTTTATTAAGAGCTCCCCTTCAACTTGAGGCACTACTTTATTTAGGGCATTAAAAATAAAAAGGCAGATTCCCATTGCCAAAAAGAGGGTTAAAGAGGCAATTGCAACTATTATTTTTTTCTTCATCCCTATACAATAAGTCTATGCCAAACAACTTGCCAAATTCTAAAACCCGCTACCCTTTTGTGGACTACCTGCGCGGGGTGGCCATTGTCCTTATGATCATCTTTCACGGGGCTTATGACTTAACATTATTTGGATTCTTAGATATCGATTTTAGTGAAGATAGGCTTTGGTATGTCTTCCCAAGGGTCATCGTCTTTTTATTTCTCTTTTCCATGGGCTGTGGGCTAACTCTGGCCCATAAAGATGGAATTAAGTGGCCTCCCTTTTGGAAGCGCTTTAGAAAGATCGCCCTATGCGCTGTTGCTATTACTATTGGAACTTATTTTGCTTTTCCTAATGCTTGGGTTTATTTTGGAACTCTTCACTGCATTGCTCTTACTTCCCTAATGGCCCTAGCTTTTATCACCAGACCAAGACTCTCCTTAATAGTGGCCGTGCTTCTTATTACGCCTCACCTTATTTATGGAAAAAGCATTCCTTGGATTCTTATGTCGCATAAGTCTATGGACTATATCCCTCCTTTTCCTTGGTTAGGAGTGGTTCTTTTAGGAGTATTTGCAACGCATCAAGACTGGCATAAACTTAACCCAAAAAGAAATTTCCTCCTTAATTCACTAGAATACCTAGGCTTAAAAAGTCTTCTTATTTATATGCTTCACCAACCCATCCTCTACGCCCTAAGTTGGCTCTTGTATAAGTTTACGATGCTGTAGCTCCATGGTATTTTCTCCCTCTAATCTCGAGGGCTTATGTCAAAAATCAATATACAAAAGATTGAGAAGAGCTTAGGCGGTTTAAAGTTTGCTGTCATAGTGATTCTTATCTTTACGGCCATGATGATCGCCGGAACCTTTATCGAAAGTAGTGGTGGTGCAGACTTGGCCAATAGGCTGATCTATAAGCGCTGGCCTTTTATGCTTGTGCAGTTTCTCATGGTCATCAGTATCTTTTTCGCTGCCTTCTTAAGGCTTCCCCCAAAGAAAAGGCTCTATGGTTTTTACGCCATTCATTCGGGCTTAGTTCTTTTAGGTTGCGGCTCTTTTATCACTTTTTACGCAGGAATCGATGGCTCTATCCAGCTCATGCCAAATAGCCCAGCTAGAACCATTATCTTAAACGAAGATCAACTCTACTTAAGCTATACTCAAGAAAATGCAGGTGGGCATTTAACTCTACCCTATACAGCATTTCCTACGGATATGAATTTTGAATTTCAAGATGTTAAAGTCTTAGAATATTATCCCTATGCTGATTTAGACTTTACTTGGATGGACAATAAGCCTGGAGAAAAAGAATATAACTCCGGTCAGTACATGGTCTCAAACCCCAATGTAAGTCAGGATTTCACCCTCTCATTAAGTCCTAATGCTACAGACTTTGACTCAACCTTAAGCATGGGACTCTTAGATATTCACTATCTTCCCTCTACTCTTGTTCCTTGTATGATCGAAGGCACCACCAGTGGTCTTATCTTTTGGGATAAGCGGGATAACTCTTGTAGTACACCAGAGAAGTGGAAATCAGACATTAAAAGAACCAGCCAAGGAAATAGGTTCTTAGTTCTTCAAGATAAAGACCTAGGACCTATTAGCTTCTTTCCTGACTTTAGCCCTTGGCCTATGAACAAAGAGTTAAAGGTTATGAAGGACTCTCCTATCAGGCTTTTTAACCAGGCTCTTTTTCAAGAAAAGGCCACCCTCTTTCTCTTAGGTGATCATGCATCCTTTTATGATAAGTCTGATGGCCTATGGACAACTGTAAAGTTAGAAAAGAACAAACCGGTTGATCTGCCTTGGATGGGCTTTGAACTCTTTATGCTCGACTTTTATAAAGATAAGACTCCCGTTCTCACACCTAAACCTGCCTTTCCTAAACAAATGGGAAATGTCTTAGTTAAGGGTGGAACCAAGGCTGTTCGTTTAGATATAAAAGGTGAGACTTATTGGGTCACTGATAATAAGCCACTGAATCTTTTAGTTGAAGGAAGACAAGTTAAGATCTTTCTTACAAAGAAAAGCATTACTCTTCCTTTTGAATTTGTCCTAACTAATTTTAAAATGGATAAAGACCCAGGAACCAATAACCCCGCTTCTTATGAGTCCTTTGTTAGGCTTCACGAAGAAGCAGGCCCATCAAATCACCATGTCTTTATGAACAATCCTTTAAAGACTCAAGGCTTTACCTTTTATCAAGCCTCTTATTCAGACCTCGGCCAAGGCCAGTACTCTTCAACCTTTAGCGCCAACGTGGATCAAGGTAGACCTATAAAGTACTTAGGCTCCTTGCTTCTAGTGTTTGGGGCCTTTGCTCACTACCTACTTAATAGAAAGAAAGTAAGGCCAGGTAAAGAATCTCAATCAAACCTATTGGAGACCACATGATCAAGATATTATCCCTTTTGCTTTTTAGCGCTACCTTGCAAGCGGAAGTTTGCGTTAGCGATTTTAGCTCCATGGCGATTCAGCAAGGAGGCCGTGTTAAGCCTCTTTATGTTCATGCTAGAGAGACCATTAAACACCTGACGGGAAAGAGTAACGTCTCCGGTGAAGACCCGGTTATCACTTATTGCAAGCTCTCCCTAGCTCCACGCTACGGAATTAAAAAGATAACTGATATCCAACTACCCGCTGAACATGTTGACCTTAAGAAGTTTTTAGAAATGGACCTCGGAAAATCTAGGGTTTTAGCTGAGGATGTCATCTCCATGAAATCCGAGCTGCGTGTTGAGATCATGAAGCAAAAAGAAGAGAGCTCATATAAAAAAGCTTTAACCAGGCTCTTCTCAAGGGCCCATCTTTACGAAGAGATCACAACGGGAAAGAACTGGCTAGTTCCTATGGTCATGGATCAAGCTGTTAATTGGGTTCCTATCGCCACGGCCCCCTTTGAAAGTGGGGATCAATTAAAGTCAGGCCTAAACAATGCGCAGGAAAATTATAATACCGCAAAGCCAGACTCAAAGCATAAGTTTGAATTAACTTACGCTAAGATGAAGCTTCCCTATGTATCAATGCTGGTTAGTTTATTGGCCCTTGCCGCTTTAACTTTATTTAAAAGATTCAACCTCGCCCTTGGTCTTAGCGTCCTTACCATGATCATCCAAACCGGACTTATCATCGCAAGGATCTACCTCTCAGGAAGAGCTCCTATTACAAATATGTATGAGACTGTGCTTTTCTCAGGCTATGGCGCCCTTCTTATTGCTCTTATCTTTGGGCACTTTAAAAAGGATAAGACCTTTGTCTTTGTGGGCCTAGCTTATAATATCTTAAGTCTTTTTATGATGAACTTCTCAGTTGGAATGCTAAGCGATTCAATTAGTCCTTTAGTTCCTGTTTTAAGAGATAACTTTTGGCTCTCTACCCATGTAACCATGATCATCTTAAGTTATGGGGCTCTTGCTTTAAGCTGGGTATTATCAAATACAGTCCTCCTAAAGAAAAAACTTGGTAAGCTAGACGCTCAAGATGAGAGGTACTATGCGGATCATATCTATTCATGTTTAAAAGTTGGAACCGTTCTTCTCGCTGGAGGAGTTCTTCTTGGTGGTGTTTGGGCCGATTATTCTTGGGGACGTTTTTGGGGTTGGGACCCTAAAGAGACTTGGTCTTTAATTGTTCTTTGCCTTTATATGGCGATTCTTCATGGAAGGTACACTGCGTGGATTCCCAATAAGCGTTTTATCCCTCTAGTTGCCTTGGCCTTTATGTCAGTAATGATGGCCTGGTTTGGAGTCAATTATATCCTAGCAACAGGGCTTCACTCTTATGGCTTTAGTGAAGGAGGAGCGATCTTTCTTGGAAGCTTTTTCGCTATCCAGATAATCTTCTCCTTACTTACGTGGACTTCTTTTGATCTAACGTCAAAGAAAGCTGAAGTTTAAAAAAAAGGCTTCGCATACAAAGCGAAGCCTTCCTTGTTTTCTATTTTGCTCCTAGGTTCAAGTTAACCTGATGATCTAGGTTAACTCCTCTAGTACTTCTAAGATCCGGGTGAAGCTCATGTTCTATTTGAAGGCGAACATCATGCTTTCCAAACTTTGAGACTTTTCCATCAAACTTCTTAAAATCAATCTTAACTTCTAGGAAATCTCCGTTCTGTTCAACTCGAAGATCAGCTTTTGTAAGATGCTTATCAATCTTAACCTTTCCCTTCTTAGAGATATTAAGCTTGAGTTTAAAGTTTGTGAGTAGCTCATTCCTTTTTAGCTTAAACCTTAATGAATACTTATAAAGTTCAACATTCTCAAGAAAGTTAGCATCCGTTGATAACTTTGCTTTAGCACCAGGTCCTAGTTCGGCCTTTTCAGATCTTGAAATCCTCGTACTATAGGTAAAGTCCGTTGGCAGAGGAGCATCATCATTAAAGAAGTATTCAACCTTAATTTGAACTTCATTGTTCCTTAAGACGCTTAGATCAATCTCTAACTCTTCCATATTAATTTCAACTAAGACCTTCTCACTTCCTATACTCCATTTGTACTCATCTTTAGAAAGCTCTCTGTCAAACTCTGCGGTCTTGAGAGTAATCTTGGCATCACTGATAAAGTCGTGATTAGGAAAGCTAAAGCCTAACCTCTCCGTGCTTACCGAGAAGTCAGAAAGTTTATCTAGCTGATTCTTTAACCTTTGAAGGTCTTCGGGTTCAAAAGTATAGGCGCTTCCTGACTTTGTACTTCTAAAACTCTCTAGCTTTGGAAAGGCTAAGTCTTTTTTAAATCTTGGAAGGATTCCTATCTTATAAGTATATTTTTGAAGCTTCTCTAGGTTTAGACCTAATGCTTTAAAGTCCACTACCGCCTTAAGCCTATCTCCTTCAGTCTTAATTAAGACTTCAGCTTCACTTAAAGCGCGGGAGATAAGAGTACTATCCCCTTTACTTAGTTTAAGAAAGTAATCAAAACCCTTAACAAGGTCATGAGACTTAACTTCAAACTTAAGATTGCTCTTAGTTAACTCTACCTTTGAGATTGCCCCAAGCTCTTTTTTAATCCTTAAGGCATTTAAAACCTCTAGATCATAAGTACCATTAATTATAACTTCTTTACCATTGACGGTCCTCGAAGCGCTCTCTTTCATAAAGGCCATAGGGCTCGTTTCACGAGTATCTCCTAGGATAAAGGAAGTTTTTCCTTTTGTTGAAAGCTTTGCTTCTAAGATAAAATCAGCTTGATAACCCTCTTCAACTTGAAAGTTTAGATTCGAGTTTAAAAGAAAGTTCTTAAGAGTCACTGTATAAGGAACTTGAATGTCCTCGGTACAAGCGTACGACTCTGTTCTGTATCTTGTAACATCACGGCAAACTTGGTTTTCACCAATTTGAATAGTCTGACAATCCTCACGGCTTGGAATCCACTCGCATGCTTGCCTTGGTACATCTTCACAAACTTCATTTGAATAAGGAACATTACGGCATGTCTCCTCTCCAGGAATAGTGTGGCAAACTCTTTCTTGATAAGAAACCTGGCGGCACTGAAGCTCCCCTGGAACGGTATTACATACTTGCTCATTATAAGAGACGTCTCTACAGACCCTCTCTGGCTTATTGGTGCAGATCTCTCTAGCAGGAATAGTGCGGCATCTTCTTTCCCCTGCACCATTAGTTCGGCATTGCTCTCTAGCTGGTTCTGTGCGGCACTGACGGTTAGAATTATCCATATGGCATTCTTGTCTTGTACGCCTTTCATTTCGGCATTCTCGTCTAGAAGGCCCGCGTTCACATTCTTTTCGATAGCGGGTTTCATTAGTGCATCTTTCACGGTCTGGAGATCGGTTGCACTCTCTTCTATAGTCAGTTTCCGTTCGGCACTGCCTATCATACTCAGTCCGGCAATCCTCTCTTCCTGGAATTGTCCTACAAACCCTATCGTACTCAGGGACCATTTCACATTCTTGGTCTTGGTAGGGAACTTCCCTATAGCAAGTGGTATCTCTTGTTTCGGTTCTATAACGTGTTTCGTTCAGTTGATTCTTTAAGCTAAAGCTCTCCGTGTCCTGCCCTGTAAAATGAATTTCTTTTTTTGATAAGAATTCATCAGCATTGATAGATCCAAATAAAAGCGCAAGCATTAAGACCAGCATCTTTGCCGGTGTCCCTTTGTCCATTTCTCTCTCCCCATTTCTATAATTAGATTGTTTTTTCTCTAACCAGCAATACTGGTGCCACGACTTAGCGAGCCATAGAAGCGCGTCAAGTAGCCGAGTAAATTGATAGGAATATAAATGGCCTAGGCGCTTAATGTCCTTAGGTGCCCTTTGACCCCAATGATACTTTCTCGTTTTGTTAAAGAGAGGATTTAAATTGAATCTTTATTGAACTTTAATTCCAGGGCGTAGTTATAGGGATCGCTTTAAGAAGATCTCTTGGAACGAGCTGCATTGATTTTCCATCTTCGTGCATATGCCAAGTATAGCCCCTAGGTAATCGATCAAATCCCGCTTCCTCATTGGCGCGTAAGAAATCAATCTTTCTTTTTCCACTTGAAGTAATTTCTACTTTCAACCTAGCATAGGGGTTTAAGTTTGCATGACCATTAACTTTTATCTTAACGCCCTTAGGGTACTTGGCCCTTAAACGAAAGCTCCAATTCTCAAGGGGATAAACTCTTCCCGCCCACTCTGTCCCTGCGGGAAGCATTCCATTTATTCTTTTAATCTTCAAAGTTTTTAAAGCAACACCACCACTATGCTTAACCGCATCGTGTATGTCTTTAGGAATTAAGAGCATGGTCTTTCCATCTTGATGATGATGCCATGTCATATCATCAGGAACCCGCTCAAGCCCAGCGGCTAAGTTGGCCCTAGCAAAATCAAATCTACCTGCACCTGTTATTCTTACTTCAACAATTTGTTTGGCATAGATTGAAAAATTTGGAAAACCAGCTTCGTCAAACCAGACACCCATAGGATATTTAAGGGCCAAGTCAGAAGTGAGCTTCGTTGGTGGGTATTGCGCCCCTGCTAATTGAGAATTTTGAGGAGCCTGTTTACCAATCTTTTTGATCTTCACTTGATTTAAGTTTTCTTGAAGATAATTAACAAAAGAATAGGCCCAGTTTTTCTGAGAATTAGATAGCTCTCTTCCATCGAGGACAGCTCGGTTTAGCGAGTTTAGTTTTTGAAAACTTGGGGCTCCCATTAAGAGTGATTCAAGATAATAAACTTCTTTGTAAATATACTCGTGCCTTAAGCTTTGAAGCTTTCTATTGAGGGCCTTTAAGTAGACTCTTCTTGCTTTAAGTTCTTTAATAACAAATGGGATCTTCTCCTTTAAATACTTTTGATCTTTTAAGCTTAGCTCTGCTCTTGCTAGCCTTTTCTTAAGCCCTCTAAGATAAGCTTTCTCGTCTTTTAATCCTCTTCCTTCTAAGACACTCTCTAATAATTCTCGGCAATGAAAACTACTTGCAGGAGTTCGCTTAGCACTAAGGCGTTTCTCAGCTAAGGGCGGAATGCTGCTACAGCTGACTAACAACGTAAATATGAGAAGATAGAATTTCACAGCTGTTTTTCGGTAGTTTAGCTCTGTAAGCTTAGCTTTTAGCCAATAAAATTAGTCGGAATTAATAATGAGCCAAGGCTTACTGTTTAGATCAAGTACCGTAAAGCTCCGTAATTACTAGCTTTTTATTGTACTAAAAAAATCATAATTTCTCTAAGGGAACCTCATTTAAAATAGTGAGTAACCGATATGTTATTTGAGGATTACTAATGCTTAAAATACTATCCCTATTCATCTTAGCTTTTTGCCTAGCCTCCTGTGGGGGAAAGGCTGGAAAGACTAAAGCAAAGATTAGCTTCTTTAAATCTAGCATTGCTGGAATAGGCACCGATGCTGATGGTGGGCTAATGCTTTGGGGACGGGGTCCTGGCGAGGATTTTGCCCGCGTAGTTGACACCAGTGCTCCTGAATTAAGTTTTGAAGTCTCTAACGGTAGCTGGACCTTTTGGGCCGTTGCCTGGCAAAGCACTACCTTTAATATGGATAGTATCCCTAAATGCGCTAAGGCCAATGCTGACTTTAATGGTGGAGATGCCGCTGTTGAACTAAACCTTTCTAACGCAAACTGTGAAGCAACTGACTTCTCTATCCAGCCTTTAAATGGAGTAACCGGATCAAAGACTTTTCCTGCAATAGATATTGTAAGTTGTAATCAACTCTCTGGTATTGTGAATGAAACAAGCCATACAACTGAATGCGCTTATACAGCAGGTAAGAAAGGCTACGCCCTTTCTTATGAAATCATTTATCCTGAATATAATGGCAATGTTTTTACTGGCGTAGAGCTCGCTTCAGATTGCCAGGCCACTCCTAATGCTGACGCCGGCCCGACTCCTGTTTTTAACTCTCTTCCGGTTCCTGGAAACGGAAGCAATCCTTTTGGGGTTATCGTAAGAGCTTGGCTTGACTCAACTGATTGCGGAGCTACTAATCCTGAAAAAGGTTATGTTGATGATTACTTTCCTTTAGGTCTTAATCAAAACCAAGTGGCCGTTCGTTGGGATAATAGTACTGTTGAATCTATTCGCTTTCATCAACTCACAACCGAGCTAGATATTTGTCAAGACCTACGCCTTAGTGTGACTGCAGGATTCTCCCCATTTGCTTCAGGTAGAGGAGATTTTCGTCCTTATACTATCTGCACGGAAGAGCAGTTCAATTCAATTGGGCAAAACTTTGGCTCTTATAATGCAGCAAACTTTGAACAAGTTGCAGACCTCAATTATGTCTTTAACCCATTTGATCCTTTTGTTCCTATTGGTGATGATATTGATTCAAATGCTTCGTCTGTTTCTACTTTTAACGGAAACTATGAAGGGCGCAACCACCGCATCGAAGGAGTCTTTATCATTGAAAATGATGTTAATGACTTAGGTGTTATCCGCAAGATGGGAACGGGATTTATAAAGAACCTCACCTTAAATAATATTGTTATCGAATCAAATGTTAATGGTGGCACCGCTGATGATATTGCTCTACTTATTGGAGAATCAACGGGAACTGTCATTGATAACGTAAAAATTCATGGTCATATGAAAGGCAGCGATAACGTGGGAGGCCTCGTTGGCCACCTCTCCGCTGGCGGGGGTAGTTTTAGTATTAAGAACTCACATGTTTTTGCTTCTGGCGATGGTGAACAAAATGTTGGAGGCCTTGTTGGTTATGCTAACACTCCCTCAAATGCCAATTTTATCTATAGATCTTCAGCAAATATAGACATTCATTCCAACTTTAATGGGGTCGCTAATGTGGGTGGCCTAGTGGGTAGCACCTTTGCTGCAACAGGAACGATCTCAGAATCTTTTACTAAAGGTATCCTTCAAGGAAATCAAGGATTAGGTGGGCTTGTTGGCTCTGTTCAAACAGCACTAAGTATTACTGATTCATATTCAACAGTTTCAATCCTCTCTCGTCATAATGGCGGGAATGATCACCGAGTTGGTGGTCTTGTTGGAGAATCTAATGGGACTGTTGATACTATGAATATCACCCGCTCTTTTGCGACCTTAGGGTATCAAAGAGGAAATACTTCTATAGACGCCGATTCTCTTGGGGGAGCTGTTGGAATAAATGGCTGTGCCGCTACAGAGGTCTATTTCACAGGTAATGATAATAGCGGAACAAACGGATGCGGAAGCTCTTTAACTCTTGCTCAGCTTAGTGATTCAACAACCTACTCAAGTGGATCTTGGGCGGGCAATATTAGCTTTACCGACTTAACTCAAACCTGGGTTCATCTTGCTACTGAAGATGATAATGACCACCCGAGATTAAGCTGGGAGTTAAAACCTAACCCAAAAACAGGGGTTCCTGTTCAAGATGAAGTTCCCTACCTACAAAGACCTTGCACGAATAATTATGGGGCCATGACCGGCGCCGGTACCAATGATAATCCTTATCAAATCTGTACTGCGAGTCATTTTGTTGGCATGAGCGCTAATACTTATTACGCCCTTGCTAGGGATATAGATTTAGCTGGCCAGCCAATCGGAACAGGATCTCTTTTTCCAGTGGGAACCTACTTCTTAAATGGAAATGGTAAATCAATCATCAATTATAAGATCGGGATCACTAACGGATCGGGTTACTATGGTCTCTATGAGGCATTGGCCACGAGTAGTGTAATTGAGAACTTATTCATTGCTAACTTTGACGTAATAGTTTCAGGTACTCCGTCAGCAGACCTCAACTTCGGGCTTCTTACAGGTTCGAATTTAGGAACAATTTCAGGTGTTGATATTGAAGGGTCAAGCCTTACCTTTAACTCCTCTTATACTCACCCAGCAACTGATTCAGTCTCTGCGGCGGGGCTTGTTCCATTTAATGGAGTCACCGGTGTCATTCAGGGCACAGAGGTTGAAGTTGATATTAGAGTTGCTGATGCTAACCTTACTAATGTAAATGCTACGGACAACTTCAATATAAGTGGGCTGGTAGTACAAAACGATGGGCTTATCAGCGAATCTGTTATCAGTGGGTATTTAGAACTTCAATCCACAGCAACATCAAATGATTCTAGAGATGGCCTTATCTTAAGCAGTATCAATAATATCAACAACGGAACAATCGAAAAGGTTCATTCAAGAATGGGTATTGGGGTTAATAATAATGCCTTAGGAAATGTTTATTCCACCCTTGGCTTTGGCACTAATAATGGATCGATAAGCGATATTATGCTTGAGGGAACCTTTAACTTAAACAATGTCTCAAGTGGATCTTTAAATAACTACCTCATGTTTGGTGACAATACATCTACTAATGATATTCAAAGGATTATTGCCTCAAACTCTTATACTGATCACACGATGGGAATCGCTACAGGCTCAACCTACGGAACCAATTCAGGAACGGCTGATGATCTTTTTTGTATCGAGTATACTTCAAATGCTTTTGCCACTCCCCTAGCTTGTTCACTTCAATCAGGGGCTCCTACTTTTTCAACAACAAAGGCCATGGCCCTCTTCTCTCCTGCTTCACCTACGGCAAACTCGGGAGCTAGGGCCGTTGACTTTGGAGACATCAATGGGGACGGTTATCAGGATATGGTCGTTGCTAATGATACTAACCAGACAATAAGTGTCTTTATTTATAACAGCGGGTCAGACACTTTTAATGCTAAAGTAGACTTTTCTTTAACTACTCCTGCCAAAGATGCAATAGATTTAAAAGTTGTCGATTTAGATGGAGACGGTGATCAAGATGTTGTCGTAGGAACTATGTCCCTCGGCTCTCCAAAAGTTATTTGGCTAGAAAACACAAATGGCGCTGGAGCCTTTACTTCTTCAGATATCTTCAACACGACTGGTGCTTTGAAGAAGGTTGATGTAGCCGACTACAATGGCGATGGAACACTAGATGTTGCCGTTCTTTTAGGTGCGAGTATTGAACTCCTTGATAACGATGGTGCACAAAGCTTCAGTAACTCAACCATTGCCTCCTTTTCTGATGGCGTAGATTTCGTCTCAGGAGACTTTAATAATGATGGTTTAATTGATGTGGTCGTTTCTGAAGGATCCTTTGACCAGGTTAAATTCATTGAGAACGCAAGTGTAACTACTGCTTCAGCAGCCACATGGAACACCCCAATTGATAGCAGCACTGGATCTACTAATGGTGCAGCAGAAATAGACCTAGGAGATATCAACCAAGATGGTTTTCTTGATTTAGCAGTTGTTATTCCTGGAGCGAGTGAGTCTATGATTATGATCGGTGATGGAGCGGGTAACTTTTCAGCTAGCTATAGATTTAGTGGAGCCGATGATATTAAGATTAGAGACACAAATGGAGATTCATTTTTAGACGTCCTATTAGTTAATTCCACAACTGGTGAAGTTGAGGCCATTAAAGGCAGCGGAACTCCCTACTTTGAGCAAGAAAGTATTTACAATTGTACAGGCTGCTCTGCCGTTGATGCTATTGACTTAACAGGAGACGGTTATCCTGAAGTCATAGGTGTGGATCCTGCTGGCAATATTAGGCATTTTGAAAACCAAGGCTATGTTCTTGAGAACCTCGTCTCAACTTCTTTAGACGTTGCAGCAACGAGCTGGGATGTACACCAATTTACCGAAACAAGCCTCGTGAACCCCTTCTCTATTACTGCTGACTGGCATATCTCTGGCGGGGAACTAGAGCCAGGCTGGAGCGAAGGCCCTGATGCTGCCTTTGATGCTGGAATCTTTCCTTAAGTGGCTATTTTTACGTAACCCTATACCCTACAGTTTCAGTACGGTTTTACCGATAAGTCTTCATGAAGAACTTATGGGCATGGGCCTTCTCCCTCCTTCTCTTTTTAAGCCTTAGTTTAATCTTATGGAAGATTAATCCTCAGGATGTTTTTGGGGAAAGAGCAAAGCATAAGCATCAGGTCTTAGACACAGGTGAGAAGCTCCTTGTTGTCCTGATCGAAGGTCTTGATGAAGCTGAGTTCTCTACTATGTTAAAAAGTGGTGAGCTTCCCAACTTACAGTCTCTTTTAAACAAGAACTCCCGCGGTATCCCAAAGGGAATCTATATGCCTGTAGAAGGAATCATCTCAGAAAAAGAGAAACCTAATTTTGCTCCTATCTTAAAAGGAGTTCATCCTGATACTCAAGACCTCTCTAGCATTCCAGATATTTATTCACACTTAGATTCTTATGAATACTACAAAGGGAGTAAGGCTGAAAAGGTTGCTTTAGAGGGATTTCTTTTTGATAACAAACCTATAGCTGAAGACTTTACTCGCGTCTTAAGATTCCTCTCCTATGTGACCCCTCAACTTGATTATAGATTAGAAACATATAGAACTTTTAATGAAAGTGAATCGGCATTTGTTAAAAGTGATTCAGGTAAGTTCTTTCAATCTTATCAAATCTTTAAACAAAGACTAGCTTCTAAAGGAGATGTTAATATTCTTCCTCGGTACAGCTTCTTAAACCTAAAGTCCCCTTCTTTGATTGGAAATAAATCAGGTATTACAGAGGAATATAGGGATAATTTAAAGCACTTAGATAAAATGCTGGGCTCTGTTTTTAGCCTACTTAATAAGTTTGAGCTTGATAAGAGTTTAAATATTATGGTGACTTCGGCCTACTCAAGAGGGTCAAGATTAGTGGGTCAAAATAAAAATAAGGTAAAGGTCCCCTTAATTGTCTCAGGCCCTGCCCTCAATTTTCAGTCAACGAGTCAGTTCACAGATGATTCCGTCGACCCCATCCCTACTTCCATCATTCACAGACAATCTTTAAACCTCTTAAGAATTAAGACTGAAAAACCTAAAGAAAAAGGAAGATCAATCGCATCAGCTGATGATAGTATAAACTTCTGGTATTAATGTGATAGACCCCAAAGCCATCCTTCTTATTTCCTACCCTCTCATTATCATCGGATTCTTAGGCATCGTTTTTTGTTTTTCTAGAGACTTTCTTAATATTAAAAAAGGCCGAGGAAGAGCTGAGAATACGGCTCCTGAGATCTACTGGTTTATGATCGTTCTTATTATTGTAGGGCTTTTCTTCGTGCTTTCTTGGCAGTGGGCGCTTCTTTCTACAGTTTTATTGATCCTCGTCCTCCACCCCATTAGATCAAGAACAAAGCTTATCGCTAAAGAGTAAAGAGCCTTTCTATTTCATTAATAAGATCCTCCTGTAAAAAAGGCTTCTGAATGGCGCAACTTGCTCCTTGAGTTAAAGCCTCATCAAGCACAAGAGACTTAACAAAGCCCCCACTATCTCCCCCAGCGCTCATGGCGATGATCTTACAATCGGGGTGCTTTTCTTGGAAGGCGCTTATGATCTCTAGACCATTCATCTTAGGCATAAAGATATCAGTGATAAGTAAGTCCACCTTCTCTCTTGCAGCCACTTCTAAGGCCTCGTGAGAGTCTAAGAAGAAGTGTTTAATAGCATCAATATCTTCAAGATAATGCTTAATCACATCTAAAACATCGGCATCATCTTCGAGAACAAAAATATTCATTCATACATAGTAAATGATTTTCATTTTGCTCGAAAGAGGAAACTTTCTCTTAGAGATAAAAATTAACACTCTAAAATCATCAACTTTAAAGAGGCAAACTAGAGTGTTCCTAAACCTCTAAGTCTTTTGACTCTAGTCTTAGAGAGGGAATTAGGTCTTTATAAAAATCTAGGTTTAGTCAGGCTTTAACTCTCGTATCCCATACACAGCACTCACTTCAACTTCAAGAATTAAGTAATTTATGACCAGGCTAATTAAGTGGAACTAAAAGATAATAAAAAAGGTTCTTCTATAATTTACCGAAAGGAGGCGCGAGGCTTGAAATATATTCGGACCTAGTTGCCTTAAGAAATCTCCCCCATACCATCAATTTGAAAAAAATCAGAAGCCAGTCACTCCCCATTTCTTGATGAGGTAGTTTTCAATCTCTAATCGTTCAGCATCAGTCATATCATCATTAAAGATGATCACTTCACCAATCTCACCATCAAAGCCAGATCCATTATCGGCCATTCCGATTCTACCTTGGGCAGTACCGCTTAATTGAGTCGCCGTAGCGTCAGTGCCTGTCTTCTCTACACCATCACGCTTCTCAACGACAAAGCGTCCAGTTGCATCTAGCTCTGCACAGATAACTGCTGGAGTAACGGCGGCATTATTGTAAGCGTTCACAGTCCTATCAAGGTCTGTATTAGAGTGGCTTAGCCTTAGGTTAGTATCACTTGAGTAACCAAAATGTAGTCCTTCATTAGAAGTCGTTGAGTTCGTTCCAATGACATAGCTTGAAGCGTTGCTATTTCTCCTAAGAACTGCTGCGCAGATTGTATAATTTGAACCTCGAAGACCGCTAATATCAAAGTCTAATAAGTTGTTAGTCCCATCAAAGGTCAATCCGTTCTTAGTACCAAATTCAGTCACTCCAGTTTTTAGAGTAGGTCTTTCTGCTGCTACAGCGGTAGTAGCATCTCTTAAGTTACCTGAAAGGTCTCGCACACATCTTACTCTATCTCCGTTAGCAGTTGTTTGATTTCCATTAGTACAAGAAGCATCTGTGAACATATAGTTCTTATTATTAAAGTCATACCAAGCGTAGAGCTTAGAGCTAATATTCTGCATATTAGGAACTGGTGCATCCCAACCAAACATTATCGTTTCATCATCATTGGCAGCATTATCAAAGCCGTTATTAGTGTCAGCATCCGGCTCATACCACATCTGCATACGGGCAGAAGAGAAAAAGATTGTTCCTTCTAACACACCTTGGACAGTATCATCTCCACCAATATAGTGATCATAAGGAGCATTAACATTTGTTCCTGTTTTAGAAAGGGTAAAAGAGTTAATTGTTCCATCAGGATTTAACTGATAAACCGTAGCAGGATAAATTGAAGCGAATTTGACCCAATGGGCGTCAACATTAATACCAAAACTTCTTCTCATCCTAGCCGTAGAAATAAAGGGAGCGGAACAGTTACCGTCAGAGTCGGCTGTAGATCTAGCTGCGATACTAATCGATGCATGTTGGATAATCATGGCCTGTTCAGTGTAGTTTCTATCAGGAGTGTCTCCTGGATTTAAGGTATTTGTTGCCCCTTCTGTAACTGCGACAGTCGGGTCAGTACCAGTATTTGTGGCTGAGTCCCACCAACTTAATGTGCCTGTCGCATCAGGAGAGATATAAGCATTTCGAGAAGGAACACCGATGATTGTCAGTGATTTAGGAACGATGGGCTTTGGATCTTCCACTCTTACACCGTAAGTTCCAGAAGTAGAGTATTGGTAAGCTAAGATAGTTCCATTAGAAGTCATCCTATAAGAGCCTGTCCCTGTAACTTCAAGTTCAACAGTATCTCCTGCACTCATATTTGTTTGCTGGGCAACAAGAGTAGCTCCACTATAGATAGAAACAGTTGTATCAGCTATACCTTCGAAGGCCCTTACGATGACTTTATGACTTGGGCTACGACTAGCATTAAAATAGAATTCCTTCCCAGACCAATCAGCTGTTTGCCAAACGACATTTCCTTCGTCACTATTTCCTGTTCCGCCACCATTATGTAACCTACCTGCTACATAAAACGCACCGGTACCAACAAGAACCTTCCCTTGAGGAGCCGTTACTCTGCCAGTCTCCCCTGCATTGAGAGTTAAGATCGGAGTCCCGTCGACAGAGAGGATATTATTATCAACAAATGAAACCGCTTGAGATTCACTCGTTCCCGCTAAGTTATAAGCTTGAAAGGTATCCGCATCAAAGAATGGATCATTTGGAAAGGTACTTTCATTAACAATATTTGAATCAACTGAAGCAAAAACCCCATTATAAGCCTGAACCATAAAGGTATAATCTGTACTAACAGAAAGGCCTGTAATAGTTACGTTTAGATCGAGAGAAACTCCATCATTATAGAGAGTCCAACTTGGAGCTCCATTTAATTTATAATAGACTCTATAATCCGTAATTGCCGGAGTTGAAGACGGAGCGGTCCAGTTTAATTCAACTGTTGTTTTAGAGCGCCCAGCTGTTGCAAGGTCAGTAATTTGATCTGGTGGTCCAACATCTTTAACTTCGATATCTTGATTAAATGAGATTGAGGCCGCATCCGCTCCTGGAGTAGCAAGAGTTCTATCTGCATCGTTACCATGTCCATCCTGAATCGAAGTTCCAGCAGTTAATGATGTTGTATTAAGGTAATCTAAATCTGCCGCCACATGCCCTGAAGCTCCTGTTGTATAATTAAAGCTAAGAGTATTAGTTCCATTTCCACCTGTGAAAGTAGCATTAAAGGTAGCAGGAGTTCCATCTAAGTCCATGGTAAGAACTGGTGCCCCAGTAGCTGAAACGGCTTCACTAAAGACAACCCATATTTCAAAAGGTTTATTTCTTCCGTACTCACCGTCAAGTTCATTGATACTTACATCAGTTACCGTCGGAACTATACCATCGACACTGATATCTTTTTGAACAGTAAGAGAGTTTGCTCCTGTAAGAGGTGTATCAAGAACAATGGCCGAATCATTTCCACTAGCATCTCTAATAGTAGCACCACCAGTCACAAGAGAGTTGGTGGCCACATAATCAAGGTTTGCATTATCATCCCCGACTCCCACTGTATAAGCAAAAGTAAGAGTGTCTGAAGGAGATCCTCCAGAATAGGCCACAGCACGGTCCGTAGTTCCGGTCTCTAGGGTAAGAACTGGAACTCCACCGTTAACCGTAACCACTTCATCAAAGATCACTTGTACATTAACGGTATCTCCTAGTTTAAAGAGACCATTTGCTTCTGCAGCTGAAACTCTCGCCACTGCTGGCTCATCAGTATCAACGACTATATCTCTTCTATTGGTACCTGATAACTGATCGGCAGCAGCGATAGTTGTAATATCTACTGGAGCTGTGTTACCGGCTAAATCTGTTACCGTTCCACCATTAAGGTTTATATCACTATTATAATTTAGGTCCGTACTATTGTGTCCATCGGCAACTGTATAAGCGAAGCTTAAGGTCTCGGCCGTGGCACCAGAGTAATTAACAACGGCGTCTGAAGCACCTGTCTCTAAAGTTAAGCTAGGCGTTCCACTGACAATAACAGCTTCGTCATAGTGAACCTCTACTTGAATCACAGCTGGATCTTTGTAGTTTCCGTTTCCTGTAGTTGAATCAACAAATTGAAGTACTGGGGCAGTCTCATCAAAGATAACTTGAGAAGCATCTGTCACAGCGGTCACTTGAACAGCTGAGTTTCCTGCGGCATCATCAAAATCAAGAGTAAATCCTAGGGCCACAGCTTCAGTATCCCCTGTCTGCATGGTGTAAGTCGCCGTATAACTTGGGTAGGCTCCCAAAAGAGTTGTGGCATTTCCGTCAATGGTTACAGTGGGATTTCCAAGCAATGGCTCATCAACAGTAAAGCTAAGAGTGACAACATCATTGACCTTGGCTAAGGCCGTATTATTAGCATTATTAGATGAGATGCTAACGGCCACCGCCGTTGGAGCTGTCTCATCAAAGATGACAGAACTAGCATCTGTTACTGCTATCACTTGCACAGCAGAGTTTCCGGCAGCATCGTCAAAATCAAGAGTAAAGCCTAGGGCCACAGCTTGTGTGTCACCAGTTTGCATAGTGTATGATGCCGTATAGCTTGGGTAAGCTCCACCAATAGTGGCGGCTTTCCCGTCAATGGTAACTGTAGGACTTCCAAGAAGTGGCTCACTAACAGTAAAGCTTAAGGTTACAATATCATTAACCTTAGCTCTTCCAGTGTTAGCGTTATCTGAATAGATTGTTACTGATGGTGCAGTTGGAACACTCTCATCAAAGATCACTGAAGAGGCATCTGTAACAGCTGTTACCTGAACACCAGGGTTACCAACAGCGTCTGTAAAATCTAAAGTAAACCCGAGTGCAGCAGCTTGAGTGTCTCCAGATTGCATAGTATAGCTTGCGGTATAACTTGGGTAAGCGCCGCCAATAGTTGCAGCGTTCCCATCAATGGTCACTGTTGGAGATCCAAGTAATGGCTCATCAACAGTAAAGCTAAGAGTGACCACATCATTAACCTTCGCTCTACTTGAGTTAGCATTGTTTGAATAGATAGTTATTGATGGGGCCGTTGGGGCCGTTTCATCAAAGATAACCTGAGAAGCATCAGTCGTGGCCGTCACTTGAACAGCAGCGTTACTAAAGAGATCCGTAAAGTCGATTGTGAATCCAAGCGCTGCAACTTGAGTGTCCCCTGATTGCATCGTATAGGTCGCAGTATAACTTGGGTAAGATCCGCCAATCGTTGCAGCATTACCGTCAATAGTAACAGTTGGGCTTCCAAGGAGAGGTTCATCCACAGTGAAGCTAACAGTTACAATATCATTAACCTTTGCTCTTCCAGTATTAGCATTATTTGAATAGATAGTGACCGATGGCGCTGTCGGGGGGACCTCATCAAATTCAACTGAACTAGCATCTGTTGTGGCCGTTACCTGAGTCGCGGGATTACCAACGGCGTCTGTAAAATTAAGAGTAAATCCAAGGGCTCCTGCTGTGTCCCCAGTTTGAACTGTATAAGTCGCCGTATAACTTGGGTAAGCTCCGCCAATGGTTGTAGCATTACCATCAATGGTTACTGTTGGATCTCCAAGAAGTGGCTCGTCCACTGTAAAGCTAACAGTGACAACATCATTTACTTTTGCTCTAGTTGAATCAGCGTTATCTGAATAAATAGTGACCGCTGGTGCTGTTGGAGCTATCTCATCAAAGATAACTGAACTAGCATCTGTTACCGCTGTTACCTGAACACCAGGGTTACCAACAGCATCTGTAAAATCAAGAGTGAACCCGAGTGCTACAGCTTGTGTGTCCCCTGATTGCATCGTATAGCTGGCCGTATAACTTGGGTAAGACCCGCCAATGGTAGCGGCTTTACCATCAATCGTTACTGTTGGAGATCCAAGAAGCGGTTCATCAACTGTAAAACTTAAGGTTACAATATCATTGACCTTGGCTCTTCCAGTATTAGCATTGTTTGAATAAATAGATACCGCTGGTGCTGTTGGATCTGATTCATCAAAGATAACCTGAGAAGCATCAGTTACAGAGACGACTTGAGTGGCAGGGTTACCGACAGCATCAGTAAAGTCTAGAGTAAACCCGAGGGCCACTCCTTCTGTGTCTCCAGATTGCATAGTATAGCTTGCTGTATAGCTTGGGTAAGAGCCGCCAAGAGTCGTGGCGTTTCCATCTATTGTTACAGTTGGGTTACCAAGCAGTGGTTCATTTACTGTAAAGCTTACGGTCACAACATCATTGATCTTAGCTCTTCCAGTATTAGCATTGTTTGAGTAAATAGTGACAGCTGGTGCTGTTGGAGCTGTCTCATCAAAGATAACTTGTGAAGCATCAGTTGTGGCCGTAACTTGAACAGCTGGGTTACCAACAGCATCAGTGAAATCAAGAGTAAATCCAAGGGCCACAACTTCTGTGTCTCCTGATTGCATGGTGTAGCTGGCCGTATAGCTTGGGTAAGCGCCGCCAATAGTTGCGGCATTACCGTCTATCGTTACAGTTGGAGATCCAAGAAGTGGGTCACTAACAGTGAAGCTTAGAGTAACAACATCATTAACCTTCGCTCTACTTGGATTAGAATTGTCTGAAAAGATACTAACCACTGGAGCTGTTGGAGGGGTTTCATCAAAGATTACTTGAGAAGCATCTGTTACCGCTACTACTTGAACAGCAGAGTTACCAACAGCATCGTTAAAATCAAGAGTAAATCCAAGGGCCACTCCTTCTGTGTCCCCTGTTTGCATGGTGTAGCTTGCAGTATAACTTGGATAAGATCCTCCGATAGTTGTGGCATTCCCATCAATGGTTACTGTTGGGTTACCAAGAAGTGGCTCATCCACAGTAAAACTAACGGTTACTACGTCATTAACTTTTGCTTTAGTTGAATCGGCGTTATCAGAATAAATAGTGACAGCTGAAGCAGTCGGAGCAGTCTCGTCAAAGATGACCTGCGAAGCATCGCTCACAGAAGTTACCTGAACCCCCGGGTTACCAGCAGCATCTGTAAAATCTAAAGTAAACCCGAGGGCCGCCGCTTCAGAGTCCCCTGTCTGCATGGTATAGCTTGCCGTATAACTAGGATAGGCTCCGCCAATGGTTGCGGCATTTCCGTCAATGGTCACTGTTGGAGATCCAAGTAATGGCTCACTAACAGTAAAGCTAACAGTAACCACATCACTAACCTTCGCTCTTCCAGTATTAGAATTATTTGAATAAATAGTGACTGATGAAGCAGTTGGATCTGTTTCATCAAAGATCACTTGCGAAGCATCAGTTGTGGACGTCACTTGAACAGCTGGGTTACCAACTGCATCGTCAAAATCAAGAGTAAATCCAAGGGCCACGACTTCTGTGTCCCCTGATTGCATCGTATAAGTCGCCGTATAACTTGGGTAAGATCCGCCAATCGTAGCAGCATTCCCATCAATAGTTACAGTCGGGTTACCAAGAAGCGGCTCGTCCACTGTAAAGCTAAGGGTGACAATATCATTGATCTTGGCCTTACTTGAATCAGCGTTGTTTGAATAAATAGTTACCGCTGGAGCCGTTGGAGGCCCTTCATCAAAGATAACCTGAGAAGCATCTGTCACTGAAACAACTTGAGTAGCAGCATTACCGACGGCATCAGTGAAATCTAAAGTAAACCCGAGAGCCACAGCTTGTGTGTCCCCTGATTGCATGGTGTAACTTGCCGTATAACTTGGGTAAGCGCCGCCAATGGTTGTGGCATTTCCATCAATGGTTACTGTTGGGTTACCAAGAAGTGGCTCATCCACAGTAAAACTAAGAGTGACTATATCATTAACTTGAGCTCTAGTTGTGTCAGCGTTATCTGAGTAAATAGTGATAGCTGGTGCGGTCGGTTGCGTCTGATCAAAGATAACAGATGAACCGTCAGTCACAGCTGTTACTTGAACTCCAGCATTACCTACAGCGTCTGTAAGATCTAAAGTAAACCCGAGGGCAGCAACTTCTGTGTCTCCTGATTGCATAGTATAGCTGGCCGTATAGCTTGGATAAGAGCCGCCGATAGTTGTGGCATTACCGTCTATCGTTACAGTTGGAGAACCAAGTAATGGCTCATTAACTGTAAAGCTAAGAGTAACCACATCATTAACCTTCGCTCTACTTGAGTTAGCATTATCTGAGTAGATACTAACCGCTGGAGCGGTCGGTGGAGTTTCATCAAAGATCACCTCTGAAGCATCTGTTACTGAGGTGACTTGAACGGCAGCGTTACTAAAGAGGTCTGTAAAGTCTAATGTGAATGTTAAGGCCACAGATTCTGTGTCCCCAGCTTGCATCGTATAGGTGGCCGTATAACTTGGGTAAGCTCCGCCAATCGTTGCGGCATTCCCATCAATGGTAACTGTCGGGTTACCAAGAAGTGGTTCGTCCACTGTAAAGCTAAGGGTGACAATATCATTAACCTTAGCTCTTCCAGTATTAGCATTATTTGAATAGATCGTAACTGATGGAGCTGTTGGAGGAACTTCATCAAATTCAACTGAACTAGAATCTGTTGTGGCCGTTACTTGAACAGCTGGATTGCCAACGGCGTCTGTAAAATTAAGAGTAAACCCAAGAACTCCAGCAGTATCACCAGTTTGAACTGTGTAGGCCGCAGTATAGCTTGGATAAGCTCCACCAAGAGTGGCTGCATTACCATCAATTGTTACCGTAGGATTTCCAAGGAGCGGTTCATCCACTGTAAAACTAAGAGTGACAACATCGTTAACCTTCGCCTTAGCAGGGTTTGCATTGTTTGAATAAATAGTGACAGCTGGTGCCGTTGGCGCCGTCTCATCAAAGATAACCTGAGAAGCATCGCTCACAGCAGTTACCTGAACAGAAGGGTTACCAGCAGCGTCTGTAAAGTCGAGAGTGAACCCTAAGGCCACAGCTTCTGTGTCCCCTGCTTGCATGGTGTAGCTTGCTGTATAGCTTGGGAAAGATCCGCCAATTGTTGCAGCATTACCATCGATGGTTACTGTTGGAGATCCAAGGAGCGGTTCATCAACAGTAAAGCTAAGAGTAACCACATCATTAACTTTCGCTCTACTTGAGTTAGCATTATCTGAGTAGATACTAACCGCTAGAGCCGTCGGATCTGATTCATCAAAGATAACCTGAGAAGCATCAGTTACAGAGACGACTTGAGTAGCAGGGTTACCAACAGCATCAGTAAAGTCTAGAGTAAACCCGAGGGCCACTCCTTCTGTGTCACCTGTTTGCATCGTATAGCTTGCTGTATAGCTTGGGTAAGAGCCACCAAGAGTCGTGGCGTTTCCATCTATTGTTACAGTTGGGTTACCAAGCAGTGGTTCATTTACTGTAAAGCTTACGGTTACAACATCATTGATCTTAGCTCTTCCATTATTAGCATTGTTTGAATAAATTGTTACCGCTGGTGCTGTTGGGTCTGTCTCATCAAAGATAACAGATGAGGCATCAGTTGTTGACGTCACTTGAACAGCGGGGTTACCAACAGCATCGGTAAAATCAATTGTAAACCCTAGGGCCACGACTTGGGTGTCACCAGTTTGCATTGTATAAGTCGCATTATAACTTGGGTAAGATCCAGAAAGAGTAGCAGCATTACCATCAATGGTTACTGTTGGAGACCCAAGGAGCGGTTCATCAACTGTAAAGCTAACAGTTACTATATCGTTGACCTTAGCTCTACCAGTATTAGCGTTGTTTGAATAAATTGTAACCGATGAAGCCGCTGGAGCTGATTCATCAAAGATGACTTGAGAAGCATCAGTTACAGAGACGACTTGAGTGGCAGCGTTACCGACAGCATCAGTAAAGTCTAGAGTAAACCCAAGGGCCACTCCTTCAGTGTCACCTGTTTGCATCGTATAGCTTGCCGTATAGCTTGGGTAAGATCCACCAATCGTTGCAGCATTTCCATCAATGGTTACAGTTGGTGATCCAAGGAGCGGTTCATTAACTGTAAAGCTAACAGTAACAACATCATTAATAAGGGCTCTTCCAGGATTAGCATTATCTGAATAGATAGTTACCGCTGGTGCTGTTGGAGCTGTCTCATCAAAGATCACTGAACTAGCATCTGTTACCGCTGTTACCTGAACACCAGGGTTACCAGCAGCGTCTGTAAGATCTAAAGTAAACCCGAGGGCAGCAACTTCTGTGTCACCTGTTTGCATCGTATAGCTGGCCGTATAGCTTGGATAAGCGCCGCCAATTGTTGCAGCTTTTCCGTCAATGGTTACTGTTGGTGATCCAAGGAGTGGCTCACTAACAGTAAAGCTAAGAGTAACCACATCATTAACCTTCGCTCTACTTGAATTAGCATTATCTGAGTAGATACTAACCGCTGGAGCGGTCGGAACTGTTTCATCAAAGATCACTTCTGAAGCATCTGTTACAGAAGTGACTTGAACGGCAGCATTACCAGATACGTCAGTAAAGTCTAAAGTAAACCCGAGGGCCACAGCTTCAGTGTCCCCTGTTTGCATAGTATAGCTTGCTGTATAGCTTGGATAAGCGCCGCCAATAGTTGCGGCATTACCATCAATGGTTACTGTTGGAGATCCAAGAAGTGGCTCGTCCACTGTAAAGCTTAGAGTGACAATATCGTTAACCTTAGCTCTTCCAGTATTAGAATTATTTGAATAGATAGTTACTGTTGGCGCCGTTGGCGGCGTCTGATCAAAAGAAACTGTACTAAGATCGGTTGTGGCCACAACTTGAGTAGCAGCATTTCCAACAGCATCAGTGAAGTTTAATGTAAAGGGCAGGCTTCCTGCAGTCTCTCCCCCTACCATAGTATAGCTAGCTGTATAGCTTGGGTAAGCGCCCCCAAGAGTGGTTGCATTACCATCTATTGTAACAGTAGGACTTCCAAGAAGGGGCTCATCCACAGTAAAACTAAGGGTAACCACATCTCCTACTTGAGCAAGTGCTGGGTCTGCGTTGTCTGAATAGATTGTAACTGATGGTGCCGTGGGATCCGTCTCATCAAAGATAACAGAGCTAAAGTCTGTTGTTAAAGTTACCTGAATTCCAGAGTTACCAGCAGCATCTGTAAAGTCTAAGGCCACCGAAAGACTGCCTTCATTTTCTCCACCAATAAAAGTATAGCTTGCCGTATAACTTGGATAAGTTCCACCAATAGTGGTAGGCCTTCCATCGATGGCCACCGTCGGAGACCCTAGGAGTGGTTCGTTCACTGTAAAACTTAGTGTTACTGTATCACCAACCTTGGCCCTCGCTGAGTTAGCATTATCTGAATAGATTACCACTGATGGAGCTGTTGGTATGGTCTCATCAAAAATCACTTGAGAAGCATCAGTTGTTGAGGTTACCTGAACACCAGGGTTACCAACAGCATCTGTAAAATCAAGAGTGAACCCGAGGGCAGCAGCTTCTGTGTCCCCTGTTTGCATAGTATAGCTTGCCGTATAACTAGGATAAGCGCCGCCAATGGTTGCGGCATTTCCATCAATGGTTACTGTAGGTGATCCAAGGAGAGGTTCATTAACTGTAAAGCTTAGGGTGACGATATCGTTAACCTTAGCTCTTCCAGTATTAGAATTATTTGAATAAATAGTTACCGCTGGAGCAGTCGGAGCTGCTTCATCAAAGATAACTTGAGAAGCATCAGTTGTGGCCGTTACTTGAACAGCGGGGTTACCAACAGCATCAGTGAAATCTAAAGTAAACCCAAGGGCCACTGTTTGTGTGTCCCCTGATTGCATAGTATAGCTGGCCGTATAACTTGGGTAAGACCCCCCAATCGTTGCGGCATTCCCATCAATGGTTACTGTTGGAGATCCAAGAAGTGGCTCGTCCACTGTAAAGCTAAGGGTGACAATGTCATTAACCTTAGCTCTTCCAGGATTAGCATTGTTTGAATAAATTGTAACCGCTGGAGCCGTAGGATCTGATTCATCAAAGATGACTTGAGAAGCATCAGTTACTGAGACGACTTGAGTGGCAGCATTACCGACAGCATCAGTAAAGTCTAGAGTAAACCCAAGGGCCACTCCTTCAGTGTCACCTGTTTGCATAGTATAGCTTGCCGTATAACTTGGGTAAGAGCCACCAAGAGTCGTAGCGTTTCCATCAATGGTCACTGTTGGTGATCCAAGGAGCGGTTCATCAACTGTAAAGCTAACAGTAACAACATCATTAATAAGGGCTCTTCCAGGATTAGCATTATCTGAATAGATAGTTACCGCTGGTGCTGTTGGAGCTGTCTCATCAAAGATCACTGAACTAGCATCTGTTACCGCTGTTACCTGAACACCAGGGTTACCAACAGCATCTGTAAGATCTAAAGTAAAGCCGAGGGCATCAACTTCTGTGTCACCTGTTTGCATCGTATAGTTGGCCGTATAGCTTGGATAAGCGCCGCCAATTGTTGCAGCTTTTCCGTCAATGGTTACTGTTGGAGATCCAAGTAATGGCTCACTAACAGTAAAGCTAAGAGTAACCACATCATTAACCTTCGCTCTACTTGAATTAGCATTATCTGAGTAGATACTAACTGCTGGAGCGGTCGGAGCTGTTTCATCAAAGATCACCTCTGAAGCATCTGTTACAGAAGTGACTTGAACGGCAGCATTACCAGATACGTCAGTAAAGTCTAAAGTAAACCCAAGGGCCACAGCTTGAGTGTCCCCTGATTGCATCGTATAAGTGGCCGTATAACTTGGGTAAGCGCCGCCAATGGTTGCGGCTTTACCGTCAATCGTTACTGTTGGAGATCCAAGAAGTGGCTCGTCCACTGTAAAGCTAAGGGTGACAATATCATTAACCTTAGCTCTTCCAGTATTAGAATTATTTGAATAGATAGTTACTGTTGGCGCCGTTGGCGGTGTCTGGTCAAAAGAAACTGTACTAAGATCGGTTGTGGCCACAACTTGAGTAGCAGCATTTCCAACAGCATCAGTGAAGTTTAATGTAAAGGCCAGGCTTCCTGCCGTCTCTCCCCCTGCCATAGTGTAACTTGCCGTATAGCTTGGGTAAGCGCCGCCAATTGTTGTAGCATTACCATCGATCGTAACAGTAGGACTTCCAAGAAGGGGCTCATCCACAGTAAAACTAAGGGTTACCACATCTCCTACTTGAGCAAGTGCTGGGTTTGCGTTGTCTGAATAGATTGTAACTGATGGTGCTGTGGGATCCGTCTCATCAAAGATAACAGAGCTAAAGTCTGTTGTTGAAGTTACCTGAATTCCAGAGTTACCAGCAGCATCTGTAAAGTCTAAGGCCACCGAAAGGATGCCCTCATTTTCTCCACCAATAAAAGTATAGCTTGCCGTATAACTTGGATAAGTTCCGCCAATAGTGGTAGGCCTTCCATCAATGGCCACCGTCGGAGACCCAAGGAGAGGTTCGTTCACTGTAAAACTTAGTGTTACTGTATCACCAACCTTGGCCCTCGCTGAGTTAGCATTATCTGAATAGATTACCACTGATGGAGCTGTTGGTATGGTCTCATCAAAAATCACTTGAGAAGCATCAGTTGTTGAGGTTACCTGAACACCAGGGTTACCAACAGCATCTGTAAAATCAAGAGTGAACCCGAGGGCAGCAGCTTCTGTGTCCCCTGTTTGCATAGTATAGCTTGCCGTATAACTAGGATAAGCGCCGCCAATGGTTGCGGCATTTCCATCAATGGTTACTGTAGGTGATCCAAGAAGAGGCTCACTAACAGTAAAGCTAAGAGTAACCACATCATTAACCTTAGCTCTTCCAGTATTAGAATTATTTGAATAGATAGTTACCGCTGGAGCAGTCGGGGCTGCTTCATCAAAGATAACTTGAGAAGCATCAGTTGTGGCCGTTACTTGAACAGCGGGGTTACCAACAGCATCAGTGAAATCTAAAGTAAACCCGAGGGCCACAGCTTGTGTGTCCCCTGATTGCATCGTATAAGTCGCCGTATAACTTGGGTAAGACCCGCCAATAGTTGCGGCATTACCATCAATGGTTACTGTTGGAGATCCAAGAAGTGGCTCGTCTACTGTAAAACTTAAGGTTACAATATCATTGACCTTAGCTCTTCCAAGATTAGCGTTGTTTGAATAAATTGAAACCGATGGAGCCGTAGGAGCTGCTTCATCAAAGATGACTTGAGAAGCATCAGTTGTGGACGTCACTTGAACAGCTGGGTTACCAACAGCATCTGTAAAATCAATCGTAAACCCTAGGGCCACCACTTGAGTGTCACCAGTCTGCATTGTATAAGTCGCATTATAACTTGGGTAAGCGCCACCAAGAGTAGCTGCATTTCCATCAATGGTTACTGTTGGTGATCCAAGCAGCGGTTCATCAACTGTAAAGCTAACAGTAACAACATCATTAATAAGAGCTCTTCCAGGATTAGCATTATCTGAATAGATAGTTACCGCTGGTGCTGTCGGAGCTGTCTCATCAAAGATGACCTGCGAAGCATCGCTCACAGAAGTTACCTGAACACCAAGGTTACCAGCAGCATCTGTGAAGTCTAGGGTGAACCCGAGGGCAGCAGCTTGTGTGTCACCTGTTTGCATAGTATAGCTGGCCGTATAGCTTGGATAAGCTCCGCCAATTGTTGTGGCATTCCCATCAATTGTTACTGTTGGTGATCCAAGGAGTGGCTCACTAACTGTAAAGCTAAGAGTAACCACATCATTAACCTTCGCTCTACTTGAATTAGCATTATCTGAGTAGATACTAACCGCTGGAGCTGTTGGTGGAGTTTCATCAAAGATCACTTGCGAAGCATCTGTTACAGAAGTTACCTGAACAGAAGGGTTACCGACAGCATCTGTAAAATCTAGAGTAAACCCTAGGGCCGCCGCTTCAGAGTCTCCTGTCTGCATGGTGTAGCTTGCCGTATAACTAGGATAGGCTCCGCCAATGGTTGCGGCATTTCCGTCAATGGTTACTGTTGGAGATCCAAGTAATGGCTCACTAACAGTAAAGCTAAGGGTGACCACATCATTAACCTTAGCTCTTCCAGTGTTTCCATTATTTGAATAGATAGTTACTGCTGGAGCAGTCGGAGCAGCTTCATCAAAGATAACTTGAGAAGCATCAGTTGTGGACGTTACTTGAACAGCGGGGTTACCAACAGCATCAGTAAAGTCTAATGTAAAACCAAGCGCTGCAACTTGAGTGTCCCCTGATTGCATCGTATAAGCCGCCGTATAACTGGGGTAAGATCCGCCAATGGTTGCGGCATTACCGTCAATGGTTACAGTGGGAGATCCAAGGAGTGGCTCACTAACAGTAAAGCTAAGAGTAACAATATCATTAACCTTGGCCCTACTTGTATTCGCATTATTAGAATAAATTGTTACTGTTGGTGCTGTAGGAACACTCTCATCAAAGATAACCTGTGAAGCATCTGTAACTGAGGCTACTTGAGTAGCAGCATTACCGACGGCATCAGTGAAATCTAAAGTAAACCCGAGAGCGACAGCTTGTGTGTCCCCTGATTGCATGGTGTAACTTGCCGTATAGCTTGGGTAAGCGCCGCCAATTGTTGCAGCATTTCCATCAATGGTTACTGTTGGTGATCCAAGGAGAGGTTCATTAACTGTAAAGCTTAGGGTGACAATGTCATTAATCTTGGCCCTACTTGAATCAGCGTTGTTTGAATAAATAGTTACCGCTGGAGCTGCTGGAGCAGTCTCATCAAAGATAACAGATGAGGCATCAGTCACTGAGACTACTTGGACGGCTGAGTTACCGACAGCATCGTCAAAATCAAGAGTAAATCCAAGGGCCACGACTTCTGTGTCCCCTGTTTGCATTGTATAGCTGGCCGTATAGCTTGGATAAGCTCCGCCAATTGTTGCGGCTTTTCCATCAATGGTTACTGTTGGTGATCCAAGTAATGGCTCATTAACTGTAAAGCTAAGAGTAACCACATCATTAACCTTCGCTCTACTTGAATTAGCATTATCTGAGTAGATACTAACCGCTGGAGCGGTCGGTGGAGTTTCATCAAAGATCACCTCTGAAGCATCTGTTACTGAGGTGACTTGAACGGCAGCGTTACTAAAGAGGTCTGTAAAGTCTAATGTGAATGTTAAGGCCACAGATTCTGTGTCCCCAGCTTGCATCGTATAGGTGGCCGTATAACTTGGGTAAGCTCCGCCAATCGTTGCGGCATTCCCATCAATGGTAACTGTCGGGTTACCAAGAAGTGGTTCGTCCACTGTAAAGCTAAGGGTGACAATGTCATTAACCTTAGCTCTTCCAGTATTAGCATTATTTGAATAGATCGTAACTGATGGAGCTGTTGGGGGGATCTCATCAAATTCAACTGAACTAGAATCCGTTGTGGCCGTTACTTGAACAGCTGGATTGCCAACGGCGTCTGTGAAATCAAGAGTAAACCCAAGGGCTCCTGCTGTGTCCCCAGTTTGAACTGTATAGGCCGCAGTATAGCTAGGATAAGCTCCGCCAAGAGTGGCTGCATTACCATCAATTGTTACCGTAGGATTTCCAAGAAGCGGTTCATCCACTGTAAAACTAAGAGTGACAACATCATTAACCTTTGCCTTAGCAGGGTTTGCATTGTTTGAGTAGATAGTAACTATTGGTGCCGTAGGAGGAGTCTCATCAAAGATGACAGAGCTAGCATCCGTAACCGCAGATACTTGAACAGCAGAGTTACCGGCAGCGTCGTTAAAGTCTAAGGTAAATCCTAGGGCCACAGCTTGAGTGTCACCTGTTTGCATAGTATAGCTGGCCGTATAGCTTGGGTAAGCGCCGCCAATCGTTGCAGCGTTCCCATCAATGGTTACTGTTGGTGATCCAAGTAATGGTTCATTAACAGTAAAGCTAAGAGTGACAATATCGTTAACCTTAGCTCTTCCAGTATTTCCATTATTTGAATAGATAACTACTGCTGGCGCCGTTGGTAAGGTTTCATCAAAGATAACCTGAGAAGCATCTGTTGCAGAAGTTACCTGAACTCCGGGGTTACCAACAGCATCTGTAAAATCAAGAGTGAACCCGAGTGCAGCAGCTTCTGTGTCCCCTGTTTGCATAGTATAGGTCGCGGTATAACTTGGGTAAGATCCAGAAATGGTTGCGGCATTTCCATCAATGGTTACTGTTGGTGATCCAAGTAATGGCTCACTAACAGTAAAGCTAAGAGTGACAATATCATTAACCTTCGCTCTTCCAGTATTAGTATTATTTGAATAGATAGTTACCGCTGGAGCAGTCGGAGCTGCTTCATCAAAGATAACTTGAGAAGCATCAGTTGTGGCCGTTACTTGAACAGCGGGGTTACCAACAGCATCAGTGAAATCTAAAGTAAACCCAAGGGCCACTGTTTGTGTGTCCCCTGATTGCATCGTATAAGTCGCCGTATAACTTGGGTAAGACCCCCCAATAGTTGCGGCATTACCATCAATGGTTACTGTTGGAGACCCAAGAAGTGGCTCGTCCACTGTAAAGCTAAGGGTGACAATATCATTGACCTTAGCTCTTCCAGGATTAGCATTGTTTGAATAAATTGTAACCGCTGGAGCTGTTGGATCTGATTCATCAAAGATGACTTGAGAAGCATCAGTTACAGAGACGACTTGAGTGGCAGCATTACCGACAGCATCAGTAAAGTCTAGAGTAAACCCAAGGGCCACTCCTTCAGTGTCACCTGTTTGCATCGTATAGCTTGCCGTATAACTTGGGTAAGAGCCACCAAGAGTCGTAGCGTTTCCATCAATGGTTACTGTTGGTGATCCAAGGAGCGGTTCATTAACTGTAAAGCTAACAGTAACAACATCATTAATAAGGGCTCTTCCAGTATTAGCATTATCTGAATAGATAGTTACCGCTGGTGCTGTTGGAGCTGTCTCATCAAAGATCACTGAACTAGCATCTGTTACCGCTGTTACCTGAACACCAGGGTTACCAGCAGCGTCTGTAAGATCTAAAGTAAACCCGAGGGCAGCAACTTCTGTGTCACCTGTTTGCATCGTATAGCTGGCCGTATAGCTTGGATAAGCGCCGCCAATTGTTGCAGCTTTTCCGTCAATGGTTACTGTTGGTGATCCAAGGAGTGGCTCACTAACAGTAAAGCTAAGAGTAACCACATCATTAACTTTCGCTCTACTTGAATTAGCATTATCTGAGTAGATACTAACCGCTGGAGCGGTCGGAGCTGTTTCATCAAAGATCACTTCTGAAGCATCTGTTACAGAAGTGACTTGAACGGCAGCATTACCAGATACGTCAGTAAAGTCTAAAGTAAACCCAAGGGCCACAGCTTGAGTGTCCCCTGTTTGCATAGTATAGCTTGCTGTATAGCTTGGATAAGCGCCGCCAATAGTTGCGGCATTACCATCAATGGTTACTGTTGGAGATCCAAGTAATGGCTCGTCCACTGTAAAGCTTAGAGTGACAACATCATTAACCTTAGCTCTTCCAGTATTAGAATTATTTGAATAGATAGTTACTGTTGGCGCCGTTGGCGGTGTCTGGTCAAAAGTAACTGTACTAAGATCGGTTGTGGCCACAACTTGAGTAGCAGCATTTCCTACTGCATCAGTGAAGTTTAATGTAAAGGCCAGGCTTCCTGCCGTCTCTCCCCCTGCCATAGTATAGCTAGCTGTATAGCTTGGGTAAGCACCGCCAATTGTTGTAGCATTACCATCAATGGTAACAGTTGGGTTACCAAGAAGGGGCTCATCCACAGTAAAACTAAGGGTTACCACATCTCCTACTTGAGCAAGTGCTGGGTTTGCGTTGTCTGAATAGATTGTAACTGATGGTGCCGTGGGATCCGTCTCATCAAAGATAACAGAGCTAAAGTCTGTTGTTAAAGTTACCTGAATTCCAGAGTTACCAGCGGCATCTGTAAAGTCTAAGGCTACCGAAAGGCTCCCCTCATTTTCTCCACCCATAAAAGTATAGCTTGCCGTATAACTTGGATAAGTTCCGCCAATAGTGGTAGGCCTTCCATCGATGGCCACGGTTGGAGACCCAAGGAGTGGTTCGTTCACAGTAAAGCTTAGTGTTACCGTATCACCAACCTTGGCCCTAGCTGAATTAGCATTGTTTGAATAGATAACTACTGATGGCGCCGTTGGTATGGTTTCATCAAAGATAACCTGAGAAGCATCTGTTACAGAAGTTACCTGAACTCCGGGGTTACCAACAGCATCTGTAAAATCAAGAGTGAACCCGAGGGCAGCAGCTTCTGTGTCACCTGTTTGCATAGTATAGGTCGCGGTATAACTTGGATAAGCGCCGCCAATGGTTGCGGCATTTCCATCAATGGTTACTGTAGGTGATCCAAGGAGAGGTTCATTAACTGTAAAGCTAAGGGTGACGATATCGTTAACCTTAGCTCTTCCAGTATTAGAATTATTTGAATAAATAGTTACCGCTGGAGCAGTCGGAGCTGCTTCATCAAAGATAACTTGAGAAGCATCAGTTGTGGCCGTTACTTGAACAGCGGGGTTACCAACGGCGTCAGTGAAATCTAATGTAAACCCAAGGGCAACAACCTGAGTGTCACCAGTTTGCATCGTATAGCTTGCCGTATAACTTGGGTAAGATCCGCCAATGGTTGCGGCATTCCCATCAATGGTTACTGTCGGGTTACCAAGAAGCGGCTCATCAACTGTAAAACTTAAAGTTACAATATCATTGACCTTGGCCCTTCCAGTATTAGTATTGTTTGAATAAATTGTAACCGATGGAGCTGTTGGAACACTCTCATCAAAGATTACCTGGGAAGCATCAGTCGTTGAGGCTACTTGAGTAGCAGCGTTACCTGCAGCATCAGTAAAGTCTAGGGTAAACCCAAGGGCCACAACTTCAGTATCCCCTGTTTGCATTGTATAAGTCGCCGTATAGCTTGGGTAAGCACCGCCAAGAGTAGCTGCATTTCCGTCAATGGTTACTGTTGGAGATCCAAGGAGTGCTTCATCAACTGTAAAGCTAACGGTTACGACATCATTGATGAGAGCTCTTCCAGGATTGGCATTATTAGAATAGATCGTAACTGACGGAGCGGTTGGTAGTGTTTCATCAAAGATAACTTGAGAAGCATCGCTCACAGCTGTTACTTGTATAGCGGGGTTACCAACAGCATCTGTAAAGTCGAGGGTAAAACCGAGGGCCACGACTTCAGTATCCCCTGCTTGCATAGTATAAGTCGCAGTATAACTTGGGTAAGCGCCACCAATAGTTGTTGCCTTACCATCTATTGTAACAGTAGGACTTCCAAGAAGCGGTTCATCCACAGTAAAGCTAAGAGTAACAACATCATTAACTTTTGCTCTACTTGAATTAGCATTATTTGAATAAATTGTTACTGCTGGAGAAGTTGGAGCCGTCTCATCAAAGATGACCTGCGAAGCATCCGTTACGGAGACGACTTGAGTAGCGGCGTTGTTTGAGAGGTCGGTAAAATCAAGAGTAAATCCAAGGGCCACAGCTTCTGTGTCACCTGCCTGCATTGTATAAGTTGCAATATAACTTGGATAAGCGCCGCCAATCGTTGCGGCATTCCCATCTATAGTTACAGTCGGGTTACCAAGAAGTGGCTCGTCCACTGTAAAGCTTAGAGTGACAATATCATTGACCTTAGCTCTTCCAGTATTTCCATTATTTGAATAGATAGTGACTGTTGGCGCCGTTGGCGGTGTCTGGTCAAAAGTAACTGTACTAAGATCGGTTGTGGCCACGATTTGAGTTGCAGCGTTACCAACAGCATCAGTAAAGTTTAATGTAAAGGCCAGGCTTCCTTCAGTCTCTCCCCCTACCATAGTATAGCTAGCGGTATAACTTGGGTAAGCGCCGCCAATGGTGGTTGCATTACCATCTATTGTAACAGTAGGACTTCCAAGAAGTGGTTCATCTACAGTAAAACTAAGGGTTACCACATCAGTTACTTGAGCAAGTGCAGGATTGGCGTTGTCTGAATAGATAGTTACTGATGGTGCCGTTGGCGCGGTCTCATCAAAGATAACCTGAGAAGCATCCGTTGTTGCCGTTACTTGTATTGCAGAGTTTCCAGCCGCATCATCAAGATCAATTGTAAATCCAAGGGCCACAACTTCTGTGTCACCTGTTTGCATGGTATAGGTAGCGGTATAATTTGGATAAGCTCCCCCAAGAGTTGTGGCGTTACCATCAATAGTTACAGTAGGATTTCCAAGCAATGGCTCGTCAACTGTAAAGCTAACCGTTACAACATCATTGATCTTTGCTCTTGCGGTATTCGCATTATCTGAATAAATAGTTACTGACGGAGCCGTTGGAAGAACTTCATCAAAGATAACCTGAGAAGCGTCTGTTACAGAAGTTACCTGAACTCCGGGGTTACCAACAGCATCTGTAAAATCTAGAGTAAATCCTAGGGCCACCACTTGAGTGTCCCCTGTTTGCATGGTGTAGCTTGCTGTATAACTTGGGTAAGATCCAGAAATAGTTGCGGCATTTCCGTCAATGGTTACTGTTGGTGATCCAAGTAATGGCTCACTAACAGTAAAGCTAAGGGTGACGATATCGTTAACCTTAGCTCTTCCAGTATTTCCATTATTTGAATAGATAGTAACCGCTGGAGCAGTCGGAGCTGCTTCATCAAAGATGACTTGAGAAGCATCAGTTGTGGACGTTACTTGAACAGCTGGGTTACCAACAGCATCAGTGAAATCTAATGTAAAACCAAGGGCCACAACCTGAGTGTCCCCTGATTGCATTGTATAAGTCGCCGTATAACTTGGGTAAGACCCGCCAATGGTTGCGGCATTTCCATCTATAGTAACAGTTGGTGATCCAAGAAGAGGTTCATCTACTGTAAAGCTAAGAGTGACTATATCATTAATCTTAGCTCTACCAGTATTGGCATTATTAGAAAAGATCGTAACTGACGGTGCGGTTGGAGGGCTCTCATCAAAGATAACCTGTGAAGAGTCAGTCGTTGCTATTACTTGAGTAGCAGCGTTACCGACAGCATCAGTAAAGTCTAGAGTAAACCCAAGGGCCACTCCTTCAGTGTCACCTGTTTGCATCGTATAGCTTGCCGTATAGCTTGGGTAAGCGCCACCAAGAGTAGCTGCATTTCCATCAATGGTTACTGTTGGTGATCCAAGCAGCGGTTCATCAACTGTAAAGCTAACAGTAACAACATCATTAATAAGGGCTCTTCCAGTATTAGCATTATCTGAATAGATAGTTACCGCTGGTGCTGTTGGAGCTGTCTCATCAAAGATCACTGAACTAACATCTGTAACTGCTGTTACCTGAACACCAGTGTTACCAACAGCGTCTGTAAAATCTAAAGTAAACCCAAGGGCAGCAACTTCTGTGTCACCTGTTTGCATCGTATAGCTGGCCGTATAGCTTGGATAAGCGCCGCCAATTGTTGCAGCTTTTCCGTCAATGGTTACTGTTGGTGATCCAAGGAGTGGCTCACTAACAGTAAAGCTAAGAGTAACCACATCATTAACCTTCGCTCTACTTGAATTAGCATTATCTGAGTAGATACTAACCGCTGGAGCGGTCGGAACTGTTTCATCAAAGATCACTTCTGAAGCATCTGTTACAGAAGTGACTTGAACGGCAGCATTACCAGATACGTCAGTAAAGTCTAAAGTAAACCCGAGGGCCACAGCTTCAGTGTCCCCTGTTTGCATAGTATAGCTTGCTGTATAGCTTGGATAAGCGCCGCCAATAGTTGCGGCATTACCATCTATAGTTACAGTCGGGTTACCAAGAAGCGGCTCGTCCACTGTAAAGCTTAGAGTGACAATATCATTGACCTTAGCTCTTCCAGTATTTCCATTATTTGAATAGATAGTTACTGTTGGCGCCGTTGGCGGGGTCTGATCAAAAGTAACTGTACTAAGATCGGTTGTGGCCACAACTTGAGTAGCAGCATTTCCAACAGCATCAGTGAAGTTTAAGGTAAAGGCCAGGCTTCCTTCAGTCTCTCCCCCTACCATAGTATAGCTAGCTGTATAGCTTGGGTAAGCGCCCCCAAGAGTCGTTGCATTACCATCTATTGTAACAGTAGGACTTCCAAGAAGGGGCTCATCCACAGTAAAACTAAGGGTAACCACATCTCCTACTTGGGCAAGTGCTGGGTTTGCGTTGTCTGAATAGATTGTAACTGATGGCGCCGTGGGATCCGTCTCATCAAAGATAACAGAGCTAAAGTCTGTTGTTAAAGTTACCTGAATTCCAGAGTTACCAGCAGCATCTGTAAAGTCTAAGGCCACCGAAAGACTGCCCTCATTTTCTCCACCAATAAAAGTATAGCTTGCCGTATAACTTGGATAAGTTCCCCCAATAGTGGTAGGCCTTCCATCGATGGCCACCGTCGGAGACCCAAGGAGTGGTTCGTTCACAGTAAAGCTTAGTGTTACCGTATCACCAACCTTGGCCCTAGCTGAATTAGCATTATCTGAATAGATTACCACTGATGGAGCTGTTGGTATGGTCTCATCAAAAATCACTTGAGAAGCATCAGTTGTTGAGGTTACCTGAACACCAGGGTTACCAACAGCGTCTGTAAAATCAAGAGTAAACCCAAGGGCGACAACTTCTGTGTCCCCTGTTTGCATGGTGTAGCTTGCTGTATAGCTTGGGTAAGCTCCGCCAATAGTTGCGGCATTTCCGTCAATGGTTACTGTAGGAGATCCAAGGAGTGGCTCATCCACTGTAAAACTTAAGGTTACAATATCATTGATCTTAGCTCTACTTGAGTTAGCATTGTTTGAGTAAATTGTTACTACTGGAGCAGTTGGAGCAGCTTCATCAAAGATAACTTGAGAAGCATCAGTTGTGGCCGTTACTTGAACAGCGGGGTTACCAACGGCGTCAGTGAAATCTAGAGTAAAATCAAGGGCAACCACTTGAGTGTCACCAGTTTGCATCGTATAAGTAGCGCTATAATTTGGATAAGCACCGGCTAGAGTTGTGGCATTACCATCAATGGTTACTGTCGGGTTACCAAGTAGTGGCTCATCCACTGTAAAACTAAGAGTTACAACATCATTAATCTTTGCTCTTCCGGTATTTCCATTATTTGAATAAATTGTTACTGATGGAGCCTCTGGAGGAGTCTCATCAAAGATAACCTGAGAAGCATCTGTTGTTGCTGTCACTTGAACAGCGGGGTTACCTACGGCGTCTGTAAAATCTAAAGTAAACCCGAGGGCTGCTACTTCTGTGTCCCCTGTTTGCATAGTATAGCTGGCCGTATAGTTTGGATAAGCTCCACCAATTGTTGCAGCATTCCCGTCAATGGTTACTGTTGGAGATCCAAGTAATGGCTCATCAACTGTAAAGCTAAGAGTAACCACATCATTAACCTTCGCTCTACTTGAATTAGCGTTGTCTGAGTAAATGGTTACTGATGGAGCCGTTGGAGGAGTCCCATCAAAGATAACTTGAGAAGCATCTGTCACAGAAGTAACTTGAACTCCGGGGTTACCAACAGCATCAGTAAAGTCGAGAGTAAATCCGAGGGCCACAATTTCTGTATCCCCTGCTTGCATGGTGTAAGTCGCAGTATAGCTTGGATAAGCGCCGCCAATAGTTGCGGCATTTCCATCTATCGTAACAGTAGGACTTCCAAGAAGTGGCTCATCCACTGTAAAGCTAAGAGTTACAATATCATTTATCTTGGCTCTTGCGGTATTCGCATTATTTGAATAAATGGTTACTGATGGTGCTGCTGGAGCTGTCTCATCAAAGATAACCTGAGAAGCATCAGTCACAGAAGTAACTTGAATTCCTGCATTACCAACAGCATCTGTAAAATCAAGAGTAAATCCTAAGGCTACAACCTCTGTGTCACCACTTTGCATAGTGTAGCTTGCCGTATAACTTGGGTAAGATCCCCCAAGAGTGGTTGCATTACCATCAATGGTTACTGTTGGAGATCCAAGCAGCGGCTCGTCCACTGTAAAGCTAAGAGTTACAATATCGTTAATCTTAGCTCTTCCAGTATTCCCATTATTTGAATAGATGGTTACTGATGGAGCTGTTGGAAGAGTTTCATCAAAGATAACTTGAGAAGCATCTGTTGTTGCTGTCACTTGAACAGCTGGGTTACCAACGGCATCTGTAAAATCGATTGTAAATCCAAGGGCCACAACTTCAGTGTCCCCAGTTTGCATTGTATAAGTGGCCGTATAACTCGGATAAGATCCACCAAGAGTTGCGGCATTACCATCAATTGTTACCGTTGGAGATCCAAGGAGCGGTTCATCAACTGTAAAACTAAGAGTGACAACATCATTAATCTTAGCTCTTCCAGTATTTCCATTATTTGAATAGATTGTAACTGACGGAGCAGTCGGAGCGGTCTCATCAAAGACAACTTGAGTCCCATCAGTTACTGTCGTATAAGTTGTAGCGTTAGTGTTACCTGCGAGGTCGATTATATCCAACGCATAAACAAGAACGCCTTCATTATCCCCGGCCTGCATAGTATAGGTTCCCGTATAGGCCGGAGCACTAGCATTATTAATAGTTGCCGCATTTCCATCTATTGTTACGGTAGGATCGCTATGCAGAACTTCACTAACAGTAAAACTTAAAATGACATCATCATTCACTTTAGCTCTAGTAGTATTTATATTGTCTGAATAAATACTTCTTGGAGAGGCCGTAGGGATTGTCTCATCAAAAGTTACGCTCGAGGCATCTGTTGTGGCGACAACTTGAAGGGCCGGGTTACCCGCCTTATCTGTAAAGTCTAAAGTAAAACCAAGAACCGCCTCAGTATCACCGGCCTGCATAGTGTAGGCGGCCGTATAGTTTGGATTAGTCCCAGAGACCACCGCTGAGTTTCCATCAATGGTTACCGTGGGCGTAGCAAGAAGAGTGTCGTCCACAGTAAAACTAACTGTAACAATGTCTCCCACTTTGGCGTAATTATTATTCAGTCCGTTTGAAGCAATATTGACGGCCGGTGCCAGTGGCGCTGTTTCATCAAAGGTAACTGTTGAAGCATCTGTTGGAGCGCTAACTTGAACACCAGGGTTAGCCGCCCGGTCAAGAAAGTCGATGGTATAAGTTAGAACACCTTCCGTGTCTCCCGCCTGCATAGTGTAAGTGGCCGTGTAATTAGGAGTCACCCCTGCAACCACAGCGACGTTTCCATCGATCAGTACCGTTGGATCAGACAGAAGTGGCTCATCTGCTGAAAAACTTAGGGTTACAATATCCCCCACTTTAGCAAAGACTGGATTTGCATTGTTTGAATAAATACTAACCGTGCTTAAAGTCGGGACAGTGGTGTCAATTGCGATATCTTGATTATCTGAAATTGAATTGACTGCAAATGGCGCGGCAATGGTCGTTAAATCTAACTGGTTAGTTGAAGCATCAGAGATATTACCGCCGTTAAAGCTAATAGGAAGAACCGCGATATAGTCAAGATCCGTATTATCTTCACCGGCTGAGACCGTATAATTAAAAGTCAGAGTATCTGTTCCAGACCCACTTGAGTAGTTAACAACAACGTCGGCCCCGGATTGATTCTCTAAAGTCAAAGTTGGCGTTCCTGAAACCGTGACACTTTCAGTGATCACCATCTCAATGGGAATCAGCTCACCGGCCTTATAAAATCCGTTAAATTTATCCGCCCGTACTTCAACAATCTCTGGTGGCGCCGTATCGATAACAATAGCGTGATCAACACCCATTGAGTTAGCTCCAGTTAACGGAGTGTCTAAAGTTAAGGTTGAAGGGTTATCGGCAACATCATTTAAGGTTCCACTATTCAGGACGAGTGAATTGACGGCCTGATAATCAAGATCCGTGCTCATGTCCCCAAAGACAACTGTGTAATTAAAAGTAATAAGTTCAGTTCCAGAACCACTTGTATAAGTGACTGGCCGCCCACCAAGAGAGTTCTCAAGCGTAATAAGTGGAGAGCCCGTGACGTAAACATCTTCAGAAAAATCAACGATGATATCAATCACTTCACCAGTTGTATAAAAGCCATCATCTTTATTCGTCGTAACCTCGTCCACTGTCGCCGGAATCGTATCAATAACGATAGCGAGATCATCACTGATTGAGTTGACTGCATTTGGAACTGCAAGAGCTCCAGCAACTACCGCATCGTTAGTAGCGCGATCTTCAATATCCCCGCCATTTAAAACAAGTGCGTTAGTATCTTCATAATCAAGATCATTTGTATTATCACCTGTTAAGACTGTGTATCTAAAAGTAAGAGTGTCTGATCCTGATCCGCTTGTATAATTAACAGCAATATCAGCATTAGGTCCTGCCAGGTTCAATGTAATCTGCGGAGTTCCTGAAACATTAACAATCTCATCCCAAACAACAGTGATATCTACTTCTTCACCGGCCTTATAAAATCCTGTTCCTGTAGGTGAAGTCACTTCCGTTACAAGAGGCTCTTTTGTATCAACCGCTACGGCCTGATTGTCTGAAATAGAATTTACAGCCCCTGGTGCTGCAAGAGTTCTAGTAGCGTCGTTCGTTGCAAAGTCTTCAACGTCTCCCACACTAAAAGCAGTTGTATTCTCATAATCGAGGTCTGCATTATTATCACCATCACTAATGGTGTAATTAAAGGTTAAGGTTTGATTATCCGCTGAAATGCTTGAATAAGGTACCGCTACATCAGCATTAGGTCCTGTCATATTAAGAGTGATCTCAGGAGTTCCAGCGTTTACAATAACGGCCTCACTCATCTTAACTCTGATGGCAATAGCTTCAGGGTTTGTATAAAAGCCATCCGTTGGTGTTGGCTCTAAGGCATCAACACTTGAAACTACCGGGGCCACTGTATCTATTATAAAAGTCGCGTTATCTGAGATTGAATTAAAGCCATTCCCACCAGCACCAATTACTGGAAGAGTTGGGATCCCATCGTTGGCCGCCTGATCTTGGATAGTGGCGCCATTAAGATTTAATGAACTTGTATTAACGTATTCAAGAGCTGTTGAATTCTCTCCAGCGCTGACTGTGTATCTAAAAGTAAGAGTCGGCGACCCAGACCCACTTGTATAATTAACAACCGGGTTAGTTCCCGTTTGATTTTCGAGTGTAATATTAGGGACGCCACCAGCTACATATACTTTCTCATCCCATTCAACATAGATGTCAATGATCTTCCCGGCGTTATACTGATCGACTCCATGAGGATTTGTTGAAACAGCAACGGCCCTTACATTATTAACACTTGGAATCCCAACATCTTTACGAAGTTGAAAACCATTGACTCCACCAATTGGATTTTCAACAGGTGCGTTTCCAAGTTCATCAACATGGCTGACAATAATATTAAAATCCCAAAAAGCATTAAAGCTGCCATCAAGAGCTGAGTCTTGAAGACAACCAATAGGAAGACCAGGTCCTACTGAACAATTTGGCGAAAGATCAAGAGTAGTTGAATAAGATCCACCAGTACAGTTGGTGCTAAAAGACTTTGTAGCTCCAAGGCGGTCACGTACAGCGATCTGAACATCATCAGTCCCCGCACCAACAACCGTATCAGGCCAACAAGTTCCGCTAACGGGATAGGCCGTATAGTTGTCTTGGTTGATCCACTCGTTTCTAGTATCAGGAGCATCATTTCCAAGATCAACAGGAGCGCTCACCGCTAACTCAGGTTGCCTTACACTTGTTGTAATATCAACTTGAGCGATACTCGTTTGAACAGAAACATTTCCTGTTCCATTGTCATAATCAAAGTTAAGTGTTTCTTGAATCGAAGAAGATACATAAGCTGTCGGTGAGTACTGAACAATCAGTGTACAGCTCGCTCCGCCAGCAATAGATCCAAGGGCCGCGCATGATCCGTCAGCATCAACAATAGCATCAATAGGACTAGAGTTTGTTCCCGTTCCTCCAGCGTCACGACCATCCCCATCTCCAGGAAAGCCTCCAGCATAAATAAAAGGAGCTGCAATAGCGGCCGTATCAGTAAAAGTTAAGGCCTGATACTCACCAGAGTTTGTGACGGTAAAGCTTTGATAGTAAGTTCCGTTATTTAAAAGATCAGTTCCATAGGCCGCTGTTGAATGAGTCCAAGTTAAGGGCGAAGGAGCAATGGCCAGGTTGGCCGGCGTCACTGCCGTTCCTTGAACATCATGAACAGGATAGTTTGGCATGATAAGTGGTGTTGAATTATTAGCCGCTGTATTTGTATAAGGCGGCGGAGTCGCAGGTCCAGTCAAAGTAGAAATTAAAGATCCGGCCCCATCAAATTCATAATCAAGTTGAATTGAATCCGTTAAAGGATTCCCCACGGTTTGCGGAGTGAACTGAATATTGAGATCACAACTTGCAGGAGTTCCATGAACGGCCGAAGCATTAACAGTAGGAGTTGTTCCCCCAACGCAAGAGCCGGTTCCTAAAAGAGTAAAGTTTGTATTTAATCCAATGTCATTAACATTAACGGCAGAGGCGGCACCATAGTTCTCAAGAGTGAATCCATTTAATCCCCTCGTTGAACCATTAGCATAGGTTCCATAATCATAAGGGCTCGTGGCCTCGTTGATAACAAGAAAGGCCCAGTTCATCCCGGTCCCTGTTAGATCATAAAGATTTGGTTCATCAAAAAGAGGCGTTAGTAATCTTTGTCCTGCTGGTAAGCTTGGGTCCCCAACAATTCTAAAACCGTTGTAAAAAGAAAAGCCAATCGTGTCGGCGTTTCCAGTTGAGTCACCTTGAGCGAGGGCCGGATTATAACGAACCTTGATGCTACAAGATTCCATCTCACCTATGTCGTTCATATTGATCACGCCGGAACTAAAAGCTGCTGGCGGAGTTAAGGGCATGGCGTAAAGGTCATCACAAGTTGTATCAGCGTCGTTGACAATACTAAAGCCAGTTCCCGCTCCTAAACCAAAGACCTGAACCTGCTCGGCCACCTTGTCACCATAGTTTCTAATTTCATAAATATAATCTTTCCAACCACCGTTAGCGGTTTGACCATAGTCAATAGTTTGCCTATGAGTTCCAGAAGTCACCCCTGGAAAGTAAGGGTCACTTAAGACAGGATCAATCTTAATGGGCATGATCGGTGTCGTTGAACTTAGAGGAAGAAGTTCTCCCGGAAAGTCTTCATGAGGAGTGACGATCATATCAGGAGAATTATTTGGCGAGGCCAATTGATAAAGCTTTCTAATTAAAATATTAGCAGGTCTCTTCCCTTCCCCAGTAAGACCAACAGTTCCAGAGTAAGAGTGAATGCCCCCTGAAAAATTAACCACAACATTTTCAGACTTCAATCCTGAGACTAAAGGCCTAAAAGTAATTTCAACAGTACAGCTTGCGCCCGCAGCAATTGAGCTTCCGCAAGTTCCGCCATTACCAGGATAAGTCCCAACGCCGTTATTAACTCCAGGAGTTCCTTCAAAATAATATTCAGGAATGGCCAGCCCAGTTGAATCAGAAATAGTTGCTGTGATTGATGAAGCGGTTTCATCACCGTAGTTTGTGATGGTAAAGGTTCGCGTATCACTAAAGCCAATGATCACTTCGCCCCATGGCTCAAAGACCTTGTCTGGTCCTGAGGCCGTTGCGAATCTTATGCGAGGAGTTTTTTCTTCAACAAAACCTTGAGAGCCAACACCACTCGCACCACAACCGTGAAGCACTAAGGATCCTAGTGCAATCATGATCAAGAGAATGTGATTGTTCAAAGCTTGTTTCATATCTTTATAGCTGTTCCATAATTCTTATCGGCAATTCTTTTAAATTCGATTACTTACTATTTTAAGCTAGTAACTAGCTGCGCTATAATTCGAGGCACTTACGTCCCATCATCTTCTGAATAACTGTGTCTTATTAGAGGCTTATCTAAGTTATTGAAAAATAGTGTCTTTTTTGAAGAAAAACTTACCCATCAATAAATGCTTTTTACTAAAACCGTCGGCGAATTGACACAAAGCACACAAGTGTCTGATTTTACGTGAGACTTTAAGGGAGGAGTTAAAATATAAAAATTTAAATATATTTTAGCCAAAGATGTCGATAAGTATCTGAATTTAAAGTGAAGTTAATCAGTATTAAGAAAAATTTTAAAAAAGGGATAATAAAGACGGCCTCTTCCAAGGCCGCCTTAGTTATTAATTAAGTGTCAATTTATCAAAAGGATTTAGGTACTGATCCCGTAAGATGGCCATATCTTCTTTGGCCCCGTTTGATTCAAAGTATCCGTAAAGGGCACCTTCAGAAATCTTTTGTGTCTCATAAAAAGACTTAAAGTAATTAGAAGCAATATTCTTAACAAAGTTTGGAAGAGGAATAAAGCTTACACCTAGACCTGCGAGTTGAAGAATAATTCTTGTTCTTTTAATCTTTGTTGGCTTATGAACATAGTAAGCAATAGCTGGTTTTCTATTAAATTGATTTTGAGAATCAACCATATTTACAATTACGTCTTCGTCCTTATAAGTGGCTCCTCTAAAAGCAAAGTTAAACCTTCTCCCAACTCTTGAATAATTACTTTGGTAATTTCTAAACCTAGTATTAGCTGCTCTTACCCCTTGAAAGAATTTTCCTACACCATACTTATTCCAATTTTCTTTTGCGGCAGTAGATTCCCAAAAAGCATACCAAGGAATACGTGATTCATAGATAGATGACCAAGTTAGGTTAACCTCTTCATGAGTCATCCCAAGATCTGTTTCACTAAAGTTTTCAAAATAATGCATCATCATGTTTTGATGAAAAAGTCTTCTTTCTCTTATGAGTTTTTCAACTTTAACAATTATATAAGAAGCTGTATTAAGCACAGGAATGGTCGATAGACGGCTTTTAGCGAAGTTTAAGGCCCATTTTACAGCCTGGTAACCAACAGTTCTTTTATAGAAAAATGTAGGATCATCAAGTCTTGCAACAACGCGAGGATCAAGCTTTAACATTGCTTCCCCAAGTTTTGATTCAAATTTTTCTACTACTTCTTTAAATCCTGGATCATTAAAAACTTTTTCAACATCAATCTTTTTTAACTCTTCCATAGAGCGAACAAGGTATTGAATATTTTGGTTATTTGTATCGCCTTTTTCGTGAAATTCTTCAGCGAATAATTCTTCTAATTCAGAATTATAGTCTGCTTTAGAGTTCATTAACCTTTGCTCTTCTAAGAGAGTTTCCTTAATGAACTTAAGATAAGGCTTAATGCTAAACTTAAAACTGAGACTCCTGTCTCTAATCGCGATAAGTTTTCCTTCTTCTTTGATTAACTCGAATCTTTTTGAAAAGGCATCAACATCACCTGCGTTAGCAAAGCTAGTTGATACTAGTAAGATTGCGAGTATTGAACTCTTTAGTGCGCCCATCCTGGTTCCTCCTTGAATCCATGATTTAAAATTGGAATAACTCATTGTAGGGACTTCAAGACAGACAAGCTACTTGTGTAAGAAAAGAAAAGAATAACCATAAGACATGGTCGGTGAGACTGACTAGCCCTTACATTAACGGCGCTTCTTATTGAGGAAAGAGCCAATAGAAACTGCGGCAATTAAACCAGCAGCAAAGAGAGAGAAGAACCCGACTCCTCCACTTGGTTTATTTTCATCAGTGATCAAGCTAACTGAACTACAAGACCCAGGAGAATCGTGGGGATATAAGAAGGTGCAACCATCGAAATCATCTAAGGTTAGCTTTTCTCTAATAGTTCCCCCTACAGCGTAGTACATCAATGAAACTGGATCACTAGAGTGCCCAAGCCCAAAGGCATGCCCGATCTCATGGGCTATAGTCGCTATCTTTTCTGATTCAGTAAGATTAGCAAAGCTAGTTGCAGAATCGTGAATAAGAACTGCTCCTCTATCGGCCCCGTTATTAGTTGCAATACCTAGAGTGCTTCCTGTGACTTGATCAGAACAGCCTACAAGGATTGTCCCTAGCTCAGTCTTAGCTATCGCTTGAGTGAGGTCATCAGTTGAGACATCTTGAGTACCAACGGTTCCTCTCGTTAAAGACAAAGCACAAGTCGACACCCTATTCCAAAGTTGATCAGCAGCTTTCTCTACTAAGTTCAGGAGCTCCCCAGATGTAACTGACTGAGCGCAGTTATTTCCAGCAACATTTATAACGATATCGTTTTTAGAAAACTTTGCCGGTGGCTGACTCGTTAGAGTGAATGCGAAAAGCTTTGCGGAGAATAAGACAGTTAAGCAGATTACTAAAAACTTCATAGGTTCATCCTTAAAGATAATAAGTATAAGATAGCGAGTAACTAAGTTTTCTTGCAGATTTTAACCAAGAGAATAGATAAGTTTCAAATCGAATGGCGTTGTTGGCATCTAATGCATACTCGATGCCTAGATCAAGAGTTGTGTTCCAAGAGGTTTCACCTTCATTAGGTCTGAAGAACTCCCTCGTTCCAGTCCCATTAGGTAAGGTTACGATTGCTCCATCACCACTGATCTTAGTTAAGAAAGTTCCTAAGCCATAGCGTAAAAGAAGCTTATCAGTGAGTAAATAGCCAACATCTAAAAGAAAAAACATCGTCGTTTTTTTGTACTCATCCGTTTGTGTTCCATGAGCAACTAAGCCAAACTCGGGTAAGAAGACATGGTTGATTGCAGGTATAGGCATAACTGTATTTACGGCCACCATAGGCTTAAAACTAAAAGTATTTTTACCACCGGCTTCATCCTTCTGAGTCGATAACCCAAATGGAACATAGCCTCCTACTGTAACCATGCTGTAGCTGTTCATCGAGACGATAAAAAAACAAAGAATACTCAATATCCGTAACATAGAATTACCTTTTAAAAGACTAGTACATTCTATGGATAAATTTTAGGAACTGTAAACAGGAGAATACCCTACTTAAATCAAGGGTTATTATGAAGCGTCTTTTGTGTCGTCACTTTTAGTTTCACTCTCGTTCTCATCTTCGTCAAAGTCTATAACAGCATTTGGAGTAGGTTCTCCTTCTGGGACAAATTCTTCTTCCTTAGCGGCTGCCTCTTCAGCTAATTTTTCTTCCTCGGCAGCTTTTTTCATAGCTTCTTCTTCAGCTTTTTTCTTCTCTATCTCTGTTTGAACTTTTTGGTTTAAGTCTTTAAAAGCCTCTTTCTCTTTCTCTCTTTCTTCGGAAAGTGGTTGGAAGAAGATTTCATTGACGTATTTTCTAATCATCTTCTTCTCTGCTTCACCAACTGTGTGAATAAGACCTCGGTACTGACTCTTTCCGCCCACATCATTTTTCATCTTTCCATCTGGGTGAGGAACAATTGAAACAGAGTACTCACAAGGGGTCCTAAGCCTATAAGTTTTTTGTTCTAATTCAAGATCACTTAAGATAGTAACCTCTGACTCAGAAACAGACTCTAGCTCTATGGGATAACTTGTTGAAACAAAACTCAACGGGTTTTTCTTACTCACATAATATCTTTTTTCTTTAAAGTCTGATTCTGTTAACTTTCTGTACTTATTAGGATCACTCTTCTTTAGCCCCTCTACTTTTTCTTTTATCTTTGCTTCGTAGGCTTTTCTCTGCTTTGTTTCATAAAGCTGAGACATATGAAGCACTATGGACATCTCCATGGATCCTTTGTGGGCCATCACAAGTGGATACTGATAGCCATCCTGAAGAGACTTAGAGGTATGCTTATAAGAGTTAAAAACAATAACAAAAGGTTGATAGTCTTCCATGTCTTTAATTTTTTCTATGACCCTTGAAATCTGAGCCATATGAGCTTCTTCAGCTTTCTTTTTTTCTACTAATTCTGCCGTCCTTTGCTCTTCTTCAGAAAGGACAACATCAGGAACAGCCTCTTCTTTTTCTAAAAAACTCTCCCCCATAAATTGAATGGCAATTATATTTGGCCTGATCTGGTCGATCTCATTCATGGTAGGCTTAAGCTCAGTTTGGAATCTAAAAGTATAGGGCTGCTTATCTACAGGTTGTGGTTCATTTCTTAGGATAGAAAGGGCCTTATCTACAACTAAGATCTTAGTGATCTTTGGACTAGACCGATCAGAGTTTTCAATAATCCAATCCTTAACTTCTTTCTTAGCTTTTTTAAGCCTCGTCTTATAAATTTCTCGGCTTTCATTTATACTGGCTTTTGCTTTTTCTAGGATCTTCCTTTGTTCCTCTTCATCTTCTACACCTAATAGCTCAGCCTCTGCATCTGCTTCAAAATCAGGTTCATCGACATAGACGTATTCTAAATCATAGCTGTATTTAAAATCATAATAGAGATCTTCAGCGTCGATATGTTTTACTATATAAAACTTCGAAGGGATTATTTTTTCAGGAATCTCTGATTCAATTTCTATGATATCTCCCTTATTCAGCCTAAGGTTCCCTTCACAGTGAACATAGGTAGGAGAAAAGTACCCGATCCTAAAGTCATCTGAGAGTTGTGTTTCTGCTAAAGTCTTTGCAACGGCAAAGTCTGGTGTCCCCGATTCTGTTGGAAAAGCTAAGTTCACAGCTTGCCAAACGACGTCATGAAGCTCCCCACACTTGATATGCAGGATATCGACACCAGAGGATTGAACCGAATTGATCATGCCTTTTTCTGGAACTAGTCCAACTAAAGACACGGCTTCCATTGTATTTTCTCTCGAGATAAAATTAGCGATCGTTAAATGTTCATCAAGACGAGTTGAAAAATCGATATAAACAATGGAAGGTTCATGTTCTAGGATTTCGATGAAGCTGGCCTGGTATTCCGTTGCGTCTTTCCCATAAATACGCACAAATTCCCAAGAGATCTTATTGAACTGTTTGAGAAAACGTTTCTGTATATTAGACCAATAACTTTGATCATCACCGACATAGAGAATTTTCCGCGGTTTTACTTTCGCCGCCCCGGGAATTTCTGCCATACTACTTTCCTCAGCCCCTAAAGTTTAGGGGCACTTACAGATAAATTATACCACGAGTTATAAAGCACCCTGAAAAGGCAAAAACTACCTAAAACTATAGATTTAAGAGGTATTAAGACTGATTAGACTTCAAAGTCATCATAGGTTTGAGCAAAGGACTCATCTGCTTCTTTTGTGAAATACTTGCGAACAAAGTACTGACCAGAACGGATGGTTGAGATAAATCCATACTCTTCAATCTTTCGAAGGGCCTGATAAATATTTTCCATTGGTAAACTTAGGTTCTTGGCCATTTCTGTATGAGAGAGCAATTGACTAATTCCGTACACTTTATAAAGATTTGGTCTACACCAGACTCTTCTGTAGAGGTACATAAGAACCATGACTTCAACTCTTGTTAATTTAAAATCAATCAAGACTTGGTCAAAGAAAATATCAGGGATTTCACTTACTGTAGGAGTAGCGCTTGTTTCAGCTTCGATAACGACTTCAGACTTATCACTAAGCCGGCTTCGATGGTTATCTAGAATGGTCCTTAAATCTACCATATAAACCTCATTGTGCTCCCACATCTCCTCCATCTAAGTATGCCATAAACAATCCCACTAACCAAATTCTCGTTACGGGAAGAAATTTCCCATTGTCACATCTGAATCCCCTCTTCAATTGACGAATTTCACTGTCAAAGGATATTCTTATAAATAATTAAGCTATTAACCGAGTAAATAAGACAAGGAAGTCCTATGGAAAAAGCACTCTATCTGGCGATTGGCCTCATCATAAGTTTCGAAAGCTTTGCTTGCTCTGCTCATTTTAATCATCTCCTCGATCTTGAGAAACAATTTCCTGATATCAATATTGATTATAATTCGAGTCATAGAGGTTGGAGTAAGTACCTTTCTAAGTCACTTCATGGAACAAGAAAACTGGCGCTTACCTTTGATGATGGTCCTCACCCAGTTAATACTCCAAGGCTTCTTGATATCTTAAAAAAACATAATGTGAAGGCAACCTTCTTCACTATGGGTGCTCTCATTAAAGAGTACCCTTCCATTGCAAAAAGAATAGTTTCTGAAGGACATATCCTAGCAGGTCATGATTGGGTTCATATTAACTCTAATACGGAACCTGAAGAAGTTTTTGGAAGCGGATTAAAAAAGACCGTCCTCTCAATTAAAGAACATAATTCTAATAGAGAATTCTATTACCGATTCCCTTACGGCGCTTACGGAAATGGAAGAGGTGGCTATCATCATTTAAATACAATGAAAAAAGTAAGCCATGACCTCTTTGGCGAAAACTGTATCAATTTTGCTTTTTGGGATATTGATACTTCAGACTGGGTCTCAAATATGACTTCAGATAATATAGTTCAAACCTTAATGGCCAACCTAAATGGCGGGGAGGCTTACAAGTTTAAGAAGATCAGTAATGGCTATACTAAAGAAAGGTACACGATTAGGCGTCCCTTAGCTGGTGGTGTTGTCCTCATGCACGATATTCACAAAAGAACGATTGATGCCACAGAGAAGTTTCTTGAAAAAATAAAAGGAAGCAATATAGAAATCGTTCCATTAGACCAAGTAAGGGAATTTGAATTTGGAAATGCTGTTTGTGAACTATTGAAAGGTTTTTGAAAGGGCACCTGATAAGATGCCCTAAAAATTTTACTTGGTGATTAAAAAGAAGATCTCACCTTTTTCATTCATAGTATTAGCGCTTAATTCTGCCTCTGGCCCATAACCAAAGTAAAGGTCTGCTCTAGCCTCGCCCTTAATGGCAGAGCCCGTGTCTTGATCTAAATAAAAACGCGAATAACTCTTCATCGAAGGCTTACCTTGACCATCTCTTTCAGGTCTCATGGTTCTTACAAAGGCAAGGATTCCTTTTCTTTTATAGATACTTCTATCTTGAGCTAAAGAGCGGTTCTGAGTAAGGGGAATATCCTCTAGCCCAAGGGGTTCTGTTTTCGTTATTGTGAAATAAATATAGCCTGGGCAGAAGGTGAAGATCTCCCTCCATCTCTCAGGATGCGCTTCAATATACCTTCTTTGTGAATCGATCGAATAATCATCGATCATTCCTTTTTTCACCATGTACTTTGAAATAAAAGTAAATTTATTAGAGTTATGAGCCTGATAACTTAGATAGAAAGTTTTAGGACCTTCGTCAGTATCAATGACAACTCTTCCGCCCCCTTCAAGGTGTAAAAGATAGAGGTCAAAGAGGTCTTTAATATAAAAAAGATTAAGCCCCTTTCCCTCTAGCTTATTTTCAAAGATTATCTGCTCTCTTGTGTATTTTCTTTCTCTCTCTGATTTAGGCTTAGTATAAATAGCGAAAGGAAACTCTTGGGTCTTTTTTAATGAACCTTTAATCGTAGGCGAATAGTAACCCGTGAAATGGGCGAAGTCTTTTTGACCAGGGGCCAACCCTGGCCTTCTTCCATCTTTTTGCTTAACAATTGGCCTATAGAAATCAAAACGCTCTTTTAGCCTAGTATTGAATTCATCCCAACAGGTTTCTTGAGGGCCATTTTTAAAGCACTTCTTAATTCTTTTAACTTCTTTCTCAAAAGCCTTTAGTGTCTTTTCAATTATTGAAAGCTTATATTTATTTCCGCCTATAGTTAGGCTTCCTGACATTCTTCTTCGCTTAAAAGCTTCCTTTTGTCTTTCTAACGAAAGCTCTATTCCTTCTAATTCTAAATCATCTGCTAAGCGAGGTGCGTCCTCCCCTCTTAGTTGAACTGCGGGAACTACCATATCTACAGCTGCAAAAGTATTGAAGGTAAATAAAATGAGGATTAAACCGATCGAGAATCTATACACGTAACTTCCTTGTTTAAACATGTGGATAAACTTATTGTATAGAGGTGACGCAGATCGCGTCAAATAGCTAAGACCTACGCCCCATGAAGAGCAAGCTATGTCCCTTAAAATTCGATTCAACTTCAAAATTAAATCCTAGGGCCTGATAAAAACCATAATTGTCAGCTTTTTTATCTGTAATTATATGCATTCCTTCTTTGAAGTTCTTGGCCTGAGACTCTATGAGGATCCTGCCAATTCCCATTCCCCTACTCTTCTTATGACAATTGATATGAAGGTGAACTGGAAAGTCTTTAAAGTGCTCTTCAAAGCAAGACTGTCCCGGAACTTTAAATTCCTCTAGGGCCAATAAACTATTAGGGTGAGCGCAACAGTAACCTAAGAGGACCCCACCTTTTTTCGCTAATAAGAAATGCTCTGGGTATTTTTCTAGGTATTGTCCGCACCATGTATGAAAGAATCTTTTTTTACTTTCTTCAGAGGAAAATTCTTTTTTATTACTTGCCTCAAAGAAGATCTCCTTAATATTTTCTAAATCCGCGCTACTTGCCTTAATCGCCCTTAAAACCTCAACTTCCAAAACGAGACTCCGGAAGAACTGGCCTTAGGTTAAAGTGGACAAGAAGATGGCAATACATAGTGATCACAGCTCGTTTTTCATTTTGAGGAACTAGTTTCATGAGCTTGGCCGCTACTGTCTTCCCTTTGGTCTCATCGCCAAATAAGTTATTAAAATAGGAGTAAAGGGTAAAGGCCTCTTCATTTACTTTTCCTAGGATTTCAATCTGCTTGAATCTTTGTTTATTATAAATGCTATGAAGTGCCTTGAGATGAACAAGATCTTCATCATCGAGAAGTTCTATAAAGTTCTTTGTTCTAAGTCTTCTTACAAGGCGTTGATCATTTATATGCTTGAGTTTAAAAAGTAAATCTCTGAAGCGGTCATAATCACTAGCTTGACCAGACTTTAATCCCGAATATTTAACAAAAGCCTCTCTGTCTTTAAGGGAAATATTCACTTTATTAAAAGTAAGTAAGATAAGAACTTCTGTTCTTGTTAATTCTCCAAGGTTCCCTAAGTCGACATCTCGTAAAAAGAGCAATTCATGTAGGCTTGAGTTTAAACTTACCTTTGCTAAAGATACTGCTTTAAAGAATGCTTTAACTAAGGGAAAGAAATTATGAAGGCATTCTTGAAAGAAGTAATGCTTAGTCAGTAAAGAAAGATCAAATTTACTTAAGTCACCCTCGAATCCAAAACCAAAGCGGTCTTGGAACCTAAGAGTTCTTAAGAATCTAACGGGATCAAGGTAAAAGGCTTCAGAGCAAGGCCTTAACACCTTGGCCTTTAAGTCTTTTTTTCCGTTATAAGGATCTACTAAAGTAAACTCATCTTTTGCTCCAGGAGCTCCAAAGATGATACCCATAGCGTTCACTGTAAAGTCCCGCCTTAAAAATGACTCTTGATATTCAAGCGCTGGGTTTAGTTCAACTTCAAAGTCACTATGGCCAAAGGGTCCTTCTCCAGTGTAAGCCTCTTTTCTTGGCGTTGAGATTTCAAGTTCATAATGCCCTTGTTTTATTTTTAAAATATTAAAAGGGAGAAATTCAACCGAGTATGAGTGCTTATTTGAAAGTGTAGTGCCAAGCCTTTTAACTAGCTCAGTCCACTTTTCTTGATCGTATTCAAAAGAATGCCTTAGTTCAAAATCTAAGTCTTTAGAGAGCTTCCCATTTAAGAAGTAATCCCGAACAGCTCCCCCAACAAGAGTAAGAGCAAAACCTTGTCGGCTGATTTGTATAATAAGTTCGTATACATCTTCAGGAAAAAGACTTCTAAAATCTTTCGCGGGAATAATTTCAGGTTTAAGATCTTCCATAAAACTATTATACCTAAGGCATAGTTAAAGGACTCTCCGAAGAAGTGAGAACATCTAAGGTATTCTTGACTCTTAGAAGCTCATCTGAGCCCTTGTGATAAACAAGGTATATCTTACCATTAGATACCTCGGTTTTATCATCTAAAAGATCATCAAATGTAACAACCTTGTCTTTATAATAACTTCTTCCAATAACATGTTTAGGCACAACGGCCACTCCAAGCCCACGCTGCACGGCTTGTAGCATATTTCCGTGGCTATTGATAATATAGCGACCATTAACTTGTTTAGGAATACGTCCAAATCTTTGACGGCACCACCTCATATAAAGGCCATCCCCTTCATCTTCAAACAAGATGGTAGGGTAACTTGAAAGCTCTTCTAGAGTTGTCTCTTTTGTTAGGGCAAAATCCCCAGTATCTGGAAACACAAGAACGGTTTTCTCAACCCCTAATAAGATCTTCTCCCCTACGTTAGGGAGGGCTTCCTCGGGGAGGATCAAGAAATCAAGCCTATAATTCTCAAACTCTCTCACTAGCTCTTCTTGAAACCCTAGGTTGATACCAACCTTTATCTCCGGAAACTTATCTGCATAGTCGAGCATAATAGGGGCAAGCCATGATTTTCCAAAACCTGTTAAGGTTCCGATCCTGACTTTTCCACTCATGGTATCTTTGTCGGCTTGAATCTCAGTTAGAGTGTCATCAAGCTTTGCCAAAAAGTTATTGGCCAAGGCATAGAGCTTCTCTCCTTCAGGGGTGAGCACAACCCTCTTACCTGATCTTTTAAAGAGTTTAACTTCCAGCTTTTTTTCGAGGTTCTTTATACTTTGAGAGATGGCCGATTGAGTTACATGAAGGTCTTCAGCGGCTTTAGAGAAGGATTTAGCCTTAGTTACTGCTACAAGTGTCTGTAATTGTGAGGTTTCAATCATATCTTATCCCAAAGGTTCTAAGCATTAGAGTCACCTTATATATAAGCCCAACCTAATAGTCAAGAGAAGTAGAAATAACTAACATAAAGCCTCTGAAATAACGATAAGTCCCCATGAATAAAAGCTTAAACTTCAAGGGCCTTTGCCTATTGATCAGCCTTATCTTTTCTACTGCTTCATGGTCTATCGATTGTCATAAGGCCATTAGAATTATGTTAGATAAAAATAGAGGTGTTCCTCAAGATGAAGTTCAGTTTAAGCTCATCAAGCAAATCCAAAAATTAGAAAAAAGAACAAACAAACTCCGCTTAAAAAAGTCTAATTCAGAACCAGCTATTAATTTAATGATCTGGAAAAAGATTGCTAAATATGATGCTCTTCTGGCCAACAACAGTTACTCACAAATAACAAGAGAGCTACGTCCTCTGTTTCGTGAAGTTGAAACGGCCGTTGTTATTATTAAAAAATATGAAGCCATATTGGACACCATTAAGCGAGTCGGGATCGAGGATAGAGAAATCTTAAAGCTTGAGCTCGAGGGCATCTCAATTAGCGACGAGTTAATTGAAGCTGTTTTAGAAAGAACTTCAACGAGTGGAATGGATCTGAATAAAATAAAGGCCTATTATAAATCTGTCATTGATGAAAACTCAATTCACTTGGGTCATTTTTATCATGAGTACAAGCTTGTGCGGCTTCATTTTGAAAATATGATGGGGCAAAACTCCTGTAGCGATTCTTGTAAGTTAAATATAAAAAAACTTCTTGATAGTATAGGAGTCGCCTCAAACACAGATCAGCAACGCTATGGCATTTTTTTAAGGGATGCAAAAAGACCTTCATGGCTTGAATTAAGCGAAAGCCTAAACTCTCACCCTCTGGCCTATACAACCAGATTGAAAAGAGAGCGAGACGAAGAGTTCAAATTATTTTTAAAAGGATTGATAGCCGAGGTCTTACCCTTTGATGAATTGGCCCAAGTTATCTTAAATGCCCCTGGTATCTCTAAGAGTAAGGCGATTCGAGTTATTAAACTCTTTTATGATAGAATCGCAAGGCTTGTTCACTTCCCAAAGGTAAATCAAATCATGCGCTCCTCTCAAGAAGCAGCTGAAAAGTTTGATTTATTCCTCCAGCTCAACACTACAGTCATTCCTCAAGATGAACTTATGGTTACTTTTGCTAGAAGGATTGATTCTCAAACAAAAGCCGCGTGGTCTGAGATGATAAAGTTTGCAAAGAACAATCAAGAGGCCTATCCCGATATCTTAAAAAGAATGGAGCAGGCCAAAGAAAAGGCCATGGCCAGAGGAGAGATCTCCTTAGTTCATGAAAAAAGCTTTACCACTCGATTGGCGATCATCCTTTCGGCTGGAGGAAGCTTTGCCTACTATCATTTTAATAAAAAAGAAGTAGAAGAAGTGATTGATGAAGTCGGTCATTCTTCAACAGAAGTAGATCCAGAGTTAGAAGTTACTAGCGAAGAAAAAGATGAGCAAGACTTAGGTGAATCAACAACACTTCTTATCAAACACGGCTCTAAGGAAGACAAGGCCCTAGATCAGTTAATTGATGAACTCAATGAGATCTCTAAAGACCTTGCTCTTTCTCAAAGAGGCCCGAACTCGGTTAATGAAACAATCTCTTCTATCCGCTTTATCAAGGAAGTTTTATGAAAATGGTTATAATCTTATCAATCCTTTTTATAAATTCTTCTTTTGCCCAAGATAAAACCCGCTATATCTTTAAATCTTGGTGTAGCGGATTAAAAGATAATGAAGTCTATTCACATATTAAAAAGGCTGCTGACTTTGTTGACATAGACCCTCTTCATCTAGCAATAGGTATGTCCGGAGAAGGATTCTCTCAAAAGTATGATACGCCCCTTTCTTGCAGAAAGTGGCCCAAGCTTAATGAAGATAAAACAATGGTGCTCAGCACCTGTGATGATAATAATAAATTAGTTGAATCAGTTGTCCACCCTCATTCAGACTGGGTTGAAGATAAGAAAACAGGAAAGTGGGGAGAAACTGATCCCGATTATGATAATTACGCCATTGTAGAAGCGACTTACTATGGAAATGGCTTTAATGATGATGGAACCGACACTTTCTGTCTTGAACAGGCGAGGTTAAAAAAGGAAGACCTCTTTCCAGTAGAGTTTAAAGTAGATGATCAAAAGAATGTTTCAAAGTATGCGAGTCTAGAAGAGGCACCAGACGTTATCTGTGATGATACAGGAAGGACCAACGAAGCTGCCACTATGAGGTTTCGAAAATCCACCATGAGTGCCCCTTATTCTGAGCGTCTTATGGTTAAATCCTCTGAGACCAATGGCGATGAAGGACAAGCTTATTATAAAGATGGTGAAGTACAAACCTTTGTTAATGCAGCTATGTGGAAAGATGCTGAGAACAAGTTCAATAAAGCCTTTAAAGAAGTTTTAGTTGATTACCCTGCTTTAAAAGATAAGACTTTTACTAAATATGAAAAGATTTTCTGGAGCAAGGTTTTCTATAATGGTGGACAAGGAACTCAGGCCGGAGCATGGTTTATGCTTAAGAAGTATGCTAAACAAGGTTATCTTAAAGATGATAAGTATTTAAAAACAAGACCGACCAATACTTATAGGCAGCTCTATATAAATGGAAGACGGGATGTTGATTCTTATAGATACGCTGAGAAGATCGATTGCCCAGGGTCATGGCCTAAGTCAAACAAGCCTGCTCGGACTAAGAAATCTAATTTCAAGATTGAGCCTGATGATCCAAATGAGCCAGCGCCTAACAAGAGTGGAAAAAGTAAGTAATTACTTTAACCATTCAAACATATAGTAGTGATCTCTACTCATACCTATCTTTTTATAAACAGAGATAGCATCTTGGTTTGTTTTATCAACATAGAGCCTAAGCCCTGCTAGGAGCTCATCGTTCTCCACTTTGTTTTTTAAGAATTCATACATTGATTTAAAGACCCCAGCCCCGCGATACTCTTTATCAACAAATACGGAATGGATCCAAAGAACATTGCCGTTTCTCCAATCAGACCATTCATTGATCACAATCAAAACTCCGCAAACCTTATCATCTTCAAGGCAAAGTAAGTACTTCCCTTTACTAGGATCATCAAAGACAGCTTGAACCCCTTTTTTAACGACGTCTAAAGAAAGCTCTAACTTCTCAGTTTCTAGGGCCATCTTAATTTGGGAATCAACGATATAATTTAAATTCTCGGGTCCAGCCCATTCAATTTTTCTCATGCTTAAGCTTAGTCAAAGTGATTCCAAATTTAAACCCAAAACTGGCCTCTCAGTTGCACTAAATTACCTATAGAGATTTTTTATACTAAGAATAGGCTTAAAAATGTCTATTCTTTAGACACTTTATTAAAGGATGATCAATGATCTATTTCAGGTACCTCTTATTATGCCTTTCAATACTCCTTAGTTTAGGGGTCCATGCTGGCTTTGAAGATAATGAAGACCTCTATCCTTATAGACAAAACCTCCATGTCAATCACCCCATGCAAATCTTAAATAGTGGAATCGGAGCCCTTTGGGCACGGATCGATATGATTAGAAGAGCGAATGAAACATTAGAACTTGAATACTTTATCTTCAATACTGATAAAGCAAGTAGGATCATCCTGCGAGAACTCGTTGCCGCTGCAAAACGAGGGGTCAAGGTTAGGCTCCTTGTTGATAAGAGTGCCGCTGTTTTTGTCTTAGATGAATTCTTCGCCGAAGCTTTAAAGAAGAAAAATGTCGAAGTCCGTTATTATAATGCCGCCTCTATTATTCAAATTAGCACGGTTCAGTTTAGAAACCACAGAAAGATGATCTCCCGTGATGGTATAGAGGCCATTACTGGTGGACGAAATATTGCCGATGAATACTTTGACCTTAGTGAAACCTTTAATTTTCTAGACCGAGATGTTTGGGTAGAAGGCCCAGTTGTCGCGACCATGGTTGAGACCTTTGACCGCTTTTGGAAGTCTGATATTGTAGAAACCCCCTCAAAGCCAGAAGCTCCCATCAAGTTCGCAGGAGATCGAGTTGTAAGTAGAAAAGAAAAACAAAAAAGAGCCGTTCAGCATAAAGAAAGAGTGAAAAGATATAAATCTAAAAGAAGATATGCCCATAGGTTCTTAAGAGATCATAAAAAAGAAGACTCTAAAGCTTTAGAATATGCAGAATCTTATGGAAAAAAGGCTCTTGCCCTAACTAAGAAACATACTTGTCCTCATGTTGGTTTTGCCACTGATAGAGAGGGGGGAGATTTCGCTAAAAGAGTTTCTTCGGCGGACTATCATCTAAATTATAGGCTTCTTAGAAAAGAGATAGCTAAGTGGTTAGGATATATAGAAACAGAAGTAACCTTAGACTCCCCTTACTTCTTAAATAACTCTAGAAGTAGAGAGGCCTTGGAGAAAATGCTTGATTCTGGTCAGAAGGTAAATATTCTTACCAATAGTTTAGGCTCTACTGATGCCATTTATGTTTCAACAGTCTTTGCTGAAGAAGTTAGAGGCTATACTCCCCTAGATAATTTTAGCGCTCACATCTATATTGGAAAGTTTTCTAATGAGTCTGAATTAATGAATGATGAGATTAGAAATGCTGTCTGGGGAACTCACTCTAAGACAATTGTCTTCAATGATAAAGCAGTCATGGTGGGAACCTTCAATATTGATAACCGCTCAAGTTACTACAATACAGAGATGGCAATCTTCTGCAATGAAAGTCCAGAGATTAGAAATGACGTCATGGATAATATAAAGCATAGAATGAAGCATTCTAAGAAGTTAGGAAAGAATGGACGCCCTGAAGATGGCTCTAAGCTTTTGGCAAACTCTAGCTTTACTAAGAAGCTCTTGTATTTCTTTTTAAAGGTGCCTGCCTCACTTCTTAAATTTTTACTCTAAAGAGCTGATATCTTTACTGAATTTATCCCAATAACTGGTACAATTAACTAAAAAATATTGTACCAGGGATTCCTTTGAAATATTTAATCTTTAGCCTCTCAATTATTCTTACTACCCTTCCATCATTTGCTGCTGATTGTTTAAATCAAAAGGATGAAATGAAACAGTATTGGGCCCGCGCTGATGGCAGGACTCAATCAGGAGGTTGGCTATTCTTTACCGGTAAGGCTGCTGCATCCACTCCAGCGAAAGCATACTTTAAAGCTGAAGGAATGGCCTTAACGAGGCTAGTTCAGGAATGCCGGCTTATTCATTTAAAAACCAGGATCATTGAGCGCTGTGATGAAAAAGTGGGTTCGAGTTACTTAGCTTATGTTAGAGCAAACGTAACAGTTAAAGATTGTGAAAAATCCCAACAAGAAACGGCTAAGGGCCAAGTCAATGATAAGTTCACTAAGATCTATAACGAATATGATAATCAACAAAGAATAGAAAGGATGATCAATCATAAGGGAGAAAGCTCTAAGTTAGCGAGGCTTAAGTCTAACCTAGATAATCTTTTATCCCAGAAAAGAACCTCTGACGTACAAAAAGAAATTGAAAAAAGAAAAAAAGAACTAAGCCTTCTTGAATCAAAAACTCAAAAGAAATCAATCCGCTGCGTAGACTCTATTGACTGCTTAATCAAAGGCAACCAATTCCTTAAAACCGGAAAATCGGCTAAGGCCAGCTGGGCCTACTACGACGGCTGTTATGTTTATAAAGATCCCGAGCTTTGTTTTGCTTATGGCAGCTTTAATAAAGTTGATAAAAAAAATAAGTACCCCGTATATCAAGCTTTTAAGGAAGCTTGCAGTCGTAATCATGGAGAAGCATGTTATGAACTTGGAAAGTGGGAAAAAAGCCAATTCAAGGGAAAAGAGATAGATGCAAAACTCTCCTTTAAGCTTTCTTGCAACCTAGGTTTTTACAAAGGATGTGTCGAAAGGGGTTATTTTGATTGGGTCAAATACAATAAGTCTGGAAAGAAGAAGCTCTTAGACTCCGCTGAGAATTACTTAAAGAAGTCCTGCATGAAATTGAAAGACGCCTTAGGTTGCCTTGCTGCCTATAAGAGAATCCGCTTTAGTATCCCAACTAAAGCAAATAAATCAAAGGTAGACTTAAAAAGACAGGATAAGATCAGGTTAGATCTAGTCAAATTTAGTTGTGATAATCTTAAGCACCTCCCTTCTTGCCACGAAATCTTAGCGGCCATGAAAGGCACCTCTTCAAGACTTAATAAAAAAACAAAACGACTAGAGCAGGTCTATACGGCTAATTTCAAAAAAGGAATTGAATATACAAAGAAAAACTGTGAACAAGGCTATGGCATGTCTTGTGGAGCTTATGCTTATTACCTTCGCGATTACTACAAAAAGGAAGAGGAATCTGACAAGCTTTACGATAAAACCTGTAAGCATTTTAAGATCAGCTTCTTTTGCAACGGCTATGCAAAATACCTAAGCGAGCAAAAAAAACATAAACAGGCCCTAGAGTATTATAAATTCTCCTGTGAGCTCCATGACTTACATGGATGTGTGCAATGGGGAACCATCTTAGAAGACAATATGAAAAAGAAAGATGAAGCGGCTAATATCTATAAGATGGCCTGCGATAAAAATAGTGGTCTCGCTTGCGGTCGCTATGGACACTATATTGCCGAGAATCTTAACGATCCAGTCAGGGGTCTCGCCTTCACAAAAAAAGGCTGCTACTACAAGAACCTAGATGGAAAGAACACCATTGTCTCCTATAATTCCCCCGAAGCTTGCGTCTATAGAGCTCGTATTGAAGTTCAAAAGTATAAAAAGATTGCTCAGTATAAAAATGTTTTAAAGTACCACTGTAACTCTAAGTTTCTTCGGAAGAAGGCCAAGGACATGGCCTGTGAGCTTTATGAAGAAATTTCAAATTGATAAAAAAAAGGCCTCTGTTTTAGAGGCCTTGGTTTTTTAATTAATTTTATCTTTGTGCTGAGATACTCCGCGTGCTTTGGGTCGCGCTACCGCTTGACCGTCGCTTTACGACTCGCTTAACGGAAACGCCTATTTGGCGTTTCCTAAAAATCAGTGAACGACTAGTCGTTAGCTAATTTTTCAGCTCTTTCAGCCATAACCTTCTCTTGAATATTAGAAGGACAATCTACATAACGGCTAAATTCCATTGTGTAAGTTGCTTTACCAGCTGACATTGAACGAAGGTCTGAAGAGTAACCAAACATTTCTGAAAGAGGAACCTCAGCGTTAACAATAACTTCACCAGTAGGATCAGTTTCAGAACCTTGGATCATCCCTCTTCTAGAAGAAAGGTCACCAATAACTGAACCTTGATACTCATCCGGTGTTGTTACTTCAACTTTCATAACCGGCTCAAGAAGAACTGGATCAGCTGCTCTAACCGCTTGTCTCATTGCTTGTCTAGCAGCGATACGGAAGGCCATATCAGATGAATCCACGTCATGAGAACGACCGTCTTTTAAGAAGATCTCACAGTTGATAAGTGGGAAAGCTGCAAGTGGACCTTTGTCCATAACGTCTTGAAAACCTTTCTCACAAGCACCAAGGAATTCAGTAGGAATTGACCCACCTTTAATTTGGTTGTGAAATCTAAAGACCTGATCTTCTTTTTCTTTTTCTTCTTCAACAAGTGGACGAAGAGTACCGACAACCTGACCAAATTGACCAGAACCACCAGTTTGTTTCTTATGAGTGTAATCAAAGCCTGTTTCCTGACGGATAGTTTCTCTATAGTTCACCTGAGGTGCACCAACGATAACTTCAGCATTGTACTCACGCTTAATTCTTTCAACATAGATCTCAAGGTGAAGTTCACCCATACCAGCGATACGTGTTTCACCTGATTCTTCATCAGTAAAAACATGGAAAGTTGGATCTTCTTTTAAAAATCGTGAAAGTGCTTTTGAAAGCTTGGCTTGATCACCTTTATCTTTACAAGTAATTGAAAGCTCAATAACTGGAATTGGAACGTGAATCCCTTCACAAGAAAGGTTTGTTAGATCATCAGTCCCAACAAAAGTATCACCCGAGGCGCAATCAACACCAACAAGAGCAATAATATCCCCTGCATGAGCTTCGTCGATATTAGCTCTATCGTTAGACATCATTCGAACCATTCTTCCGATACGAGTCTTCTTACCAGTTCTTGTATTCCAAACTGTATCACCCTTATTTAAAGTACCTTGATAGATACGAGTATAAGTTAACTGTCCAAATTGCTCATCAGTAATCTTGAAGGCCATACATACAAGAGGCTTAGTCTTGTCTGGTTCTAGAGTTACATGATCACCTGAATCAGCATCTATGGCCGTAGGCTTGGCACACTCAAGTGGAGAAGGAAGGTAACGGGCAACAGCTTCAAGAAGAAGTTGAACACCTTTATTCTTGAAGGCTGAACCACAGTAAACTGGAGTTAACTTATGAGTATTAACACCAATCTTGATACACTTATGAAGGTCTGCTTCAGAAGGCTCATTTCCTTCAAGGTACGCTTCCATTACATCGTCGTCATACTCAGCAACCTTATCAATCATCTCTCCACGAAGTTCAGTAGCAGCGTCTAAGATGTCAGCAGGACATTCTTCAACGCGAACCTTCTCTCCATTATCTCCATCGAAGTAGTAGGCCTTCATAGTAATAAGATCTACCATTCCACAGAAGTCTTCTTCAGCTCCGATAGGATGTTGCATAAGAACTGCGTTGTGATTTAGTTTATCAATAAGAGCATCTCTTCCCTTAAAAGCATTGGCTCCCATACGGTCCATCTTGTTAAGGAAAGCTAGTCTTGGAACTTTATATCTTCTCATCTGACGGTCAACAGTAATTGACTGTGACTGAACACCGGAGACTGAACAAAGAACAAGAATGGCTCCATCAAGAACTCTAAGTGAACGCTCAACTTCAACAGTGAAGTCAACGTGACCAGGAGTATCGATAATATTTACTCTCGTATCTTTTTCAATACCTTCAGCAAAAGTAGTTCCTTTTTCTTCAAGGCCACGCCAGTAAACTGTCGTTGCAGCAGAAGTAATCGTAATACCTTTTTCTTTTTCTAATTCCATATGGTCCATTTTTGCACCATCACCGCCACCACGAACGTCTTCGATCTTGTGAATTTCTCCACAATAAAAAAGTACACGTTCAGTAAGTGTTGTTTTACCCGAGTCGATGTGGGCCGAGATACCAATGTTTCTCGTCTTAGCCATTAATTTCATGGAAAGTTCTCCAGTTTCTTTTTATAGTTTATCTATGGTTTAATCTGGTGCATCTTAGTGAAATGACGGGGATGAGTCAACGAGGAAAGTTAGCCTTAAACTATAATGCTTTACAGTAATTTTTTATTGCCAACTTAGGACCACTTTTATAAAAGAGCCCACCGAATTATGAAAAAAGACTTAGGAAAACAAGAGCTATATGACGGCGTTAAGGCCATTGTAGAGGCGGAATCAGACCATATCCACCTTACGCAGCATAAACTGTTCACGCTCTTCTCTATTGCCTTTCAATACATGCTCTTTCGCTCCACGAAAAAGCCAGGGGCTTATATTATCCGTGTTGAGGATAGCCTTCTTGCTGAGAAACTGGCCCGTAAGTCTAAAGACCCAAGCACTAGACGTTTTGTGCAGTCAGTCCTACTTCCTAGAAAGTTGAAGTTTCAAAAGTCGACTTTTTACATCGACTTCTTTCATATCGGCTCTTGGAACCTGACTAGTGAGATACCTAAGGATAAAGTTCAAGGTGCTATCATAGTAAAGAACACCTCTTCTAAGCCAATGATGGAGCTCGCAGCTCCGCTTGAGGGAGAAGAAGGGGCTGAAGAAGATATTATGGCCAGCTTACCAGCAGATTATTATTTCACTTCACTTAGAGACTTTGTCCCCTCTTCAATTACAATTGCCTATGAGACTGAACTTGAAGGTGTTGAACCTCTTACTTTTGATTTTATTCAAAAGGAAAAAGAGCGCACAGCCTCAGGTGTTACTGTTAACAGCAATATAGATTTAGAAAATATTAAAGATTAGCGACAGCGCACGCAGAGGCACGCGGAGTACCTCTCTCATTTAATCTAAAATTAAGCAGAAAACTTTTTATAAAACCTAAGTCAAAAATCCGCATTCCTAGTATATTCATAGAGAGAAACTGTCGCAGCAATAGCGACGTTGAGTGATTCAGTTACCCCAAACTGCCTAATCTTTAACCTCTTGATATGAGGATAGTCGTTAAGATCAAAAGAGAGACCAAACTCCTCATGGCCTAGAACAAAGGCCGTCTTAACCGGAAGCTCCGTATCTTGAAGGTATTCTTCTGTATTAGAATCAAGCCCAAAGATAGTATAGCCATCTTCTCTAAGCATCTTATAACAATCTTCAAAGGTGTCATGAAAATGTGCTTTCACCTTTCTAAAACAACCCTTTGAAGGAATAGGATCAAAGAAGTTAATTCCGACCAGATGGATCGAGCGCGCCCCAAAGGCCTCAGCGCTTCTAAAGATTTTCCCGATATTAAAGCTAGGTTTTAAATGATCTAAGACGATGACAACCTGGTGGGCCCCTTCTTTGGCCAAGCCCCTATTTCTTAAGAGTTCTTTCTCAAAGAGTCTTTCCGTGTATTTTCGTCTGTCTAAAAATTTTTTCTTTCCCATAAAGCAACCTAGCTTTTTGAATCTAATCTGCATAAACACTCTGCGTAATTGGGCCCAAGGATAAAGAATTATGTTAAAATTATTTAATGCAGATAATCCTAATCGAACCTGATTCAAGAACCAGAGACATGTTTTGTGTCAATTTAACTGATACTTTGGGCACGAATATAGTCACTATAGAAAGCGCTGTAGAAGCTTGGGGAATGATTGAGATTTTGGAAGTTGGGCTTATCATTTCAAAAGACATCGTTAACAACAAGCCTTGTGTCGATTTCTTGATAAATAAACTAGTTGAATCAAAAAAAGAAATCCCCCTTATAAGTGTCGGTACGGATAACCAAAGTAGCTCTCCTTTACTAACTATTCTACCCGAAGAAGCTTCTCCTAAATTATTGGCCAAGACGGCTTTAGCGGTCATAAAAAGAGAGCAAAATAAGATCAATAAAAAGCTTCAAGAAGATAGTGATAAAGACCAAGACAAGCTCTACTCCCCTGTCCCTATCAATATCTTTCGCCACTTTGCCTCTATTCCTTTTGATATTTTTATCCGCTTAAAAAGAGGCGGTGAGTATCAGTTTCTTAAAAGAATTATTGCTGAAGAAGGTTATGATCTTACAATGATTGATGGATATGAAAAGAAAAAGGTAACCTCACTCTATATTGAAAAACAAAATTTTAAGAAGTTCACAGAGATCACAAACCAACGATTTAAAGAATTACTCGACGATGTTCATACTAACTCAAAATCAAAAGAAGAGATTCAAGAATTTGTCATAAATCAATTAACTGTTAATGGTTTTAGTGAATCAAGCCTACAGTTGGCCCAAGATTCAATCTCTAAAATAAATAAGAAGATCCAGTCCACTGAATCTAAACTAGGTCTGTTAACTGAGATCTTTAACTCTCAGCTCGGTTACCGCTATAGACGCTCCTTCATGATTGGAGTTATAGGCTCCTTAATGTTGAAAAACCTCGACTGGGCCGACTCTAAGCACGCTGAGTATATAACTTCTGCAGCTTACCTCCATGATATGTTCTTAGAAACTGATGAAGAGATGGATATTACTTCTGACGCTGAATTAGAACAGGCCTTTCTTGTTGATGACCATGAGCGTGTTGAGAATCACGCGAAACTAGCTTCTGATAAGATCTCTAAGAATGATAGAATCCCTGCAGAAGTTCAAAGTATAGTATGCCAGCATCATGGCACTCATTCAGGTATTGGTTTTCCAGCTAGTATCTCCCCACAAGTGAAAAAAATCAGTATTGCTTTTTTAGTCGCAGAGGAATTCTCTATTGCTATTCTTCGTAGCACTCGAAATAAGATCAATGTTAAAGGCATCATAAGGCAGATTACAGAGAGGTATTCAGACTCTCAAGTTGTTGTTGATTGTTTGAGGGCTTTGAAGTTGGCTTTGTCGGGGAAGTAGTTTTTTTGATGATTTTTTTTGGATAAAAAAAGGTCCTTTTGAAAAGGACCTTGAATTGGTGCAGAGTTACTCCGCGCATCCCGGCGGGCGCTTACGCTTCCTTGGGATTTTACGATAACTCTGCATTAAAAACCTTTGGTTTTTACCGCAGGTTATTCAGCTAAGATATCATAAGGACGAATAGTCTTACGTCCGTTAGCTGCACATTTCTTTTGTGCTTGATCAACTAACCAGTAAACATACTCATTCATAGCTTCTAATGTATCAGAAGAAACATTAAAACCTTTCCCCTTTAGAGCTTCTTTTGTTTTTGATCCAACTAGTAACATGTCTTTTGCTTTTTTCTTAGCCATAAGTTCCTCACTTAAATGTTTGTATTGTTTTCAATTAGGTTTCAAATAATAAAGGCGAGCCTTACGAGAGTCAATATGAGGTACGTCGGGATGAGCTTGAGTCAATCTATCAAGCATGTCCAAACAAGCTCTAAAACCCCTCTAAACCCTTAGATTTCCAATAGAAACTCCATAAGGTTTTACCTAAAAAAACCGATAAGCAAGGAGGTAGTTTATTATCGACAGGATAATATGAGAGCAAAATATTCTTTAAAAATTTTATTGACCGCTTGGTTATTCTTAGTTCAGTCATGCTCCTTTAAGACTGCTGCACCAACTCGCCTACCTGCCAATGACCCACTTGATTTGGTTTATAGAGAAAGACAATTTCAAAACACAAAGATCTATCAGTACTCAGGTTTCTTGGCCATCCCTCCAGCAAGATGGATCGCTAAGATAGTTATAGAGAAAAAACTTAAAGCCTTTTTAGACGACATCCCATTACCTAAGGAAGTTAGGCAAAGGATTGATGGAAAGGTTAAGCATAAGAACTTCATGGCACAAATGGTTCCATTTCTCTTAGGTGTTAGGGAACTTTATATGGCCACTGAAGAAGATAAGACCATCAACTTTGAGAAGTATATCCTTCCTTTGTTTCCAGATCCAAATGCCATCCCAGGTCTCAAGCATAGTAAGTTCACTTATGGTGATCCTGACTTTGGAGAGGCCCATGCCGTAAAGGAAAAGAAGGCCATCTCTAAGATCTTTCTTTCCCAAGTCATTGAGGTCTTTGATGCTCTTTTATTAAATGATGATCAATATATTTTAGGTCAAAAGCCTAAGGTAGGAGTTGAGCTTGGTGAGATCGCCATGCCTCATGTAAAAAAGCTCTTACAACTGGCAATCAAAGAATTTGAACTAGGACCTAAAGTTATTGAGCAGATCTTGCCTATTCTTAAAGATGATTTAATGATCGAGGCCCTCTCCATTTCTGCTGCAGAGGCAATCTTGATGTACGCTTATAAGCATTATCAAATGTTTGCTAAAAAATACCATAAGCAAAGAGTCTTAAAGCAATGGATGAAAGATGAACTTGTCAAAAAAGATTCAAAGCTTTGGGATTACTTAGAAAAGAACATCAATGAGCGACGCTATGGGATTCATATTGTTGTTGATGGTCTGCAGGGGAACTTAATGGAATCCCTCTCTGCCTCATCCCCGAATAACAAGTTTTTAAAAACTATTCATAAGGAACATAAGAACTTTAAAGATTTTAAACCGAAAGATGTTCCTTCAAAAAAGATGGAGACGGTTCAACAAGTTGATTTTCTCAACTACCTCGTTGGACGTTCGAGCCCTTTTAAGGAAAAAAACTACCTTCCTTTTTTCAAAGAGCTTTATAAAAGTAGTAATAACTCTATTGCCAAGAATGGACTCTCAACCACCCCTACTATTTCAGCGAGAAACTTACCTATCGCTTTTACAGGTGCTCCTGTTACAGGAGAGCACTCCACAGGAATTACTAACTTTAATTTTCTAGATAGAGAAAATAACCGTTCCTATTACTTTTGGGGTAATGACGCTCTTCAATTTGATGCTATCGCTGAAAAGAATGGTCAGCTAACAAACTTCTTACGCCTACCCCATTTAAATAGCCTCAATTGTAGCGGCTCATATTTTGAAGGGGCGGATTGGTCCTTTGACCCCATGATCAATTTAGTTGCTGGCGAACTTCAGCGGGATTTTGGTGACATCCTATGCATTAAAGAACTTGAAAGAAGGGCCCTTAATGAAGTGAAAGCTTCAAGGTTACGTGCAAGGCTCTTAACTTATAAAGAAAAGATAAAAAAATACAACCGCTTCAGACGCCGTTATCAAAACCGTGGTAGCTTTAATAGAAAAGACCCCACTCTGGCGGCCCATGCTATCATTCAAGACCTAAGCGAACTTGAAAATGACTCGCTTCCTACCCACTTGGTTTATTATAACCCATGGCCAGATCACTTTGCCCACTTCACCGGCCCTTTTGCCGACGAGATCATCTCTCCTACCGGTGAACTAAACCGATTGGACTATTGGTTAGGGAGGATTAAAAGTATCTATAAAAAAGCTGGTGTCTTAAATAAAACCCTCTTTGGCATGACGGGTGATCATGGGCTTGATCCCGTTTACTATGTGATTAATCCTGAAGTGGCCGTTTTTGAGAAGATGACCAATGACGGTATTGAAGTTAAGGTTCATAAGGTTAGTGTTGATGAAGGCGGAGGCCCTAAGCTTAAGCATCCCCTCAAACCGCAAAGTATGAAAGGCTTTGATGTGATTGTCGGTTCTACTGCTGGTGGCAACCATAATATGGACCTCTTTATTGACCAAGGAAGCAACTGGAAGAAACAACCTCTCATTTCTCATTTAAGAAATTATCAATTACTCTCCGGTCAAAAAGTAGATATCCTAGATGAGATCCTGACTAACTTAGGCGATACATTAGATTACCTTGTTGTTAGAAATAAAGAAGGAACTCCAAGCAAGACTGACACGCAGATCTTGAGAAAATGGAATGGAAAACTTCATCAAGGAAGGGTCATTAGAATTGATGATCGTATCTTCTATTCATCAAAGAGTGATATCCTCCAGGTAAGATCCCCTAGTAGGTACAGAGATATCTCCAAGAATTTAAGTTCAGCTAAAAAACTTCAAATTAAGTGCTTAGATAAAGCTAAGATAGATGACCCTAATACCTGGTGTGATGAGTCCACATGGAGAGAATTAACCAGCTACAGTGCTAGACCAGGCTCAGTTGGGCAAACCGCTCACCTCTATGATACTGACCTTGCAGGAACCATTAACCTTTTCCCTGCTCAAGGTGTGGCCTTCAACACTACTGTTCCTGGTCGTCATGCAGGAGAACTTTTTCATGAGAAGGATGCTTTTGTAGGTGTCTTTGGTGAGCCCGTAGGGGCCAAAGCAAAGCTGCAAAGTGAAATCAATGGTTCAATCCCAAGAGTTATCTATGAGTGGCTTTCAGGCTCTCAAACTTCAGATGAATCAGATATTAAGTACCATCAAAAAGGGTGGGGATTTGATTCATTCTATAAGAAAGTCAACATCCGAGAGAAAAAATAGGAAGCCCTTACAGGCCTCCGTTTGTGCTTCCACCGCTAGCACTGCCACCGCCATCGCCATCGCCACCATTATGCCCAGGTCTTGGGGGAGCTTTTTTCTTTCTAAATCTTTTTCTTCTCGCTTTTCTCTTTAGTTTCTTTTTATCTTGTTTAAGTCTTTTTCTAAAATTATTTTTTTGAGCTTTTTGCTTTTTAAACTCTGTCATTAAAGACTTTTTCTCTTCCCTAAGCTTCTTAAATTCACTCTTAAGAGCATCCTTTTTATCTTCTAAGTTCTTCTTATTTTGTTTGAGAGTTGATCTCTTCTTAGCCAGTTCAAGCTTTGCTCGGGGGTCTTTTCGTCCACTGCGTAAGCGGCTTACCTCTTGTCTTAGGTTCTTTTCTTCTTTTCTTAACTGAGCGGCTTCTTTTTTAAGAGATTTAGCCTTTGACTTCATGGCGTTCTTTTTTTCTATTAGGCTTTTTTTCTTAAGCTTAAACTCTTCTCTAGCTTTTTTAAATTTTTCTCTTTTCTTTTTAAACTTCTCACTTCTTTCTTTATGTTTCTTTTTTAAGATTTCCCAGCGTTTTTGATGAAGGTTCCATTTATTATCATCACGTAACCACTCCCTTCTTTTCTTTGAAAACTCCTCTCTTTTTTTAGCATGCACTAACCTAGATCTTTGGGCATCAAATGTTTTCTTTTTAGTATTAAAGTCTAGCTTTTTTACCCATTCATATTTTTGAGGTTGAGTAAAACGGCCATCTTCAACATGAATCCCATGCCCTGCTTCGATGGCCTCACGGAGGGAATCCTTTTTAGGATTGCTTATCTCAACAATACCTTTATCCACAGCAAGTTCTGTATGCCCCGTAGAAGAATCTATACCAGCAAAAAAACGTGTTCCTCGAACACCCATGGCCACGCTCTTGGTCTTTATATGAAAAACCGGGGCTTCTTGTTTATTGATTACATTGATAAATAATTGTCCAGCTTTTAAGAAGATATTTGTGGAGCCTAAAATATTTCCATCAATTGGTTCAACTAAGCTTTCTATAGTCACTTCTGACTGAGGAAGAACACGTAGGGTTGAATTATCTGAAAAGCGAATGATGGCCAGTGAGTTTTCACCGGTCTTTAAGATATCCCCTTCAACAAAGACTTCTTCCTTTTGAACTTTCTCAAAGTCATTATCTTGCGACTTAAACTGAACATCCCCTTTAAAATGAAAGAGAATGGCCCCATGGGGGTGGGTGTTTGCAAAACTATTAGATATAGTAAAAATAAAAAGAAACAGTAGTAATTTAACTAAGTTAAAAAAGAACATAATACTTCTCCAATAGAATATAAGTATTATTTTATCTTACCTATTCTAAAGATGCCAACCTTAGGGAGTGTTGCCGGTCTGAACATTCCATAAACCGTGGTACAGACCCTTAGCGGCGATCAATTCGGAATGATTCCCGACTTCAACGACTTCCCCTTTATCTAAAACATATATTCTATCGGCATGAACAATAGTTGAAAGCCTATGGGCGACAATTATAGTAGTCTTCTCGCTAGTTATCTTTAGTAAAGATCTTTGAATAGCAGCTTCTGTTTCATTGTCAACAGCGGAGGTGGCTTCATCAAATAAGTAGATGGGGGCATTCTTAACAATTGCTCTAGCAATCGCCATTCTTTGTCTTTGACCACCAGAGAGCTTCTGTCCCCGCTCGCCAACAATTGTTTGATAAGAGTTTCCTAAAGAGTTCTCTATAAAGCTGTGGGCCTCTGCTTTTTTTGAGGCTTCCATAATTTCTTCAGATGTGGCGTTAAAGCTTCCAAACTTTATATTTTCTTCTGCTGTTCCATGAAAAAGATAATTGTCTTGCCCAACATAACTAAAAGCACCACGTAGGCTTTGAAAGTCATATTGATCAATAGTCTCACCATCAAGCGAGACCTCACCCTTTTGTGCTTCGTAAAACCTCAAAAGTAATTTAATAAAAGTCGATTTACCTGATCCAGTTGGGCCCACAAGACCAATGGTCTCCCCTGGCTTGACTTCAACAGATACATTCTTAAGAACTAAGGGGCCAGTATCATAGGAGAAACTGACATCATTGAAACGAATATGTCCTTTAATATCTTTTGTATTTTTAGACTTGCTTCCGGGTTTAATCTTAATGGGCGTATCAATTAAGCTAAAGATTCTATGACAAGAGGCCATGGCCCGTTGGTATAAATCAAAAGTTGCTCCAAGTCGTGTTAGAGGCCATAACAATCTTTGAGTCATAAAGATAAGGACGGAATAAGACCCTACGGCCAGGACCTTATCTTGCACTAACTTTCCCCCAAGTAAGAGAGTGGCTAAAAAGCCTAGCAATACGGCCATTCTAATCAAAGGGCTGAAGCTAGAGCTTAGCTTAATGGCATGCTCATTTGCTTTTATATAAGACTTACTTTGTTTTGCTAATCTTTCTAATTCGTAGTCTTCAGCACCATAACTCTTTACAGTGGCTGCCCCAGTTAAATTATTCGAGAGGATCGCCCCTAGAAGGCTGACTTCTTCTCTCATAATAGCGTAACGAGGTTCAATCTTCTTTTGAAATAAGAAGCTCCCCCATAGGATGATAGGCACCGGTAAAAAAGCAAATGCAGCGACTAAAGGAGAAAGATAGAAGAAGACTCCTCCCACAAGAATCACTGTCGTGGTTACTTGAATAATATCATTGGCCCCAACATCTAAGAACCTTTCCAATTGATTTACATCATCGTTTAAGACAGAGATAAGAGAGCCCGTACTCTTATCTTCAAAGTAGGCCACCTCAAGGTCTTGCACATGCCTATAAGCATCCATTCTTAAACGGTGTTGAATCTCTTGAGCCAAGTTTCGCCAATCAAGCTGGAGCAAATATTCAAATAAAGATTCTGCTCCCCAAATAAGCAATGTTAATAGGGCCACTACCCATAACTGGTTCATCGTCGATTCGATACCTAGGCTACCTAGTAACGAGTCTTCTCCTTTCACAACAATATCAACCGCCATACCAATCAATATAGGCGGGGCCAGGTCAAAGAGTTTATTCAAGAAGGAATAGAAGATGGCGCGCTTGATCTGTTTAGCTTCACCATGAGAATAACTTAAGAGTCTTTTAAATGGAGTCATGGGCGGAGCATAGCACTTGTGGAGCACTTAGGCCTCAGGCAAGTGGACGCCTCTAAAAAAGAGGAGAGGGCCCTGGTCGTAGTTTATGCATTTTGAGAAATTTTGAAGTGTGTGTGAAAGGGATCAATTCTGCCCCTTTGGAGAGGTTGGCTAAGATAGGGTGGGAAAAACACATATGTTTTGACCAGGGCTCTTTCATTGGTGCCAACCAGTTATCTATGTATAAAGCAGGCCCCGTGCCAAAAGTCAGACGCCTTTGGTCACCCATATATTGGGGACTTACGAAGTTTTAAGTGGGCCAAAGTGAAACCGAGGTTCAAAAGGCCACTGGCAAATTTTACTTCTGGAACTAAATGGCCCTAGGAGTGAAAATAGAAGGAGGGAAATACCACTTAAGGTACTGTAATCATGACTCAATGCATTGAAAACTTTCAAAGATTTGTTAGAACAAAAAGAAAGCAAACTGAATCAGCTTCGTTTATTAAAAGGAAAGAGATGCTTAACCAATTGGTGAAGATTAATTTAATACTTTTATTTATCCTACTCTTAAACGGTATCTCAAACTCGTATCAACAAAAATCAACAAGACCTATAACTGAAGATACCCTTCAGGCCCTGGCAAAACTACAAGCAAAGATGCCTTCAGCGAAACTGTTTAAACAGAGCCTCTAAATTAGGCTCTATATCAAAAAAGAAAGATTCCTTTTCAAGTAAACTTGCTAGCTTTGGCGGTAGCATGAGCTTAGTTCCTATAGCGGGCTCAACGACTTCTTTAAATTTTGAAGCATGAGCCGTTGAAGAAATAATATATGGCTCTTTTTCTAAGAGTTTTTGAGCTGCACTCAAACCTACTGCCGTGTGGGGACAGATAGGAGCTGAATACTTTTGAAATGATTCATTGATCATCTCTAAGATCTCTTGGTCTGAAACACTAATGCTTAAGCTGACTTTTTTTAATTCATTAAGATCTGGATATAGATCATTCAATCTTTCCATATTGCTAGGAGCTCCAACATCCATAGCATTTGCTAAGGTTTCAACTGAAGTGGTTGGGCTGTAGGTTCCTGATTGATAATAATGAGAGATTGATTTATTTTCATTTGTGGCAAGAAGAACCTTATCAATAGGAGCTCCCATCTTTTTTGCCCATAAAGCTCCGAAGCCATTTCCAAGATTACCTGTAGGAATAACAAGATTAGGTCTCTTACCGGTTTTTTCAAAAAATAATTGTGAGCTATAACCGTGATAGGCCATTTGCGGTAAAAGCCTTCCAATATTTATACTATTTGCTGAAGTTAGGTTGTATCTTTCTCTAAGGTCCTTATTAGAAAAAGCCTCTTTCACCATTCTCTGGCAATCATCAAAACTCCCCTCTACACGAAAGCTCATGACATTATCGCCCCAGCAAGTAAGCTGCTTCTCTTGAAGCTTTGAGACCTTTCCCTTTGGAAAGAGAATCGCCACATTGATACCAGGTTTATGATAAAAGGCACTCGCAACAGCGCCGCCAGTATCACCACTTGTGGCCACTAGTATTGTTAATTTCTTTGATCCTGCTTTTCTTGAAAGTACTTCTGCTAAGAACCGGGCCCCAAAGTCCTTAAAGGCAGAAGTAGGTCCATGATAAAGTTCTAAAAAGGCGTGATTCTCTTCATAATAATTTAAGCTCACAGGAAAATCTAAGGCTTTTTCAATGATTGAAGGAAGTTCAGCTTCAAGCTCATCACCTTTAAAAAAAGGGCTAAGCCCATGCAGGCAGTACTCTTGAAATGAAGTGGCTTTAATTTTTTCAAGTCCCGATCCCCACTCAATAGGAAGAAAGAGACCACCATCTAGAGAGAGCCCTTGAACTATTGCATCAGAGAGTTCCATTTGAAGGGAGCTATCCCGAGTTGATCTAACTTTCATAAAACCTCGGCTCCTTTATTATTAACCTTCCCAATATAGGAGTCTATTCCAATATTTTTTTGAAGGTAGATTGATTCAAACTCTTTTAAGATTTCTTTGGCCTGCTTTTCACTGCGGCAAAGAGTCAGTTGAGATGGCCCTGAGCCACTTAGGCAATGCCCGATACTATCTTTAGTTATGGCCACTTTCTTACATTCATCAAAGCCATCAGTAAGTGCTGATCGGCTCGGTTCTACTAAAACATCAAAGAAAGACTTCTTCATTAAATCGAGATCATTTTTAAAGCAACTTACAATAAAACCAGAAAGATTCTGGCTTTGAGTAATATATTCTCTTAGAAAGTAATGAGGCTTTAAGACGCTTCGTGCTTCTGAGGTTTTAACAGTTAAATGTGGATGAATAAGAAGCAGAGTGATCTCTTTAGGAAAAGGAAGCTTTATCACTTGATTATTACTTAAAAGGACAGCTCCGCCATAAAGGCAAGGAGCTGCATTGTCTGCATGGGCCGAACCAGAGGAGAGCTTCTCCCCTACTAAAGAATATTCTAAAAGTTCCTCTTTTGAGAGGGGCTTATCTAAAAAAGAATTGGCCCCTACTAAAGCGCCTACTGCTGAAGCTGCACTACCACCCATACCTGAACCGATGGCAATTCCCTTATCTATTTTTAAAGAAAAACCAAAGTTGAGCTTTTCTTTTTTTATCAATTCTAAAAGCACGATACCGGCCGTATTTTTCTTAGGATCAAGGGGGATCCCCTCTCCGCCAGAAAGGGATTCAATCCTTACTATGGGCTCATCTATCTTAGTAACCTTAACTTTATCCCCTACACCTTCATAACACAGCCCCATAATATCAAAGCCAACACAGAGGTTCCCACAGGTGGCAGGAGCAAAGACAGTGACTTCCCTCATAAGTGTGTTCCTGTATATCTAGCCAGCCTTAAAAGGTCAGCGAAGACCCCTCCGGCGGTCACTTCAGGTCCAGCACCAGGGCCTTGAATAATCAGAGGCTGATCATCATAACGCTTGGTTCGAAAGGCCACGATATTATCAGTCGCCTTAATCCTAGAAAAAGGATGGCTTTGGTCATATTCGCGAAGCTCAACAGAGCACTTTCCTTTAGGATTGATCACTCCCACATAGCGTAAGACTTGAGAGTTCTTTTTGGCCTTAGCCACCTTTGATTCATATTCTTTATCAAATTCACTTAAGCCTTCTAAGAATTCATCAATAGAAACATTTTCTAATTTTTTAGGCACTAAACCAGAAACTTCAACGTCTTCAATTTCTAAGTCTAGTCCAATCTCTCTTCCAAGGATGACAACCTTTCTTACGATATCCATTCCAGAGAGGTCATCTCTTGGGTCAGGTTCAGTGAAGCCAAGCTTCTTTGCTTCTTTAACAATTTCACTAAAAGGCTTGCTGCCGTCATAGTGATAAAAAAGATAAGCTAAAGTCCCAGATAAAACACCTTCAATCTCTAGGATCTCGTCCCCAGTGTGAATCAGCTCTTGAAGGGTTCCAATGATTGGAAGCCCAGCACCTACAGTAGTTTCATAAAGAAAATGACTATTAAGCCTTTGACCGGCCATCTTAAGTTTTTTATATCCTTCAATGGGAAATGTAGCCGCCTTTTTATTAGGCGTGATGATATGAATTCCTCGATTAAGCCACTCCTCATACTTTGAAGCAATCGCTTCACTAGTTGTGCAATCAATTAAAACGGAATGTGGAATTGAATCAGTTTGAATATGATCCACAAACTGATCAAGATTTGATCTGCTTTCACTTGATTCAAGATCCTCATTCCAAGACTTTAGATCTAAGTTCTTTTTTCCTAAAAGCATCTTTCTTGAATTTGTGATTCCTCTAAGCCTAATATCTAGGTTTTGCTTTTCATTAAGAGCTTCAAGCTCCATTGAAAATTGCTTTAAAAGTGTTGATCCAACGACACCAGGACCTATCACTCCTACGCTAAAGGTTTGATTAGATAAATAAAAAGCTGAATGAGCCGCATTAAGAGCTTTAACTGAATCAACTTCTTTCACCACCACTGAGATATTCCTCTCACTTGATCCTTGAGCGATGGCCCTAATATTGATCCCCGCTTTACCTAGGGCGGAAAAAAGCCTGGCTGAAACTCCAATTGTTCCCGCCATTTGATCTCCAACTGCCGCAAGGATGCTGCAGCCTTTTTCTATCTCAATTCTTTCTATCTTTCGTTGAGAGATCTCAGAGAAGAAAGCCTCTTCAGCAAACTTCTTGGCCATAATGACTTGATCTTCAGGAATAGCAAAACAAATTGAATATTCACTTGAAGCTTGAGAGATCAAGACCACGGAAATATTGTTTTCATTCATGGCCCCAAAAAGCCTAGCGGCAATGCCTGGTACCCCAATCATGCCTGTCCCTTCAACATTTAAAAGGGCTATCTTATCTATGGTTGTAAAACCCTTAACTCTTGATTCACTAATTCCTTCAATCTTCCCCCCTATTCTGGTTCCAATAGCCTTGGGATTAAAACTGTTCTTAATCCAAATAGGAATATTCTTCTCTAGAGCTGGAAGCATAGTTTTTAAATGAACAACCTTGGCTCCAAAGTAGGCCAACTCTGTGGCCTCGTGATAGGTGAGCTCTTTTATTATCTGAGCCTCTGGAACCTTACGCGGATCCCCGCTCATGACGCCGTCAACATCGGTCCAGATTACAATCTTAGAAGCATCTAAGATGTTTCCAAATAAAGAAGCACTATAATCAGATCCGTTACGACCTAAGGTAGTAATAGAGCCTTCACTCATTTGGGCCACAAAGCCCGTTATAATGAGAAACTCCCTTTCCTTATCCTTTAAATAAGAATCTAAGAGCTCTCGGCTTTTCTTAAAGTCGGCTTTTTTACCAATCTCGGTCTCTTCGACAATCAACACTTCACGGGCGTCTACCCATGAGCACTTATGGCCTTCACTTTGAAACTTAAGGCTCATGAGCTTGCTCGTCCAAACTTCTCCGAGTCCTACTATAAAGTCCTGATTTTGATCACTGCATTCTTTGACGATGGAGATGCTTTTAATGACATCCCGAAGGTCAGAGGAGCTCTTCTTAAGATCCTCTATGAAGCCCTCCCCAGAGCTTTTAGGCAGAAACTCTAAAGCAGTCTGTTCAAAATGCTCTTCAAGGCCTTGTATCTTTTTAAGGCAGAGCTCTGAGTCCTTGATGCTTAAATCACAGATTTCAACTAAGCGGTCAGTTACCCCTCCCATGGCCGAGAGGACCACGGCAGTTTTGCCACTGTGCTCACCTAGGATTACTTTAAAGACATTCTTGAGTCGCTCTGTGTCAGCTAAAGAGCTGCCACCAAACTTGTGGACGTTATAGTTATTCATGAAATTATTGTAATGATTTAAGGACCTAGCGTCTATTGACTGACTTTGATGGAGTTTATATTCTCAGGTTTATAAACTCTTTTCAGGACATAATATGCGTTCACAAGTTCATAATGAAGGAGAGCTAAGAGAGCTCACCGTAAAGATAGAAAAACAAGTTGTAGATGATTATTTTACCATGGCCGAGAACTCTGACTATGACCTCAACGAGCTAGTGGTGATCGCCCTTAAGCGCTTTCGTGCTAGTCACTGTGACTACCTCAAAAGCAATATCCCAACGGACTAATCCAATAATTTCAGGCACTAAAGTGATTTTAGTGAGATTTTTTAAGTGCCTGAAAACAGCGTAAATCTTCAGATAAATTCAACATTCCTAGGTAATAACCGAGGAGAATAATACAATACTTATACTGGAGTTAACGTGAAAGTATTTTTGATTTTATTCAGCCTTCTTTTCCTAAGCAATGCCTCAATGGCCGACGTCGGTGAGACCACTCACGACTTTATGCCTGATGAGTTTCTTATGAAATCTTATATAAAGGCCCATGAGACAACTGTTTCTAACCGAGTCGATACCTTTAATCGCTCTGGAAAGAAATGGGTGATGGAGAACCTTGATAAAGAATCTGCCCAAACAATGAAGGAGCTCTTTAAAAAGGCTGGGGTTCGAAAGTTTAAAAAGATAACTAAGAATGATCACTACTTTAGCTTAAAAGTTGATTCAATAAAGATAAGCTTCTCAACAGCCGATCTTATCCTTGATAGGATTTATATCAATGGTAAGATCTTTGAAATTAGTTCAAAAGAAAGCCTACCCGAATTTCAACTTAGGCTTAGAAACTTTTTAAAGAATCAACCTCTTAAGAAAAAGACCAGCTTTATAGATTACCTTATACCAATGGCCCATGCACAAAACTACAATATTGAAAGACTAGAAGATATGGTTGTCCTCAATGCTTCTGGAGTTATCAGTATTACTTATCAAGTAAAGTGGCCTTGGAAGAAATCTGAATACGCCGTCGACTTGGCCAATGCTCTTACAGAAAGATTAAACGGAGCCTTTGATGAGTGTACCAGAAAGTCTCAACAACTCTCTGACTTTGCTTTTAGAAGAATGGATGACAGCATGAAGAAGATTGTCGACTCTATGAAGACTGAAGGAAAGTTTGATAGAACTAAGTTAATCAGCTCACTGATGAAGAAATTTGCCGTCGCAAGACCCGTTGATGCTCAAAGCAGTATTGACGAAGGTCAATATAAGCCAATAAGTGGAAGCTGTAGTAATTTTGATACTAAGAACCCTGGAGTGATTCAGCAAATGTTTCCAACCATGACTCTAAACCCTACCAACACAAATATGAAGTATGAAGACTGGCTAACTGGTTCTTCAGGGTTTGGGAACGAACTCGACGCTAGAAAAGGAGTTTGCGACGCTATAGAGCGAACTGTGACTTGTCTTGAAAAGCTTGAAGGAATTGAAAACAATAAGATTGCTAACCAAACCACAGGCCCAGTTCAAAAGATCAACTTTTCAAGAAGAAGTGTTTTTGAAGAAGTAAGTGGAACAAAAGGTAGCTCTAAATAAGAGCTACTCTCTCCCGGCACACTCTCTGTTGATCTCGATAACTTCTTCGAGGTCATCACACTTAAAAGAGCCTAAGTTCTGGCAGATATAACGAGTACACTGACCATCATAATTTCCACGACACGAACCAATCAACTGAACCAGTTCACTTCTGTCATTGTATTCATGCCTTGAAAGAAGTGACGTAGATGTTTGGATACAACTATTTCCATAAACCCCAGAGCAAGCTTTTGCTAATTCTTCAACTTCTGAAGCATCATTTCTATGAATAGAACTTAGGTGCCTTTTTGTTTCTTCTAAGCAAGCTCCTGAATAATTCCCTCTACAGGCGAGGCTTATCCTAGAGATCTCTGATCTGTCATCACAACCAAAAGGGCGAAGCATTTCACAAGCCACTTTTAAGCATTGACCTCTATTAGGATAACAGTGCTCATTTCCTGGGTGCTTTTCATAACTCTTTAACAAATAAAAATCTGAGACTGCAGCTTTTATTTCACTGCTTTCTGAATAAACATTTAATGAAAATCCTAAGCTTAGGATTAGTAAAACTGCTCTCATAATTCTCTCCACTATTTATAAGATTTTATTTAAAACTTTCTTAAATTTTTCGATGATTTCATCTACTTGATCCGCTCTAAAATCAGGACCGAAGCTCACTCTTACAGCTGACATAGCATCTTCATCCGAGTAACCCATTCCAAGTAAAACCTTGCTTGGAATCACAGCTCCTGAGCTGCAAGCGCTTCCCGTGCTTATATCAATACCGGCCATATCTAACTGGATAGCCGTGTTCTGACTAATCTTTCCTGGAGTTATAAAGCTCGTTGTATTGACGGCCCGTAGCTTGGCTTTTTCCCCAACGATATGCCCTTTATCTCCAAGGAGTTCTTTTAACCTTGTTTCAAAAAGATCTTTAGCCTCTTGAATAAGACTTAAGTCTTCATTTTCTAAATCTTCTAAGGCCAACTTTATAGAATAGATTCCCATGGTATTCTCAGTTCCACTTCGAAGCCCACCTTGCTGGCCACCACCACTAATAAAAGGCCTAAACTTAAAACCTTTCTTAATAAAGCTAAAGCCAACTCCTTTTAAAGCTCCAAACTTGTGGGCTGAATAGGTAAAGAGGTCCATCTTGTTATCTAATTGATTCCAACCCGGAACCTTTCCGACTGTTTGAACTGTATCCATATGGACAAGACAGCCTGTTTCTTCTTTTATCTTAGAGGCCAAGGCCCAGTCCCAGCAAACGCCGGTTTCGTTATTCATGGGGGTAAAGTTTAGGAGAACTTCTCCTTTTGCTTTTTTAATCATTTCAATCAATGAACCTGCATCGATTTCACCCGTATCTAGAACAGGAAAGATAGTCATTTTATGCCCGAGGAGTTCAAGATCACTTTCCATATTCCTTACAGAACTATGGTCACTTGCGCTCCTAAAGAAATTCAATGTCTTCCCCTCTTCCATTAAGCTTAGGGCCCGGCCTTTTACAAGAGCGTTAACGCCTTCAGAGGCACCAGAGTGAAAGATCAAATGAAATTCTTTAGGGTCTAATTGAAAGGTCTTGTAGATATGGGCTCTAGCTTCGTTGAGAAACTTTCGTCCCCTCTTTCCTGTGGCATGAACCGAGGAAGGGTTTGCAAAAAGCAAATCGCCTTTTGCCAACCATTCGGAAACCGAAGGGGCAAAAGGCGATGTAGCATTGAAATCTAGGTAATGTCTTTTACTGGTTAACTTCTCCAATTGGATTCCTAATAGCTCCGCCAAAACCAGTATTTGTTTCAGTAGTCGGAGTTGTAGTTGCTGTAGCAACTGGAGTTTCTGTAGCCGCTGGAATTTCAATTTCCTTAGCTTTACGAACTAGATCACCTAGAGAAGTAGTAGATAAATACTCTCTCATGATGATTCCAAGATTCTGAAAGTAGTTCTTAGAAAGGTGAAACTCAACTGTGTTTGATGTTTCAGCTTCAGTTCCAATAATATCCTTCGCAGGATTAATATTTTCACCTACACAATCAAGGACATCCTTAATCGTGATTTGGTCCATACTTCTAGCTAGAACGTAACCACCGCCTGGTCCTCTTACAGACTTGACTGAGTTACCATTACGAAGCTTTCTAAAAAGCTGCTCTAGGTAGTGTAGTGAAATGTTTTGTCTTGTTGAAATTTCCTGCAGACGAACTGGGTTACCACTTGAGTGAGTGGTAAGGTCCAACATTGCTCTAACTGCGTAACGTCCTTTTGATGTAAGTCTCATTGGTCTTCCTCCATAAAAAATCCAAATAAGTTAAGCTAAAAAGCCTGATTCATTCATTTTGCGTTTCTGGTGTGCCGTCTCAGAAAAATTCGCATCCTGCTTGCTTGAAGTTGAAGTTTTCATCAGTGATCACCTCAAATTCAACTTAATTATCGCCCGTAATTTCCGAGCACGTCAATGGGTTTAAAAATTAAAAGGGTCTGTTTTTTCTCACACTTACTTACCGGGGCCTAAGAAGGGTTAAAAAGACCATCATTTCAACAAGTTAGACCCGTGCCAATTCTTCGGTCGTTTGTTTTTTTATCCATTACTCGAGTAAAACAATCGGCAGATAATTCCTAGCAAATCATTCAAGTAATCAGTAAATTTAGTTTTCTTTTAGATCAAAGAGAGAATAGTTTCGCGAAACATTTAGGTTATTGTCTGAATTATCTTTATTTATATTTGCACTAATAATGATTTCATAAAAAAAGAAATCGTCATCAATATGTTTTCTAAGTTCTTCAAGATGGGCCTTGCCCCACTCAACTAAAAAGAATTCTTTATCTTCTAAGTACAGAGGAAGTTCTAAATGAATTATCTCCGAAGAATCATTGAGCCTATAAAAGTCTGCATGAACAATAGATCCTGTTTCATTGATGATTGAATAAGTAGGGCTTTGGACTGTGCTTGGGTCATCAACTTCAGATAAGGCAAATGCCTTAGTAAAGGTAGTCTTCCCTACACCCATCTCCCCAGAGAGGATGATGACCGCAGGGACTTCTATTGTATCTTTAAGTTCTATAAGGATAGATTCTAAATCTGACTCAAAAACTTTTTTCCATTCTCTTAATAACTTCATGGCTTAACTATAACAGAGGATTGGATATTTCTCTAAAAGCTTCGTTTAAATTCTTAATAATATCTCTAGCGCTCATGGCCTCTGGAGTATTTTTCTCGGCCGCATGCTTACCGGCCAGAGTATGAAGGGCAACGCCTAAGCACATGGCCTCGTTATAATTAGAATCATTGGTAAAGAGCCCGCTTAGTTTCTTATCTGCTTTATCAGGAGCTGCTTGGGCCAAGAGCCCACCTAGCATCCCAGAGAGCACATCCCCAGTTCCTCCAGTGGCCATACCGTCGTTTGGAAAATAGTTAATAAGGATCTCTCCAGAAGGAAAGGCCAAGAACGTACAAGCCCCTTTTAAGATGATGCATGAATTTGTTTTTTCAACAGCTTCTTTTAAGAGTCCTAATGGGTTTGAAAGAACTTCAGCATTGCTAACTCCCATAAAACTAGCAAACTCTCCAATATGAGGAGTTAGTATGGTGGCGGCTTTTCTTGATCTTAATAATTCAGCGTCTTCACTAAGAGACAAAGCATTAATAGCATCAGCATCAACAGCAACTGGTCCGGCAAAACTTGAGAGGAGCTTTACAACAGAGGACCTAGTCTTCTCATCTCTTCCAAGGCCTGGACCTATAACAATAGAATCATACCTTTCTAAGAGCTTAATAATATCTTCAACGTCATCACGCTCAGTGGGAATAAGCCCCGTCATCACCTCTGGAGTCATACGGCTGGCGGCTTCTTCATAAGATTCTTTCCAAGTCGCCGCAGTCACAAGACCAGTTCCAACTCTTAAGGCTGCCTCAGAGGCCATAATCAAGGCGCCACTTAGCCCTGTAGATCCCCCGATAATCAGAGCATGTCCAAGAGAGTTCTTATGGGCAAATTTAGACCTTCCCGAATAGATATGAGATAGGTTTTCCATTAATAGAAGAGCTTTATCCCCTCCATCTATTGTAGCCAACGGAAAACCACAGTCTAAAACAGCGATCTCCCCCGTATGCTTAGCACCCTCACCAATATAAAGTCCTGTCTTTGGGAGACCAATGGCCATTGTGTAATCAGCAATGATGGCCTCACCATCTATGGCACCGGAATTAGCCTCAATTCCCGTAGCAAGATCGATTGAAACGGTTATGCTGGAGAATTCATTGACTAGTTTTACCAGGTCAAAAAGATAGTTTGATAAAGGCGCTCTAAAACCAATGCCTAGTATGGCATCAATCACTAAGTATTCATCTTGAGTTTGAGTGAAGTAAGCGCTTAGCTGATCAATGCCGCTGAGATCTGTAAACTTAACGCCAAAGGCTGTTGCAAGCTCTCGTTGTTTTTTCAATGTTTCGTTTGAGTCTGCTTCGTCAAAGAGCATAAAGGCGCGGCAAGGATAACCTCTATTACAAAGGTGCCTGGCCACGGCAAGTCCATCGGCCCCGTTATTTTTAGCCCCAATTAAAAAGACAATTTCTTCAAATTCCCTCTGAGAGAGGATTTCTTCTTGAATAAAGTCTGCTCCTCTTAGGCCAATATTTTCTAGAACCAGTTCTTCAGTAAAACCAAAAGATTCCATAGCATCTGATTCAATACTTTTCATTTCTTCTCTATCGACTACTCTCATTTAAGACTCCAAAGGGTGTAATTCAAAAAGATTTGCCAAGTTTTTTGTGACTGGCCCCACTCCATTAAAGACCGCTTCTGCGATTATCCAATGCCCAATATTATATTCCACGAAGAGCTTATTCTTAAGTAAAACTTCTGTACTAAGATCTGTTAACCCGTGCCCTGCGTGACAACCAATTTCATACTTATCTAAGTATTCTTTTGCTAAATAAAAAGTTTCTAAATGCTTTGAGTAATCAACTCCGGTAAGAAAGTCTTTGGCGTAATCACCGGTATGAATTTCAACCGCTTCAACTCCTAAGTCATTGGCCCGCTTTAGACTCTCTAAATCAGCTTCAACAAAAAGACTAACCATGATCTCATCAGAGCGGAGCCGCTCACAAGCTTCCTTTACTCGGGCGAAGTTTTCAGGGCTCTTTAAATCAAGTCCCCCTTCAGTTGTCCTCTCTTCTCGCTTCTCCGGAACCAGACAAACCCATGCGGGGTTTATTTCTAAAGCCTTCTCGATCATTTCGGGGTGACAGCCCATTTCAAAATTAAGCGGTTTTTTAAATTGATCCGTTATCTTTTTAACAAGAGGAACATCGGCGTCCTGAATATGGCGCCGGTCTTCTCTTAAATGAATGGTAATTTGATCTGCTCCATTTTCTAAAACAACGGAGGCTGCTTTTTCAATGCTAGGGTAACTCTCCCCTCGCTGTTGCCGTAGAGTAGCAACATGATCGATATTAACGCCTAACCTAGGGATGCTCATAACCACTTCCTTATAGGGATGGGTTAGCTGAGCTCCTTTGATACAACGGCCACTAATGTGTCACAGATTTCATTCACCAGCGACTCATCTTCCCCTTCAACCATTACTCTGACCAAAGGCTCTGTACCGGAGTAGCGAAGAACAACTCTTCCCTTATCTCCCATTCTTTTTTCTGCTTCTTCTAAAGCCTTTTTAATAGACGGTACCGTGTCAAACTTAGGCTTTCTCTTAACAATCGCATTCTTTAATACCTGTGGGAAAAGAGCAACTTCTTTTACCAACTCTTTAAGGGGTTTTTGATAAGTTTTCATGCATTCAATAGTTTTTAAGGCCGCTAATGCACCGTCTCCGGTAGTTGCGTGCTCACCAAAGATAATATGCCCACTTGGCTCGCCGCCCAAGAGGCTCCCATGTTTACGCATATACTCAAGAATATAGCGGTCACCAACCTTTGTTCTGTGAAACTTTAGGCCTAAGCTTTTTATATAAACCTCTAGTCCTAAGTTACTCATGATGGTGCCAACAACAGTATCACCAATATTTAGTTTTCCATGTTCTAATAATGTTTTAGCGTGAAGGGCAATAAGCTGATCCCCGTCAACGGGCTCCCCTTCATCATCAATAATAACAATCCTATCAGCGTCTCCATCTAGACAAATACCTAAGTCAGCGCGGAATTTTAAGACTTCCTCACTGGCCGTTTCCGGATGCATAGAGCCACATTTACTATTAATATTCTGACCATTTGGTTGAACACCTATGGGAAAGACTTCTGCCCCTAATTCTTTAAAGATCATTGGGGCAACTTTATACCCAGCCCCATTAGCGCAATCCACTACGAGACGCATCCCCTCTAAGTTAAACTTAGATTCAAGAGCGGCTTTAGTGTGAACAAGATAGCGCCCAAAGACTTCTTTTAAGCGGTCTGCCCGCCCTAAATTCCCACCTGTCTTAACCGTCATCTTCTCTGGGTTTAAGATCATATCTTCAAGTTCTAGCTCAACTTCATCAGGAAGCTTAAAGCCATCAGCGTCAAAGAGTTTAATCCCATTATCATCAAAATTATTATGAGAAGCGGAGATCATAATCCCCGCATCGGCCCTCATGGACTTAGTCACAAAGGCAATGCCCGGAGTAGGAAGTGGACCTGTTAAGATAACTCTTCCCCCTTGAGCGCATATTCCAGAACAAATGGCCTGCTCAAGCATATAACAACTTAGCCTTGTATCTTTTCCCACTATTATTAGGGGCTGCTTATTCTTTCCGGATATCTTTTGGAAGTATTGAGTAACGGCACGCCCTAAACGCATAGCGATCTCACCAGTCATAGGGTAAACATTGGCCTTACCTCTAATTCCATCTGTTCCAAAAAGTTTTCTTTCACTCATATTGATTCCTTCTTTACTTAAAGCCCCACAGTAATCGTCTCTGGGTATATTTGCAATAAGTGAACTCCCTCTGGAAGCTCGGCTTTTAATTTTATTCTCACTTCGCCTTTAGACCCTTCAGGGATTTCGGCGATTAATTTCACGTCCTTCGTCGTTAACTTCAAGTCTGTCCCTTCAGGGATCAAGACATCAATGCTAGCAGTCCTAACTTTGGCAATAAACTCAGAAGAGGATGTTAGGAAAAGAATGTTCACGTTCTTTAAAGTAAAATTAGCCTTCTTAGGCTTAACTCGAAATAAGAACTCCGCCTCTGTGATTTCCTCTTCTGCCCTGAGCCTAGGGTCTAACTCTTTAAGTAAAACCTTGATTCGTCCATCCCCTTCAAGCTTCTGAAGGTCTATTGGACTGGTTTCAAGGCTTGCAAGGTTTGCCATTAACTTTCGTGGCCCGCTGATCTTTAAAGAATTAGGAACTAGTTCATATTTTAAGAGTTCTAATTGACTCGGAACTTCACCAACTAAAAAAGGTTTTAAACTTATCTTCTTTGTTTTTCTTTTCTCAATCTTAATATCCAATTCACCTGGAAGAATCTCTGTAACCTGAACCCCTAGAGGATGTGGAATATCACTAGGAAGAACTTTTACTAGCATTCCATTCTTAGTTTTAGATCCTCTTCTTTTTAAGTTGATGAAGACCTTCTCATTATCATTAAAGAGGTTTCTTACAAAGGCTCTTGAACCTTTAACTTTAATTAATAAATCAGATGGAGGTATTTCAGAAATGGCCATTCCCTCTGGAGGGATTAGTACTAAAGGAAGCTTTACCTGCACCTCAAGGGATTCAGAATTCAAAACATAGAACCACAATGAAAAGGAAAAAAGAACAGCCAGCAATTTTAGGAGATGCCGCCTAAATTTTTCCGATTGAATCTTTTGTGACTTTATTCCGCTCACGAAGTCACCTCATTACTTTTTGAAAAGTCTTCACCTAATTTTTCTCCTATAAGAAGATGCCTTAGGTATTGTCTTAACTCTCCAGCTGAGTGACAAATATGAAATTTATTATCTAAGCATAAGCTTATCTTACCGCTCTCTTCACTAATTGTTATGATCACGGCATCTGCTTGTTCTGCAAGACCTAGGGCCGCCCTATGCCGGGTCCCCATATCTCTAGAGATCTCTGAACTTTTAGATAAAGGTAAGAAACAACCGGCCGCTGCGATCTTTCCTCCAGAGAAGATAACAGCTCCATCATGGAGAGAGGACCTGCTTTGAAAGATCGAATATAATAGGTCTGAATGAATTTCAGATTGCAAGACAGTTCCCGTGGAAATATAGTTTGCTAACCCTTGGGTCCTTTCGATAACCATCAACGCCCCAATTTTTTCTTTTGAAAAAACAAGAGCTGCATTGATGATCTCTTCAAGGGGAAGATCTTCATCACCATTTTTCTTTAGGAACCATTTCTTTCTTCCTGTTCCCACACTAGCGAGAGCGGCCCTGAATTGATCTTGAAAGATAACAATGGCAATAAGAAAAAAGGAATCAAAGAAATGGGCCAGTAACCAATTAAGAGAATAGAGTTTATAGGAAACGGCCGTCCAATAGAGAAAGACTAAGAGTCCAAGACCCATCAGCATTTGCACAGCTCTTGTACCATGAACAATCTTAAGTCCTTGGTAGATTAAGAAAGAGACTATGCCAATATCGGCTAAGTCCTTCAGGTTGAACTGTTGAAAAAAGACATCGATGACTTCCATTGTCCTCGCTTCTCCATTAATATTTAGTTACACTATTTATCGGTAGTTACGGGCGGTTCCTATAGATTTCATGGCCCTACGAGGTAAAAAGATGAAAAGCTGGAAACTCCCCATCCAGACGAGCGGTGAGAGATTTTACGATATTTCTAAAGAGGTTTGCTCAAGTTTAAAAAGCAAGTTCTCTGATAAATCTGGTCTCCTAATCATCTACAATCCCCACACAAGCTGTGGCCTTACCATTAGTGAATCATTTGATTCAAGCGCAAAAGAAGACATGCAAAAGTTTCTAAAGCACCTCGCCCCTAGGAATTTAGCCTTTATAGAACATACAGCAGAAGGCCCTGACGATAGCCCATCACATATGAAGAGCATCCTTTTAGAAACTTCTCTTCAACTTATAGTTGAAGAAGGAGAGGTTCAAATGGGGCAGTGGCAAGGAATCTATCTTTGTGAATTTAGAGATAGTAATAAAACTAGAAACCTTCAATTGAAATTCATTGTTGGATAGATACTCACGGAGTAAAGATTGAAAAAACTTAGCGACTTCTCATCCTTTTTGAAATGGGGCCTTATTGTTCAATTTATCTTTGCTCTTTTATTAGTGGTAGGCTTTGTCCTCTTCTCTGGCCCTGTTATGGTGGGCGCCGGTAAGTTTAATAGCATAGTTAATATTATAGAAACTACGGATTTTCGTTGGTGGATTGTTTCTCTCCTCACCATGTACTTTGGTATGTCCCTGTTCCTGATCATCCTCTTTGCTATCTTTAACAAGGCCTTCGAAGAAGTAGATTCAATTAAAGATAACCTCTTCAAGTTAGTTAAAGATAAAAGGATTCCCATAAGAGCCGATATAAACGAAAGAATCATGGTAAAGCTTGATAAGCCCGTCGAGGCCAATTTCAAGGTTTCAACTAGCTTAGACTTTAATCAAAACGTCCATGTAAAGGCCATAATCCCCGTTAGGCTCGACTTTCCCCTCGACACGGTCTTTGAGACCAAGGTTTTAGGAATAGGCGTTGTAAAGATCCCTATCAAGACCACCATCCCTTTAAATATAGACTTCCCCTTTGAAGGAGATGTTGCCATGAATGTGGTGGACTTTAAATTAGAGTTAGAAGAAAAGGCATTAGTAGAAATTCCCCCAATGGAGGTTCCTATTAACTGCCAGGTTGAGGCAAAGCTCAACCTGGAGTCTAATTTACAAAAGATTACTGAAAGGTTTTAAGCGGCCGCTTTCTCATCATCCTCAACAATACTGAGACCATGATGTTTTGTGAAGACGTCGTCGCTGATAAGAAGTTTCTTTCTAAGGGCTTCCCTAGAAATTCCCATCTCTTTAGCAGCCTTAGATTTATTACCATTGTTTCTTTTAATTTCCGCAAGGATCATTTCTCGCTCAACAAGAGCTAAACGGTCTTTAAGTGGAATATTAAAATCGCTGACAAAAGGAACATCCCCAAACATCCTCTGCTTAGACCCGATGTCAACAAGAGGAGATGCCGAGTTTCCAAGATCGATATCAGTGATGATATGAGCTTTTGGATTATAAAGAACTGACCTTTCAACTGACTTTTTAAGTTCAGCTACATTTCCTGGCCAATCATATTGCTTTAACTGATCTAATGCTTTTGGAGCAAAGTTCTTTAAAAGAAGTCCTTGTCCTTTGCATTCAATCTTTAAGAAGTAATCTACAAGGTATTCAACATCATCAGGTCTTCTTCTTAAAGGCTCGATATGAATATGAGCTTTGTTGATGATATCATAAAGAGTTCTATCAAAGCTTCCATCATCAACCATTTGACCGATGTCATCGGCTGAGGAAGTAATGATCCTATTGTCAAAGGTAACCTTCCCTCCGGGAAGAGCGCCTTCTGTTAAGATATTAGAAAGCTTTGTTTGAAACTCAAGAGGGAGTTTCGTGATATTCTTTAAAAAGACAGTTCCCCCTTGGCATTTAGTGAAAACACAGTCTGTATCTTCTTGTCCCCATAAAAAGGTTTCAAGGGTCTTAAGGTCTTTATTATTACAATCAATTTCAGAATAGTTCTTTAAACCTCTTTGACCTTCGTGATGAAGTATTTGAGCGTATAGAGATTTCCCTACTCCGCTTTCACCAGTGATCAAAACAGGAGCGTCAATATCTTTCATCTTAATAATTGAATTACGAAGGCTGGCCATATGAGGAGTTTTTCCAATAAGCGCATGCTTTCTATCAAATGGCTGAGAAAATCTTCTAATTTGTGAAGACTCAGATATTGGATCGTATTTATGAAATACTGAAGAGAAGATCAAAGTTAGGACCTTCATTGTTTTTTCATCATCAACTGTGAAACGGTCTTGGTTTCTCTTATTAATAACTTCGATTACACCAATGATCTTATCTTCTCGATTATGGATCGGATGACAAATGATACATTTGGTTTCAAATTCTAGTTTCTTATCAAAGTTCTCATTGAACCTTGTGCTTTGATTAATTGTATCGATATTTAAAGCAACACCTGTAGTAAAAACAGACCCCGCAATACCAAGCCTATAATCAAATTTTAAAACAGTCTTATCTACCCCTAAGGCACTAACAGCTTCAAGCTCATTAGTATCAGGATTGATTAAAAAGATCGTGGCTCTTTGAGCATTCATGATCCTAACAACTTCTTCGAGCATATTATCGATAAAGCCATCTTTATCACCGAATTGATTAATATCTTTAAATAGTGAAAGTAGTAATGAGAACATCTCAAAACCATCTGATGCTTTTGTGTATCTTTCTTTAAGAGCTGATTCAATAAGACAATCTTTAAGGCGCTCTGAAGAGAAGCTTAAGATATAATGTTCTAGGAATTTACCTAGCGTTTTTTCTTCGTCGATCTCAACACCATAGATGATTTCATTGTCTTCAAGACTATTAGTAAAAGCCCTAACAACTCTACCTGTTAGGTCTAGGTGATGCTTTTTAAACTGTAAAGAGATTGAGAGTTCATGCCCTACAGAGATCCTCTCTTTGGTTGAAAAACCAAGTCCTGTTACTGAGATATCTTCAAGAGTTCCATCGTCAATATATTCGAGTTTCCCTATTTCATTTTCTTTTTGAATCAGAAAACGAAGGTTATCCGCTTTTTCAACGGGAATTCTAAAAGACTGATAAAATTTAAATTCAGAAAAACTTGTAAGCATACCGCTCTCCAGTGATTTAATTCAATTCTTCAATCTTATCGGATTAAATTTGTAAATTTTTAGGAAAACCGCCAAATAAAAATGGCAAAAGCTTTTATTTTAATGACTTAGATGCTTGAGTTTTTTAGTTCCGCTTAGAGGTTGGGCTCTTTTTGCTCTCATCTTGGACGACATCGATCTCTTTTTTCATCTGATGCATGATCGCTGAATGGATAGAGTCTTTAAAGAGCTCCCAAAACTTCTTACTCTTTCTATTGTCAGAACTAGGTAGCTCTAACGTATAGGTAGGAATATTTCTTTCGTTCCCCGCATAGTTTCCAAGAGATCCTGGAAAGAAGGGATAGTTCTTTATCTTATAGCCTTTAGCCTGTTCACTCATCTGAATAAGAAGCTGGTTGGCGCTAGAGCCAACGACTCCTCCTGAGTGCCTATCTGCAGGCCCATCATAGTCGAGCATGGTTAGTGGTGAATGAACGGAGATGATCTTATCTGGGGAGTATCTTTTTAGTAGGTTCACTTGGAATAATGTTTCAGGCTCACTCATGGCCTTCTTTCCAGGATACCTTCTCTTATCTTTTTTATACCTATTGGTCCAAATCTTCATAGCCGAGGAATTAAAGTCTCTTGTTGGGAAGTTTCTATTTACATCAATTCCATTTGCATTTGTTCGTGTAGGCCATTTTTTAAAAAAGCTATCGGGGTTAACAATGGGGGCCACAATAACTAACCTGTTTTTCAATTCATCAGCTGTGTGCTTCTTGTTCTTGTTAGAAGCAATCTCATTAAGATGATCTAAGATATCAAAGCAAAACTTAATCGGAGTAATCTCATCTCCATGAACGCCACAAAAGATAATTGTGGTCTCTTTTCTCTGGGCGCTCTCATCTCCAAAGTTCATCCAAATTAGAGGGTCAGATTTGACTGATGTTCTGACAAAATTCCATGGATAGTTTTCGCACTTAGACCTTCCCCATCCATACTTCTTAAATTTCTTATCTATCTTTTTACAAAAGTCAGAGATCTTCTTCTTGCGCTCTTCCCGGGCCACATAGGTTGTCCCTTCAGCCTTAGATTCAGCTTCAAGTTTCTCTTCGATGATCTTTTTAGTTTCTTCTGTGCTTTTGGTTTTAGTAACGGCTGCTTTTTTCTTGTTTGGCAAAATAGATATATGCCCACAACCGGCCCACACAAGAAGTGCCGATAGGAAGATGCTTAAAGTAATTTTCCATTTCAATGACTTGAACAAACCTGCTCCAAAACTTAGTAAAACTTTGAATTATTATAGCTTTTTCCTCCGATTCGTGAAACATTTTCGTCCACTATGAGTAAAGTACTTATCATTACTAAAAACACCTCCACTTACTCGCACCGTCAATTGCTAGGTGCGGCAAAGGACCTAGACCACTCCATGGAGGTCTTAGACACTTCTCAATTCACCCTTGAAAAGAATCTGAAGGAGTATGACCTCATCCTTCATAGGGACTCTGGGGTAAGCTTTGATGACATAGACCTCCTTATCTTAAGAAGCCTCGCTCCCTTTTCAAAGCAGCAAGTCAACAGTCATGAAGTTATTGAATCCCTCCGTGGCAAAGATAAGCAGGCCCTCTTTTTTCAAGAACATAAGCTTCCCTTTATCCCCACTTCCCTTTTTAGAGGGGCAGCTCAAGGCACCGACTCTTTTCCAAATATTGAGGAGTTCGTCTTAAAAACAATCAGGGGCAATCAAGGGCGCGGGGTCATGCTCATCCGAGGGCATGATTCACTGGCCTCTATCTTAGAGGCTAACGAGGCGAGAAAAGATGAGCGCTATATTCTTCAGCCAAAGATGACCTTCTTAAAAGAGTACAGAGTCCTGTGCCTAGACCAAGAAGTCTGGGGGGCCATAGAGAAAGACTTTGATAGTGACTTTCGTGCCAATGCAAAAAGATGTCAGCCTAAAGAAGTTGAAGCTCTCCCTGAAGAGGTTCTTAGGTTAAGCCAAAGTATTTTAAAGATATTGCCTAAGCAGTTTTTAGGCCTAGATATTGCCATGACTGAAAATGGCCCATTGATCATTGAGATCAATACGACACCAGGGTTTGAAGTCTTTGATAAGCTTCATGAAATAAACTCTGCCACCCGCCTCCTTCAGGAACTTCTATGAGAAAAAAAGATGACCTTATTCTAGAATCTTTCGCCGTTGGATCTTTTAGGTGTAACTGCTCAATCATCTACAGCGAGAGCACAAAGGAGGCCATCGTTGTTGACCCAGGGAATGATCTTGATCAAATTATGGGTCTTATAAAAGAGAGGAATTTAGATGTTAAAAAACTTCTTCATACTCACGCTCATTTTGATCATATAGGCCAAAGCGCCGAAGTCTCAAGACTCACAGGGGCCAGCAGTCATCTTCACCAAGAAGATATGTTCTTATATGAGGCCCTTGCCCAGCAAGGTAGCTACTTTAACCAAGCAGTTGCAGAGCCTGGAGAGATTCATTCTCATCTTCAAGAAGATGAGAGCTTCTCTCTTGAATCAAGCGGCTTAAAAGAATTCCTCCACACTGTGCACACTCCCGGTCATACTCCTGGATCTTGTTGTTTTTATACTGACTACTTTGATACCCCAGTACTCTTAGCGGGGGATACCCTCTTTCAAGGAAGTATCGGAAGGACTGACTTACCGGGGGGAAATACAGAGCAAATACTTAAAAGTATTAAGACAAAGCTAATCACCCTACCAAGTGAAACCCAGGTCATCACAGGCCATGGACCAGAGACGGTCATCCATAAAGAGAAAAGTCATAATCCCTTTTTGAGCTAAATTTAAACTCTTTAGAAAACAAACCGATAAGAATGCTATGAGACTAATGGTATTAGGTTTTCTATTCATTTCTATGAGCTGCTTTTCTATGGAAAGTGAGAAGCAACCTATTCAAAAGGAACATAGCGTAGAGTACCTAAAGCCAGAGGGTCCAGTAAATCAAAGCATTTGGGTACTAAAGGTAAGTAAGAAAAAGGGTTACGAGCATTTTGATCTTTATAAGAAAGGCTCTAAGAAACCCTTTCTCTCTAATACAGCTGAACTTATCACTCATAGTTTTACAAAGGCTACTATTGTAAAATTTAAAAGGCTTAGGTTCTTAGTTACTCAGTGGGGCAGCGGAGCCCATGGTGAGGAAGTGCTTATCTTTGACCTCAACTTAAAAGAACCAAAACCCATTTGGACCTATGTTTCAAGTTGGCCTGCTACTTTAGAGATGACAAAGACAGACTTACTTATCCACGGCACTGGTGACATGGATTTTGAAACTAGCGAACCTAAAAAAGATACCAAGAAGTGGAATCCTACAATTAAGCAGATGGACTTTTCTCTGGAGTCGGAAGCTTCCCAATCATCAGAATCGGAATGATCAAAAAAGTTGCTCCAAGAAAATATGGCCAACTCGCCCCTAACTTCCAATAGAGAATAGAAGCTCCAACTGGACCGATCACTCGGGCCAAGGCACCTAAACTTCTAAAGACTCCCACTGCTCTTCCCTGTTCTTCTGCTGGGGTGTAGAGAGAAACCAAACTTGTTAAGCATGGAATGGCCATGGCCGAACCTGTGGCCAAGAAAAAGAGTCCAAAGTAAAGCATCCATGAACTTGAAGATGCGCCGATGATGATAAGACCAGGGATCAAAGTACAAAGGCCCATGATGGCCATCTTCTTCTCCCCAATGCTTCCGGCACGGCGTCTTACAAAGCCTCCTTGAACTCCAGCTATGATAAAGCCAATAAAGATAAACATATAAGCATTATCCATAGGGCTATAACTTAGTTTTTCAACAGCAAAGAAAGTTAAGGTGAATTCCATTCCACTAAAGGCCATCAAGAAAAGAAAGTGACCAAAGTTTGTTAGGTTGATTCCTTTATAAGGAAGTGGCTTAAAGAGCTTAAAGATATTATTGGTTCTCTCCCCAGTCGAAACTCCCCTTTTCTCAGGAGGAAGTGTTTCTTTGAACTTAAACCAAATATAAATATAGTTGATTGCAGAGAGAACAAAGGCCAGGGCCGCTGATAAACTAAAAGGGTTAATTCCAAAGCTTGCCCATTCAGGGTTATTTATAAGTGGATTATATAAAGCGCAAATGCCTCCCATAGCAGGGCCTATAATAAACCCAAGAGCAAATGCGATCCCGATAGTGGCCATCCCTTTAGATCTATTTTCCCTAGAAGTTACATCAGCCACGACGGCCGTAGCCGCTGAGATATTCCCACCCATGACTCCCCCAATAAGACGGGCCAAGACGAGAACTGTAAAAGAGCCAGAGAAGATCCAAAGGAGATAACTTAAGGCTAAAAAGAAAACTGAAACCAAGAGGATGGGTCTTCGGCCATACTTGTCTGATAGGCCTCCCCAAATGGGAGCAGCTATAAATTGTAAGAATGAATAGAGCCCACCTAAGGCGCCTCCAAAGAGGACAATGCCAGAGACATCAGAGCCAGAGGCTTCTGTTAGGTATCTGATACTGTCGAAGATGGCCCTTAAAAGAAAGTTTTCTCCATCTACCAAAAGGTAATGCTTGGCCATGGCCGGAAAGAGTGGAAAGATGATCGAGAAGCCAACTAAGTCTAAAAACAAAGTCAAAAAGATGATCTTAAGAGAAGTTACTGCATGGGGTGATAATGGGGCTGTTTCCCCAGGTTTCGTTGTATTAGTCATAATTGTCCTCGTCCTCAATTTATAAGCGATAGGCCCAAAACTGGCCATGCATAAACCCTTCTTTGACACGGCGCTATCCAAAAAGTACAGGGTCACTTTTCATTTTCATCCACTTAAGTTACTTAAACCTATGGCTAAAAAAATACAGAGAAAAGGCGTAGCAAAACTTGGACTTGGTGAGGAGACTGTTTATCCAACAACATACTCCCCAAAACTTTTAGAGTCCTTCCCTAATAAGAATCCAGAAGCCGATGCTTGGACTACTTTTATTTGTACAGAGTTTACTTCTCTTTGCCCAAAGACCAACCAGCCTGACTTTGCGAGGATCTATATTAACTATATAGCTGGCAAAGATATGGTGGAATCAAAGTCTTTGAAGCTCTATCTTTTTAGCTTTAGGAATCATGGAGACTTCCATGAAGACTGCATCCAGACTATCTGTGATGACTTGGTAAAGCTTATAAATCCCAAATATATCGAAGTTATGGGCGAATTTACTCCTCGTGGAGGTATTGCCATATTCCCCTACTGTTCTGCTTCAAGAGCCGTAAAGAAGTATAAAGACCTGAAAAGTAAGCGCTTCAGCGAGTATTCACCCGGTAAATACTCTATGCCACTTTCTCAATTGTACTAGAACGCCAAACTAAGCTAAAATAGGAAGTGAAAAATCATCAGGAGAACCTATGTTTGGTTTAGGAATGGGCGAATTAGTTATTATCTTAGTTGTTGTTCTATTGCTTTTTGGAGCAAAGAAACTTCCTCAACTTGGCAAGGCCGTTGGATCCTCAATTAATAATTTCAAAGAAGGCTTAAAAGAAGGCCAAAAGCTTGAAGATAAGACTAACGAGAGTGATGACAAGCCTGAGGGCAAGTCTTAACTCATCCTTTCAACTAAGGTCATAACTAGCGGTTGATCGCTAGGAAGGTCCTCTTTTACTTTGAATAGCTCTATTGCAATTTCTTCATAACTCTTCTCAACTCCGCGGGCCCTCAGTAGGATTTCCGTATAGCGGATGGCGCGGTCGATAAGCTTATTATTACTGGTTCTCACCCAAGTCATAAGGTTCCCTTCATAACGTTTAAGCCGCCCCATAACTAAAGTGGAATGAATATTGAGAACCATCTTTAAAAGCATATGAACTTCAAGGGTACTCAAGCTTGAGACATCTTTATCTAAAGAAAGCCCTCCAAGCTTTAAACTAAGCACTCCTCTTTCTTGATAGATACTAAAAGTATTGGTCTCTCCTTTAAGGTACTCACTTCTCAAATCAACCGTTTCTTCAGAGATGTTAAAACCAAGAAGCTTCTCTGAAGTTGTTTGATCCCCAGCTTCTTTCCATTTGAAAGTTCGGGCTTCTCTATAGAGGAGCTTTTCCCAAGCTTCTTTTGCTCCATGAACCCCTCTCATCTTTAAATAAACTAAGCTCGCTTTTTGATCTTTATCAGGATCATTCTGGTTTTCAAAAGGAAAGAGGCTAAAGGTTGGAGAGCGCTCAGTTGTATCTGTTAAAATGGTGATGCCAAGGTTTGGATCTGTATCGTAATAAAGATACTCACCTTGCTCATAGATTGATGACTCTTTTAGGATAAAAGGAGTCATCTTCTTAAGGTCAGATTTTTTAAAGAAACTTTCAAATTGAGAAAAAGAAGGTTCAATCTTATCGCAATCTTGAAAATGAAAAAGGGCCAAACCAATAGCGTACATAAGAATTGAACTGGCCTGCATTCTAGTAGATCCGCTTAAGGCCATAGGGCCCGTGCTTAGGTTTATTTTTTTTATTTTTGAGTTTTCTAAAACCCTCCTACTTCTCTCTACGGTCTTCTCTAAGACTTCATCTGGGTTACAATACAAAAAATAGGGATTCACACTTGAGATCTCAGCTGCTTTTTCCGCCGCCCCTATCACCCAAGGAGTTTCACCACCTTCGGTTGAAGCAAGAAGTAGGTCCCCCTCTTTAAAACCAAGCTCTACTAATTGCCGGGAACCAAACTCTGGATAGTCTTCAAATTTCTCAATGCTAGAAATTAAAGCAACATCTCCTCCGGCCATAAAGCTGATGACTCTTGAGTCGTTTGGGTAGTCCTGGCGCCAGAATGTCTCTAAGGCCAAGGATAATCTTCCGGTAGCTCCGCAGCCACAAAGAAAGACACGGCCCCCTTTATCAAAGACAGAGGCTATGCTTGAAGAGAGGCTCTTTATTTCCTTAAGCTTAGTGCCAAGAACCCTCAGCATATCAATATCAATTTCGTGAAGGGCCTCAACGGCCTTATCGCAATTAGATTGTGCCAGCTGTGAGAGCTCTATGGTTTTAGGATGCTGTTGTTCCGTCGGTAGGTTACCGAGGTGGAAGTCTTTAGCAATGGCCAAAAAATCCGTGGCCTTCAATGATGCTCCTTAATTAGTGAATACTTTCAAAGTCTTTCATTATTTTACCAATCACTACCCTAGTACTGAAAGGTTTTTCGAACACTCCATGTCCTCCTCTATTTTTAATCATCTCATCTGTTACGGCAATATCCCCAGTGGCCAAATAAAAGAGAACCTTCCTATCAAGGGAATTGACCTTATCTAGAAGTTCAAGACCACTCATTCCAGGCATATTCGAATCAGAAATGATCACATCATATTCACCGGATTCAATCATCTCAAATGCCTTAGTGGCGCAGGTTACAAAGCTTGAGTTGAAGCTCTCATCGAGGGCATCACAGATGATCTCTGCTAGATCTTCTTCATCATCTACGACTAGAACTTTTAGGTTTTCACTCACTTTCCTCTCCTAAGGAATTCCTTAGAAATAGGATACAATTTAACTTTTCTAATATTTCTTAAAAAAAGGTGGAAAACCCGGGGTCTTAGGAAAAAGCCAATAAAAAAGGAGGCTTAAGCCTCCTAAATTATATTCTTAAATCTTTATGAGAAATGATCATTTATTCGATGATTTCTAAAACTGACCGTTTTTTGAGCTTTGTCGAAGCTGCGTTTAAGATTGTTCTAAGAGCTCTTGCTGTACGTCCTTGTTTTCCAATGACTTTTCCAAGATCTGTCTTATCAACCTTTAATTCAATAACAGTTGTTTGTTCACCAACAATCTCATTAACTTCAACATTGTCTGGCATATCTACTAAGCTTTTACTTACGTAGTTGATTAGGTCTTTTAATTCACTCATAATTTCTCTCTCGTTTAACGGGGACGCTCTCAATTTTTGAGAGGACCCATCTGCAACATATTATGCGGTCGAATTAACCTAGGGTAATCTTATTACGCTTAAGAAGTGACTTAACTGTATCAGACATTTGAGCACCTTTAGATACCCAGTAACCGATTCTTTCAGCTTTAACATCTAAAAGAGTTTTCCCTTCGTCATTTTGTGGCTCGTATTGACCTAGTTTTTCTAGGAATTTCCCAGTAGCAGAGTTGCGGCTATCAGCTGCAACGATTGTATAAACTGGTCTGTGAACTCTTCCGCCACGTGATAATCTAATTGAAAGCATTAACTTCTCCTGAACTTGTACATTTAGCACCCCAAAATAGGTTGCCTTACTAAATATGTCAACGTGTGATGTCGACATCCTTCTATAAACCACAATAACTTAGCCATAGTTAACTCGGCGCAGCTTTTTCTAGAAAAAGCCACCACCCCAAGGACCACGCTTCTTCCCTTTCTTCTTAGGCTTCTTTCCGCCCCCAGGCTGTTGCCTAAAGCCGTCTTGAGCGCCCATGCCAGGCATCCCAGGCATTCCAGGCATTCCGCCACCTTTCATCATCTGCATCATCCCCCCCATCATCTTTTCCATCTGGCGGAACTTCGCGAGGAAGTCCTTAACTGAGGATTCTGTATTTCCAGATCCTGAGGCGATTCTTTTAATGCGTGATTCTTTAACAACTTTATAATCTTGCCTCTCTGACTTAGTCATAGAGCCGATGATCACTTTCATCTTCTTCATTTCATCTTCAGCTGGGGAGAGGTCACCTATCTGGCGAAGGGCCCCGCCCATTCCAGGGATCATCTTTAGAATAGATCCCATGGAGCCTAGGTTATTGATCATATCCATCTGCTTCATGAAATCATCCACAGTGAACTTACCCTTCTCCATGTTCTTCATCATGCGTTCGGCTTCTTTTTCATCGATATGCTCTTCAGCTTTTTCAACAAGAGAGACCACGTCTCCCATATCAAGAATCCTTCCCGCTAGACGATCTGGGTGAAAGAGCTCTAAGTCTTTCATCTTCTCACCGGTGGAGATGTATTTAATAGGGACGCCCGTTACGTGGCGGATTGAAAGGGCCGCTCCGCCTTTAGCATCTGAGTCCATCTTTGATAAAACAATACCGGTCAGACCTAAAGTATCGTGAAAGACCTTTGCAACGTTCACGGCTTCTTGACCGGTCATAGCGTCAGCGACCATAAGGATCTCTGGCTTAAGATCTTTTAGGGCCTCACCTACTTCTTTTAACTGACCCATAAGTTCATCATCAACATGCAGGCGACCTGCGGTATCGATAATAACCACATCTTTGTTATTTTCTTTAGCGAAGGCCATGGCCTCTTTAGCAATAACACCAGGGTGCTTAGAAAGATCGGAGTCAAAGTAATCAACGCCGACTTGTTTTGCTAGAGTGATCAATTGATCCTTTGCAGCCGGGCGAAAAGTATCGGCCGGAACAATAAGAACTGATTTTTTCTTTTTTTCAATTAAATGCTTAGATAATTTTCCTGAGAAGGTAGTCTTCCCTTGACCGTTGAGACCAACGACTAAGACCGGAATAGGCCCTGCCCTTTCAAGGTCAACCTCTTCGTTTGCTGAGCCCATGACTAAGGCCAACTCATCGTGAACAATCTTAACAAATTGCTCTTCCGGGTTCACTCCACTGATGACTTTTTCACCAAGGGCCTTTTCTTTAACGGCCGTTATAAAAGACTTAACAACCTTAAAGTTAACATCGGCTTCTAATAAAGCGGTCCTTACGTCCTTAAGGGCGTCTTCAATATTGGACTCAGAAATCTTGCCTTTTCCCTGAACATGCTTAAAGGCTTCAGAAAACTTTTCGCTTAAAGTATCAAACATAGGTAACTCCTCAAAATGAGGGGCTAATATAACAGCTCCCGAACCCTTTTGAAAATACAGAGTATATTGACGCAGCCCTAGGTTTTTTGCTAGTTTCCTCCTCTATGCAAAAACGGATTAAACTTCCTTTCACTCCTTTTTCAAAGGACTTACAGAGTAAGATCGACTCACTTTCAAAGAGACGCACTCCGCTGCACTTGGGGAATGTTCGCTTTAACTCTCCTTTGCTCCTGGCCCCTATGTCGGCCATCTGTTCAGCGCCCTTTAGATTACTGATGGAAGACCTTGGTGCCGGGGGAACAGTTAGTGAGCTGGTTAGCTGTCATGGCATCAATTACGGTAATGAAAAAACAAAACGCATGCTTACTATAGATGAGCGTGAGGAAAATATTGGGCTTCAGCTTTTTGGTGAAGACCCAAGCGCCATGAGCGAAGCGGCTAAAGTGGCTGAAGACTATGGCCCTAAGTTTATAGATATTAATATGGGCTGCCCTGTAAGAAAGGTGGTCACTAAAGGTGGCGGGTCTGCTTTATTAAAAGACCCTTCAAAGCTTGGAACTTATTTTGCTTCAATGAAGAAGGCCATCGATCTCCCCTTAACCATTAAGATTAGAAGCGGCTGGGATAGTGATGATAGGAATGCTTTAGAGATCATTCATATTGCTAAAGAAGAAGGCGTCGAGTTTGTGGCCGTCCACGGAAGAACCAGGACTCAGCAATATAGAGGTCAAGCCGATTGGGATTTTCTAGAGTATTTAGCCGCTGAATCTCCCCTTCCTATCATTGGTAACGGTGATCTTCATTCCGCTTTTAAGGTTAAGGCGCGCTTAAAAGAAACGAAGTGCCAGGCGCTTATGCTTGGGCGAGGACCTATTAGAAATCCCTTTATCTTTTTAGATTCATATTTAAAAGATGAAGAGCTCTCCCCTTTTACTCCTGCTCATTATATAGAGATCACACAAAGACTCTTTGATTACACTAGGGCCTATACCGATAGGGAAAGAACGATTCTTATTCAACTGAGAAAACATGTGGTTTGGTTTGCAGCAGGATTTCCTGGAGCGGCTCAATTTAGAAATGAGATCTTCAAAACTCCAGGAATTGATGAGACCTTAGAGATCACAGAAAGATACTTTGAATCTCTAATGGAGACAGGAAGATTTAATAAATTAATAGACCCAGAGCAATCCTTTATGGCCGGTGGGCACGGCTAAGGAATTCTTGTTTTTCAAAGCGCCCACTTTTTATGCTAGTGCTTTTCAGGGACTAAATAAAATTATCTTAACAAATTCATAGGCTTACAATACCCGAGGCGAGCACTAAGGTTTTCTTCTTAATATACCGATACTTGATAGTAGAATAGCTTTAAGAGGTATCAAATATGAAAGCTTTAGTATTAATCTTTTCCCTTTTCTTGTCGGCGGATGCCTTCTCTCAAACGAGAAAGGAAAAGGAAGAAGCTCTTAGGATTCGTAAAAGAAACGCAGAAATAGAAAATACGACCTATGAAGTGATAGGCTCACAAGACTGTGATGATGCTACAAGAGTTACAAAAGAAATTCATAAACTTATAGTTGATGCTAAAACAGGAAAAGACAAAGGCGCTAAATCGCTCTCGGATTTAGAGAGTGAATACCAAGCATTAAAAGCAAAGCAGATCATCCTAAATGGACTTCATAACTTAAATCAAAAATATAAAGACTTCTTAAGCACTGTTGCTGGAGTGAATGGATGGAGACCTCAAGAAGGGATTGAAGCCGACGGCACTTTCTCTTTAAAAAAATTAAAAAGTGATATCGCTGAATCTCAAAAGAAGATCAAAGATGCTGAAACCATGGCCTTTATGGATGAGCTAATCAAAGACCTTATCAAGAATCATGAAGACCTCACAGATCCTGAATCCACAAAGAAAGCTGCTTACGGAAGCAGCCTGGCTGAAGCGCAAAAAGATACCAAGATTCCCTTCATCTATAATTCGATCTCAGGCTCAAAGACTTTTTCACAAGTTAAAGACTTTTGTGAGCAAGAACAGACCGATCAAGTGCTTTGCCAAGTCTATAGGGGGTCATCAGATCAAGGTAAGAAACAAATTCAAGCCACTGTTGTAGGATTTGTGGATGCTTATAGGATGTCTAAAAGAAATGGTCTTCAAAAGGCCGCGACTAATAATATTATAAGAAACGACTTGAAAGATTATAGAGAAGCTCTCCTTGAAGGAATCGAAGGCGCCACTGCTGAGAAGTTAAAAGGTCCTATCTCTGAATTTAAAAAAGAAAATAATGCCCTAAAGTCTCTTGCAGGAAATCATGAAGCAAACTTAGGTGACATGTCAGCGGATATTAATAAGTATCAAACATGCCTAGCGGCAGAGGTCCTTAGTGGATCTAAAAAAGATTGTAAGCTAGCGAGTGAATCATCTAAAAAGTATGTTGAGAGTTTAGATAATATTGCAAAGGCACAATACGAGGTTGTTCAAGGCTTAGGTGGAAATAATGCCACCATAGAATTGATGATGGAAAAGGTACACAACCATGGAACAACGAAAAAGAGATTAGAAAATGTTAAAGAACTTTACTCAAAAGAATCTGAGTTTAAAAAACTTTTCGATGAAAAGATACAAGCTGAAAAGCAAGCAATGGATAAGGGAGTCGGTGTTCTTTTACAAGGGATACTCTCCGATAAAAATAAAAATGGAATGGCTTATGCGCTAGGAACAGGTCAGATGCCAAAAAACTTTGCTCAAGCGAGTCAAGGGAATGCAAAGTTTAGAGAGGAACTTAGGAATAAAAGAGCAGGTGAAACAGTAAGTGATTTAAACAATAAGATGGTCGCCCTAAGATGCGCTAACCGCCTTAAAGATCCTTCAGCTGATGATAAAGATGCCACCACCCAAAGCCAATGTGAAGAAGCAAAAAAAGGTGGGGATGACCAACTCTTTACCAGCAAGAATGGAAATATTGAAGTCAACCCTTCAGAGGTAGAGCAGTACCTAGAGGAGCTTCAAGAAGGAAAGCTGGCAGAGAATACTAAAAAAGAGCTAGACGCTCTTAACGCCAGCATGAGTGGGATGAAAGAAAAGATTGATAGCATCAAAGATAGTAAAAAGATTAATACACTAAATAGGCTTTTAGCTCATTATGGAAATAAGGCTAAGATCAGTTGTCAAAACCATAAAGGAAAAGAGCTTATCAAGTGTGAGGTCACTGATAGTGATTCAAACGAAAAAGTTTCTGCCCTTGTAAGCTCAACCGGGAAGATTCTCTCAAGTATGCCAGATTCACCGGGCAGCTTGGCCATTTCAGACTTAAACAAAGATTGTAATACTGAATTCATGTCAGAGTTTGAAGGTGAAGCGGAAAAAACAATTGGTGCCATCTGTACTGCTATCCTTAGAGAGAATGAACGTTATACTGAGTCTCTTAAGCCAACAGCTGATGAGATCAGGTACAAAAAAGAGTTCTCCTACTGGGATGGAACTAAGATGGTGACAGAGATAAGGCAAAGAGACCGTTGGATGGTGACTCAGGCCATTGCTGAAGGCGCTATTGGATTTCTTCCTTCTTATCTAGATCATCAAATCAAAACCACTGGCATTGAGACCTGGGAAGCTAGCACTATTGAGGGAATCAAGTACCGAAATGGAATGCTTGAGAATTATTACACCTATGGTATCTATGGTTATAACGGTTATTTTGGAGGCACTCCTGACTACTTAAGTAACTGGGGAGGCTCTGTTTATAATAATGGTTTTCAGACAGTGGGAGCCGGTGGATTTTTCGCCTTTACTGAACCTGCTGTTGCCCCCGTCACGGCCGGAAACACTAGCACCAGTGGTGGCTTTAGCTTCTAAGCAGCTCTTTATTTAGGAAAGATTTGCCCACTAATTCTGGCGCTTAAAAACGCCAGGATCTTGAGTCCTTTTATCTTCTAATCTTTGATCTTTAAAAAGCCCTTTAATAACGAGCGCTTATTCTCCCCTATAAATCAAGCTTTCTTCACCTTATTACCTGACTATTTTAGAGCGTTTTTCCGGTAAAATAGAAAGGTAACTTATTGTTTTCAAAACTAAATCAGGTCCTTCAGATACCGATAAGAAGATGAGGAGATAAGAGTTTTAGAATGAAGAAAGTTAACATCATCATATTGATCATCACATCAGTTCTCCTGGCGAGTTGTGTACCAAGCTCACCTTCAAAGAAGAGAAAGACAGCCTCAAATAATGGGGCCAGCGTCGACACGTCAAATGATACAAGTGAGGACCCAAGTTTTAATACTGGTGAAGATCTCTACTGGTACAGCGGTCAAAAGATTGAAGGATCAATTACTCTTAACGAAGATACCAATACTGTGGTCTATTTACGTGGATCATTGCTTCATAATTTTCTAGCAGTCTCTGCTAACTTTAATCAAAAGTACTGCCTCGTTACAAGTTTTACAGATGCAGATAATAACGGCCTTAATGAACATGTTAGATTAAGAGCTGTTCCTATTAGCTTTAATAATTTAGCCACTGGAGTTAATGAAAAGCTCTTAAGAATTGATGTCCCTGAAAAAACCGTTAATAGCACTGAGTGTGACGGAGTTGGCCCAACTTATATCGACTCTAATAATGTGGCCGGTGCTTCAATCTTAGTTGGTGATATTAAATATTCCTTAGAAGATCTTTGCCCTAATTGTTCTGGGATTATAACAGCATCAAATGTCTCCCTCTATACATCAAACAACCTTACTCTTTCCGTGACAGACCTAGTTCCTAAAACGAGCTTAGATTTAGACGGAATAGGTCTTAGGATTGATGTTAAGAATAACTCTGGATCACAAACAAGTAGTTGTACAAATTCTGAATGTAATGCCAAAGGATTTGATTGTTGCTCAAACGGACAATGTGTTAATGATGGGCAAGAAAAACCTAATGGTTCTTCTGAGTCTGATTATAACCAAGCTTTAAGCGATATTGGTATTAACCCAAGTAACTTTGTTAATTACCCTAATATCTTTTTTATCTGTTCATCAAACCAACAAGTTGAACCGACTCCTACCCCTCTTCCAGACGCAGTTGCTACGGCCTCTGCAGAGCTTGCAGAGGATATTGCTGATTTTAACTGTCTTGAAGGTGCCAAGGAATCTCCCGCTGATTATAGCGCCTGTGTAGCTCCTGCCCCTTCAACAGAAACAGCAAATGAAACTGCTTTTACACAAGTCAGAGCAGATGTTTGGGCCCGTTGTGGTTGTCAGGCCGATCCTTTTCCAACAGAGCCAGATAATCCTCAATGCCCTGATTTTGGTCTAACTGCAGTTAAAGATGTAAATGATAATATCACTGATGTTATCTGTTATACGCCTCCTCCTATTGTGGACCCTACTCCTTTTCAAAACCTGAGCATTAACCTACCAGTGAGAAGTGCACCTCACCGCTTCTTTAAAGAAAATGGTGATGCCGTTGATGATATCTCTACTTTAAATTCAGTTGTTCCTGAAGTTCTTCAAGAAGGAGAAGAGTTTAGCTACCTTGATGAAGTCGGTAAAACAGACCCTATCAACGGAAGTTTTAATATCAATAGTATCCTTGGCCAGTTTAAGGTTGATTTAAGTAAGGCCCAGCCAGCAAAGACTATCAACGTTGAATTAGATCAAACTTATATCATCTCAGCTGTCTCAGGCTTTGCAACTCCTTGTCCACAATGCGCCAATGATGCCTGGTTTAATAATTTTTCTTCTCACCCACAGTCTATTGGTGGAAATGGTGTTCAATGGACAGGCTATTCAACAAGTAGGATTAGTTATCAAAATAATATTACTAACGGAAACTATGAAGATACAATCTTTGGAAGGGCCTGCTGGTTACCTCCTACTATGATTCCTTTTTCTCACAAGAAGGATTCAAACCTACAAACTCAAAGAATGAACAGGCTCGCCACTCAAGCGGCTTATTATGTAAATGGTTATCAAAGAGACTGGTTTGGTTTTAATAAAGGCGCCCTTATTGGCTCTTTTGATGGTGTCCGCTGGTTTGCTATTGGAAACGGAAGACGTGTTACCTCTACTTCAACTAAACTTTTCTTGGCCATCAACGCTCCTTTTGCTGATCTTGCAGAGCCGACAAATATTTTGGCCAATATTATTACCGACTTTGGAAATAATACGGCACCTAACTTTGATTATGATCCAAACCTACCTCCGGATGATCCGAATCAGAACCAAGGCGCAACTTGTCAGTACTTTCATCAATGTAACGTCGATAGTGATTGTGTTACCAAGCTTGGCTGGGAATATACTTGTGAAGATACCTCTCGCTATAAATCAAGATGGCCAAAGTTTAATTCTGAAGCTGTTGAAACTGTAGATGAAGAATTTGCTAGTGCTAACTTTGGAACTATCCTTCAAGGGAATGTCCCCTCAGGATCACAAAGAAGATGCGTCTATAGAGGAGCTGGCGCTCCTTGTAAGCAAAACTATGAAGCTCCAACCATTAATGCCTTAGATAGAGATATGTTTACTTGTGCTCCAAATTTCTATTGCTCTTCATTATCTTCAAGTGACTTTAATAAAGAAGTGGTAAGAACTCCAAACTTAGTTGAATCAATCCTCTTTGGACAAGAAGCTGATTACTTAGGACGTTCTAAGAGTTATCTAAGAGGTGATTCTTCTCTCTCTTCTGCCATTCAAGGAAATATGCAATACAACGCCCTTAATATAACGGCTGAAATTGGAGACTGGGGAGTTTGTAGACCTGGAAAAAGAATCACCCCTCTTTTAGTTGACCAGCATAAGAGTAATGATAGTGGCAACAGAACTGATTATATAAGCCAAATTTCAAGTTGCCCTTCAACGGCGACTGGAATAACAAGAACCCAGTCTTGTCCTGCCTTTGAAACCCTACCTGATCAAACTGTTGAAGTGGGTAATTATATTAGAACCACATCTGATTCAATAAGAGCCGAGCAAAATATGTGCGGGGCTGAAAGCCAAAAGGTCATTGGAACCAGCAGTGTTTCTTCTTTTGCTCAAATTGAGGCTGATACCTTAGTCTCTGTTAATAATATCTTAAACCCTACTCTTGCTAAAGATGCTTGTTTAAGAAGACCAGGGGCCGTTTGTCATACAAACCTAGACTGTAGCCCAAATTCATTTCACGCAGAACAAGCAGACTTCTTTGGTATTGATTACTTTGGAAATACTGAAGCTGAGAAGAAGTTCTGGCAAGAAGAGTTAATTTGTGGACAAGCCACGACTCAGCCTTTCTTAACCTCACCTGATTATCTTGATTATGATATGTCTAAAAATAGATGCTGCCGCGAAGTTGGAAAAGATTTTACCATGTACACTTCTGGCAACACGACTATCATTCCAGACTTAGGTGTTAATAATCAAAACCTTGATACAACTCTCTTTCCTCAGGATGGCCCAGCTGCAGATAACCGTTATTCTCGCTATGCTGTTTCCTCTCCTGTTGAGTCAGGTGCAGGCCTTCCTGATCCAGCGGTTAATGAAAAGCCATTGGTTCAAACAGGAGTGGTACCAAATGCTTATCAATGGAAGACCTTTAACGACACAGGAAAGAAGACTTGCTGCGGTGGCGGCTGGGTAAGAAAGTTTGCTGATGGAACCACTGACTGGTCAAATGTAAACAGATTGCAAATGGATGTAACTAAGCTTTCATGCCTTAATTATAAGAACGACCTAGTTTTTAATAAACCAGATGAAGTTTCAGATTCAAACTTTAGCCAAGATTTAAACTTTGTTTGTAGATCTCCTGCCGATGGTGGTTGTATTCAAAATGAAGTTCCTATTGCTTCTGCTTTTGAAATTACTTTTCCTTCTGATGTGGGGAATCTCTCTTCCGAAGTAGACACGACTCCTCTTGTTCCACCAGTTCCAGGTCAACCTTGCGAACAAGGAATGACAGTTGATTCCCCTTATATTCCAAGGTATTTTGAAAACCCTACTCCTGTGTTTTTAGCGACTGATAATTGTAGAAACTACTTTCATAATAATATTGATAAAAGAGGCCTTTCGGTTACTCTGCCTACCTATATAGGCGCGAATCAAACCAACCAGACAAATATTGAATCTGTTGCCGTTCGTTATATGGACTCTAGTGGTAACGAAATAGCTGTTGAGAATGCAACTAATATTGGTGGAGCTTGTAATATTTTTGATAACCCTGTCCTTAATGCTGACCTAGGATCTAATTCAACATTAACTGACCCAGGCCATGGTCCAGCTTTATATTGCTTACAAACTATTTCTAATAGAACAATTCTTCATATTGGAGTTGATGATGAACCACCAGGTGGAGGAGCTAATTGGTCCTATGCTGGTTTAATTATAAGATATAAAACTTTAAGTTCAGGTGATTACCGACATTTTTCAGGTGGTCCCGTTTGTGCTGGTGGTTTAGGAGCTGGAGGCGTCACTAGTTGTGACAACGGAATGAACCCTGGAAATGCTCTTTACTACCTAACAAAACTTTCTCGTTTAGAACTTCTAGGTGTTCCTCAAATCTTTTATGAGCCCCTCTATTGTAATTCAGATAGATCAAAGATTGTCGGTGGAATCTTTAACGCCACAGATGAATTGAGAACAGAGTTTGATGCTATTAGTTTTCCTTATTTAACAGGGCCTAATGGACGCACTTTAGAAGAGATGTATACTTCTGACTTTCAAGGGGCCAACCCGGCCACAGATGATGGCTCAAGAAATAACGCCGCCCTTGATCCAAGTGGATTAACTCAGCCCCTAGGACGAGTGACCTTTCAAGATCAGGTCAACCTCCCACAAATCTTTTCAGGCAATGACTTTAAGTGTTGTATCGAACTAGGTCAGGTGACTTCAGATTCAACAAAGTGCTGCTCAAATAATTCAACGGTGATTGACGGTGAAAGACAATGCACTCTTCCTAGAGGAACAAATTTAAATGTTTATTTTAATAAGTTCATCTCTTCTGAAGGAATTGGAACGGAACTGCCTGGGGGCGGTTTAACAGAAGCTGACTTTGTGCCAGAGACAGGTGAACCTAAGCTTAGCATCGCAGTAAATAATAAATTAATCGCACTAGGAAGTGCTTTTTGTGCCAATCAAAGCACTAGAAAAGGCGCTTCATTTGGATACTACTTTGGAGAGCCTAATAACGGCGCCTATATTCAAACCAATCAATCCTTAGATGACAGTAAGCGCTTTAGTATTATAGACTCTACTAACGATCAAGACGCTGCTAATGATTCTGGCTTTGCCCAGTTCCAACAAGGTTACCGTTGGGATCATCATTTCTACTGTAATTGAGGTTAGTCTATGCCAGCAATAAAGAAAGTTAGCGATTCATCTGTCACTATGAGACAGCTTGTGATGCCTAACGATACAAACCCCCATAATACAATCTTCGGTGGAACCGTCATGAGCTGGATTGATATGGCCGCGGCCATGGTTGCAGAACGCCACGCCAATAAAAATGTTGTTACCGTTCATGTAGATGATATTACATTTCTATCCCCTATTCGAGTGGGTGATCATGTTTGCGTAAAGGCCCAAGTTAACTATGTAGGAAAAACATCCATCTTAATTGGAGTCAAGGTTATTGCAGAGAATCCACAATCAGGTGACTCCCGCCATACGACCTCCGCTTATTTAACCTTCGTGGCCCTCAACGACGTGGGACGCCCTACTGAAGTTCCAGCTCTTGAGGTTATAACTGAAGAAGAAAAAAGGCGCTTTAAAGAAGGCGCTCTTAGGGTTAGGCAACAAAAAGAAAAGGCCCTCAAAAAAGCGAAGGCAAAGTCATGAATATCTTTCATATAGTAAGTAAAAAGGAATGGGAGAAGGCCCGTAAGAAAGGTCAGTATGAGCCAGAGAGCTTATCAAAAGAAGGCTTTATCCACTGTTCTAAGACTGATCAACTCTTAAGCGTGGCCAATAGCTTTTATAAGGCACAAAAAGATCTAATTATCTTAAGAATAAATATTGAAAAGGTTAAAGCGGAAATTAAGCTTGAGCCACCTCTTGAAGCCCCTATGAGTGGACTTCTCTTTCCTCATATCTATGGCGCTCTTGAAATTGAAGCGGTAGAGAGCGAAGTAGAATTTCCTTGTAAGAGCGATGGAAGTTTTGAATTACCTAGCTCTCTTATTTAATTGGTTTCATATCGGCTTTTAATTCGCCTAGCTTCTTCTAAGAGGTTCTTCCCGCTCAATTCTTTTTCAACGATATGCCCATCTTCTTCAAGGTCTTTAATTGTTTTGATAGCAAGGACCAAGCTCTCAACTCCTCTATCACCTTCTTTTTCAAAAACTTCTTGAATGATGGAGACTATCTCAACCCGCTCGTCATGCTCGAGTTGCCCTAACTCTTCATCGCTAAGATTAAGAACTGCCTTAATACCAGACTCAGCTTGATAATGAGTCGCCTCGGCCACAATGTTTTCCCCTTGCCCCTTAAAGGTGATCACCCGCCCTCGAATGGAGGCGGCCGTATCAAAGGTTCTCTTTACTGAGACACCAGCTCCTGCGGCCTTAACCGCCACGTCTGCTATTCTTAATAGATCTGAGCCTGGAACCATGACTCCAAAGAGAAGTGCGTATTTTTTATCGTTATAGTATTCATCAATCTGAGCGCAATTACTTTCATCTCCGGTACCTGAGTAACAAGAGGCTTTAGCGAAGTCTTCATTATTATAGGCCTTAACACCAAAGTAAGCGCTTACTCCGGTTAAAGCATACCAACTTCCCATGAGAACCTTGCCAGCAAGAGGGGCGGCCCCTATTGGACCTGAGAAGATAAGACCACCTATGATTAAGGCAGCTGAGATATTCAAATAGGTATTCTTAAGTTTTTGATCAAAGTCTTTTTGAGATCCAATAATCTTTATCCTCTCGCAAAGAAGCTGAAGGTAATTTTCTGGATCTTCTGCTAACAACTTTCCTGCCGTAACAGGATTGTTCATGATGAGCTTATCAAGAAGTTCATCAAGACTTCCTTTATCATAAAGTTTCTTAAAGTTGGCCATGGCCTCTTCAATACTATGAAGCCTTTGTTTTTTAAACTTATCTAAATCAAAATCCTTCATTCCAAAGGTCTCACCAATAGAACGCCCTAGTTCAAAAGGATTATTAGGCTCTTTTTCAAAAAGGTTTTCACACTCTCCGTTATTACAACCTTTTAGAGTCATGCGGTAAGTACTCACTCCCTTAGAATCCTTTTCTTCTTTTATCTTTACTCCTACTTTAGAAATATCAGGAGTAATGCCAAGTTTACTTAGTTGGGCGTACTGGCTATTAAGCATTTCATTTTTCTTAGTATAAAATCTTTTTCTCGCCTCTTCTGCTTCTTGTAGGCTTGAAACGACATTAGAGCCAGGCTTAAAGTGATAGTTGATTCTCGACTCACTAAAATCTTCTGAGGCTGATTTTCTTTTGACTCTGTTTCCCTCTTCATCATAGATACGCCTCTCTTCGATTTGATAGATGGTCTTGGCCACATCAATAATACGGTTTTGAGTCTTATTTCTAAAACGTTCAGTATTTACAGGTTTAACCTTTAACTTTTTAAGATTAGAGATGCTCTTATCAAGGGATTCTCTATGCTTTTGAATTTCTTCATTTGAACAACCGGGGCAAGCCTTTTTTAAAGAATCATTTATTCTCTCAGCACTGCTTTTAGGATTCTTCCCTTCAAGCAAGTAATTAAACATTCCATGCATATGAACCATTTGAGTTCGCACTTCTTGATAGAGCTTATCCCTAAGGGCCTTCTTAGCTTCAGTTTTACTAAGGGCCTTCTCTCGTTCTTCATCTTCAATGCTTTCTATCTTCTCTGTTAGATCATCAATCTTTTCAGCATCTCTTCCCACTTTTATTTCTTCCCACCTAGTATCAACCATTTCTTGATAGTCTTTTTCTTTTCGCCTTTGATTTAGATGACCGATGGGGGCAAATGAGTTTAGGATCTTCTCTTCGCTAATGACCGAAAGGTTACTGATCACACCTTCTAAACAGTTTGAGGCCTTTAAGTATTCATCAGCGGGAATCGCCTTAACAACATCATACAGAGCAGCGGCTAATTTCTTTTCATTCTTGCCATCACCAAGGCACTTATTAAAACCATCAGTGATCATCTTGAGTTTCTTCAATTTGATCGCCTTAGAAATAATATTCTTTGCCATGCGGGTATTCTTAACACCTGGCCAATTATTCTTAACATCTTTTAGGGCACCAACAATCTGATCATGGCGGGAAGGATCTTGCATGAGTCGGTCTAGATTCGAACTCAACCTATAAGCGTTATAAAGGTTGTTTTGCCTAACTTCATAATCAATCGCAAGAACGAAGGAAGGCCTCCATAGGATCAATATCAATAGATAGGTAGTCAATCGTCTCACATAAGCTTTTCGGCACAATAACCGACTAAGTTGAGCGGTTTAATAATGATAAGGTATTGAAATAAGGGAAAAAAAAGCGCCTCAAATGAGGCGCTTAACTATTAGTCTTTTATTTAGTTTCCTATGAACAGCCAGTAGTCTCACCGCAAGAGTCACACTTTAAGCATGATCCATTTCTTACCATAGTCATAGCATGACAATTTGAACATGAGTCCCCTTCATAGCCTTTCATCTTAGCGGCCTGGCGCTTTCTCATCTCACTTGCCATCTTGGCGTCATCAGACTTTGTGAAAACTTTATGGGTCTCAACTGAAACTCTTCCATCATCATGAGTTGTTTGACGGTCTTCCATTATAGACAATAATGGCTCTTCATCAGTTTCTTCGTTTGCGATGGCTGAAGATTCTAGATCCTTTGGTTTTACATGAACCAGGTCATGGCGCCCAAGGTATCTCATTCCAAGATCTCTAAAGATATAATCAACCACTGATGTGGCCATCTTAATATTGTCGTGACCTTGAACAACTCCGTTTGGTTCAAAGCGGGTAAAGGTCATGGCATCAACAAGCTCATCTAGAGGAACTCCGTATTGAAGCCCAAGAGAGATTGAGATTGAAAAGCAGTTCATAAGCGAGCGGTATGCGGCCCCTTCTTTATGCATATCAATAAAGATCTCACCAAGGGTTCCATCTTTGTATTCACCAGTTCTAAGGTAGACCTTATGCCCACCAATATTAGCTTTTTGAGTATAACCACTTCTACAATTAGGAAGCATCTTTCTACTTGATCTCTCTTTGTAGATGACTTTCTCAACAGCTTTTTGCGCTACTAATTGAATCTGCTCAGTCATTGGTGTTTCATCAACATCCATAAGGGCAAGGTCTTCAAAGGCGGCTGCGTTAAGAGGTTGAGATAGTTTTGATCCATCTCTATAGATAGCGTTCGCTTTAAGCATGAGTGACCATGATAGGCGGTAAGCTTTTGAAACATCTTCAATAGTAGCTTCGTTTGCCATATTGATTGTTTTAGAGATGGCCCCAGATAAATAAGGCTGAGTAGCGGCCATCATTCTAATATGACCTTCAGCTGAGATTAGCCTAGTTCCGGTTCTTCCGCATTTATTAGCGCAATCAAAGACACCAAGATGCTCATCTTTAATATGCGGAGCCCCTTCAATGGCCATAGTTCCACAAACATAATCATTAGCATCTCTAATTTCAGTGGCGCTAAAGCCCATGGCCTCAAGAGCGTTAAACATAGGATCAGCAATTTGATCATCAGTTAGTGAGAACTTTTCTTTAAGAAAATCAACTCCAAGAATATAAGGAGCAAAAGCGAAGCTTAGTTCAAAGGCATTTGCTAGAGACTCTTCTACTTTAGAGATCATAGATCCATCAAGACCTTTCTCTTCCAGTGTTTTTGCGTTGATGCCAGGGCATCCAACAAGAGTTCCTTTTCCGACTGCGTAGTCAGTGATCTCTGTAATTTGTTTCTCGTTATAGCCTAAGTTCTTAAGAGCCGCAGGAACTGACTGATTGATGATCTTAAAATAACCACCGCCAGCAAGTTTCTTAAATTTAACTAAAGCAAAGTCTGGTTCAATCCCAGTAGTATCGCAGTCCATAACAAGACCAATTGTTCCCGTAGGAGCAAGCACTGTTGTCTGGGCATTTCTATAACCGTACTTTTCACCAAGCACTAAGGCTTCATCCCATGCTTTTTTAGCAGCTTTAGCTAATTGCTTATCAACTAGCTTTGAATCAAGTCCAACAGGCTTAACAGTTAGGCCTTCAAAGTCTGTTTCATTATAAGCAGCTCTTCTATGGTTGCGGATAACCTTGAGCATATGCTCTTTGTTTTCATCATATCTTAAAAAGGCACCATGTTCTTTGGCCATAAGAGCTGAGGTCTTATAAGAAGTTCCCCCCATGATGGCCGTAATGGCCGCGGCCATTTGTCTTCCTTCTACTGAATCATAGGCAAGACCTAGTCTCATCAAAAGAGCGCCGATATTGGCGTAGCCAAGACCGGTTGTTCTGTATTGATAAGAGAGTTCTGCAATTTCTTTTGAAGGAAACTGCGCCATAAGAACAGAGATTTCAAGAACCACTGTCCACAGTTCACTTGCGTGAATAAAGGCAGGGATATTAAACATTCCTGTTACTTCATCTTGAAACTTAACAAGGTTCATAGAAGCTAAGTTACAGGCCGTATTATCGAGGAACATATATTCTGAACAAGGGTTAGAAGCGTTGATTCTTCCCCCTTCAGGACAGGTATGCCATTCATTAATGGTGTCATCAAATTGAAGACCAGGGTCAGCGCAGTTCCAAGCAGCTTCTGTGATTTGATTCCAAAGCTCTTTCGCTTTAAGAGTCTTTGCAATCTTTCCGTCAGTTCTATTAACAAGATTCCAATCACCATCTTCTTCAAGAAGCTTAAAGAAGCTATTTTTTATTCTTAAAGAGTTATTCGAGTTCTGTCCGCCAACAGTTTCATAAGCTTTAGAGGTCCAGTCAGTATCGTATTCTTCGAAGACTAATTCCTTAGCTCCTTGTTTTGCTAGTTCAATCACTCTATGAACATAGTTCATAGGAACTGAATCGCGGTTAGCTTCTTTAATAGCGAGTTTTAAAGCAGGGTTTAACTTAGGCATATAGCGGTCATCGCCTTCTACCGTATTCATCGCTTCAAAGATATTTGAAAGGTGGCGCTTACAGATCTTTGACCCTGTAACAAGGGCTGCCACTTTTCTCTCTTCAACTACTTTCCAAGCGATGTATTCTTCGACATCTGGGTGATCAATATCAAGAGTGACCATCTTAGCCGCTCTTCTTGTTGTTCCCCCAGACTTGATAGCGCCTGCGGCCCTATCACCAATTTGTAGGAAGCTCATGATCCCTGAAGAGGTTCCACCGCCAGAGAGTTTTTCGCCTTTACCACGAAGGTTTGAAAAATTTGTTCCTGTTCCAGAACCATATTTAAACAGCCTCGCTTCACGAGACCAAAGATCCATGATCCCACCAGGACCATTTAGATCATCATCAATTGATTGAATAAAACACGCGTGAGGCTGAGGTCTTTCATAGGCAGAAGTTGAGAGCTTAACTTCTCCCGTCTTTTGATCCACAAAGTAATGACCTTGAGGAGAACCCGTTATGCCGTAGCTTGAATGAAGACCGGTGTTGAACCACTGAGGAGAATTTGGGGCGGCCATTTGATTACAAAGCATATAGGCCATCTCTGCTTCAAAAGCATCAGCATCCTCTTTTGTATCAAAGTAATTATTCTTCTCTCCCCAACTCCTCCAACAAAAAGAAAGGCGGTTAAAGACTTGTCTTGAATCAGTTTCAGATCCGAGGATAGGATTGTCATTCTCATCAAGAAGAGCTTTTCCTTTTTCATCAGTTACAGGAACACCTGTTTTTCTAAAATACTTTTGGGCGATAATATCAGTGGCCACTTGCGACCATGAATCAGGAACCGTCACTTCCATTGAGTTAGTACCGCTACCATCAACGTGGCGAACCTCACTCATTCTTTTGACAAATTTTATTCCTTTATAAGGACTCGAACCCTTCTGAGTGAAAAACCTCTTGATCTTCATAAAACTGCGCTCCCGTTATTTTTTTGTGCCGTGTAAATACTATTAAAAACCAATATATGGGTTCTCGTCAACCGCCAAACCACAAGATGTAGTACATATGCGCGTCATAAAACTGACGAAGTACTAGATATTGTGTACCTGAGTAAGTTGGCAAGATTATCTTAAACCCGATGTCCTTTGACCGTAAGTTCTATCAGTGACTAAAATACATAGGTACTAATTTTTTCTTACAATTTTTATGAGCGACGCAAACTTACTGATAATACTTTCGATTATTTTTCCCCTTTTTGGTCTTCACGCATCTGAAGGCAAGGCCGTCATGGAAGTCCAGGAGGTTGGCCAATTTCAACCCCATATGTTGGATCATCCTTTTAAGGGATGCCCCACCAATAGCCTCTGTAAAGAGCAGATGGGAGCCCTTAGGGAGAAATGGCTAAAGGCCATAAGAAGCCCTAAACCCTCAGTTGCTGAGGCCTTTAGAAAGAAACACGGTATGCCTATCAAGATCTGGACTCGGGATAAGGTCTTAAGGGATCCCTCTCTTATTACCTGGGACTCCTTTTGCCCAAAGCATAACCCAAAACCAAGCAGCGAAGGCCTTATCAATACAGAAGAGAAGATCTACATCTCAGAGATCTTTGCTAAAAATATAAGTCATATAGGAAAGACATATAAAGAGGGTCCACAGGTTCTCTTAAACAGGCTCTATTTGCTTGATGATAAAGAGGTGGTGGCTTACTTAATTCCTCGCTCTGAAGCCCCCCTCTTCCTTGAAAACAAGAAGCTTTATTTTACCATTGAAGAAGAAGGTAGCTACTTTGGTCTTGAAGTGGCCAGAGATGGAAAATTAGGAGTCACTGGCACCTCACTTCCTAAGAACTTTCCTGATGAAATTAAATGTCCTGAAGCTTTGGCCCAGGCCTTTCAAAAAGGCATTGTAAATCAAAACCTCTATCAAGGTTATTTTTGTAAGTCCTTATGGGATCGATCAAAGAAGAAGTTTACGACTATGGCCATAGGCTGGAGTTGTAATTGAAAGTTGCCTCTCTCAATATGGAAAACCTTTTTCTTCACTACCCGCAAGATCAGTTGGAAGAAGAAAAAAAGTACCGTCCTCTTAAAGACAGAGATAAGTGCCGCTCCTTGGCCCAGGCCATCTTAGAGATTGACGCCGATGTCATGGCCTTAAGTGAAGTTGGAGGAGAAGAATCTCTAAGGAGCTTTTGCGAGCAATACTTAGAAGATAAGTACTATCATAGTTTGATCAAAGGAAACTCTGATAGAGGAATAGAGCTTGGCTACCTTGTTAAAAAAGGTTTGCCCTATACCTTTGAACACCTGACCCATAGGAATTCAGAGATTCCCTTAGACTATAAATCAGATGATCCCATGCTTCAGCCCCCTTGGTTTATGAGCCGAGATATCGCTGAGCTTAGGATCTTAAAAGAGGGAGAGCCAAAGCTAATTGTCTTAAATGTTCATTTAAAAAGCCGCCTAGATGTTGAAGGGCTTGATAATGAAAGCACCATGAGAAGAAAGGCAGAAGTAGAACTCCTAGTAGATAGCTTTCATGCCATTGATAAAAAGTTTGATCATAAAGTTCCTATAATTATCACGGGAGACTTTAACGGATACGCAAGACCTAAGGGACACCCGGAATTTGAACGGATCCACGCTGATACAAACCTCGTTGATGTGTTAGAAATCTTAAAGTTGCCTCAGGATCAAAGGGCCAGTCATGTTTATTTTGATCGCTTAAAGACACCCATCTTAGACCAACTCGATTATCTATTCTTACCACCTGTTTTTCACAAACTAGTGATCAAGGAATCTTCTGGCCTTTATTTTTACAAAGACGAAGATGGCATACCCTACAGAAGGCCTCAATACCCTCATGAAGGATACGCCCTTCCCTCGGATCACCTACCTATTGTCGTGGACTTAGACTGGAATCCTTAAGTGTAAGAAAATGAATGATCCCGCAGTTTCAAACAGTCCCTTTTTAGCCAATAATTTTAAGTATTTATACCTATGAAGCTTTTACTAAGCTTGAAGAATCAGCTGCCCTTTTGACCTGTCTCTAGTGTAAGGTTACTGAATGTTTTTAAAGCTAATTCTCAGTCTATTTCTTGCCTCCTCTGTTCACGCCAGCGTGGTCGAAGAGGGATTCTTTGTTTTTGATAAAGAAGGCAAGAACCTAAAGCTCCTTACAAGTCATAAAGAAATCACTATTGATCATAAGAATAACCGTGGCTACGAAGCCTATGGACCTAAGGGTCTTGGAAAGTATTTAGAGATGGTGGGCATTGATCACGAAGAATTAAGTGAAATGACTGAAGGGAATAAAGACCTAAATGGTTACCCTACTCCGGAAGAAATTGAAGCTAAATTAAAAAAACTCGCCAAAGGAAATGAGAGCTTCATAAAGCTTTTCTCCATCGGAAAGACCCACGAAGGTCGTGAGCTTTGGATGGTAAAGCTCTCTGATAATGTTGAGATCAATGAAGTGGAACCAGAAGTAAAGTACATCGCTAATATGCATGGAAATGAGATTGTGGGCCGCGAGCTTATGGTCTCTTTACTTGAAGAGCTGGTTTTAAAGTACAAAGCAGGCGACAAAGAAATAACTGATCTTATTAATAACTCAGAAGTCTTTATCATGCCCTCAATGAATCCTGATGGGGCAAGAGCAAAGAGAAGAGGAAACGGACAATGGGCCGATCTCAATAGGGACTTCCCTGATTTTACAACAACAGATAATTCAAATGATCATAAAGGAAGAGAGCCAGAAACTCAGGCCATCATGAAGTTTCAGGCCAAGCATAAGTTTGCCCTCTCTGCTAATTTTCACGGTGGCTCTGTTGTGGTGAACTACCCATGGGATACTCACTCTGATGATGCCCCATTAACTTCACTCATTATTGACCTTTCTAAAGAATATGCTTTTGAAGTTCCTGAGATGAGAAACTCAAGCCGCTTTCAAGATGGAATTGTTAATGGCTTTCGTTGGTATCATGTTGATGGTGGGATGCAAGACTGGACTTATTTTTATTATAATGATCTTCAAGTAACCATAGAACTCTCTGATCATAAGTGGCCTAACTATAGTGAGATACCTAGCTTCTATGAAGACAATAGAGCTAGTTTGATAAAGTACTTAAGCCGCGTTCATCAAGGAGCGGGTTTTTATTTTCCTGAAGCTAAAAAAGCAAAAGGCAAAGTAGAGATTAAGAAATTAAAGTCTCTTCCTACTGATACAATTACTTCTGTTGGTACTTACCCCTTTAGTGATGGTGAGTTCTATAAGGTTCTTCCTGAAGGTGATTATCAATACAAGATTATCCTTGATAACGGACAGATTAAAACCATGAAGGCTAAGGTTCAGTTTAAGGCCGATCTTACAAATGGTAACTATTTAGCTCTTTAGATTCAAAGACTTACAGTAAAATTCTCTTTATCATTTCTCTTAACTCCTACCTCTAAGTAGCCGAAAAGATTCTTGTGAGAAAGCTTTCCTTTTTACTTCTTCTATTCACCTACCTCTCGTGTTCGAGTATCGATCAAGGTAGACCTCTTAGATCCCCTGCCTCCATAGCTCAGGTTTTTAATTCATGTAAAAAAGGAATTAAAAACATCTTTGAAGGCACGACTAAAAAGAAGATCAAGGCCACTCTTTTAAAGTTAGAAGATGGCACTCCTCTTTTAGAAGTTGATGCCCAAAGGCTGCTCAAGGTTTCCTACGAGATACCTTTTTCAGTAGATAGACAAGGTATAGAGCAGGCCCTTAAAAAGGGAACTCCTTTAAACAAAAAACAAATCAATACCATTAGAAACTTTATTGGAAGAGATATTATGCTAGGTCATAATACCGACCCTTCACTCTATAAAAGGCTTCACTTTGGTGGTGATGAGAGCTTCCCTATTACTTTTGGTCTTGAGTTTGAATTAAGGCTAGAAGAAGTTCCAGGCATTCTTAATTCTTATCGGCTTAAAACTTTAAGCGAGCAGCAATGGTACAGCCTTTCTCTAGAAGAAAGGCTAAAGCTGGCCCTTGAGGCACAAAAGAAAAACAATGATATTGAAGATATTTTAATTAGATTAGAAGGGGCGAACCCTGCCCTCCCTAAAGGCCTCTTTCCAGAACCTCATGGCACCTTAGAGGGAAATAATATTATTTATGATAACCTAGGTGAGCTTCATGAGCTTGTTTCTTATATGTCGGAGCACTTTGGAAAGTTCTCATGGCAACCCCATGTGGTAGTAGATGCCAACGCTGAATTTAAAGGCATGGCCGGTTATACGCTTTTTGAATTTGATAGAAACCAATTGAAGACCTTAGAAAATGGTTACCAAAGATACTTAAGAAACCCTGAAGGAATCCCTTCCGCAAATCTTGTCCACTATTCCCTTGGACCCGTTGATGAAAAGATTGCGGTTAAGCTTCGGGAGTCTGATGATTACTTAGAAAACGGCATCATGGAAGTTGATACTTCTGGCGTTAAGGCCGTAAGCGCTCCTCACTTTAGAGTAGAAGGCCCTTATGGCAAAGGCAAGATGGGCTTTGAACTAAGGCAATTTCATAAACGTTATACAGATATGTTTGACGCCCTTACAAAGTTAGGGCGGGATATGAATGACCTTGGATCCCTTGGCCATTATGGAAGCTTTAAAAAGGCTGATCAGGTTTCTAAAGACACCATTAAAAATACCCTCTCTCGTTATATGATTCCTCAGGAAGATATTGACGACTTTGAATTATTCTTCCTGGCCCTCTCAGATGAGATCTTAAAATATAATAGGGCCATGGGAGGCGGACGCTCAGGAGCAGACTATGAGCATAGGCTTCTTTATCCTCTTCGAAACTGGCTCGAGCATCCTATTCGAGAATCTCTTGGCGAAGTTGAGAAAGAGGCTTTTGATGAAGTAACTAAAACAGCTCAGCTTAAATTTATCTCACAAGTAAAAGAGCTCATGCTAAAAAATGATGTGACTGAAGTCGACTCTAAGACTCTAGAAGAAGTCAGAATTCTTATCGCCGAGTGGGCCCATCAATCAAACTATAGCCGCTTCTTTGAAAGCTTTAGTGACACTATAAAAGGTGAAAAAAGAGACCTTCATTATTCATACTTACCTGATATAAAGTTCTTCGATGAGATCGGAGAAAAGTCTTATAAGTTCAAGCAAGCGACTAAGAATATTAGTTATGAAAACTACCTTGATAACACCATTGAAGTCGCCTTTAGAGATATTGGAAAGACAGGCCATATGGAATTAAGAGTTGGACAGAGGCATTATTCAATCAATGGATTTCTTATGGGCAGTACTTCTACTTCATCTAAAGACTTTACTGGCTTTGCTTCTGGGACTACCGGAAGAGTCTATCGCCTTGACCGAAATAAAATAAAAGAGGCCATGGAACAAGTAGAAGCATTTATTAAATCTGCAAAGAAGAATAACTTTCCTCCCTTTGATATCTGGGGCTCTAACGAACTAGTTGAGCCTGTTAAGGGCGGCTTTAAGATGGTTGAGTCAAAGAACAAGGCCTTAATCAAAGCAACGATTGAACAGATCAATGGAACAAAGTATTTTGTGAATGGATCAGTTAAGATTCCAGTCGTAGAGATTGACGATCAAATCTATATAAGGACCACCAACTGTACTAGAGGCGTCACTGATATCCTTACTCATTACTTAGATTTTGATATAGGGCCTTATGCTTCAGCTGGAATGTTAGATAACGCCTTTAAAAAAGGCTCGATAAGAAAGCCTATCGATTTAGAAGTTCATTATTAGAGAGCTTCAGGTGGCGCTATAAAGTCGGCTACAAAGTCATCCACCGGGTTGCTTCTAATATCTTCCGGAGTTCCCTGCTGAATAATATTTCCTGCCTTCATGATGACAATCTTATCACTCATGGTAAAAGCTTCAATTTGATCATGAGTCACGTAGATGCATGTGATTCCAAAGTCCTGTTGAATCTTTCTGATATCACCACGCATCTTTTCACGAAGCTTGGCGTCTAAGTTTGATAATGGCTCATCTAGAAGAAGAACTTTAGGCTGGGCCACTAGTCCACGGGCCAAGGCCACGCGCTGCTGCTGACCACCAGATAAGGCGTCAGGCATTCTTTTTTCATAACCATCTAGTTCAACAATCTTTAAGATTTCATTTACCCTGTCGTTCAGTTCACTCTTTGGAGTCTTCGCTACTTTCAAAGGATAGGCCACATTATCAAAGACATTCATATGGGGCCAGACTGCGTAGGATTGAAATACCATGCCGACCTTTCTCTTCTCTGGGGCAAGGATGATCTTATTTTCGGGGTCTGAGACAATAGAGTTATCAATCTTGATAATCCCACTAGTATTTGTTTCAAGCCCAGAGACCATTCGTAGACAAGTTGTTTTCCCGCAACCAGAAGGTCCAAGAAATGAGACGAAGTCACCATCATTGATTTCTAAAGAAAAGTCATGGATCACTTTTACGTCACCATAATTTTTTTTCACATGTTCAAAGCTTACCGTACTCATAGACCGTATTTTCCTTTAGAGGTGGTTTTAACTATATAGTTAATAAAGGCCACAATACCGATGGTGAAAAGGGCCAAGACTGCAGAGCCACCACCTGAGGCATCAGCGTATTCTTGTAATTGAAATATTAAGGTTCCAAGGGTTTCAAGCCCAGGTCCACTTAAAAGAATGGTCATGGTTAATTCTGAGAAGGCCGGCATAAAAACTAAGAACCAACTGGCCACTAAAGCCGGCTTCATGAGTGGAAACCAAATTGTTTTCATTGTTGTTAGCCAACTGGCCCCGCTTACTCTTGCGGCCTCAGCCAGGACGTCGTCGATTTGCCCAAAACCATCAGAGCAGGTTCTAAGAGTAAAATTTAAATACTTTGCAATATAGGCCATGCCGATAAGGTAAATCGTATTATAAAGAGGAACTCTAAAGCCTAAGATTCCACTTGAAAAAGTTAAAATAAAAGCAAAGGCCAAGACCGTTCCCGGCGTTGCATAAGGAAGTGAAGCTAGGATATCAACAACTCCCCTCCCCCTAATCTTTGTTTTTTGAACAATATAAGAGAGGATCATGCCAAAGATAACAGCAATTGTGGCCACTGAAAAAGCAAGCTTCGTTGAATTCCAAAGGGCCCTTGGGGTTTCATCAGTTTCAAAGAGGATCTTTTTAAAGTTTTGAAGGCCAAAGTTTTCAAGAGCAAAAGTTCCCTGCACTTTTGAGAGGGCCGTCACTAAGATTCCAAAAAGGGGCATAAGAAAAAGAACTAAGAAACTAAGACCTAGGAGAAGAAGAAGCGGAAGCTTCCAGGGACCAAGGTCAATAAGGCTAGGTCTCGAGGTCTTTCCCCCCACTGTTTTAAAATGTCCCTTGCTCATGATTCTTTGGTTAAGCCAAAGCACTAAGATGGCCAAGACTAAAAGCACAATGGAGAGGGCTCCCGCTGTGTACGTTCCACCAATAGATCCCATCTTCATAAAGGTGTAGATCCTCGTGGTGACAAGATAGATGCTGGCAGGATTTCCAATCATAGCGGGAACACCAAAAGAGGCTGACGCCGCCAAAAGCACTAAGAGAATCCCAGATAAAAGAGCAGGAAGAATAATCGGGACGGTGATTTGAAAGAAGACCCTTAGAGGTCCAGCTCCACTAAGCCTCGCGGCCTCTTCAAGGCTTGGGTCCATCCTATCTAAGGCGGCCAATAATGAGAGAAGAATAAAGGTATAAAAAAAGCAGCTCATCACCCAGATAAGCCCGCCATAGGTATAGATATTAATAAAGCCTTCCCCTAAAAAGAGATTAAGAAGACCTGTAGTGGGGTTGCCTAAATAGATCCATGCGATGGCCCCAATATAAGGAGGAATAGCATAGGGCAGGCAAAACCAAGAGCGAAGCCTTGAGGCCCCTGGAATATTAGTCCTGGTTAAAAGCCAACTAAGGGGAAGGGCCATAAGAGTTGATAAAAAGGCTGTTCCTAGGGAGATGATAACAGTGTTTTTAAGGGCCAATAAAGTGGTCTTATTATCAAAGATGGCCAAGTAGTACTTTAAATCAAACTCTCCTTTAGGCAAAGGAAACGAGATCTTTCCGAAGAGAGTTAGAAAAGGATAGAGGCATATCAATAATAAAAAGATTATCGATACACCTAAAATTAATGTCGTTGAATTAAGTTTCTTTAACATCTACTGAAACATGATCTCAGTATACTTCTCTTTAATATCTACTCGGGATCGGGTTACGCTATCAAGAAATTTCTTTGTCCATGGAAAAGCCTTACTCATAATCCTAGAAAGTGGCGGCGCTCCTTTTGGAGGAGCCATGCTTGGGATCGGTGAATACATATATGATCTAGTCATGGCCTCTTGACCTTCAACGGTTAACATCCAGTCGGTAAATCTTTGCGCCAAAGTTCTATCGCTACCTTTTTTATTAGTGATGGCCATAACATTGGCGTGGGTAACAACTCCATCAGAAGGGTAAATAGTCTGAAGGCGGTCATCTTTATCTTGGAACCGTAGGAGGTTTTCAAGTAAAACCCAACCAACTGGTCTCTCTTTTGACTGTAGCCTTCTGATGACGGCAGAGTTTCCACCATCAGAGATTGTCTCATTGGCCTTAAGCCCTTTAATATATTCCCAGCCATAATGATGCTGGAGCATGGCCATGGTAGTAAAATTAGTACCAGAACTTAAGGGACTGCCTGTTGAAAACTTTCCTTTCCACTTTGGGTCCATCATTTCTTTAAAGCTCTTTGGGGCTTCTTCTGCACTAACTGCTTCACGGTTATAGGCCATGACCATAACGGGGATAGAAACAGTAGTATAAAAACCTTCTGCGTGTTTCATCTGTTCAGCTATGTCTTTTGTGTTGGGGCTTTTATAAGCGTATAAATTTCCATTATTGGCCATCTCTTCATACCAAAACCGGTCACTTGAAATAAGCACATCAGCTTGCAAGGCACCAGCTAAGATCTCTGATTGAACCTTTGAAGCGATGTCTTCACTTCCCGCTTGGTACCATTGAAACTTAATTCCTGGAAAGGCCTTCTTTAGCCTAGGTTTTAGATCGGCGATGGTGTCTTTATACATGGATGTGTAGATCCAAAGTTCGGTTTTCGAATTATCTTCTTTTTTGCAAGCAGAGAAAATGAGCAAAAAACAGGCCATGAGAGTTAATGATTTCATAGATCTTGATCCCTTTAAATAAAATAGATGCTCAAATTATAGGGGCAAGCTTTTGATATGACACCCTCTAGAAGTAAAATAAGCTGATCTTTGACAACTCGAATCATTAGAGATTATCTTGAGCCATCTATGAAGTACGCCCTAATTACAGGACTTTTAATGAGTTTCCTTTCAAGCCATGCTTTGTCCTCACCCATTTTTAACAAAACCGACCTGCGTGAAGATGGAAATACTTACGTCTTAGAGCAAAACCGCCGTTTCATGGAATCCCTTAAAACCTGCAATCCTAAAGAAGACGGATCTTACCGAGTGCTAGTTCAAGGCTTTAGCCTCTTTTCAAAACTTAAGATGAACATCTCTGGAGCAGTGGTAGATACCCTCGCGGGGCTTCCCTTAAGTGAGAGAAGCCTAATCTCTCCTCAGGATAATGGGTCTCGCCTAACTCAAAGAACGATTGAGATCTCTGGTAGAAAGATTGAGCTCTGCTTGGTAGTCAGTGAAGTTCTTTGGGACCTAGCTGCGGCCAACTTGATAGCCATTGCTAACGAGTTTAAGCCAGACTTTATTCTATTAAGTGGGAAAGGCTCTAAGAAGGCCATCATTGAAACTGGCGGCAGAAACTTGAGTGGTTCAGGGAGCGGTTACTTAGGTGATGGTACGAACGCTGGTCCCCTTAATAGGCCCCGCTCTCAAAGGATTGATCCCCGTTTTAAGAGCTCTAAGGTGATCAAGTCAACTTGGCATTACGAAAAGATTCTAAAGGCCTCTGCACCGTTAATTGAAGCTCTTAATCATAAGGTAGAACTAGGAGGCGAAGGTCGCTCTGAAAATAATTATATCTGCAATAATATCCACTACGCCCTTTTACAATCTGCCGTTGAAGGTAATATTGAACTCGCTGGAGGCCTTTTAAGACCTTCACTTATGCAAGAAGATATTCCTGCCATCGGTTTTTTCCATTATCCTTCTCAAACTCTTAAAGATGATCCTGAATCCGAGCTCAATTCTTGGAGCCTTGTCATTAAGGAAATGATTAAGGCACAATTAAACCTCTAATTACATTTGAGGTTACTATGAAATTGATCTGCTTTCTCTTTTTAACACTTATCTCCTATCAAGTTTTTGCTGAGGGTATCGCAAAGATAGATTTTTTAAGAGGTGAAGTACTCGTAAATGGAAAGGTTTCAGGAATTCCTAGAGTTCTTAATGAGGGTGATATCATTGAGGCACGACCACTTATGAAGCCTAAGAAAACGGGAAGCTTCGTGAGGATTACCTTTAAAAATGGAGATAAGATTGGACTATCAAAAGCCAAAATGGTCATCGAGAAATTCAATAAATCTCAAAGCAGCTTTTCTCTACTTAAAGGAAAGTTCTTCAACTATGCCAAGCCTGGCCTAGAAAGAAAGATTACGGTTAAGTCGAGAAACGTCTCTCTTGGAGTTAGGGGCACTAAGTACATGATTGATGAACAAGAAGATGAATCTTATGTCTGCGTTTGTGAAGGTGAAGTGGTAGCAACGAAGGGTGGACGAGAGTCTTCAATCAAGGCAGGTTATGATTTACATATCAAGCCAGGAAAGCCTATTAACCAGTCAGTTGAGGCCAGCGCCGCCATGATTACAATGATATCTGAAAACTTTGAAACCCTTGGTGAACCGGTTAAGAAAAAAGATTAACCATATAATATTAAATAGTTACAGTCGCTATTCACCTGCTTTCCCCATGACAAATTCCAATTTCATAGGTAGTTTAGCTTATGAAAATCCTCTTCCTTTTTCTTTTCAGCAATTCGGTTTTTGGCTCTACTTTAGGCCTTCTCGACTCAGGCGCTGACCCAAATCAAGTCATCTTAAAAAAACATTTAAGAATAAATAAAGCCGAGCTTCGTGGGATCAAGCTTAAGGACGATGATAAGAACGGTTACATAGATGACATCAAGGGTTGGAACTTTATTGAAGAAACCCCTGATCCTTTTGATACTAAACTCTACGGCGAATTTGAAAGCCTCTTCTATAAATACTACAAAGTAAGAGAGAAGAAAGCTCTAGAGACTTGGACTAGCGAAGAAGAGAACTGGTACAAGGAGCTTCGCAAAGACGAAGATTTCCTAGAGAAATTAAAGAAGTTTAGAAGTTATATTCATGGATCTCACGTAGCGGGAATCGCGATGAGACGAGATCATAAGAAATACGGACCCCTTAATTTTATCAATGTAAAGTACTTAGGGAAGGCTGAGGCCGGAAGAGCAAAAGAGCCTGATTACTCTCCTTTGAAAAAAGGATCTTTCAACAACCGCCTGAATCACTTAAAGAAATTCATAACCAAGTACAACACTTGGCAAGAAGGTAAACTTGAAAGGGCCATCTCCTACGTTTGCCAAAGGGCCCATGTCGTTAATGGTTCTTGGGGAAAAAGCTTTAAGAGCTCTGTTAAGGTGGTCTCTAACTGGTACAAAGAAGAATTTGATACAGATCCAGATGAATCCATTGCTGAAGAGCTCGCTGATCTTTTTCTTAGTAACCTTGTAACAAGAACAGAGAAGATAACCAGAAGATATCCAAATATCCTCTTTGTTTTCTCAGCAGGAAACACCAAAACAGATAACGACCTTTATTCTCACTATCCTTCAAATGCTAGAGGCCCTAATATCCTGGCCGTAGGCGCCGCTCGAGATAATGAAAGAACAAGCTCATCAAACTATGGTCTAAAGACAGTTGATCTCTTTGCCCCAGGTTTTTTGATTGAAAGCCAAACTCCTGAAGGTAAAACTTTAAGAACCACAGGAACGAGTCAGGCCGCACCGGCCGTAAGTCATGCGGCTTTAGTCATAAGAAATATAAATCCCTCCCTAACTCCTAAGAACATAAAGGCCATTATCATGAAGACCGTAGATCTTCATCCTGAGCTTATTTCTCAATCAGGGGGTCTTCTCAATCTAAAGCGGGCCATCTTTGCAGCAAAGGCCAGCAAGAGTTCTTCCTTAGAAAAGGCCATCTCCTTATCACTAAAGAAAGTCGGAGCATTAAGCTTCCCTAAAGGCTCTAAGCCCCTAAATACAATGGACGATTCTCTACCAGAAGCTTTTTAGGAAAGAATTTCCTGATCCTTTCAGATCACGCTCAAAGCTTATATTCCCCCCCTAATTTCCGATATGAAGTTAGTTCGGAGGAATACTATGAATAGCAAATTAGCCATTTTAACAATATGTACCACCTTAGCTTCATGTGCCGGGAATTATCAAAGGCCTGAATCATTTGAAAGTAAGATGGCCAGGTTTAAGTCTAAATCTGCTGATATCAATCGTGTTCCCGACTTCCAAGTTAGTGAAGCGGCGAGCTTTAAGACCAAGCGTACCAGAGGTCCAGCAAGTGTTTCTAAAACCAACATGAAAGATCTTTATACTGAACATACAAATAAGAAGCTTTATTTTCTAACCCTCTTTACTCAATACCATAACCTCTCTAAGTTCTCAGGGGCCGATACAGTTCAGAGTGTAAATATTTGTCCAAGCTTTCATTCAATCTTAGTCGATCATAAAGATAAGTTTGAAGCTGAGGGTTACCAAAAGAATCAAAAAGTTAAGATTAACTTTGATGCAGTTTATAAGCCTGAAGTTTTAGCTGACTCAACAAAGCTTTCATCATACCCAGAGCTTATGCTACCTGTAACAAAAGATTCCCTTCATCCAAATGTTTCAGAACTCATCTCTAGTAATAAAGAGATTAAGGCCAAAGAAGCAGTTGAAAAGGCTATCAATGTTCATTTAGAGAAAACTCTCGATGAGTTAACTGAACTTTGTGATTCAGGCTCTAGCAGCAATTATTATATCTATGAAAACCTCATCACTCATATTAAAAAGCAAGGCTTTCGCCCTAGTCCAAATAATATGAAAGTTCTTCTAAAGACCAGTATCTTTTCAAACAGAGCTTTGATTAAGAGCTTTGAGAAGTCTGCTTCTCAATCAAGGGGAAGAACTATTGCTAGCGTTGCTACGGGACCAAAAGATCTTTATACAGAGACCATGACAACTCGTCTTGGTGTTGAATGGTCCGAGTCTTATTTTGATTCGATGACTTCTAATCGCTAAGAAGTATTCTTAGCGAAAGATATAAAGTCTATTGCGGCTAGAGATGGCCGCAAGCTTATCCTCTCCTACCTGAAGATTTCCAAAGATCGCGGAATGAGAATGCCCCAAGCTAAATGATTCGATGGACTTAAAATTCCTAGGCCATACTAAAAAGATCTTCCCAGAACTTGTTGAGATAGCAAGCCTCTTTTTCCACCAAACAATACTTGAAAGGGCATTCTTAGAAAGCTTAACTTTCTTAACCTCTTTAAAGTCTTCGTCTAGATGAACGAGTTCCCCATCGACAGTTCCAAAGACTAGGCTCAATCCATGAGAGATAGGCGCCCTTGTTAGGTTGTACTCTAGCTTTCTTAGAATACTCCCTGACTGAGGGTCCATAACTGTAAGTGGACCCGACTGAGAGGCCATATAAAGCTTCCCTTGATGAATCACTGGAGTTGAATCAACATCAACAAATTTTGATCCATCATTGATTCTTGTCTCCCATAAAAGAACTCCTTCTTCGAGAGAAAAAGCAGCCACATGACCATCAGCGAAGCCCACAATAATCTTATCTCCAGCCACTAAAGGCTGGCTGACTCTTTGAAGTGTTGTTGTGTAAGCAACAGAGCGCTTATAGGCCCATAGGATCTTTCCGCTTTGAGCGTCTAGGGCAAAGATCTTATGATTTCTGGTATGAACAAACATCCTTCCTTTATAGATCACTGGCTGAGACTCAACACTGGCCCCAAGATCAACGGCGTATTTTAACTCTCCAGTGATAGTATGGCGGGCGTAGAGTCTTCCTTCGTTAGTTCCATAGACAAGGTATTCATTGTAGACAACAGGTTGAGAGAAATACCCTCCCTTGTCTTTATGGCGCCAAATCTCTGTTCCGTCTTTTAACTCATAGGCCACCATTTCTCCGGATCCATTTCCAGCGAAAACAGAATCTTCGTGAATAAGCGGAGAATTAAGGGCGATGGGAAGGTTACCTGATTCATAGATGGGGTCATGGTTCTTGATCCAAAGGGGATAGAACTCAGTTCCCTTTTCTCTAATGGCCTCAACTCCAACAGTTTCGTGGAGCCAGGCGCAGGAGTTTAAGAGACCTAAGCACAGTGACCAAAGTATTAATTTTTTCAATTATTTTCCTTGTTCGATATCTTCAAGATAAAGACGAGCAATCTTCATGAACTCGGCATCTTTACCGTTATCCACTAAGTACTGAAGGTTTACCTTAGCCTTTTCTTTATTACCAGCTGATAAGTACAGCCTTCCAAGATCAAGGTAAAGCTTATCCTCCATTAGTTTTAAAGAAGAACTATTTAAGTTCTCTAAAACTTCAATGGCCTTAGTGAATTCTTTATTATCTTCATAAGCTGCTGCTAAGTGGAGAGAGATAACATTAAGAAGGATTGGTGTCTTAAAACTTTTAATCCCAGGCTCTAGGATCTGAATGGCTTCAACTGTAGCTCCTTGAGTTTTTAAATGACCAGCTGCTTTGATCAGTACGGGAGCTAGTCCTTCAAATCCGGCGACACTTGCTTCAAGGGCCAAATACTTTTGAACAAACTCAGCAGGCTTAATCTTTTCATCAATCAACTGAGTATAAGCACCTTCTTGAAAGGTATAAATAGTGGCAGCATGCTCTTGGGCCTTTTTATTGGCCATAGTGCTATACCCACCATAAGCAAAGATTCCACCAATGATGACCACTAGGAAAACAATAACCATGGTTTTATTTTTTGCAATCCACTCACCCATTTCTGTCTGACTAAGTACATTGTCTATTTCTGTATTTGGAGCCATATCCGTTTTAGTGGCCATAAAGATCTTTCCTTTGCTTTATTGAATTTTCAAAAAATTGTAGAAGGGCCGACTGTAAGTTGTCAAAAACAGACTAGCTAGCTAAGATATATTTGTTTCGCAATATTTTTAATAAACGCCAAGGATGACGCGTATGTATAAAACCCTACCCCTAGTCTTAGTTAGCCTTTTACTCCTCGCACAAACTGCCTTTGCCACGGACCGTCGTGGACGCTTAGGTGTTGGTATGAGTAACCAACTTAAGAACGATCAACCGGCCATTCACTTCAAGATTCAAAAGAGTAGCTCTTTCGCCTTTGGTGGTCTCGCAGGAGTCTCTACAAGGGATGTAGGCGGAGGCCATGGCTTTGGTTTAAAGGTTTACAGAAACCTCTTTGACGAGCCTCAGCTAACTTTTTATACCTCCGTTTTAGCGGCTATTATTAAAGAGAAAACTCTAACCGGAGATGACGAAGGATTTCAATTTGACCTCACTGTTGGGTCTGAGTTCAGTTTCGCAGGGCTCCAATCTCTAGGCTTTAGTTTTGAGACAGGGATAAGTTTTAATAAAATTAATTCTGAATTTGGGATAGAAACTGTAGGCTATCACTTTATTACGGCCGGAATTCTCTTTTACCTCTAATAAAACAGGAAATTATCTTTAATATGCAAAAGCTTCTTATCCTTATTTTTCTTCTCCCTTCTCTTTGTTTTGCTCAAGGACTTGGGGATGGATTCTCAATAGAAGAAGATGATTTGCAAATTGGTGGGGATATCTTCACTGACTTTAACGAAGATGTTGAAGAGGCCCAAGTTCTAGAAGATGAACGCTTCTTTAGATACGGAAGATTCTTTAGTTTTGCTATCTCACTAGGACTAACCACCTTTGATGGTAACAGAGGAACCGCCTACGAAAACGATCCTCCAAGTTATGGACTTTCGGTTTATTACTTTAGTGATTTCTTTAATAGCTTCGGCATGGGCTTTGAGTATTCAAAGCACCACTTCTTCGCTGATCAGCCCACCTTTGGCTTTACCGTCAACGCTCCTGGGCTTATTGAGATAAATATCTTAAGAGTCTTTTTTGGCTACCGCTATTATATCGATACGGCCAACCTAGGCACGGCCATTACTTATTCAAATCCTTACTTTATCGGAAGGATTGAATACTGGTACCTTACAAATAAGTTCATAGACCAATCTGCATTAGCAGATGATTCAGGTGGGGGTTTAGGCTTTGGAGCTGGCTTTGGACTTGAATTTCCAATCAAATTAAAAGAATCCTATATAGGAACTGAGTTTCTTTTTCACTCAGTAAACCTGCATGATAAATTTACTCAAAACTACCGCCCCCTTTCAGAGGGGCAGTTTGGTTTTGATGACTTAACTGGTAACGCTTACTCACTAATGATCAGCTATACCATGGGTTGGTAGGACTAATCTTTCTGAATGGCCCGGGCCTTATTCTTTCCTAATCTTTTTTCCATGTCAGCACCAGTTCTAAAGATAAGATGAACGGGGGTGTTAACAATTTCAAATTCTTTTCTTAAGCTACTTTGCAAGTAGCGCCTGTAGTTGGCAGGAATTCCTTGAGACTTATTAGAAAAGAGAAGAAATGTCGGTGGATCACTCTTTAACATCGAAGCGTATTTCACCTTAAAAGGCTTTCCGCTAGTTTTCTTCAAGATGATAGAATGCTTAGCAACTGTTTCTAAAACCACTCTGTTTAATACACCTGTTGGGATAGTTCTTCTTCTAACAATTGTTGTTTTCTTTAAGCTTTTCTTAAGCTTATTGATCCCCGTTTTCTCAACGGCAGAGATTGGAATGATATCGCAAAAATCAAGCCATGGAATCTTGGCCCTAAGGTCTAAAAGCCATTCTTTTCTTTGCTCTTCAGTCTTAAGCACCTCTTTCATAAGGTCCATTTTATTAAGACAAACAATAACTGATTTTCCTTTTTCTAAGGCAATATCTAAAAGACGACAGTCTTGGTGACCGATGCCTCTTGTGGCGTCGATCATATAGATCACAATGTCTGATTCAGTAATACACCTAAGAGACCTATAAACTGATTGAGATTCAATCACTCCATCAACATTCGCTTTTCTTCTAATACCGGCTGTATCAACAATATGCAGAGACCTCCACCAAGAATTCTCAGCTTTTGGTGGAACGGCTTCTGTTGAATCATCTTCAGGATTAAAGACCTGATTGTAGATCCTCTCTTCATTATTGAGAACCGGTTCAATCATCTCCTTATCTGAAGGGATCAAAGCCTTTTCTTCGTTAAAGGCCTGCTCCATCTTGACGTAGACTTCAGCATTGTTTTTTCTAAACTCTTGGTACTGTTGTAAAAGCAGCCCATCATTCTTACCAGCTTCAACTTCTTCTTCAAGAAAGACAGATTCTTTACCAAAGTAAAGATCAAAGTAACCTTCAATAGGATCAACAGTCGTTCCAGCTATATCTGAAACCAAGGCCCTTTCACTTCCTACTAAGAGGTTGAGAAGAGTTGATTTTCCAGCATTAGGTGCACCGATTAAGGCAAGCTTTGAAGCTACCTTCTCTCTTGGAGTAACACCACGTTGAAGCCCGGGAGCTTCGTCAACTTTATTATTAAAAGCGAGAACTTCTCTATGAATAGCTTCTCTTACATACTCAAGTCCGAGACCGTGAGCGGCTGAAACGGTGAAGAGTTCTTCAGGGTTTAAACCAAGGCTGTAGAATTCATTCTCATCCCCCCGTTGGTTTTCCGTATCAAATTTATTGATTAAAAGCCAAAAGGGCTTCTTTCTAGACCTGATAAAGTCGGCGATACCTTGATCATAAGGAAGCACTCCTTCTCTAGCGTCTACAACAAAGAGAACCAAGTCTGATTCATCAATGGCCAGCTTGGCGTGATCGGTCATGATATTAAAGAAGTGGTTGAACTCAACTTCTTTTTTATTGGCACCAGTCTCATCAATCTTCTGAGGATAAAACCCACCAGTATCAACCATGATGGCCTCTACTTCTTCGTCAAAGTAAGGATCATCGTTAAAAGTCGCTACACCATAATGCCTGTCTCTTGTGACACCAGGAAGGTCATGGGTAAGGGCATGGTTTTTTCTCATGAGTCTATTAAATAAAGAACTCTTTCCAACATTGGGTCTCCCAATTAATGAGATGACCATATTACGTTTTGCTTTCATCTTGCTCTCCAAACTCTATTGGAATCGGCTGATCTAGGGAGTCCTATTTCTTCAAGGACCCAGTTATTCTTAAACCACTTAGGGCTAACCTTAACGTGAAGGTTTAAATGAACCTTTCCACCAGTCATGGCCGTGATTTTCTTTCTAGCACGAGTTCCAATATCTTTAATCATCGATCCTCCTTTCCCTACTACAATTCCTTTTTGTGAAGGTCTGTTCACAAGAATTGCCGCTGAGATATGAGTATCAACATTCTCTTTAGTTTCTTTATCTTTAAAGTCTCTATACTCTTCAATCACGACTGCCACTTCATAAGGAAGCTCTTCTTTTAAAAGCTGGAAGGCCTGCTCTCGGATATACTCGGTTGCGAAGAATCTTTCATTTCTATTGCTGATATCACCATCTAAATAATGATGAGGACTCTCCGGAGCCTTATCACAGATGTCTCCCGTTAACTGATGAACATTGTCACCGGTTTTAGAGCTTAAGATATAGTGATTTGTAATAGAAGGAACTATTTCTTTCGCTGCTGTCATGATCTCTTCAATAGGAAGAGCCGCAGGGTCTTTGATAAGATCAAGCTTAGAGAAGACAACCCAAGTTTCAGCTAGTTTTTCTCCTTCCATTTGTCTGGCAAATTCAGCAAACTGCGGAAGAACATTATAGGAGATATCGATTAAGAGAAGGTTTAAGTCAGCCCCGGCACTACCACCTCTGGCTTGATCATTCATCCTCTTGTTAAACTCTAGGTTTGATCTGTGAAGACCTGGAGTATCCACAAGAATGATCTCTGTATGATCAATAGTTAAGATACAATGAAAACGATTTCTCGTCGTTTGAGGGCGGTTTGTGACAATTGATAGGTCTGTTCCCATCATATAATTGATCAGTGAACTCTTCCCTACATTTGGTGCCCCAAGAACAGCGAGCATTATGCTTTTACTATCCGGGTGTTGGTCTTCAATTAACATGTGTTACCTCTTCGTATAATTTATTATTTAAAATCTTTTTAGCTAGTATCTTTTCTGCTTTTTTCTTTGATTGATGAGTCATCGAAGCGATGGTCTGGTCCTTTAAAAGAACCTTTACTTCAAAATGTCCATTGGCAAGAGTGTCCGCTTCGTAAACCGGATGCTCTTTATAAAGACTCATTGTCTTTTCTTGAAGTTTTGTCTTTGAATCAAAGCTCTCTAATTGAGCAAGATCATAGAACTTGGTTTTAGTTTCAATTTCTAAGAGCTTAATGATCTTATCGAGAAAGACCTCAGCTCCATCAATTCCAAGTTCCATATAAAAGACTGCAATCACTGACTCAACCACATCAGCTAGGATGGCGTTCTTTTTAAGCCCTCCATTTTTAAACTCGCCCTTACCTACGAGGATCAAATCACCAAGGCCTATGACTCTGGCAATCTCAGAGAGGCTCTCTTCGTTGACAAGAGCGCCTCTAAGTTTTGATAAAGGACCTTCTTCAAGTTCTGGGAAATTATTTAAGAGCTTCTTTGAAACAAGAAGATCTAAGACAGCGTCCCCTAGAAATTCTAGGCGTTCGTAAGAGTTAAAGTTTAAGGATTCGTTTTCGTGCTCAAAGCTTGTGTGGCATAAAGCTTCTACAAAGGCCTTTGAGTTATCTAGGTCTTTAAAAAGGTGATCATATTGAGGGTGGAGTTTAAGGTTTTCGAAGAACCAGGCCATAAAACCGGCTCGGTCTTGTACTTTCATAGTAGCGTCATGAAAGAGCTTGGATGTCTGATATCCACTTTGGATATCTGATAAGGTCGTCTTAATTGCCATAGGGCCCACTTATATTCGAATTTAACGGGGCAAGCCCCAACTATTTGTTGCTTTGTACCAAATGGTCCTCGAGGATTCAAGCGTCTTGTCCCCTAAGCTTCATCCGTGTAGAATTTTCCTACTTTAAGGCCTATTTACAATGCCCCGCGCAAGGAAATAATGTGGTTACTCAACGTCAAAAAACAAATGTCGACCTCCTAGGATTACAGGATGAGTTCTTTGTCATGCTCAAGGGTAAGGGCCGCTCTATCAATACCTTAAAGAACTATAGAACTGACCTTGATTGCTTTAATAAATACCTAAAAGATGTGGCCAAGAATGAGAGGCTTGATATTAGTGGCTTTTCTATCCCAGAGATTCAAGAGTACGGACAGTTCTTAGAGAAGAAGTACAATAGTGATAATTCTAGAAGAAGGAGGGTTCAGGCCCTTCGTATGTTCTTTGATTACCTTGTTGAAGAAAAGGTCTTTGCCTCAAATCCAGTGCGCAAGATCCCTACTTCCCCTAAATTCTTAGACATCCCAAGGCCGACGCCTTTTGTGGATGTTAAGACCCTTTGGCAATTCCTCCTAGAGGAATCTGTAAGTAAGCAACCTATGGTTAGGCTTATTGCAAAAAGAAATATCTGCACCCTTTTGTTTATCTATGGAGCAGGATTAAAGGTCAGCGACCTCTCCAGCTTAAAGGTTGATCAACTCCACTTAGAAGGAGAGACACCTCGAGTTCTTATCAATCCTCCTAAAAGGGATCCTTACACAGTTCCACTTCCAAAGATCTTTGTGGAAGTTTACAAAGACTACGCTAAGAACTTGGCAACTATGAAAAGAGATTCAAATACTAAGTTTGACTCGGTTCTTTTTAATGCTAATCCTTATCGCATCCTCTCTGGAGGCTTAAGCTCCCGAGGAATTGAGATAATCTTTGAAGAATTTAGAAAGAAATTAATGATTAACTGCACGGCCAAAAGCCTAAGACAGGCTTGTATCTTTAAATGGCTTAAACAAAAACATAAAGACTCTCAAATTAAAGAATGGTTAGGCCTTGCTCCTAGCTATAATTTGAAAATGTACAAAGAGCACTTGAGTAGCCACGCTCACGAAGAAGGATTCCTAGAAGAACTCTACTTGCACTTTGTTCGTAAAGGTCTCCACAGGCGGTAACAATGCGCATAGGAATACTCTCACTATTACTTCTATCAGGTTGTAGTGTTTTTATAGATAAGATTGCAGGGGATTTTGAAAAAGAACCTGAAGTCATGCTTAAAGACCTCTCCCCTAAAGCTAAAACCATGCTGGACGCTTCCTACGAAGGAATCGACAAGCAGTGCTTTAGAGACGTTCATGTTCACTCAGTTGGAAATGGTTCCGGGGGAACAGGAAACTGGGTCAATCCTAAGATGATGACTCTTAAGCATCCTTGGAAATTCATCCAATATAAAGTTTACCTAAGCGCCTCAGGTCTTGAAGATCTTGAGGATGCGGATCAAAAGTATATGGAGCGCTTAGCGAAATTGGCCCGGGCCGATAAAAGATATTCAAAGCTTCATCTTCTGGCCTTTGATAAGAACTATACCAACGATGGAGCCGAAGACTTAGACCGATCAACTTTTTATATCACCAATGAATTTGTCTGGAAGATGTATGAAAAATACCCAGACATTATCATCCCAACTATCTCGGTTCATCCCTACAGAGCTGACGCAATTAAAGAGTTAGAAAAATGGGGAAAGCTTGGGGTTAAGTTCATTAAATGGCTTCCTAATGCCCAAAATATTGATCCTAAAAGCCCAAAGCTTGATAAGTATTACGAAGTGGTTAAGAAGTACGACATGGCCATCCTCTCTCATACAGGGGATGAAAAAGCCGTCGACGGAGAAGAGTTTCAAAAGCTCGCTAACCCACTTAACTTTAAACGCCCTCTAGATATGGGAGTTAAGATCATCATGGCCCATGTAGCTTCTCTTGGGATGTGCGAGGATTATGAACAGGGCGGTAAGAAGTCTTGCTTTGATTTATTTTGGAGGATGTTCCAAGATAAAAAGTATGAAAAGAACCTCTTTGGTGAACTCTCTGGAGTTACCATTCACACAAGAGTAGGCGCTCCAATTGATACTCTCCTTGAGCAGCCAAGTTACCATAAGAGGCTTGTTAACGGATCAGACTATCCCCTTCCTGCTATTAATATCCTCTACAGAACTAGCCAGTTTAGAAAGCTAGGTTATATCACTAGAGAAGAAGCGGAGCTTCTCAATGAGATCTATGATTATAACCCGCTTGTTTTTGACTTTGTTTTAAAGAGAAATTTGAAGCATCCAAAGAGTGGGATGAAGTTTCAACCAGAGGCATTTGAGCTACCAGCGGAGCTTTGTAAGCGCTAAAAGATCCGTCTGGGAGTTTTAGAACATATAACTGAGTGAAGAAAAGAAAGTATCATTGGCCCTGTAAGGGCTCCAATAAGAGCGCTTTTTAGGTGCCTTTAAAAAGTCAGCTCCCACTCCTACTGCCACATGTTTTGTGAACTTATAACGAGACTCGAACCTCGTTAGAATGTCTGAAAGAACTAAGTCTTGGCGGTAATTTCCAGAGAAACTAAGTTTTCCCGTGGCCTTCCACCAAGCTCCAAAACCAATGGCCCTGACCCATTTTGGCTTCTTAGCAAAGACGTTTGTATTGTTAGCGTCCCCCCTTAAAAGCTCTATGAAGTTTGTGCTTAATCCAACGTAGCGGTTCTTATCCCAGGTGAGAGAAGCTGTTAAGAAGCTATCAATTGTATAAACTGGTTCGATCTTAAAGGCTTCAAAAGAAAATGAATCATCAAGCCCGTGATCTGGATTGATTGTATCCCAACTAACTTTGGCCGTTAGGTCCCCAAGCTCTTGAGCGGCATTTACCCCATACATTATATGATGATTGATAAACGGCTTTGCCCGAACGCTGGCTTGCTCTACTGTGGTCTGTTCATAAAAACCAGTGGCGTTGATCCTAGCAAGATTCTCTGGCTTGTATATTCCATAGGCACTTACAGAGCCTTTCTTCCAGCGGTAGCTAAGCTTAGTACCTAAAGAGTTTTGTAAGAGGATATCGCCCATGGGCGGCTTATCTAAATTATAATAAACGGGAATATTTTGACCGCTAAAACGCACTTGGGTCGGCGGAGGGTTCGTCCACTCGTTGGCCCCAGAGATCTTCCCTTCTTTGATAGTAAAGGTTGGGTTCAATTGAGGGATATGAACACCTGATCCGAAGATAGCGAGGTCTACATTGCTCCAGCTTTTATTAAAATGAATCCCAACAAGACCTTCTTCATCATCATCCATTAAATTAAAGCCCTTAAGGGCGTTAAGCTCCCCTATTCCCCAAAACTTCTCATGGGGAGTCCACTTTAGGATCTTTCTCCCGACGGCCCAGTCTGTATTACCACGGGATCTAGAGATATAGGCCTCTGGTAATGAGACTAAGGTTCCTTCATTAGATGGATAGTATTTAACTTCTAAACCGGCGTAGCTATCAAAGCTGCTACGTTTCTTTATATGGAGGTACTCAAAGCCAATTGAAGAACTTCCTGCGTCTTTAAAAGCAGGAGTGTTCATACGCCCGAGATGTTCGTATATTAAGGTCCCTTTAGACCAGCCCTTCATTACTGGAGTAAAAAGCATCAGTAAAAAGGAGCATAAGCAGCATTTTTTTCTCATACCGTATCTTAACCTAGAATTATGTTGTATTGCAGTGGTAAAGTAAGATTAACATAAATATTTATAGACCTTTGAAAAATAGAGGGAATTTATACCGTGCATTGCATCATAAAAGGCAACTTCTGCCGAAGGAAAAACTGTCAAGTTTACCGATTCAATCACAGATTGTTTTTATTCGATACAATAACAAATGTAGTGATTGAAACCCAAAGAGAGGAAGAATGAATCTCCTTAGCACACTTTTGTTATTGGCCAGTATGGTCCTATTTACTTCTTGCGGAGATGAACCGTTATCGGACCAAGGTGTTCTTGATATCAGTGACCTTCAGCAGATCTGCCCCATCGACTCAAAGAAATTAGAGAAAATACTTGACGAAGACGTTTCTAAAGAGATCAATTGCCTCGAAGACAACCTTAATCAATTTGTTACCTTTGTAAAAAGAAAAGATCCTAACTACATCCACGCAGATGAGCTGGCCCGCTTTGTCACACGCTTCTTTCCAAAAGATGTAGCTGAAAAAACGAATGAGCTACTTAAGTTCGTCTATATCCTTAATGAAATCCTTTTAAAGGACCCTAAGAACAACTTAGCTGTGGCCAATATTCCCCTTCTTTTCGATATCTTTTTTGTGGTGAACGATCATGGTGGAGAGATCAAGAAACAATTTACTACTTTTAGTGATGATAACACTCAGTACTGGGCCAATAGAGATAATGTTAGCTCCACTCTGAAGAATGCCTCTGCAGCCTTAATGGCCGTGATTACAAAAAGACCCTCTGTTGGAAAAGAGCTCAATATTATCGACTTTCTAAAAGAGCTTAAAGACATTCTCGATTTAAATGACGATCAAATTGATATCCCTTTAATTGACTCTTACCTATTTCTAAAACGCCTAGTTTTAGGGGGAGATAAGAGAATACTTTCTGATAAAGAGATTGAAGTTCTATTTACAAACTTAGGGGAAGTGGTAACTCTTGGTCTTGATGTCCTATTCGTAAAACACAAAGAGTTCGCAGATCCTGAACAAAAGAATTACTTTTACCTAGATGTAGTCAAGCAAGCTCAAACCTTCTTTTATAGCTTTGATGATAGTGACCATATCTTTGAGTTTAAAGAGCTGGCGGATGTTATTGAAAGAATGCTTGATAATGATTGGGAGATGGATAACTTCTCTAAGTCCGTGGCAAACTTAAAAGACCGCTTGATTGGAGGAGATAGTCATAACTACTCCTACGCCGACGTAAAGGTTATCTTTGGTTGGGCCCAAGAAGTCTTTGAGATGCTCTACTTTAATGACGTGACTTTTAATCACTTCTTAACAACCATGCAAAGCCCTAAGGTCATCGAAACAATTAGAAGACCTGAACTTCCTGAGTACAATGTCTTTACAAAAGATCGTCAGAAGGAACTTTGGAATCAATTTGAAATCATCACTCTTCACTATAGATACTTTCAAGATGATGATGGTTTTTTACATTACTATAGAGAGTTCAAACGTTTTAGATCTGGCTTTAACTTCACTGCCCTTCTTCGCTACACCTTAAAGAAAGTTGTCAATGAGTACGGCTTTATTCCTGAAGGTGAAAGAAGAAAGCATATCAATAAAGAATCAGTCGCTACTTTTATGAGAGAAGTTGAAGACGCTGCTAAAGAGATTGGTCTATGGCCAACTGATTTTGACCGCTTCGTTGGTGAAGCTGTCGATGGAGCAGATGTTTTTCAATACCAAGGTGATGGAAATGGATATGCCAATGTTGAAGAGCTAACTGAGTATGTAAGCGCTATTATGTCAGCCAATAAATTAACCAATCAAATTCATGATAACCTCGCTAACTATTGTACTCCTAATGGAGATGAGGCCAATAGTTATGAGCTCGCTTGTTATAGAGAGCACTTTCTTCATATCTTTTTTAATGAGCTTGGTAATCAAAAGTATTTCGCGAAGCTCTATGAATATATTCAATCAGTAGGCATGAGCGAAGCACAGCAGTATTTATTAAACCTTGAGAAATACGCCCGCGAGATTCCTGATGAGTCTGTTCCTATGACTAAGGTAGATCTTAAGAGGCTTGTGATCGCTTTTTCTAACGTAGAGAGTATCTATATTCTTTATGATTACAATAACGATGGCTGGTTAGACCGCAGAGAGTTAGATATTGCTTTCTTTAGGTTTGAGACAACTATTATGAAAGTTGGTGAGCTTGACTCTAAAACAGCCAAATACGCCCATTCTATCTTCCTCTATCTTATTAAGAAGCTAGAGATTCCTTCTACGATACAGATGGCCATCTTTCACTACTTAACGCCTAAGAAGAAAATTAAAGGAACGCGCTTTAATATTGCCGCAATCCTCGCTTTCTTTATTGAATAGCCCAAATTATAATGCCCTCTAAGAATTAACTTTGGAGGGCCCATGCCTGGCTACGAAACAATCATAAAAAATGGAACCCTAATGACCCCTACGGGACCGGTCAAAAAAGACTTGGCCCTTCGTCATTCTAAAATCGCAGCCCTTTTAGACCCTGGTCACGACGAGTTCGCCCCTGTCATCATAGATGCCACTGATAAGCACGTCCTACCAGGAATCATAGACTCTCAAGTTCATTTTAGAGAACCAGGTCTTGATCATAAAGAAGACCTTCATAGTGGTTCAAAATCAGCCGCTCTTGGGGGAGTGACTACTTACTTAGAAATGCCAAATACTAATCCCCCTACTATCGACGCTGAATCTATTGGCTATAAAGTCTCTCGAGGACGCCAGAGCAGTTATACTAACTTTGGTTTCTTTATGGGAGCTACTGAGAATAACTTAGAGAATCTACTTACGGCATCTGAGGTTGAAGGCTGCTGTGGGATAAAGATCTTCTTAGGCTCTAGTACGGGCTCCCTTTTATTATATGATAAGGATAAATTGACTAAGATCTTTGAATCTTGCTCCCTTCCTATCGCCCTTCATTCAGAGAATGAGTTAATGCTACGTGAAAGAAGACCTATTAGAGATGAAGCTAAAGATGTTCACGCTCATTATGAGTGGAGAAATGTTGATACGGCCCTTAGTTCAACTAAGATGATCCTAGACTTAGCTCGTGAGACTGGAAAAAGAGTTCATGTACTTCATATTTCAACAAAAGAAGAAATGGAATTGCTCGCAACTTACCAAGATGTGGCCACAGTTGAAGTGACTCCTCAGCACCTAACCTTAAGCGCCCCAGAGGATTATGACCGTCTTGGAACCTACGCTCAGATGAACCCACCTATTCGGACAGCAGATCATAGAGAAGGCCTTTGGGAGGGACTCACTAAGGGTACTGTTGATGTCATAGGTTCTGATCATGCTCCCCACTTAAAAAAAGAAAAGGACTTAGGTTATCCTAACTCGCCAAGTGGAATGCCTGGCGTTCAGACCATACTTACCATTATGCTCGATCATGTTAACCAAGGCAGGCTTACTTTAGAGAAACTTGTTAATCTTTTATGCCTAAGACCTGCTGAGCTTTATTCACTAAGAAATAAAGGAAAACTGGCTGTTGGTTATGACGCTGACATTACTATTGTTGATATGAATAAGACTCATACAATATCTAATGGAGAACAGGCCAGTAAGTGTGGCTGGACTCCTTATGATGGAAAGAAAGTTAAAGGCTTTCCTGTCATGACAATAGTAGGTGGGAATACTGTCATGGATAACGGAGAAATAGTAGGAACACCTATGGGTCAGCCAATATGCAGATAAGACTTAGTTTAATCATTCTTCTTTTTATTTCTTCTTGCGCTAGTAAGCCCCCTTGCAAGGGTCTTACCCATAACTGTGAAAATGGTGATGGGGGCGCATGCTTTGAACTAGGTAAGGCAGTCTTTGGAACTCTAAGCGCAGATAATCCAAACCCAGAAAAAACAAAAGATAAGGCAGCTGAGTGGATGTCAAAGGGATGTAAGCTTGGGCATCAACAAAGTTGTACCGAGTACGCAAACTTTGAAAAATACATCTTCAATGGAAGAAAATAAGACTGAACCAGATTCAGTTGAAGTCATTGGAACCACAGCAGGCCTACTTGCGGCAACAGAAGTGGGCTTTGGCAGTCTCCTTCATGGCCTAAAGATTCCTCTCTCTGGTCAGATCCTTAGCCTCAATCAAGGCTTTGTTTTATCCCGCTCTGTTTTAAAGAATTCACATATGAATGGCGTGCGCCGAATTCCTGCTCAAGCATCCTTAGTGACTTCAATGTTAAAGAGTTTATCCCCAGCTGGAAAAAAGTTGACTCCCATGCTGGCCATTAGCGTTCAAGGTTTTCTTCACGGAATTGGCATCTTTATCTTTGGTCCGAACCTCTTTGGAGTCCTAGTGGGTATGAGCCTTTTATCCCTTTGGGCCTATATTCAGCCTTTGTTTATTTATTACTTAATGTTTGGGGAAGACCTCATCTTTATGGGGGAATACTACTCCAGAAAACTATCAAAGGTTTTTAACTTTGATCCTCAGGATGTTCTCTATATTCTCTTAGCGGTAATCTTAACAAAGGTCATCTTAAGCTTAGCCGTTGGGGTTGCAGCTGCTCTTATTCCAGATATTTGGTATGGGAAATGGGAAGCAACCCTCTTATCAAAGATTAATAAGAAGAAACTAGAAACTAGTGCCCCTAAAGGATCTGCTATAAAGCTCGCCTTGAAGGATTTGTTTAATCCTCTTTTTATTGTGACTTACTTAATCACTATTTCATTCTTTTACTTTGTTAAGTCCCCTTTTACCCCAACCCTTTGGATTGCCTTACGACCCCTTATTGTAGGATTTATTTTGTTTTATCTCGTAAGACGGCTTCCTCTAGATAGAATTTTAAAGAACGAAACAAATAGTCCTTTTAAGGCTTCTTTAAAAAAGGCCCTTCTTTATCTAAAGGCTCTTTAGGTCCTCTGGAGTATTAAAGTTCTTTAGAACTGATTGATCACTAGGGCGGATCATAGAAATATTTGAGTTCATAAGAATCTTCCTTGGGCAGGGTTTTCCCAAGGACACATATTTATTTATTTCAGTTACTGAAGTTGGCTCCCAAATAGTAAAAAGTGGCTCTGGCCAGTTTCTTTCAGTATTTTCAAAACAAGTGGCTATCTTTGAAGGGTCTCTTTTATCAATAAGAAGCTTTAAGTTTTCTTCATCAACCAGAGGCATATCACAGGCCAGCACTAGCCAAGGAGAATGAGAGTCTTTTTCAAAGGCGCTTAAGATGCCTACGGCAGGTCCGTCCCCGGGAACTGAATCAATCAATAAGGGAAGCTCACTTAAGTGATCCTGCCCTACTTGATCCTTCCTTACAGAGATAAAAACCTCACGACAAAACTTTGATAAGAGTTCATAGTTATGAAGAACCTGGGGTTTTCCATGATAGATGATGGCGCCCTTATCTTGACCCATTCTTTTTGAAAAACCACCGCTTAGTATTAATCCTTTCATTTATGCCCCTTGATCAATCTATTTATACATTGAAGCCTACGCAAGAAAATTACGAGTCGCACAAAGTAACTGGGCAAGCTGTCACCCACCGCTAACGATAGTTTGACATATCAAACAACCTCGATTAATTTGCTTAAAAACTTAATCGAGGACGAAAATATGAAGAACCTAACCATGGCCCTATGCCTAGTTTTTATCTCTAGCTGCGCTAGTAAATCTATCCATAAAGATGTGGATCAATACAAAGAAGTAGCTGAAAGACTCATCTTAAACAATGACAAGGGTGCTAAACCTATTGTGCTCAAGGAAGATGCTATTGAGCTTATCAACCTTGCTAAGCCTATCCTTAAAAAGTACACGGCCAGGAACCCAAAGTGTAATGAGCTTCTAACTTTTATCATGGCCAAGAGCACTTATATGCAAAACCTTAGTCTTTCAGAGATTGAAGATAAGTTTCATGATGGAAATGGTCTGCCTAAAGCAGATGAAACTTGTTATGAGCCTAAAGAGCTAATTGTTCATCCATCTACGGTTGTGATCCTTTCAAAAAGCAACCTAACTGCTGAAGGAAGAGAGCAGATCAAAGATGAGATCGAAGAAGTCATTGGGCATTTAGATATTCTTAAAGACTCACTTTAAGACCACTAAGGGAGGGCAACCTCCCTTTAATTGAGACAATTTCTTTTTTTTGCGCAACAATAGCCTCATGAAACCTAAGTCTCCAATCCTTATTTCTGTCCCCCATTCAGGAATTCAGTTTCCTGAAGAAGTCAGAAGCTATTATAATCAAAAGACCCTTAACTCTCCCGCTGATACGGACTGGTTTATCGATCAGCTCTATAACTTTGCTCCTGAATTAGATATTGAGATAGTCGTCGCTCCTTATTCTCGCTACGTCATCGACCTTAATAGAGACCCTGAGAGTAAGCTTCTTTATCAAGACTCAAGACAAGAGACCGGACTTATCCCGAGCAAGAGTTTTTCAGGGAAAGAAATTTTACTTAAAGAGATCAATCAAGAAGAGGCGCAAAGAAGAATCGATTCTTACTATTGGCCTTATTATAAGATGATCCAAGAAAAGCTAGATGAAAGAATTGAACTCTTTTCAAAATGTCTTCTCTTCGACGCCCATTCCATTAAGCGCCTTGTACCTAAGATCTCTAAAGACCCTTTTCCTGATATGATCATAGGTGATGCTGATGAAACTTCAGCGGATAAGAACTTGATTGATTGCGCCCTTAAGAGCTTAAGAAAAGGCCCTTTTGAGGTGGCCCATAACCATCCTTTCAAAGGTGGTCATATTACAAGATACTTTGGAAAAAGATCTCCCGTTCAGCATGCTCTTCAACTAGAGATGAGCCAAGACCTTTATATGAATGAACAGAAGGTTCTCTATGACGAAGTAAAGGCCCTAAAGGTTCAAGCGGTTCTGCGAGATATGTTTGAGGCCCTCTTAAAGGAGTTAAGTTAAATGAAAGTTTATAGGTTTGATAATATCCTTTTAAAGAGTGGTTGGACTGAAGAAATATACATTACAGTCGATGATGAAAAGATTATTCAAAGGATTGATACTTCTCTGCCTGATGAAGAGATCTTTCCTAAAGAAGGGTACTTAATCCCAGGTTTTCAAAACGCTCACTCCCATGCTTTTCAATACTCTATGGCAGGCCTCAATGAGGGACTAAGCCCCGAAGCTAAGTCAGATGACTTTTGGAGTTGGCGCGAGAATATGTACGCTATTGCCCTAAAGATCAGCCCAGAAGAACTAGAGCAAGTGGCCACTGACCTCTACATAGAAATGATCCGGCATGGCTATACCCACGTTGCTGAGTTTCACTACCTTCACCATGACTTTGAAGGAAACCCTTATGAGAACTTAAGCGAGATGAGCGATCGGCTTATGAACGCTTCAGTTGCTGCGGGCATCTCTTTAACAATCATTCCCATGTTCTATCAAGTTGGTGGGTTTAACTCTGAAGCTGGCCCAAAACAGAGGCGCTTTATTTCTCAAACTGTTGATGAGTATCTCAATCTCTTTAATGAAGTTCAAAAAGCATCCCAGAATTATAATAATGTAAATGTTGGTATCGGCGTCCATTCATTAAGAGCGGTCAAGCCTGAAGATATTATAAGCCTTTTTAAGAAGGCCCCAGCTGATATTCCTAAGCACCTTCATATTAGCGAACAAGTCCAAGAGGTCCAAGACTGTGTCTCTCACCTAGGTAAACGGCCCGTAGAATGGCTTCTAGAGAATGTAAACTTAGATGAGAACTTTCATCTAGTTCACGCTACTCATATTAACTCTGAAGAGTTAGATGGCCTTATTAAGACAAAAGCTAATGTTGTTTTATGCCCGAGTACTGAAGGAAACCTTGGAGATGGTCTCTTTCCCCTTCTAGAGTTTTATAAAAAAGGGGGAAAGTTCTCAATCGGAACAGATTCTCATATAGGCCTAAGCCCCATGGAAGAGCTGCGTTGGCTTGATTATACGGTCCGTTTAATTGAAAAATCGAGAAACCCCTTATGCCTAAATGCTGGTGATCTTAGTGGAGATATTCTTTATCATATGGCCTATCAAACGGGCCTAAAAGCCATGGGTATAGAGCAAGAGGATTATTTTGAAGTGGGTAAAAAACTAAAGGGTTATTTAATCACTAAAGACAACTCGCTCTTTAAGAATAAACCTTTAGAACATGTTTTAGGAACTCTCATCTATTCAGCAGGGCCAGAACACCTAGAGAGGCTTATTTAATAAAGGAATCAATCTTAGATCTTTTTTCTTTCAGGTATTCAAAGACTTCAGGGATGTTTTTATAATGATCGGTCTTATAACTACCATCACAGTTCATAAGGGTGATCCTATCGCTTAACTCAGCTGCCTCTTCAATTGAATGAGTAACGAGTAAGGTCGTTAGTTTCATTTTTGTTGAAATCTCTTTGATTTCGCTTCGAAGCTCTTCTCTTAGTTCTTGATCCAAACTTGAAAAAGGCTCATCAAGTAAAAGGAGCTTTGGGTTTGTGGCCAAGGTTCTTGCTATGGCCACTCTTTGTTGCTCTCCCCCTGATAGTTCATTTGGATACTTCTTTCTTTTATCTTCGAGCTTGATCATAGAGAGGTACTTATCGATCTCATCCCCTTTCATGGCGTACTTAATATTTTCTTCTACATTCATATGAGGAAAAAGACAGTTTTCTTGAAAGACAATTCCTATCTCTCGGTTCTCACTTGGAATGCCTTCCATGGAAGTATTGTTTACGAAGATATTTCCCGACATTGGAGTCAGAAATCCAGCAATAAGATGAAGGATGGTTGATTTTCCGCAACCGCTTTTTCCAAGTAGAGAATGAAACTCATTTTCTTCAAGGCTTAGGGAAAAGTCCTTCAAAACTTTGATCTTTTCATAATTAAATGTGAGGTCTTCAATCTTTAAATAACTCATTTTTTCTTTATCACCCTCTCACTAATATAAAGAGAAACGGCGCCTAAAGCTATGAGAAAAAGAGCGCTGATTGATGCTCTCTCCCACTCTCCTTCAGAGGTAAGCTCATAAACCCTAGTCGCTAAAGTATTGATACCAAAAGGTCTTAAGATCAAAGTAATGGGCATTTCTTTAAAGACTTCAATTAAGACTAAAACAAAAGAAGAAAGGAGAACTGGTTTTAACAAAGGTAATTGAACCTTAGTAAAAGTAAAGCTCGTGGATTTTCCTAATGAAATTGAAGACCAATCCATCTTCTTAGAGATACCTGACATTCCCCTGGCCATAAGCTCTGAAGGAACAGAATAGAATTTAATTAAATAAGCTAAGAACAAGGCGACCAGTGACAGAGTGCCAGAATAGCTCATATTAACCGCTGAGAAAAAAGCCATTATACTTACCGCAACAATACTTCCTGGAATGGCATAGCCAAGTTTAGTTATGGGGAGGATAGAGTTTTCTCGAGGGCTAAATTTAAACCTTTGAAAATAGAGAAAGATTAAACTGATTAGATTTATTGATAAAGCGATGATGCTTCCTATAACAAGAGTTTCAATGATGAGGAGAAAGTAATCACTATTAAGCTCTACTTTAAGGGCCTCAAGTGACCAAATTAATAATTGAGAAACGGGAAAAATAACTGAAAATCCAGCGTAAACTAAAACAAAAAAGTAAACAATCTTCTTGCTCCCGCCTCTTAGATCAAGGAGGATGATATCTTCTTGAAGCTTAGACTTCCCTTCTTTCACTCTGAATTTATACTGACTAATCATATAGAGGATCAATGCAACCAGGGTTGGAAAGACACTAAGCTTTACAGCGGTATTGATTGAAAAAAGACTGATCCAAGCGTGATAGATGGCCGTTGAGAAAGTCTCATAATTAAAAACAGAAACTCCTCCAAAGTCACAAAAGACCTCAAGGCAAACAAGTATTCCTCCAGAGATGAGCCACGGGATGGCCTGAGGGAAAACAATAGTTCGGGCAATTTGATTAGGTCTCTTTCCAAGGGATCTTGCGCTTAGAAAAAGTTTTCTATCCATGGCAGCGAAGCATGATTTTAAGTATAGATAGATATAAGGGCTAAGAGCTATGGAGAAAACAAAAGCCACTGCCCAAACAGATTTAATATTAATAAAATCAAGAATATTTATGCCAAGGTTATCTCTAATAAGGCTTGGAAGAAGTCCGCTATACTCGAGGCTTCCAACATAAACAAAGCCTAAGACATAAAGGGGAAAGATGAGCGGCATGACAAATAAAAGATGAAGCGCTCCTTTGAATTTAATATTGGAAAAATTTATCAGATAGGCTTGAGAAAAACCTAGGACACTTGAAAAAAGAACCGTAAGAGTCGCTAGAAAGACGGTGTCCCTAGTGAGATCCCATAACATAGAATCAAGGATATAGGTCCAGGTCTCTTGATCTGTTAAAGTGCCGCTAAAAAAAGATTGGCCCAATATAAAAAGGATTGGGCCAAAGATAAAAAAGATAAATAATAAGAGGTAAGCCCTATAGCTTAAAAGCCTGGGCATTATTTATAGCGAACTTCTCTCATTAACTTAATAGCGTCCTTTTGAAGGGCACCAGCATTTGAGAGGTTAAAGCTCTTATTGGGTTTAAAACTTCCCCAAGACTTAGTTACTTTAGACTCAGGAAATAATTTGTTAATGGGATACTCCATATTAACTTGAGCAAATGATTTTTGAGCAGTCCTGCTTGAAAGCCACTCGATTAGTTTTCTAGCTTCGTCTTTATTCTTTGAAGTCTTAAGTACACCAGCTCCTGAGACATTAACGTGAACCCCATAGCTATTATCTTGATTTGGCCAAAAAAGCTTTAGTGGTAATTTAGGAGACTTCTTCATTAGCCTTCCATAGTAATAAGTATTCACTATTCCAGCATCACACTGTCCCGCTGCAACGGCCTTAAGAACGGCTGTATCATTAGGAAAGATCTCAACAGTATTGTTAACCCAACCCTTTACAACTTCTTTTGCTTTCTTTGCCCCAAGTTCTGAGATCAGCATGGCCACAAGAGATTGGTTATAAACTTTTTTAGAAGTTCTAAGGCAAAGCCTTCCCTTCCACTTTGGATCAGCTAGTCCTTCGTAAGAGGTTAACTCACCCTTCGCCACTTTAGCTGGGTTAAAAGCAATTGTTCTTGCTCTTACAGAAAGACCAAACCATCTTCCTTTTTCATCTCTTAAGTTAAAGGGAATATTCTTTTTTAGTTTATTAGAGCTGATTGGTTCTAAGAGCCCTTCGTTTCCGGCAAACCATAGGTTACCAGCATCAACAGTCATAAAAATATCTGCTGGAGACTTCTCTCCTTCTGCTTTAATACTTTGAATTAGAGCGGCAGCTTTACCCGTTTTATAAGTAACCTTAACTCCAGTTTCTTCTGTGTATTGCTTAAAGATATCTTTGATAAGGTGTTCATTTCTTGAAGTATAGACAACCACTTCTTTAGCAAAAGAGTTGAGGCAAAAGAGGATAGGAAAGATGGCCACAATATATTTAAACATTTAATTCTCCTTTAAAACTTTATCTAATAATAGGTTTCTACTTAGGAGCGTCGCTATTGTCAAACCATTGTTTGATATATGAAACAATTTATAATTCGCTTCTTTGTAGCCTGAATGATCAATAGTTAACGGGATGCATAAATTTAAATAAAAAAAGAGGAGGCTTAGGATCGAATTGGGAACCAAGGTCTTAGAGCTTTGATTCCCAGTATTAGATTGAACTATTTCTTAGTCAAAAGTAATCACATCATTTCTGTCTTTAACGAGGATTCCTGAGAACTCTCCCCCGAAGCGGTAAAGACATTCATCATGATAACCAGCTTCATACTGAACAGTGCTTTCTTCAATTTCATACTTTGAAAGTGGACAAAGGGCGTGCTCATTGATGACATCAATGCTTACTTTATAAAAACAAACATCTCCCATCTTTCTTACAGATTTAATACTTCCCATGACTTGAGCTTCGTAAGTATGACATTCAGAACTATTGGCATTAAGGCCCAAAAGTAAAAAGGCCATAGTGATTAAGATTTTCATAAAAGATCTCCTTAAAGTTTTTTTACAACTATCAAGGGCGTCCTAATGAGACAATAGAAAAAAGTTTATTCATTCACCAGAAATTGTGAACTTAATCCTCTACCAAATCAGACTTAGTTACACTTATAAGAACGGACTTTGAGGTCGGTGTCATACTTCTCAAAGCGTAACTATCTATAGGGATTAAGGGGTTTGCTTCTGGAAAGTAAGTCGCCACGCTTGACCTAGGGATGTCATACTCAACGACGAAGAAACGCTCAACGCTTCTTTTCACCCCTCTAAATTCACTATGAAGATCCACCTGCTGCCCTTGTTTTAGGTCCTTTTCTTTCATGTCTTCTTTATTCATAAGGATCACACGGCGCCCAAGCTTTATGCCTCGGTAACGGTCTTCAAGACCGTAGACAGTGGTGTTGAATTGATCATGAGTCCTTATGGTCATCATCATATAATGATCCTTAGGGACTGAGTTATCAGGCATAGGGTGAACAAAGAGGTTGGCCTTACCATTTTTAGTTTCAAAACGCCTTTCATCCCTTGGGGGATTTGGAAGGGAGAAACCACCTGGTTCTCTTACTTTCTTATTATAGTTTTCAAAGCCAGGGATAGTCTTAGCGATCATCTCCCTAATCTCATCGTAGTTCATCTTTAAGTCATCCCACTTCACCGTATCATCAGGGAATAACTCTTTTGCTAAGAGGCATACAATCTCTGGTTCACTCTTTAGAAAGTTAGAGGCAGGTTTAAGATGACCTATTGATTGATGAACAATCCCCATGGAGTTTTCGACGGTGACAAATTGACTTAGGTCTCTTTCCGTTCTTCCTAGGCATGGAAGAATAATGGCCGTTTTCCCGGTAACTAAATGAGAGCGGTTAAGCTTAGTTGAAACTTGAACTGTGAGGTTTGTTTTTGTTAAGGCCTTTGCCGTGAACTCTGTATCAGGGGTGGCGCTTAAGAAGTTTCCGCCCATGGCGAAGAAGACCTTGCCCGCCCCTTCACTCATGGCCTGTATGGCCTGAACCACATTATAACCATGCTTACGGGGGGATTTCATCTGAAAGTTTTTATCAAGAGAATCTAAAAAGGAATCTTGTGGCGCTTCCCAGATTCCCATGGTGCGGTCACCTTGGACATTGGAGTGTCCCCTGACGGGACAAGCACCGGCCCCAGGTTTTCCTATGGAGCCTTTTAAGAGAAGTAGGTTTAAGACTTCTTGGATGTTTCCGACTGCGTTTCTGTGTTGGGTGAGGCCCATCGCCCAGCAACCGATAATGCGCTTACTTTTCGCAATGATCTTACTGGCCTTAACGATCTCGTCCTTAGTGACGCCGGAGTGTTCGGTAATTGAATCCCAACTTTGCTTTTTAATATCTTCGATGACTTCATAACTACCTTCCGTATAAGAATTAATAAATTCGTGGTCTAATACATTGCCTGAGTCTTCCTCTTCGGCTTCTATCAGCCCTTTCATTAGACCTTTTGTCAGGGCAACATCCCCATTGATCCTGATTTGAAGCAGCTGAGTGGTCAATTTTGTACCACTGCCAAGCAGCAAATGCACGTCCTTAGGATGTATAAATCTATCAGTTCCCACCTCTTTTAGGGGGTTTATTGTAATAATTTTAGCCCCCCTACGGGCAGCTGACTGAAGACTAGTCAGCATCCTAGGGTGATTTGTCCCCGGATTCTGGCCATAGATCAAGATACAATCAGTATGATCGAAATCTTCAAGGGTTACAGTGCCTTTACCAATCCCAATGGACTCACTCATGGCGACACCGCTAGATTCATGGCACATATTGGAGCAATCAGGCAGGTTGTTGGTTCCAAACTTTCTGATCATCAATTGATAGAGAAAGGCGGCCTCGTTGGAGGTTCTTCCGCTTGTATAAAAGATGGCCTCATTTGGATCATCTAGGCTCTTTAGCTCCCTAGCGATTGTCTTAAAGGCCTCTTCCCAAGAGATCATCTCATAGTTAGAGCTTCCCTCTTTTAAGATCATAGGATGAGTGAGGCGTCCTTGAAGACCTAACCAATAGTCAGACTTCTTAGCTAGTTCATTGACTGAATATTTTTGAAAGAAACTCGGTGTAATCCTCTCCTTAGTGGCCTCTTCAGCAATGGCCTTAGCTCCGTTTTCACAGAACTCAGCCACTGATCTATTCTTTGGCTCAGGCCAAGCACAGCCGGGACAATCAAAGCCACCGACTTGATTGATCTTTCTAAGGCTTGAGATAGAGTTTAAGGGACCCACTTTTTTAAGAGTATGGGACAAAGAGGAGAGCACAGCAGGGATTCCCCCGGCCTTTGTGCTTACTTCACCAACTTCAATATCTTCTGGCTTCTCCTGGGGAGTTTTCCATTTCATAGATTCTTACTCGGTCACTTCCGGAATAGACATTCATCTTTCCATTTCTTAAAAAACCCACAAGGGTAATATTTAATTTCTTAGCTAGTTCAACTGCCAGAGAGCTCGGTGCCCCAATGGCAGCGACAATTGAGATTCCGGCCATGGAAGCTTTTTGAATCAGTTCAAAGCTGGCCCTACCACTTAAGAGAAGAACTAGGTTCTTTAAAGGAAGTTCAAGTCCTTCCCTAAGAGAGGCCCCAATAACTTTATCTAAAGCATTATGGCGCCCTACATCTTCTCGAAGAAGAGTGACTTCGCCGCGGGCGTCAAAAAGAGCGCTAGCATGAAGACCACCTGTGTGGGCAAACACTTTTTGAGCTTCATCTAAGGCCTTAGGCAGGTGGTATAAGAACTCTTGAGAGATCTCAAGACCCCCTTCTATATTTTCGCTATAAGGATTTTGAGTCATCAAGGCTTCGATACTAGTCTTGCCACAAACGCCGCAAGAAGAGCTGGTGTAAAAGTGCCTTTCTAATTTTGAAAGATTGATTTCTGCATCTTCTCTTAAGAAGAGCCTGACAATATTTCCCTTATCACCACAATGTTTAATCTCTTCCACTTGGGACAGAGACTTAATGATGCCTTCACTAAATAAGAAACCAAAGGCCAAGTCAAAGTCAGCCCCAGGAGTCCTCATGGTGATAGAGACGGTCTTTTCTTCTCGGCTCTTATGCATGCCGCGGTCTTTTGAATAGTTCAGCCTAATCTCTAGGGGCTCTTCAATGGCCACTTGGTCACTAAGCCCTAAGGCCACGGATCCGGTTAATCTGAGAATGGGAAGTTCAATTGTCTCTTTCATAGAGCCGAAATTCTCGCAGAGAATGAAGAGATGATCAATAGGTTAAATATCTGAAATAACTAGGTGATTACCAAAAACTCTGATCTTTTCCCCAGCGGCTAGGATTCAAGCTCTTTTTTGTAAAGTTCTTACTTACATAAAAGCTACTTACCACTTCACCGCTAGCGTAGATCCGACCAAAGTAGCCCTCTTTACCAGGTGTCTTGATGAGATGGATCATTCGGCTTTTTCCTTTAGATAAAACCATTCCACGGCAAGGACCTTTTCCATTTGTGCTGTGATTCTTTGGATGCTCGGCTTTATAAACTTCGTCTAAGTAAAGACCAATCTTAGTGGAAAGAGAAAGGTTGATTAAGATTGCCCCTTCTTTACTTTTACTTCCTTCAGTTAAACGGATCTTAATAGGCCCTTGTTCGCCAGATCTTGTACGATAGATCCCACTCATTTCACCTAAGTATGATTTTACAAAAGACTTAGGAAGACCTTCAAGTTTTTCTGAATAAGGCTTACTGCCCCAAAGGTCACTAAAGATATCAAAGGAAAAAAATCCCTCTGGTCCTCTTCCTGATTTTTTAAAGATATTATCTTCAAAGCCTATGAACTTTTCTTTTTGATCATCATTAATTAGCTTTGGCTTCTTTAAGAGACCACCATAGGTTTCCGTGCAGGTCTTTAAGTCCTTTATTAACTTTTCACGTTTTTCATCTTGCCCATCATTTAGATAAACCTCAGGTCCGGTTTCTTTAGGAAGGGCCGGGCATAAGGTTAAGACTTCTTTTAGGTATTGATCATAAGACTTTGGGTTCTCAACTAAGCTCTTCTCTGACGCCGTTAACTTAAAGCCTAGGTTGGCCATGAACATAAGCATTAGCTTTTCCATGATCTCATCAGATGCTTCTAGCTTCTTGGCCGGATCAAGTTCTTTATAATAATTCTTAAGGATTGTTTCTTTTAGTTCCAGGTATTCTGAACTTGAAGGCTTAACAACAACAATTTCTGGTTCTTCAACTTTAATTTCTTCATTTGTTCCAAAGAACTTTGATGCCCCAAACCCTAAGGAAAAGATAAAGCAGAGAAAAAGAAACTTAAGAAGATGATTCATAGAATCTTTGAATGCTTTAAGCTTATTTCAACGGGAGTCATTTCTTTATGAAAGTTCTTATTGACCCATTCTTGAATAAGCTTATGAAGTTCCTCTAAGGAGTCTGCTTTTAGATCAATGAGTTCATTTTCACCAATGGCGCGAAACTCCCCTGTTTGTACATATTCTTTAATATGAATCAGAAGAACTTCAGACTTGGGTCTATGGGCATTCTTAAAAATAAACATCCAATGGCTAAAGGCACCAAGAAGAACAAAGAGGTGAAAGATCTCATGAGGTCCAATAACCCCAGGCCAAATAACTGGCCAGCGGGTAAATTCAAGAACGGCCCCCAGTGAATAAGCGACTCCCCCCGCTCCTATATACCTATAACTAGACTTAGGATAATACTTATAGAACATCCAAATGGAGATAACCCCAATCCAACCTAAGAATAAAAAGAAAAAGAGGCTAAGCCACTCTGGGATATTGGTAAAGAAGATCATCTCTAAGGTCAGACCAGTGATAGCAATGAACCAAACAGGAATGAGGATGCCCCAACGCTTGACTCCCCTAAAGAGGATAAGATGCATGGGAGTAAAAGAGCCAGCGATCAGTATCCAAATGGCGGCGTGATCAAGGTGGCGAAGAACAAAACGAGGCGTGTTTCCAGGTTCCAGTAAATGATAAACTCCACTCATTGAAAATAAGAACACAAGGCTAAAGCTATAAATGCCAAGACCAATCTGTCGTTGGCGGTTACCTTTTCCTTTTTTAGCCAAGATGATTCCAGAGACAAAGAAAAGACCTGCACCTAATAAATGGCTAATGCTACTAAAGGGCTCACTAAATCCTGGTATAGGAATGATCTCCACTATGACTCTCCTAAATTTAAACTCATATGAACGTCATCTAAAAGTTCATTAATCCCTTGGGTGGCCTTAGGCTCTACCCCCCATTCAACAAAACCAAATTTTTGATAAAGCTCGATGGCCTTTTTGTTTTTTGAATCTACGCTTAAGCGGATATTAAAAATTCTTTCTTGTTTCTTTGCGTGGTCGATAGATTTCTTCATGAGGGCCTTAGCCACACCATTGCGCCTAACATCCGGATGCACATAAAGCCCCCAAATATTCATCCTATGACTTAGCTTCGGTAGGTTATCTCGAAACATGCCAAGGATCCCAAGGAGCTTATCATCCATAAAGAAACCAAAGATTATATTATCAGGGTTTTCAGTTCCTAAGAGTTCTTGAAAATAAGAAGGGCCCGTCTCTTTTTCTTGCTCATAGCTAATTAAAAAGGAATCGGGAGATTCTTTAAGGCCTTGTAGGCGTAACTCGATAAAAGAGTCTAAATCGGTGTCAGATAAGGGGCGAACTTGCATGGGCAATAATATACCGTTAAGGCCGCAAAAACACTAGAATCGAAAAAGCACTAGGCGCGTTATTTTAGGTCAAAGAAGCGGCTTAAAAGGTCTGCTGCACAGATACCATGATCGATGATCCATTTCCCAGATTTCCCGCAACCAGCTTGTGAGTCCACAGGTAGCCCGTGGCCCATGCCTTTGAGGATCACGGTCTCTACTACAGAGCGTCCCTTTGAATTGGTAAAAGAAGTGTGGAGCATCTTTGAATTGTCAGTAACAACTGAGCCTTTCTCAATTTGATGAATGGCGTTCCACTGCTCTTTTAATTCAGTAGCATTATCAGGAGAAACATAAGGGTCTTCGGTTCCCTGAAGGATCATCACTTTTGGGTAAGCCCCTCTGTGCCTATAAGCTGCTTTAACTAACCACTTCCACTCTGCTCCGGTTCTATCAATGGACTTCATGCACTTAAAAGCATTAAAGACATCACTGGCGCAGCCAAAAGGAATTCCGGCCACCGTGGCCCCGGCTTTAAACATATCAGGATAAGTGGCAAGCATGACCGCGGCCATGGCACCACCGGCCGAGAGGCCTGCTATAAAGACTTCCTTTTTAGAAGCTAAGCCTTTTCTTTGAAGAAAACGAATCATCTCCGCAATCGATCCAGACTCCCCGCGGTTTCTTAAGAAATCAAAGGGTGAGAACCAATTAAAACAAGCATGGGAATTATTGAACTTTGTCTGCTCTGGAATGAGAAGGAGGCTTCCGGTTCTTTCGGCCAACTTGGCAAAGCCTGTTTCACTGTCAATATCTTGTGCCCGCTGATTGCATCCGTGAAGAAGAACAATAAGAGGAGCGGATGGTTTAACGTTCTTTGGAGTATAGACAAACATACGAAGGAGACCTTCGTTAATTCCAAAAAAACTTACCTCTTTAGTGCCGGCAAAAGCTGAAATTGAAATGATTGCGCTGATAGCAATAATAAGCTTCTTCATCTATTCTCCTTCTCTTTATTTAACATGACACGCTCAGCACTTAAAGAGAGATTGAAAAAAATTAAGAAGAACAAGCCTCCTAAGAGTCTGAAATGATTAAGTCTCTTTGAAGAAACTCTTAGGCTGGCCTTGATTCTGCTTGGCTTTGCAGTATAAGTTTAGGCTTAAAAAATAGAGCAAGATTCCCCTCGAATCTAATATAAGCGGCGCTTATCCAATACTGGAGAAGCACCGCTGTAAAGAATTAAGCTATTGTGATGAGCGCGATATAAAAGATAAACAAACAAAACAAAATGGTATCCTTGCCGTCGTTGTTCATGACCGATCCTTTTTTAAAAAACTAAAAGTAAAAACCCTGTCAAAAAAATCCAGAGCCCCTGTATGAGAAAGAAAACTTGTAGGTCTTCTCGGTGGAAGGAAACTCCTATCAATCAACCAAGTCTTACTCATAAGTTCAGTGTGGCAGCTTCTGTAATCCCTTGAGTTCATCCTATCCTCCCATGTAAAAGAGAGAGGCATATCTCTCTTTTTCTGTATCTTTCTCTATCGCTGCTTGATTGAGCAAAGCGAGAAGGATTTAACGTCCACCTCCGCCCAAGAGGGAACCGGGACGAAGGTCCTCCCTCTCGCTCTGCCTTTTCAAAAGTATTGTCCAAAGAGGTCTTCCCTTTAGTGTTTATAAATTGTGTATGTAGTTCCGTCATAAGTGTCTCCCCGTTAATGATTATCTTACGTAAGTTTTGCGTAAGTGCAATAGATTTTTGCGTACCTTTTGCGTAAGTAGAACAATTTTAGATACTTAAGAGGTAAAATAAGGCCATAATCACCTCTATGAAACTTCAAAGTGAACTGATTTACGCACGCTCCGAGATTGATATCTCTCAGCAACCTAAGACTGACTTTAAGATCATGCTTGTCATGCATGGCCTTGGAGATTCCCTTGAGCCGTATAAGATCTTTACTCAAGAAGTGAATGTTACTAATTGCCACTACCTTTTATTAAATGCTCCTGAAGATTATTACGGAGGCTTTGCTTGGTATCAGCCAGGTCCAGCGGAGCCTATGCAGGCCATAAAGAATCCTGTGTCTCTAATCGTAAATGAAATAAAGGCCCTTATCTCTGAAGGCTTTAAAAAAGAAGACATCCTTCTTTGTGGTTTCTCTCAAGGGGGCTGTATGGCCTTAGCCGCTGCTATGGCCTTTGGGGAAAAGCTCGGTGGAGTGATTGCCCTGTCTCCGAAGACCTATCCACCCATGCTAGAGAATATTCCAAAGAGCTTCCTAGAGACTCCCCTTTTCATCGCCCATGGTGAAGAAGATTCAGTCATTCCTTTTACTGATGTTAAACAATGGGTAGAGAATCTCTCAAAGCACCATGATCAAGTTCAGTTTCAAAGCTATTCCATGGCCCATGAGATTGATATCGACGAGATCCATGACCTAAGGGATTGGCTCAATGAGTACCTTTAAAGAATTGTTTCAATAACTCAATTATCCAACTCAAACTTTCAGTTAACTTATAATTTAGCAGGGGGTCTATCCCCTTTATAGGTGATCTTCCTATTCTTATTGATCACGATTGTTCTAGGCAGAGTATCAATCCCATAAGATTTTGCTACTGATTTTGTCTTATCCATTAAGATCTCATAATTGAATTTATAACGGCGTAAGAACTTCTTAACGAATTTCTCAGTCTCTCCACTATTAACTCCTATAAATAAAGCCTCAGGGTATTTCTTCTTAAGAGCGTGAAGCTCAGGAAGCTCTGTAATACAAGAAGTACACCAGCTGGCCCAAAAATTTAAGACGATGGTCTTTTTACCAAGGTGATCTTTGAGCCTAAATTCTTTTTTATCTTTGTAGGTTGTTAATTTAAAGTCCTTCACTTCCCCAGAGAAAGCCGAAAGAGAAAAAAGAAAGAATAGACAAAGTAGTTTTTTCATAAGCTCTGCTCCAGTATTTGATGGGATTTCATACTACGAAGAACTTCCCCATTTTCATTTATTAAAAATCCATTTAAATCATTCTTATTCATAAACTCAAGACCTCTGTCTTGTCCCATGATCATAACAGAAGTCGCCGTCGTATCTGCTCTTTCAGCTGTTTCAGAAAAGATTGAAACAGAGACTAGGTCTCTTGAAGAGCTTCCTGTTTTAGGGTCGAGTATATGATGAAATCTATTCCCAAGCTTATGAATAAAATTATTATAATTTCCAGAAGTCGCAAGGGCCCCATTATGAATCTTAAAATAGGCGCAGGACTTTGTGGGGTCTTCAGAAAAAGGATTTCTCACTCCGACTTGCCAAGGCCTTGGGGCGTCACTTCTTGAATCAACTCTGATATCCCCAGAGCCGTTAAAATAAAAATTACTCAAGCCATGCTTCTTTAAGAGGTCAAAGCCCCTATCAACTGCGTAGCCCTTGCCTATTCCACCGAGACCTATTCTCATTTTCTTATGAGGTAAATAGACTGACCTCTTTTTATGATCTAATTCAATATTCTTATAATCAATATAAGAGGCGGCCTCTTTCATCTCACTTTCATTAGGAGTAGTAGAAGCTCTTTTATGCTCCCTCCAAAGATGGCCAACACAAGCAAAGGAGATATCAAAGGCGCCCTTTGTTTCTTCTGATAACTTAAGAGACCTCTCAATGATTTGAAAGACTTCTTCGTCAACTTCAACGGGTCTTATCCCTGCGTTCATATTGATCTGATTAAAAGGAGAAGGCCTAAAGTCAGTCAGAAGATCTTCAACTCGCGCTACTTCATTAAAGGCTAGCTTTGCTATTTTATTAATCTCATCATGCCCATGGACGGAGCCAGGGAAGATCTTAAATTGAAACACCCCTCCCATATGCTTTGAATAGACTTCTATTATTTGCTTATCCATTAGAACTCAGTACCAACTCCTAATTGAACAATTAGATAATTTAGATCGTGACTTCTCTTATAGTAATAGAGCCCCGAAGTAAGAGTAAAATCAAGAAGCTCATACTTACTTACCTTTTTATCCCCAATGATTTGTTCATAATGAACACCAAGCCTATGAGAGTCAAAAGAAGAAAGATCAGAGTCCGCCGTCATCAAGGTCTTTGAAGTGGGCAGCTCTTTATAATAATACTTTGTTTGATCTTGGGAATAATACCTATAGCTTGGAACAACAAAGGCGTTGCCTTCAAAGAAGCTCATACGAAGGCCAGCTTCTGCTGTGTGGGCCTTGATATCCCAATCATCCATATAATAGCGGTAGTTCAGATGCATAGCGAACTCATCGCTAAAACCATGAACAAACTTAGTGCTAAGAGCGTGTCGGTCCCTTCCATTAGGCAAGCGCTCTTCAACTCTTGAAAAAGAATTACCATAAGGATTGTCTATTACCTTAACAGAGTTTGAGATATTGTTTAGCTTCCCGTTCATAGAGATAAAGGTATAACCAAAAGAGATGATATCTCTCACGCTCAATAACTGAGAGGCCGAGATATCCATGGCCGAGATGACTCTTCCTTTAAACTCACTAGTCTTATTTGTTTGCAGATTAAAGTCTTTGGCCTGATCTAAGTAGAGCTGGGGAGTTAAGCTCACCACAAAGTTCTCTTCTTTAAAACGCCCTTCCCAGGTGCCACTAAAGTTTAAAGACTTATAATCATACTCTGTTGAAACTCCAATATTGGCCCCATAGGCCCAGGTCTTCTTATCTTTTAAAATACCGATCTTTCCACCAATTCTTCCTTGGCGTCCAATCCCCTCTCCACTAGCTCCTGTATTTCCATCAAGCTTTGTATCAGAGGCGGCCGTCCAAGTATCAAAGGCCAAATGAACCTTTACATCAGTGTTTTCATCGATCTTATAATCAACAAAGAGCATAGGCTCTAAGACACTAACGTCTTCTTTATTTGAATTATCAAAGACCTGATGACCTTCAGTTCCGTCTTGAAAGTAAGCATTGATAAAGAACTTGGCCTTAGAATTTATTGAGGCCAAAACATTTTGAATGCCTAAGACTAAAAAGATTAATCCTATCCAAAGCTTTCTAGTTACAACCACAGCCGCCTCCCACTGAAGCTGAGCCGCCAGCGGCACCTTCACGATAGGAGTTCACTTCTTCTAAAAAGACTGACTCCTCAGGGGTGGGGTTTAATTGCATGAGCCTAGATGAGATAAGCCCTCGGTCGATCTGTTTTACGTTAGCACATCCTGTTCCTAAGAATAAAAGGCCTAGCAAGATAGCGGTCTTCATAACCTACTCCTTAATGATTCCATTCACTTACCCCTAAGTATGTAATTTTTCTATCAAGATGCCAAGACGGATTTTCCCTGATATAAGGCAGCTTATGGAAAAGAAAATAAACACAGGCATTCACTCAGTATACGTTGGCAACCTAAGCTATAACCGCGATGAAAACGGTATCTTAGGGCTCTTTAAGCAATATGGTTATATCAAAGAGATCAAGTTGATGCGTGAAGGTAAAGAAGATAAAAGTAAAGGCGTCGCCTTTGTTGATATGGTCAATATTAAAGATGCCCAAAGGGCCATTGACGCACTTAACGGAACTCAAGTTGACGGTAGAACCCTAAAAGTTAGCATGGCCGCCACTCAAGGCTTTGTTCCTAAAGATAAACTTGAAGAAAATGAAGACAAGCCTTTTCAATTAAGCCGTAAAAAAGAACTTGGTCTTATGAAAAAAGAGCGCCGAGTGAACAAAACAAAGGGGCTTCAAGCTCTTTTTGAATCACAGAAAAAGTAAGTTATTTAAAAAGCCTTTTCTTACCTTCTTCGAGCTCCTTTACAGGAAGGAGCTCTGTACTATCATCGAGAAATAAACTTTCATTAAGAGGATCTTCCGAGGAATCCTTTGAGGGCCTCATTGAACTTCCCACAACGACTTCTTCACCGCTCTTAAAAGTTTTATTAGTCGAAGCGGCTAAGGCCTGAAACTTTTCATCTTTAAGCTTTAAGAACTTAGAATCAAACATGGATTTATCTTTATTTATAATGGAGATAAACTGTGCCCCAGCGACGAGCTCTTTGACGGTATCGTCAAGCTTATTAAAAACCGCAACTCTCCCAGAGATCACTGCCACCTTCGTAACTTCCCCTGCATTCATAAGTAGTTCTGTTCCCCTAACACCTAAAGAGACTGAATCAGTTTCAAACTTAAGAGAGTCGCTCTTTGATTTATTAACGATATTGGCCCGTAATTTCCCCCTCATCAACTTAATGGAAAAGGCCCTTTTTTCTTTATTAGTAAATCGAAAACGCTGAAGCATTAAGCTAGAATTTGACCCTAGAGTAATGACGGTATCATCAAGCATCTTAATTCTCACGAAGGATGATTTCTCTGTGATGAGAACATCTTTTCTTTTTAAAAGACTCCCCTTTTTTAAAGGCTTTTTATTACTAAAGGCTTTATAGACGATCCCTTTAGCCTTAACTACCGTCGCTATCTCGGAGGCCTTTACATAAGAGGTGCATAAGAAAAATATAATAAGTATTTTCATAAGATTCCTAAAGGGAGTGCTTTTTTATTAGTTTACAGCTTTGCTTTATTCCATCGTCACAAGATTGCTCTAAGTAGTCCTTGGCCTCTTTAGGCTCGCCTTTTTTAATAAGAATCAGCCCGGCATTATGACAAGATTTCATTTGTCCTAATTTACAAGCAAGTTTAGAAAACTCTAGGCTCTTGCTCATCTTCCCGCGGTCATAATAGCGAGCGCTCATTTCCCTGCAGCCTTTTCCTTCGCCTAATTCACAGGCCCTTTTAAAAAGGGAGTCATTCTTTTTTTTATGCTTGGCAGCCTTTAAGCAGCCCACACCAAGACCTAAACCACAGGCCTTATTAAAAGCATCAAAACGAATGATTTTATTTTTATTCTCTAGGCTACCTAGGTTATAACAAGATTTATCATGATCCATTTGGCATCCAAGATTCGAATAGCTCTTGGCCTTAGGCTTGTCCCCTTTATCATAAAAGAACTTTGAAGCCTCAAAGCAGCCTTCTTTATAATCAGCACTACAGGATTTTTTAAAGAACTTCTCCGCTAAGTATTCATTATTTTCTTTTTGATAGACTCTCCCAAGAGAAAAACATGCAATACTAACATTTGATTTACAGGCCAATTCAAAAAAGGTTTTGGCCTTAGTAGTATTACCTTCCTCACTGTAGAGAAGCCCTACAAAGTAACAACCTTCACCGTCTTCACCATTTTTTCCTTGGCAGGTTAATTTAAAAAAGGCCAAGGCCTCCTTGGGCTTAGCTTGCATCCTTTTAGTAATCCCGGCGTTAAAACAAGAATCAAGACTTCCCCCCTGGCAGGCCTTATTAAAATAGAGAAGGGCCTTCTTTTGATTACCCATTTGAAACTCATATTTTCCCATTTCATGACACTTAAGGGGCTTATTTCTAGTGCAGGCCTTTTCTTCAAAGGCCGTGTCTTTAGTGATGGCGGCTAGGTATTTCTTGTGAATGGCGAGGAGCTTTCTATTCAGAATCTTTGGCTTGAAGGCATTTGCTGCGTACTTACTCTCATGACACTGCTTATGAGTCAAAGAGGCCCTTACGTAGGTTTGATAAAACTTCCCCACCTTTTCATCACAACGCTCATGAAACTTAACTTCTTTATGGGGAAAGCCGCATTCTTTAATAAGGCGGTCAATGGCCATGCCTTCAGACTTCATATAAGAAATTTGTAGGTTCTCACCTGTCCCCTTACCGGGAAACCAGATCCAACCACCGGCTTGGGTACGCCCATCTTCTCTTGTCCACTTTTGGGATTCACACTTATTGGCCAATGTTACTGGAGAATAAATGGTTAAAAAGAGGAGAAATACTCCCAGCATTCTTTTCATATGCATTAAAGGCCTCTACAATCATTTGAATTACTCAAACATGTTAGGCAATTTTATTACAAGACGCTATGAAATCTAAGATATCAACACTTATTGTCATATTATTTTTAACGAGCTCTTGCTCAACTATACGGATGTACGCCTCTGGAAAGGCGCGTAATAATGACGGAGACCTTGGCAGCTTCGTCTATAAGAAGAGTATGCCCGTTGGTGGAGGGAATATCGTCCTTTGCGCCTTAACTGGTATCTTTTATGGAGGCTGGTGCTGGACCTACTTAGGTATGCCAAATTCTGGTCACCGTAAGAAGCTAAGAGCTTCTCTAATTGCAGATCTAGAAAAAGAAACGGGAACAAGTTCAATTAAGTTAGACCAACTCAAGATCAAAAGACTTAGCTGGTCCTCTGTTGAGACCAGTTTAGATCTTAATAAAACCCAAGGGTCATCTATCATAAAAAAGAAAGTCAGACCCGCTAAGTCTGCTTCAGAAAGTGATGACTCATCGGAAGACTTTTTAAGATGAAATTAATCAGCCTCTTTATTTTACTTATAAGCTTTTCCGTTAAAGCAGACCCGCTTAAGAAAGTCTTAAAAAGATCAGACTATTGTTCTCCCCTTCAAAAAATCATTGGCTCTTGCGGGAAAAAGGCTAAGGACTCAGGTGAGAGTGATGAAAGTGAAGATAAATCAAAGATAAAGAAGGCCAGGAAGAAGGCAGAAGAAAAAGAAGAGGAAGAAACTGAAGAGTTCTTGAGATAGATAATGAAACTAATTATGACAGGTGGCGGTGATTCTCGCCACTTTAGTGAAATTGATAAAAAATTCATTAAGCTCTTATCAAAGTCTCCAACCCTCCTCTTCATTCCACTGGCCGGTAATAAACGCTCTTGGAAGAACTCTCTTGCTCGTATTGCTGATACCTTTTCAACCATTCACTTTGAAAATATAGAGAGCTGCTCTAATCTTCACGAATTAACCTGGGACTATCTAAAGAACTTTGACGCTATCTATATTGATGGTGGAAATACCTTTCAGCTAATCGATTTTATCAGAGACACCCACGCCTTTGAACTCCTTCACCGCTTTATTCATCATGGGGGAGTTATCAATGGTGATAGTGCTGGGGCCATTGCCCTTGGGAGCCATATTGAAACCGCCCACTTTGGTCTTCACGGAGATCAAAACAAGGCCGGAGTCATCAGCTATCAAGGCCTTAACCTCCTCGGTAACTGGGCCATTCATTGCCATTATAAGAAATCAGAAAATAAAGAGATCAAGAAATTTGTTAAAGACTTTGGTTTTCCCGTACTCGCCTTACACGAAGAATCCTCCGTCTATATCAAGAACCGCCGCTTACAGGTCATTGGAAAAAAATCAGTGACTGTCTTTACAGATAAAGAGGTTAGGATCATTAAATCTAAAGAGAGTTTTCTTTTACGATAGTTTATTAGGTGCCCGAACGAAGCCTGACACCTAAAGTGAGTATAATTAGTTTCTTATTTTTGAGCATTCTTTGATAGTACGTTTAACGACAAAGTCAGATCCATAATCATCAGTTAATCTATAAGAAGTAATAACTCTTTCAGATCCAAAGACAGGATGATAGCCATCTGAGTCCATGTCTTCGATGACTTCACAGCTTAAAACTTCAATATCGTCATGGTCCCCTTGAAAGTACCTCTCTCTAATAAGGCTCGCATCAAGGCTTAATTGCTTACAAACCTTTGAGATCGATCCTATGTAGCAGAATTTCTTTTCACGTTTTGTATCAGTAGGGGCGTAATCAAAACTAGAATCGTAAAAGCCGATAGTCACTTCCCCATCAGGAGTTGCGGTTATGATTTGCGCTTCAGAGGCAAATAGGGCTGACGAAGTAAATAGGGCAAAGATTATAAATAACGTTTTCATAGGGCTCCAAGTGTGTTTTTGCCCACCCTAAACGAAGCCTTTCATGATGAGAATCATAACTCCAAAAACGTGTAATATTTGCAGGTTAAATAAACCAAGACTAGGCTACATTTCATGAAAAAAAGAAAGGGCCCTATCCTACTATGAGAAGAGGGCCCTCTTTAGTCTCTACTTAACTACCAAAGCTTCTATCTGAGCTGAGCCAACTTTTTGGGTGCCGAACTCCAAGAAGCTGACATCAGATAGGCTTTTAGCGTTCGAGGGATGCTTAAACTCTACGTGATCTGCTTTATTTATTTCAAATACTTTTGTTTTTGTAATGACTAGTTTAACGCGGTCTAGGTTCATCCGTTTACCGGCTCCGGTTAATTCACCAAAGAGGATCTTATGACCTGAGTTTTTTAGATCTGTGACTGAGTACTCGTGCTGAACAAGAAGCTTAGCTGCTCCGGCTCCAGTGACTTCTCCAGCGAAGCTTACTTCCATCATCCACGCTAAGACCATTAAAAAAGTAACTAGGGTTAATCCTTTCATTGTAACTCTCCTGCCTCAGCTTCAAGGCTAAGTGTGTCTGACATATCAAGTGTAAAAAACGGGATGCTCCCCTCGTAAAAGGGAGACCTCATGATATCGTATATCTTTTTGATGGCCTCTTTTTGAACTGTTTTAACTTTTTGAATTCCTTCTTCACTAAGAGTTTCACTCATGGTGTAGAAAAGATTTTGACCTCTGCTTATTTGATTTGGTTTATAAAACTTAACCAGCTCTGGAAGATGCCCAGCCGCTATTTCAACATCTAGGGAGAAGTCTTTTTGACTAGCGTGGATCTCATCATCTTTTGAAGTAAGAACTCCAATATCAAGCATATGGGTAAGCCTCTCAAGACCAACCTTACCGTACATTTCACTAACAAAAAGCTTTGTGGTTCCTTTTCTATTAGCTGCTAATTTGTAGATAAAATAGCTCATCTGATCCCTAAGTACTTCGTTTAAATCATTATCATAAGTATGGGGAGTTTCTGATTCTATAAAATGGCTAAAGGTTTCTTGGAGCATCTCTCCTACCGGGCCATCGATCATCTTAACTAGTTTTGAAAGTTTCTTTTCTTTAGTCACAGTGCTTAAGATATTTAAAACTGTGTGAGGTGCCGGGTCGCCCTTGATTGAGCTGCTTAGAAGTCTTCTTAAAGTAGAAGCTCCTACCCCTGAGCGCATGGCCAATCCATTGATGGAAACATTCGGATGTTTCTCAAAGTAGGACTCAACAATGTCTTTCAACTGTTCACATTGGGTCACTGGGCTCTCCCTCCATTAGACCTATTACTAAGTCCTTTGTGCCTTTATTTTTAAAAGAGCACAATGGAGGCGCTAACCTAAACTCTTAAAACCTTATTAAATGTCATTATTTTAAAGAAACTAACTCCCTCCTCTCACCTTTTTACAGGGGATAAGGGGCCAATCTGACCCCTTATCCACCCTATGTTTATCTCCTACCGTTACGACGAGGACGAACAGGACGGTCTGGTCTAACCCTTGAAGGTAGGCATCTTCCAATCCTAGGACTGTAAGTAAACCCTCTTCCACAAAGAGGCTCTCTAGGAGGCCTAACTGTTCCACCGCCGTTATTTCCTCCGCCGTTACCACCACCGTGGCAGGCCTGAGTATTAAGTTTGATCTTCATCTTCCCTACGATATCCGCACTATCGAGAGAGAGAAATGCTGATGCGTCTGTATCTCTATAGTTCCTATGAACCTGAGCTTTAAGAACATTCTTAAGAATCATCTTTGTCTGCTTTTTACCTCTTACAGAACATTCTGAATTTAAATCAACAGTCTTTGTCTGAGAGAAGTTCCAATCTTCTTCAACATCCCCTTTTCTCCAAACCTTTCTAAGAACTGTTCCTTTAACTCTATGCTCTCTATTGGTAGGTCCTGTGAAGTTAAGAAACTTAGAATGAAAAAGTGCCTGAGTTCCTTCGTCCATATAAGTTGCCCCTCTATAATCAATGCTTATATCGGCGCTTATGATCTTATGCCCTTCAGGAATATCCGCATGTATAGTGATCTTACAAACTTTATTGGCCGTGAACTGATCATGCCTACTTGTTGGTATTGTATTATCATCATCATACTCATCATTTTCATTATCCCCATCAAACTGAGGAACTTGAACCATCATTTCATTAAATAGTAATGAAGCTGTTTGTTGGGTTTCAGTCTTTATAACTTCAACAGTTCCATCAGGGCAGCCAGAACCTTTAGTCGTGATGGCCCCAAATTGAAAATCTCTTTCAGCGCCAAATGATTCCGCCGCAAAGATCACTAGGCTTAACATGATAAGCACCGGGATCATTGGTTTTAGGCTTTCGATATTATACTTCATCTCTCTCTCCTTATAATGATGCTGTTTTTTGCATCTTTACTAGGTTCTTTTTAAACCGCTTTTTCTTTCTCTTAAAGAGTAAAGAGGTGCTTTGAAAGAAAAGCCCGCCACGTGGCGCAGGCTTTTTAAGGGGCCACTCCACGTGGCGCAGTTAATGGACCGAATTGCTTTTCATGCTTGAAAATATTTTTTTGAAAGCATAACTTGGTTCCAACGAATGAGTAGCTCAACATTTGATCTGCTTTTAAAACACTTTCTTCGGGAGGGAGAAAATGAAAAAAATCCTATCACTATTATTCTTAGCTTCTGCACTCACAACTACTGCCTTCGCTGATGACATTCAGTTAGGTGAACCAGGTTATGCTGGACAGGGCTGTCCATCTGGATCAGCTTCCGTCACTTTATCGCCAGATAATAAGTCACTCTCCATTTTATTTGATGAGTACTTTGTTGAAGCCGGCGGACGAAAGAAATTGCAACGAAAGAACTGTACTATCGCGATTCCGGTTCACGTACCGACGGGTTTTTCAGTTTCATTGATTGACGTTGATTATAGAGGTTATGTCATGGTGCCAAGAGGCGGTATGGCCAGGTTTACTGCGGAATACTTCTTTGCTGGAAAGCGAGGACCAAGATACAACAAAACTTTCAGAGGTGGATTTGATAACGACTACACTATTCAAAACAAGCTAGGTGTTTTCGCTAACGTATGGTCTGCCTGTGGAGCTGATGTTAACTTAAGAGTCAACACGGCCATGCTTTTAAGGACCAACCGTCAAGGGGATGATGCACTAGCAACTGTTGATTCAGCCGACATCTCTGCCGGAATCGTCTACCACCTTAAGTGGAAAAGATGTGGAGCCTCAGATGACTTTGATGATTTCTTCTAGAGAGATCTAGAGCAGAAAAGATTATCCTACACAACACTTAGAAGGCCCCAAATGGGGCCTTTTTTTTGGTCAAAAGCCTAATCATAACTTTTCAAAGAGCCCCCCCCTCGTTAGAATTTATTCATGATCGAACACTTAACAGACTGGGCCCTCCTCTTAGGGAGATGGGTTCATATTACAACAGCAGTATGCTGGATTGGGACCTCTATCTTTTTTATGTGGATGGACCGCTCCTTTGAAAAGAACTCCTCTAACGACCGAGAAGGCCATGTGGGGGATCTCTGGATGGTTCACGGTGGTGGATTCTATAAAGTAGAAAAGATGCTAATGGGGCCAACTAAGGTACCTGAGGTTTTGCACTGGTTTAAGTGGGAAGCTTATTGGACTTGGATGTCTGGTATGTTTCTACTTCTCATGATGTTTTATATTGATGGCGGGACTCACCTAGTGGATGAAGACCTTCTTGATATCTCAGGGCTTCAGGCCATGGGGATAGGCCTTGGAAGCATCTTAGGTTCTTGGATCTTCTATGATCAACTTTGGGAATCAAAGTTAGCAAAAAAGGCAGGCTTGGCCCATACCATTACCATTATTTACGCTGGGGGGATGATCTATCTTCTTTGCAATACCATCCTTCACAGGATTGCTTTTATTCATGTAGCCGCTGTCCTTGGAACATGGATGGTGGGAAATGTTCTTCTAAGAATCATCCCTCGCATGAAGCAAATGGTTGAGTTTAGTAAAAATGGCGAGCCTATCAACCCTGAATGGGCCATCAACGCTAAGAATAGATCAACCCACAATACTTATTTCACCCTTCCCATTATCTTTATTATGTTCACTAATCATTTCCCGAACATCTACGCTCATCAGTACAATTGGATCTTGCTTATTATGATGACAGCAGCCGGAGCCGCTCTTAGGCACTACTTTGTTATTAGAGTTAAAGAGAAGACCAAGGCACAGCTCTTCGCTTTAGTGGGCGTCCTTTTAGTTATAGGAACAATTGCAGTTTCTTATTTTGAAGCTTAAGAGCTTATAGGTGCCGGCTTCTTAAGCTCTATGACTCTTAGGTCGTTGAGGTTATAGCCGGTGGGTCCGATTTGAATTAAAAGATCATATTTTTTAAAGAGCTCATAAGTATTAAAACTATCAATGGCATCTTGAAGCTCCTTCTTTGGAATCCTTCCATCTAAGAAAGCCCCCGCCGCATCCGTTGGACCATCAATCCCGTCACTTCCAAGGCTTAGGATTTCAAAATTAATATTCTTTTTCAAAAGCTCTAGTCCCATAAGCGCTACCCAGTGCATATTGCGGCCACCTTTGCCACTCTTTGAGACCCTTACACTTGATTCACCATAGCTAACTAATTTTTCATGAGTGGCTAAAAGCGATAAGTGCTTCTTAACACTAACTTCTATATCTTCATTGATCTCTTCGATATGAAAGCCTTTAAAGATCTTCTTACTCACTTTTGCCAAATGGCTTCTCTCTAATATGATTTCATAAGTATGAGGTAATTCTTTTGAGAAGATAGGAGAAGAGCCTATGACTTCAATATTATTTCCCTGAACATCAGATTCAACAAAGCAGTGAACCTTCGCAGGAAGGTAGAGCGCCCCTAGCTTTCCGCCCTTTACCTGGCTTAACTTCTTTCTTTCTGCATTAATTTCGTGGATCTTTTTACCAGAAAGAAGAAGGTCTCCATAGATCCTTTGAAGCTCTTCAAGACCAATTCCTTCAATAGGAAGCTCCATTAGTGAGCTTGCCCCTCCAGAGAGGCAAAAGAGAACCAGGTCCTTCTCACCAAGTTTTGAAGCGGCCTTCATAAGCTTGCTGGCAGCTTTTAAAGAATCTGTGTTAGGAATGGGATGCCCTTCGTGAGGACCTATTATGATTTCAGACTTGAACTTAAGTCCTAAGTCTTTTAACTCATCCGCCATGCGTTTGGCAGACTTTCCAACAGCATGAAGATGAAGATTCTTTTTATGATTTTCTTTTAGAAACTCTAAGTCATACTTAGGCGTTAGGTGATTTAAGACATCTAACGCCTTAAAGACTAAGTTACTCACAGCCAACTACGATCTTTCTAATGCTTCGTCTAACACCTTTAGTATTTTGACGAAACTTTAAGGTTAGCTCTTCAGGATGAAACTTAGCTTCGTGTCTGATCTTATCTTTGTGAGTCCATGTAAAGAAGCCTTCATCGTCAACTTTTGCCTTTGAAGTAAAGTCAACGTCAACCACTGAGGAAACTTCTTTTTTATTTACTGAACTTAGAGACCCTCTGATTGAATAAGTATCAGCTGTAGCGTTTCTTAGAATACATAGCTTAGCCTCAGTCACTGTATTCTTTGTTAACTTATGCTCTTTTCCACTAATTAGATTTGCACAAATAGAAATAACCTTTTCATCTTCAGATAAGATCATATTAGCGCATGGACTCTCTGGGGCAGTTTGACCTGTGCCATCAATAATAACACCATCTCCAGATCCTTCCCCACCAGTGCTTGGAGCTACCGGCTTTGGAAGATCAGGTCTTACAATCACTTGGTCATTTTGATTAAGCGAATTTAAAGTCCAATCATATTTTTGGCTTTTCGTTTTAAAGAGAACCTCTCCACCATGATGTTCGATGAAGCCCTTAACTGATCCTTTATCAGCTTCAAACTCTTCAGAATACCAAGAGAAGATCTTAGTTAGGTAGGTTCTTTTTTTCCCGTGATCATTAATAAGCATTCTTGGAAGCTTCAACGAAGCACTGGTTATATAGTCTAGTTGATCTTCAAGTAATTCTTCTCTGTAAGCTTTGTTTAAAGTGATAGGGCAACCCTTAGAAACACAGATCACAGCAAAATGGGTCCTACCATCTGCTCTTTCAGTTAGGTCTGATAAGTATTGCTTTTCAACAGTATTTAAAGAAACAAGTTCTTCACCATGCACGCGGATAAAACGGGCATCAAAGATCTGATGAGGATTTAATCCTGTACTTAGATCTAAGATAGACTTGATCTTTGACCCATCTTTATTGATATAAAAACGGTTGATCAATCTTATAGCAAAGTAGTTATAGGCATTGATATAAAATGATTTCTTATAAGCATCTGACTTTCCCTTTAAGGCGTTTCGGTCTCTGAATTTTCTCTCAATCTTAGTGACTAAGTCTTTAAAGATAGGCTCTTTCTTTTTAAGAAGGTCATGAAGCCTTTCATAATCCACTCTTGTATCAAAGGCCTCCCCTACTTTATTGATAGGAAGAACAAAAGTTCCAAAGAAGATATCAAGAAGATCTTCTAATGATTTCTCTTCCACTATTAAAGGGGCGTCACCTTGATCATTTACTTGTGGCGTATCAACTGAATCAGTGGAGCTTTGCTCTTCTTCTTCGTCTAAATTTAAAACAGTATCAACCTTTTCAGTTTCTACATTGGTTCTAGAAGAGATAGGGGCCAGTTCTTCCTTTTGGTACTTACAACCTTGCAGGACAAAAAGGACCATTAAAAATAAGACCAAGATATTGGCGGTATGTTTCACGTATTACTCCTCAGTATATAATGTCTTGGTTATATAACGCGAAGCATCAATTAACAGGCCACCCTGTAGTAATTACAATGTAATATTAATGACTTATAGGATTATCTGAACAATAGCCCCTGTCATCATTGTGGCCAAAGTCCCAGCAATTAGGCTTTTAAAGGATAGTCCCACAATCTCTGAACGTCTTTCAGGGGCCAAGGTTCCCATGGAGCCCACGATCAGACCAAGGCTTGCAAGGTTAGCAAAGCCGCACATGGCGTAGGTCATAACCAGCCTGCTTTTCTCACTTAACTCTGAAGGAGAGAGTGCAGCGAGCTTTTGATAACTGACAAATTCATTAAGAACAGTCTTAGTGCTCATAAGATTGGCCGCCACTTCTAATTCGTTTGGATTGATTCCCATAAGCCAGACAAAAGGCATAAAGAGAAAACTGACAAGGTATTCTAAAGTGATCTCACCACCAGGAAGAAAGGCCAAGAATTGGTTGGTTAAATTCACAAGAGCGAATAAGACAATGATCATGGCCACAATACTAAGGAGTAATTGAATGCCATCCATAGTTCCTTTAACTAAAGCGTCCATGGTGCTTGTTGTTTCAATTTCAATACAAGCCTCCCCTTCCTTTTCATCATCACTACTTCCAGGAACAAAGAGATGCCCGATTAAAATAGCCGCTGGGGTGCTCACTAAAGATGCGACTAAGATATGTCCTAAGCTATCAGGTATGGCCTTAGAGATAATAGAGGCGTAAAGAACCATGACAGTTCCCGCGACAGTACTCATCCCTGCCGTCATCACAATAAATAAAGTGCTTCGGCTCATCGAAAGTAAGTAAGGCTTAATCAATAAAGGCGCTTCAACAATACCTAAAAAAACATTGGCCGAAACTCCAAGGCCCTGAACCCCACTAATATTTAAAGTTCTTTGTAGAAGTTTACTTAAAAGCTGTACCACCTTTTGAAGAATACCAAGGTGAAAGAGCATGCTAGAGATGGCGCTCATGATAAGAACGATAGGAAGAACTCTAAAGGCCACAATAAAGCTAGCACCAGGGGAAGTTTCATTAAAAGGAAGAGGCCCCCCCGCGAGGTAACCAAACATAAAGGAGGCCCCGGCCATAGTGGCCTTTTCAATCATCAGCACTCCTTGATTTAGAGCGATAAAGATATTTTGTAAAAAAGGAACTTTTAAAAATAAAAGAGCAAAGGCTATTTGAAGAAAAATGGCGATTCCCACTTTTTTCCAAGAAATAGATTTTTTATCTTCGCTAAAGAGAAAGGCGATTCCAATAAAGACCAGTAGACCTAAAATACTTTGCACATAATTCATGTTATAATTCCTTTATGACAATACCTAATGCTCTGACCTATTTAAGAATCTTGGCCACGCCTTTTTCTCTTTATTTTTATATTATAGGGAACTTTCAAGCATGTGCAATTTTAGTATTGCTCATCGCCCTTAGTGATTTCTTTGATGGGCTTATTGCTCGGGCCTTAGATCAATGCACTGATCTAGGAGCTCTTTTAGATCCTGTGGCTGATAAGATTTTTGAAATGAGCTTTACATTAGTCTTGGCCTATTTAGGTGATCTTCCTTTTTATTATGTCTTTTTATTAAACATAAGAAACTTCTCTCAACTACTCTCCATTCCCGTCTTAATGTGGTGGAAAAAGATAAGCTTTAAGGTTGAGCCCAAATTACCTGCCAAGGTAGGCAGCGCTCTAGGGATGATCATTATTTTGTTCATTGTTTTACTAAAACTAACAGGAATGACAGCTCTTCTTTATCCTATAAAGGTTTTAGTTTCAGTTAGCGCTGGCTTTGAAGTTTATATGCTAGTCACTTACCTTCCTAGGTTTGTTCAGGTCTATCAAGGAAGTCATGATACTTTTGATTAAGAATTACTTATAGAGGTCTCGACCTAGATAAGACGAGTAGTCCTTAGATTCTTTTAAAGCGGGATACTTTTTAAAACAGCTTTCGCTTCTTTTATCTTTAACAAAAAAATTTCCCGGGACATTTGAGTTTTCTATGACTTCTTTATAGACACCTTTCCACCTAAGCATATTAGACTCTTCTTCTAATAGAGAGATGTTAGGATAAGCTACATAGCCATTTTTATTAGAATCAGGATGATTTGGTTCATACTTCATAATCGGAGGCTTATTATCGGTTGTAATTTCACAAATACCCATAAGGCAGCCCTTTACGATCTTTTTCTTATAAGGTCCTCCCTCAGCTGTTCTTGTGGTTTTGGCATTAGCAATATTTGAAGTGATCACTCCTATACGTTGATATAAAACACTTAAGTCTTGGCAAAAAAGATTGACCTCTTTATCTGATATATGAGGCTGACTCGCACAACTTGTCGTTAAAAAGAGTATAAAAAGGAACTTTAAAATACTCATATTTTTTCGTCCTTTAGAGTTTTTTATAAGAGTTTTAATTGATCACCGGTTCGGATGATCCCAGACTTTGTAATCAAGGCCCTAAGACCACCTTTTTGATTTTCTTTTAACCATTTAAAGCTTCCCTCACCGGCGGCCGTGTCCATCCAAGCACAAGGGAAGCAATCGCTTGATCCTTCAAACTCCACTGTGCCTATTGAGAATTTCTTACCAATCAACTCTAAAGGATCTATTTCTGAGACGATTAAGTTGCGTCTAAAGACTTCAAAGTCTACTTTTACTCCTGTCACCGAGCTAAGTTCATTAAGAGCATCTTCACTCATTAGAGAGACTTGACCGCCGTATTCTTTCTTAAAGTCATAAAAGCGGTCTCCTACCAGTCCTCTGCCTTCATGGCATTCAACTTCATGGGGAGAAAAAGTAGGAGCTGGACCTGGCTTGCCTTTCTTATGTTTCCAATAATTTGATTCAGGAGAAATATAGATCTTCTTTAAAATGGCCATTAATAAAAATTACGCGCCTTTTTGGTTTCTGTCAAAAGGCTATGAATTAGATGTAGCGAACGCCTACTTTAAACATACCGGGAAGTTCAGGTAACTCGCGCACGGACATGACTTCACCTTTCATTGTAGGGTCAAGAGCTTTGCCATTCATCTCTGAGAATTCAAGCAAGTCTCCTTTATGAAAAGAGCCGGGGTCATCAATTCTAAAACTCAAGCCACTTTGTGAGATATCTCCTAGGAAGTAGATCTCTCCCTTAACAGTGGGCTCATTTTGAAAGTTAACCTTTATAAACTTATCACCTTCAATTTCTTGCCTATTATGGCTTCTCTCATGAGTATGGGCTTCTTCATTTTCTTTTTCAACAAACTCAAGTCCATCGACAAAAGACTCTGTCACTCTCATCACCTTTTTAGGCAAGGAAAAAACAATATAGTCCTTCTCGACCTCTCTGACTGAGAGCTTTGTGGCAACTAAGCGACTTTGAGAATATAAAAAGACATTATCTCTTGAAGAGACATGAAAACCTTTGGCGGCAGTGGGATGAACTTGTACTAGTTTTTTTATAGGATCAACTTTTTTTAAGACAGCATAATGAACGATACGCTCACCCACATTTTGCCAAATCCAAATTTTTTCTTTTGAAGTTTGGATGACCTTTAAGATATCTATAATTTCTAGGTCATCCGTAATCTCTTCTATATCTTCTTTTTCTTCACTCATAAGTTTTAGTCGTTACTGAGGCTGTATTGATATATTAACAGAGTCTGAGAAATTGCCAATAACTCTTCTGTTCCTATCTAATGGGAGCACTCTAAACTGATAAGTTCCCCAGCCTGGAAGCTGCCTAGCAGGCACTAAACGGTAAGTTCCTTTTTTGGCCGAAATCACTTCATAACCTCCCCCATTGATTTGATCGATATTATTCCCATTAGGGTTTGAGAAAGTCGTATTCGGCTTAGTTGCTTCAAGCACAAAGCCTTTTGCTCCAGAGATCTTTGAGACATTAATATAGATCGGAATCATCTGGTTTGGGTTATTCACCACAATACTAGTTTGTCCGTTCACAGTAGGAGTCGGAACATCGGTGTCCCCGCCACCATTGTCACCTCCACCGCCACCAGTAGTTGGCTTGTACCAGCAAAGAGGTCTATAACCATAGGCGTAAGTTGTATCTTCTCTATTACAAGTTCCTTTATTAGGATTTGATTGACCAATCTCATCGTCATCATCGACTGGACAGATAGAACCAGCAAAGTAAGTATCAAGACGGCACTGAGGAGCCGGATGCTTATGATAGGTAGTGCTAACTACATTTGGATCAGGTCTGTTGAATTCAGGATTGTTTCCATTTGAAAAAAGTGAAGCGGCTGAGAGGCCTGCCATTGAGATTCTCTGGCAAAGGGCCTGCTCATCTTCATTTTTAAAACTAGCTTCACACTTTGTTTTAACGGTTGCTGGTATATTCATATTCTTGATGATGTCTTTATTATCATCTTTTCTAAAAACCTTTCTTAGGCATTTAAGATTAGCAAAGTAATCAGACTGTCCTTCACTAGCGGCCCATTGTCCTGGGTACTTAGGAGAGCCACCAATATGGTGACCTACTTCATGACAAGCAACGAGGGCAAATCCATCAGAGGTCATAACCTGGTGACGAGCAAGTCCTCCAAACATCTTAACTATATAGTTATTGCCTTGCCTTTCAGCGTAAGCATTCACTTCAGAATTATTCCATTCTCTTTGAAAGACTAAGTTTCCACCATGTTGTCTTACAATAGGGTCATAAACGGCTTTGATCTTATCTAAGACCATATTGAATTCAGACTCATCAATTCCTTGAAGACCTTTTAACCTCTTTTCAAACTTATCAAAGGGCGGGATCTTCATATCGTTCTTAGGAAGGAATCCATGTCCATCGACACAAGCTAAGGCTTGGGCTGAGTAAAGAGAAGTAACTAGAAGAGCGACGCCTAAAAGGCGGGTACATGTTCCAGAGAGTTTCATTGCAGGCTCACTGTTGTAGGTTTGTATGCCTACTCTTCGCCATTAATTTCTACTGAAGTAAGGAAAGCCCCATGAACAGGGTGGATACGGAAAAAGATGCCATTTCAAATTCTAAAATGAACCTATTTTTTAGCCCTTAGCTTTTGTGGACGTTTTCCCACGGGTAATCCAAGGTCGTGATCAAGATGCCAGCGGTCAACTAAAAGATCATCTCTTTCAATGCGGTAATGACCAAGCTCTTGGTCGAGTTCACTAAGTCTTCTGATCAGTTCTTTTTGAAGTCTTATCTGATCTTGTTTTTTAGCTAATAGCATCTCAAGGGCCTTTTGCTTACCCTTTTCTATTTCAACGATCTTTAAATCATAATCACTTGCGGTTAAAACCTTTTGTTGATCATAACTCCAGATAAAATGATTTACGTTATTGAGTTGCTTGAAGAAATCCTTCTTTCTTTTTAAAAGAACAATTCTATATTTAGAGGCTTCTTTCACTCTGCTTAGAAGTTGTTTTGAATTAAAGTGAAGTAGTGTTCCTCTTCTAAAGTAATCACTATCATTCCAACAGGAATATAGGTCTTTAACAAAGATCACAAAGAACTTCTCTTCCACGTTCCTTACGTAGCCTTGGCAATAGTCAGTATCTTTTGAGGCCACCGTGAAGTTAACCTTATCCCCTGCTCTAAAGAATTTTATATTCTTATCTTCTGAAGAGATCTTAAGAATATTTGATCCCTTATCTCTATCTGAAACTCTCCCTGTGAACTGAGAGTAGTCGTATTCATTATCATACCAGCTATCAAGCTTCTCAATCTTAAAGCGGTCTTCTTCTGTTAAGCCACTTTGAGCAACAGCATTAATAGAAATCAAGAATACTATGAGGGCGAACTTATAATGCAACTGATCCATTTCCTTTTTAAGTAAAAACAGCTAATGTCTCTCCATTATAACATAAGAAGAAAAGGAGTCCTAAGTGGAGTTTTTTATTGATACCGGAATGGTTGACGAGATTAAAGAAGCAGCAAAATGGGGAATAATTGACGGAGTTACTACGAATCCTTCTCTTATAGCAAAGTCTGGTAGAAGCCAGGCCGATGTTATCAAGGAAATTTGCGGGATCATCAATGGTCCTATCTCAGCAGAAGTTATTTCAACTGATACAGACGGAATGCTTAAAGAAGCCTACGAAATTGCTAAATGGCACGAAAACATCGTTGTTAAGCTTCCTTTAACAGAAGCTGGAATTGCTGCCTGCGCTACTTTAAGCAAGGATGACATCAAGACCAACGTGACACTATGCTTTAGCTCTAACCAAGCCCTCCTAGCGGCTAAGGCCGGGGCGACTTATATCTCTCCCTTTCTTGGAAGGCTCGATGATATCGGTCATAACGGAATGCAACTGATCGAAGAGATCAGAGTGGTTTATGATAACTATGGTTTTACCACTAAGATCTTAGCTGCCTCAATTCGTCATCCTCTTCACCTAAGAGATTGCACTCTTGTTGGAGCAGACGTAGCGACTATGCCTTACAAAGTTATCGAGTCATTATACAAGCATCCCCTTACTGACAGGGGCCTTGAAGCTTTTTTATCTGATCATGCCAAGGCAAATAGCTAAGTCCTTGTTTTGTAGTCAAATATAAAGAGTAATTCACTCAAGAAACTCTGAGATTACCCGATAATGTAGGTGTGAGATATCTAACTCTTATCCTACTACTCGGGTTTCTTAGTTCTTGTTTAGAAAAGCAAGGATCCGCTAAGATCTCAACTGGTGGCTCAGGCCCTATCGCTGCAGGAACTCCTATCAGATGGTCCGCTGCGACTTTATCTGCCCCCTTAGATTTAAAGACTTCAGAGTCCTTTACCAATGACTTTGGTGCTGCAGATTTAGATGCCAATGGACGCCATCCTATTGATCAAATGTCTAAGCTTTGGAATGACTCTCATTCTTATACTTTTTTAAAAGTACCAAGTGATACAGTAAGCAACTTGGCCTATGGAGATGTCTCAAGTTTTAGAGATGGTCAAATGGGAATCTATAAAAGCTTTACTTGGTTTTCAAACGTAAGCTCCAGTGCCCTTGCTATCACTCAGTTCTTTGGCTTTAGAAGGAATGTGGGAACTTCAAGTGAGTATGTAGAGCTTCAGCATGCCGATATTATCGTTAATTATCGTGATTATAATTTTTCAACAGATAAGACAGATAACACGGCCTATGACCTTCACTCTGTTATCTTGCACGAGCAAGGTCATCTAATTGGTCTTCCTCATAACTGGGACTGGGATCAGCCTTCAATCATGCAGCCCTTTCTTGGGATTACTGAAAATAAAAGATCTGTTACTGCGGCCGATGTTGCTTCAGTTGCTGATCTCTACTACGTAGGCGCTCCTCTTACTGGTGGCGGAGGGGGCTTTGCTGCATACTCTCCTAATCCTGATGAAGGGGCTGAAGTTAGTGGCACCTTTGAGCTTCGCGCTGATGGATCTTGTCATCACTATATCAACAAAGAAAAAGTTCTAGTACACTAGAGTCATGAACGAAGGACTTATAAGACCCCTAATCTTTCTTTTATCCCTATTAACTATTGGTTTCTTAGAGGCCTCCTTTGAATACCGTAACCGCTTAAAGAAACGTTCTGAAAGATGGCCTTCGAATATCTCAATTATAGTACTTGGAACAATTCTGGTTAAGTTCGTCTTTCCTATGGGCGCCGTTGGAGTGGCCTATTGGTGTGAGGTCAATAACTTTGGCATCTTTAATTGGATGGGTCTCTCTTATATTCCAAAGGTTATCCTAACCATCATCTTCTTAGACCTTGTTATATACTACCAACATATTCTCACTCATAAGATCCCCTTTCTCTGGAAGTTTCATCAAGTCCATCATAGTGATAGAGACCTTGATATAACTTCGGCCCTTCGTTTTCACCCTGTTGAAATCATCCTTTCAATGATGCTGAAATCTATGGTTATCAGTTTAATGGGCGCTGATCCTAAAGGAGTCTTAGTCTTTGAGCTCATCCTCTCATCTATGGCCATCTTCAATCATGCCAATCTTTATATTCACCCAAGAGTGGAGAAGCTTTTAAGGTACGTTTTTGTTACCCCACAAATGCATATTATCCACCATTCAGAAGAAAGGTATGAATCAGATTCTAACTATGGCTTTAACTTCTCTTTTTGGGATAGGATCTTTAAAACCTATACAGAGTCTTGGAAATCTAAAAAAATTATTGGGCAAAGAATGTATCAAAGGGATAAAGATCAAGAACTCTTAAGCCTTCTAAAGCAGCCCTTTATTAAATAGGTTCTTTATTTAAAGAGACAACAAAACAAGTCTTAGGAGCATCTTTTAATAAAAGCTCCCCTCCATGCCCTTCCATAATCTTCTTTGAAATACTAAGACCAAGCCCCGTTCCTTTTCCCGCTTCTTTGGTTGTGAAAAAAGGCTCCATGATCTTATCCCGAAGGTCTTCTTCAATAGTCTCACCATTATTTTCAACTTCTAAGAAAACTTTTTTATCATCTTCATGAATGGTTAAAGAAATTTCTTTTTCCTTACTCTCTTTAACGGCGTCGAAGGAATTATTCAAAAGATTTAAGAGGACTTGGCTAATCTGCCCAGGTCTTACTAAAACGATTGTCTCAGGTGAAGGGCCAAGGTCTATATTAAAGTTTATATTGTTGATCTTAAATCGCTGCTGACAAAGGTGAAGAGCGTCCATGACAACGGAGTGCAAAGTGACAGGCTCTTTAGCATCCTTGGTGCTATCTCTTGAGATAGACTTTAAGCCTTTAATGATAAGGGAAATTCTATTACAAGTATGAAGGATATCATCAACTTCAAGAGATATTTTCTCAGGACCTAGCTTTCCTTTTTCATTCATCTTTCTTAAGAGTTGAGCCTTTGCTGAAATGATTGCTAAAGGATTGTTCATTTCATGAGCAATCCCCGCGGCCATCTCCCCAACTGCAGAGAGCTTTGAAGAAGCGGCTAAAAGGGCTCGCTGATCGAGGATGCTTTTCTCAGCTTCTTTTTTATCAGAGATATCTCTACTATAAGAGCAAAGCCCCGTTGGGTTTCCCCCTTCAAAAACTAAGTTAACAGAAAGCTCTGCATGAAAGGTTGAATTATCCTTTCTCTTTTGAATAATCTCACCCATCCAAGAACCAGTGTTCTTGATGGCCTCAACAATTTCTTCAGTATTATGAGTAAGGTGAGAATTAAAGATATCTACGTCTTTACCAAGCAACTCTTTTTCATCATAGCCATAGAGCTTATCCGCTGCTGGATTGCTAAAGAGGATTTTCCCCTCAAGATCAGCAAAGACAAAAGCCTGGGGGCACCAGGTAATTAATGATTCAAAGTTTACGGTTGTGGACAAGATTCAAACCTTCTTATGAATAAATACATATTAATCATAAAGGTTTTATGCCCCTTTTGACATCTTTTCGATGATATCTTTTTCTAATTTTGAGACTTTTTCTTCGTCAACGACTGATCTTTCAAGGATCGTCTTTTTCATGACTTTGCTCATGAATTCCACTTGCTTCTTATATAAAGCGCAGGCCTTACACATTCCGATATGCAGAAAAAACATCATTTTCTCGGTCATGCTAAGCTTGCGGTCATCATCACAGCATATCTCAGTCATTTCTTTACAGCTAAACATGATCTTCAAGGGTACCTCCCCTTACATTTGAGCGGTCTTCTCAACACACTCTCTCAGCCTATTCTTCCCGCGAAAGAGTAGCTGTCTTAAATTAGTGTTTGTAACATCTAGAATGTTACAGACCTCTTCTGTGTCTTTTTCTTCAACTACCCGAAGGGTAAAAGCGGCCTTTTGCTGAAGAGGAAGAGCTTCCATACATTTCTTAATAATATCAATCATTTGAATTTCATTCACATGCCTTTCAGGATCACTAATGGGGTTTTCCCAGTGATCATTATCAGAGAATCTTGATTCCATGACTTCTTCAATTGGATCAGTCTTTTCAAACTTTCCATTTTGCCGAAAGGCCTCTGAGCACTTATTGTAAAAGATCCCAAAGAGGAAGGTTCTCACATGGGAGCGCCCTTCAAATCGAGGAAGGATCTCAAAGAAAGTGGCCCAGGTATTGTGGCAGATGTCTTGAACCTTTTCTTCGGCCATGTTCATTCCCATCCCTGTTCTATAAAGATGAGTTGTATAAGCGTTAACCACTTCGGTTATGGCCTCATGATCGCGGTCTCTAAGTTTCTTAAGGAATTCGGGACTTCGAAAGTGTTCGAATTTTTTAGCCATACGCATCAAGCCTTTAATATCAGGGTGCTTAGGTAATAGAAATAATAAGGGCCATCATGTAACATTCAGGCAACTTCTCCCACTAATAATATAAAGGGTAATACTATGACTGAAAACAACAAAAAGAATATCGATGTGCAGGAATACTATGGGAAGGTTCTTCAAAAATCTGAAGACTTAAAGACCAACGCTTGTTGCACCATTGTTAATTATCCAAAACATATTAAAGAAATCATGGCCCTTATTCATGATGAGGTTATGGCCAAGTATTATGGCTGTGGTCTTACCATTCCTCAAGGTCTTAAGGGATGTAAGGTCTTAGACCTAGGCAGCGGTTCAGGAAGAGATTGTTATCTCATGAGCGCCCTTGTTGGTGAAGAAGGAGAAGTTGTTGGGGTTGATATGACTGACGAGCAACTAAAAGTGGCCCAGGATCATGAAGAGTATCACGCCAAACAATTTGGCTATAAAAAACCAAATACAAAATTTCTTAAGGGTTATATTGAAAAGCTCGATGAGCTTGATCTTCCTGATAATTACTTTGATGTCATTGTTTCAAACTGTGTCATCAACTTAAGCCCTGATAAAGAGGCCGTACTAAAAGAAGCCTACAGAGTATTAAAGCCAGGAGGAGAACTTTATTTCTCTGACGTTTATTCAGATAGAAGGGTTCCTGAACATCTTCGAGAGGATGAGGTACTTTGGGGGGAATGCTTAAGCGGTGCCCTCTATTGGAATGACTTTCTCACTCTTTCTAAGAAAGTAGGCTTCAATGATCCAAGGACTGTTGAGACCGCTCCAATCACAATTGAATCAGCGGAAGTTGAAGACCGTGTTGGAAACATAAAGTTTTACTCAGTCACTTATAGGCTCTTTAAACTCCCTGAGCTTGAAGCCGATTGTGAAGATTATGGTCAAGCCGTTATCTATAAAGGAACCGTTGAACATGAACCAAGGAACTTCGTTCTTGATGGAAATCATGTGATCGAAAAAGGCAACCTCTTTAAGATCTGTGGAAACTCTTGGAAGATGCTTCAAAACACTCGCTTTAAAGATCACTTTGAATATATCGGTGATTTTAAAACTCACTATGGAATCTTTGAAGGCTGCGGTACTTCAGCCCCTTTTAACAGCGCTCCTCTAAAAGGGAGCGATGAAGCAGGTAACGGCGGGAGTTGTTGTTAATGAAAACTTTATTCTTAAGTTTCTTTATTAGTTTAAACCTATTTGCCTTTGATCATAATCATAGCGAGTTTGAAAAGATCTTAAAAGACTCAGTTCATTTTGAGGGCAGCCAGTCTTTTGTTGATTATAAAAAGTTAAAGGCCTCCCCAGAGCCACTAAAGAAATACCTTTCAAGCCTATCAATTGTTAAACAGTCTGATTTTGAAAATTGGAACGCCGGTGAGCGATTGGCCTTTTTAATCAATGCCTATAATGCGTTTACTATTAAGCTTATTATCGACAACTACCCTACTCAAAGCATCAAGGACCTAGGAGGATTCTTAAAGAGCCCTTGGAAAAAAGAGTTCTTTACCCTTTTTGGAAAACAAACTCATCTTGATGGGATTGAACATGATCTGATCCGCAAGAAGTTTGATGAGCCAAGGATTCACTTTGCTGTGGTCTGCGCTTCAATTGGTTGCCCTCCTATTCAAAAGTTTGCCTTTCGCGCCTCTGAGATTGAAAAACAATTTCAGATTGCCACTAAGACTTTCTTAATGGATCAAAATAAGAACTCCTATGATCAAAAGAAAAAGAAGCTTAGGCTCTCAAAGATCTTTAAGTGGTATGGAGATGACTTTAATAAGAAGTATGGAAGTTATTTAAAGTTTATTAGCACTAGGATCACTGAAGATAAGAGCCTTCAAAAGAAGATTGCCGCTGATAAGGTAAACTCTAGTTGGAACTCTTATGATTGGGCCCTAAACGAGAAAAAGTAATGACGATACTCTCCCCTAGTAAATTTAAAGATAGGCTTATCACTGCTAAAGGTGAAAAACGGGCCTTTGTCCCCATGGAATCCATGGAGACTCTTTGGTTTAATACGGGAACACTTTGCAATTTAAAATGTGCTAATTGCTATATTGAATCCTCTCCTACTAATGACCGCTTGGTCTATTTAGAGCAATCAGACGTCATTCCTTTTCTTGAAGAAGTTAAGCTTAATAAGAATAACAAAATAAAAGTTCAAAGGATTGGCTTTACTGGCGGCGAGCCTTTTATCAATCCACATATGTTTGAGATCCTTGAAGAAACCTTTAAGCGCTCTTTAGGAGCCTTAGTTCTTACCAATGCTTATAAAGTCATCCTAAGGTCTGAAAAGAAGTTCTTAGACTTAAAAGAAAAGTATAACGATCTTTTAAGCCTTAGGGTTTCACTAGATCATTATACAAGTGAAGTTCATGAGAATGAGCGCGGTATTGGAACCTTTGAACCAACCATGAAGGCGATTAAGTGGCTTTATGACCAAGGCTTTCACCTCTCAATTGCAGGAAGAAGCCTAACTTCAGAATCAATGGATGAGGCAAGACAAGGTTATCAGAACCTTCTTAATGAATCAGGAATTGATTTAAACTTAACGTCATCTAATCTCGTCATCTTTCCTGAGATGGACGCCATGGAAGATGTTCCTGAGATCACTGTTGATTGTTGGGGTATTCTCAAAAAGACTCCGGCCATGCAGATGTGTTCAAGTGAGAGAATGATCGTAAAGAAAAAAGGAAGTGAGAAAGCTCAGGTTCAGGCCTGCACTCTTTTAGCTTATGATGAAGAGTTTAATATGGGATCGACTTTAGAAGAGTCCTTTAAACCGGTTTATTTGAATCATCCCTTTTGCGCTAAGTTCTGCGTTCTTGGAGGGGCAAGTTGCTCTTCCACCGAATAATTTCTATTACCGATAAGGGAAACCACATATGAGTGAGAAACTCACCTAGATAATGATATTCTTCAAAGCCATAATGAGTATAACAAAAAGCTGAAATCACTCCGTAGATCACTCCCGTATTTAACCTTAATAATAAAGCAGGAAAAACAAACCAAATAGCGTACCAACCGTTATAAACCGGAGTGAAGAACATAAGACCGGCAAAGATGAGATAAAAAAGCTTTAAGCAAAAATCTTTTGAAAGCCTGCATCTATTTTTAAAGAGGCTAAAAAGACAAACTCCCGTCAGGATTAAAAGGTAGGCGCCATAGAACTGTCCGGTTAAGATCCTCGCCTCCTCATCTAAAAGATTGAAGACTCTTGTGAGAACCGAGTAAAACCCGGGGTTCCAAACCCAGTCGATAGTAAATTCTTTAACACCCATTAAACTTGAAAGCCCAACTAGCCATTCTAAAAAAAGAGGAAGGGAAATGGCCGTGGCGATGATGGGGAAGATCCTCTTTAAGAGGTCTTTTTTATTCTTAAGTTCTAAAAATAAAAGAAAAGGAAGGGCCGCAACACCTAAGACCTTGGTCCAAATAGAGAGAAAAACAAAGACCACTCTTTTTTGAAAGTTACCGTTTTTCTCCATTAAGAACAATAAAAAGAAAAAAGCTGCTAAGAGGTCGATATGAATGGCCTGAATGAACTCTTTTATAAAAAAGGGAAAGAGGGCCACAAGCATCCAGGGTCTGGTATGCTCTTTTAGTTTTAAAAAGCAAAAATAAACCAGTACTGCATTAAGAACCATAAGGACTCTTAGTCCTATTTCTAGCCCAAAGATCCCTCCAAGCCCAAAGAAGATAATGCCAAGAGGAGGATAAACTGTTGTTAAGTGATCAAAGCCAATACGCTCTCTTCCAACAAATTTAAGATGATCTAAAAGAGGGCTATTCGGAGCGTGTAAATAAGGGTTCTCCCCTCTTAAGAAAGCATTTCCCTCCCATAAGTAACGGTAGTGATCGTTTTCATAAAGAGGCTCACTAAAAAGAATAATCAAGACCCCAAAGATAAAACTTCCAAGAGGAAGGTTGAACTCTTTAAGCCATTCTTTTTTCTGACAATACAGGCTTAGCCCTAACATAAAGAAGCTTAAGAATATATAATAGGCTCCTCCTTCGTAATGAGGGCCTGGGCTTTTAAAAATGATACCAAGAGCGCTGAGAGCGGCACAAGTTAGAGGCCAAAGAAATAAAATTATGTTAGAAGTGCTCACCTTATTATTTTAACAGGATTAAACTTGAATAGACCAGAAGCAGATACAGTTATCATCATCCCGGCCCATAATGAAGAGGCTTCGATTTCTTATGTTCTAGATGACCTGCCTAAGGAGCGCTTAAAGGCCATTATCGTGGTCAATAATAACAGCACTGATGAGACTGCAGCAGTGGCCATCAGGCACGGGGCTAAAGTCACCTTAGAGGAAACCATGGGCTATGGGCAAGCCTGCCTTACGGGGATTAAGTCTGCATTAAGCTTTAATCCTTCCATCATCGCTTTTGTCGATGGAGACTATTCAGATTTTCCTTCAGAGTTAAGCATGATCTTAGAGGAAGTGGATAAGGGATATGACTTAGTCATAGGTAGTAGGACTAGGGGCGGAGCTGAACCAGGTGCCCTACTTCCTCAAGCTATTTTTGGAAACTGGCTGGCCACGAGCTTAATGAGGCTTTTCTTTAAAGGCCCTTCCTTTACTGACCTAGGTCCTTTTCGCGCCATAAGAACAAAGGCCCTCTTAGAAATTCAAATGAAAGACAGGGACTTTGGCTGGACCGTTGAGATGCAGATCAAAGCCTTGATTCATAAGCTTAAAATTTCTGAAGTCTCTGTTGGTTATAAGAAAAGAATTGGTATTAGTAAGATCACAGGGACTTTAAAAGGAACCGTTAAGGCTGGCTATAAGATCTTAGGTCTGATCTTTTATCTTAGGTTAAGAAGCTTTTTTAGGTAGAACAATTTGCGCGAATTGATCAAGAAGTCCTTTATCAAACTTTCCCGTGCTCTCTCTCATAATATTGATAGCTTCACTTACGGTAAAGCCCTCGCGATAGGATCGTTTTGTAATCAGTGAGCTAAAGGTATCAGCGATGGAGACAATCTTAGCTGGGGGGTAGATATCATTATCTCTTAACCCATTTGGGTAGCCTGCTCCATTTGGTTGTTCATGATGTTGAACAACAATCTGTAAGACTTCAGATCTAATTCCTCTAATTCTATCTAAGAGTTGACGCCCAACTTCAGGGTGACGGTTCATCTCTTTTCTCTGCTCCGGAGTTAACTGATCTTCATCTTCAGGATCAAAGGTCAATTGACTAACCCCTACGTCGTGAAGAAAAGCCCCGAGTCCTATAACCGTTAGGTTTGTTTCTGAGTTTATTCCATGGGCCTTAGCCAATAAGACAGAAAAGATGCTTACCATCACTGAGTGTTTCATAATATAAGGCTGGTTAGAGAGCATGCTCATGATGCCTAAGATTCCTTTAGGATCTTTATCTAGAATATCTAAACAGCCTTCAACCACATTAGTCGCGTTATAAATGGCGCGTTCATCGATGTTTAACTTATCGATCATCTCATGGACTGTGAACTGGGCTAAGTCTCTGAGGAGTTCTCTCGCCTCTGAATTAGAAAACTTCTTACTATTTCCTACGAGCTGATCCCCAAGGCGCTCAACAAAGAGTCCATAAACTTCATAATCCTTTGCAGTTAGATAAAAGTGAGTGATTCCTTTATCTTCATAAAGGGCCACCCTATCCCAATCGATCAGGTCGCCTTTTTTAAAGATCTTTGTATAAGAGGTTTCAGTTCTTTGAATATAAATATCAAAACTCAAGGCCCTATTAAAGCGCTTTAAGATATTGAGCGAAATATCAATATGAGTACGGGTATCTACTTCAGACATAGGCACTATTATAAACCCGATAAGAACAGGTTCAAAGAGGCAAATGTAGATAAAAGGTCCAGGGTGAACTGGACCTATTTTATTTTTATTTAACTAATTCGATTCTAATCTTAGCTGGAGCCCCTTCAAAACCATAGGTCTCAAGATCAATATCTCCGCTACCTGTTAGACCTTTAAACTCGGTTACTACTCCTTCTGCGTTTGCTGTATCTCTAGCACCGTGACTTCCGCATGGAGGCCCTGGAACTTTTTCACATGACTCACTATTAAACTCAGTTCCAGCATCATATGCTTTTAGATCCAGTTCCTTAAGCCTAGAGGGAAGCCTAATATTCATGGCCGAAACAAAGGCATCATTAGTGGTAGCTAACATGGCCACAAGACTTAATTTTAGCTTTGAAGCATTCTTAGTCTTGATCATTACCTCTACTGATTGACCTGGCCTAATATTTTTATCCCCCGTTACATAGTTATCAACTCTGCTTCTTCCAAGGGCGCGAAGCTCGTCTTCTAGAACGTCAGTTCCCCCATCTTCCGCAAGCAAGGTTAGTCCCGGGCTAGCAGGCTTTCCTACTTCAAAAAGGGGTGAGCTAGGGCTGTGCAAGGCCACAACTGGCATAGTTAAAACCTGAGCTTTCGTTAGGTTTGTAATCGTGATTAAGAACTTTTTTGTTTTACTTCCAGAGGCATTTGCCAGGGCTGGGAGTAAAAATGCTGCAATGAGAAAAATCTTCATAAACCCTCCAAGGTATAACTTATGTGTAACAAAATCTCTAAACGTGACACTAATCTATGGCCAAGTTATATTTGTTAACATATTTACAAAGAAATCATAGCATAGGTCAAGAGGGATTTGTCATGAGTAAGTATTTATTAATTTTCTCTATTCTTTTATTAAGCGGATGCTATCAATTAGCAGAACTTCCTCCCCTTAATGGAGCATTAACGTCAAATCTTTTAGTTTGCGCCAAAGAGGATGTGAACGGACCTTTTAAGACCTTCTCCACCCTAAATGAAAACTTCAAGAGCTTCTTTAAATCAAGCGTTTTCGCTAGCGATGGATCAGTCCTACCTCTTCAATTAGACTATGAAACCAATCCCAATTACGATACTCGAGTTGATTACGCCTCATTATTAGAAGATAAAGAAAGCCCTGAATCAAAGGCCCTTAGGAACTCTATCCTTGGTCATCTAAAGCGCCTAGACCTTAATTCCCTTTCAAAGAACGAACAAGTTGCCAATCTTATCAATGCCTATAATTTCTTGGCCATCGATATCGTGTTACAAAACTCTTGTGAAGGATTGATCGATTCAATCGCCAACCTTGGAGGGGTTGATTCCTTTAAGGCTTTTAGTGATAGTGAAAACTTTGGCTATTTTATAGGCGAGGAAAAACTAAGCTTAGATAATATTGAAAAAGAAAAGATTGCCGAGTTAACAAATTTTGAAGATGCAAGAATTCACTTTGCAGTAATCTGCGCCAGCGCAGGTTGTCCGGTTCTTCTTCATTTGCCTTTTGATAGTGTAAATCTTGAGTCTCAGTTAAGTTTTATCACGAGGGCCGGTCTCAGGCTGCCTAGGATGTTGAATAACAACTCAGGGACAAGTTTCTTGAGCAAGATCTTTGAATGGTATATAGACGATTTTGTATCTGATATAGCAAGAACGAGGAACTTTGACACTGACGAAGAATTTATTGAAGAATTTATAAAAAGAAATACTTCTGACGAAACCGAGTTTAATAGAGATAATATTGATTATGTTAACTACGATTGGAGCTTGAACAAGTTATGAAGTTACTATTTGGTTTAGGTCTTTTTCTAATGGCGGGACAAGCACAGGCAAAGAAGCCTATCCCCTATAGCTTTGAGTTTATGGGGCAGAATAATTCTAATATCGATAAGATAAGCAATCCTGTTAAGAAAAATGTCTATAGTCAAAAGATGCAGGCCAAGACAAAGCTTAAGTTCAAACCCATGAAAAAAGTCATTCTCTTAGACCTTCCATCCATTGATCTAGAGTACACTCCTTCTCTTTCTGAGAAGATCAGGTCACTAAGTGTGAGCAATACCCTAATTGGCCTCTACCTCCCCAAGCGTGGGCTTATCTACTCAGGAAGCTTTAACGCCAGTTATATGAAGTCTATCTTTACTAACGAAGACCAACAGATTGAAGACTCTAAGAACTATTCCTTTTCTCTTGATGGAGGTGCTTCTAAAGATATCTTTAAGAAGTACGCCTTAGGTTTTAACTTAGGAGTTAAACTTCAAAATTACTTGGAACCTAGTAATCCTAATGACCCACTTCCTCTCAAGGATGATAACCTTCGCCTTTCAGGGAAGATCTCTCAAAAGTATAAGATGAATAAGAAAAATATCATCGGGCTAAACTTAAATTATACTAATAAGATCTATAAAGAGAAAAGGGCCCTCAACTCTACGGGTAATCAAGTTAGCACTAAAGTTGAAACCATTCATACTTATGAAGCTGAGGCCTATTACTCTTTTACTCATGGAAAATTCAAAATCACTCCAGAACTTGGCTTTGCCCAAAATAAAGACGCCGCAGAAGATGGAAGAACTTATAGGGGCCTTTTTTATCAAGTAGATATCAGGCACTCCTTTCAATACTTTAATATAAGTAGCCGCTTTTCAAATAAGATTAGGGACTATAAGACTCAATTAGTTGACACTGTTGATACCACAGGGGTCTCCCCTCTTTTAGAGGCCAGGATCGTAAGTTTCTATAATCAAATAGAAATCCCCTTTGGCAAGCAATCTCAATACCAAGTCCTTGCTGGATATGACTATCAAGGGCTAAAATCAAATAGAAAATCTGATGATAACGCCAACGAAATCATCAAGCTCGGCCTTAGGCTGACCTTTTAAAATGAGGATTATATGAAAGTACTTATTTCTCTGTTCACTATGTTTCTTTTAACGGTTTCTGTTGCTAATGCTTCTGGCGGGGGCGGTGGATCTTATGAAGGTGATGCAGGCTCCTCAGACCTAGCCGAAGAGCTAGCTGAAGAAGAGATTGAAGAGGCTAAAAAAGAAGCTCAGGAAGAGGCGGTCGAAGAGGCTAAGAAACAGGCCATTGACGAAGAATCTAGCGAAAGCGAAGAAGAATAGTCTTTACCTTTTTACAATGACCTTCTCAAAAGCCTCATAATCGAGCTAGTTTAACTCTATGAGGCTTCTTTTTATCCTTTTATTATTCGCCACTTCTTACAGGGCCCTAGGCGCTCGGTCACCTTTTTACTTTAAGATCGACAAGCCCCATAAGGCTCAGGTTCTGCACTCTGGTATTCAGGCCTTACAAGTGCGCCTTGACCTCATCGAAAAAGCAAAGTCCACCATCGACCTTGAGGCCTATATCCTTAACAAGTCAAAGTCCTCCCGCCTTATCCTTCAGGCTCTTTCTAAGAAGGTTAAAGCTGGGGTGAGGGTTCGCATCCTCTATGATGGGGGGAATCATATTAAGTATGATGATTCTGACTTCGCTCTTCTTTCTAAGACCTTTGATCTAAAGATCTTTAACCTTAAGAAAAAGATCCGCCCCATAAAGAATTTAGGCAGAAACCATAGAAAGCTTCTTATCGTCGATGGTAAAAAGGCCATCCTTGGCGGAAGAAATAATTCAGACTATTACTTTGAACTTGGATCAAGCTTTAACTTTGTCGATAGAGAAATCCTAATTGAAGGGGAGCTCCCCTCAAAGCTTGTTAAAAACTTCGAGGCCTTCTTTTATTCTAAGATGGCAAAGCGCTTTAAAGGTAAATCTTCCTCTTTTAGAGGGAGTGACCTCTTAACTGAAAAAGCTGAAGACCTTAAGTTGAAGGCCTTAGTGGCAAATGAATCTGCAACTAAAGAAGTGCTGATGCATACTTGTGATAAAGTTGAGTTTATCTCAGACATTCCTTCTCGGTCAGTCTTACTTAGAAGGCTTATTATTCCCTACCGAAATCGAGTCAAGCTGATCAATAGCTTTGTAGCAAAAAAGTCCCTCGAGGCGAAAAAGAGTATCGACATAGAACAGGCTTACTTAATTGCACTCTCCCATACGAAAAGGCTTATTAAAAAGGTCTTAAAAAAGGGCGTAAAGATTAACATCCTGACAAATTCTTTTTTAAACAACGATACAAAGCTTCTTAACCCCATCCTTGATAAGCAATTAGAGAAGTTCTCAAGGCATAAGAACTTTAACGCTTACCAAATGAATGGTCCTTATACAGATGAATATGAAGATGTCTTAAATCCTGACTCTACTTGGGCCACCCATTCAAAGACAATTGTCTTTGATGAGAAATCGACTATCTTTGGCTCTTATAACTTAGACTCCATATCAAGGCTCAACAACACGGAATTGATCATGCTCTGTCATAGTAAAAAGGTTGCTAAAACAGTTCTTGATTCAATCAAGCTTCGCTCTATGAAGGCTTGGAAGATAGACCCTGATTCAGAGTTTAGAAGTGGAGAGCCCCTCTATGATTCACTAACTCAATCAGAGAGAAAGCTTTATAAAAGGCTGCTCATTCCCCTGAGTTTACTTAAGACCTTTCTTTAACTTATTTATCACAATAGATTTCTGAATACTTTTGAGCTTTAAGATATTTCTCCGAAGAGTCCTTATCATTTAAATGAGTCGAAAGCCCAAAGCTTCCATACTGACTTTGTGATTGGGCCATGATGAAATTGATATGGGTCTTACCACCATTTTTGCTCCAGCCTTTATATAGCTTCTCGTAGATCTCCCCCATCTTTTTATGCTTATTGGCCTTATGAATAAGACCGATCAAGGCTTTTTTCTTCTCCGGAGTAATCTTTGCTTTTAAATCAGCGGGCATGGTATCAAGAGTCAGATGCTGACCACCTTCATAGGCGACAAGGTCTATCCCAGCCTCTTTAAAGTCATCACTGATTAGAACTTCATTTTGCTTCTTAACTTGTCCTAAGACATGATCCACCCCTTCAGGGTTTTCAGGATTCAATAAGGTATCTAAGAGATCTTCTTCAGTTCTAGCATCATACATTCCTTTTTTATCTTTTAAGAACTTCTTGCAATGACCACCTTCTTTTTGAGAGTTCCCCCAGCAACCGTGAAAGTAAGTGGCCGTTGCAACAGCGTCTACTTTATCTAGCTCCCCTCTTCCTTTTAAGATCCTAAGCATACTCTTGGTTCTATTGGGATCCTTTTGATTGGTTCCAAGAGTTCTGATAATAGACTCTTCTCCAAGCTCACTTTCAAAGATATCAAAGACCTCAACACTTTTATCCACATAGGTCTTAACTTCAGCCTCTGTCTTCTCTTGAAGCTTAACTCTTAATGGACTTAGAAGACCATTATATTTAGTGACCACGGCCTTAACCTGATCCATATTGGCTCCAGCGGAGGCACGCTCTTTTTTGTAAGTAGCGCTTAGGGAATTGATTCTTGAGATTAACTCTCCCCTTGATTCATTTGGATGGGGATCTACCGTTGCCGCATTAATATACTTTGAGCCCCAAAAGCGTCCGTTCCAAACTTCATTGCTGTATTCAACATTAATTTTTATATTGGGATTTTTCTCTTTTAGCTTTTTTAATCTTCCCGCTAACTCCCTAACATATTCTTTAGAGGCGTTATGGGGAATATTGATCCATGGGTTTGCTTTGGTTTGATCAATAAGATCCACCATAACTTCCATTGGAACTCCCCTCCAGTTACGCTTATCCGTATCATGAGAGACTCCCCAAGTGGCGTCAGTTAACTTCGCTCTATTATCACTTGTTCGATCATAATTCGTATCAGTTAAGCAGCTCTTAGCTTCACTTGAAAGTGTGTTCCAATTGTATTTTTTAGGATTCTTTTCAATGCTCGAGGCCTGCATCTTTCTGCATACCTCAGGCATCCGAGGTGAGGCGTACATGAGGTTCATGGTTCTTATAACTTTAAAGGGCTTTAGATAATCAAGATAGGCCTGGTTGAAGACGGTCTTTTCTGGACTCTCTTCAATCCTAGCTTCATAGTCCCCTGGTAGGATGATCTTTAAATCTTCTAGGCATGAGTTCTCACTCTCACCTTTAATATTAACTGTAATGCCATTTCCTCCAAGTTTTTTATCAATAGAGACCTTGAGGCATTTTCTTTTTGAATTATTCTTTGACCTCTTTTTTCCATCTGGGCAATCCATTAACTCCGCCCCTTTAACAGAGAGGCTGACATCTCCAGAGTAATGAACCGGATAGATTCCATTAGGAATACTTCCCTCCACCGCTGATTGAAGTAGATTAGTTTTTACTTGGTCACCTTTTTTGTTAAAACAAGGCCAGCCATTTTTCTCTTTAACAAGATCTGGTCTGTCTGACTCAAAGGGCCTAGCCGTCTTAAAGATATCTGCAAAAGGAACAGCGTTCCCAACACTTGGAGACTCTGCTTGTGGCGCCGTTAAGTTGATTCCCATTTCTAATTGTGCTTTTGAGTTAGGGTCTCTCTTACAAGATTTTTTCGAGCTAAGGCTTACTGAGGGTTTTACTCTTAATCTTAGACAATCTTCTTCTAGGCTTGTCACTTCCGCTTCACTTAAGAAACCAGGAGCTAGCTTTATTAACTTTAAGAGATAAGTAGCTTCAAGCCGTTGTACAGATTCTTTTATCTCCGAGCAGTCATTACCACATTCTCGGCTTTTTTTCTCAAAAAGATGAAGCTCTGCCGCTATCTTACCAAGGCTCTTATCTTGACCAAAGGCCTTACAGTCTTCAAGACTCTCTAACTCTTCTACCTTTGAATCTAACCTTAAGAGGCAAGTTTTCTCATTTAATAGATTGATCAGGGCACGGCTTTTATAAAAATAATCTTTTTGAGCATGTTTTGATAGGACTGAATTGATCTCAGAGATCCTCTCTTTCGTCCCGGCATTAACTTCTAGGAAGCTAAAGAAAAATAGAAATAGAAAGGTGAGGTTTTTCATCCCCTCTTTATCGACTATAAAGTAGGTTAGCTTTAGCTACAGAACCTTTAAATTACTAGCACTTACAAAATTAATAAGCTTTTATCTTATTTCTTAACCATGATGCCCTTTTTTAGTTAAAGGAACATCTTTAATCATAAGAATAATCGGCCTTAATAGGTAGATGATCACTAAAACGATAGAAGGAATACCACTTCTTTTTCTTTAAGATTTCATAGACAGTCCCTTTGGGATTCAAAGGAAAAACCTGAACCGGGATGACTGACTTTCCTAGAAAGTTCTTATCAAGATCTGGAGAATGAAGGATGTCATCAGTTATGGCAGAAGGATGCAGGCTTCCATTCTTAAGGCTTAACTTATTAAAGGTCCCTCCTTCGTTTTGAAAAGGCCTAATTTTAAGGCTCGATGGAGAAGGAACTTCAAGTTCATACCAACCAATAGAATCCTTCGCGTTTGGATTTGTAGGGGCCTTATGTTTTCCTGGATATGAGTTATAACTTCCAGCAAAGATATGCTTTATCTTTGTAAGAGGAGCTCTGTTGTTCATCTGATCTAGCCCAAAGAGGATCTCTCTTAAGGCGTTGCCCTTCTCTGGAGCATGAGCGCAAGAAAAATTAAAACGGAACTTTTTATCTGTGGTCTTACAGTAAAGAACATGAACGGATCTTTTAGGACTTAAACCAAGAGGCTTTGAATTTGGAAGCGGAGTGACGCAGTTAAGCTTCTTAGAGTTATAAACAACCGGATTGTACTCCATTTCATAAGTAAACTTTAGATCATACTTCTCATGAACCATAGGCCCTGGGATAAAATAATATTCTTCATAATGAGGGTTTACTCCGTCAAAAATAATTGAGCCCTCGGCTGGCTCTACTTTAAAACCAGTGGGAGTCTTATATTTCTTTCGCTTAATATTAGTTAAGCACATAATATCGATCGATTGCTTTTTCATCATCTCAAAGGCTATCTCAATATTTTTTTTAATATTCTTAACCAGTGAAAATGGATGCTGGGACTTAAGCTCCACGGGCCCCTTCCCCCCTAGGTTCCAAGTGCCAGTTCGAAGAACCTTCCCCTCTTCTTTAGGGCGGTCTTCCCAGATAGGGTTAGGAAAGTCTTCTTGCCCAAAGGCACAAAAAGAGATTAAGAAAATAAAAAGGGCTGCTCTCATAAAGATTCCAAGGTTAACTTTAAGTTCAAATTAGCAAATAAATCTAAAAGGACAAGGGCTGTAAGATGATAATAATTTTTCACCTCTAATCCCTCTATGCTGGTGTCTTTTTGACCATCTATGGATTAGAATATGCTTATGAAGTCTTTAGTTTTAACTCTTATCCTATTCATTTCTACTGGTGCAAAGGCCAAGTTCGCCGCCTATACCTTTAAGATTCCCTGCGAAACCATAGAACTTAAGATCATCAGCTGTGAAGAGTCGGCTTTTTCAAATAAGTCTAAGCTTAGAGAAAAGCAATTAGAGAATGAAGATATTATCTTTGAAAGAAAAGGCGTCCTCGTCAAGGCCTTCCCTCTTAAGCGAGAGGCCACGAAGTGTAGTGTTGATCAAAATATGGATATAAAGCGCTACAAGCAAGACGATCTAAAAGAGAGCTTCTTTATCAGCGGCACTACTTGCAAGAGCTTTGATAAGAAACTTTCTGTCTTTCGCCCCAACTTTTATTGCGATACTCCAGGGACTCCAACCATCTTTGGCTGCTTTATCAATAAGCTAGAGCTTCAAAATAAGTACGAATACACAGAGTTTCGATCAAATCGATAATGCATAGCGCTTACGCAAAACTTGTCCAGAGCATGCGTAAGTGGTAGAACTTTAGCTCAATCATCTACCAAGAGCCTAAAGTGAAGCGAACTACTACAACTAAGAAAACCAAGGTCAAAGAATTCAACAGCATCCAAGTTGTTGGGGCCCGTGAACATAATCTTAAAAACATAGACGTAGAAATCCCTAAAAAGAAATTAGTGGTCATCACCGGTGTCTCTGGTTCAGGGAAGTCTTCCTTGGCCTTTGATACCATCTACGCTGAAGGGCAAAGGCGTTATGTAGAATCCCTCTCCTCTTATGCTAGGCAGTTTCTCGGGCAAATGGAAAAACCAAAGTTTGATACCATAAGAGGATTAGCTCCCACCATAGCCATTGAACAAAAATCCGCCTCAAAAAATCCCCGCTCTACGGTGGGAACTATCACTGAGATCTATGATTATTTAAGAGTCCTCTTCGCTAGAGTCGGAACCCAGTACTGCCATATTTGTTCTAAAGAAGTTGGTAAGGGTACGGCGCAAAATATGGTGGAGCAGATCTTAAAGCTTCCTGAAGAGACCAAGTTCTTACTCATGGCGCCCTTAGTAGAAAATAGAAAGGGCGAGTTTAAAGACCTTCTCAAACAAATCAAGGCCGATGGCTTTTCACGGGTGAGGATAGACGGTGTGGTTCAACAGATCGGTGATATTCAATCCTTAGCAAAGAATAAGAAGCATAACCTTGAAGTGGTAGTGGACCGCTTAAAAGTTAAGAAAGATCCTGCTTTTAAGAAAAGGCTCTTAGATAGTTTAGAGCTCTGCCTTAAGACTGGTGAAGGCCAGCTTATTGTTCATATAGAAAACCGCGAAGATATAAAGATGAGTGAGGAGCGCTCTTGCTGTGGTCATGCCTTTCCAGAATTGATCCCTCAGCTCTTTAGCTTTAATTCCCCTCATGGCATGTGTGAAAAATGTAATGGTATAGGATCTGTTATCTCAATTGATGAAAAGAAACTCATCGTTGATGAGAACGCCTCTATTTCCATGGGGGCCGTGCGCGCTTGGGATAATTACTTTGATAAAGATGGAAATAAAAAAGACATGTCCTGGGGATTGGCCCGCCTTAACGCTCTTGAGGCTGATTGGGGACTTGATCTATATAAACCATGGAAGAAGATTCCAAAGAAGCTAAGAGAGAGGGTCTTAAATGGAAGTGATGACCCCAAACATGAATTGAACTTAGTTTGGGAAGGAGATAAGGGCGAGTATCAATGGAACGCTCAATACGAAGGCCTGATCACCCGCCTTATGCGTCTTTATATGAAACATCAAACCCAAGGGCGAAAGTCTTGGGTAGCAAAATACACCTCAACCCTTCCTTGTGATACTTGCAAGGGCCAAAGATTAAAGCCCTCTGTTAATTCAATCCTTGTTAAGAAGAAATCTATCAATGATATAACGGCCATGAGCATCTCGGAGTCTTATGAATTCTTTAGTAAGTTAAAGCTCGCCGGAAATAAAAAGATCATCACTGAAGAGCTTTTAAAAGAGATCACAACCCGCCTTGGATTTCTTGTCAATGTAGGCCTTAATTACTTAAGTATGGATAGATCAGGCCCTACCCTCTCAGGAGGAGAAGCCCAAAGGATAAGGCTCGCTTCTCAGATAGGATCAGAACTTACAGGAGTTCTTTATATTCTAGATGAACCTAGTATCGGTCTACACCAGAGGGATAATATAAAACTCATCGATACCCTCTGCCACTTACGCGATATTGGAAACTCTCTCATCGTCGTTGAGCATGATCAAGAAACCATGGAGTCCGCTGATTGGATCCTAGACGTGGGCCCAGGCGCTGGTCGCCTCGGTGGACAGATCATCGCCGAAGGAACTCCCGCTCAGTTAAAGAAAAATAAGAGAAGCATCACAGGGAAATTCCTGGCCGGTAAAGAGCAAATTGAAATTCCTATTGAAAGAAGAGCCGCCTCAAAAGAATGGATTGAGATACTTGGCGCAAAAGCAAATAATCTTAAGAATGTTGATTGCAAGATCCCTATTGGGTTATTTACTTGTATCAGCGGTGTCTCTGGAGCAGGAAAATCCTCTCTTATCAATCAAACCTTATACCCGGCCCTTAGTAAGATGCTTCATAACACAGACATTGAAGTTGGCGAGCATAAAGAAATAAAGGGACTGGCAAATATTGATAAGGTCATCAATATCGATCAAAAACCTATTGGAAAAACCCCAAGAAGTAACCCGGCCACTTATACAAAAGTCTTTGATCTTATAAGAGACCTCTTCGCCATGACTCCCGAATCAAAGAGCCTAGGCTATAAAAAAGGGCGCTTTTCTTTTAACGTTAAAGGGGGACGCTGTGAGGCCTGCGAAGGTGATGGGCATATTAAAGTAGAGATGCACTTTCTAGCGGACGTTCTGGTTCCTTGCGAGGAATGTAAAACAAAACGCTTTAACGAAGGAACCCTTAGAATTAAATTCAAAGACCACTCTATCGCTGATGTTCTTGATCTTTCTGTTGAGCAAGCAAGAGTGCTCTTTGAAAACCAACCTCAAATTAAGAAGGTCCTCGATACTCTTATTGAGGTAGGTCTTGATTATATAAAACTTGGCCAGCCCGCCACTCACCTCTCTGGTGGTGAAGCACAAAGAATCAAGCTGGCTAAAGAGCTCTCAAAAAGAGGCACAGGAAAGACTCTTTATATCCTAGATGAGCCAACAACAGGTCTTCACTTTCAAGATATAAGAAAGCTCTTGGCGGTGCTTCAAAAACTTACAGATGCTGGTAACACTATTGTCGTCATTGAACATAACCTAGATGTGGTTAAGACCGCTGATTGGGTCATCGATCTAGGACCTGAAGGTGGCTCTGGAGGCGGAATGATCATAGCTAGCGGCCCCCCTGAGAAGGTGGCTAAAAGCAAGAAGAGCCCCACAGGAGTCTATTTAAAAGATATCTTTAAATAAATGAGAAAAAAAACAATTCCTCTATAGGTATAGTTCGTTATAATAATTAAAGTTCCAAAATCCACCTATGAGGAGAATTAATATGAAACAGTTTCTTGTCTTATTCTCTTTAATATTTGCGTCTCCTTGTTATAGCGCCTGGACTATTCATTTCTCAAATAATTTCTCTAGTGATTCCGACGATGTTTCTAACTTTGAATACAGCAAGATGGATAACTCTCTCTTTGTAGGAGCTAGCCTCACTGGTGGTGGCCAGCTTTATCTTGGTTGGACTTATATGATGTTTAGCCGCACTTTCAAATCTGACGACATTACAAATGAAGATGAAGTCTCCACGACTGAAATGGGTCCTAAGTTCATTTGGTATATGAACGAAGGTAAGAACATCTTTGCCTCATTGAATTGGCTTCCCTTTGCCAAGGGAGAGAGAAAGACTGGAGGCAATACAGAGGATATAGATGGCTCTGCCCTACACTTTGCCCTTGGCTATCAAGTTAAGATTTCCAGAAAGTTTATGCTTGGGGCCAGTATTGGTTATCATTCACTTAGTATCAACGAAGTGGTCGACTCCTCTAATAATCAAACAGAGCCTTCACAAAGCTATACCTCAATCTTACCTATGGTGGACTTTAGTTTTCACTTCAGATAACAACTATTTACCTGAATTTAAGCTATATTCTTATAAAAAAGCTGTCACAGATCCCCCACTCTATTACACTAATAGCCAGAGGTAATCATGAATCTAAAAGAACTAAGCTTTCTCACTCTCCTCCTTTTTTTTAGCAGCAATGTTTTCGCTGCTAAGGCCTATTTTGCAGGGGGATGTTTTTGGTGCATGGAATCTGATTTTGAGAAAGTTAAAGGCGTCACTGAGGCCATTTCTGGCTTTACCGGTGGGACTCTTAAAGACCCAACTTATAGAGGTGATCACAGCGGTCATTATGAAGCGGTTGAAGTAATCTATGATCCAAAAGTAGTCTCATATAAAGAATTACTAGATCACTTTTGGAAGAACATTGATCCCTTTGATGCTCGAGGACAATTTTGTGATAAAGGCCATGCTTACTTAAGCGCTCTTTTTCCTTCAACTAGGGAGGAGGTAAAGCTGGCAGAAGAGTCTAAAAAGAGCATAGTAGCGAAGTTTCCTAAGCAAAAGGTGGTGACCCCCATTCTGAAGTTCTCTCGATTTTATCCAATTAAAGGAGCAGAGGTCCATCATCAAGATTATTATAAGAAAAGCCCTCTGCGCTATAAGGCTTACCGCTGGAATTGTGGTCGAGATAAGCGTCTTGAAGAGATTTGGGGAAAAAAGAAATAGGCCCAAGTTTTTTTAACCTAGGCCTAAGTGTTAGCACTTTAGAAATTCTTTGATTAACTTTAAGATCTTACTCTTAGATTCAAGACGTAGCTCGTAGACGTCTCGCTTCCCTTGGCATCTTGATTTAGCATCGCTTCCATAATACCAGGCCTGGTCAGTTTGAACTGTCTTAAATTCATCATCTACCTTCTTAGTCATGCTGCCATCAACAACTCCACCAGCGTCTTCAAGCCAGGTTCTCTTTAATACCTTTTCTCCCACAGAGAAATAACCATAGCTGTAAGAGCGAGAATTACTTGAAGGCTTTAATTTACATTTACTTAAATCAATTAAGTGCCTTGAGATTTCAATCTCGCATTTCTTTAACTCCCCGACTTGCTTGCAACCTTCTTCTGAAAAAGCTTTCGTACTGATTATCATTAAAGTTATTAGTAATAGTGTTTTCATCATTTAATCCTTATTTTTAAAGTTAGCATTAATTATTAATTATTAGTTATTGAGAACATCCCCTAGAACATCTCTCCAAGAACCTTTCTTCGCCTTAGCACTTGCTGAAACGGTACAAGCGTATTGAGTTCCACCATTGATCTGTGGCTGACTGATTGCTTTTGCGGCACATTTATACTTCTTAAACATTCCACCATGACTTGATGAAAAGACTGTCCTCGTTACTGGCCGTGTGATCACTGAGTTAATCACTTCACATGAAGCGTTTACTCCAAAGGATTTTTGACACTCTAGGAGGGCTAACTTTGTTGCTTCCTTTAGAGCGTATGCCTCGCAGCCATTTTTATCGTCTGTATCATAGCTATAATACTTTTCGATTGTTGCTGGTACCTCTAAGACCTCTTCAACAGGTGAGAGCACTGATGGCTTCCCCATCCTTTTACATTCTTTTTTAAACTCCTCTTGGCATAAAGCGATCACTCTTTCTTGTGCAATTCTTTTCCCTTCTTTTTCGCATTCACTTTTTTCTTCAGTTCTATGCACGTACTGAATGGTCTTTGTTTTTTTCTTCGGGTTTGTGATCGTATCAAGAATGTCCCCAAGACCTTTGGCCTGAACAGACCCTGAAGATAAAAGAATGATTCCTGCAATTAATAAGCTTTTCATGTATGCTCCCGTGTTTGGTTTAAGATTTGTTTTGTGGCGCTAACTTAACTCAACCAATTTTTTTCTCAAGAGCATGTGGCTTCAAAGTGTTTCATCCCCCCCTGAAACGGGTAGGAATTACAAATGGGCTATGATACTCAGCTTCTCTCAAACAACTCCTTAAATAGCTGTTTTTACTACTGTCTAAAAAGCTGACAGGGAGGTAATTCCTTCAGGCCAAAAGGCGCTAAATCCCTAGATCTCGTACAATTAACCTATGTCCCCTTGGCAAGAAAACTATATTCATATCCTTAAGGATGTTTGGAATGAGAAAAAGAAGATCAACTCTTCTTTTTCCATGCGCTCATTTGCAAGGTTTCTTGATTGCTCCCCTTCAGTTCTCTCTTTAATCTTAAATGGGAAAAGAGCATTAACCATGACCCGGGCTTTGGAGTTCTCTCTTAAGTTAAAACTTGATACAAAGACCAATGAAGAGTTTATGAAAGCGGTAAGTAAAGATGAGTTCTACCGTCTTAATGAGACAGAGAGAAAGTCACGCTCTTTAAAAGATGACCTTGATTACGAACAAATAAAGCTTGATCACTTTAAGGTCATTAATGATTGGTATCATTTTGGGATCTTAAACTTATGTTTATTAGAGAACTTTAAGAATGATAATTCCTGGATAGCTGACTCCCTTGGCATCACTATGATTGAAGTAGGGGAGGCCCTTAACCGACTTATCCGATTAGGATTAATAAGTGAGGTTGATGGAAAATTAGTGAGAACAGAGAAATCTCTAGAAACTCCAAGTGATATTCCCTCCAGCGCCATCCGCTCATTTCACAGGCAAAATATTAAAAGGGCCGAGGCCTCTTTAGAAGAAGTTGAAATTGATCAACGTGATATTACTTCTATTATGATGCCTGTTGATAAATCTAAGCTTTTAGAAGCAAAGAAGATGATCAAGAACTTTAGACTAGAGCTCGCCTCTTTTTTAAAGTCAGGTGAATCAAAAGATCAGGTCTATAGCTTAAATATTCAACTCTTCCCCCAAAGCAGGGAGCAGTTAAAATGAAAGTACTACTCACCGCTTTTCTTATTCTTAGTTTTTCTAACCTTAAAGCCGATGAATTTGAAGAATTAAGGAAAAAAAGGGTTATCAATTACTTTCAATTTCAAGCGACAGAAGTCATCTCTAAACTCTCATCTATTTCAGAGATATTCATGATCAATGGATCTGAAATTGATTTAGATTATCTTCGTGAATCATTAGAAAGAACAAGCTTCTCTACTTCATCTAAACCCTTAATCGATAACACGGGCTCTTTAGTTGATATTATAGGAATTCCCGGAAGCCTTACCCTAGATCTTAACTCTTGGATCGATTTTCAAAAGACTGATCAAGACTTAAGGCCTCTTATTATTCATGAACTATTAAGGACCGCTGGCATCAATGATGATGATTACCTTTTAAGTAGTCCCCTTTATTCAAGGCTAAGCCCCAGGTCTGAAGAAAAACAAACCTCTAATCCTTATTGTAATCTTAGGGTAGCCAAAACAAAGACCGTAACTTCTAAAAAGAAGTTCTCAGGTAAAGGCTTCGCCCCTATGAGCTCTACGGGAGTGATGGTCTTTAATAGCGCTTCCAACAACGCTTCCTATGAGAACGCCGTCAAGGACGTAAAAGAAAAATGTGAGAAAGCGGGTTATTACGGTTTTGACTATATTAGTGGTCAAACCTCTATGGAGAGGAGTAACTCAAATGGCTTTATAAAAATTGAGAACAAAACCTCCATCAAGGCCTATTGCTTTAAAGATAAATTAAAGAAAAGAAGCAAGCGAGAAAGACGAGCTGAAGCTTGTCAGAAAATTAAAGCTTGCAAGAAAACCTATGCTGCTGCTCCCGGAGGAAGGGTTACTTCTTCATCTATAGAGAAACTGGCAAGATTAAAAAAGGATAACAAATGCGATTAATAGTCCTTTTAAGTTTATTTCTTAGCCTTTTCTCTCTCGCTCAGGCACAAGAGAAGATGCTTCGGATTAAAAAGAAAAAGAATAAGGCCCTGATCCTATTAAATCCTAAGTTAGATATTATCCCTCTTGAGAAATTAAGATTCAAAGTTCATAGAGTCAAACGAGAAGAAATTCAAAGAAGGTTGCGCTCGGGCGGTGACGATGTCGGAAACGGAGGAGATGAGATAAGGCGCCAGATCCTTAATAACCTTGAAGAGATTAAAAAAGAAGCTGGTCCAGGATATCAACTACCTGATCTCTCTACGCGAGGACTGGCTTTAGTTGAGGGGCTAGAATTCAATGGTGTAAGCTACCCCGCTATAAAGACAGATGATGGAATCTTGATCGACCGCCTTATTTATAAAAAGCTCAGCCAATCTAAAAAGGATTTAAGGATCCTTCTTTTGGACTTACTTTTCATTAAAGCAGATCAACCAGACTTGGCCCTTAGCATTTACTCAAGCCTTTCACCTAAGATGGGGTTAACTCCTTATTGTCATGAAACATTTCCTCTTCATAAACTTTTAAAAAATCCAAGTTCAGAGAGCTTTAAAGGCACTGATTCAATGGAGCTCTTATCTAAGCAGGCCCTGAGAATCTGCACAGAAAAGGGTCTAAATGAATGCCGTATCATTGAAACCGGAAAAAGTGGTTTTGGATCATGGGCCAAAAACTTTGCGACTTATCAAGGTTATAAGTACGAAACAATGGCCTTAAGTTCTTCTGATAAAAAGAGGCTCTCTTGTGAGCTAGCGAAAAAATGTGAACAAGTCTATGAGCTTGCTCCTCTAAGACAGATTAAACCATCTGCATTTAAAGAAATAGATCAAAAGATTGAGAAGCTTTGCTTTTAAAGAAGCTTTAATTAAAGAATCTACCTACTTGGTCTTCTAAAAAACCAAGTAGGTGGAAGAATTAGTTTTTTTCTGGAAAGGTTGCACCATCTAAGGAACCACGCATTCCACAGGCCATACTAGCACAAGCATAGTTTTGATCTTTCAAAACAATACCATTTTCTTTATCTAAAGAAATCTCAAGCTCACAAGTATTACCGTTCCAATCATCTGTGCTTGTATAGACAAACTTATTTCCTTTTTTCTCTGCAACTCCATCAAGCCCACAGCTATGAGCGTTCATAAACCAAGATTCAAGTTCAAACTTAATCTTCGTTTTATCGATGGCCTTTATCTTAATGACATCATCAACATCTATTCTTAAAAATCCATCTTCACTCTCCCCTTCATGATCAATGACTAAGATAGTGTGGTTATAGATAAACATTCCTTCCATCTTTGAAGCTAAGCTCTTAAAGATGCCCGCGTTCGCAGAAAATGAGGTTAACAAGAGGGCCGTGATTAATAGTTTCATATCTTTCTCCTAAGTTTGATTTATTTCTAAGTACCTGATTTATAGATATTTGCTAGATCTTTGTAAGAACTTCATATGGACATGTCCTAAAAACCTCGTCACCAATTAAAGACATGTCCCATAAAAAATAAAGTTTTTTTGAGTTTTCTCGCCTTTTTTTACTGGCCCCCCTAAAACTCGATTCAACAAAGCAACTAACCACCGCTAACGCGGACAAATAAATTCCTTAGGAGGAAAAAATGAAAAATGTATTGATTGTAATCGCAGCTTTAATTTCAACTTCGGCCTTTGCCCTTCCTTTTAATGCTAAGAGCATGTCAGGAGACAAGGTTCATTTTCAAAAAGCTTCTACTTGGGTAAATGCCTATTACTCAAAGAGCCTATGTTTTGATGGTGAGAACTTCGAAGCAACTGTTTCAAAATGTGTTAAGTGGGAAACTTCTGAAGATAACAGAAGATGTATTAAGACCGTTAAGTACACAGCGACTCAACCACAAGAGTCAACTCGTCAAAGATGTGCTTCATTTGAAGGTGGAGAGCGTGGTAACTGTACTTCATGGGAAACTGTAAGATACTTCCAAGATGATGTTAAGACTGTAAAATTCTACAGCGACGAAGACCACCAAGACCTAGTGAAAACTGTAAGAATTCAGGTACCTACCTGTAAGTAGTTAGTAAAAAGGCACTCTCCTTTTTAGATACAGGGCCCGGTGACGGGCCCTTTTTCTATAAAGATTACAGCAAGATAACCAATAACCTTGTCCATGATAAAAACCGAGCAATGATAAACGAGACTAACACCAAAAGCGATTCAAAGCGCCTGCTCCCCCTCGGAGATCAGGTTAGCCTAGATCTAGCCAACTATTTAGATAGTTTTCCTAACAAGAGCTTCGCCATTAGAATCCTTGCCAAAGAAACTGGTATCAACGCTCGAACCATTAAACGGTTATTACAAAAAGAGAACCAACCCTCCATCCCCACTATGTTTAAGCTTTATTCAGTCTTCACCGGGGAAGAAACAGGAGAGAAACTTCTTCTTGCTTGTCCTGATAGTGTTAGGACAGAATTTGAAAATTATGGACCTTCTAAATTAGAATGCACTAAGTTTAAGAAAGTAAACTTTTTAGAATTAATAGAAGAAGACCCACTGATCGGTGAACTCTTTGTCCTCGCAGGAACAGGCCCTTTATACAAAGACGCCGTTTGTTTTCGCTATGGACAATATGGGGTGGAGTTAATCGAAAAATTAGAAGCGCTTAATCTTCTAAAGATGACTGATAAAGACCGCTATGAGATTGGGCCGAATTGCCCAACCTTTGATGGGGAGATTATCAAGACCTTGGGTCTTAGGTTTACGCAAAAGTTTTGTAGACCAGATAATGCCGGAGTTCGCGGCAAGAATGTTATGAACTTCTACGCAGAAGGATTAAATGAGAAAGGTCTCTCTGAATGGCTCGCCATTGAAGAAGAGGCCTATTATAAGAAACTTAAGATTGCAGGTGATCCAAAGTATAAAGGCTCAATGCCAATCTTTACCTTTTCAACAATAGATAGTGTGAATGGAGATTAAGATGTTAAAGATATTATCAATTTATTTAATAAGCCTAAGCGCCTTTGCCGGCGTAGGTGGAATCGATGGAGGCAGTGTTCACTTCCAAAAGAATTCTACCTGGGTAAACATGGTCTATAGTAAGAAACTATGCCACAAGGATAAAACCTTCTACGCCCCTTCGGTTAAATGCCTAAAATGGAGCCGAGACGAAGATAAGAGAAAGTGCTTAAAGAGTATTCCTATCATCATGACTCAGCCAGAAACAAGCAGCCGCCTTCGTTGTGGAAAGTTTGATGGGGATGACTGCGTTAGATGGGATGAAGTCCTCTTTGTTCAAAAGCCAGACAGGGTTGTAAAATTCAAAGACGAAGACAATAATGTCATCAGAGTTGAAAAATTAAGAGTTAAGAGTTGTAAATAGTTTGATGGGCCCCATGCCTATTAGGTATGGGGTCTTTTTTTAGGCAGTTACAAAAGTTATTTCAAAATGAGCTTTTTCCTCATCCACAATATAATTGATATCTCCACCTTGAGATAACATGATGGCTTTTGCCAATGAGAGTCCTCTTCCCTTACTTTCCCCTAGGCCCTTAGTAGTGAAAAAGGGATCAAATATATTATCTATTATATTTGAATCAATCATAGGTCCTGAATTATGAATACGAAGAATACTATTTTTGGAGTTAGGAATGACTTCTATAAGAATTTCTTTAGAACCACTGAATTTATTTAATGCCTCTATCGCGTTAATAATAACTATAGTGCAAATTTCATTTACATCTTTTTCTCTACTAATAACCTTCACATCCTCAGGATACTCTAATATTATATTTATATCTCGTTTTTTAAAATCCCCTTGAAGCTCGTCAGTCACTTGTTTAAGAAGTATAATTAAGTTAACTCTCACAAGGTTATCTTGATGGTTTTTAAACGAATAACTTTGAAACTCGGAAACTGTGTTCTTAATCCTAGAGCCGGCCTCTTTTATATTTTCATGGGTCTGATTGAAGTATTCTTCAGTTAACTCTCCTTTTGCCACCCTTCTCTTAACTACTTCTAGGGAGCTTAAGATTATTGTTAAAGGATTATTGATTTCATGAGCTGTTGCTTCTGCAATTGCTCCTAAAGCTGCAACCTTCTTTGTTTCAATAAGCTTCTTTTTCGTTTGATCAAGATCAACCTTTAACTTCTCTCCTTTTTTAACAAGCTCCTTAACCATTCCTGAAGTTACATAAACAGAAAGAAGAACAAAGATGGATCCAGCGAAGAAAATAGCAAAAGTTAAGGAAGTTAAAAAGTCATCATGATCAAAATAAACCATGCCAAAGCAAGCAAAGTAACTCAGAGCAAAGAGCACCATAAGGTATGTTTGTAATCGCCATTGCTTACCAGTCTCTTGTTTACTCGCTTCTGGAAATATCTTAAAGCCCAGATAAGAGCTTGCGCAAAGAATGATAAATCCTACGAATAATAAAGTTAGATTGATCGCTTTAATTAATTACTCCAGTACGGTTGCATTCATTGTATATTCTAAATAAATATAAACAATTACTATTTCCAACAAATACTAGGTTGTAGCCGCGCGATTAACTCGGTTAAAAGGTTTAAATATTTCTAAAACCGACTATTTACGCTTTCCCATTATCCTTAAGATAAAGAGAAATAAGTTAATAAAATCAAGATAGAGAGTAAGGGCCCCCATGATTTGAAACTTAGTGGCCCCGTCACTTCCTTCAGGATGAAGAGATGAATAAGACTTGATCTTTTGAGTATCATAAGCGGTCAGTCCAGCAAAGATAAGGATCCCACCCATTGAGTAGATCATTCCCATCTGTCCGCCGCGAAGGCTTGGAATAAAAAAGGAAATTAAACTAAAGATGATCAACCCCCAAAGACCCATATGGCAAAAGGTCCCAACAGGCCCTAAGTCTCTTTTAGTCACTAGGCCAAAAAAAGAAAGGCCAGCAAAAGAACAGGCCGCTGCTATAAACGCATTTTGAATGCTAGCACCTGTATAGATCATGGAGAAGATTGAAAAGGTTATGCCATTTAAAGAGGCGTAAGCTAAAAAGGATGTAACCGCTGCCGTCGCTGACATCTTTTGAATCCTAGCAGAGAGATAGATCACTAAGCCAAACTGAGCAATGATGAGACCATAAAAAAGAATCTTGTTTGAGAGGATGGTCATCACAAGTTGTTGATCAAGTGAGATCATATAAGCTATGAATCCCGTAAGCGCTACTCCCATGGTCATCCATCTATAAACCGAAGACATAAAACGCGCCTTTGATTCCGCTGAATGGGTATACTCTCCGTGAATAATGCCTTTGTTTCCAAGTTCCATAATCTTTTCCTATTTAGAGATGCTTTATTATAATCGGGTTTTTTATAAAATAGCTATTTAGCCCCCTTTAAAAAATGAAAGCGTCATTAAGGTTAAGGAGTCAAAGGACCGATAAGAAACTAACGAACTCTAAAATTGACACTAACGCATCGCTCTTTGTTGATTAATAAGACTAAAACAAATATGTTTAAATGCATAAAGGTTTTTAAATGTCCACAAAGTTAAGATCATTCATTAAGTCGGCCCTGGTCCTCTTTATCTTAAGCGCTTTGACAGCTATTTTTAGCTATCAAAGTTATAAGTCAGACCTTAGGTGGATTGATTCTCAGGCAAAAGATATCTTAGCCTTAAAAAAAGACAAGGTCTTGAACTTCCTAGAGCTCCTCGAGGAGGACATCCAACGAGAAGTTGAGGTCTTTAAGTCACTGGATCATTTTGATGAGGATCTTTATTCCATCCGAGCCAAAGAATTCACCAACAGAAATAAAACAGTCTTAGCTTTTAATTTCTTAAATTCAGGCTTTAAGTTAAGTCATGTTTATCCTTATGAGAAAAATAAAAAAGCGTTAAATATTGATTTTAAGAACCATCCCGATCCAGAAATTAAGAACATATTTCAAAAGGGCGTAAGCCGTGATTCCATCGTATTTACTCCTCCCGTTAAGATAATCCAAGGGGGAACAGCTGTTATCTTCTACGCTCCAGTCAACTTTAGACAAGGATCATTTGGTTGGCTTAATATCGTTATTAGAGTTGATCATTTATTTGAAAAGTTCATTAAAAAGGAACTTCACCTAAAGTCTAAAGTAGAAGTTAAAGACTTTGCCACAAAGAGAGTTCTCTATTCATCTTTAGAAAATAAAGATCATAGTTTTTCAATCTTTTTAGTGGAAGAGTTTTTAGGGCGTAAGATTGAATTTGGAATCTTCCTAGAAAAGATTCATTCTGAAGTTAAGAAGAACAATTTTCTAATGTTCCTCATTATTTTTATCATCATCTTCTTACTATGCGTATTTCTCTATTTTAACTTCGATAAGAATCAAATGATCAAAGAGAGCCTCTTAAATGCCCAGAGTGAGCGGAATATCTTAAGGATTGTCTTTCACGATTTAAGTAACCCAATAATGATCTTAGACCTAGGTCTTAAAAAGATGATCAAGAAGCAAGTCTTTGATGAAAAGCTGCTCGGGAACTTAAGTTTAAGAGTTGATCAAATAAATGATATCCTCTTTAGTTTAAAAAGCTTAGAGAGCGTCTCTTATATAAACCCAAGAAAGAACTTAACTCCTATTAACCTTAAAGAGTTAGTCGAGGACCTTTTTGAGATCCATAGTCAAAAGATCTCTGATAAAGGTCTTAGTATTGATTTTCAATCTGAAGATCTTATACACCTCAATGCAGAGATCCCCCCATCTCTTTTAAAGAATACTGTCATCAATAATATCTTTACCAATGCTCTTAATCATAGCCATCCAAAGAGCACCATTTCTATAAAGATAACAAAAGAATCCCTCAAGGTTAAGAATTCAAGTGACTTGATACCAGAAGAAAAATTGAATGACCTAAATACCTTTGTCCCCGCAAAAGGGGCTGGGCTCGGGCATGGTTTTGGTTTTTATATTGCCAAGATTCTTAGTAAGAAGTTCGGTATGCTCATAAAAGTAAGCCAAGACCCTTCATCTCAAGAAGTAACTACTTCCCTACGTTTTAATAATTAATGATCAACCTTCTTACCTTGTAAGAAGCTAAGAAAGCAAAAAGCCCCTCAAAGAATTCTTCAAGGGGCTCATTTGTGGGGTGAGAGCAATTTCTTGCTTTCTAAGGCCTCGGGGATGCAATCCTCAGCCTATCTTGAATTATCTTTTAAAAAACCTTCTGATCTTTTCTTTGAGAGTCTCTTCGCTCTCTTCTGATTGTTCTTCTTGTTCAGGTTGCTCTGGAGCTTCGTTAGCCGCTGTTACTTCTGCATCTGGGTCTAGAACTGTTGAACAAGCTGGGTAGCCTTTGATGTTCTTGATGATGGCCTTGATACATTTATTAGAAACAGTTTTATAAGATCCGCTCTTATCGATTATGGTAGCGAGTAACATATCTGAATCAAGCTCTCTAAGAGTGGGTCTTAGGCTCATTACGGTTTTACAGCGTCCCTTTCCTTCACTTACTGTTGTCTTCATATCCACCTTAATGGCCATAACATTATCAACTTCTTCTTCAGCTGCCTTCATGGTGATGATCTTGTAACCTTTCTTTGATAAGTAATCATCCGCGGCCTGAGTAACGATCTGATTGAGCCCGTCGTTAGCATAAGTTGGGTGAACGGCTAATTTACAAGTTCCATGAACGAGGCGCACATCAGAGGCCATGGCCTGAAGAGAAAGCGCAAAAAGGCATACAAGAAAAAGGCTTTTCATTAAGTGGACTCCTTGAGAGTGATTAAATGTTGAATAATTTCAGTCCGTTGGACCTGACTTGTGAAACTTATACACTGCGTTGTAAAAATTTTAAAGGGCCCTTGTAAATTCTACAACCCCCCCTTAAACAATGGCTTAGGGCGGGTCAATAGTTTCAAGGTGTTAGGCTTAATATTAACTATTACTTATATTAAATACCTTTATCATCAATTACATAAATGGTTCAAAGATCCTCGCTGGAATCTTCCAGTTCTTCATCTTACGAATAGCTTCTTCATCTGCGCCGCCATAAACATCAGCGGAATGACCTTTACCATCAAGGGCGCGCATCTCACCTGTGATCTCAAAAGCATTCTTCATGCGCTCATCGATATTGTTCTTAAGATCCATGACCAATTCTTTATTTCCATCACAAAAGATGGCCATTTCATTATTATAATAATCTGATCTGTTATCGATATTATAAGTTCCAATCATTAAGGAGTCCTCATCAAAGATCATCGTCTTTGCGTGCACTCCCCATCTTTTAGTCTTTATCTTATCTCTAATCACTAAATTATTATCTAAGTATTCGGCGTTATAAACATAAGGCTTAAGCCCAATCTTTTCCCAATCAAAGACTTGATCATAAAATAAAGAGGAAACATAAAAAGCGTCCGTTGAATTTAAACTATTAGTTAAGGCCTTAACTTCTCTATCAGTTTCAAGAAGCCTCTTAAGAGCTTCACCCATTGGTTGGTTAAGAATCCAATAGGGAGATTCTATGAAAAGTTTTTGTTTTACGGCGTCTATCTTTTTAAAGATTGTCTTTCTTAAAATCCTATAACTATCGTAGTCTTTAAACAGAGAGACTGAAGCTCTTCCACCTGGTTTGTCACTGGCAAAAGTCATCTTTGGGCAATCATAAGTTTTAAATTTCTCTAAGGTCTTAAGCCCAACTTTCATAATCTTTGGAGAAGCAAATCTTACTTCGTCTGTTATTCTAAAGAAATCGATGGCCTCTTTTTTCTTTCTTTGATGAATCTCTAAGCGGGCCGTATTTCTTCTTCTTTGAGACCTGATTAATGGGGAAAATTCCTCAACCACTGGATCTACACTTTGTTTAACTATTCTTTTATGATTCCAATAAGCAACGAAACTGTCTCTCATGGTTTTTGCCATAGGCCCTTTAACCCAAATATCTCGGTCTAAGAAATTGTACTCTAGGTCTAGGTCAAAATAATCATCTCCGATGTTTCGTCCACCTGTGATGGCCTCTTTTGAATCAATAGCGATTAGTTTTCTATGGTCTCTAAACTGAGCTGTTAAAGGATCTAGGGCCCTATTATGATAGGCCACTTCGATTCCATACTTTGAAAGGATCTCTGCATAGTACTCATTGACTTCAAAGATGGTGATTGATTTATCTAAGATGATTCTAATCGTAAAAGGCTGCCCGGCTCTTTTCATTTGAGAACCTTTTCTCATTAGTTCTAATAAAAGAATCTTTCCGGCGAGGTCTTTTTCCCAAATAAAGTACTCCAACACAATCTCATGCTCAGCTCTTCTGATCATATCTATTCGAAGGGCCAGGGCCGCAAGGCCATTATGTAGAAGTTTTACCTTATTAACCCGTCCATCAACGGCCGTTTCATGGACGTCGTAAAAAGGATAGGGAGCATCAGCGTGAGCCGCTGAGATACTAAGGAGTATAACTAATAGAAGGTATTTGATTTTATTCATCTAGGTTTAAATCTGCAAAGCCTATGCCAGATTTCCCTATAGATTACATACACTTAGCTAGTATTATTTGTCTAAAAAATAGACAGTTGAAAGGCTTTAAACAGTTGATAAGTATTACAAGGCACATTGCGCAAAGCGTCAATAATGATATAAACCCAGCATAATTTTAAACCTAAAAGGACCCCTTCTATGATCAAAATTCTGCACAAGCTCGCCTTGCTCACCATTATCTTCAACCTCGTTGGTTGTAACTTTATGAAGACAAAGCACTTAGACTCTCCTTTTAAATCGGTCCTTAGAACTTTAGAGCATGACCTTGAAGAGAAAGGCAGTTCTTTAGATGAAAAGAGGTTAGAGCGTGGGCTCCGTATTGACTCCCTTAGAAAGGCCATCACTCATAAATTAAATGATAGACCTGAGCTTACGGGTCAGATGAGCAATGAGTTGGAGCAAACACAAAACTTTGTTCAGTCAAATCAATTCATCCTTGAATCTTGGCTTAAAGAAGTCAGGGCCCTCCAAGAAGAACTCATCAGCTTAGTTCAAGAACTAGGAAGAGAGAACTTTAAGTTTGATTCAAATGGAAAATTAATCAACACTAAAGAAGGCATCGCTAAGAATCAAACCCTTATCTACTTTGCTCTTCAGTACCTTAGAGAGTTTAATAAAAAGCAGCTTCAAATCATCCTTCCTTTAACGCTAGGATCAATGAAGAAAGAGTTTGATAAAAGTGAACCTATCGTGAATTTTAGAACTGAGATTCTTGACCTTCACCTAACGATGGTCGGGGCTATTCAAGTGGCTGATAAAGATATTGAAAGAACCTTAATAAGCTTAAAGTCTTTAAAGAAAACTGGTGCCATTGATAAGAGCCTTTCTAAGGCCATTAAGAAGTCTCTTAAAGCGATTAAAAAGAAAGAGCAAAAACACACAAAGGGCCTCTTTCATACAACTGAAATCTTAGATTCAGTAGAAAAAGAAAACTTTGAAAAGATAAAAGCAGATTATAATAAGAAAATAGCCGGTATGAGCTTTCTCTTTGATCCCGCTAATCCTGATTCAATCATTTCAAAGATCTTAGTGACTATTAGTAATCTCACCTGGGGATTAGTTAATACTGTTATAGGAGCAGGAGTTGTCCTGGCTGCAGCGATCATCTCTCCTTTTACTAAGTATGTTGATTTTCCAACTATTAAAGTTTCAGCTTCCGGTCAACAGATCTACGTGGACGTCTCAGGGTTAACTCCGGTTGCTGGAAAGATGAGCCTTGGAATCTTCGAGCTTGATAATCATGGGGGCTATTTTTTCGCTTCAGGACATGAGGGTGGTCATGCAAAACAATCTGCCCTTCTAGGGCCTCTCTACCTACCGGTTGTTATCTTTAGTTATATTATCCAAGGTCACTCAGGTTCTTTTATGGAAGACTGGGCAGACTCTTGGGCCGTGGATTAAAAAGACATTGAAAACCTTTCTACTCCTCCCATTTATTATCTCACTTTCTCTAGGGGCTACTGAGCCTCTAGAATTTCCTCTTAAGTTTAACCTGCCGCAGGCCAAGAGTTTTCTTAAGCATACGGGCCCTGTTAATCATGTTGAAGGAATTGATTCAAACCGAAATTTTACGGACCTTGATGCTGACGGTGTCTTTGACCTATTAGATTCTGATATTGATGGAGATGGCGTAAGTAACTTTATGGACTTAAACCCTCTAGATAAAGACATTCAAGGGGAAGACAGAGATGAAGATGGAATTCCCGACTTTCTCGATTTTAAGGTTGGTGAAGTTCTCAAAGAAAACATGGATATTGAGTCCGCGGCTTTTCAAGAGAGGCTCTTTAAAGGCATAGGACTACTTATTTTTAATGGAGACTTCCCCTTCACAAATAGAGAATTTAAAAGATTGGCCTCACTCTACCTTTCTAAAGAATTAAGACTCTTTAAAAAAGCAGAGGCCCTTGATGTTATCTTCAAACAACCCATTCACCCTATGGGATATAGAGGAAAGTACCGCTCTTCACATAGGGCCATCGTACTTTATAGTAATGAAGATCATAAAAAGAATCCATTGCATCAGGAACTCACCTTGGTTCATGAAAACTTTCACGCGCTTATTGAATCAGAGCCAAAGTTATTTCAAGAATTTTTAGATTTAACAAGATGGAAGATTCTTGAAGATACTTATTCTTATCAAGGAGAAAGCTTTCCTATCTCTCTTATAAAAACTGACCCTGAGGCTATCTCTCGTGCCCTAACTTCAGATGAGTTTCCTTCAGACTATGCCAAGCTAGGCCCGATGGAGATGTTTGCGGAATGCGCAACGGCCAGCCTTATGAATCATAGAGAAGAGATTAAAACAGTCAAATACCCTTATTTAGATAAATACCTCTATACTCCGGTTCATTCCTTTATTCTTGCTAGTTTTCAGACAGTTTTGAAATAGTGTAACCTAGCCTCTATGAAAGATTATCTAAACCAACTTAGTTCTATAAAGCTCTCAAGCGAGCTGCGAAGAGGAATCGAAAAAGAATCTCTGCGCGTAACTCCTGACGGTTATATTTCTGAGCGTCCCCATATGGAAGCTCTAGGCTCTGCCTTAACTCACCCATCTATTACAACGGATTATTCAGAGGCCCTCTTAGAATTTGTCACTCCGGTTTTTAATGATGCCAAGAAACTTATCGAATTTCTTGAAGAGATTCATATTTTTACTTTAAAAGAAATGGGTGATGAACTTCTTTGGGCCAACTCCATGCCTTGTTTATTAAAAAAAGAAGAGACCATACCTATTGCAAATTATGGAACTTCAAACATTGGAACGATGAAATCGGTTTATAGAAAAGGATTAAAGTCTCGCTATGGATCGGGAATGCAGGCCATTTCAGGTATTCATTTTAACTTCTCACTATCAGATGTTTGCTTTGAAGAATTACAAAAGATCTGCCCTTCAGAAAAAATGAGTTTTAAAGACTTTAAGTCCGCAAGGTATATGAACGCTACCAGAAATATCCATCGTTTCTCTTGGTTGATTCCTTTCCTCTTTGGTTCTTCTCCGGCTATTTGCCGCTCTTTCTTAAATAAGGCTCCTAAGGACTTTGGGCTCTCAAAGTTTGATGAAAAGGGAACCTTATATTTTGAAGGCTCTACTTCCCTAAGACTTAGTAATCTTGGCTACACCAACTCTGAGCAAGGTAAGATCAATATTTGTTATAATGATATTAACTCTTATGCTAAAGGCTTACGAGAGGCCATAACAACAACAGAGCCTCGTTATGAGGCCATGGGTCTTAAAGAAAATGGTGAATTCAAACAATTAAATACAAATATTCTTCAAATTGAAAATGAGTACTATTCCGGGGTAAGACCCAAACGAGTGACCAAGACGGGAGAATCTCCCACCAACGCTCTTTTAGATAGAGGCGTTGAGTATATCGAACTAAGATCAGTTGACGTCAATTCTTATTCTCCAATTGGTGTAGAACTTGAACAAATTCTTTTCCTAGATGTCTTTCTCATCTATTGCCTCTTAAAAGATCATGACGGACTTTGCAGTGAGCGCACGAAAAGATTTAGAGATAACCAAGAACTAGTCGCTAGGCACGGCCGTAAAAAAGGGTTAACCCTCTTTGATGGTAAGACTGACCGCTGTGCTAGAGACTGGGCCAGAGAGACTTTCTTAGAGCTTCATAAAGTTGCCCAAAAGCTTGATTCAGAACTTGGAAATAATGATTACTCAAAGGCCATCTCAAAGTACGAAGTGGCCATCGATGATACAAGTGTTCTTTTCTCAGAGAGGATCCTCAATGAAATGAAAGAGACAGGCTTATGTTTCTTTGGAGCTACCCTAGCCCGTTCTAAGAAATTTTCTGGGGATTTAAAATCAAGAACCCTAGAGCCTTCTGTCTTAGAGAAGTTAAAAGATGAGGCCCTTAAGTCTCACCAAAAACAAAAAGATATTGAAGCTTCAGATACAATGGGATTTTCAGATTTTCTAGAGAACTACTTTAGCCAAAACCGTTGAATTTCTTGACCTAGTGGCCTTTTAAGATAAGATAGAAAGATCAATACCCCAGTAAGGCTAGCAAGTGAGTCATCTTTTTATCTATTTCGCTAGAAGACCAGCTCTCTCAGCAGCGCTCTTAATAATCCCTACTCTTATCTCTCTTTATTTTCTCCCTCAACTTCAATCTGATCCAAGCTTTGATAGGCTTTTAATTGAAGATGATCCAGAAAGGATTGTTTACGAAGAGGTGATTGAAGAATTTGGTGATGATAATTCCATCCTTCTCTATTTTGAGGGTGAAGCCCTTTTAAGCAGGAACAGCCTCTTAAAGATCAGGCAATTTGTTTGGGACCTTGAAGAAATTGAAGAGGTGCAGAAGGTTGACTCTCTTTTTACAACCCCCCATTTTATTGGAGTCGATGGTCTCTTAAGCACTACGGCTGCTTTAGAAGATATTCCAGAGAGCCAAGAAGAAATAGATAAGATCATTGATTCGACAGTTAAGAACCCCATGATAGCCACGAGGCTTATAGCCGTCGATAAATCATCTATCGTGGTTAATATGCAAATTGCCAGCAACAAGCGTCCTCTTAAAGACATCTCGATTCAGTTCAATCAAATGTTAGGAAAGCTTGGACTGAATGCTAAAAGAAATTTTCAAACAGGGATTCCATCCATTCAGCTTTTTACTTTTAGAGAAATGAGAGAGAGTCAACGAACCCTTCTTCCTATAATGGTCTTGGCCATCTCTGTTTTTATTTTCTTAGGATCTAAATCAGTTCACGCTTCAATCATCCCTATTGTTGTCGTCTTACTTGGCTTGATTTGGACCATCGCCTTTATGGTTTTTGCAAAGATTCCTCTTCAGCTCTTAGTAAGTTCTATTCCCTCAATCACCTTTATCTTGGCCACTACGGAAATTGTGCATATCATGACTTCCTACCTACATAATCTTAAATCAAGTCCAAATAAAATAAGCGCTCTTGAAGAAGCCCTCAAAGAAACAAGCCTACCTATTAGCTTAACCGCCTTAACAACTGTCCTTGGATTTGGGGCCATTTGTATCAATCAAATTGTTATGCTTCGGGAGTTTGGTATTGTTAGCGCCTTTGCCCTTATTGCTAGCTTTATCATCACGATCTTATACACCCCCCTTCATATCCGCCTCTTTGTTAAAGAAAAGATCCCAGAGGTTAGATCAATTCAAAAAGATTCAATCTTTCAAATGGCTGCAAAGCTCTTTATCAAAGCCAGAAGTTATAAAAAGACAATCCTCATCCTCTTAATATGTTATACGGGTATAACAGGATACCTTGCTCAGTTTGTCGAATCCGATAATGACTCCATTAATATGATCACTCCTGATTCTAAGCCGAGGAAAAACCTGGCGGTATTTGAAGAACACTTCGGTGGGATCAATAGTGTCTTTTTGGTTTTAGAATTAAAAGAAGGGGATTTTAAAGACCCTCAGCATTTAAAGTTCCTCTTTGATTTAGAAAGAAAACTAAGGGCCAATAAAGACTTCTACGACGCCGAATCCTTTGGAAGCCTTATGGCCCATATAAATAATCAAATGAAAATTAGTATTGGAAATAATCCTGAGTATAGTATTCCTGAGAATAAGAACCTTATCTCTCAATACTTACTCTCTTTAACCGGGGATGATTATGAAAAGTATGTATCCTCTGATTTTAAAAAAGCAAACATAACAATCCGCCACAGTATCTCCTCTTCGGCCAAACAAAAAAAGGCCATGGACAAGCTTCATCTTTTTTTAGATCAAAACTTAGACCCTAGTAAGATAAGTTATAAGATCTCAGCTAGAAGCATCCTCAATCAGCGCTCTGGTGCCACTATCATTTCAGCTCAAAGCAAGTCCATTATCTTTATGATTCTAATCATTTTTATCATTATGAGTTTTCTCTTTAAGGATCTAAAAATGGGGCTGGCCGCAATCCCTCCCAACTTATTACCGATCCTTGGGCTATTTGCTTCTATGAGCCTTTTAGGTATTCCTCTTAACGTAGGAACCTGCATCGTTGCTGCAATCACCGTGGGCATCGCCATTGACGATACCATTCATTTCTTCACCCGCTTCAAAGATAATTTAAACCTAGGCCATAGCGTTGATAAGGCCATCAACAAAACAATTGAAGAAGAAACTTCACCAATTGTTATAACCTCTCTTTCTTTATCTATTGGCTTCTCTTTCCTACTTATCTCTCATATGGTCCCTATTAAACAATTTGGCCTTCTATCGGCGATTGTCATCCTTCTGGCCATGATCTCAGACCTCTTTGTGACTCCCTATGTTTTATCAATTGTTGGAAAGCACTTAACCGCGCAAAGTGATCAGGTTTAGTTTTCCTTTAAGAATTAGTATTGTAGAATTCAAGTACAAACAAACAATATTTCGGATGGTTACAAATGAAAACGAAGGTTTTTTACTTATCACTAGCGCTCCTGTTCACGCCTCTTTTTGATGCTTTTTCAAGCTGTTCAAAAGACGGAAATGCAATCATGAAGAATCAAGAGAGCAAGCAAAAAGCCAAGTTTGAATATGAAGAGCAATCAGTGGTTCTCTTAGATGTTAAATCAAAAAGAAAAGAAAACCGCTCAATGAGGCACTACTCTAAGAAATTAAGTGATGGCAGTGATAAGGGTCTCTTAACCTTTATGAGTCCTAACGATATTAAAGGGTCAGCTGTCTTAAACTGGAGAGATAATTCTAGTGACGACCAATGGGTTTATCTTCCGGCTCTTAAGAAACTGCAAAGAATCGCAAGCGGCTCTAAGAGAAAGTACTTTATGGGCACGGATTTTACATACGCGGATTTAGATGGAGAAGTTTTAAAGAATCATAATTACAAATGTGAAAGGCTTGAGACTTGTCCTGGGCTAAAGAAAAAGTGCTATGTCATTACAGCCTCTCCAAAAACTAATGATATTAAAAGAACCACTGGCTATACAAAGAGACAATTATGGGTGGAGGAAGAAAGATTGATCACACATAAGATTAAGTACTTCAACTTGAAAGGAAAGGCCTTTAAAGAAGCTGAATACTTAAAATGGATTAAATCCGGAAGTGTTTGGAGACCAAACCTTGCTGTTATGAGCCGAGAAAATAAACATAAGACTTATATCAAGATAAATAAGAGAAAGCTCAATGAAAAGATCGATGATCAAGTTTTTTCAAAACGTTTTGTCGAAAAAGAAATGCATATTAAATAACGGGAAAAGAATATTTGAAAATTGGATGGATCCTTCTTTCGCTTATCCCTTTAATCGCCTTTGGCTATGACCCTTCTACTCAGGAGATAGCGCAAGTTGAGTCGGTTGATGGAACTGCTGTTGTTTATAACAATGGTAAAACCATCCAATACTTAAAGCCTAAGCATAAACTTCAAAAGAATATAATGATTGTAACGAGGAATAAGTCTTCGTTAACCCTTAGGTTTTGGAATGGGGAGAAATTAGTCCTAGGACCAAACTCTAAGATCACAATTGGTAAGGTTCTCATCAACCTCAAAAAAGGACGCCTCTCTTATGATGATCCCACTGGAAGTTATCATGGGTATAAATTTAAATTTGGAGATTCTAGGATCATTTACAATGGACCCCAGCTGAGAATGAGCAAAGGTCTTGGCAATGATTATATTACCCCTCTAAATAATACAAGGATTAAAAGGTTTCGGTTATCCGAAAAAGGAAAGGTACAAAAAGATCTTGAAATTCCAGATCTTACCAGTTTTTTCAATACCGCCAGCGTAGATGATATACCTCTTCCAAAAGAAGAAGTCTCGATAGGGTCAAAAACCAATAGCACCTTAGAGGTTGAGGATATTTTTGCTAATGAAAACCCAGTTCCTAATAGTTCTGATGAAGTAGAAGATATCTTCTCCTCCTCTCCTAGCCCTGAAGCAGGAGTTCCTGTCAAAGGGGTTCTCCTCTCTGAATTATTTGCAGAAGAAGATAAGCAAATCTTAGACCTATACGATATAGATTGGAAGCTAAGCATAGGCTCAACCTATTATTTTAATCCACCTCCTGAAGAGAGTAATAAAGACATCCGGTCTTTTCATCTTGATCTAAAATTGGATTTTAAAGATAAGGTAGAACTTACTCCAAAATCTAATTTTAATTATTCGGGTTGGTTTGAATTTAGCAATAGAAAGGAAGTCTTTAATGGCGCTCTATCAATTACCGGAAGAGAAACAAAAAAGAAACTGGTCGTGGCCAATGAGTATTTTTGGCAAAAATCCTATGAAACATTTGACTTTACTCTAGGCAAGAAGATCATCCGATATGGGAAAGGCATGATTGTCTCTCCAGCGGACCGTCTCTCTCCTAGCGATAATATTGTCCCTGTAAAGAGCCAAAGACTCGGGATCTTTGTCGGCTCTCTTGATTATTATTTTGGAACCTCTAAGTTAAGTTTCTATCTCGTTCCTTATATCAATAGTACCAAGTCCCCCCATCAGTATTCTAGATGGTCTACTAGAAATGATGGCACAAATTATGAAATTGAATCTCTATGGCCGTCAGGATTTGATTGGGAGAACACTCAAAACCTCTTAAAGTTTGAGACCACCTTAAAAGGCTATGACTTCTTTGTTGCCTTTTTTAATGGGGCGAATACAGATGCTGTCATAAAAAACAACATCACCTCAAATGGTAATAACGCCGCTCCTTCTTTTATCATTCAGCAAGAGCATGTCCCGGTATCTCACTTAAGCGCTGGCTTCTCTACCACTTTTGGAGGGCTTGAGGTTCACGGAGAATTCTTAAAACAAAATGCCAAAGAAGGAAAAGATGATAGTTATACTCAAACCATGGCAGGATTTCGATATTCCTTTGATCAATGGCCTCGGATCTTTGGTCTCGACCAGATCGATGTTATCATGGAATATATTAAAGAATCCATCAACCAACCAATTACCTTCCCCTTTACCCTCTTTAGTTCCATTCAATCTAGAAACTTTAAGAATAACTTAGTCGGCTCCTTTAATTTTCAAGTAAGTGATAAGACCAGTTATAACTTTGGCTTTAATATTGATAATGAAAACTCAGGAAAGGCGCTACTGCTTGGGGCAGCTTATAAGATCAATATTGGACAATTATATATAAGAATGGAGACCTATTCAGGTGAGGAAGAATCTCTCTTTGGAAAATGGGATCAAAATGATAACCTTGCCATTGAATTCAAGAAAGATTTTTAATCCTCTTTGTAGATCCACTCTTGAATTTTAGCTTCTTTTAGATACCTTTTAGAAATCGCTCCAAAGAGGGACTTATCTCTTGAGATGAGGTTCTTTTCATCAAGAGCCTTGCTTGCAGCTCTATTCGTTTTTTCGCCCGCGCTAATAAAGGCACCATCTACCAACTTAGTTTTAGCCACTAGCTTTTCTTTAACTTCCTCATCATACATAACACCTACGTCAAATAGGACTGGTTTTTGCCAACTTCCATGCTTTTTATATCGAGTAATATTCTTAACAAGATTAGTACTCAGGCTATCTTCTTCACGAATATCGTTTTCGCTGGTGCTAAAATCCACTGCAGAAGAAACACTAGTCTTAGCGTGCTTGGAGATAAAGTTTTTATCAAACTTTATAGGGTTAAATCCTTTCTTCTCTCTTATGGAGTTGTACTTTTTAAGCATATTACTAGCAAATTTTACCCTTTGGTTGGTAAGCTTTTTATTTCTTTTACTCCAGTCATAGAGAGACTGACGGCCTCTTGCGAGGCTGTTAAAGTTTTTGAAGATCTTCCCTACCCCTAATTTTTTATTGGCCGATTTTAAGTTCTTGGTGAGAGAGGCCTTTTGCTGCTTCGTACCCACAAGGTTTACCACAGGAGGGCGGCTTTCAGCGCAGCTATTCTTAGCGATACAACTACAGCTTGAATTAGGTTTGCCGTCTTTACTAATACAAGAATTCACTCTCTTAGTATTATTAGAAATTGTCCCTATTGCATTAGAGCTGGCTTTTTTCACAGTAGTTTGCGATCCTCGGGAGTTTCCTCCTGCAGCACCAATTGAAGTGCTTAATTTGGCACCGGCTCCACTGGCCCCTCCTTGAGCGGCCAAGCGTGAGTCTTCAGCATTTTGAGTTTCGTTTTTATGAAAAGTATCCCATTGTTCAACTAAACTTCTTAGTTTCGAGGCCTTTTCTCTATGAGAGGCAGCTGCAGATTTTGAGGTTCCTTGAAGGCCTCCTGCCATGGCCATCATAACCCCACCACCAGCAAGAGCAATGGCACTACCTGAGGTTGAACAGATCGGAAAGCCCATGGAAGCTGCTATCAGTTCCATTGAAGCAATCCCTACTGCAGTAGCACCGATACCTTTGATATTTCCATAATTAGAGGCCTTTTCATCATAGGCCTGGGCCATCATCTCATAACCTCTTATAGCAAAATCAAAGGCCATTCTTTGGTATTCTAAAGAGTTCTTATCCATGGCCTTAGCCCTAGCTTCAAACTCTTTTTGGAGCCCTTCTAAACGCCCCTTAACCTCTTTAGAGTGATCGACTTCATTCATCATGGACATTAAAGAACCGATGCCTAAGATCACATTAGAGGGACAAGCCCCTCCTGCAACGATCCCTACTAAACTAGCAATCATTCCAGAAGCCGCTGAGACGGCACCTTTTTTAGAAACCGAAGCAAGCTCTTCACCAGCTTTTTCAAGATCTGCTTCAAGGGTCTTTCCTTCAGTGGCGGCAGTCTTCATATTATCTAAACAAGCATTTTTAATTTCCTCAGTGGCCTGATTATGACAATCAAAATACAGTTTTTTAACATCCGCTTCTTGCTGTGCAGTTAAGCATTCTGCTGACTGACAATTAAAGCTTGTTCCAGAGGGACAAGTTTTTGGAGCATTACAAATCTTTGTCCCGATATCATATTCAAGTTCACCCATACATTGCTTCTTCGATGCCGCGGGCTTTTTATCACAAGCGCCTTTACCTTCAGCGTAAGCATTCACTTGCTGCTTACAAATATCCGCAGCATTGATATCAGGTTTATTCTCACATTCAGCAATAGCCTTTTTATACTTTTTAGCATCAGTTCTAAGGCCTTCTTTACATGAAGAAGCGTTCGAGCTTCCTTCACATTCTTTAAAGCTCTCAACAAATTTATTCAACCTCTGTATACACTGACCTCTAATTTCAGGATCAGAGTTATTCATACAGTTTGCTTTTTCAACTTTATATTCTTCACTGTCCTTTTCAAGTTGTTCCCGGCAAGCATCATCAGTACAGGCAGAATAACTCTCAGCAAATGAGTTAACATTAGACTTACAAGAACTGATAAGATCAGGGCTTTGTTCGTTTTCACAACTTTTAAGTTCTGCTTGAAACTTTTGACGATTTTTATTCAGGACACTTCGGCAGGCCTCATCACTACAGGCCATATAGCTTTCAATAAAGTCACTTAGTTGTTTTTTACATTGGGTAGCTTCAGATCCTCCCAAGCCAGCACAGCGGGTTTCTTCAGCCACATAAGAGTCCTTATCTTCGCGTAACTTGTCTTTACAGTAGTTGTCACTGCCACATTTATCATAGGCCTCGACGTATTTACTAAGATTACTAAGACAGCTCTCCTTTTCTACTCCACTTTTAGAATTACACCTTAGTTCTTCAGCTTGATACTCATCTTTCTCTCTATCGAGTCTCTCCCTACAAGCTAAATCTGAAGCGCAATCTTCAACCTTTTGAACATAGGCATCGACCTTGGACAAGCAGGCAGTTCTTTTTGAAGGGCTAAGAGCGTTACAGGCCCTCACTTCAGCTTGATAGGCATCTTTATCCGCGAGTAACCTATCTTTACAGTTTTTATCTTCACCGCAGGCCTCAATCTTAGCCATAAATTTATTTAAATTATCAAGACATTCTACCCGAGCAGGTCCTTGCCTTTGCTGACACTTATTAACTTCAGCTATGTATTGATCCTTTTCTTGCCTTAATTTATTCTTACATTCAAGATCATCACCGCAGGCCTCAAAGCTTGTTACATAGCGTTCTAGTTTTGAGAGGCAATCTTTCTTTTCATCGCCATTTAAGGCCTCACACTTATTTAACTCAGCTACATACTCATCCCTTTCTCGAAAGAGCTCATCTTTACAGACCTGACTTACCCCACAACTTTCTAACTTAGCTAAGAACTTGGCCAACCTATCGAGGCATTTAGTTTTTCCTGGATCGACTTGCTCAATACACTGATTCTTTTGAGCCAGGTATTCATCTCTATCTCTTTTTAAGAGAGCTTTACAAGCTTGGTCTTCACCGCAGGCCTTATACTTAGCGAGGTATTTTTCTAAATCACTTAAGCAAGTGACAGCATCAGCCTCTTTTAAGGACTCACAGCGGGCCACTTCTGATCTGTATTCATCTTTATCTTTAAAGAGCTTATCCGCGCAGACCTTGTCCGTCCCACAGGCCTCTAAAGACACCATGAAATCTGCTAATTGATTATGACATTTTGTTTTACCGGGCTCTATCTTTTGATCACAGCTAGCAAGTTCCGCTTTATACTGATCTCTTTGAACGATAAGATTATCTTTACAGACCTTATCTCCCTTACAGGCCACAAATTTATCAACAAAAGCATTTAGATTCTTTTTACAGGTTGCTTTTTCATTCCCTTCTAAAGCGTCACACTTTGCCGCTTCGGCTAAGTATTCATTCTTTTCTTTCTTAAGATCTAGCTTACATTGTTGATCACTCCCGCATGCTTTAACATTTTCCACATAAAGATTTAACTGGGAGATGCATCGAGATTTATCAGTCCCGCTCATGGCATTGCAGCGGTCCATATTTTCTTTATACTCATCTTTATCGGCTAACAAAGCGTCTTTACAGTTTTGATCATTCCCGCAGTTCTCCCAACTAAAGAGAAATGAATTTAGAGCGCTTAGGCATTGATCTTTTTTCTCCCCTACTGGCTGCGCCTCACAATTTGCGACTTCTGCCTGATAGAGAGTTCTATCTGCTTCGAGATTGTCTTTACATAATTCATCATCGCCACAAGCTTTATACTTTGAAACATATTTTTCAAGATTTGTCTTACAAGTGGCTTCTTCTCGAGAAGGCTTGGCCTCACAGGCGGCGACTTCTTTTTGATAACTAAGCCTATTTTCTTCGAGCTTCTCTTCACAACTTGCCTCTTTATTACAGGCCTTAACTTCTGCTATATATGATTCTAAACGTTCATGGCATTTCACTCGTTCAGTTGTGCTTATACTGCTATTACACTTAAAGACTTCTGCTTCGTAGGCGTCCTTATCTTTTAACAGTTTATCTTTACAGGCCTGATCACTACAACTTTCAAATTCTGAGACAAAGAGCTCAAGATTCTTAATACAGCTTGTTTTTTCACTTCCCACTTTAGCGTTACAGCTAACCAGAGCGTTTACATAATCATCTCTTTGTTTAAGAAGATCATTTTCACAGGCGGTGTTACCGTTGCACTCTTTCATGCTAGTAGCAAAGCGGTCCACCTTATTAATACAAGAGTCTCTTTCAGCGCTGGTGCTAATAGCATTACATTTAGCCATTTCATTCTTATATTCTTCTTTTTGAGAAACTAATTTATCTTTACAGGCCTTGTCGCTACCACATTTTTGAAAGCTATCGACAAAACCATTTAAGTTTTCAAGACACGAATCCTCTTTTGCCTTATCTGCCATTGCAGAACACTTAGAACTCTCCGTTCTGTATTCATCTTTTAATTTATTTAGTTCATCTCGGCACTGTACGTCGCTTCCACAATCTTCAAAGGACTTAACAAAGCCTGCTAATTGCTTATGGCAATTGACCTTCTGATCCCCCGTTTTAGCGTCACAGCTGGCCACTTCAGCTTGATAGTTTTTTCTATCTTTTTCTAAAAGATCTTTACATGCTTGATCATTGCCACAAGATTCAAAACTTTGCACATACTTCTCAAGACGATCTAGGCAGCTCTTAGATTCACTTGCCCCTTTAGATTCACAACTGGCCACTTCCGTTTCATAGGCCTGCTTATCAATCCTTAGTTTTTCCTCACAAACGGAATCCCCACTACAGGCCTCATACTTTGATACATAACTATTAAGCTTCCCTAGACACTCACCTCTAGAAGGTTCAGCTTTTATTTCACATTTAGATAAATAATCAGAGTATTCAAAGCGTTCGCGGTTTAACTTATCTTTACAAACTTGATTAGTTCCACAAGATTCATAACTATCCACAAAGGCTTCAAGCCTTGAGACACAGGCAAGCTTTTCAGACTGGGGCTTAATTTCACACTTAGACTTCTCAGCTATATAATCATTTCTTTGCTGCTCTAGATCGCTCTTACACTGGGCATTTCCCCCACAAGCATCATACTTCGCCACATAGGAATCTAGCCTTTCAAGGCATAGTGATTTTTCAGCAAAAGCCTGCGCCTCACACTTAGAGACTTCTTTTTGATAGGAGTCTTTTTCAGCGAGAAGTTCATCTTTACACTTAGAATTGATCCCACAGCTCTTGTACTTTACTAAGAACCTATCGATATCATCAAAGCATCGCATCCTCTCATTGCCTTCTTTTGATTCACAAAGGCTAACTTCACCTTTATAGGTGTCTTTATCTTCAAGGAGCTTATCTTTACAACTTACATCGCTTCCACATTTATCTATAAGTCCTACAAAGTCATCAAGAGTGTTGATACAACGGGCCTTCTCTTCTGTCGTAAATTTTGTATTACAATTAGCAAGTTCAGAATCATACAGGTTTCTTTCGCTCTCTAATCTTTCTCTACACATTAAATCATTACCACAGTCATCAACCTTGGCCACATAGCTCTCTAAGTTTTTAAAACATTTATCCCTTTGAGTAAGATCTGAGTTTTGCGCACATTTATCTCTGGCCGAGACGTATGCATTTTTGTCGCTTAAAAGCCTTTGTTCACAAATATTAGTTGTACAGGAAGTTAATTTATCGACAAAGTTATCAAGTGTGTCTAAGCAGCTTGATTTTCCCTCACACTTTCTTCCCTCACTTGTATATTCCTTAAGTTTTTTATCAAGATCTGCCTTACAAGTTGTTCTCCCCTCAAGAGTTGCAATAGAATTACAATTGAGATTCCCACCAATTAACCAGCTTTGATGCTTTGGAGAAAAACAATACTCATAAGTACAGTTCCACTTATTTCCCGTCGCCCCTGAGGCCGAGTCACAGATTGCTTTTTCATTAAAGAGCGAAGTGCCATTAGGATAAGAGCAAGAGAAAGCTCCCGAGGACCACAGAAGAGTGATTAAACTAAGAATGAAAAAGGACCAGCATCTTCTCAATTGAGATTCCTTCTTTATATATAATCGATGACTTATTATCGGTTACTACCAGAAAGAACCATAACTTTAGTTTAGTATTTTCCCATAAAATCAATACCTTAGAGCTATTCTAAGGGGCTTAAATCCATAAGTGCCCTGCCTAGAATTGGTGTCATTTGCCTCACATGGCAGAGCCCCTGTATTGTCAATATAATAGGTCTATGAAGCTAAGTTGTTATTATCTTTCAGTATTCCTTCTGGTCCTTGGCTGTGTCCCAGCCCCAGAGACCTATGACGCCTCAGTCGATGATGGAACCTATACAGGACAATCTGTTGTGTATGAAGGAGATGGGACGGCACCAAGCTTTATCGATAGGGTCTGTCCTAATATCTCTGCCACCATGGTGGTCTCAAATGGAAATATTGATTTTACCTTAACTGACACTTACCCGAACTATGCTCACCACGCTTCAGTTGAACTTGTTCACACGGCCTCTGGAACTGTTAGCTTAAACAATCAATTTGGACTCACTTATAACTGGGCCCCGGAAACAACTGACGTTCAACTAAACGATATTATGCTTTTAAAACTTTGTGGCTCTGATTTTAATACCCTTGATTCAAGTAATGTAAGCTCCCTAACTCTTAAGTTTGGATCGAAGGGCTTTACAGGTGAGTTTGGATTTGGTCAGGCCCGCGCCAGTATAATGTATGGGGTTTCTTGTAAAACTGGTGAGTTCCTTCCCGTTTGTATTTACTACTGGGAAGGAACCAGATAATTCTTATTTCTTTGATTGATTTACAAGTTCGACTAATTCAATAAATTCTTCTCTATACTGATATTTATCTTCTCCCTTTGCCTTTTTAGCCATAGAGATAACATCGCTATATTTAAGAGAACCAACTCTATCGTCACCTTTTAAAAGCTGAGCATAAGTTGCAACAGCTATGGCAAAACGAAAGTCAACACTGGCCTTAGAGAACTCTTGGCTTTGATCCTTAAGAGGAACTTCAATCTTCTTAGACTTATCCCCTTCTGGTTCTTTATACCTAAGTTTAATATTTAATATCTCTTCTGAGACCACTAGCTTTGGAGAGCTTACTTTCTTGGCCTTCGCCACTTGATACTTAAGCTTATCAATGGACGAGCCTTTAAATTCAACTCCAGTGGGAACGATCTCATAGAAGGCCGTCACTCTATGACCAGCCCCAATTTCACCAGCGTCCTTTTTATCATCATTAAAATCTTTTGCTTTAAGCATTCTATTTTCATAACCAACTAAGCGGTAAGCGGAAACTTTAGAAGGATTGAACTCGACCTGAATCTTCACATCCTTAGCAATAGTCATCAGTGTTCCAGAAAGATCTTCATTTAGAACTTTCTTAGCTTCGTTCATATTATCTATATAAGCGTAGTTTCCATTTCCGTTTTGCGCCAAGGTCTCAAGGGTATCATCTTTATAGTTCCCCATTCCAAGCCCAAGTACCGTTAGAAAAACCTTTGATTTAGACTTCTCTTTAATAAGATCTAAAAGCCCTGCTCTTCCGGTAGTTCCCACATTAAAGTCACCATCGGTTGCAAGGATAACCCTATTGATCCCACCAGGAATAAAGTTCTCTAAGGCGGTCTTATAAGCAAGCTCAATACCCGCTCCACCGTTAGTTGATCCACCTGCGTTTAGTTTATTTAAAGCAGATAAGATCTCAGTTCTTTTATTGGCCGCGGTAGAAGGTAGAACAAGTCCAGATGCCCCTGCATAAACAACCATGGCCACACGGTCTCTTTCATCAAGCTTTCTTAAGAGCATCTTTAATGACTCTTTTAAAAGAGGAAGCTTATTAGGTGAGTTCATGCTCCCGCTTACATCTAAAAGAAAAACCAGGTTTGAATTAGGTCTTGAATTAAGAGCAATCTCTTTTGCCTTTAACCCTACTCTTACTAATTTATACCCTTCATTCCAAGGGGAATCGGCCATTTCAAGGTTGACCGCAAAAGGAGTTTCCCCTTTTGTAGGCGCTTCATACTTATAATCAAAGTAGTTGATAAACTCTTCAACCTTAACTGAGTCTTTAGGTGGAACAGTTCCATTATTAACAAATCTTCTCATATTTGAATAAGAGGCCGTATCAACATCAATGCTAAAGGTTGAAAGAGGCTTGTCTAAGACGCGAAGAAATTCGTTAGTCTTAGCTTCCGCGTAGCTTTCTGTATTTGCTTGAGGCATTGGCGTTGACATAAAGCTGTTTCCAAGATGCCCTCCCCCTTTTTGAAGCCCAAATGAAGAGGCCATCTCCATGGCCCTAGGAGCTGAGAGTCTCTTTGCCTTAAGTTTTTCTCCTCTCCCTTGTCTAGATTTAGCTGGAGCAGCTACATCATGAGAAACAACAGCCTTTTCTTCTTTTGCTATAAACTGATCTTCCTCTTGAAGCTCAGGCTCAGCTAAGACATTCTTAGCAACTTGAGAGTCATTCATAGGAGATTCTTGAGTCTTATAAACAATCAAAACCACAAGCATGGCCGTTACAAAAGAACTAAAGCCTGCTCTAAAAAAGAGGCCCTTCCAATTAAACCCCTTTGAAGCTTCAATCACCTCTTCTCGCTGCTCTGTCTTTAACCTTGGAGCGCTCTCCGTTTTTAACTCTTCTTTAAGAAGACCCGCTTGTTTTTGAATCGATTCAACTTCCGCTTGCAGGGCCTTGTCCTTTTCTAATTCCATTTCAAACTCCTTAACTTCGTTAACGGGGAGCTCTCCTAATGCATAGGCGGTCAAGCGAGGATCATCAGTTAATTTAGTCATTTTGTAGCCTCCTCAAATCTTGCCCGTAGGATCTTCATTCCTTCATGAATAAGAACCCCAACATTAGAAACGGAATGTCCGGTGATTTCGCTGATCTCTTTATAACTTCTTCCTTCTTGAAACTTTAAGATGATGACTTCTTGATAAGCCTTCTTAAGTTTCAAGAGCTGCTCGAAGACCTCAGTCTTTAGAAGCTCTTCTTCAGGTAAGTTAGTGATTGAGAAATGCTCTTCATCTTTCAATTCCATTGTCCCCTTGTTTTTACGGAGCCTATCGATGGCCAGGTTACGACAAACAACATAGAGCCACTGAGGGATATGATCCTTCACTTTTTCATGTGTCTGCTTCCAGAGCTTGAGGAGCGCTTCTTGGACCACTTCCCTTGCTGCCTCCAGATCACCTGTGATCTTTCGGGTATAACGCAAGAGAGAGCTTTCATAAGAACTCACCACCTCTTGGAACCATTGTTGTTTTGTCTGCACCAGACCTCCAAGGCCGTTTCTATAAGGACAACGGATGAGTAGCTATTTTCTTAGGAAAAAATTGAAAAAGCTATTAAAAACAGAGGTTTGAACTTATAATGGGCTTATAGGAGTCATCATGAAATGGATTTTAGCCCTACTTTTCCTCGCCAGCTGTGGTTCAGCCAAAGATATCTATATAGATAATAAATTTGACCTGTGCAGACAGGGCTGTGAGCTAAAATACAGTAAGTATGACTATCAAAAGAAGTCTAACTGCCTGAATAAATGTACTCAAAAAAAGTACGATGATGTGAAGAAATAGTTAGGCAAAACATTTGAAAATTAAATTCCTTTATTAGATCTCTAAGTTTTCAATTTTAGTAAGTTAAACAATATTTATCTGGGATAAAGATGGGCATTCGCATACCTATGAGGCAATTGTGATCGAAAATAGACAATTAGTGGCCTAGTTAGTGGGCAGATTCTTGAGTAAAGATTATTTTACTAACCTAGATTAGAATTAATCCATGACAGAAATCAGCCGCAAAAAGAAAAAGCAATTCATCGACACCTGTGTCACAACTTTTGAATCTTTCAAATATAGTTGTGAACATAATAAAGGTATAGGATCAGTCTGGGAGATGATGGCCACCAACTTTGGTGGAGACCGCTCTTACGCTATCATCTGCGCCCCAAGAGTTGATGAGTTTAGGAACCAGATCCGGATCGCCAAGAAAAGACTCGGAGACGAAGCTAGGCTGGTTGTCGTTACTGAACAACACTGCGAAGTTGAAGAATCCCTATCTATTGAGAACGATTATTCATTGGTCACTCTAGATTTGATGAAAGACTTCGGATTACAAATGTTAGAAATAGAAAAAAGAGACAGAGAACAAGGAAAAGAAGTCTCAGAAGAAGAGCTTGCCGCTCTTATGTCTTCAAGAGAGAAGGTTTTTTAATTACTTTAGACAGTCCGTTGGAATAAAGATGGGCTCTCCAAACTCATCGAGCATAGAGCCAATCACTGCTTTTGAAGGTGGTGAGTAGTACTTTCTATACTTTCTTCCTGCTTCAGCTCGAAGTAGGTTTTCAAAGTATACCGCTCTGTATTCAATGACAGGTTGAAACTCATAGCCCTCCCCTTTGATCATGCGCCGATCAAGGAAACCTCTAATGGAATCATAGGCGTGATAAAGCTCATGCCCTAGGGCTATATAAGTAGGGGTCTTTCTGCTAACCCCATCAGACTCCATGGCCATGAATTCATTATTAGAATCCCAAAGGACAAATCCTCCACTACCCCAGGTATCAAACTCTAGGCGGTCCACTTGTAAACGATTGGTGAGAAAACTTGTAAGAGCGCCGGCTTCGTTAATGCCAAACATGGGACGTTGATCAAAGCTTCGCGGGTCAAAACGATTTCCACCAGACTTTATCCATAAAGGATAAGGGCCACTCATTAACCTCTCTATTAAACTTCTTCCTATTTGTGATGACTCGATCTTTGAAAGAGCCTTGACCACGCTTTTTGAAAACTTATCAATGCCAATGAGACCTTTAGAATAAGTTAAGACATCCCCATTTTTTGTCATGATCTTGAGGGAGTTCTTTTTGGGATTTTTTTGAAAGTCATTAGCAAAGAGATCATCTCTAAAAACTGTGCAGTGAAACTTATCAAGGTACTTAGCTTTTTTTCCCTGCATCGATAATAGTTCAGCTTCGCTTCTTTTAATATTTGATTCAAAGAACGAGATATAACTATAGTCCTTCGCAAAAAGGGCAGAACTAACTAATAAGCTTAAAAAGAAGAATTTGATTTTCATGAAAAAAGAATGCCATTAGCCCTATGCAATGTATTCTAAAACAAAGAACCCTCTCTTTTCTTCAGGGAGTAACCCCTTAAAATCACGCTTAAATTATAGGCCAAATACATTTTTTTATTCTAAGGGCCTAGACTTTGGTCTTTCCCTTGGAAAAACGCCTCTAGGCAGCTAGATTAGGCAAAAATCAGTAAATTTAACAAAGATAGAGGAAAAATTATGGAAACAGATCAGCAAAAAGTTAGTTATATCATCGGTCGTCAGATTGGTGGAGATTTTAAGAAACAAAGCATCGAAATTAAATTTGATGATTTCTTTCAAGGTGTTCGCTCATCATTCCTAGGTGAAGCAAGCGAGATCGAAGAAACTGAAGTTGCTAGAGTTATGGGAGCTTTTCAAGAAAAGATGAAAGCTGCTCACGAAGAATTAACTAACGAAGCTGCTAAGATGAACCTAGCTCAAGGGGAAGCCTTCCTAGCTGAGAATAAAAAGATCGAAGGCGTTACAACGACTGAATCTGGACTTCAGTACCGTGTTCTTGAATCAGGAACTGGGGCAACTCCAGAGTTAACTTCAACTGTTGAAACTCATTACGAAGGTACTTTGATTGATGGAACAGTCTTTGATTCATCTTACCAACGTGGTGAAACAGTTTCTTTTCCAGTAAATGGAGTTATTCCAGGTTGGACTGAAGCTCTTCAATTAATGAAAGAAGGCGATGTTTGGGAACTAGCTATTCCTTCAACTCTTGCTTACGGTGAGCAAGGTGCTGGTGGAGCGATCCAACCAAACGCTACATTAAAATTTAAGATTGAACTTATTAAAGTAAAATAAATAGGAAAGCCCCTCAGACGAGGGGCTTTTTTTTTCTAATTTATCTCAAAACCCTTATCAACTAATTGCTTTACAATAATATCTTTGAAGGCGGCAGCGAAATTTTGCTGATCCTCTCCTTCTCTGTCTTGCATTTCGTTGGCGACGAAAACTCTTCTTTTTTCACCAAGCTCTTTTGATTCTTCTTCTAAGTTCTCTCGTTTAGTAATAAAGCTTTGAACAACAGCTTTTTTAGCTTCTAAGCTTAGTCCTTTTAGTTCTTTAGGCAGATGTTCCTCACTGATAACGGCAAGGTCAAACTTAGGGTCTTCGATAACAGCAGTGACGATATCCCACTTAGCATTCGTAGCTGTCCCAAAGTTTCCACCTCGGTAAGAGCCCCAGCCAATATAAGAGCCTGCTCCTGAGTTTCTAATATTTCGATCAAGAGTGATCATCCTATCAAATTCACTTTGTCCGTCTTTCCCAAAAGGAAGGAAGGTTGTGTTGATCTCAACTGTGATCTCGACAATTCTTTTATCAAAGGGAGATTCAATAAAAGGCATCGAGTTATTATGATCAATATTTAAGGTCTCACCTCTTGCGGCCTTTGCCATTTCTTCCCATTCAGTAAAGATAGGGTTCTTTGAAAAGGTTGGTGTTGGTGGCTCAGTTGGTGTTGTAGGAGTCGTTGGAGGATTGCAAAAGGCACATCCAAAGCCTCCACCAAAACCACCACCGCCATTATTAAAGCCCCCAGTTTGAACTGTTTGAGATCCAGCGAAGATAGAGTTCACTAAGATGTCTTTTTTAAAGGCTTCAAGGGCAGCTTCTAAGGGCTTAGTCGCTCCTTGATGAATAGTTTCATTTCCAGCGATGACAATCGAGTTAAAGTCCTCCCCGTCAGTTGACCAGTCTAAGTCCATAGTGGCGCGAGAGATGGCCTCTCCTGCGAACTCCATAGATCCTGTTGTCTTGGTGGCAAAGAGCTTCTCTGCAATCTTGGTATGATCTGTTGTTAATGGACAAAGCATCTGAATAAAGTTTGCCTCAGAAGAAACAGTTCCTGAGCCATATTCAAAGAGGGCCAAGCGAAGATCAGCTTTCTTGCCGTCTTTTTTAATCTCTCCTAGGTTGTTAAGAGTTTGCCAAAGACCGTCTCTGACTTGGTCAATAAGACCTTGCATGCTGCCTGAAGTATCAAGCAAGATGGCCACATTGGCCGTAGGGGCTGCAAAGGCCACGTTTATACTTAGTAATACTGTGAATATTAATTTTTTCATAGATCCTCCTCTAATGAATTGAGGTGAATCTAGAATAGAAGTAGTCATAAATATAATTAGCATTTTAGATATTTGAGATAAGTGATTATTATGCCACCTCGCAACAAGGCGCCTAAAAAACAAGTGCCAGAAGTCGCTATTTGTCATAAGATTACAATACTTTGGATAATAAAAGATACTGGCGAGAAACCTTAGAACCATTTACTAAAAAATCAAATGCGATTGCTTATAGGCAGATTGCTTTGACTATTATTCCCTTTATCTTTATTTGGCTCCTCTATATTAAGACTATTCATTTATCGAACTGGCTAGTGCTTCCTTATTCAATAGTCATGTCTCTTTTTACTCTCAGGTTCTTCGTCTTATTACATGACTGTGGTCATGGGGCCCTTTTTGATTCAGTAAAGCTAAATAAGTTCTTCGGCTATGTCTTTGGCGTTATCACTGGCATGCCACAATATGTTTGGTCAAAGCATCATGCTTATCATCATACAACTAATGGTGATTGGGAAAAATACAAAGGTCCTCTTAACGTAAAGACTAAAAAAGAATTCCAGGCCATGAGCGGGGCTCAGCAGAGAAAATACAGGGCCGCACGGCACCCGTTATTCTTACTTACAGTTGGTGGTTTTTATTACGTTCTCTTTAATCCTCGCTTTACCTGGATGATGGGAACTCTTAGCGTTTTTAAAAATATCTTCTTCTCTCTTTTTAATCCAAAAGTTAAAACTCTTAAAGTTCTGACTGAATGGAAAGCGAAGTATTGGAAAACGCCAAAAGAGTATAGGCATATGACTTATAATAACCTCACTCTTTTACCCATCTGGTATTTTATGTGCCAGGCCATTGGGACCGGAAATTTCTTTCTCTTCTACGCCACCACCCTCACTCTCACTGGTGGACTAGGAATCCTCTTTTTTACCGTTCAGCATAACTTTGAAAACTCACTGGCCAATGATACGGCCCGGGCCGATTACTTTAAGGCGGCTATTGAAGGGACTAGTTATTTAAAATTGCCAGCTTTTTTAAATTGGTTTACAGCAGATATTGCTTATCACCATGTTCACCACCTCTCTACTTCAGTTCCAAATTACAATCTAAAGGCCTGTCACAATCAGCTCAAGGACAAGTTCACAAATGTAAAGAGAGTAAGCCTCAAAGAGATACCTGACGCCTTAAATTATATGCTTTGGGATACAGACAATCAGGTTATTACTAAGTAAGGCCTCATGAAATATTTAAAGAGATTACATAATTTAACGAGTGCAACTTATGGTTCAATCAGTAACTCTCTTAACCCTATCTATAAGCTTCCTTATTCAAAAATTAATATTCTCCTTACTCGGGTTTGTAATGAAAGATGTCCCTTTTGCCGCGTCTATGATGGGCTTGGGTCTAAAAGAGATGACGCTCTCACTTACGAAGAATGGAAGAAGACTCTAGGGGGGATCCCAAGGATGACCGCCCTCTCTTTCTCTGGAGGAGAGCCCACAACTTGCCCTTTCTTATTTGATTTAATTGGGGATGTAAGCCGGCGGGGAAACTTAACGGCTATTGTGACTAATGGCTCTTTTATCACTCCAGAAGACGCTCCTAAGATATGTGACTCTAAGCTTTATTATATGATGATAAGCCTCCATGGAACCCGAGAGGTTCATGATGAGGTAACTAACTTTAAGGGTGGCTATGATAAAGTTATTAAGAATATTACTGCCATTTCAAAGTACAAGAAGAAGCATGGGTTAAAAAGACCTTATATTGGAATAAAGACAGTTATCAATGATAAGAATCCTGAAGACTTAATCGCTCTTTGTAAGGAACTAAATGCTTATGATATTAGTGATATTCATTTTAATATAATGTCTGAAAGCGTCTTACAGCACAATATCATCGTCGAGAAGGACCTCACTAGCTGCCAAGGTGGCTACGGCTATTATAAGTACGATAAGACGACCACAGCGAGGATTAAAGAAACCTTGAACTATTTAGATAAGAATAAGAAGAGCTTTTCATTTGATATAGGCTTTACCAATAAATTTAAATCCTTTGATAAGAGGTTAGAATACTTTGGCAATGAAGAGGAAGTTAAGGTTTCTAAGTGTAATATTCCTTTTTATGAACTAACTCTTCATGAAAATGGAACCATCTCCCCTTGCCACTCCATTGACCTAGGAAATTTAAGAGACATTAACTTTGATATCTCTAAGATCAAGAAGCTAGCTACTTTTAAGAACTATATAGATGACCTCTACTCAGATATGCCTAGCTCAAAGTACTGCATGGGCTGCAATGCCGCCCCCTTAGACCTCTAACTCTTTAAAGAACTTGTTAAAGATTTCCGCCATTTCTAAGACTTCCTCAACTGAGAAGCTCTCACTAAGAGGAATAAAGACACTCTCATATTTAATCCTCTTAGCAACCTTGCATTCACTCCAAAGGTCCTTAAAGACTTCTTCATCAGTGCAGAGGTTAAGCCCATAGCCGTCCATGTCTATGCCTAATTTAAACAGCTTTCGTACAAACTGATCTCTTGAGTAAGGAACATAAAGGGGAAGGTGATAATAGATATTCCCCTCCTCTTTTTTAAAGGAAGAAGGAATAAAGTTTAAGACGCTTTGGTCAAGATTCTCTAAAAAGATCTTAACCAATTCTCGGCGTTTCTTATTTTTCTGATCAACACGTTTAAGGGTTTGAAGCGCCACACTACTTTGCCAATCACTAAGGTAGGTAAACCAAGATGAAGGAATAGAGTCTCGCCTTACAGGAATATCATCAAAGAAGACATCTTTACCTGGGTCTCTTGTGTAGTACTTTGATTCATGAATCTTCTTAAGAAGATTAGGCCTATAAACCCAGATCAGATTCAAGATAGGATAAGTAATAAACCGAAAGCCAATTTTCGAAGTGGCGCTGATGATCTTTAGATTATCAAAGAGTTCATTAAGAAACCTTAGTTTAGGTGGTCTTGTTAACTGATGATTAGAGAGAGTTTGCATCTTCTTAAAGATCATTTCGTTATTAGTGATAACGATCCCTCCAGTGAAAGAAGTAAGGACCTTGCCACTAGATAAAGATCCAATACCAATATCTCCAAAGCATCCGGCCATGCGAGCGTTTAATGAGCATCCATAGGCCTGAGAGAAGTCTTCAACCACCTTTAACCCTAGGGAAGAGCCCGTTTCGCAAATTTCATCTAAGTCTGAGATATTTCCTGATAAGTGGGTAACGATCAAGACCTTTGATCTTTTGGTTTTACTCTTCTTTAAAGATTCAAGACAGACGGAATGATTCTTTTCATCCATGTCGACAAAGACTGGTTTTAGTCCAAGGTTTAAGATGATATTAACCGCGTCTGGAATAGTGATGGGAGTTAAGAGGACTTCATCATCAGGGTCTAAGCCTAAGCTTAGTAAGTAATAATAAAGACCCATGCGGTAAGATGAATAAGTGCCAGCATGCTTAACATTAAAATATTGAGTCAATTCCAGGGTCAGCTTCTTTTCCCTCTTTCCTTTTGAAAGGTCTGAGAAGAGTAAACTAAAGAAAAACTTAATAAGATCTAAGCCATTAATAAAATAATTAAAACGAGGTAGCCGTAGCTTTTTCTTCATTTCTCTAATTCCACTAGCCTAGATCTAAAGTCGTTAAAATAAGGCTCCGCTTTTAAGGCGCGAAAATACTCAAAGAACTCTTCATCTGAATCAATCTTCATCTCTTTTTTTATCTTATGATGATATTCAATCATGATCTTTTCTATTTCCTCAAGCTCACCTGATCTAGTTTTAGTCCCTTCTAAGAAGCCTATCCTCTCCATCAAAGAACCCATATTTTCATAGTACATAAGAGCGTCTACTGATGTTGCCCTCTTTAAAAGGCCTGGATTCGACTGAGCGCCTCTCACCCTATCTAAGGAGATGATAAAAATGTTCATTAAAGCAAAGACACAAAGAACATACTTTGCTCTTTCTTTTAATAAATACTTTATCAAAAAGGCCATACCCAAAAGTGGAATAAGATAATTAAGAACAATAGTTCTTAGATTATCCAAGTTTAAGATCTTGGTAAAACTCCCCACTACTATGAGGAAGATATCAAATGCCTTTATGAAAAATGAAGAGTATGTATCACCAAATAAAAAGATGGCCGATCCATGAAGATCAGGAAATTCAAAGCCCATACTTAAAAAGATATTAACGATTGAGAGCATAATTAAAGGAAAGTAGTACTTTCTTGAAAATCGATGACAAGGAAGAAGGATCATCCCTAGAAGAAGAAAGTCCTGTAAGAGCTGCCTTCCCCCGAAGACACCGCTATTATGAGAGTAGGTGAAGCCTAAAAGAACAGTCCTTAAGCTAAGGATGCTAAAGATGGTGATAAGCTCGACTTCTTGCAAGGAGAACTTTCGGATCTTCAAAGACTGAATCACTTTAAAGAGTCCTAAGAGGTATAAGAAAAGCATAAGCGGATGAATGGTAAAGACTCCTCCATAAGGAGAGAAGACTAAGTCAAAGACGGTGATCCAGCTCATATAAAAGGTCTCTAAATACCCCACTGTAAAGCTGCCTAGCCTTGAGTACTCAAAGACGATAGCAGGAACTAACATAATCAAAAGACCAAGACCTTGAAGAGAGATTCTTTTGAAATCGAGTTTATAAATAAACCACCAAGAAAGAATAAAGAGTCCGTAGATTCCAAAATCAATCCGAATGATCATGCCAAGACCGAAAGCTAGTCCAATTAAAAAATTATTCACTAACTCATCTGAGTTTCTTGATAGATAAAACAGAAAGGCTAAGGGAAATAAGACAAGAAGGTTTGGTGTTGACTGCGCGTAGGTTAAATAAAAGTAAGCGGGGCTAGAGATGAAGATAAGTAATTGAACTAAGTCATAGTGAGGATTGTTTATTCCATAGCGGATCTTAAATTCTTTGATCAACAAGAAAAGAGAGAATAAGAATAAGCAATAGGCCCCAAAGCTCATAGAGAAAGATTCAAACCACTCGAGACTCCCCTGTTTGTAATAAAATGGGCGAAGGTCAGTTTGATCTGTCCTTGATTGATAGTTATGAGTATCTGACTTAAGTCCGAAGAGCCTGCCTATATAATGAGAATAAAAGGCGATCGGTGAAAGAAGAAGAGCACTCCCATAACTATGGTGACTATAGAAGTAACCTGTCTTACTTAAGAGTCCTTTATCGTTCTTGTAAAATAATTGGTTGGCAATATTGAGATCCCCATCATAGACCAGGCTTCTATTAAAGGATTCGTATACGGAGAACTCAGTGTTGGTAAAATTAAAGGAGCCAAAGACAATAGTAAATAAAACTACCAAAGCTATGATGATATTTGTTTTTGTGATTCTTTGTTTAAGCATTTCAATAAGTTTATAACGATCTAATTTAACTTGAAACCAATTAAGCTCAACAAATTGATCACTAAGCTGTTTAATGCTTTGACAGTGTAGAGAAACCGACGGTTTCGACCACTGTAACCCACTGTTATTACATGGTTTTCTTGGATTGAATATTGCAGTTATATAAATAACGGAGGTTCAATCAATTGGAAAATGAACTAAAAAAACAAAATTGCCCTTGCTGTAAACTACCAACTATTTCGAAGCTTGGAGTTTTAGAAACTTGCCCAGTCTGTGAATGGCGCGATGATGGAAAAAGCACCGAGAATATGGATGAAGTCATCGGTACTAACGGAGATTACTCTTTAGCAAAAGCTACCAAGAACTTTAATAGAACAAAGTTTATGTATAGTAAGAGTGATTCAACGATCCCTAATAATCCTACCTTCTTAAGGCTTCAAGAAGAATTGATCGAACTTTATGGTGAATTCTCAGGAGATATAAACCTAAACGTTTATAAATTTATTCAAGAAGTAGAAAACAAGAAACAAATCACGCCAAAATATAACTAAAGAGGGCCTAAGCCTTCTTTAGTGCAATTAAGAAACAGCGTTCATTGATCTTATGCTCACTTGGTTCGTAAGGAACAAAGGGAGCATTGTCATATCCAATATGTAACTCAAAGTCCCCATTTGAAAAGTAATCAAAGATATCTTTAGCCTTGCCGCCAAAGTTTCCAATCAATTCATCTCCGTGCACTTCGATAAACCAATTGATATTTAAGCTAAGGGCCTTCTCAGCTCCCTTTAAAACAATATACTCATAGCCTTCCACATCAAGGTAAATGATATCAGGCGTGAAGTGAGCTTTCATTAAGTGATCTAAGTTATAAGAAGGAACAACGACTTTCTTTTGCTTCATGGTATCAGATACAACAGAGCCATTTAGGTTTTCATTGAATTCAACTTCACCATTAACATCCGAGATGGCCGCGTGCTCGATCACTAGGTTTTCAATATTATTGATATCTTTGTTCTTATTTGAAACCGCATAATTATGTGAGTTCGCCTCAAGTGCTAAGACCTTTCCATCAACTCCGCACTTTTTGGCCAAGATCATGGCCACGACACTTTGATGGGCGCCTAAGTCAAAGATCTTGGTCCCATTGGTTAAGATGCCTTTTTCAACTAAGAATTCAATCTCTTCAACCCTACCCCATTCCTTAGCGTACCAACCATTGCCGAGACCATCTTCAATACAAACCTTAAGTTTCTCTCCACAATAGAGGTTCTCTACCACGAAGCTCTCAAACACATCTATCTCATGCTTTAGTTTTACTGAACGAAGCTTGTTCCAGATGAAGGTGGGGACGATAGATTTTGTAAAAGACTTAAGAGCGCTCATAGATTCCTTTTTAACAATTTTTAACAATTGTACAATGTATTAGGGCCTGGCACAAAATGCGAAGAGATTACCTTACAGAAACCCTCTTCCTTTAAGAAAGGGCATAAAAAAAGGGAGCCTAAGCTCCCTGTCTTAAAGATAAATTTGTTTATGATTACTGACCAATAGGATGCCAAACTGTCTTGGCCTCAACGAAATCAAGTATAAGATCAAGAGACCTTTCTTTATTTCTTCTAGGAATCATCCTTTTCATATTATCAATAGCGTCGGCCTTCATTTCAAAGTAGACGTCTTCACGTTCATTTTGAAAAGAGATGGCGCGAACCTCCATATGATTGCCGATAAATCCTTTGATCTCATCAAGATCTCCAGTCAGAAGATTGATAACTCCACCAGGAAGATCAGATGTCTTAAAGACTTCTGCCAGTGGAGCTAGAACTGCTGGACAGCCTTTACCTAAAAGGGCCACGACAGAGTTTCCACCAGTGATGATGGCCGATATTGAATCAATAAGCCTAGCAAAGTTAAATTCATCCGCGTCGATCAAAGTCACAACACCAGTGGCTTCAGGGGTTGTAAAGTTATGAAATGGACCGGCCACAGGGTTAACAGCGCCCATGACTTGTTGGTACTTATCGCAAAATCCTGAATAATAAACAAAGGTATCAATGGCATCATCAACCATTAGGTTTGCTTCTGTCTCACTCTTACCAAGAGCGTTCTTAAAGAGATCAACGAATTCAACTCGCTTGCCTTCAGTCATCTCGGCCATGCGGTAGAGAATCTGTGAGCGGTTATAAGCGGTCCTAGCGGCCCATGCGGGCTGCGCCTTCTTAGAGTTCTCTACTGAGTTTCTAAAATCTTTACGGCTCGCTTGGCAAAGCCTAGCATATTGCTCTTCAGTGCCTACTTTATTAAATGAATATGAGCGTCCTGATTCAGTTCTTGGAAACTCTCCGCCTATAAATAACTTAACTGTTTTTATAACTTTCATTATTTAACCTCCAAATAAGGAAGCAGTCCATGACGGCCACCTTCACGGCCAAAGCCACTTTCTTTATACCCACCAAAAGGAGAGGTCGGGTCAAACTTATTATAAGTATTGGCCCAGATGATCCCGGCCTTTAAAGCCCCAGCCACTTGATGAACCTTAGATCCCTTTTCTGACCATACACCAGCGGCTAATCCATATTGAGTATCATTAGCTTTAGCCACGGCCTCTTCAGGAGTTCTAAAGGTCATGATGGAAAGGACTGGTCCAAAGACTTCGTCTCTTACAATTGAATCGGAAGTTGAGCAGTTATCAAAGAAGCAAGGTGCATGAAAGTAACCCTTACGTGGAACCTTAACTTCAGGTTGATAGAATTCACAGCCTTCTTTTTTAGCGGCGGCTACCATCTCTTTGATCTTATCAAATTGTTCTTTATGGTTAATGGCACCGATGTCAGTGTTCTTATCCATAGGGTCTCCTACTCTTAGAGTCGTCATCCTTTTCTTTAACTTTTTTACAAAGACGTCATGAATTGATTCTTCAACGAGAAGCCTAGAACCTGCGCAACAAACATGCCCTTGGTTAAAGAAGATCCCGTTGATCACCCCTTCGATGGCCTGATCAATTGCGGCGTCAGCAAAGACAATATTGGCAGACTTTCCACCAAGCTCTAGGGTGAGTTTCTTATTTGTTTTAGCTACATTTTTAGCAATTAACTTTCCAATATCAGTTGATCCAGTAAAGGCAATCTTATTGACATCTTTATGGGCAACTAAAGCGGCACCGGTTGGACCTTCACCAGTAACAATATTTACAACTCCAGCGGGAAGGCCAGCTTCCTGACAAACCTCTGCTAATAAAAGAGCTGTAAGTGGAGTTTGCTCCGCTGGCTTTAAAACAATTGTGTTCCCACAAGCTAGGGCCGGAGCGATCTTCCAAGCGGCCATAAGAAGAGGGAAATTCCAAGGAATGATCTGTCCACAGACCCCAATGGATTTAACATCTTTACCTGGATAGACATACTCAAGCTTATCCGCCCAACCAGCGTTATAGAAAAAGTGTGCTGCTGCTAGAGGAATATCGACGTCACGAGATTCTTTAATAGGCTTTCCACCATCAAGAGTTTCAAGGACTGCAAATTCACGGGCACGTTCTTGAAGGATCCTCGCGATCCTAAAAAGATACTTACCGCGGTCTTTACCAGACATCTTCCCCCACTCACCATCATAGGCTTTGCGAGCGGCCTTTACGGCCTTATCAACATCTTTATCATTACCAACAGCGAACTTCCCAAGAGACTCAGTGGTCGCTGGGTTTTCATTGTTTAGATACTTTCCAGACTCTGGCTTTACCCACTCGTTACCTATGAAGAGCTCGTACTTTGGCTTAATATTAACCACTGCACTTGATTCCGGAGCTGCATCATATTCAAAGACCATTCCTGGTTTAATCTTATGAGCTGTTGGTTTTTTCTTAGTTACTTTCTTAGCTACTTTTTTGGGAGCCTTCTTTTTAGTCGAAGCTTTCTTCTTAGTTGTAGCTTTTTTCTTCGTCGCTTTTTTCTTAGTCATGATTTAATCCTGAGATAAAATATCATCGTAGTAATATTGGCCGCTTTGCTGCTTAAAGATTTGTTTAATCAGATCATTAAGAAGCGCCGAGGCACCAAAACGAAACAGATCCGGGCTTAACCAATCTGTCCCTAGAACTTCATTCACCATGCAAAGATAATGAACTGCTTGTTTAGCGGTTCTAATACCCCCGGCTGGCTTCATTCCTATCTTCTTTCCCGTTTCTTCATAATAATCTTGAATCGCTTGAAGCATGATCAGAGTCACTGGCATAGTCGCTGCTGGAGAGACCTTACCTGTTGAAGTCTTAATAAAGTCAGCCCCTGCTTCCATGGCCATCCATGAAGCTAGGCGAACATTGTCATAGGTCTTAAGCTCACCAGTTTCTAAGATCACCTTTAAGTGAGCGTCCCCGCATGCGTCTTTAACTGCAACGATCTCATCAAAGACCTTTTGATAACGGCCTTGATGAAAAGCACCTCTATCAATCACCATATCAATTTCAGTGGCGCCGTCTTTGACACATTTTTCAACTTCTTTAATCTTCATGCGCATATCAAGTTGCCCAGAAGGAAAAGCAGTGGCTACTGAAGCTATATTGATTCCTGTTCCTGCTAAGGCCTCTACTGCATGAGGGACCATTGAAGGGTAGACGCAAATTGCGGCTACGGAAGGAATCTCTCTAAATTCGTAATTCTTTGAGACCTCTTTAAGAAGATGCTGAGGCACAGGGTGAATCCCTTTAGCACAAAGCTGCTTCACCTTACCAGGAGTGTCCATCCCTTCTAAGGTCGTTAAATCCGTCATCTCGATGGCCAAGTAAAGGGCGTCCATCTTGGATTGTTTCTTAATTGATCTAGTTGTGAAGCTTGATGCACGCTCGTTAGCGTTCACCATATCGATGGGGAAATGGGGAATTGAAATCCGTCCACCACCAGGCATTTTCACGGTCACTGAAGTCATAGTTACCTCTCTCTATAGGAGAAAAATTATTAGTGGAAACCATACGATAGACAAGATGCGTTGTCCAACAGATAAGTATATGAATTTAGGGGGTTATCTATTCAAAATAGAGAAGCCCTCTATATAATAAAGGGCTTCTCAAGCATTCTCAGGGGTGAGAACTATTTAAGAGCAGGAAGAACTTCCTTAAGTCTAGATGTAGCGAACACCCTTCCTTTAAGTTTCCCTGCTTCAAAGCTGCTATAAGTTGAAACTTCACCACCATTAATTCTGTCGTAAAAGCTAGTTTGAAAAGTAACACCCGTTTCAGGTAGGGCCACGAAAGTTGGGCACTTATTATCTGTGTGATCTGTAACGCTTAAAAGCTCCATGGCCCCGTCTACTGGGCGTAGGTCTTTTTTAGCGATGTAAGTCGTGTTTCCACATTCGTCGTACTTTTGAGAAACAAGGGGAAGTGTGATGACGTGATCTGTAAGAACCGCTGGGCAAACCATACCAGCTTGGCAATCAGGAGCGACGTTTAAAGTTAGGACAATCTCCCTTCTTAGTTGCTTAACTTGAACACTTCCACCGTGAATTCTCATATTCTTTAAGTAAGAGTTATCGTCGATGTTCATAGCTTCAGTAAGCTCTGCCGTTAGAACATAAGTCAGTGGATGGATGCTTCTGGCAGAAACAGTAAAAGTTGATAGTAGGGCCATTAAGATGATTAAGTTTTTCATAAATTCTCCAAAAAGTTTAAAAGTTATAAGTTGTTTAAGTTTCAAATCTGGAGGGGTTATAGAGCGGAATAAGGATTATTAAAAATTATATGTTCTAAACATAGTTCATAAGCACAGCTTATCACTAATTCCTATAGAATTCAGGGGCTTTAAGGTTTTACTAGGGCTTTTCCCCTATGAAAGAATGACAGACTAGTTTAACCAGCCCTCTTTTTGGGAAGTGTTGAGCATCTCTTTGGTATAGTCCCAAAGGACTTCTGAAGATTTTTGAATATGAGAGTTCTTCTCTAAGGCCATCTCTTTAGTCACCTTATGTTTCACCCAAGAGTGCCCCTTGGTTTTATAATTATGATACATAGGCAAGAAGCGATCAATCCCGCGAAGGAAGCGAGACTCAGCTGTCTCTCCTTCTTCAAACTCATGCCACAAAGACCTAATCTCCATGGCAAGTTCACTTTCCTTTCCTAAGACTGAAAGAATCTTCTCTAGAGACTCCGTTTCTTTGTCCTCAAGGTCTGAGACCTCATCTTTATGATAATGAAACTGATCTCCTGCATAGGCCTCGACGATGTCATGGCATAAGGCCATCTTAACCGTCTTTGAGACATCAATCTTTTCATTTGAAAACGAAGAGAGGCTTAAGACGGCCATGGCCAGGCTAAAGCTATGCTCTGCTGTGTTCTCTTCTCTCTTGCCACTCATGACTAAGCACTGGCGGTAGGTATCTTTTAATTGGTCGACTTCTTCTAGGAACTTAAGGGCGTTTTCTAATTTCATAGGTATTCCTATCCTTAAGCTACTGAAAGCACAAGATTTAAGGCAACAATCAAACTCAAGTAATAAGCTTAAAGCACCGATAAAAGGTAAGTGAGAGCCTTCTTCATTTTGATATTTCTTAGCCTAAGCGCTTCACTCTTCGGAGCTGACTTTGATTGTGAATCAGAGTTTCTTAAAGAGGCTAAAGAGCTTCTGGCCTCTGATCATCAGGGACTGCTTGAAAAACAATTTGAGCTAACAACTTTAAAGCTCTCTAAGAAAGCCCTGACAAAAAATAAAACAAACCTCGAGGCCCTTATTAGAGAGTTTGGCCGCGGAGTTGATCAAGGCGACCCTAGGGTCCTAACTCAGTTAGAGAACCTCTATCAAAAGTACGGAAGACGAGATGATAATCAAAAGATCTTAGAGAACTTTAAAACAGCAAGCTATTGGAATGGTCAAACTAGGTTTTATAACGAAGATACTTCCATGTTTATCCTAGCGAAGATTAACCTAGACCCTAATGAGTCAGAGTTAAATAATAAAGACGCTGCTATCACTTGGTTTGCTCAAAACTTAAGTGATCAAATAGGATCAAAAGACTCTAGGCGATCAAACTTAATCAATATCTCCTCTCACGTGGCCTCTATAACTGGCGCTATAAGTGGGGTTAAGAAGTTAGGACTTCAAGAAGTGAATCTGAAGATTAAGTCCTTGAAAGATATCATTAAAAAAGGCTTTAGCGCTCTTAAAGATGATCTAAGCTTGAGCTTTAAAAAGAATTGCTTCAAAGAAAATGGAGACCTCCTAATTTGTAGAAGTGAAGAAGACCTCTTCTCAGATTCTATCTTTTCATTATCTAAAGATTTAGGAGACGATAAGCTCTATGAATTCTCCCTTGAAAATGAAGTCAGCAATAAGTTCAGAGGAAAGATCTCTTTTAAAGTCAGAACAAATTTAGAGCATTACGCCAAACAAAAACTAAGAAGACCTAGATCTCCAAAGCTGCCTATTCTTTTTGCAGGAATGGAAGATTATCAAGAAAAGAAAAAATGGCAAGATGAGCTCAACCAATTTGAAGATGAAGACCTTATAAAAGCCTATCAACAAAAGATAGGCAGGGCCAACTATGGAATTCTCGACAAGGCCAATTCAGTCTTAAGCCTCTACTCTGCTAAAGGTCATCTACTCGCCACAGTTGGAGTAAAGCTTAGTAAGTCTCACTTTGATTCTAAGAAAACTTCTGGATCTGGAATCTATGAGGCTAAGTCAATAAGTGATAGTCTTCAGATTGAAGATCAAAGAGGCTTTCCTTCAAAGTTAAGCCTCTCTTCAAACTCTCTTGACTGTGGCGAGAAAGAGAGCTGCCAAGGAGGCGGTTCTCCTTCAAGGCTTATTGAAAAGTACTTACTCCCTAATGGAAAACTCTATATCCTCCCCTACGACGGAGAGAATCACTTTTTGGTGAAGAACTCTGAACTTCAGCATACCACCACTAGAAGAAGCCATTTTTATGAATACAACTACTCTCCAAAAGGAAACAAGGCCTTTCCAATTGAAATAGAAATTAAAGATTCAAGGTATGATACTGAAGTTTCAAGAGAGTTTGTAAATGCCTTAGAGTCAGAGAAAGCTACAATTATGAAGCTCTATAATCTTGATAATGATGAGTATAACGACCTGGCCCGCTACGCCTTTGGTATCTTAGGTAATGAAAGTGAGTTTGGAGAAAACTGGCGCTATAGCGTCAAAGAAAGATTTCCTCTAGGCGTTGCCTTTATTAAAGAAACAAAGAAAAACGTTATCAATAAAACCAAAGAGGCCTATCAAAAGGCAAAAGGTTTTTGGTCTGGCCTCAAAGCTGGCGCCACCACTTATTTTAAAGAACTTGTAAGTAGAGATGTAAGGCTTCTCACAGGAAATCTAACAGCAGAAAATAATAGCCGAGGCCCCACTCAAATCAAGACAGTCCCCTCTAAGATTGAAGAGCATTATAAGATTACAAAAGATAATATCTCAGAGCCTAAGAACGCGGCTATTGCGACGATGGGCTTTCTTGCTGAAGCTATGGTTGAATTAAAGAACAGGGCCAAGACTTATCCTGCCATTACTAGAGAGAACCGCCTGGATTACCTCCACTATATCTATATGGGCAGCACTCATGAGATCAAGAATCAAACCGCCACTCCTGATAAGAATATCTATCTACGCCAGCTCAAAGAATATCTAAAAGGCGTCAAATTATATCAAAGAGTTACTTTATAATTGCCTAGTTTCACCCTAGAATAAACTAAATGAAATCCTTACTCACCCTTGCTTGCTTATTCGCTTTTTCAAGCTGCTCTATCTTTGGTCATCGGCAATTGATCTCTATTGATTCTTATCCTAGAGGATTAGAAGTGAGAAAGAACAATAAGCTCATTGGAGTCACTCCTTTATTTGATAAAGACAGAGTTTCAAATAAACTGGCCTATAAGATTGGTGATGATGAGCTTAACTACCCTATTGAAAGATGTGGAATGAGATGGAACGATCCCCTTATTGATAAGATTCCTTTTTTCAAAGGTCTCTTGCCTGAAGGCCTAAGCAATATTGTCAGTGACTATACTCCCCTAAGTATTGTTAAGGGCGGTAAGTATGAATGCGCAGCCCTGGTTAGAAAAGTCGTTGATAAGTCACTCATCGATGAAGATTCAAAGAAGAGTTGTAGACAGTTCTTAATCATCTCTCCACCGGCCTCAAGTCAGATTGAGTCAGAGAAGATTTCACAAAGATGGATCTCTCAAAACTTCAAAGAGAATAAGAGAAACTGTGATAAGGTCATCTCCCCAAAGGCGGCCTCATCTTTCTTAGAATTTCACGGTCTTCATTACTTGAATAAATCCTACGGAATAAAATACATTATGTATGGGCTCATGGCCCGAATGGGGCATAAACTAAAGGCCACCCACTTGGTCTTCCTACAAGGAACGGATAACTCCTTAGTTCCAGAGGTCTTTGATATTCACACCCGTTTAAAGAATGCCCCCGAGCTTGAAAAACCAATTGAAGTCGCCCAAGGTGTTCTTCAAAAAGAAAGCTTTCTCGAAAAATTATCTGAAGCCTTTAAGCTAATCCCAAATACAGTCTCTCTTAGATACAAGTTTAAGCGCTATCTTCACTTAGAGCCAAAAGAAAGTGAGGCGCTCTATTCAACAAGGGTTTCAAAGTTAAAGCTTCCCCCATCTTTAATCCTAAGTAATATGGATTACCCCTTAAAAACTTGGGGAACCAATTTTAGGTTCTCCCCCTCTGTGACTTATAAACACTGGGATCAGCAATACGATATCAAGTACACCCATTTGATTATGGCCCTTAAGCTCTTTGGTCACACACCCATTGGAACCTTTATCGGGCGCTTAGGAGGGGGCTATGGTTATATCGACGCTCTTAGAATTGGCGGGGGCTGGCAACAAAAGGAGGGAGTCTGGGTAGCACAGTGGGGAGGCTCTTATTATAAGTTTCTTGGGGAACGTTACTTTTTAGAGTTAGGCTTTAGGCGCAATCAAATCAGAACAAAAAAGATAGTAGATGGAAATTTCCACCTCAAAGGAATCTCTGAGCTTTACTTTAGTTTTGGTCTCTACTTACCAGAGTTAAATACCAAGGCCAAGAGTTTCTTCTACAACTAATGGCCTTTTCTTTATTTAGTTAATCCAACTTCATCTAGGTTGATAAACGTATAACCCTTGGCTAAAAGGGCCGGAATCAACTTGGTTAGCATAGTGGCAGATTTAGCGTGGATATCATGCATAAGGATAACTCCGCCCTTTCTATAGTCAGTGCGGTTAACATAGCCTTCAAGGCATTCATCAACTGTTAGACCTTGAGACCAACATCCCCAATCTGCAGCTTCTTGGTAAACCCCATTATTATCTTTTCTAATATTTCCACCGATATCCCAAAGGACAGGTCCAATATAGTCTTTACCAATATCAGTCTTATTGATGATCTTTGAAGCTTTTGACTGCCATGATCCATAAGGAGCTCTAAAGAACCAAGCATTTGTATTGCTCGTGTAAGGAGCTAAAGCTTCGTGGGCCTCAAAGAAAGATTTCTTTAACTTCTTTTTAAGTCCCCATTTAGAAAAGTTGCCAATATTATTATGCTCATAAGAATGATTCGCAATAATATGACCCTCTTTTTCAATTTGACTCATAAGTTCTGGGTAACGATTTGCTAGCTTTCCTAAAACAAAGAAAGTCGCCTTCACATTATACTGCCTTAGAGTTTCGAGAATCTTGGGGGTTGATTTCTTATTCGGACCATCATCGAAAGTTAAGATGATCTTTCCCTTTCCAGGATAGACCCTTTCTATGTTTCCATCTCTTAGGTCTTTATGACCAATATTGTGAGATTGGGCCTGCTGGCTGACTAGAATCAATGCGATAAGTAGGATTAAGTTTTTCATCCGCCTTAAATACATAGGTTTAAGGGCCATGTAAGCCTAAGGGGTAAAGATTACACAGAAAAAGAGAGCCACGACGACAGTAATGCGCTGCAAAGTCATTTAAATAAGGCTATTCACAAGCAAGTAAAAAAAAAGGCCCTCAATCGAGGGCCTTTTAATATTTAATTTATTTTTTAATTATCTTGTAGCTGCGTAGATTGCTTTGAATCCAGCTTCGTCAGTTGCAGCAATATCAGAAAGCATCTTACGGTTAATCTGCATTCCTTTTTTCTTCGCTGTTCCCATGAACTTAGAATAAGAATCACCAAGAAGTTCAGCAGCAGCTGCAATTCTAATGATCCAAAGTCTTCTCATATCTCTCTTAAGGAGTCTTCTTCCCTTATAACGATTATGAAGAGCACGTTTTACAGTTTCAGCTGTGTGACGGAATTTTGTTCTTCTATCAAAGTGAAAACCTTTCGCCAGTTTTCTAACTCTGTTTCTTCTTCTTCTGGCTTTAAAGCCTCTTCTTGCACGTGACATATTATTCTCCTGTTACGACGCTTGGGGGGAATTTCCTCTTATCCCAAGGATCAGTAAGATTTGTTATTAATTAAGCGTATGGTAACTGTCTTGATACTCTTTTTGCATCAGGAGCAGAAACTAAAGCGTCTTGTCCTCTTTTATTCTTTAGACTACGAGAATGCTTAGTAAGAATGTGACGTAGTCCCTTCTTTCTTCTCTTAAATTTCCCGCTTCCAGTCTTTGAAAATCTCTTTGCAGCAGCTCTGCAAGTCTTCATCTTAGGCATAACTTTTTCCTTTAAACTAAATTTAGATTGGCATTTCTAACAAAGGGTTCTCAGAATGTAAACAATGGAATTTACTCGCTGGCCGTTTCTTGCGCAGCACCATCATTTTCAGCTTCTGGAACCTCTCCTGCAGCTTCTTGAGCGAGTATCTTCGCTTCCCTAGCTCGGTCCTTCAAGATCTGCTTGATGGCCTTTTTATCCGGAGAAAGGATGGTAATAATACGGTTTCCCATCATCTTTGGAGGAGATTCAACAATCCCACCGATCTTAACCACCATTTCGATAATCCCTTTGAATTTCTCAAAGCCTTGGTCGCGATGAGCCATTTCTCGCCCTCTAAACTGCATCACCATCTTAACTTTATCTGACTGGTGCAAGAATTTCTCCGCTCGTTTTAACTTAGTCTCTAAGTCATGAGCTTCAATATTGGGTCTGAATTGGATTTCTTTAAGAAGTGTCTTGGCCTGTTTTTTCTTTTGTTCGTTGGCCTTTTTCTGAGCATCATACTTGAAACGCCCATAATCAATTAACTTAACAACTGGTGGTTTTGCATTGGGGGAAACTTCAACAAGGTCTAATCCAGTTTCTTGTCTAAGCCTCTGAGCTTCTTGTAGGGATACAACACCATAAGCTGTTCCATCTTCATGGGTAAGCCTCATTTCAGGTGTTCTGATATTCTCATTGATACGGGGTCCCTTCTCCCGTGGTGCTCCTCTACGCTTAATAAAAACCTCCAACAGTTTTTTAAAATTGAACCTCTAATTTAATAGTCTGAGGCATAAATGTAAACGCCCGATTTAGGCCTTAAATAGTCCGATATTACCCTTAATTCCGGACTCAGTTTCTAAGAAGCTAACTCTCCACGTCGAAGCAGGAGTAGCTTTTAGCTCACTTCTGAGCTTTTTCTCTCTATTTAATAAGTCCTGAAGGCTTAGGCCTTCACTTACTTCAAATTCCTCTTCAAAGCCCACTCCCTTTAAAAGGTCGTAGGTTTCAAGCCCTTCTAGCTCCCCTGGGTTCATGAATCCAGAGACTTCCCGGCCCACCCAAATCTCTTCATTTTCCTGAATTTCAGATCCAGGTTTAAAGAAATAGAGGTGAAACCGATTACTGGCTCTTTGTAACCGGGGGTGGCTCTCAATGGCAAGGTCTATGGAAATAAGATTAGTCATCCAATCTTTTGATGTATCCGTCTTAGAATAAAGGAGTCTCGCGTTTGGTAAAGAAGTAGCTTTCATCTAATTCTTAATAAGAGTCAGAAGCTCTTGCCTCGTCTCTACTTTATCTAAAAAAGCCCCTCTTAAAGAAGAGGTCACCATCACAGAGTTTTGTTTTTCAACTCCTCTGCAGGTCATGCAAAAGTGCTTACTCTCAATAATACAAGCAGCCCCTTTAGCATTTAATTTTTCCATAAGAGCAGTGGTTACTTCGTTTCCAATTCTCTCTTGGATCTGAAGACGCCTGCTGAAGATCTCAACCACTCTAGCGAGCTTTGAGATACCTACTACTTTATCTCTTGGAATATAGGCCACATGAGCTTTTCCTACGAAAGGAAGAAAGTGATGCTCACAAGTGGAATAGAATTCAATTTCTTTTAGAAGGATGATTTGATCATGCGGAATCACATTATCTTCTTCGAAGGTTGTCATGATCTCATCTAAATCTTGAAGATAGCCACCAAAGAGCCTCTTGTAAGACTTTAGCATCCTCATAGGCGTATCTCTTAAGCCTTCACGTGATGTATCTTCCCCAAGGTATTTTAGAACAACCTCTAGGGCCTTAGCGGCTTCCTCTGGGTCTCCAGGAAAGCGTTTTTCATTTGCATCATATATTTGTTCGTAATCCATTATTGAGCCTTAATACTAAAAGTTAAATTATCTACCAGTGATTTCTCGTATCTTTTTAAGACAGTGTCAAATTTTTCAGCGTCTTTTACTCTATACATTCCATCGACATTTTCAACCAGGCCCATATGAGTGAGATACTTCATAGAACTCTTAAGCAGTGGCATTGAAAATGACTCGGGGTACTTAATAACCCGGGCCAGTTTTAACTCACGGTCAAAGACTTCTTTGTAGCGCTTATTAAAGGTATCCATCTTAAAGCCCATGGTATCCCCAAGCATTAACTCGGCAATTGTCAGGCAAGTAATATAATAAGCTTCGTTTATATAGCTAAGAACTTTAGAGAAGACACCTAGTTTTGAGGCCAAGCTATAAAGCTCTTGATGGCTTAACTCTAAGCACTCATCAAGAGTGGAGACCTTTCTTCCGATGGCGTCACTGATCACAGTTAGGGCGCGGAACATGAACTTCTTAACCGTTGGTAGGTAGAACTCATGCTTGAGCTGATCTCTTTGCTCTAAGAAAAAGAGCCTAATATCATGGGCCGATTTAATGTTTCCGTTAAAGAGGTTAATCCAGGCCGCATTGATAATCCAAGGCACTAAGAAGTGATGAAGAGTGGTGTTCTTAAAATAGAGAAGCTCTGAACGGGATTCTTTCTTGATTGAATAATAAGTATTCCCGTCTTGCTGCTGACCGATAACATCGATCTTTCTATTGCCCACCAAGATATCCATGGCGCGCTCGAGAGTCTTTTCAAACTCCTCGTCTTCAAGGGTATCTGTAAAGGGAAGTTCATACTTCTTGCAATACTTAATGATGGCCCTCGCCTGAGTGACAATATCAGACCAGATCAAGGCCCCTGAAGGCTCATCTAGTAAGACTGTCGCTAAGACAGAACTTGGAGTGATGACCATGTTCTTTCCAACTTCTCTAAAGCACTTAAAGGCCAAGTCTTGAGTGGCAAGTTTCATCTTATCTCTATCATCAGCTAAAAGATGATGTTCAGCTTCAACAGGTCTTCCCATATTGATATGAACATTTCCAAATTGATAGGCGAATAATTTAAAGAGGCCTAAGAGCTGAGTGATGCTTTCTTTTTTCTTTTTAGCCCCGCCTAATTCCTTTGCCAGAGACTTTGTTTCAGGAACATATTCATGAGCTATAGAAACCGGAACAAATAAGAGCTTTCGCCCATCCCCTTCCTCGTGAAGGGCCTTATGCGCTTCAAGCAGCATTTGATAAAGGCCATAACGAGGAGGAAGAAGTTTTCCTGTTCGAGAACGACCTCCTTCGAAGAAGAACTCAATGGGCTTGCCTTGTTTTAGTAAATAGAACAAATAGGCTTCAAGAGTTAATTTATAATTGATGTCACTAGAGAAGCTTCGACGGATAAAGAAACAGCCTGATTTTCTAAAGAGCTTTCCGATAGGAAAGATGTTCAGGTTATTTCCACCAGCTACGTAGAGCGGAAAGTTATAATTCTTATAGACCATATAATTGATGGCCAAGTAATCCGCGTGACTTTGATGATTAGGAACTAAGACAACACAGTTCTCATCCACAAGCTTTCTAAAATCGAGTCCATTTTCATGAAGATCGATTCCATCATAGAGTTTTGGAAGAGAAGAATCTAAAACTTTTCTTAAAGTGTTAATATAAGCAGGGGAAAACTCGGCCCTCATTTCTTTGAGGTTGCTAAGGGCCTTTGCTCTTTCTGCGCTAGAGTTTTCCCTCGATTCTATACGTTCTTTTAATTTAGGATAACTTAAAACGATACTTTCTTGCTTAGTTAGTAGCATTTCTTATCTTAGCCCGTGAGGTTTACTCTCTTGCATTCCAGCTGCGCTCATTTCCATAAAGAGGGCCGCTTCACTCATGGCAGGAATATTATCCACACCAAGGTAAGTCATCCCAGAACGAAGTCCACCTGTTAGCTCGTTGATCACGTTAATAGCAGATCCTTTACAAGGGATCTGAGTGTCAACGCCTTCAGCGGCCATACCAGTAGGAAGTTCTCCACGCCAAGAAACTTGGGCAGCCTTTGAGGCCATACCGCGGTATTGCTTCATGCCACCTTTTACTTCACCAGGAGTTTCAAGAGTTCCTGAAACTAAAGAGCCTGCCATGATAGTAGAAGCTCCTGCACTTAGGGCCTTAACAATATCTCCAGAAGTCTTGATACCACCGTCGGCGATAACAGGAATCTTTGATTTTAAAGCTTGCTCTACACAAAGAGCGATGGCCGTTAACTGAGGAACTCCATGGCCTGTGATGATTCTTGTTGTACACATAGAACCTGGACCAATACCAACTTTAATAGCGTCAGCTCCGCGGTCAATCATCCTTTGAACTCCATCAGGAGTGGCCACGTTTCCAGCGATCACATCGATATGGGGAAAGGTCTTCTTAACGTACTCAAGTGTATCAAGCATCATCACAGAGTCTCCGTGAGCGATGTCTACAGTTAAGATCTGAACTCCAGCTTCTGCTAATGCGTGAGCCCGTTTTTGACCGTCTTCTTTAACACCAATGGACGCTGCCACTAGGCTTGGAAGATTATTGTCTTTTTGAAATTTTTGAATCTCTTTAACCATGACCACTTGTTCTTCAGCACTCATAAAGCGGTGAAGAATACCAAGACCACCAAGCTTTGCTAGGGTGCAGGCCATTTCAACTTCAGTGATGGTATCCATATTGGCCGTGACCACAGGAATATCTAATGAGTAATTCTTAGTTACTTGTGTCTTTAAATTAGGGTCTCTTCTTGAAGTAATCTCTGAGTGCCGTGGAACCATGATCACATCATCAAAAGTTAAACCGTGGCCTCTTTGTAAGATACCAGAAGCTTTAAACATCAAATCCATAAGTCTCTCCCTTCTATTTTTTCTAACGAGTTAGGGTACCTTCCCACTCTCTTTAGGTAAATATATTTAGATTTTTAATAACCGAATCAACGCAAGGCAAAGAAGAAGTTATCCCAAAGCATTGGAAATATGCCGCGCATGTCCTCTTATCTTGCGAAGCGACAAAAGCATATCTGAATAGGACAGGATCGAAGCGCTCTCACTTCCTTGATCTATAAGAACTTGAATATGATTGATACGAAGTTCTTCAAGGTCCTTTTTGAGCTTATCCCCAACAAGGTTGGCCTTCTCAATCTTTACAGCTTGAGGCTCACCTACCATTTTTATAACCTTAAAAAAGTATCTTTCTACTTTCAAAAAATATTCCACGAACTCTTGAAGAAGAGGTTCAGGGATCTTTTGATCCTCTTCTAGTTTGGTTTTATAAGTGGCAATCTTATCAAGATAATCTGCCACCCCTTCAAGGTCTCCTACAAGCTGCTGTAGAAGTTTTATTTCCTTGGCCTCTTTACTTAAAAGGGGCTGCTCCATGACAAGAAGGAGAAATTCTTCAACTTCTTGGCGGATATTATCAGTCACTCTTTCGTAATCTTTAATCTTAGCGAGAGTCCGAGGATTGATTTCATTTTCAAGATAGATCCTGACCTTAGAAAAGAGCCTCTCTACAATTTCAGAGAGTTTGCCTACTTGACGGCGGGCCTGGATAAGGGAAAAAGCAGCAGAAGTGTCCACCCCTCCTGCTCCATAATCTAACTTTGGATTATCCGGATACTCTTCGTTAGGAAAGATCTTCTGAGAGAGTTTCTTTAGGCTTCCTTGAAAAGAGAAGCAAAGAATAGTTCCTATCAAGATTGAAAGCCCATAAAAATTAAGCGCGTCAATCTTTGTGATCTCTCCATTTTGACCGTTAAGCCAATGAGCAAAGCCGACGGCAAAAATAAAGGCAATAAGCCTCTGTGAGAAGTTTAGAAAAGAAAGCTGCTTCACTTGGGAGCTATAACGTTGTCCTAAAAGGAGTTCGGGAATTCCCCCTCCTATTAAAACCCCTGCTCCAAACATAAAAGGAGCTACTGTAGGTCCAAAGTGCATAGACCAAAGCCCAATGATAAGAGCTACTCCACTAGAGCGGAGGATCAATGAAAACCCAACTCCTAGAATTAAGGCCATAGAGTTATTCACTTCTAAAGCAAACTCTCCAAGAAAGTGTTCCCCTAAGGAGAGACCAAAGAAGATCAGCCCAAAGCCAAAAACGGCCCTAGAGATTAACCTTAGCCTTAAACCTGTTGACCAAAGCACTCCTAAACAGGCCACCAGCATAGCGATTAAGCTGAAGATATGATCCGTGTATAAAAAGAGAAAAACGAAAAGATAACTTCCAAGAAGGCTTCCCGTGCTTAAAAAATAAGCGCGCTCTTTAGAGATCAGCCTTCCTTGTAAAAGATTTAATAAAAGCCTGTTATAAATTGAGGTGCTCAAGAAAAAAAGAGATCCAAGTAACCCGGTTACAAGATTAGTGGGTCCTTTTTTATCGCTTAAGATTCCTTTATGAATGGTTGAAGCAAATAAGCTTTGAAAAGAAGTCCGAAGCAGGCGCATTCCCATAACGACAAAAGGAAGAAATAACAAAATAGGAGGCAAGGCCTTCATTCTAGTTAGTGGCCTTTGCTATATAGATGGGGATGATAATATACAAAATGGTGTCTCTAATAAGATAGAACATAAAAAAGTAAATAAAAGCCTTAGGCGACATTTCCCAAAGCTTCTCAATACCTAAGACCTGAGACTTCTTACTCATGGCCACCATAAACTTGCTCTTTCCCCAGTGCTTAACAAAAAAAGAAGCCGCCCCATCTACCTTGGCATCAAAGCGCTTGAACCAGCTCATAAGAAAAGCTGGGATCAATTTTTGGAGCCCTAAGCTAAGCCTAGTGCTCCATTTGACTGGGTTCGTTATAGTTTTATCCATAGAGAGAAATCATTAGCAAAGTTTAAAAATCTTAACAAGTGGCCATGGTTGAGATTCCACTATCACAGTAAAGAATCTGACCAGTTACACCTGAAGATAAATCTGATGCTAAATAAAGTGCTGTCCCGCCCACTTCTTCAGTGGTGATATTTCTTCTTAGAGGAGCACGCTCTTCGATAATATTAAAGATCTTCTTAAGACCAGGAACACCTGAGGCGGCCAAGGTTCTAATAGGACCGGCTGAGATACAGTTAACTCTAATCTTATCAACACCAAGATCTGAGGCTAAATAACGAGCTGAAGCTTCAAGAGCTGCTTTAGCTACGCCCATAACATTGTATCCGTCCATGACTTGCTGAGATCCATGATAGGTCATGGCCATAATAGAGCCACCTTCATTCATCTCTTCTTTAAGGGCCTTAGTTAGACCAATTAATGAATAAGCAGAAATATCACAGGCCATAGCAAAGCCAGACCGGCTTGTTTCGTGAAAGCGTCCCTTAAGATCCGCTCTATCAGCAAATGCTAGAGAGTGAACAAGGATATCAAACTTTCCCCAATTATCTTGGACAGTCTTCTTTAAGGCTTCGTAGTGATCTTCATTGGTAACATCCATCTCTACGAGAAAGTCTGCTCCAATCTCCTCAGAGAGAGGCTCTACCCTTTTCTTTAAGGCATCATTTAAATAGGTTAGTCCAATAGACGCCCCTTCGGCCTTAAGTGCGCGGGTGATTCCCCAAGCGATCGACATATCATTTGCAATTCCAAGCACTAGGGCTTTTTTGCCTTCAAGCAGTCCCATAATCTTTCCTTTGTTTTAAAAATTCTGGGCATCCTAACACAGAAGGAAGTCTCCTTTTGAGTCGTCCTGCGTTAATTTTGAGGATTAAACTTGTTCGATGGAAATGGCCTTAAAACGCCCGATTTGCTTAAACTTGCTGGCTGCCTGCCCCTTAGAGAGGGCCCTCGTACCAATCTCATCGAGCTCAAGGTCCGTCTCTAGGACATCTCCTAGGTACTCACCAATGGCGTAGCTCTTGGCTCCTTGATCTAATTCAAGGAATTTATTTTCTTTATCAATGAAGATATTTTGAGAAAAGGCCTGAGCGATAAAATCAAGTCCGTAAGTTTTTTGATCTACTAAGATTATATAAGTCCTCTTATTAGATCCCACACATTTGGCGGCACCAAGACCTCGCTTTAGATCAAAGCCTTCTGCAATGACAGCTTCAATCTTCTTAAAGCGGCATTCATAGAAAGGCTTGTTAAATTGATTCAGTTGCCTTTTCGTTGAGGCCTTAACCTCAAGTTTCTCTAGGAAATTTGAAAAATCATCTCTATCAATATTCATTGTTCTCTCTCCAGTTAGAAGAAAGCTTTTGCAATGAGAGAGCTTCTTGCCTTGCTCAATTTCTGATTCCAGTAATTGAGCGGCAAAGATTAACCCATCTCTCCCACCTATTCCCTGCTCAACAATAGAGCGAGTGCAAGATAGGATGCGATTGTCTTTCACCAAATCAGAAGAAGCAGCTCTTACTGACATAGATCTTAGTGAAAAAAGTAATATTAGCCCTAAGCCAATAAACTTCATTTTGCCCCCCGGCGTCTTTGTTTTTCTGAGCCATTGATAACATATATTTGAAGCTGAAACAGGCATTACGAAGTATTTACACATCGCGTTAAATTGTGAAATAAATGGCTATAATTACGAGTAGTTACTACCCTTCAGGAGTGAATAGATAGCCCACTGAACGCATGCTCTTAAAGAACTTTGGCTCTTTAGGGTCAACTTCAAAATACTTACGAAAACGAACGAGGAAGTTATCCACGGTTCTGGTGCTCGTCTCTTGAGAATAGCCCCAGCCAATTTCAAGCAACTCTTTTCTTGTGAGTGGAATTCCCTTTTTAATAATGAAAAGCTTTAGGAGGCGGATCTCCTGACTGGTCAGCTGAAACTCTCCTTCAACATTGAAGCCCTTACATAAAACAAAGTCGATGCGGTTTGTGCCAAAGCGATATTCTTTTTCTTTAAATTCCTTATCAAGATCTAAGAGTTCATCAGGATCACTTTTCTCAGTCCACGAAGAGCGGGTTAAGAGCCGGTCTACTCTAAGAAGAAATTCATCTAAATTAAAAGGTTTTGATAAATAGTCATCGACTCCGTCTTTTAAACACTTAACTTTATCTTTGGCCTGATCTCGGGCCGATAGGATGAGGATGGGGATCTTCTTATCTATAGCTCGAATCTTTTTTAAGACTTGAAAACCATCTAGGGCCGGCATCATCAGGTCAAGAACGATGAGCTCTGGTTTTTCTTCTTCCCAAAGCTTAAGCCCTTCAAGTCCGTTATGGGCCAAGACTATGTCATGACCTTGTAAGCTAAGGTTTAGTTTTAGTCCCTCAGCGATATGAATTTCATCTTCAATAATTAAAATTTTTGAACCCATTACCCTACCCTTGGAAGTTCAACGATAAACTGACTGCCCATGCCTTCAGGGCTTTCTACTTTTATATTTCCTTTATGGATCCTGACTATATGATTCACCATATAGAGCCCAAGTCCCGTTCCTTTAGAGGTTTTTCCTACTTGATAAAACTTCTTAAAGATTTGTTTGATTTCTTTCTTGGGAATACCAAGTCCATTATCAGAGACAATTAATTTAATAACCTTATCTGCGCTTTCAATTTGAATATCTATTTTTTTCTGGCTGCTTTGATTATAATTGATCCCGTTTGTGACTAAGTTCATTAAGAGCATTTCAAAAAGCCTTCCATCTAAGCGAACCCTTGGATCACTTCCCTCTTGTTTAATTACATTTATCTCACATTGCTCGAAAAAATGAGGACACTTGCTCACCCAAGAATCAATAAAGTCATTTAGATCATAAACAACAAACTCCCCTTCATACTTTTTATCTTCGATCTTTGCTAGGTCTAGGATCTGAGTCACATTATCTGAAAGCCTCTCAGTATCACGCCTCATATAGGCAAAGTATTTAACCTGCTCTTCTCTTGGAAGATCATGGCGGGTGAAGGTGTCTAAGAATAATCTCAATGAAGCAATAGGAGTCTTTAACTCATGGGTGAAGCCCGAGATAAAATTCTGCTGCATCCTATAGAGCCTGATCATCTTTTGATAATAAATGAAGATGAGAATCACGCCGGTGAGAATGATGGCCACCAAAACCGAAAGCACAACCACATTCAGCCAGGTATCAGAATCAGCAAATTGAGTGGGGTCAATATTGCGGGCTTCAAGATAACTAACAAAGGCATCATTGGCCTGAAGATAGGTACGGATATAAAGAAACAAAGATGTCCCAAGGGCCATGATGGAAAAGATGAATACAAAAACAGGGTGGAAGAACCACCTACCTTTAAACATAAGGGAGCCTAACATAAAGAAAGACAATTGAGATATAACACGTGGCAGCAAACCTTACAAAACTCGCACTTTAAATGACAAAATTGTGACGGGGCTAGAACAATCCCTTTTGATCCTTAAGGCATACTGGAATTAACTTAGAAACTTAAACAACAAGGATTAACTATGAAAACTTCTACATGCACAAAAACACTTCTCGTCTTCTTGGGACTCACCCTAGCAGGAACCAGTTTTGCTTCCTGCACTCATCAGCTCAGTCCCAAGAAGACTGAAGCTGCATCCCCTGCACCACAAAAAATTAAAACATTTGCGTCAGTAAAATCTGACAGATGATGTGGATCTTCCTAAGCAATACCGGTCTTAACTAAGGCCGGTATTGTTTCCTTTTTAAGTGGCAAAAAAGTTCATAGGAAGCCCGCCCATTTGTGAAATACGCTGCATATTCTTAGGTGAAATTCCTGTCTTTATAAACTTTCCATCTTCATGAACGCCTATCTGTTGAGATAAGATATTAGAGCCTTCCATTCCTGTTATCTCTTGAACAGAAGTGATGATTCTGTTTCCTTCTCTATCTCGTCCTACTTGAACGATAAAATCAACGGCATTTCCGATTTGTTTTTTCACGGCCTGATAAGGGACATCAAACCCCGCTAATAAATAGAGGGTCTCCATTCTATTGAGGCATTCCCCTGGAGAATTGGCGTGAATTGAGGCCATTGATCCATCATGACCTGTGTTCATGGCCTGAAGAAGATCAAAGAGCTCTCCTCCTCTCACCTCCCCAATGATAATACGATCAGGTCTCATTCTTAAAGTATTCTTAACTAAGTCTCTCGTTGAGATATTGGCCTTAGCCCCGGTGGTTCTTGTTCCTGCTTCTAACCTGACGAGGTTTGGATGGGTGAAGTTAAGCTCCATAGTATCTTCAATGGTAATGATCCTCTCTTGTTTTGAAAGCTCTTGCAAAAGAAGGTTCATAAAAGTTGTCTTACCAACCCCGGTTCCCCCACTGACGATGATATTCATTCTTGAGGACATAAGGGCCTGAAAGAAAAGAATCCACTCTGGAGTAAGCCCAAAGATCGTTGGGTTTGTTTCAAAGCTTTGAATATTCTTTAAATACTTTCTAATCGAAATAGCTGGGCAACCATGGGCGAAGGGTTCGTTTAAGATATTCACTCTAGATCCATCTGGTAAGTTACCATCTAAGATGGGGTTATTCTCATCAAAGGACTTTTTATTAAACTCTGCTAACTCAATAGAGAATTCGCGGATATCTTTTTTCGTGAGTGTTACATTGAGCTGGATAAACTGCCCGCCTCTTTCAACAAAGACTTCTTTAGGACTATTTATAACAATCTCAGAGATTCCCTTTTTAGTTCCTAAATCATTAACAAGGGCCCATACGGCATTTTCTTGATTCATCTTCTTCCTCAAATCCTGGATTGGTAGAAAAATTCAGGTTCATTAATTGACGCTCCATAAGAGAGGCAATTCATTGTATATGTTCTTTTTTGTTTTTCATCTAGCCTCTCATAGAGGTCTTTATAATCGGCACTGGTCTTCAAGGCCTCTCTCACAACTTCTTTACCTAAAAAGCATTGCAGGTGAAGGATGCTTAGAAGGAGCCAGTCAATCTTGATGACCTTGGCCTTACTATGTTTAAGGAGATCTAGGATTTCGATCCAGTTAAAGCCCTCAATAAACTGGTTGTTATCTTTATAACGGTGAAGCTTCCAATAAAGTCCCAGCATAAAGGCCCTTGAAAAGCCCTCAACGGTTTGGCTTTTAACCTTTTCTTCTAAGGCGACTAGTTCATGACAAAGTTCTAAATTCGGCTTTATGGGAAACTGCCCGTTTAAATGATATTCCAGAAAAAGGGCGCTCATCCTATTTCTAAAGCCGTGCCAGCCAAGAGATTTTACTATGGAGTCGATTCTGCCTTTTTCATCAACATCTAAGAAGCTTCTTTTAACAAGCCCTTCAAACCCAGGGTTGCTCTTGATGTACATTGAGAGGTTTGAAAAATTATCTTCTCCATTTTGCATATTAGAGCAAAGTAGGCGAGTAAAATAATCAGGCAAATTAATATAACCAAGTTCTGGGTTAATCATAATAATATTCTAACTGTGACGAGTGTAAAAAGCACTACTCTCCTTTATAATAAGTTTATGAACTTACCTCTACTCACAGAAATTGAAATACACGACTTTGCAGTACAGGCATTAGTTAGAAAACTTAGAGACTCTGAAGTAGGATCGAAGCCCTGTTTTATCGAGCTTGAGTTTAAGCAGAGAAAGTACGTAGAGCCGGCCCTTGATAATATAACGGCCGCCCTTGAGATCTTAGAGGTAGACCCTAGGTTCCCCTACCCCCTTTATATAATCACTCCTCTTGTAAGGCGTTTTTTAGACTTGGCGATCTTAAATAGTAGAAGCCAACTTCCAAAGCACTTTTACTGTAAGACTCATCGATTAAATTCTAAGGAGCAGTCTCTTTTAAAAAAGACTAAGCTCTTATCTAGTAAGATTAAAAATAATGAACTCTCTGAGATCTCAATTCATATAGAGTCTCATAGCAACCTACAAAGACTCTTAAGTGATGTATGCCAAGAAAATGATTTTCTTGAATCAGTAACCGAAGGTCTCCAAAGACCACTGCCTAAAGGTGAAAGGAAGATATAGTGAGTAAAAAGAAAGTTCCCACTGGCATGCCTGGGTTCACAGAAATCCTCGATATGGCAGAAGAGAAAAAAGAAGCCGCTCCTTTTAAAGGAAAAGAAGGCTATGCTATCTATAGTTTTCTTGAGAATGAACAAAAAAGACTAGAGGCCCTCGACGAGCTCTTCTCTAAGAAATACATGAATCTTAAACGGCACCCTCAAACAGAGAAGCTTCTTCTCAATGAAGTTTATAAAAGAAACCTTTTAAAAGAAGACCTCTTTGATAAATTAAAATACACAGACTCTCCAATGAATAAACATTTAGAGCAAATCTTTAACTCAGCCTTCAAGTAGGAATTATGACTAAGATATATGAATTCAAAGTAAAGAATATTAAAGGTGAAGAAGTTAGCCTAGAAGACTACAAAGGAAAGACCCTCTTGATTCTCAATACTGCTTCAAAATGTGGTTTTACCAAGCAGTATAGTGGTCTTGAGATAATGTATAAAGAACTTAAAGATAAGGGTCTTGAGATCTTGGCCTTCCCTTGCAATCAATTCGGCTCTCAAGAGCCAGGAAGTAACGAAGAGATCGCTGAGTTTTGTGATCTTAGCTTTAAGACTAGCTTTCCTCTCTTTTCTAAGATCGACGTAAACGGAGATAAGGCCCATCCTCTTTTTAATTATTTAAAAGAAGAGGCTCCTGGACTTCTTGGAACTAAAAAGATCAAGTGGAACTTTACAAAATTTCTGGTTTCAAAAAATGGTGAGGTCTTAAAAAGATTCGCCCCGAAGGACGAACCAGAAAAGATCTCTCAAGAGATTGAAAAGCTTCTTAGTTAAGGTTTAAAAGGATCGGGCCACCTACATGAAGAAAATCTTCTTCAGGTAGAGTGTCAAAATCATAACCACTAAGGTGTTTATCAAGAAGTTTCTTAAAGTAGATGAGAATATCATCAACCTTATCGAGCCCAAATTTTTCAATAAACTCTTTAAGCTCTTCGTCAATAAGGTGATCTTCTCTCAACTGCTTTCTTGCCACAAAGATCTTAGCAAACTTCTTATATTCATTAGGTGTCAGACCTAATTTTTTATTATCACTATCAAGATCACCTAATTTGAAATTAGCTAAGCTCGTAAGTAATAAAGACTCAAAATCAATTCCCGCAATATCGTAATTCAAATAAAACTCATCTCTGATTAAGCCTTTTTCATCCATCTCTTTTAATTGAGTATAGAACCCATGAGAAAAAGGAATCAATTGTTCAACTAAGATTAAGTTTCTTTTAAAATAAGAATATCTTTCAAAATTATTGATCTCTAAAAATTCTTCATCGAGCCCCATGCTAGATTTAACGGGGGGAGAAAAAGCATTTTCTAAGATCTCCATTAAGACCATGCCAAGAAAGGCTTCCTTTTGATCTTCCATCTCAAATTTTGCTAAGGCCTTTTTAATAGGCTTTTGAATGATTGAAACTAAAGAGTGACCGACTTGATAGATGTCAATAAAGTCAAAGTGATCAAAGAAGCAGTGCTCACTATCAAGTTCATAGATGCCTTTTTCTGAAGCTTCTTTTAGTAGATAATCAAAACCAAGTTCTAATAAGCTCTTAGTTCTATTCCCAATCCGGCTCATGGCAATCGGACCTTCTTTTAAGGCCTGACCAAAAGAAAGGGTGCTGTTAACGAGGCGGATAAAAGAGTATTGAACATAGGCGCTTCTTTTAGCATCAGTAATCTTTCCGAGTTCATCAGAAAAAGCGTCCATCTTATTCTTATAAGAAGTGATAGCTGAACCATGTAGGTTTTGATTGGCAATCTTACTATCGAGATTGGCCGTGCTTGGTTGTTTTTTTCTAATGAAGTTTTCAAGTAAAGAAAGATTTGCAAAAGTACTCTCTACTGTAAGGGAATCATAATAATCCACAAAGCCTAAATCACGAAGCCGCTCTTTCTTTTCTTGATACTCTTCTTCCATTAAATCCATGTAAGAAGCCGAAACTAATTTGAATAAATAAGTATAGGCGCCTTCAACTCCTCTTTCCCCGTAAAGCTCTCTGATAAAGCGTTGAATCTCAGTAACAAAAGGAAAGTCTGCATCAAACTCAACAAGAAGTAGGTTATCATCAGTTAAGAAATAATTATCGTGATCAGGATAGTTTGGATCTTCAACATCAAAGGTCCAAATATTAAAACGACTCTTCAAGTATAAGAAAAACTCTGTGCTCCCAACAAATTCTTGCCTGACCTTTTCATCCGGGCAAGTGGCATAGGCTTGAATCCAAAAAGCAAACTCTTCAGTATCCACATTATCTTTCGTCCACAGATCTAAATCCAAACAAGTTCTTCTTTGCTCTCTAGACATCTTAGTTAAAACCAAACTGGCCTTATCTAAGGGAAGGGCCTTGACCGCAAGATACAAGGGCTGAACTGGAATCTGAGAGAGGTCTTGTCCCCCATCAACAAGGGCCTCTATTGAGTCCATATTGGTATAGGCAGAAGCCTCAGTAAATAAGTTCTTAAGTAGGTCTTTTTTAGAATTCATACCCTTCAATACCTCAATTTCTCTAAAGAGCCAAAATCTCGTGGCATGGGGCCCTTCCCATAATAAGACTTCATTTCAATAGAATCAGTTACTTGACATAGATTACTACTCTGAAATCAAGGAATTGACCATAATGAAAGGACCTAAATCTTTACTAAAACCCTGCCGAAAAGAAGGTGAGAGAAAAGTCACTATAAAGGATGCCATTTTTGAAGGTTAGAAAAGCCATTTTCTTTATCACGGTCCAAACCATTATGGTTTGCCTTCTCACTTTGAACCCCTTTGTCACTAGTTTTGGCGTTGTCCAAGCAGCATCAAGTTTTAGCCCAGCAGCTGAGATCAGCCTTGAGATCCTAATGGATAAGCAAGGGAGCCTCAAAGGCTTTGGGGCCCAAGAGAACTTTAAACGCCACGCCGGTGAGATAGCTGAAGAAGGACAAGAGTTCATCGCCTCTCTCAAAGGAAAAGATAGAGAAATCCTTAAGACTCCCGCAGGGGCAAGGTTCTTAAACGAACACTCTCGCCTCTCCCGTATTGAGGCCCTTAAAAGAAAGATGAATGCCTGCGTAAAGAACAAAGAAAATAAACGAGGTCTTGAGGATCAGATCCTCTCCAGCACAGAAAATGCAGATTACACAGCTGGATGTGACCACCGCCTCTTTGGTGCAAGAAATGGTCTGATCACAAACTCAACCCTCGACAGTTTTGTAAAAGACTTAGGACGTACGCAAAAGATCTTTAACAACGGATCAACCATTGGTCCCTCTAAGCTTCAAGAATCCCTTCATATGCAGGCGCTCAAGAACAGCTTAAAGTCCTACCTCTCTGTTCGTTATAAGTACGAGCCAGAGTTTATCAGCCCTGAGACAGGTAAGTTCACAGATATTGATAGCAACGGAAAATCAAAACAATTAAAAGAGGTTTTAGATGATATGTGCGGCAAAGAAACCAAGCATTATGATTCTAGCACTAGAAAGTACTCTAATAACTTTTGCACAGCTTCTCAAAGAAGCGAACTAAAGAAATACAGTTTTAGCGCCGCTAAAGAAGTCGCCTTCACCCAAAAGAAATCAAATTGGGGAGATGCTTTAAAAAATATTAGAGGTAATTTTAAATCACTTAATGAAGACTACCTCGAAAATATTGATCTCAAAACTGACTACTCTGGGAAAGACTCCGCTGATGTAACTGATAAGACTGCCCAGGGAAAATGGAATCAATACAAATTAAAGTATATTGAAAGTATTCAATCCCAAGATGGTCTTCTTATGATGAGCCCAAACATCAAAGAAAAGTCTGGCGGAATCAGAAGATTAGATACTGATACAGATCACGATGGGCATTTATTAACTTGGGATAAAAAGTATTACGTAAAGCCTCATGAATATGAAGGCATTACTGAAGATGATTTAAAAGAAGGCAAGAGGCAAATTCAAGACCGAGTGGTGGCCCAAGCCAAGCTTCTTAATCAAATGGCCCAAGATAAAAGAGACCAAGAAAAGAGCTTCAAGAAGAACGGCTCTCCTTACAACTCTGTCTTTGGAATTGATCAAGGAGACATCCTAGAAAAAAGAAAAGAAGATATCGTAAAGTTAGTCAAAACAAACCCAGCTGCCGTTGGGCAACTCCTAGTGAATGAGCCCCAATGGGCCGACCTTGTTTGCGCGGCCATCAACAAGATTGATGACCAAGACATTAGCGACGCCAAATGGGATAAGGTCTGGATGGTCGGAGGGCTTATTGTCGCTGGTGTCGTCATCGTAGGCGGCGCTATTTTAGTCGCAACAGGACTCGGCGCTCCACTAGGAGCTGTCATGATCGGATCAGGAGTCTCAGTCGGCTCTGCCGCCACGGCCACAGTCTTAGTCCTCGGCGCGGCCGAAGCTAGTTACTGGGGTTCAAGAACCTATGATCATCATAAAGAACACCAAGAATTAGAAATGGCCGTTCTCTCAGGAAATAATAATGATTACGAAGCCGTCGAAAGGGCCTATGCGGACTTTAAAGACGCCCGCTTTAACTTTCTTATGTCCCTCCCAGCCGTGGTGCTCCCAGGGATTGGAAAGATCGCCTCTTTCTCCAAAGGATCTAAGTTCTCAGCTTCCGTAGGAAGGATGACTGGACCAGCTAAAGAGATCTTCTTAAAGAACTACGCCAACTTCTTCAAGCTCTTAAAGAGCAACCCAAAGGTGGCCAAGTTCATAGACGCTCTTGTCACCTCAAAGAATGTAAAAGCCGAGAAGATCCACCAGTTCTTTGAAACCCTGGCCAGCGCTCGCGGAAACGTAAACACCAAGTTTCTCAATTGGCTTAAAACAAAGATTCCAGACGCTAGTGATAAGGCCGCCTACAATAAATTCCTTGGTACTATTCATAAAGTGATTGACGAAGGAATCGAAGCTGCCGTCAAGGCCTGTAAGGTCTAATCCTACCTAACCAAATAGGTGAAACTAAACCAATTGAGCTCTGCTGGCATCTTTTCTTACCCAAAACAATTCCTATTGTTATGTTAATGTCTAAATTTTTGACATATAAATTCTACCTAAGATCCATCATTATTCTCAGCTCTTCTCTATTAGTGGCACCATAGAGGTGAACAAATCAATTTAATCACTATTTCTTATTGGAGAAATTATATGAAGAATTTATTGCTCGGTCTTGGCCTTCTCACTTCTATGTCTGCCTTTGCCTTAGGCCAAGACTTTGACGTCAACTTAGAGAAGAAAAACCTTAGAAGTATTAGTAAATCAGCAGAGTGTAAGAGCTTTCTAACAAGACTCTCTTGGCTTTCAGAGAACTCAGATTCAAAGCCTAGGATTGTGGAAATGATGAGCACTATCAGATTGTTTAAAGACAATGTTGCAAGCTCAGTATGCCCTGTTCAAGAATTTAACGCTGGTTACTTAATCTTAAAGATGGATGAACTTATTGGTTACGACAGTCACCCTGGTGTGGAATTAAAGAGCTTTTCTGAGATCCGTACGGCAATTCAAAATGGTGAGTCACTTTAAGTATTTTAAGGAACTGCGCTAAAGCTATGCGGTTCCTCGTTTACCATTTAAGTAAAACCTTCCCACGGGCCTGCTTAGACTCTAAGTAGGCATGAGCGGCGCTCACATCAGTAGCATCAAAGACCTTATCAACATGAGGAGTAAGATCAAACTCTTGAGCTTTCTTTAAAAGGTCCATTAGATAATCTGTTCCATCAAAGAGTCTTAAGACATTGAGCCCCATCACTCCTTTGCAGTCATTCATAAGCTTTATGATATTGAACTTGGGCATTTGATAGACAACTTTTAGGGCGCGAAATAGGGAGCGGTTACCGTTTTCAAATAAGCTACTGGCACCGATGCAGACAATCTTTCCGCTTGGGGCGAGGCGTCCGTAATGCTCCATGATCGAAGCTCCCCCTATGGAGTTAAGGACAATATTAAAGCCTTTCTCATTAGAGTTTTTGAATTCTTCGTGGGTGAAGGCGCGGCCTCCTTTTTCTTCAATGATCTTCTTTTTACTTTCACTACTAGTGAGGCCCACTATATCGAGTTTGTATTTTTTTAAAAGAGAGAAGCTGAGTTGACCGAGAGCTCCTGTGGCGCAATCGATTAAGATCTTATCCCCATCTCTTACTCTTCCCTGCTCTATAAAGACTAAGTAGGAAGTTAGAAAACTTACAGGAAGAGCGGCCGCCTGTTCTAAAGAGAGCTTACCAATCTTGACTACTTGTGAGGCGGGTAGGATCAATTCAGAGGAGTAGCCGTTAAACTTGGTACCGGCCATGACCTTATCCCCTACCTTTAATGATGTGACTGAACTTCCTACTTCACTAATTTCACCGCTTAATTCATAACCAGGGACGAAGGGAAAGGGAGGTGCATCTTGATAAAAGCCGAGCCTCATAACAATGTCGGCGAAGTTGATGCCGCTATAAGAAGTCGATACCCGAACACTATCGTCAAGCAATTGGGTAGAGGGAGTGATTGATTCGTGCTTAAGCACCTGATTTCCCCCAGCTTTAGGGATAATTATTTGATGAGCCATCTCAACTCCTTGGGGCTTCTAACCGAATAGTAATTATGAATGATAATAATGTAACATCACTTCGCGAAGAAGTGACCCCTGAATCAGAAGATTCTTCTGAGAACTTAACCGCCACAAGAAAGTCTCTGCAGTGGCCCCGCCGTATGGTTCATATGGGAATGGGCCTCTCCATTGCTACTATCTATCACTTCTTCTTAACCCATCAGCGCGCTATCTATATTCTAGGAACCTGCGCTTGCGTGGTTTATATTGTTGAGCAAATCAGAACAAGTTACCCTGAGTATATGGCGAAGTTTGAAGGCATCTTTAAGCATATCTTTCGCGCTGAAGAGCAGCTAAAAGAATCAGCTGGGGTTCCTTATATTATGGCGCTTCTTTTAACCATTATGTCCTTTCCAAAACCGATTGCTCTAGTGGCGATCCTAACTCTTGCAGTAGCGGATCCTTTGTCGGCCATTGTGGGGATTAGTAAGGGTAAGCATAAGTGGGGAGTTGGAAAATCAATTGAAGGCTCAGCCGCCTTTTTTATCTCCACTCTCTTGATTAGTTCAACAGTTCTTCTACATTTCTCTGATGCCTATTGGGGCTGGGTGATTGCTCTCACCTTAACTTCATCACTGATCATCTCGGCCTTTGAGCTAATTCCTCTTAGGATAGATGATAACTTAACCATTCCCCTCTTTACCGCTTTTACCTTGTGGATCTTAGGGACCTCTATTGGTATAAGCTTCTAGGTGAAAAAGACAAAGGTACAAACTGAATTTCAAATGGAGTACGATCTTTCGACTTCTAAATCCGCTACGCGGAACTTTTTAGTTCTTCATGGTTTTTATGAGAATGCTCCAATCATTAAGAGTAAATTATTCTCGTTGATTCCCAAAGAGTCGAATATCTTAATTCCTAATGGCTGCTTCCCCCTGCCTAAAAGAAGAAGTGAGGGCTGGGAACTTTTCTTTTCGTGGTACTTCTTTGATGAAAAAAAGCAAGAATTCTATGTTGAGTATGATTTTCCAGCGGCTGTGCTTGAGAAGTTATGTGAGCAGCTTCTACCGAGCAATCTTCCCTTAACTATCATTGGTTATTCTCAGGGAGGATACCTATCTCCCTTCGTGGCAGAGCGGATACCCTCTTGTGATAAGGTCCTAAGCCTTGGATGCTCATATCGCCATGAGCTACTAAAGGGATCAAGGCATTATAAGATAGATGGACTTCATGGGGATCAGGACGATAAGGTTGACCCTATAAATGCTCAAAGGTGCTTTGAAGGGCTTCCCCCAGAAGTAAAAGGCTCCTTCACTCTTTTGAAGGACCTTAGTCATGACTTAGATTCAGAGTTCTTAAAGCAAATTTCTTATAAGCTTAAGTAAGATTAATATGTAATTTTACATTGAACTATTAATTAAAATTCAATTAACACCTCTTAGCAGTTCCTATAATATAAGACCTCAAACGACAAACTCTCTAAAACAGTAAATTTATGAAGGTTATTCTATCTCTATTCTTTCTCCTTATAAGTACGAACTCTTATGCGAAAAAAGAGTTTCAAATAGGAGTCCTCTACTGGTCAATGAATATTGAAGGCCAAGTTATTATGCGCTATGGCCTTGAAGAGAAAGCTAAACAGATTAATAGAGATGCCATAAAGAAAGGCTTACCAACAGTTAGATTAATCCCAAGAGTCGCTGGTGACGGGGTTCTTGGAATAGAGAATCAAGTAAAGCAGTTCTATTCTTTGATAAAAAAGAAAGTCGATTTAATCATAGTTCAGCCTACTGATAATGCGGCACTTACAGCGCCTCTTAAATTGGCCAATAAAAAGAATATTCCCGTTGTCTCATATGATCAGTTTATTCTAGGTGGAAAACAGGTCTCTTTTATCACATCAAATAACTACCAGGCGGGAAAATTAAACGCAGAGTATATAGCTTCGAAGTTTAAAAATAACTATGAGATCAAACTTGTTTTAGTTGAATACCCCAATGTCTCCTCTACTATCGATCGAGTCGATGGTTTTTTTGATACCTTAAAGAAGCTCAATCAAAAGTATAAGATTATTGGTACCTACAAGGCCGTAGAGCCCACCTCTGGAATAAAAGCGGGGGGAGATATCTTAAGAGATTTCCCAAAGAAAGGCTCCATTGATGTTATCTTCACGATTAACGACGGGGGTGGTCTCTCCATTGTCGACGCCCTCTCTAAAGCGGGTAGGAACGAAATTATGATAGCCACTGTAGATGGCGATCCTCTTTCTGTTAAGAATATAAAAGATAAAAACCTTACGGTAATCGATAGTGCGCAGTTTTGCGCGGAACTAGGAAGGCAAAGTATCTTAGCTGCTTATAGCTTTTTAAATGGTAAGAAGGTTTCAAATAAGATCTTGGTTCCTAGCTACCCTATTACTAATGAAACGATTAAGAATTACTCTGGTTGGAAAGCTAAGATCCCGCCCCCCTTTAAGAAGCCTTGGTTTCCATATGACGATTGGGATAACTCAATTAAATAAAAAATAACTTGATGAAAATAGGTAAAAAGCGATTCTCTCTTTTAATCATAGCTCTTCTTTTTTCAAGTGAGCTCTGGGCCAATAAAGTCAAGCTAGGGGTTTATGACCAATGCCCTTATATCTGTAGTAAGACTAAGGATAAGCCAGGTTATATTGCTGAACTGCTTAGTGGTTTTTTTAAAGAAAAAAACAGAGAGCTAGAAGTTATACCTTATCCTTATTCAAGATTAAAAGAAGGTCTTATGGCTAAAAGATTTGATCTGATCTTTATGCCTTCTTTTGAAATCAGATCCAACCCTGATTTAGTGGCCATGGATAAGGCCGTTGGTGTTTATTTCCTAGGAGCCGCCTACTTAGACCCCAATAAACCCATCTCTAGGTTAGATCAACTAAAGGGAAAGTCTGTCTTATTAACAAGAGGAAGTCTTTATACAAAAGTTATTGAAGAGTCTCTATTTAAAATAAATGAGGGGAAGAGGCTTGTTTCAAGTATTGGTGCATTAGATGTTGAGGAGAGAAAGATTGATATGCTTCTTCTAAAAAGAACGGAGTACGTACTTTCTGACTATAATATTCTATCTTTCCTAATCTATAAGAAAAAAAATAAGAAGGTTAAATTAAGTACTTCTTCAATTGCAGGAATAACTCCTTTAAATTTAATCGTAAGAAAGAACTATAAAGATCGTGATTCTTTAAACAAGGATTTTACAAGATACCTTCAAAAAATTAGATCTAACGGAACTCTAGAATTGATCATCAATAAATATAGTATTGATGATTGGGGTTTATATTATTAGTTTTCTAGATAACTCAAATAGTTGGCGAATTTGGAAGAAAAATAGACACAATTTTATTTCTTTAATTTCTGAATTAACTTCCTGATTTCAAAGAGGAATCCCCTACATAACGAGCTTACTCTTGAGCTCATTTTTAGTTTCTATAGACTTAGGCCATTAGGGATTTTTAACCTTTTGATTGTTTTGTGGTTCGTTCGCTCTAGTTGTATGTAAGTAGATACACGATCAAAAGAATACCGGAAAGCTAAGTCTTGAACTCTTTGATGACAGTTAGAGTAAAAGATGCATCAAAGAAATTGATGATGGCAACCCGCTCTTAGGGAGTGGACCATGAATGTAGCAAATATTAAGTTTTCCCTAGTTTTATCATTGCTCGTACTTCTTGTTTCGTGTCAGGAACAAGAATTCTATGAAAAAGAATTCCTTGAAGGAGTTGGTGTTGAGAAACCAACCGTTGATAACGACAACGGTGGAATCGTCGACACAGATAACGATAATGGTGGAATTGGAGATACTGATAACGCAGGCGACACTGATAACAGTGGCGATAATGACAATGTAGCTGACACTGACAATGGTGGTGACACTGATAACGGTGGTGACACTGATAACGGTGGTGACACTGATAACGGTTCTGATACTGATAACGGTGGTGACAACGACAATGTTGGTGATACTGATAACGGTGGTGACACTGATAATGGTGGAGACGTTGACAACGGTGGTGACAACGACAATGGTGGAATTTGTGGTGGTGGCGAGCTGATGAATGCTAGTGATACCTTCACTCAAAATGAAGCTAGTGCGCAGAAAGTAGATATCCTTTGGGTAATTGATAATTCAGGATCAATGACTGAAGAGCAGCAAGCTCTTGCAGATAACTTTGATACCTTTATTAGAGATTTTATCACTAAGGAAATCGACTTTAAGATGGCGATTACAACGACAGACCCTAGAAGTAGACACAATGGGAATGTTATTGGAAACCCTGATGACTTAACTTCTGAAGCGGCTGCTAATGATGAAGCTAAGTTCTTAAACGACTTTTCAAATACAGTTCAAGTTGGGATTAACGGTTCAGGTAATGAAAGAGGACTACAGACGTCTGCTTCGTTCATGACTAAATATCCTACGTTTGTTAGAGATGATGCCTTACTAGTTGTTGTTTATTTATCAGATGAGGAAGACCAGTCTTCTCAATCTTCTGATGACTACTTAGCTGGGTTTCAAAGCTTAAAAACAGATGCTGATAAGTTTAAAGCATTCAGTATTGTACTACTTCCGACCGATACAGCTCAAAACCAATGGGAAACAGTAGGTTCAAGATATATCGAACTAGCTGAGAAATCTGGTGGCGCAGCTTCAAGTATCAAAGAAGACTTCCATACTGTCCTTGGGGACATGGGTGGAACGATTGTTGATCTTCTTACAAGCTTCCCGCTCACTGGGGTGCCGGCCAATGCTGACATCACGGTAGAAGTTGATGGAGTTATTGTTGAGAACGGCTGGAGATACGACGAAGCAACAAGATCGATCATTTTTGATAATGGTACGGTTCCTGATGCTGGTTCAATTGTGATTGTTTATTACTATCAATGTGGAGGTTCGTAGGTGAAAACCAACGTTCAAGGGAACAAAGTTCCTACCTTTTATTGCCTAATGATGGTGCTGCTCTTAGGAGCAGCACCTTCTTTTGTCAAAGCTGATGAGTCAGATCTTTATGACTTTCTTTGGCTAGACCCGGATAAAAAGGTTTATGTATTACAGAATAAAGTTTACCGAAAAGAAAACACTTTCTATGCCAACGCTGGGTATCTTATGGATCTCTCTAGTGACTATACCTCTGGAAAGGGCTTTCGTGTGGGAGCTGGCTATTACTTAAAAGAAGAATGGGGCTTTGAGCTTATCTATCAAGGTTATAGTAACTCAAATAACGACGCCTATAAAAACCTTCAGCAAGTAAATGGTTCAGTGCCTTTTATTAGAAAATTTAACAAGGTCTATGGCGGCCTTGGAGTTTGGTCTCCTTTTTATGGGAAGATCAATACTTTTAATAAGATCATCTACTTTGATTGGTCTTTTGGACTTGGAGTAGGAAAAGTGGAGACTGAGAGTAACAAAGATACCGTTAGCTCTCCCTCAACTGCTGATACTTTTTCCAAAGAGTCTTATACAGGGATTCTTGCTAAAACGGCCCTTCGTGTTCATATAAGCAAACGAGTTCATTTAAATATTGAATATATGAGAACAACCTTTAATGCCCCAGGGCCTACTCTTAATAACCGTGTCTCTTCAAGTAGCTGGAGAGGACATTCTGATGCCATTATCGGTATTGGTTTTTCTTTCTAGGAGATTGGCATGTTTAGAATGGGGAACCTACTCGTCTTTTTGATGCTCTTTCCTGCCCTCTCACAAGGTTCAGTTGCCAGGGCTGAGAAGATCTATTTTACTAAAGGCATAAGCAACAGAAACGAAGCTGTTACCTATGAGTTAATGCGTAGTAAGTACTATTTTTCTGCGACCGTCTTTGCTAAAGAGCGGCTTATTGAAGATAAGCCTTTTGATGAGAGATTTGAAAAATCTTTAACCACCCTAATCTTAAAGACAGGCACAGCAACCTTTATGCCTTTGAGTTCAGATATCTTAGGAAAACATAATAGTCAGGCGATGAGCTTTGTTCTTGGTATCAAAGAATTTAATAAGAATAGGTTTAAGTCAGCCATAAAGGCGCTTCGAAATATTAAAAGAGGTCATAAGTTTGGTCCTGAAAAATACATGATGATGGGGGCCTCTCAAAATTTTTTGGCCCGCTATTCTGAAGCTACTTCATCCTATAAGAATTGCATGAGAACCGCTGAGGTCTCAAGTAAAGCATCTAGCCATGAAAAGCTTAAGAGATACTATGATATTTTAGCAGAGTCTTGTTTAATACACCTAGCAAGGATGGAATATAAAAGAAATGATTATAAAAAAGCGGTTCAGGCCTTCCAAGATATTCCAAAGACAAGTTATAGATGGCCTGCCCTTTTACTAGAAAAAGCGTGGGGGAATTATTACCTGGCAGACTATAATAGAACCTTAGGGCTGCTTGTGACTTATAAGTCCCCTCTTCTAAAGAGTTATTTTTACCCAGAAGCAGAAGTTCTGACGGCCCTTTCTTATTATAGGCTTTGTCTTTATGATGACGCTTTGAAAACCATTGAACAGTACCATAATGTTTATAAGGCCAGGAGTGACGCTCTTAAAGGGATCTTGGTTAAGTATAAGAAGTCTCATACTTTCTTTTTAAAGATGATGATGCAGCCAATTGAAAAACTTGAAGAAAAGAATCCTTTTATTCGTAATCTTATGACTCAGACGAGAAAGAAGATTAAGTTTAACCTCGATCTTGCTAATTATAAAAAAGTTTCAAATGAGTATAAGTATCTTAAGAAAAAGAAACAATCTCAGTTCATTTCAAAACTAACAGAAGCAGTTAAGCGTTCTAAGGATTGGCAGACTAGGCATCTAAATCATTATATAAAAAAAGAGATGTTTGATTTTCTAAACGATGTGCATAGGTTCTCTTATGAGATGTTTAATATCAAGCTAGAGATCATGTTTAAAAAGAGAGACCTCCTCTATAAAAACAAAACTCTTATTTCAGACCGAGGGAGAGGTTCAATCGATAATCTCAATAGGTCTCAGAGTGAGCACTTCTATGACTTTCGTGGTGCTTTTTGGGCTGATGAATTAGGTGACTATAGCTTTGGCCTTAAATCAAACTGTGAAGAAGTCAAAGCTAAGAAAAATGGTGGTGGCGTATGAAGATAAGTTTTATGATCGTCTCTCTTTTCTTTCTTATCCTGGCCGCGAGGGCCGAAACTCCGAAGGCAACTTCAGGGGGAAAAGGAAATATTGTTTATAAATATAAAAAATATGAATCTTTCGATTTAGGTAACTTAGAGGTTAAGGGTGACATCATCGCACCAGGGGATCTCTCGGTTCAAGAAAGACAACGAACAAAAATGGAAAGAGGCCTACTTGAGCGTAAAGATTTTGACGAAGAAGTCCGAAAGGATATTAAAAATCTCAGGTAATTGATTCCTTATGGGAATCATGGGCTTTTGCCCAACCAAATGGTCATAGCTATGGCCCATTTAGTTGGCACAAACCTAGCAAAATTGATGACAATAAAAAACATCGAAAAAAGCAAGCAACCCCCCGAGATTAATGAGTTTATACCCCAAGCAAGTAGTTTAGATTGAGATAGTTATTGAAACCTATAAGCTAAGACAAAATCGATAAGCCACAGGAGAAGACCACATGGAAAACGAAGCTGTACAAGCAGTCGAAACAGTAACAGACCCTAACTTCATTCAATCACTAGCATTGTTTATGGACGAAGGTGGGATCTTTATGTGGATCATCCTCGTGATCTGGACCATTGGTGTTGCTATCGCAGCTGAGAGGATTAAAGCTCTTCTTAGTTTTGATGTAGACGGCGCTAATTTGATGGCCGTTATCAAGAGACATGTTCTTGGAAACGAAGTTCAAAAGGCCATTCAAACTTGTAGTGGAAGTGATGCACTTTTACCGCAGGTTTTAAAGAGTGGTTTAAAAAGGGCTAATCAATCTAAAGAACAAATTCAAGATGCCGTGGATTCTACTATTCTAGAAGTCGCTCCAAAGGTTGATAAGAGAATGGGCTACCTAGGTCTTGTGGCCAACGTCTCTACTCTTATTGGACTCCTTGGAACTATTTATGGTCTTATTCAATCATTCGCCGCTGTGGCAGGTGCAGACCCTGCTTCAAAAGCAAAGCTTCTAGCTCTTGGTATTGCTAAGGCCATGAACACGACGGCAGCGGGACTTATCTCTGCCATCTCTATTATGGTTATTCATTCAATCCTTACGCAAAAATCAGATAAGATCATCGCCGAAATGGAAGAGTTCTCAGTTAAGTTAATTGACCTCATCGGAACGAAGAAGACTGGCTCTATTGCACCAGGCATGAGCGCAGGCGCTGCTGATAAGAAAGATGATTCGGAGGCCGCTTAGTTATTTAACTAAGTACGGTGAACCGGGGGGATCATGAGAAAAATAAAAAGAAAAGCTACTATTGAAAAGTTAAACATCATTCCGATCTTGGATGCTGTCTTTATCTTTATCTTTTTTCTTTTAATGTCAGCTCAATTCCTAGAGATCTATGAGATCGGATCAGACGCTCCTTCTATTAAGACGGTCGATACAATGAAGGATAAGAAACCGCCTCTAAATTTAACTCTTGATATTTCAAAATCAGGAATCGTGGTAAAGACCGGTCTTGATGGAAATATCGTTAAGACTATTGCAATGAACAGCCAAGGTAATTATGACCTTGAAGCTCTTTATAAAGCTCTTACAGATATTAAAAAGAATAATGTTGATGAAGAATCAGTTGTCCTAAGACCAAAAGAAGAAGTCGCCTATAAAAAGATTGTTTGGATCATGGACGCTTGTAGAGAACTAAAAAAAGAAGACCCCACTATTGCTGCTAAAGGCAAGACTGGTGAAATAAAAGAAACAAGAACACTTTTTAACCAAATTATTTTCGAAACAATAATTTAGGAAACTATAATGGCAAGACGTAAGTCAAAATTAAATAGAAAGAAAGAGGATATGGATGTGGACATCACGTCCCTACTCGATATCCTGGTTATTCTTTTAGTTTTTCTTTTGAAAAGCTACAACGCTTCGGATCTTAAGTTAGAGCCCGCAGCTAAGATTGAACTGCCAAGTTCTGCCAGTCAGGCCCTTGGTCGTCACTCAGTTATCATTCAAATCAATTCAGATAAAGACATCTGGATTGATAATGAAAAGATCGGAAAGGTGCAAGCGGGAGGAGATCAGATTGAGATCCTTTTGGAGCGTCTTAAGAAGATGAAGGCCAAAGAGCAAGAACAGCTTCGCGGAATTGCTTCAGAGACTGAGAGAAAAAAGAAAGAATCAAAACAAGTTAATTTAGTTTTAGATCAATCGCTCCCCTATAAAGTTGTACGTCGCGTGATGCATACCTCTGCTATGGCAGGGTATCCGGAGTTTAAATTTATCGTTCAAGGCAATTTTTAGGCCTAGGGTAATACAATAAGTGAAAAAGTTTTTCGTTATTATTTTAACACTTCTTCTTAGCGTAGGAAGTCCTGCGTCTGCGGCTGAATCAAAGCGTGAATTTAAGAAGTCTCGGCGTTCAACTGGTCCTCTTATGTCAGATAAGTGGTATAAGCTTAACAACCTTCTTAACGAAGAGATAAGCACCATTAAGGCCTTAGGGAAACTAGGTCCTAGGTTAAAATTTCGCCTTATTGAGCTTTATTCAGAACAAATCAAACTTATTAAAGAAAAAGAAAATGCTGTCTTTTTAGCCAGTGTTGGGACTAAGAAAAGGCGTAAGAAGTCTGTTTATTTTAGAAAATCAAAGTCTCTATTTTTAAAGACTCAAAAGATGGGGCTTGACCTTATTAAAAGGTACCCACGATTTAAGTATAAAGGCAGCCTCTTTTATACATTGGCCTTGAACTCAAGAGATTTTGGTGGGGATAAGAATACAGAATACTTTCTTATCAATGCCTTAAAGTTTACTCCAGAGGGTCTTCCAAAGGTTCATAATATTAAGACCACTTTGGCTGAATTTTATTATAATAAAAAGGAATACGACAAGGCGATCCGTTACTATACAGACGTCTTGGCCAACACCAGAGATGAATGGCATTCAAAGCATCTTTATAACTCTTCTTGGTGTTACTTTAAGAAGAAAAACTATAACAAGGCCATTGAACTCTCTAAAGCGTCTTTTAAGTATGGGAATCACAAAAAGTATGTCTCACTTAGATCTCAGGTTCTCGATTCAATTGGACTCTTTCATATCTTTGCCAAGAGAGTTGAAGAAGGAGTTGATTTCTATTTAAAGAACGAAGAGCTCCCTATGCGCTACCTGGTTAAGATGGCCAAGAAGACTACTGGAGAGGGATCATTTAAAGACACTAGGTTTATCCTTGTTGCCGCTCTTAAGAATGCTAAACAAAAGAAACAAATTAACGAACAGATCATGCTCCACCTAAATGAGATGGAGATCTATAGAACCTTTAAGCAATACGACCTTTTCTACGGCGTGGCTCTTGCTCTAGAAGCGATTCATTTAGAAACTCCTCTCAAAGAGGAAGAGAATGCTGACGCCGTCACTAAGATCAAAAGCCTAGTTGGCTTTCAACAAGTTAGGCTTACAAAGAACTTAAAGATGGACGTAGAAGATCACGACCCAGCGAAGAGACAAAGAGTTTTAAAGTATTTTGATATCCTAGCCTCTTTTGAACCTCATAATAGAGATCAATACCACTACCTTCAAGGTGAGACCACATACGCCCTTGGTTTATACCAAATGGCCGCAAGCTTTTATCAAAAAGGCTTTGAGTTTTCTAAAAAGAACTCCAACCTTAAGAAAGTAGCGGTCACTCTTGTCAAAGGACAGAAAGCTAAGAAGCCTTCAAAAGAATTTTTAAAGATAGAAGCAGAAAAGATGAAGCTTAAAAGAAAGTTTATGGACTCCCTTCTCGCTGTCCTTGAAAAAGATGGCCTAAAAAAGGAAGAACAGAATAAGTTAACGAAGTATACTTATGAAAACCACCTTTCTTATTGGCCCATTGATAAAAGGTCAAGAAAGCTTTATTCAAAGCTCTTTAACCTCTACTTAGGGGAAAACAATGCTAAAGACTCTCTTAGAGTGTTAGAGCTCTATGTTAAGAACTATAAAGCAGATCAAGAAAAGCAAAGGGCCATGCTTACTCTTCAGATTGATTTTTATATTAAGAAGAAGAATTCAGATAAGCTTGCCTATTGGATCAATAAGCTTCAAGGCGGCTATTTAAGCTTTAAGCCAGACTATATTGAAAAAGCGACCCTAGTTTTAGGTGGTCTTCTCTTTCAAGGCTTTCAAAAACTTGAAGATGCTGGAAACAAAGAAGAAGCGCTTAAGGGGTATATCTCTTTATATGAAAATGAAAAGTATCCAAAAGATATTAAAGGAAAGTCAGCCCTTAGGACTTCATTGATTCATTTAAAGCTAGGTCAGATTGAAAGCTCACTTGAGTGGATGAATAACAGCCTCCTTCAGTTTAATAACAAGAAGGCCTTTGAACAAAAAGATAAAATGATCGCGGCTGCGGGAAGATACTCTCTTCTTCAAAACTTTAAGTATTCTTCCATTTTATCAACGACTTTACTTAAAAGATTCTGTAAGAAAAAGTTCAAGGAAAAAGAGCAACTTTATACAAACAGTGTTTATCATCAGCTCTTAGAAAATAACTTAAGCGCAGCTATGCATAATCAAAAACTTGGTAAGCGCTGCGCGATTAAACAAGAATCAAGAGATGATCTTTCTCTACAGATCCTTAACTTCTTAACAAAGAATAGAAAATATAAGAGCTTCTTTAAATATTATGCAAAGAATGTTTCTAACCCTAAATTAAAGAATTCTTTTACTGAGGCAATGCTTGAGATGTATTGGGATACTCGCTACCATGGGCTTAAGAACTTAACTTTAAGTCTAAAGACGCTTTTAAAGAAAGATCAAACCAACCCAAAGGTCTCAGAAAAGACTAGAGTTAGGATCTCACAGATCTTTAATTTTGAGAAATTTGAAAAGGACTATAAGAACAAGCGTTTTGGAAAGCTTGATCATTCTAAGAAGTTTGACCAACCTAAGTTTAACAAGCAACTTGAAGCCAACCTAGTTTCGCTAAAAGAGTTAGGTGAAGCAGCTAAGCCACTTTTGGCCAGTGGGAATCCTAATGTTATGCTAGGGGTCTATGTTGTTTTAACTGATAAAACAAATCAAGTGGTTAAAGTTATTCAAGACTTTACTCCTAAAGGTGTTCCAAAGGAATTTGTTCAAGGCTTTAAGAAGGCCATGCAAGGATTGACCCGCCCACTAGCGGATCAAACTATTTCTTATAAACAAGCGGGAGTAAAGATTATCTCAAAGCATAAGATCTTCAGTCTATTTAATACAGAATTTGGAAATGACCGCTTCTTAAGACGTAAGGTTGGCTACCGCTACCCTGCTTCTTATCTTTCTTCTCCTATTGATACTTCTGGAGGGATTAAACAATGAAAAAGTTACTCATCTTAATCATATTCATCTCTGGCTGTAGTCAATATAAGATTGAAACAGACCTCTCTAGCTCAAAAGAGGATGTTCTCTCTAACGAATCTTTCCTTCGTTATTCTTCTGATAGAATTGAAAAGGCTATGGTTCAAAACAAGTCACTTTCTGCCATTGCTCATTGCCACAATGGCTCAATTGAGAAAGGCCAAGAAATTCTAAAGTCGGAGCTAGATAAAAGAAAAGATCAAGCGGATTATTGGAATCAAGTAGGAACTTGTTTTTATTTAAATCATCAATTTGTAAAAGCCGAATATTTCTATCAACTGAGCCTCCAAACGGCATCTAAGAATAAAAGAGACTACGCTCCTGCTCATAATAATTTAGGAGTCATCTATCTAAGACAAAGGCATTTTGAATCTGCCTATTCTGAATTTAATAAGGCCTTAAAGATCAATAAGAGTTTTCATACACCTCGATATAACCTTGCCCATCTCTATCTTCAGTTTGGTCAAAATGAAAAAGGTTTAAACGAGTTTAAGTACCTATCAAGAACAGCTGCTGGGGACCCTGGGATCCTAGCGGGAATTGCAATTAGCTATACCCTCTTGAATGATCTCAAAAAGGCCTTAAGCTATTTTTCTAAGATCCCAAGAAAATTTTTAAGTAGACCAGACGTGGCCACTCACTATGCTATGGCCCTTTATCAATCAAAGAACTATGAACAAGCTTTTTTAATATTAAAGAACAGACAGCCTACCCAAATTAGATCAATTAGAAGAACGGGAAATATCCTACTTAAGCTAATTGAGAAAGAACTTGAAAGCCAAAAACTGGCCAAAAGATAAGGATAGACGAGACGTGAGTTTATTGGAACGAAACGAAAAACAGACACGCTTGTACAAACTCATCGGTTACAAAGATGGTACCGTTCAGTTTGATATAACACTAGATAAGAAGAAACTTCTTGTTGGCCAGTTCGCTGGTGCCGACATTGCTATAGATGATGCCAGTGTATCGCATTATCACGCCTTTATTACAATTGATGAAAATGGTGGAAAGATACTAGACCTTGATTCAGAAAATGGAATCTTTTTAAATGGAGAAAGAGTAAAATCAACCTACTTCTCAGCTGGCGACGTGATTAGATTAGGCTCAGTTGAATTTCATATGGAAGAAACCTTTGTTGAAGGTGAAGTTCAAGTTGAAGATCAAGATACAGGACTTGTTGAAAGTCTTGGGGAAGAGGCCATCAGAGAGATGCCTTCAGAGCTTCCTCCTGTACCTGGGCTTGTTGTCATCGACGGTGAGTATTGCGATATTGTTTTTGATGAAGATCACTTTACTCCCGTTGAAGCTCCTGATGCTCTTCAAATAAAAGATATAGGAAAAGACTATATCGATTTAATGGAGACCACTTATAAGGGTGAGAATGTTGTAGAGACCGAAGAGAAAGCAGTTGAAGTCACTATATTAAGTCAGGGTCAGATCATCACTGTTGAGTATCTTACTTTAAAGAATCAAACTCTCTTTGCCACTCCTTTAAAGGGTGGAAAGAACAGAATTCATATTCCAGGTCTTGATCGAACTGAGGCGCTGCCTTTTGTAGAGATCAAAAATGGAACGATCAATGTCCATCCTATACCAGGCTTTGAAGCGAGAAATATAAGTTCCACTAATAGTGTTATTTCTGGAACGACCCCTCTTGCTTTAGGTGAGGAAGATATAATTGACTTTAATTATAAAACAGTTCAGGTCATGGTTCGCTTGACTGACGCCCCCCCATCAGTCAAGCGTGCCCCCTTCTTCATCAGCGAACCTCAGTTTCAAAAAGAAGCAGGAAAGATTGTTGGCGCCCTCATGGGACTTATGCTTCTACTTCTGTTTATAGACACGACTCAAGACGTGCCTGAGAAAAAGAAGATTGCTGTAATCTATCGTAAAGCGATAAAGGCCCCTACTCCTAATAAGACTAAGACGGCTAGCCAAACCGCAAAGACAGAAAAGGATATGGGAGTCAAAAAGAACGATCAACCTAAGAAGCCAACTAAGATGGCAAAGAAGTCACCTAATAAGGCAAAGCCAGCTAAGAGTAAGCCTAAGAAGATGGCACAGAAAAAGGCGCCAGCACCTAAAAAGGTAGCTAAGGTTAAAAAGATGAAAGCTTATGAGTTTAAGATGACTAATACGCTTAGTAGTCTTACAAGCGCTTCAAAGAGCTTAACTAATACAAAAGTTAACACCAATAGCAGGAGCCCAAGTGCTGCAAAAGGATTCAAATCCTCTCAAGCATCAAGTGATAGTGCTTTGAACTCTCAAACAGCTGCTCAAGTGGGAACTCTCGGGCAAGACTTTGCTGGAAAGTATGATTCAAGCTCGGGAGCTAAAGGTCTTGCATCAAAAAGTGGTATTGATACTACTTATACAGATCAAGAAACCGTTGTCCTTGGCTCTATGGATCCAGAGTTACTTAGAAAGATTCTACGTGAATACCTACCTCAGTTTCGTCACTGTTATCAGCAAGAGCTTGAAAGAAGTGAAGAAGCTAAGGGTGTTGTAGACCTTAACTTTAGAATTGGAAAATCTGGACGAGTGACCACGGTAAATATTAAATCTAAGAAGGCTAAGTTTTCTAGTTCAGGAACAAATTGTATGGCCGGAGTTCTTAAGTTGATCGATTTTCCAAAGCCAAAAGGTGGCGGAATGGTTGATGTAAAACAACCCCTTAACTTCTTTGCTGAAAGAAATAAGATTTAATCGATTATAGAGTTCATCTTTTTGCAGGAAAATCGGTAATAGCGGTATCTCTTCTTAAATAACTTAGAGACCGTTCTTACTGTTACTGAATTCTCTGAAAGGCTGTACATCACCGTAGACTTAACTTCCCCCTTCATTGAGAATCGCAAAACATCTTGATCCTTGTTCTCCCCATTGCCTAGGATATCGATCTTAATATTCCGCCGAGGCCTATCTTTATTTGATTCAGCTATTACACCTATTAAAGTATAGACGCCAAGACCTTCAGGGAATGCCTTTCTTAAAACACAGAGGCCTCCTCCATGAATGGTGCTTTTATAAGAGTCTTTGATTCTTCCATTTTCTAATTCTGTACAAGTGGCTACAGGAGTCACTATTTCATTCTTTAAAAATCGATAACAGGGATCGCTCTTCGCAATGTCATTTGGGTTGATAGTATTGTCATTTTCTTCAGTAGTTGTTGGAACAAAGAATGGATTTCCTGGAGTAGAGTACTCTGGAGACTCTATGGTTACATTCTTGTCACTCTTGCCGCAGGCAGGAAGAGCGAGCAATGAAGTTAAACTAAATATGATAAGGACTATTTTTTCCAATTGAATTCACCTCTCCTAGATTGGTTTTTGTAGCATATGCCCCCACCAACTTCAGTAAGTATCTGAAAATTGGGTGAAAATTACATTGGATTAAGAGAAGCTCTCCTTTATGCTAAGTTATGGAAAATATTCAAAATATAGTCATCTTAACTGGAGCGGGTATCTCAGCAGAGAGTGGGATCAGTACCTTTAGAGACGCCAATGGCCTTTGGGAGAATCATTCCATCGAAGAAGTCGCAACCCCCGAAGGCTTTAATTCAAACCCTCCTCTTGTCTATGAGTTCTATAATCAACGGCGGGCCCAGTTAAAAAATAGGGAAATAAAACCAAACCTGGCCCACCTAGCCTTAGCTAGGTTAGAAAAAGAATTCAAGGGATCAGTTCTTTTAGTTACGCAAAATGTAGATGACCTTCACCAAAGAGCTTTGAGTCAGAATTTAATTCAGATGCATGGACAATTAAATAAGATGCGCTGTCAAAGAACTCATCTTATATATGACTCTCCTTTAATCTTAGATTCATCTTTAATTTGTGAATGCTGTGAAGAAAAAGGAAACCTTAGACCGCATATTGTTTGGTTTGGAGAGATGCCTTTATATATGGATGAAATACAAGATGCCTTACTGCGAGCAGATCTTTTTATATCAATTGGAACTTCTTCCCTTGTTTACCCCGCTGCCAATTTCTATGAAATTGCAAAACATGCAAGGGCCATAACAGTTGAGCTCAACTTAGAGAAGACTGTTGCTACTGATGGTTATGATTATTCTCTCCAAGGAAAGGCGACAGAACTTGTGCCTCAATTGGTTGATGATTTAATTTCCGGAAGCTTTTCCCCAAAAGTACCCTAGCCTAACGGCAAAAACATATTGCTCGTTTCCATCATTAAAATAACGTGGCCCAATCATGGCAAAGAACCTTTTAGTGAAAAATCCCGTATAAGCAAAGCCAAGCTTTCTAATCTCGCTGGTTTTAATAGTTTCATAGGTTCCCTTTTCTTTTAACTTATAAAGAGTTCCTCCAAAACCTCCTGTAAAACTAAACTGACCAATAGGAGTATGAAAGTTTAGCTTTAAACTTCCAAGAGTCGATAACCTTTTGACATTGATCTCAGGTAATGGCTCAAGTAACCCCGTAGTATTAGAAACTCTCGTTCCACCTGATTGATAGGTTGTATTACTAAAATGAATAGAAGGATGGAGCCTGAAACTAGCTCCCCAGTTCTTTCCTGAAGGATGCTCTACATTTCGAATTGAAGCGGAGACACTCCCTAAGCGGTTCTTATTTTCATAAAGCTGATTATCAAAGGTCGCCTTTGAGACTGTATATTTAACATGAACCGTGCCCGCGTTTAGTAGCAAATCCGAACTACTACAGGAGAAGAGGTTAGATAAAAAAATAAAAAAGAGGATGAGGTTTAAGAGCTTCATTAGCTAGGTCTATAATACTTAATAGTCTTTGTTTATAATACTGAGAAATATCTTTCCATACTTTTTAAGCTTTGTTTCTCCTATGCCACTGATTTCTAATAGTTCTTCTAAATTGCTCGGCTTCTTTTGAGCCATTTCTCTTAGAGTTGCATCATGAAAGACTTTATAAGCAGGAATCCTTCTCTTCTTAGCAAGCTTCGCCCTTGAGTCTCGAAGGGCGCTCCAAAGGTCTGTTTCTACGGGTTCATAGCTAACTCCTATTGAAGGAGTCTTTCGAGTATAAGTTTTCTTTTTAGTTTTTCGCCTAGTCTTCTTTTTTCGAGTGGTTTTTGGAACAGCTTTATGAACCCTGGCATAGATCTTCTCTTCGGTTTTTAAAACCGGAAGAGAAAGGGCCGATAGTTTAAAATACTGCTTTCCTGTCAATTCAAACTCAAGCCTAATCAGTCCTAAAGACATGAGGATGCGAACAATCCTTTTCCACTCCGTATCTTTCCATTTTTTTCCAATACCAAACTCTGGTCTATGATGAAACCCATCTTTCATAATAACGTATGAGGACTCGCCGCTAAGAATATCAATGAGAGAGTGATAATGAAGATGCTCCCCTAGTCGATAAACAACAGTTAAGGCCATGATGGCCTTTTCAGTTATATCTTCAGCAGTTTCTGGAAAGTTTTCTTCTAAGCAGATATCACAAAATCCACAGGGGGCCCTAAAGTCTTCATCAAAGTTTTGTAGGATCGATTGCCTACGGCAAGTAAGAGATTCACAAAGCCCTAGCATGGTTTCTACTTGTAGGTTCTCTAAGTTCTTCCTCGAAGCGGAAGCATCAGATTTACGAATCATATGCTTAAAGATAGAGGCCTCTTTTCTTCCAAAGAGAAGGAGGCATTCACTATTGTCTCCGTCTCTTCCGGCCCTTCCTGTTTCTTGATAATAGGATTCTAAGCTTCTAGGCATGTCCATATGAACAACAAAGCGCACATCAGGTTTATCAATCCCCATTCCAAAAGCGATGGTCGCTACCATGATGACGCCTTCATCCATGATAAAGCGTTCTTGATTCTCTCTTCTTACTTTTTGATTTAGACCCGCGTGATAGGCATAGGCCTTATAACCCTTGGCCTTTAGCTTGGCACAAACTTCTGTTACCTTTCTTCGGCTTAAACAATAAACAATGCCTGACTCGTAGGACTCAAAGCGGTTTAAGAACTTTGATAACTGATTCATCTCTTTAGTCTTTGGCTCTAAAGTATACATGAGGTTGGTTCTATCAAAAGAAGAGAGAAAGACTTTTGCCTGATCTAATTTTAACTCCCGAATGATATCTTTTCTGGTTAACTTATCGGCCGTTGCTGTAAGAGCGATCTTTGGAACTTTTGGAAAGTCTCTCGAGAGAAAACTTAACTTTCTATATTCAGGGCGAAAATCATGTCCCCAGGTGCTGACACAATGAGCCTCGTCAATGGCAAAAAGAGCTACCTCTATCTTATCTAAGATCTGTAAGAACCTTGGGGTGACAAGTCTTTCAGGGGCAACGTAAATCAGGTCTAACTCCCCTGCTGCTAGCTGTTCTTCAATGAGGCGGGATTCTTTTAGGCCTAGGCTTGAGTTTAGGTAAGCTGCTTTGATTCCATTTTCTTGTAGGCTGATCACCTGATCTTGCATTAAGGAAATTAAGGGAGAGACAATCACTCCCACGCCGCGCCTAATAATTGAGGGAATTTGAAAACAAAGGGACTTTCCACCACCGGTAGGCATGAGAACGAGGGCGTCTTGTCCGTGGATAAGGGTCTCAATGATGCTTTTTTGCTCACCACGAAAAGAATCGTAACCAAAGTACTTCTTAAGGACTGACTCTGGGGCCATTCCTTTTTCACCAACTAAATCGACATAATCAAAGAGGTCCACTTAAAAATTATAAGGAGTTCTTAGTTGATTGGAAAACTATTCCCGTAACTTGGCGCATTATCCCTTTTCCCACTCAAAGAAAAGAAATATGATGAGCTCTAATCAATGACTTGAGAGAATTATGAAAGAAATAAATACGACGGTTCAATCCTTCAAAGAAAGTATCTTTGCCACCATGAGCGCCCTCGCTGTTAAGAACGAGGCCATTAACCTAGGCCAAGGATTTCCTGATTTTGATGGCCCTCTATGGATTAGGGACTTGGCCCGAAATTCTTTTGATGGAAAGAACCAATACGCCCCTGCCATGGGAGTGCGTCCTCTAAGATCAAGCATCTCAAATTATTATAAAAGCTTCTATGGTTTAAACTTCGATATTGATTCTCAAGTAACAGTAACTAACGGCGCGACTGAAGCCATTTTCTCTACCTGCATGGCCCTTATCAATCCTTTGGATGAAGTCATTGTCCTTGAACCATTTTATGACAGTTACCTAGCGGCTATTAGGCTTGCTGGAGGAATTCCAGTTCCAGTGACTCTAAAGGCCCCAGAATTCTCGATTGATTTAAAAGAATTAGAAGATGCTTTTAGTGATAAAACAAAGATGATCTTTTTTAATTCTCCTCATAACCCAACGGGGAAAGTTTTCTCTAAAATTGAAATGGAAGATATTGCAAGGCTGGTTATCAAGCACGATACCTATTTAGTAAGTGATGAAGTTTACGAATTCTTAACCTTTGATGGGTTAAAACATCTTCCTATAGCAACTCTTGAAGGGATGAGAGATCGAGTGGTCACTATCAGCTCTGGAGGGAAAACCTTTGGGCTCACGGGCTGGAAGATAGGCTGGATCACTGCTTCAGAAGAACTTAGCCACGCTATCCGAATGGTTCATCAATTTAATACTTTTAGCGTCTGCACTCCTTTGCAATTTGCCGTGGCAGAAGCTTTAAGTAAGCTAGAGTCCTATGTGCCTGAGTTTATCAAAGAGTATAGTGAATTAAGAAGCTACTTTATTGAAGGCATTAAGGCTCTAGGCTTTAAGCCTTTAAAGTCTGAAGGAACCTATTTTGTTTTAGTTCCTACACCTAAAGAGCTCTCTGATATCAAGTACTGCGAAGAATTGATAAAGACTAAGAAGGTCGCCTCCATTCCTCTTTCACCTTTTTATTCTAAATCTAATGAAGGTGAAGATTATGTTCGTTTTTGTTTTGCCAAGAAAAAAGAAACCTTAGCAAAGGCCCTTGAAAACCTTACTTAAGCCTAAGCCTGGCAATAAGGTGGCTAAACATCTCTAGTAGACCTACGACTTTGAGTGGAACTCGGTCCTCATCCACGACAATCATATGACGGTACTCGTATTTTTTAAAATGATTGATAGCATATCCAATCGGGTGCTTATACATAAGTGAATGAGGGTTCTCTGTCATAAACTCTTTGATAGGTAAATGAACATCAACTTCCCCTTCAGCGACTAAGATCTTCTTTATAAGATCCCTTAAGGTTAAAATTCCCACAAGCTTTGTTCCATACTTAGTGATGATTAAGTTTTCACATTCTTTTTCTAAGAGAAGCTCCCAGGCATCTTTTAATTTAGAGTTTTCATCTATCTTAACAATAGCCCCACATGGAATCCGTTCAAATGGGGTAAGAAAGTAATTCTGATGAAGTGTAGCGTCGTCCTCCATAGAAACAGAATAATTAAAGCTCTCCGAAAAAGCCTGAATCGACTTAGTCGCCTCCCACTCCTCTAAACAACCAAGATCTTCAAAGAACTCACTAAAGTGATTATAAAGAAAATCAAAGAAAGTCTGGGTCCCAAAGAACTGGCTTATCTTTCCATTTTCGTCTTTAACGGGAAAAGAGGAAAAATTTCTGCGGCTCATCTTATTGATAACTTCAAAGAGAGTATTGCTGCTTTCAAGGATTACGGGATCATCCATGATAAAATCAATCGCCTTAACGTCTTTTGGATCAAACTTAGGACTAAACTGATGGACCACATCCCACTCTGTGATGATTCCTTTAAGGTCGGCCTCACTTCCAATGGCCACAATACCCGAGCTATTTGAGCGGAAGAAGGTAATAACCTCAGAAAGTGGAGCCTCCTCCCCTAAATAATTTAGTCCCGGCAGCTCTAAGCCCCCAATTTCTTGATCAAATACAGTGACAGAAAGATCTTTCATAAATAAATGATAACACTTACTTAGCTTTGTATTAAAGAAATATATAACTAAAGTTCTCTTATAGAACTCCCGATCAGAGATTGAGAAAATAATTGTTTCCAACAGGAAATGACAGGGAGTTACGCCATTAAAACATCAAAAATCTTGATACTTCTTAGTATCGTCTTTTGCACGTCAGTTGCAAATGCCGGTCCTCGAGAGCAGGCCTATCGGCTTCACAACCGCCTAACAGGTGTTCCACCTCAAGCATCAGTGCTTAGTCAAATGGAAACATTGATTAGTGCTGGCCAGTCTGAGCAAGCGGCACGGGTGGCAATGGCCAATCCTTATTTTTATAACCTCGTTTTAAAGAACTGGGTTAAGAAATGGAGCAATGTTGATGATTCAGAAAGAGTCACTCTGAATGATTATGTGGCCACGGTCATTGGTATGATCAGAGATGATGTTCCTTTTGATCAAGTTCTTTATGGAGATATTCTCTATACATCAACCAACCCTACACTGCCTCCTTACGCTAATGATAATAATGATCACTTTATGCAAGCAGAGGCAAGCCGAATCGACCTTTCAGCTAGTTTAGTTCAAAGAACTCAAAGTACAGTGACTGGAATTGGCGATACGGCGGGGGTTCTTACGACGAGAGCTGCTGGAGAGGCATTCTTATCAGCGGGAACTAATAGAAGAATGAATAGATTCGCTTTTATGAATTTTCTTTGCCGCGATTACGAAGCTCTTCATGACATCACTAGGCCTGATCTTTGGGTTAGAAGAGATGTTGACCGCGCTCCGGGTGGGGACAGTAGAACTTTTAAAAACAAATGTGTTGGTTGTCACGCTGGTCAAGATGCCATCGCTGGTGCTTGGGCCTATTTTGACTTTGTAGACGGAGAGATTGTCTACACTCCTGGAACAGTTGCCAATAAAGTAAATCAACTCAATCTTTATAGTGATGGTCATATAGTAACAAGTGATTACTTCGTTAATATCTGGGCCGTCGGACAAAATGCTTCTCTTGGTTGGAGAGGTGCTCAGGAAGGTTACGGAGCTAAAGGTGTCGGTAGAATGATCGCCTCAACCAGAGCATTCTCTGATTGTATGGCCCAGCGTGTTTTTAAACTGGTTTGTTTAAAAGAGCCGAAACAACAGGCTCATATTGACGCCGTTAATGCTCTTGCCACTCAATTTGAAAGTAATAGTAGTTATAATATGAAGTCACTGATTGCAAAAACATCAGTGCTTTGTTTGGGAGAATAGAAGATGAATAGTAAAATTAGGTTAGGCGCCTCAATTGGAAGCCTACTTGTTCTGCTCCTGAGCTTTAACCACTGCGTTCTTCAACCGAAGGCAAGTAAGAAGCCAGCTGATGGATCAAGCACAAACCAACAGCAAACAAATACTAGCGGAAACACTGGAAACACAGACCCAGTAGACCCTGTTGACCCACCTAATATTGTCCTTGAAGAAGTTGACGTCGGAGTAAAGAACTTCGAGCAAGTCTTAGAGACAATGTCGGTCTTAACCGGAGTTGACGCTAATACAAATTCAATCAGCAATACTTATGAAGATCTAAAGACTCAACTGCCGACTAATAATGACATTAAAACTTTTCTTCCTGCTCACCAGGTTGCGGTTACAAAGCTAGCGGCTGAGTATTGTGATGAATTAGTTGATGATAGTAATTTAAGAGGAAGTGTTTGGCCTGGTTTTAACTTTGGTGGAACCCCTACGAACTCACTGAATCCAAATGGAAGAGCCGCCGTTATCAATCAAGCGATCGATAAGTTTTGGGGCTTAGGAACAGTAAGTGCGGCCGACAAAAATGCAGCAATTGTAGAACTTCAAATACTGATGGCAGATTTAATCGTAGGCGAAGCTAATAATTCAGCGACAACAAGGACTGTGGTAAAAGGCGTTTGTATCGCTACCCTGGCAACAGCAAGGGTTACCCTGCTTTAGGAGAAAGTTGTGAAAAAGAACAAGGATAAAAGAATTTTTCTTGAGAACCACCCGATGAAAACGAGGCGAGATTTCTTGGCGCAAGGCTTTACGGCCGGGCTGACCTATACTCTTGCCCCTAGTATTATTTCATCTTTGTATTCAAGACAAGCTCTTGCTCAAGCAACAGGATGTACTGAAGTTAATCCTAATATGGGTGGTAAGACTCCCGTGATAATTTTTGACCTCGCAGGCGGAGCCAATATCGCAGGATCAAGTGTGATCGTCGGTGGTGCTGGTGGACAGGCTGATTTTATTCAAGACTATACGACTCTAGGACTACCGCCAGATATGCACCCAAGTATGCCTGGGCAAACCAATAATGAACTTGGGCTTATGTTTCATTCAGATTCTCCTTTTTTAAGAGGAATTCAAGCTCAATCATCCATGGCCACTAGGGCCAATACTGATGGTGGTATCTTTTGTACTTCCTCTTCTGATGATACCGCGAACAACCCCCATAATCCTTGCTATTGGTTAAACAAGGCCGGAGCTACTGGTGGCCTAACTCCCCTAGCAGGAACAAGAAATACTGATAGCGGAGGGCGTTCAACTGTTCCTCCTATGAGTTTTGATCCAAGCTTACAGCCTGTTATTCTTAACAGACCAAGTGATGCTTTAGGACTTGTGAATGTTGGAAAGCTTGGAACCCTCTTTCCTGATGATAAGGTCCAAAAGATCTTAAAAGCGGTGGAAAGAATGAGTGAAGCAAAGATCATGTCTTTTGCTAATCAAAGCCTTCCTATGCAAATTAAAGAATTAGTTAAATGTGGATATGTTGGAACTAATGAACTTATTTCAAAGTACACTTCTGATGCCTTAGATCCTTCCCTTGACCCTATGGTCATGCAGGCCTTTGACAACCTCAATGATGGTGACCAAAGAAAGACGGCCACAATTGCAAAACTAGTTCTCGATGGACATATCGGAGCTGGGACTATTGAAGATGGTGGTTATGATTATCATAACGGAACCCGCGCAACTGGTGAAGTTAGAGACTTTGGAGCCGGTGAACTTATTGGCCGTGTTTTAGAACTTGCAAGATTAAAGAACACTCCCGTTATGATCTATGTCTATACAGATGGAAGTGTAACGGCGAGAGCTGAAGTTGATAATAGTAATAATGGTAGAGGAAAGTTTAACTGGACTGGTGATTCAGGTCAGAGGTCTTCTTCTATGATGCTCGTTTATAATCCAGTAGGACGCGCCACTTTAAGAACTGGTCGTCGTCAGATTGGGCATTTTAAAGAATCAGGTTCTGTTGAAAACAGCGCTATGGTCACGTCAAACTCTGTGATCAATTTAGCAAAAGCTGTTGTTGGAAACTATATGGCCCTTCATGGTGAAGAAGCTAATATTTCAAATGTGGTTGGAGATAACCCTTTTGGATCTAACTTAGATCAGTACTTACTATTTAATAAGATTGTTTAAAGAAGGATAAAAGATGACGAAGCTTGTAGCTTTTTTAAAAAGCAGAAAGTTTATGGTTATTGTCACACTAGGGTTCCTCCTAGGAGGCTATACTCATTGTGTGAATCCTGTTGGAACGCCAAAGAAAAAAGAATTGGCCATGACTGATAATTCACAAAGCAATTCTAATACTTCTAATAATACTGGAAGCGGAAGCAACGTCGATTCTGTCGCCATCTTTGCAGCAACACTACACCCTATCACTCAAATGAGATGTATTCCTTGTCATAACTCTTTTCAGCAACCACTCCATGCAGTAGCAGATCCTACTGAGGCACACGAAGCTATTATGACGAGTTTTAAAGTTAACTTTGATAATGTCTCCTCTTCGAGAATGGCAGCGAAGTTAAGAGATGAAAGTCATAATTGTTGGACCGGAGATTGTAATGCGGATTCCATGGTTATTGAAAATGCCATTAATGATTGGAAGAATCAAATGGAGCAGCAAGGTGGTGGTGGAAATAATAACACCAATTCAAACGCTACAGCTGAGTCAAATTACCTGGCCTTAGAACTCGATCCAAACAACGCTATGGATAACGGAACGATTGGCTTTATGACTGAAGGGGCAACTCTAGTGGCCCCCATGGTAAAAGGTGATGATAACGGAACAACTTATATAGGAGTCCCTAACGGAAACGGTGGACTTCTCCAAAACAATAACAATGCCGCAGGAATTGGTTATCTTCAATTTAATCTTTCCGCCTCAGATTCATATAAGATCTATGGCCTTGTGAACTCTCCTACTGGCTCTGATGATTCTTTTCATATTAGAGTAAATCAAGGTCAGTACGCAGAGTGGCATACAGGAACAACTCAAGGCTTTGAGTGGCGTGAAGTCACTAATACCAATGCCATGAATCCAATGAATTTTTTCATCCCAGCGGGCAACGGACATACTCTTGAAGTAAGGCAACGAGAAGATGGAACTAATATTTCAAAGATTGTTATCTCTAATGACCCTAATGTTAATTTAGAAGATGTCAGTGGCGCCCTAATTGGAACGCTTACTTATGACTTAAGCGCCATGCTTGGTGGTGTAGCTGTTCAGTTTGAAATTGATTTTCAAGAATTTGATATGTACAGCTACAAGTTTTCTAACCCTAGGTTTGTTCTCAACGGAAGAAGCGTTAGAGTTAAGAATATTCAGCTCTTAGTTAATAACAGCTTCAACCCACAGCATTCCACCTATACCATTGTAGATAAAATCGTCTCGCCTGCAGACCCAAGCGCTTCACCTTATTCTATGATTGTACTTAAGGATCAAGGCCTTCAATTTGATAGAATCTCTTTCGCCTTTGAGACTCTTCAACTGCAATAAATATGAAAAAGGACTTCGTCTATAGTTTATTAATCTTTTCTTTTTGCTTAGCTATAGACCAGGTCACCAAGAGCTGGGGACTAACCCTAGAGACTCTTCAATACAATGAAGGTGTCATCTTCGGTCTCTACGGAGATCTATCAAAGGCGCTTAGGATTATCACTCTTTGCAGCATCTTTGGTTTTCTCTTTTTCTTATACTTGATCTTGCTCTACTTACTGCCCGCTCAGTTAAAGCAATTAAAGTATGGACTCTCCCTACTTATGGGAGGGATCTTCGGCAATGTCCTAGACAGAACCCTCTGGGGAAAGAGCATCGACTTTATTCCTTTTCATCTAGCTGATATCCATTTGGTCTTTAATTTTGCCGATGTGTTTCAGTGGATTGGCGCGGCCATCATCATTTATAAAGTTATTAAAAAAGAAAAGGTCATCTGGTACCCGGATAATCAGAGAGGGCGCTACTTAATTAATCCAAAAGAGCAGATCCTCTTTTCTATAAAGTTTAGCTCTATAGCCTTTTGCTCAAGCCTTCTCCTAGGCATCTTTAGTTTTACCTTTTTTAGAACAACCTTAACCGACTGGGGTTTTCGCCAATACAACCAAGTCTTAGCTAGTTTTGCTATTTCTTATATTTGCTTAAGCTTGGCCTTTACCCTTTTAGTTTTTATAGCTGGGCTTATCATCTCCCATAAATCTTCCGGTCCCCTTTACGCCTTTGAACTTTATGTAGAAGACCTCTTAAAGGGCGAGAGGCGGAAATTAGTTTTAAGAGATGGGGATAATTACCGCCATCTTGAACAAGTGGCCGATCAGCTTGAGCAGCATTTTAAGAAAGAAGATGAAGACAATAAAGGCAAGGCCAGTTAGCTGCCGCACCACAAAAGAGAAAGAATTCCATTAAAATTTTCCTTCAAGACCTCTTTAAGGAGATTTGCGTTGCAGCATTGGTTAAGTTTTTTTAATTAACTCTATAAAATTGATATCTTGAACCCTATAATTACCCAACGTTTTCAATCGGTTTAGAACAAGGAATCTTCCATTGTTGAAGCTTATTTTGCTTCTCATTCTCCCTAGTGTGGCTTGGTCCTATCCAAACTTTATTAGCTATCACTATACCTCCTGCCTGACTTGCCATTATAACCCTATGGGAAATGGCCCTCTGACAGATTATGGCCGGGCCGTAGGAGCAACTGTTATTAGTGACAGGATACTAAGAGATAAGACTACAAGTGATGATTCTATTGGAAAGACTTCTGGTTTTCTTTTTATGGAAAATAAGAACGATTGGTTTAGACCCTCTTTTGATTATAGGGGCCTTACTCTAAAAACAAACTACGATGAATTAAACGAAGAGAACGAATACATTCATATGATGGCCGACGCTAATATCGTTCTAAGGCTAGGACCAAAAGCGAACAAAGATAAGTTCATCTTTTCATATACTTTAGGTTACGCCCCTACTCCTCGCGCTCTTAAAGATAATACGACTATTGAAAAAGAAGATAACTTTAGAAGCCGTGAGCATTACTTTGGCTGGAGAACAAGCCCAAAGTGGGGTCTCTATGTGGGGCTAATGGATAAGGCCTTTGGTATCCGTGTTCCGGATCACAATGCTTTTAGTAGATCTAATACTGGTTTATCAATGAACGACCAATCCCATGGCATGCTGGTTCACTACACCACTCCAGCTTTTGAGTATGCCATTCATGCCTTTATGGGGAACTTAGCTCAAGATGCTACAGTACGCCAAACTGGTGGCTCAGGTACCTTTGAGTGGACCGCCACAGAAAAGACAAGAGTGGGGGCTTCCCTGCTCTCTTCTCAGTCTGACTTTTTAAAACAATCTAACTACGCCGTTCATATGAGGAGCGCTTTTGGGAAAGGCTCAAGTGTTATGATCGAAGTAGGTCAACAAAATAAAAAGGCCGTCCTTCGAGGCACAAGTAAGACGAGCCGTTATATCTTTACTCAAAATCATGTACGCCTTAAGCGCGGTCTTAATATGGTTAACACTCTTGAGTATCTAAAAGCGGATACTTCTAAAAAAGAAGATAAGGTTCTAAGAGTAGGGCCTGGGATTCAGTACTTCCTCAATCAGGGATTAGAATTTCGCATAGACATTTATAATACAAAAGTATTTTCAGAAACCTCAGTATCAGATGATAGCTGGGATGTTACGGGACAATATCATATATGGTTCTGAAAAATATCTCCCCTATTATTAAATACCTTATCCTCTTTTTTGGATTGCTCTTTATCTTTTCTCCAAACGTAGAAGCAGTTGATAAAGACAGGGCCATCTTTAATAGCGCCAAGAAAAGTTTTACCGCAGGAAAGTATGAATCTGCGGTCATGACCTTAAGAAGGCGTTATGACTTTAGAGATAGTTCAACTCCATATGGGGCCCTTACTCTCGCGGCCCTCTCTTATGAAAAGATGGGGAAGTTAAAGAATGCTCAGCATATATATACTTTTCTTATTAAAAGAAGATTCAAAAGTATTAACAATGATATCATCTCTGCCTATAAAGCTTCAGGTGGTGCTGATGACCTGCCAGAAGCTCCTGAAAAACTTCTCAATTATTATTTTAAACGGGCAGACCTCCTCTCAAGAATCTATGTAAGAGACGGGCGCTATATGCCAGCTAAAAGAAAGAAGCTCTATAGGAACACGGCCGTGGTCTATGCAGAGATTCTTGAATCTGCTGACTATGAACCTGAAGACGGTGAAGAAACAGAACTTGATGACATCGTAGGTAGGATTGAAAATGCAGAGAAGACCTGGGAGATGGAATCTTATAAGTGGGGCTGGTTTGGCTCCCTTCACTACCTCACCTGGCGGGATAAATTAAAGATCACAACCCCTAGCGGAACCGCCGTTGATATTAGATCAACTGCAGAAGGTTGGTGCGCCGGAGGTGGTCTTAAATACGAGAACTCTTGGTGGCAATGGAATATTAATGCTTGTTACGCGGCCATGAACGCCACTGTGGGGAATGATTCACAAATTGTGAATTACTTTCAAAAGGATGTTCCCGCTAGTGCCTTTTTCATGGGTGTAGGTGGCTTTTGGAAACCAAGTGCCATGGACGCTGCCATTGGGATCAACCTTCCTTTGATGTTTAGAAGCGGCGACTATACTGAACCTGCCGGCTATCAGCTCGATAATACTTCAACACTAAGTTATGGGTACTTAGTGGAAGCTCAATGGAACTGGAAGAAGTTTACCTATTCTATGAAGTTTGGAAAGATCAATAAATTCAGCTCTTCAATGCTCTTTATTGGTGGTCTCTACAACTTCTAAACCTATGCTATAATATTAAGAAAGGAGAAACCTCATGTGTATAATGTGTGTTCAAATTTTCAAAGAAAGAATGACTGTTAGAGAAGCCCGCACGGCCCTTCGTGAGCTTGTGGCCACGACTAAAAATGAAGAAGAACTAGAGCATTATAAGGAGCTTTCAAAAGCCTCTGATGATGAACTCGTTGAAATAGCAGCTAACTCTCAGCCCGAGTAAAGAGAACCATCTTTAGACCCTTCTCCGGGTCAACTTCTTTAAACTCCTCTGCGCTATAGAGAACTTGAGAGACTTCCCAGCCTGGGGCGTGATCAAGCAAGAAGCCTGAATCTAGAAAAGGTGAGTTCAAACAGGCCAAGACAACCCCTTTTTCACTTAACCAAGAATCTACTTTCTTTAATAACTTTGGATAAGCACTCTCAAGATGAAAGCTCGATTGATGAGAGGGTGGGTCTATAATGATGAGGTCCCAAGGTCCTTTTTTAGAGATTCCACTAAGAGACTTCATGATATCGTAACTTAAGAATTGAACATTCTTTTCAAGACCATTTAATTGATGATTCTTTTGGCCTGTCTTTAAGAAGCTCTTTTTCATATCAATATTAGTTACTTTTAAGGCCCCTGCATTCATGGCCGCCACTGAAAAGGAACAAGTATAAGAGAAGAGGTTTAAGACCTTCTTCCCCTTTGTTATTTTTGAAATAAGATCTCTACCTGGCTTCATGTCCAAAAAGAAACCTATGTTTTGATTATCTTTTAAGTTTATTTCATAACGAAGGGAGTTCTCTACTAGGTAGTGAGTATCAGGAATGCTACCAGTTAAGGGGCGAAAGGATTCTCTTGCTTTTCTATTGCGGTAAAAAACCCCTTCAGAGGAAGGGAGCTGTTTAAGTAGTCTTTCTAATTCTTCTTTTGGGATATCTTCAAAAGCATCGATGAGAATATAAGGAGGGATTGAATCAATATTGTAGTTGAGTCCTTGCCCTCGTCCATGAAAAAGCCGCTTTGCCTCCATCATTAAGGCATCAACTGGACCCATTCAATAAGGACCTGATAATTACTGTCTGAAATCTGGGGATTATCTGCTGGCATATTCCCCCCTTGGTTCTTTAGTCTTGTGATCAAGGTAGACCCTGCGGTGGAACCTGCCACTACTCTTCCTGATGTTTTCCAGTGACTATCATTGGTATAAGCCGCCCACTGATCGTGATAGCCGCTATGACAGTTGACACATTTTTCTTGAATGATCGTCTGGGCCGCGCAATAGCGGTCCCCTGCAGCAGTACCTGCTTCAGTACAAGCGAGAAGAGGAATCAGGCCTGCATCACTCGTATTAGAGTTAAAGGTCTGTCCGCAGCTAGAAAGTAGCACTATAGAAATAAGAAAGAGCTTATTTATATTTAACATAGGCCTCGAGCTTGATCTTATCTTTTACACCGGCGCCCATATAGCTAACACCTTCGATCTTAAAGGCCTTCAAGCTAATAGTGAAGTTTGCCTTCATATATTTTGAATCAACCTTTGAATAAGTAAAAGGAACCTTTCCCTCTATGCCGCGGATACTAAAGAGGGCCGTCCCCTTTCCATTCTTTCCGACAATCTTCTTGGCTATAATCTTTGAATGCTTTTTATATTCTAATTTCTTGATGAGATGCTCATCTCTTAGGTCCATCCCAGTCTTAAGGGACTTTGTTTTAACATAGAGGTTACTACCACTAACTGAATTTCCATTAACTTTAACAGTTCCCTTCACACTTTTAGCCTTAGCTTCAAATGATCCAGCCGGAGAGAGTTCTACAGAAATAGTCACACCTTTAGCAAAAAGCGAGAATGAAATTAAAAAAACAAAAATAGGTAATAAGAGAAGCTTCTTCATAAAAATCCTTTTTAAATCTCTCTACGGTTAAACAAATAATAAAAGACGAAAAAGAAAAGAGCTGTCGTCACCCCAAAGTGACCCAGTTCAATTCCAATATTTAAATCGATTTCTTTTTTCAATAAGATATTTCTACCAATATCATCTATGATTCCCATTCTTGGAAAGAACATATGAAACCCAAGGGCCATAGTTGAGAAGAAATCCAACTCTGAAGTCATCTCAGCCCACTCCTTTCCTTTAAGGAACATATTAGAACCAGTAACTATAATAGTCATAAAGGAAGTCATAAGAAGGGCCATGATCTTAGGCATATTCAATCCTAGAAAGGCTGAGATCATGATGACAATTAGATTACTTAAGGCCGTATAAAACATGGCCCCAAGTAGGTGGGGTCCACCAACGATAGAGCCAATAGAAGAACTTAATAAGATCTGAGCGATGACTACTGAAAAGAGATAATAACTCATGACAATGATCCAACTTCCAAGAATCCTAGCCCCTAAGTATTCTAACCTAGAGATGGGAAAAGACATAAGAAGTGGAGAAACATTGGTCTCAATATCTGACTTTATACAATTAACCCCAAAGATAATGGCAAGCAAGCTTGTGAACTTACTAATAATAAAGATCAGCGCCATGGTGGTTCCATGAGCTGCCCCTTCTTGACCCATCTGACTGAGGACTTCTTTTGATAAGAAGTTAAGACCTGCATTGATAAGAAGGATCACGGCCACAGTGATGATTGAGATAAGGATTAAAGTCTTAGACCTAAATTCTTTTTGAATAGTATTAAAAAGAAGAAGTTGAAAACGTCTCATCTCGCATCTCCTTTTACTAAATCATAAAAGGCATCTTCTAAAGATTTAGATCCTTTCACTTCACTTAAGCTTCCCTGAACCAGGCAATTGCCTTTATTTAAGATGGCCACTTGATCACAGATCTGCTCCATCTCACTTAAGATATGAGAATTGATAAAGATAGTCTTACCTTCAGCTTTTAGATTATTGATTAAGACCTTTAAGTCTTTTATTCCGATGGGATCAAGGCCAGAGAAAGGCTCGTCAAGAATAAGGATCTTATTTTCACCCATGAGAAGATTGGCCAGACCTGTTCTTTGAACTTGCCCTTTAGAGAGCTTATCCATTTTCTTTTTTCTAAGCTCAGTAATATTTAAAGAATCTAAGGCCTTGGCTATAGATTCTTCAAGTTGACTTCCATCAAGGCCTTGCATCTTTCCGTAAAAGGCAAGTACGGATTCGACTGTATAGTAGGAGAAGAAATTAAATTTTTCAGGAAGATAAGCTAGGCCTAAGCGAGCATTCTTATTAAAGACATCAAGACCTTGAAGTTGAATATTTCCACTACATCTTGTAAGCCCTAAAAGAGACCTAACAAAGGTTGTCTTACCGGCACCGTTAGGACCTAAAAGAGCAAAGGCAGAACCTTCATTCACTTCAAGACTAAGTCCCTTGAGGGCCGTTAAGTCACCATAATTCTTTGAAACATTTTCCGCTTTTATAATTTGCATGGTGATATTGTAGGGTTTATCTAGCTTCCTGTAAAAGAATCGCAGGCTTAACTTTCATGACATTTCGCACTGCGAGCTCACCTACTATAACACCAAAAAGTGTTAGACCGAACCAGGTCAATAGTGGTGTTGAAACTGGCGCTCTCCAAAGGCCATCAAAGAACAAGTAACTAAGACCATATCCGACAAAATAGCTCAGAATAATACCAAGCAAGCTTCCCCCACCTGTCAAAAGGAGGATGGAGTAGAGCTGCAATCTTCTAAGCTCTTTAAAAGGAAGACCTAGCGTTTTTAAAAGGGCCCAGTCCCTCTTTCTCGCATTTGCTTGATGCCCAACTAAGGCGCTTACCACAAAGAATCCCACTAAAACCGAAAGTAGGCTCATGCCCTGAAGGGCCGCTTTCATCTGAGCTAGTAAGATAAGGATTCGTTTTATCAACCTCGTTACATCAACAGAGCTGACATTGGGAAAAGCGTTATAGAGAGAGAGCATCAACTTATCTTTCTCTTCTGCACCCTGAGCCCCTATTACTCCAAGGTAGGTCTTAGGAGCATCATCTAAGACTCCTGGCTGAAAGACGATAAAGAAGTTCGGCATGAAAGTCGTCCAGCGAACCGATCTAATGCTAGTGATCTTTCCTTCGATCTCCATTCCAAGAACATCAAAACTAAGCTTATCTCCAATCGTTGCCCCTAGCCTAGTGGCGTATCTTTTTTCAATACTAATTTCAGGAAATCCTTCTCCATCAAAGGACTTAGAAAAATACTTTCCTTCAATAACTTCTTCACCTATTCCAAGAGTTTCCCTGAAGGTTAGGTTAACCCCTCTATTTCGAAAACGCCTTTCACGCTGTTCTTCCCTTGTGCCGGCGGTCTCAAGAGAGACTTCAATCTTTTTATCATTGATCTCTAAGAGCCTAGCCCTAATCATGGGAGTGATGGCCTTCAGTGGGCTTTTTTCAGCTTTAAGCATTGATTGTAAGGGAGTCACCTGCTCTTCTTGGATATCAAAAAGAAAAAGACTAGGAAGCTTTGTCCCTTCAGGTCTTTCCACTTCTTGGAGAAGAGAGCTCTCTAGGTTGGGAATCAAGGTTAATAAAAGAGAGCCTAAGACCAAGCTTAAAAAGATAGTCACGCTAGAAGTTTTAAAACGCCTAAAGTCTCTGAAGATAAACCTTAATGTAAAACCAAAGTTTATTTTGGCCAATCTTTTGATAAGCCAGGTAAAGCTAGGAAAGATAAGCGCGCTTGTTCCTAAAAAGATGGCCGAGAACACTAGCCCAATTTGAATACTGTTACTAACATAGACAGCTAAGGAACAATAATAGATCCCCCAAGGAATAAAGAGCAAAAAATCCCGAAGCCCAAGGCTTTGTGATTCAGTTCCAATATTGTGAAAGGGATTGCCTTCACTTGCCCTTACTCTTTGAAAGATAAGGGGCATTCCAATAAAAAGGCATCCACCAAGGCCAACTAAGAATCCCAGCACCATGGCCTTATAATCCACCACTAAAGAAAGCTTTATGGGAATAAAATCTCCAAGGACAGAGAGCACAATGGGGGTAAAGACACTGACAATCAAGATGGCCAAGAGGCTTCCGCAAAAGCCAAGGAGGCTTAAGTGGATGCCGTAGATCTTAAAAATATGTTTTCTTCTAAAACCTAAAGCGTGCAAAGTAGCAATGCTACGGCGCTGCTCTGAAAGATAGCTTCTGTATAGATAAAAAGCCCCTACTGTCGCAAGAAAAAGGGCGACTAAGCTCACCAGTCCTAAGAAATCATTTAGGTAGTTAACAACCCTCCCCACATTCTCACTGGCGTTCTGAGGGGTCAAAACTCTTTTTGAATTATCATCGAGAAGTTCAACTAAGTTCTTCTTAACTTCTTTTATGTTTGAGGGCTGATCAGCGAACTTAAAATAATAGCCATACCAAACGCTCGATCCTTTCTTGATCAAGTCGGCCCGGGCCAAATCATTTAGGCCTACGATGACTTTCGGGGCCATGGCCCCCATCTGAAAGGTCTGCCCATGATCTTTTTCGATAATATCTGAGATGGTGTATTCTGAAGCGCCGATCTTAAGCTTATCCCCAATTGAAGCTCCTAACTGAACCTTTAGCTCTGGGTAGATCCATACTTCTGAAGGTCCAAGTTTTGCGCTCCCTGGGTAATGACCACCCCTTTGAAGCTCGAGTCCTCCGTAAAAGGGATAACCTTCTTCCATGGCCGAGAACCATACCAGGCGGGTTAAATCTTTATGAGAGGCCATTGTGAACATGCCTATATTTTTCTTAAGCTGAGTTTTTTCTCCGAGAGATTTTTTAATAAGGCTTATCTTAGAAGAACTAACAGAACCCCTGCCTTCAATAGAAATATCGGCGCCGAGTATACTCTTGGCCCTCCCCTCGAGGACTTGATCAAAGCTGACCCTAAAGTGCTGCATAAGCATAAGGCCTATAAGGCCAAAAGCTATATTGAAAAGAAAGATTAGGCTAAATCGTTTTCTATTTTTAAATTCTCTAAAGGCGATTCGAAAGAGCACTTTAAGACTCTACTAGCTTCCCACCATGAAGATGGACAGTCTTCTCGCAGTTTTTCGCGAGTTCTTTGTTATGAGTAACTAATATAAGAGTAGAATTCTCTTCTCTAACAAGGCCAAAGATAAGGTCCATAACTTTATCTCCGGTCTCTTCATCGAGGCTTCCACTAGGCTCATCAGCAAGAATCAAATCAGGACTGATTGAAAGGGCCCTTGCAATGGCCACTCTTTGTTTTTCACCACCGCTTAGCTGATCGGGAAAATGATCCTCTCGAGAGCTAAGACCTACTCTTGAGAGCCATTTTTTAGCCACCTCAAAAGGCTGATCCATCTTTAAGATCTCAAGTGATAGTGCCACATTTTCAAGTGCGCTTAAGTGAGGTAAAAGATGAAAGTTTTGAAAGATAATCCCAATCTTTTTGGCCCGAAGATCTGTTAATTCACTCTCCCCTAAGCTACCTAAGTCCATCCCGTCTAAGATGATCTTTCCATCATCAGGCTGATCAAGGCCACTTAAAAGAGAGAGAAGAGTCGACTTACCAGACCCACTTTGCCCTAGGATGGCCAATGTGGATCCTTTTTCTAACCCGAGGTTAAGATCGTTTATAATCTCAAGTTTTCTAGTCCCTTGAGAGTAAGATTTCTTTAAGTTTTGTACATTGAGAATCATAAGAGAGGGTCCAAGGTTTTAAGAACAGTTTGAGCGATGATTTCATGTCCAGCAACGTTTGGATGAATCCCGTCTTCTTGATTATACTTAGCTTCTCCTCCAACTTTCTCTAAGAGAAAAGGAATCTTAACTAAGGAGAATTCTTTTTCGAGTTTTTTGTACATCTTCTCAAAATCAGTTCTATATGCTTCGCCATAATTTGTAGGAAGAAGCATTCCTGCTAAGACCACCTTGATCTTATTTTCCTTGGCTAGTTCTATGATCTTGCGAAGGTTCTTTTCTGAATCGCTTAATTTAACCCCACGAAGGCCATCATTTGCACCTAGGGCCAGGATTAAGATACTGGGCTTTGCTTTTAAGAACCACCTTAAGCGGCTAAGCCCTGAAGCAGTCGTAGACCCACTAACACTTCCATTAAGAAGCTTTATGGTTTTACCTTTTTTCTCAAGCTCTTTTGCTACAAGAGAAGGGTAAGCTTTTTCTTTAGGAACCCCATAACCTTCAGTCAAAGAATCCCCAATAAAAAGCAGGGTAGATCCTGCGTAAAGGGAGTGTGAGAAAAGAACAATTAAGAAAAGAGGAATCAATTTCATGGGCCTATTATAGCCCGCTCCCATTGATTTTGGCAGGGCGAAAGCCTTTTGTTTTTGTCAAAAATTGGTCAAGTTTATGAAGCTCTTCGGCGTACTTAATATCACGGTATAAGACTAGGATTTCTTTTGTTTCATGATAGCCGCTCCAAGTCCTTGGAATTCTTTCTTCTAAGCTCAAGGCCCCCTCACTTAGCTCTTTAGCTATACCGGCCTTTCTTAATTTTCCTAAGAATTCTGCATAAGCTTTTTCTAAAGGAGAATCCCCTACCTTAAGAGACCTTCTCCAAAAGTAAGTAAACAACGCAAAGAGTCCTAAACAAAAAAGTAGAAGAATGGCGCTGCTATAGCGCTTTAATTTTCCCAAATTAATAAGGTCTCTTTGAGCTGAATAGTCGTAGCTTAAAAACTTTTGGTTTAAGTCTGTGTAGAGAGAATCCCAAGCAAAGAGAAGTTTTGAAAAGACATTTTCCCGCTTCATTCCAATAAAGTCTTTTAACTCCATACCTTGGGGAATTTCGTTACCTGAAAGAAGACCCTCATAGCCATAAGTTATCCTATTTGGGGCAACCACCTCAGTTGGATCTCCTCGCTGCCAGAGATTGCCATCCCAATATTCAAGCCAAGCATGGGCGTCTTGTCCTCTAACCTGATAATAACCACCGGTGGGATTATAAAGCCCACCATGAAACCCCGTTACGATCCGGGAGGGAATACCATTTAACCTGAGAAGAACAGCTGCGGCTGATGAGAAGTGTTCACAAAAGCCCACTTTACTAGTGAAGAGAAAGTTCTCAAGAGTGGATTGACCTGGTTTTAAGGTATAAGAAAAGTTTTGGAGCCTAAAGTATTCAGAGATATTTTTATAAGTTGAGCCTGCGTCTTGAGCCTTAAAGGAAGCTGCTAGATCTTTTATTCTATCTCCTACTGATGAATCTACTTGAAGAAATTTCTTTAGATCACCCCTATTGATGAAATGAGATTTAATTCCGGAGAACTCTGCGGTGTAACTTAATTTATGATTTCCAAAAGGATGAAACTGTACGATGCCGCCAGGGCTATAAGACCTATGTCCAGGAGAGAAAGACTTAAAGTTCTTAGTCCCCTTCAAGTGAAAAAGCGGTGCGCTCTCTAAACTGTCAAGATAGACCTGATAATCAAATTTTATCTCTTTATTATAATTAAAACTTCTCTTTCTTAAGATCTTTCCCTTAACCCAAGTAAAACCCCTATTTTCTGAAAGGATCCCTCCACGCCAATAGAGAAGAGGCATTGCCACAGCATCCTCCTTGATCTTAACCCGAAGATAGATGCTATCATCACTAGCAATCTCTGAAATACTCCCAGGCCTAAGCTCTGAAGTAAAACCGGTTTTCCCCGCAGCCTTTTTTGCGATGGAGAAAACATTTCCAATAGGAATCCTCGGAAAGACAATAAAAAGGATTAAGGTTAAGGGTATGGAGAAAAGATAGATCTTTCTTAGTAAAGTATTTCTCGCTTCGCTAAAGCGCTCATCAGAACTGCCCATGTCAACAATCTTATGAAACCTTGCAAGAAGAAGAAATAAGAACAAAGAGACAATCATAATATAAACCGCGAACCAAAGGGAAAATTCATCAAGGAGTTGCCCTAAGAGAAGGAGCTGGCAAATAAGAACGAAGACCGTAAAGTCTTTAATCTTTTTTAAATCTATACTCTGCAAGAGAGCAAGTAAGGTTAATAGTGAAACAGAAGGAGCGATTCCTTTAAGTGTCGAGTATTGGTTATAGCAATATAACCCAGCACCAAGAGTCATTAAGGTTTGAAGATACCATGGAACATGAGTCTGCCTCTTGCCAAGCATCCAGCTGACAAAAAAGAAGGTCCCCATTAGGATCTGTACGCCAAGAGGCTTTAAACTAAAAAAAGGAAGAGCTATAAGAACAAGCAATAAAAGAGAACATCTTCTTAGCCCCAAACGATTGATGACCCTCATGGATGGCCCCCATCTTTTGCTATAATTCTTAAGCACCTATGAAGATGATTCTTACCAAAGCCTTTTGGAACAGAGTCCTCTCCTAATTCTAAGCTATAGGAGGCTCCTTTTTTCTCCGCTTCTAATAACCAATAGGTTAAAAAGCCTAAGCGGTCCTTTTTCTCAAACTTCGTCAATTGCTTGTCGTTAAACTCAAAGTTTTGGGAAACCTCACCTTCATATTCTTTAAGAAGAAGTTCATCCCGTCTGGCAAAGATCTTCCAATCAATACGCCCCACACCTTCAGTGGTATACCTCATGTGGTTTTTAAATTCGTCGTTGAGCTGAGAAGACATCTGATCCCCTTCCCCTGAGGCAGTCATCTCTTCAGTTGGTAGGGGTTTATATTTAGGGGTAGGAACAATACATATTTCTTTTTCAAAGCGGTAAGGCTTCCAGCTTTTGAAGAGACCAAAAGGAAAGCTTGTATAGAGATCTGCTTTCTTGATTGAATGAACCCCAACCTTTCTTTGGTTTAGAAATACCTTTATAGAAGCACTCTCCCCAGGACCTATCTCTGTAACGAATTCACTTTCAGCATCTTTAACCCCCGCTTCAATATCAAAGCGTGGCTTCTTCCCGGCGTTCTTAAAATCAACTTCAACCAAGAGAGGCTCTGATTCAAAATAAATATCAGAGGCCTTAAGGCGAAGGATTTCAAGTCCATGCAGGTTATAATTAGTGACGATACAACTTACCCAGACAACAGAGAGAAATAGAAAGCTACTAAAATAAGCTAGAGAATTGGCATAGGAAAGGGAGATGAGAAAGAGGATAAAGATCAAAGAACAAAAATACCCGCCACTGACCGTTAGAAAGATATAGATACGCCCATCTTTAGTGGCATCATTTACTTTCTTTAAAATCTTTTTCTTAATTAACTGAAACATGAGATAGATAAGTCTTCACTAAATTAGACCCGTGCTTAATCCCTTTATGCCCTGCTAAACGGTGTCCCCAAACAAAGGGAGCTGCCATTTGTATGTCTTCAGGTAAAATATGATCACGTTCATTCATCCAGGCTAAGGCCTTTGAGACAAAGAGTACATCACGTCCGGCTCTTGAGGAAAGGAAGCCATTTTCAGCATCTCTTCTGGCATACTCTAAAAGATCTAGGATATAATCAGCGATAGCATCACTAACTAAAACTTTATCAACCATTTTTTGGATATCACTAAACTCTTTTATACTAAGGACAGGTTCTACATCTTCAAAACGTCTATCCCTTTCAGGCAGAAGTAAGATCCGCTTTTCAACTTCCCGTCCGGGGAGGTCTAAGTAAAGGGACATCCTAAACCTATCAATTTGAGATTCAGGAAGTAAGTGAGTGCCTATTTGATCAAAAGGATTTTGAGTAGCAACTAGGACAAACGGAATAGGCAACTGAAGAGTGCCTTGATCATGACTGACACTCCCCTCTTCCATGGCCTGTAAAAGAGCACTTTGAGTCTTAGGTGTGGCCCTATTTAATTCATCTGCGAGAACAAAGTCATTAACCAAGGGGCCGCTTCTAAATTCAAATTCAGCCTTCTCTTTAATAAAGATATTGGTTCCAATGATGTCCGCTGGCAAAAGATCATTGGTGCATTGAATCCGCGCCATCTTAAAGCCTAATAGCCTTGAAAGAACTTGAACCAAAGTGGTTTTCCCAACTCCAGGGACATCTTCAATGAGGAGGTGGCCGCGGCTAAGGAGGCAGGCCAAAGCAAGCCTCACTTCTTGCTCTTTTCCAAGGACAATTTCGCTAAGTTTTTCTTCAATAGTTTTTATTTTGTGAACGCTCATAAACATAAATTCTAAAGCTGCTTGAGCTCACTTACCAGCAACAAAACCTGTCACTATAGCTGTAAGTATTGATTATCATATAGGCGATTTTCCGCAGATCTTGGGTTTTGACCAATTCTCTGGTCCTGCTACACTGCCCAAAACGAGGCATTTTTATGAAATTGAAAGGCTTTCTCTTTATTTACCTTCTAGCTCTACTGACCAGCTGCGCCGGACCTATGAATCCCTTTGGGGCTATTAATCACAATCAAAGGCCCATCAATTCTCTTAATGAGAGAAATCCTTCAAGTTACTTAAGCAATACAAAGGCCCTAATCAACTTCTTTCCTAGCCGCCAAAACTGGCATCAGTCCATAAATTTTAAAGCCCGCATCTTTGACGAGAACGGTCTTGGGTCTAGAAGGAAGGTTAGGTTCTTCTATAATGACAAAGACATTTCAGAACAGATCTTAGAGATCGCCAAGAAAAGCATCTCTAAAGATGAGAAGACTTTAACTTACACAATAGAAGACTTTAGATTAAACCTTGAAGATGAAAACAGAATCTCTGTTGTCTATCAAAGAGATGAGCACTCTTCTCCTTTGATTAAGCATTATGAAGAGCCTGTTTGTCCTATTGATTCAGTTCAAAAGGTTCAGGACCTAGGACCCTTTGCAGATCAAAAGAAGACGTTCTCCTCAATTGAAAAGATCTCTTTAAAAGAGGGAATGAACCCAAGCTTGCTAGCAGGGCTTATTGCCCAAGAGTCAGCCTTTAACCCAAAGGCCATTAGCTGGGCCAAGGCGATTGGCCTGACTCAAGTGACAAGCTTGGCTGAACAACATGTGATTGAAAAACATCCTGATTGGCCTCGGTACGAAGGGCTCTCTGGCTTTAGTTACCCTAGGGTTAAATCACTTATTCTCATGGGTAAGATCAATAAAGATAATGAGTGGCGTCTAAATAAAGAGATGTCTATTAAAGGTGGGATTGAGTACTTAAGATTTGTAGAATCTTACTGGAGCACTAAAGCTAACAAAGATATTATTGAAAAAGTTTTTCCTAATAAGCCTGAGATCTATGAAGATGTTATTCTGGCGTCTTATAACTCGGGCCCCTTTAGAGTCAAAAAATCCATCTTCAAGTTAGAAGAGAATTGGCTTGAGTCTGATAAATTAGTTGAAGCTAAAAAATATGTGCGAAAAGTGAAGTCTTATTGCTATCACTTTTCTAATGCCAGTGAATCATACGCCCCTCTTACAGCGAGTAGTCTATGAAAAAACGTCCCTTGATCTTTAACTTCTACACTTTGTTCTTTTTGAGTGTCGCTGTTAGTTTCCCCATTCAAATCATGTCCCTTTACGGACATGGACCGAGTGAAGCGGGCATGATCATGAATAAGATGTCTTATTTAAACTGGTCTGTTGTTGCTGTTTGCGCCTTAAATGCTATTTGTTCTTATAATGGTCACTGGCTTTTAAAGTTCAGCTTGCCCATTTCTTTTTTTACAGTGGCCTTGAATAACTTCTTTGTCTCAAGACTGGCCAATGACTTTAGTCCCATGGCAACAACCTTCGCAACTTTAGCTTTTGGCATCACCAGTACTTATCTTTTCTTTACTCAAGAAAAATCACTTTTAGATGATCAAAATAAAAGATGGTGGCTCGCTCCGAAAAGATTTCAAAGAAACCTTCCGGTTTGGGTCCAAGGCCCTCTTGGAAGCCCGCTTCTTTCTAAGACTTTTGACATCTCAAGCTCTGGTGCTTTTCTCTCTCACCCTTCCCTTGCAAAGATGAACGAAGAGCTAACTAAGCCCATCAATGAAGGTGATAAGATCTCTCTAACCTTAGGTCTTTCTGGTCAAAAGGAATTTTCTTGTGATGCTGAAGTTGTTAGGCTCTGTGAGCCTAACGGAAGTTACCCGGGTGGTATTGGTATTAAGTTTGAAGATTTGACCTTGTCTAATAAGTGGATCTTAGATCAAATCTTAAAAGACACGGCCAGTATTGCTTCTGCTTAGTGCAGAAGCTTCCAGCCTTCTAAGAAAGCTTTGTATTCGCGAACAAGAGTTGTTGGGTTTGAGTTTGGAGTTGTAATCACTTCACAAGTTCCGCCTCTAGGCCCGCTTCCAAAGAATCTTTTCTTCTTACACTTAATTGTAGCATTACATCTTTTAAAGTTACACTCAAGGGCATTACCTGGGTGAGCTTGAAACCTAAGGCTGTTGTTTGCTACAGCATTTTTGATTCCGTTAACGCAGTTTCTAAAATAGCTTTTATCAAGAGCTGTGGAACAAAGGTAATCAAAGACTACAGCTTTATATTCTTCAAGGCTTGAGTTTAAGTTAATCGCCGTAGTTGAAGTAAAGCTAACCATCTGAAGCGCCATTGATTTTTCACATCTTTTATCTGAATTATCAAAGTTACAAAAGAACTTAGGAAAGCTTAGACCGCCGTCTTTAAAGTTACCCCAGTAGCTTGAATAGTTCTTTCTAGCAGTCTTTAGCCTCCAGCAAACACCAACACTACAATCAAGAGGTGAAGTAAAAGTAGCATCGTTTACTTGAACATAGTCTTCTCTAGTTCTATCTGCTTTCTTATAAAATCCATCAGTTTGAAGTCTTTCAAATTGAGTGCTTGTTAAGCTTCCACTAACCGGAATCTTCCAAACACTTGAGAGTTCAGGAGCAATATTAAAACCGCCGTTACAACCGTTAAGAGTTGCGTAGGCTAGCTTTGTAAAATGAGAGTTAAGCTTTTGAAGAGTACTCTTGTGGCTACCTGGTTCAATCGTTCCATTACTCTTAGCTAACTTAATGGCCCATGGACTAGAATGTCCGTAGTAGTCAAAGCTAGCTATCTTTTTGAAAAAAAGCATTTCTTCTACAAGGTTATAAACATTAAAATTTGTGCCAATCTGTTTGATAATGGGAAGGTTGAATTTTTGAAGAACTTCTTCATTATCAGTGCTTCTTACGTCGGGAGAAGAGATGATAACAACTTGATGATCTTTATACATTTCTTTGTACTTATAGGCCTGAATCAATCCTGATTGAAAGAACTGATCAGAGTCTTCATCAACACTTGATCCTACTACTACCACGTGAGTGACTAGGTCTGGGCTAAGAGTTGAAGTTCCTATTGCCGTAACGATGTACTCTTTAGAGCCTTTGTTTGAAAGAGAAGAGGAAGTGTCCCCAGACCGGTCAGCTTGAGCAAAAACATTTGTTGAAATTGCAAGGACCACTAAGAGTGTCAGTTTTTTTAAGTTTTTCATGGGCCCAAATTAGGCTAGATCAGGGGCTTTGTTAAGGCGTATTAAAAACCCTTTCTTTTTTACCTACCAAGCTTCTAGTTGTAAGAATGATGCAAGGAAGCACCACTAAATCACAAACTAAGGCCATAAAGAGGACAAAAGAAGAGAGTATTCCAAAGTTCATATTAGGTGTAAGACTAGCAAAGATGAAAAGACCAAAGCCGCTAACAAGAATCATTGTCGTTACGACGAGGGCCATTCCTGTACCACTGATCACTTCAACCAAGGCTTCCTTTCTCTCCATACCATCTTTAATTAAGCTATTGTAATGGGCCAAGAAGTGAATCGTATCATCCACAGCAATCCCTAAGGTAACGGAGGCCACAATTGCGCAGCCAATATCAACAGGAGTTTTGATTATAGTTAAAAGACCCGCTCCTAAGACTATAGGGATAAAGTTTGGAACAAGTGAAAGAAGGCCTATCTTAAAGGATCGAAAAACGAAGATTAAGATAAAGGTAATAACAAATAAAGCAATCCCCATTGAATTGATAAAGGTTTCTACCACATAACTATTCATCATCTGAAAGAGAATAGGCTTGCCAGTAGTGGAGACCACTAGCCCTAACTCCCTGGCCTTTTTCTCGATTTGCTCCACTCGCTCTAAGCTTTCTTTAGAGTTTTGAACTGACCAAAGTAAGCTTAACCGAAGCTCTCTTTGTTTAAGATCCATCCTATTGTTAAGATCCATTCCTTGAGGCAATCCCATTGTATAGAGAAAGAGCTCCTGTGCAATCATCTCCTTAGAATCTGGAAGGACATAATTCTCAGGAAGTCCCCCATGAAGAGATTGATGAACTTCTTTAATAATATCCACAACAGAGATAACTCTATTGATATAGGCTTGTTGATTTAGCCAGTCTTGTAATTGATCTACTTTATTTAAAAAGTGAGGGTCGTTGATACCACCATCTTTGCCACTATCTAAAACAAGCTCCGGTCCCCCTACTCCCCCAAAAGTCTTTAATGTAAATTCATTTCCGATGCTAATGGGATTGGTTTTATTAAAGTATTTATAGGGATTAGAGTTCACCTCATTTTGATAAGCTAGGTAGCCAAAGAGGCTGCTGCAAAAGATAAAAATGGTCACCACAAGTAGGTGGTAGCGGTCTAAGAAATCAATATACTTCTTGGAGAAATTAAGACTAATAGTCTTTCCCGTACTCTGTTTTTGGTTAGGCGAGATATTAAAGAAAACAATTGATGAGGGAATGATAAGCATGGAAAAGATAAAGGCCATTAAGGTTGCAATTCCTGCAAGAAGCCCCATCTCAGCCACAGGTCTAACGTCTGAAGTCGTTAAGCTAAAAAAGCCTACAGCTGTAGAGACTGAGGTCAAAAAGATAGGCCAGGTATTTTTCTTTAGAGCTCCTTTCAATGCAGTCAGGACTCCTTCATCTTTTTTATACAAATAAAAATAAGTTGAGAGTAAGTGCACTGAATCAGCAATTGCTATGGCCACGATGATCCCAGGGAGGATGAAAGTGAGGGAGTTCATCTTGATCTTGAGAAATCCAATAAGGCCCGTCATAAAGATGAGGGTTGTTCCTATAATCGCCATAGGAAGAAAGACGCCCCAAAAGTTTCTAAAGCAAAAGATAAGGTAAATAATAACTAAGAGAACCAGGATTGGATTTATCGTTTTAAGGTCTACGAAAGAAGTTCTTTTAAAAGTAACATTTAAAGCAGGAGCACCTAGGATATGATAGTCAATTCCTAGGGGGTCTAAATACTTCTTTCCTATAGCGGCCACTCCATCAAAGACGCCATCAGGGTTAAGGTTCTTTTCTTCCTTTTGAACAATCCTTCCGTAAACGACGGCGCTTTTATGATCTTTACTTAAATATACCCCTGGCAAAACCCTATGCTCATCAAAGACCTTCTTTCTACTTTCTAAAAAGCTCCTGATTTCAATTTCTTCAAGAGGCATAAACTCTTCAGTTGAAATATCGTCTCCCTCAGAGAAGCTGATATTATAATTAGTAAGGGATTCAACCCGAATAACATCAGGGACCTGCCACATGCTCTCAGTGATGTCACTGAGAAGCTTCATCTTAGAAGGGGTGAAGAAGCTCTCTTTTGCATCGATAACTAAAACAATAGACTCATCGTTTCCAAACTTTTTTTCAAAAGAATTTAACAAGGTAATATTTGGATCGTTACTTCTAAACCAAGTCCTAGCTGAGAAATCTAGGACAATATCTCCCGCATAAGGAGTAAACATGATGAGTAAGATAAAAGAGATCACCAAGTTTGTTTTTGGTTTTCCAATACAAAAATGGCTTAAGCGATCTTTTAGACTCATAATACTAGTTGTTTTAACAGGTTTTCTCCCTCTTGTAGAGGGCAATTAAGTCACTAAAAGATGGTAAGTCTCAAGGGTTAACTTAGACACTCCTTCTACAGTAGCACCATAGAATACCACTCCATCCTGGTGACCTTCCATTACAAAGATTCCTTCAGGCCTAGATTTAATCAGAAGCATTACTTCATGAGCCATTTCCTTGGTTCCATAAGGCGTCTCGGCTTTTGTTCTTGGGTAGTCCTTTTCAAGCATTCTTTTCCATAATAATGGATGGTGTACATGAAAGATGGCCTTGATCTCTTCAGAGGCTTGGTAGATCCCCGCATGAGTAAGCGATTCGCTAGAAGCTTTTAAAGGACCATGACAAGCTATTGATTGATTCGAAAGAGAACCGTCCACTACCTTGGTATAATGGCTTCCATTTAAGTTTCTAAACTTTCCTGTTTGAGTTCCTGTGATGAGGAATTGGGGAAAATCTGTCTTGAGCAAACCTTGGTAGTTCTTTTTAAGGGATAAATTTCCAAAGCCAATCTCCTCTGGCAGATACTCTCCTATTAGTTTTAAATCAAAGAGTTTTTCTCTATGTTTTTCAAGGAGACAGTATTCCTGTAAGTCTATGGGAGCGGTTTTTTTGTATTCACTAAAATGAAACTTAATGACACCATCATCAACCATAAAGTTCCTTATCCATTTCTTCTAAACACTTAAGCATGGCCTTTCGTGTTTGCTCCATCAACTTAGGTGCGTCTTCTTTTGTCATCCCCTTGGTTTCAATAATAGGAAGCCTGGTGGAGATGATCTTTCCACTGCGCCATTTATTTAAATCAAGCTTCTTTGAGTAACTGCTAAAGACTATGGGAGCAATGGGACATTCTGCGGCGATGGCCGTGACAAAGGCCCCTTTCTTAAAGGGAAGAAGTCCTCTTCCTCGGCTTCTAGTTCCTTCTGGCATGACCCATACAGAAATTTGTTCTTCTTTAATTCTCTTAGTCACTTTCTCCATGGACTTCTTAGCTTTATAAGGATTTTTCCTATTGATTAAGATATTTCCTGATAACCAAAAGAACTGGCCGAAAAAAGGAATTAAGATAATGGAGTTCTTCCCAAGAACCACTGTTCTTTTGTGAACTGAAGCTCCACCAGGAAACATATCTAGGTCGTTTTGATGATTGGAGCAATAGACGGCCGCCCCAATTTCATCATGAAGATGATGATTTCTTTGTTCAAACTCTATGCCTAAGATTAAAAAACCTTTCCACCCTAACATTCTAGAGATCAAGTAAACATTATCTGGATGCCTAGGTCTAAATAAAGAGAAGATGATCCCTAAAGTCATAACACAGGCGATATAAATTCCGATAAGAATATAGCGAATAATTTTAAGCATCTTTAAATCCAAATTTACTACCATCTTCAATCTTAGTTTTAGGAAGAACAACAGAGCCCGGTGCAATCGTCACCCCTTTGCCTATTTTAGCGCCCCCTAATATCATGGCGTTAAGACCGACGGTGGTTTTTTTCTGTATCTTAAGTTCATCAATAACAAGAAGGCCATGCATAGCATAGTGAGACATCAAAACAGCTGAGCCCCCTATCGTCACATTATCTTCAAGTTCAATCATACAAGCATCAGAAATATTAGAAGTATTGATAATGACATTCTTCCCGATCTTCATTCCCATCAACCTAAAGAAGATTTCATTTAAGATTGAAGGAGTTATAAAGTCTAAAACCGTATAACGGACCAGATAGATCATGGCATTATGAAGATACCAAGGAACCGTTTGAGCAGAGAGCCAAGGTCCTCGGTACTTTCCGTTTCTTCTCACCATAATTAAAAAGGGATAATTAAAAACCGGGACTATCAAGATTAAACTGATCACAAATAAAAAGGCCCCAATAGAAAAAGTGGTGGCCATCAAGAATCCCCTATAAAGAACAGCCCAATCGGCAGTCATTTCATAAACCCAGATAGTAAGGCTTACCCCAGGAGTGCAAGCTAAAGAAATGCTGGCAATGTACAGGAAGATCAAGGGAGCCGAACTCATAAAGGAGACCGTATTGGGAAAGGTACGAAACAGGTTTTCAAAGAGACCTAGGAGCCCTTTCTTACGGGACCTGTTCTTATTAATATCAGAGTCGGCTAAGCTTGGTTTTTTATTCACCGCCCTATTTTCGCTGTTTTTACCACTCTTTGTAAATGTTCGATCGCAGTGTAGAATTAACAAATGGTTAAGTTTCAAACAAGACTCAAAGAAGTGGCCCTTTTCTCTATCCCCATCGTAGCTGGTCAGCTAGGACAGATGTTCTTTGGCATTGGCGATATTATGGTGGCTGGGCGTTATTCAAATGAAGTGGTAGCAGCCCTCGGTGTTGCTACTGGCATCTTTGCTCCATTTATTATGGTGGGCCTTGGGATTACCTACGCTGTCTCGGCCATTGCATCGCAAAGAAGAGGAAAAGGAGAGAAGCTTGAAGACCTAGTGGGCTCTTCTTTAAAGGCCATTTATATTGCAAGTGCCTTTTTGTTAGTTTGTTTATTGGCCCTTGTTTTAAACTTAGACATTATTAACCTTCCTGTAGAGATTAATTCTAAAGTCATCACTTACCTCCTCTATGCAGGAGCTAGTCTTTTTCCTGTCATGCTCTTTCAAGTTTTTAAAGAATACTTGCAGGCCTATGACGATACCTATTTTGCCAATGGTACTATCCTTGCTTTTAATATCATCAATATTGGAATGAACATTATTCTTATGTTTGGCTTTGGTCCAATTCCTGAATTAGGAATCAAAGGGGCTGCCATCGCGACTCTAATATCAAGATCTTTAATGGCCTTTGTTCTTTATAGGTACACGGTTAAGAAACATCCTTTCCCAATGATCTCAAGTGCAAAGACCGTTAAGTCGGTCTTCAGTTTAGGAATACCTATTTCATTATCTACCTTGATAGAGGTTTCCATATTTTCAGTCGTAACAGTCTTGATCGGAAAGATGTCAGTCACGGCCAGTGCTTCACATAGCATTGTTCTAAACTTAGCCTCTTTAACCTTTATGGTCCCTCTCGCCCTAGCCTCTGTGGCCTCAGTAAAGGTGGGCGCTGCTTATGGAAAAGAAGACCCTGCAGAGTTGTTACAATACACTCAAGCCACAGAGTTCTTAACCATTGGCTTTATGTGCTTTACGGCCCTTTGTTATTTCTTGATTCCAGACTTACTTTTAAGGTTTGCCACTAGTGATACAGAAATCCTAAAGTATGGGGCAAGCATGCTAGTGTTCGTGGCCTTCTTTCAAATCCCTGATGGTATCCAAGTGACTATGTCTGGGATTTTAAGGGGAATGGGTGTTACTAAAGAAGTCATGTTCTTTGCATTGATTAGCAACTGGGTGATTGGACTTCCTGTAGGGCATTACTTTGCTGTGACTAAAGGCATGGAAGCTGCCGGCTACTGGGCCGGGCTAGCATCAGGCTTAACTGTTATGTGCCTCTTTTTAAGTTTTGTCTTTTATAGAAAGTACAAAGAGTTTAAGAACTCTATTGCTCAAACTTAAGTCGATAACCAATTCCTCTAACTGTTTCAATCCACTCCTCTCCAATCTTTTGTCTGATTTGGAGGACGTGGGTATCAACTGTTCTAGTCGTAGGATAATTCTCATATCCCCAAACTTTGTTAAGAATCTCTTCTCTAGAAAAAGCGCGGTTCGGGCTTTCAGCAAGAAGTTTTAGAAAATCAAATTCCATCTTGGTAAAATCAAGCTGCTTATCATCCACTGTGACTATTCTTTGAATTGAGTCGATAACAAGGTTTCTTAGATTAAGAACTTCATCTGTTTTAATGGCATCAGATTGAGACTCAACCTTATCTCTGATTTGAACCCTTACCCTGGCCACTAGCTCTCTTGGTTCAAAGGGTTTGGTAATATAATCACTAGCCCCACTTTCAAGACCAATAACTTTATCTATTAAGTCTGTCCTGGCCGTTAGCATGATAATGGGCTGCTTATTCCCTTCGCCCCTAAGCTCTTTGAGAAAATCAATCCCCTGCCCATCAGGAAGCATCCAATCAAGGATGACTAGTTTAAAGTCATCAATGCTAGCTTCTCTGGCTTCGCCTAAGGATTTGGCCCAGGTTACTTCAAAGTTCTCATCCGACAAATACTTCTGCAGACTGTCCCCTAAGCTTTGATCATCTTCAACAATTAATATCTTATCCATTTTCAACTCCTGTTTTTTGATTCTTAAAACTAATCGTAAAAGTCGTGGGGTTTGGTACAAAGAGCATTTGCCCCTGCATTTCTTTAACGACCTTTTTAACAATATTTAGACCCAGACCCGTGCCTGAGCTTTTATTTCCTTTTACAAATTCTCTGGTTAATTCCCCTAGGTCATCAAAGTCACAGACCCCTCTATCACCAACCTTAACAAAGAGGTCCTCTCCTTCCATCTTTAATTCAACATGAATAGGAAGAGTGCCGTGAGTGATAGCGTTTTCTACTAAGTTCTTAACACATATATGAACCCAATAGGTATCAGTGCATAGGTTCGCGTCTTTTTCTAAATAGCTAACTGTAAAATCCCCTGGAAGCCTCTCTTCATAAGGACCTAAAAGATCCTCAAAAAAGATATTAATACTCTCAACAGGTTCAAAGTTAAAATTAATCAATTCCTTGCTTTGCTGGGCCTTTAAGTAATTTCGGCTGGTCTCAGTCAACCTCTGCATCCTATAAACTTCAGAAGAGAGCCTTAAAAAACCTTCTTGGGTTTGTTCATCTAACTTTTCATAATTCTTATTAAGCCTTTCAATAGTCAAAAGCATACTTGTAATTGGAGTTCTAAATTCATGAGTCAGCACTTGAAGGGCCAGCCTGCGCCGATCATCTTCAAGTCTTTGTCCTTTAATTTTGACCAGAAGTAGGCGCACGGACACAATGATCATAATAAAGAGACCAATAAAAACCCCAAGCGTCGAAGTATTGGCCATTCTAAAGATATGCCTAACATTGTAGTTCCAGCAAAGTTCTCCATCTTTATGAAAGCAAGTGCGGTTGCTTCGATAATTTTGAAGGCTATAAGGGGAGCTCTCTAAAAAGTTATCTAGGTCATCTTTGAGGTAGATCCTATATTCAAGGATATTAAATATCTTAGGATAGCGAAGCCTAGCAAAGAGGTAGTCTCTTGTTAAAATAGAACCTTGTCCTTTACCTAAGTCTGAGAGGGCCTCTTCATCAAGCTTCTCTAGGATTGAGTAGATCCCACCAAGTTCACCTACTTCGTAACGAAGTTGTCTTAATTCCATTGTGTGAAAATAAGAGAGGTGATTCTTCACCCACTTCTTACTATCATAGCCACCCTTTTTTAAGTTATAGGCCAAGAAGGCAAATGATTTTCCAGAAGGGTGCATATAAGGCGGATCAGTAAAGAAGCTTGGAGGTAAGTATGACTTTCCACCGCAGCGGAATTCTTCCCAAACCCATACCTTCTCAAAGTTCTCTGTGTTGATAAGTTTTGTAAAACCCTTAAAGCAATTCTTAGTCGTACTATAGAGGATGCTATTGTCTGTTCCAGGTTCAGGTAGAGTGTTGGCCGGGTCTAAGAGCTTGAATTGCTCTGGTGAAAAATAAAGGGAGTTGAAATTAACAATAGACTGAGGGGCCACTCTTCTTTGGAACTCAGTCTTTATGGCATTGATCTCCATGATCTCTTCTTGCGTAGCAACATTAGATCCCTGAATAAAAAGCGCGAAGTAACCCAGTGTGAAGGCGATTCCTACAGCAGTGAATATTAAGGTTACGTACAGCTTCATTTCTCTCCAAGCATCTCAAATGCCAGATTAGCACTAATAAAAGGCAATTTGTCAGGGTACTGTCAAAATCTAGGCTTTTTTGTTAAGCTGCCAATCCCAAGTCCCCATCAAAAGGTAGTTCATGATTATTTTAGGTATTGATTTAGAAGGTGTTAACCAAAACTTACTCGAAAACGGTGTTAATTTAGAAGTTGATCGGGTTATTGAAATCGGAGCCGCCCTGTGGGATTGGGATGCGGGCCAGCCAGTTAGTATGATCTCAGAGATCGTCAACGAGCCAGACCGCTTAAAGATCTCAAAGGAACTTGAGGATCTTACGGGAATCTCTGAGAGCATCTGCCAAAAATGGGGGCTCTCTGAAAAGCATATTGTCCCGACACTCAAAAACTTAGCGGCCATGATGGATAGAGCAGACTACTGTATGGCCCATAATGGGACTAACTATGACGAGCCTATGATTAAGGCCATGTTCAAAAGGTTTGATCTGACTATGCCAGAAGTCGTATGGATCGATACTATGGTGGATATTGAATTTCCTTCAAAGATCAGAGGCAGAAGCATGGCCCTTTTAGAGCATGCCCACGGCTTTATAAATCCTTTTCCCCACCGGGCCATCACTGATGTCCTGGCCATGTTCAAGATCGCAAGCCACTACGATATTGACCGAATGGCCAAGTTAGCCGAGTCCCCTGTTGTAAAGCTTATCGCAAAGTTAAATGCCCCAAACTGGAAGAATGCAAACGAAGTTGAAAAGTTCAACAAGATCAAGCATAAGGTGGCCAAGGCCCGCTTCAAGTGGAACCCAGGCAATAAAACTTGGTATAAGGAAGTGCATAAAGTCCTTATAGACGAAGATAAGATAAGCTACGAATTTGACTGGTATGTTGAAGAATAGCATTCTTATTTCAAATACTTAGATCATATATGAACTAAATAAAACCTGAGCTTTTCACTAAAGTTATTCCGTTTTATGGCCGATTAGTTTCCTGTATCAAATAACGATCCGGAGACTTTATGTCATCTCACCATAACGATGAAGAAAAAACAGATGATGGCTCGGTCTGGACCTCTTATTCAGACCTTTTCACAACTGTAGCTGTCATCTTTTTAGTTATGTTCGTCTTCGCTCTTTTAAGATCAGGCATCAATACGGCCAAGGCCATCAAAGAGAAGAAGGCCCAACAAGAAATCTTAGAGGGAAAGGTCCCGGCTAAGGTAGCTCTTGAGAATCAAACAAAAAAAGACAGCCTCAATGAATCAATCAATGAGATGAATCAATTCAATAAAGTTATTGATAATAAAATGCTGGAAATTAATTCTTTTCAAGAAAAAATGAAGAAGCACCAAAACGTTATGGTGGACCTTCTAAAAGACCAAGAAATTAAAGAAACTGTTATGAAAGAGCTTCGAGTAGAGCTTGATTCAAAAGAAATTCAGTTAGAAAAAACCAATCAAAAAATAGAAGATATCAATAAGCATTTAGACCAAAAGGTTAAGGCCTTAAGTGATAATTTAAAAAAGAATGAAGAACTAGAATTAAAGCGCCAAGAGCTAGCTAAGATTATTGAAGAAAAAGAAAAGCATGTGCTCAAGCTTCAAGAGGCCCATGAAGATAAGGTTATTCAAAAGAATCAAGAAATTACAACCCTACAAGAAGAAGTTGCTGCCAAAGATAATTCAAACCTTGAACTTGATAAAAAGATCTCTGAATTAAAAAAGATAAAAGAGTCAAAAGATGAGATGATCACTTCCCTTGAGGTCAATGTTAAGAGCCTTGAAGAAAATGTAGAAAAGAAAAAAGAAGATCTCGTAAGGTTAGATAAGAAGATAGAGCAGATTAAGCAAGCGGCTGAACTGAAGTCTAAGAATATTGAGAACCTGCAAAAGAAGCTCACTCAAGAATTTGATACGAATCAAAAACTTGAAAGTAAAGTGGCCAAGCTAAGCAATCACCTTGAAGCTAAGTCTAAAGAAGTCAGTAAATCAGCTGAAGATATCAAGCATCTTGAAAAGACCATCCTCTCTAAAGATACAAGTATCAAGAACCTAGATAAAGAACTGGTTTCCCTTCAAAATACTTATAATCAATCAGTTAAAAAGAACCAAGAGTTAAGTAAAAGATCTGAAGAACTTACGGCTGCCTTAAGTAAGACTCAAAAGCAGATTATAATTGAGCAATCTGAAAGAAATAAAATAGAAGCTGACTACCACGCGGCTGTCCTTAAGACTCAAAATATGAAAGAGAATATCGACAATATGGCGGCCAATGTCGATGGACTTCAAAAACAAATCATAGAAAAAGAAAACCACGTGGCGAACCTTAAATCTAAACTTAATGACTCCATTGATAAAAATAGTAAGGCCTCCCTCCATAACCAATCACTAAGTAATGAAATCTCGGACTTAAAATCAAAGGTTGTTAGTCTTAAACAAAACATTGGGGAAGAAAGGATTCAAAAAGAAAATCTTAATAAGAAGATAAGTAGTCTTGAGGGGCAGCTAAAGAACGGACAAAACCAAAAGGCTGATCTTCAAAACCAGGCGCAAGCTCTTAGAAGCCAGATAGCCTCTCTCAATGATACTTTAAAACAAAGAAATGAAAATCAAAAAATCCTAGAAAAAGGAATGGCAGATCTTCAGAAGTCGTCAAAGTCAAAAGATGCTCAAAAGGCTGAACTTTCAAAACATATAAAAGGTCTTGAATCTAAGATCACTGGGCTAAACAATCATTTAGCAGGTCAGACAAAGAACGCCAATGAATTATCAAAGCAACTAAGTGATATGCACGAAAAATTTGTTCAAGGAAATACTAAGATTGGAGAGCTTAAGAATAAAATTGGCCAAAGAGACGCTACGATTGGTGATTTAAATTCACAGATTAGTGGAATGCAAAAACAAATAGCGGCGACCAGTAATGCCGGAGAGCAAATAAAGAACAATTATAATAAAGTGGCAGAGAACTACTCTGTGGCGCTTCAGAAGTCTCATGCTCAAGAAAAAGAACTTAACAAGCTAAACCAAAAACTCAGGCAGCTCTATGGAAAGATTGAAGACCTAAAAGCCGCTCCTGTAATAGAGAAAAAGCCTCATTTAGAAGAAGAGCTTAGCCTTCTTGCCAGACAAAACCAGAATTTAAAAGATCAGTTAAAAAAGACTGAAAGTGAAGCCGTAAAAAAGGCTAAGGAGTCAGGAAGGAAGATAGCAAGTGTTCAAAATTCACTTAGGGCCCATATCGGTAAGAATATTGCTTCACGCCTTAAAGCTGCCAATCTTGATGTCTTTGTCGATCCAAACACAGGAGCAGTCATCCTCCGCATGGACAATAGCTTTCTCTTTAAGATCAATAGTGCAGAATTGTCAGAGGGTCTGAAGTCCACTCTTAGAAAAGTGATCCCTCTTTATGTCGATGAGCTTTTTAAAGACAGTGATGTCTCAAATAAAATAAGCCATATCAATATTATAGGACATGCCTCTCCAAGGCATAGACAAAAGTATGTTGATCCCCTTGGGAATAATATTAGAGCCTATAATTATAACTTAGACTTAAGTTCAGATAGGGCCCGAAGCATTGTTAAGTATATCTTTGGGAATCAATTTGATCCTTTTAATTTTCAACCACAATTTAGACAAAAAGTTCAGGCTATTGGAAAGAGTTTTTCAGAGCCCGTCTTAAGAAAGCCTAGTTCAGTTAGCTCTTCAAAGTCTGATTGTGGAAAGTACGACTGTAAGCTTAGCCGAAGAGTCGAGATAAGTTTTACCTTAAAAGATAATAAAGAAGTTTGGGAAAATAAATAATTTAATAAACTCGTAAGGAGTAAGCTGTGATACTTAACGCTGTCTTTGATTTTTTTAGTAACTATCTAATCGAATTTATGGGTTCCATGCTCATAGTCGGTCTCGGGTTTAGATGGTTTAGTTGGCGCTCTAGTAAGCGAGAAGACGCCTATTTCACTAGCTTTACTTCAGAGATTGAAAAGATCATTCTTCTTCAAAAAGATAAGACCTATGACCAAGTTGAAGATGTAGATAAGTACCTTGACGATCTCCTCTCTCAAGTTGAAGAGAAGCTTCCTTCTAGGAACCTACGCTCAAAGGGCCATAATAAAAAGTCTCCAGAGGCGGAAAAGCTAGGGGCACAAAATGTTGTTTCTTTAAGAGAGTATGTCAAAGGAGATCAGAGTCTATTCTTAGGTATTAAGAATGAAAGCACTTGTTTTAAATCAAAGTTTCCTCCTAATTTTAATGAATTAAGCGATAGGATTTTAGAGAAAGATGATAACTGGAATAAACTCTTACATTTTTTCCCAATTGGTCCAATCTCAAGGCTGATTGACATCCTTCCAGGTCTCTTTGTTGTCTTTGGTATCTTTGGTACTTTTATTGGTATCTCAATGGCCCTACCAAAGATTGCTCAAATGGATTTTAATAATTTAGAAGCTTCTGGAGAGATCTTAACCTCTTTTGTTTTAAGTGTAACTTACGCCATGAAGACCTCTATTGCTGGGATTCTTTTCTCGGTCATCATGACTCTTCTCAACACCATCGCTCCAGTGACTGGAATTAGAAATAGAACTTATAAGAAGATCTCAAACTGCTTTGAGAATATTTGGTACTCTATTCACGGAGAGAAATCTCTAGAAGAAGAGATGCATGAAGTTCTCCCTGCCCTCTTAGCAGAAGTTAAACTTCTAAGAAAAGCTGCTTCGAAAGAAGAGGAAGAAGCTGACATCACTCAGGAAGGAGCTTAGCATGTCAGCCATTGCAAATTTAGTTAAAGGCTGTCCCCTCTTTCATGAGATCTATGACAACGAAGTAGAAGCCGTTCTTGCTGACTGCCTAGTAGCCTCCTACTCTCCAGGTGACATTATTATAAAGCAAGGTGAAGATGGAACAGATATCTGTGTCATCCTAAGCGGCAAGGCCGATATCACTGTGGATAAAGATGGTCATAGCCAATTTATTGCAACAATTGGCAATGGAGATATCTTTGGAGAAATGGTCCTCATCAATGAAACTAAGAGAACGGCGAATATAATCTGTAAAGAAAAGTGCGCCGTTTTGGTTATGAGTTTTGATAATTTTTATAAAGTTTTTTCAAAGAACCCATCTGTTTTTGCTTTGATGGTCCTAAACGTTACGAGGCTTATCACTAAAAGGCTTAAGCACTCAAACTCTGTCATTCAAGAGTTAAATGCCAAGCTTGCCAAAGCAACTGAAGACAAGGCCGCATAGCACAAAGCTTTTAACGAATTGCTTTCCTTTCCGAACTCCTCTGTTTATTCTAGAGCTGTGAAAAATATAGAGAGAGTTAATAATTTATTAGATACTCAAAAGATTCGATCTTGGCGCGCACTCTTTAACGCCTTCAAGTTCTTATCAGCGGAATTTGAATCTAGTCTTCTTGAATTAGGCTGTAGCGTCCCGCGCTTTCAGATCTTGCTGCATCTGCATACAACAGGACCCCATACCCCTGTTACTTTAAGTAGGCTTCTAAAGGTCAGCCGCGCCAATATAACAACTTTCTTAAAAAGGTTACAAGAGGACAATCTTATTAAGCCCACTCTTGAAAATGGATCTGAGAAAAGACCCGCTTATGAGTTAACAAAGACTGGCATTAAGTTCTTTGAAGAGGTTCTTCCGGCCCATACGGGAAATGTCGAGAGGCTCATGACTCCCTTTCCGGAGGAGTTTATAAAGCTTTTAGAAGAAATTCCTAATAATTCTTAAGCTTTAAAAGGTAACCATCAACATGAGGAAAGTTCGGGTTAAGCTCCTTCACTCTAAGAAGCATTTCCTTAGCCTTTTTATAGTCCTTTTTCTTAACGTAGATACTAGCTTTTTGATAGACCGACTTTGTAATTCTGTCTGAGCGCTCTAAAGACTTGTCTAAGATCTCAATCGCCTCATCATACTTCCCTGCCCTCGTTAACCAATTAGCGTAATTCTCGTACATCCTTGGCCTTTCAGAGAATTGTTCAAAGTTTTTTCCGTACTGATCTAGCATAAATAAGATCATCGGCCTTTGAAGCCTTCTCAAGGAGACAGAGTCTTCTACAAAGGCCGCTCCCATTTGATTGCTAATTTCTAAAAGAGCCCCTGGCTTATCGAGAACTCCTGGCGTCTTCATAAAAGCATTCCAAGTTTTTCTATAGTTCTTACTTGAAACAATATCTCTTCTTGTTTGATTGATTAATTTTAATTGGCTGATCTGATAGAAGGTAATAACAAGCAAGCTCGCGATGGCCATTCCCTGAAAGCTTATGAGTGCTTTATTCCTATTGGTAAAAGAAAATGTTCCCTTTTCCTTAAAAATAAAACCTATGAAAATAAATAGCAAGACTGTGTCTATGTAAAAAGGCTGGACAAAACAATAGCAAAAAAGAAAGAAACCAAATCCGATCCAGAAGGCCCGGTCAGTTTTCTCTTTTTTAATAAGAGTCTTAATAAAGTAAAAATGAATTAAACCAAGGAAAATCAGGCTTACAATCCCCATCTCTCCAACAACGTTGAGAATAAGTGAATGAGCATTATCATTCCAAGAGATCTTCTCATCTATCTGGCTAGGAAAGTTTTCCCAATAACCTTGAATTAGTCCATGAAAGCCGTATCCCATAAAAGGCTCTGCAAGAAAAGAGTCCCAAGCACCTAACCATATATCTTTACGGTGAAACCTCTTAAATCTAAAGATGATATCCATGAAAAGTGATTGCTTTGAGATAAAATGTTGAATTCCAAGGCCACTAATAAGGGTCAAAATTCCTGCCATACTAGCTTTAAAAAGCTTTCGGTTAGTAAAGATTCCTATCAAAAAGCTCCCTAGTATGATCCCCCCAAGTGTTGATCTTGAGTTGAGTAAGACGGCGGCAGTAACGCAGATAAGAAATGTGCCATAGAAAAGTACTTTGTTTTGGCCAAGGGATTTTCTAAAGTAAAAATTAAAAAATAAAGCGCATCCTATCCAAAAAGAAAGAGCATTAGGATTCCCCATTAAGGTTGTACGCGATACACCTAACTGCCCACTAAAACGATATAGAAGTGAGACAATTGAAATGATCAGTCCAATATAGACGATAAACTTTCCAAGCTTCTCAACTGAGAAATCACTTGATTTAAGATTCAACCAAATTAAGAGGCAACTAAAATAAAAGACAATACCAGTCCCTCTCCAAAAAGGGCCAAAGAAAGCCGCCACTTTATCAGCTGCATAAAAACTTGAAATCAATGCTAATATGAATAGACCTAAAGAGGACAGAAATATTGGACCAACTGATACCTCCTCTTTTTTCATCTCAAATATTGATATGATCAGACCTATGGCGGCCCAAAATTGGAGCAAGAAAACCTTTGGATAAATATAAGGAAAGGGAATCTCAGAGATGGTGAAAAAAGGTACAATGAGAAGTCCATAGACCCATATATGAGAAAGATTAAGCATAGGCTTATTCTACGCTAAAACTTGGATCAGTTTAAACTTTTTTTCTCATCCAAGAAGTTAAGGCAAGCTTCATAGCATCTTCAACTTTCATATTGGTTACAGTCAGGTTTTCTCTTGAGACAAAGATGGTATAGCCACCTAGGGCATAGCTCATGGGAATAAACACCGCCACCTTATCTTCTTCAAACTCAATGCCTTCAATCTTATTGAGTTCATCTTGAGTAAGGAGGCCGACTAATTCAAAGGCTTGACCCGGTAACTGAACCTTGACCACCATTGAATTATCTTTTTCATCACTTGGTGTGAAGTAACTCATAAGGTCTTCAATCGCCCCAAAAACCGATTTAATTAATGGGATATTTCGAACAGGCTTTAAGAGTACCCTATGAATATTAGAAAAGAAGTTTGTGGATAATAAAAGGCCTATTGAAAAGATAAGTATAAAACCAATCCCCACTCCAAGGCCTGGAAACTGAACAGTTTCGGGAAGGACTCTTAATAAGTATCCATCAAAGAAAGCCTCTAAACCAGTTGCGAACCAGTATAGAAAATAAAGAGAGAGTATTAGAGGAAATGTCCCTAATACTCCTTTAAAGAATATCTTCGATATGGATTTTATCACTAGTTTCCTAGATCTTTTAAGAAACGAAATGCATCAAGGCGACCTGACTGAGAGTACTTGTTCAGGTTCTTATTTTTCACTGAAGACTTAACCAAGCGGTCTCTAATTTCGCCTGGTGTAAGGTTTTTTTCATGAGTTAAGAGTAGACCGATGGCCCCTGAAACAAATGGTGTCGCCATTGAGGTGCCACTCATCTTCTTATAACCCTTTCCTTTAACCGTTGAGAGGATATCTGATCCCGGAGCAAAGAGGTGAACTGAGTTTTTCCCATAATTTGAAAACCAAGACTTCTTCCCGTTTCCATCTATGCTTCCAACGGAGATGACGTTTTCAACTTTATATGAAGCTGGGTAAGATGGGTTTTTATCATTATCGTTACTTGAATTTCCAGCAGCTGCTACAAAGCTAATTCCCGCGTCGTTAGCGGCTATGATGGCCTCTTTAAGAGATTGGTTCGCTCCCCCTCCTCCCCAAGAGTTACTCATAACATGAACTTTCCTTTTAATGGCGTAATCAATGGCCTTAACAGCTCCTTCAAGAGTTCCTGATCCATTATCCCCTAAGAATTTAATTGGAAGGATCTTAACACTGCCCATGACTCCTCTAATTCCAGATCTATTATGAGTGGCCCCTATGACTCCGGCGCAATGGGTTCCGTGACCATGACCGTCTTTAGGGTCTCCATCATTGTTAGCAAAATCATAACCGTAAACATCATCGATATAACCATTACCATCATCATCAACTCCATCAGTTCCATTGAATTCAATTTCATTGGTTAAGATATTATTTTTTAAATCAGGGTGATCATAGTCAACCCCTGTATCAATGACAGCTATCTTAATTGTGCTTCTTCCTCGAGTCAGTCCCCAAGCTTTTTCAGCATTGATGTCTTCACCTTTTTTACCAAGACGCCAGATCGGTCCACCGTTCCAGCCTGTGTTCTTTAAGCCCCATTGTTTTTTGAAACTAGGATCGTCATTAGATAAACTAGACTCAGAGTCAATTATAGGAAGGGCCTTATAGACAATATTCTTATCAACGTAAGAGATCCCTTCTAGGTTTTCTAAATATTTTATATCGACGTTCTCAAGCTCTCTTGACGTTGTTAAAACAGCAAAGCGTCCAAAGCTTGTTTCAAACTCTCTAAAAGCCCCCATCTGTTTTAGTCCTTGTAAGGCCTTTAACCCATGAGTGGGGCTAAGTTTAACCAGGTACTCTTGGTTAGCACTAAAAGCTGCACTACCCCAGAGCAAAAAAACCAATAAAATCAACGTTTTCATGCAGTCATCCTTGAATTGTAGTAATAAATCTTTATTCTATTTTATAGTTTACTGGCTGCCGCGTAGGAAACAATCCTCCATAGAGGTATTGCTAGTGAAGTAAGCATTTAATACAAAACTAAACCTCTTTCCTTTGATGTCATGAGCCAAGATACTGACCTAAAAACTGAAGATACTAAGCCAAAAGAGCCCTTTCTCTTAAATATTGGGCTTAACGTCATTATCCCTTCGCTTATCCTTATGAAGTTTTCAGGTCCAGAAAAACTAGGGCAAGTTTACGGGCTGATCATCGCCATGCTTTTTCCTATTTCTTATGGGGTGTGGGACTTTATCAAGAGTAAGAAGTTTAACTTCTTCTCTGGTCTTGGTTTATTCTCAGTTTTAATGACTGGAGGAATAGGTCTTTTCAAATTAAACCGTGAATGGATGATCGCCAAAGAAACCGCCATTCCTTTTCTTATGGGCCTTGCGGTTATCATAAGTAATTACACAAAAGTTCCTTTAGTTAAGTCTTTCTTGAATCAAATCCTAAATTTAGAAGAAATCAATGCTGAATTTGATAAGCATGGTCATGCTCACCTTTTTGAAAAGAACTTAAGAACAAGTAGCTTTCTTTTAGGTGGTACCTTTTTTCTCTCAGCAGTTCTCAACTATGTCTTGGCCGTCATGACATTAGTTGGTCAGCCTGGAACAGTAGAGTTTAATGAGTCTCTCGGAAAGATGACGGCCCTTAGTTTTCCGGTCATTACCTTTCCTATGATGTTTATGGTGATGGGGATTATTTTCTTTATCGCAAATAGCATTAAAAAGAATACTGAAAAAGAAATCGAAAACTTCTTAAGACAAAAATAATTCAAGGTATCCATCATGAAATTTCGTAAATTAGGTAAATCTGATATTAATGTCTCAGCTATCTGTCTTGGTACTATGACCTGGGGAGAGCAAAATACAATTTCAGAAGCTCACGAGCAATTAGACTACGCCCTAGATCATGAAGTTAATTTCATCGACACCGCTGAAATGTACCCAGTTCCCCCTAGTAAAGACACTTACTCCCTTACAGAACAATACATTGGTAAATGGGATAAGCTTAAGAGCAACAGAGATAAGATTGTCTTGGCCACTAAGATCATAGGTCCTTTTTGGGAAAACTATGTCAGAGGTGGAGACAATAAGTTTAATAAAGATCATTTAACTAAGGCCATCGACGCCAGCCTTTTAAGACTAGGCACTGACTATGTAGACCTCTATCAACTACATTGGCCTGAGAGAAAGACAAATTACTTTGGGCAATTAGGATATATCGTTCAAAAAGATGAAGCTCCTTTTACTCCCATTCAAGAAGTCCTAGAGGTTCTTGAAGAAATAAAGAAAGCAGGAAAGGTAAGAGAATTTGGACTCTCAAATGAGACTCCATGGGGGGCTATGGAGTTCCTACGCCTTAGCGGTGAAAGAGATCTACCTAGAATGGCCTCTATTCAAAACCCTTATAATCTTCTCAACCGCTCTTATGAAATCGGTTTGGCGGAAGTTTCTCATAGAGAAGAATGCGGACTTTTAGCCTATTCACCTATGGCCTTTGGGGCCCTATCTGGAAAGTACCTAGGTGGTAAAAAGCCTGAAGGTTGCCGCTTAACTATCTGGGATTATTTTTCTCGCTATAGTAACGAGCAAGCCCTTTCGGCGACTCAGATGTACGCAGATATTGCTCAAAAGCACGGAATCTCTCTTGCCCAAATGTCCCTCGCCTTCGTAAATGATAGGCCCTTTGTGACTTCAAATATAATAGGAGCTACTAAGATGGATCAATTAAAAGAGAATATCTCAAGTATAGAGCTTAGCCTCTCAGAAGAGATCCTTTCTGAAATTGAAGCCGTACACGTCAAACACCCCAATCCATCACCTTAAGGGGTATTTCTTACCCGGCTAAAGATGCCCTTAAATTCAGGTACTATAGACTAAGTAAAACTCTTTACGAGGTCATTATGGGATTAGTTGATAGAATCCTCGGTGAAAAGAAAACCGAGAAAACCAAGTCCCCTGCAAAGCTTTTAAACTTCTTCGCCGCTAGCGAAAGTTCACCAAACTTTCCTTTAACTCTGGCGCTCAGTTCACTAGAGACAATTGGCGAAAATGCTACAGATGAAGAGGATTACCTTCTGTGTTTATTAGAAGATAGTATCTTCTCTTCACTCTACGTCACTTTTTATGAGCAAATTTTTTCAACGATAAAAAGTAACCCAAAGATGAAGATTCCCCTCATTGAAACCTTTGCTGAAGATATTAATGAGAGAGAAAAAGTTATTAGCATCCAGTCTCAAAATCATATTAACTTCGTAGAGAAGAATGGATTTTGTAAGGGGTGTTCTAGTTGTGATAATCATCCTGATGTAAGTGAGCTTGTTTCTTACTGGAATAATAAGGATGTTACATTCTTTGAAAGCCTATACGTAGGGATGCAAACGATTCAGTTCTCAATGGAGCAACTTCTTTACGAGGCGATTCCACAGAATGCTGATCTTATTGATGAACTCTCTCCGGAGACTATCTTAAAGTACCGTCAGGCGCTTTTTGATTACTCAGCTAAGTCCATTTAGAAACTGATAGGCCCTCTGTTCAGACCAAATTGGTGAGTAGGGCCTAAAGTGACCAAAACCAACATGACCACCAAACCTTGTTCTTTCAAAAGTAAAATTCTTTTTTTGTATTTCGTGAGGAAAACAACTCTCTGTTAAAAAAGGATCATCACTAGCGTTCACTAAGAGTGTGGGAATTTCAATCTTACTGATAAATTGTTTTGAACTCGCCCTAGTATAGTAATCCTCAGCGTCTTTATAGCCATGAAGAGGACCAGTGAAGATATTATCAAACTGATTGAGATTCTTACACTTATAGATATCATCAGGCTCAAAGCCTACTTCTCGTATCATCTCTTCTTTTAACTGAACTTTGATCTTCAGAGTCTTAAGAAAGTTCTTTGTATAAACTTTATTAAAGCCTATATCTAATTTTAGTGAGCAGCCTCTAAGGTCTACCGGAGTTGAAAAAGCTACAGCTCCTTTTATTTTTGAAGAGATACCTGTGCCCTTCTCCCCTAAGTATTTAAGAGTGATATTACCACCCATAGAGAAACCTATTAGATAGATCTCATTGTAGTTTTTATTTTCAATGCAATGATCGATTACTTCTGAGAGGTCATGAGAGACCCCACTATTATAATAAAATGCCTTTCTATTTAAATCCCCACTACAACCGCGGCAATTCCAGGCCAGTCCATCATAGCCCTTATCGAGAAAGTGTTTCATCATGCCTTGGATATAAGTCCCACGGGAACTTCCCTCTAGACCATGGGAGAGGATGACGAGCTTTGACTTACCAGTGCTCATCCAATCGAGGTCAAGAAAGTCACCATCTTTTAAATCAATCCTCTCGCGTTTATAATCTAATTGAAGAACCCGTCTGCCGAGGGCCGTATAGAGGGTGTTGAAGTGACCATTTTTAAAGGGTAAGCCGGCTTTATAGTTCAATTTCTTTGCAATACCTTTTCAAGAACTTCTTCCACTTAGCTTCACTATTGTGAATAAAGTAGGCTCCATCAATACTTCCGCTATCGTCAATATCAAGCTTGAATAGTTTATTGTTTTTAATTAGGCATTCATTTCCATAAGAGTCTTTAATGGCAGAGCTTCTTTTTAAAACCGTATTAGGAAGACCTCCTAAACGAAAGCCCTCATCTATCAAAGTTCCTTTTGTAAGAATTGAAAGTTCAACTCCACCTTGATTGCTTCTATTAACATCAGGGTCTTCAAGAACTTCCATATCCGTAACACTTTCGATCTTAGAAGAGCGCGCATCAAAGACCCAGGTTCTACCGTCAGTATTTTTTATTCGAATATATTCATTTTTCTCGTCAAGCTCAAAAGAAAGTTTTTGCGTCTTAATGGGGAAGAGGTAATTTCTCGCCCCGGTATCAGTTGAAGGCCGACCAGCTCCAAGGGAATTAAAGATCATTAGTTCCCCTTCAGAGTCAAATGTGTAGGATCTATAAAGGGGATAGCGGTTTGAGGGACCAAGGCTTATAAAGCAAACTCCACTTCTATTGTACTTCCCTACTTGATACCTCATCTCCCCTAGGTTTCCATACTTTCCCAGTCCATTTTCACAATCTTCAAAGCTAGCAAAGCCGTTAACAGAAAATAAAAGGAAAAGGGCTAGGAGGAGCTTCACTAGTACCTCCAAAGAGCCGAGGCCCAAGTAAAACCGGAACCAAAGGCTGCTGAGGCCACCAGGTCACCTTTTTTAAGCTTACCCGCTTCGATGGCCTTATCCATTCCAAGTGGGATAGTGGCGGCCGTTGTATTTCCATAATCTTGAATAGTGTTAAAGACTTTACTTTCATCAAGCCCTAAGACTTCAGCGACTTTAGAGTTGATCCTTAGGTTTGCTTGGTGAAATAAGAAGCAATCCACCTCATCAAAAGATACGCCCATTTCTTTACAGGCAGCTGTTAAGCATTCCGCCATTCTCTTAACTGCATGAACAAAGACAACCTTTCCATTCATCTGAGGATAGTGAAGTCCTTCGTCTATAATCTCTTGAGAGAACCTTTCACTTCCTTCAAAGGCCATACCAGGAGCTGGCAGCCAAAGTTCTTTAGCGTGAGAGCCATCAGCATGGAGATGAGTGGTCATAATATGGGAGTCAACTTTCGGATCGTTCACCTCAGTTTGAGAGACTATGACCGCTCCAGCTCCGTCTCCAAATAGGACAGAGACTCCACGTCCCCTAGGGGTTTTATCGAGTCCCTTAGAATGAACCTCAGCTCCTACGACTAATATATTTTTATGACTGCCTGATTTGACAAATTTATCCGCAATAGAGATTCCATAAATAAAACCAGTGCATTGCTGACGAATATCTAAGACTGTAATTGCAGGAAGGTCTAGCTTAGCTTGTAAAAAACAACCCGTTCCAGGAAAGTCATGATCAGGACTTAGTGTAGCGAGTATGATCATATCAATATCAGACTTCTCAAGCCCCGCATCTTTTATGGCCTTCAATGAAGCTTCTAGAGCTAAATCTGAAGTAGAGGTTTTAGGATCAACCCAATGGCGCCGCTCAATTCCGGTTCTTTGAATAATCCATTCATGACTCGTATCGAGCATTTCTTCTAGGTCTTTATTCTCATAAACTTTTGGTGGAACAAATGATCCCACTCCAGCAATTCGGCTTCCGATGCCCATGATATTTTCCTTTGTTTCTTTACACCTATAGTCTAAAACAAAGGGGTGAACATACTCAAATTTTTAGAGAAAAAATGACAAACCACCCCATAACGGAGGAACTATGACATTAGTAATCACGCCTTTTTACGCAGCGCTCTCAGCGCTCTTCTACCTCTTTCTCGCCAAGCGGGTTATCGATAATAGATGGAAGTTTAAAAAAGGCTTAGGTTCTGTAGAAGGTGATCTAGAGCAAACAATTCGAACCCATGGGAATTTCAACGAGTACGTCCCTTTAGCCTTTCTTCTTATTTCATTTGTGGAAATCCAGCTTGGATCTTTTTGGGGGATTCATATTTTAGGCCTATCCCTTTTAGTTTGCCGTCTTCTGCATTTTCTAGGATTAAAGAAATCTGGTGGCCCATCAAAGGGAAGGTTCTATGGTACTGCAGGGACTTTTTTAAACTTAGTCGCCTCTTCTTTCATACTGATCTATCTTTTTATCAAGAGCCAATTGCTTTAGATCTTACAAGTTAGATAATCGTTACAGATTTTCTTCATAGCTTCATGAGAGGAATTAAAAGCGCTTATAATAGAGCCTCCTCTCTTGCCTGCACTTAAATCACCTATAAGGAAAAGCCCGGGAACAGAAGTTTCAAACCCTTCTTTTACTATAGGCTCATCCGTTCCTGAGAATTCGATTTTTAGAAGCTTTAAAAAGTTAGTGGGACTTGTTCCCCCTAAAGCGTAAACAACATTATCATAGATGCGCAAAGCGCATTCCTGTTCAGCAAAGTTTACTTGAACTTGGCCATTTTTTTCTTCAAGGCCAATGGCATTTGTATTGAGAAACAGCTTAGTGGCTCCTCTTGTCTCTAAGGCAAATAAAGAGGCTTGGTTGATCTCATTCATTCTTGAAAAGCTGTCTTTTCTGTAAGAGAGGTCTACTTGATTACCCTCTTGAGATAGATACTGGACATATTCTGAAGCTGAGTCCCCGCCACCAATAACAAGGACCTTTGAGTTTTCTATTTTCTTACTGGTTATATCAAAATGAACTTTATCTCTTATAGAAGAAGGGATCTGATAATCAGGCTTATTAGGCTTACCCATCATTCCAATGGCTATAATACAGGTTTTAGTTCTAAACTCTGATTTGTCTGTAAAAACTTTGAAATCACCATCTTCAAGCTTCTCTAGCTTCCATGCCGTTTCTTCATAGCGCACTTGAAGTTGGTTTTTTTCTATGGCCTGATCTAGATAGGTTAAGGTCTCAGACTTTGAATAATCAGGGATGCACATAACCCCACTGCAAACAGCGGCCTTGCCTTTATAGTTGGCCGTTACTAGTTTTTGCTCAGGGTAGAACTTTCTAATCATATAACTATGTTCAGGAGCCTTTTCTATGATGACGACCTTACTAGCATCAATTCCAGAGGATATGGCCTCGACGCCCATTGAGATCCCAGCAGGTCCAGCCCCAATGATTAACATTTCTAAATTATTATCTGACATGCAAGCCTCTACTTATAGCATTTAATCACGCACTTAGAATTTGGCCCTCGATCATAGAGCAAACTAAGCTCCCAGAGGTTACCATCTAATCTTTTAACATTGCATCTTGCTCCGTATAACTCGGTCTTAATTAAGCTACAGAACTGAAAAGAGCTTGTGGTCTTAATGACTTGATCGCGCTTCTTTGTCTCTAAAGTATATTCTTTCTTTACAACTTGCTTTAAAGGCCACCAAATGGGGCGCCAGTCTTTAGCTTTATTACAAAACTCTAACTGTAGGTTCTCTAACCTCAGAGTCCCGAGTTTTTCTTGAGTACATTTTTCTTCGTCATGACCTAAGAGGAGTCTTCCTTTGAGAACAAGGCTTGTATTTTGTGAGCCTTTTTTAGTATTGATCCTTACTTGATCTACATCAGTATAGATGTTTTGAGAGCCAGAGATATTTTTCCATTTCTCTTCTTTTTTATCTTCATTCTGAAAGCGGATATTAACGCCCCCAAGGGCAAAGCAAGATTGCAGCTTCTTTGTCTTATCAAACTCTAAATGAACTTTAAGCTTCTTAGAAACAACAGTATTTCCAAGGGCACTTTTAGACTTGTTAAAATTGATAACAAGAAAAGCTTCTCCGTCATCTATACTTGACTCCTGATCCCCAACTTCATAACGAATTGATTCTATCTTAATATTATTCTGTCCATAATAAGCCCCTGATGCGCTAAAGGTTTGAACGCTATAGGCTTGATCATCTTTTAATGAAGCAATACCTTCAAGCTCTGTCGGTACCTCAAGGTTTATATTTTTCAGGGTTTTAAAGCACACTTTTCTATCGGCAAGCTGATTTCTTATATCATCAAAAAGATAGATGATTTCAAACTCTTCACTAGAGCTTTTCCCCATTTGATTTTGATTCTTCATAATCTTCAAACTAACCACGAAAATACCTGAGAGCATACCTGCTACTATCATCAATTGAACGAGTGAAAATCCGGCATTTCTTTTCAAAGCCTTAACCCCACGTTTGAGATTTTATAAGCTTCTTTCTCATAACAGATGACTAAAGATTGATAGCCCTTATGAAAGAAAATAATACCATCACTGCCTTCTTCGCAAACAGAGCTATCTGAAGCAAGAAATTGTATTCCTTTTTCTAAACTTAGGCGGCTAGGAATATTTTTAGACCCAATTCCAATTCTTCCCTTCAGACGAATCAATTCATCAGATTCAACCATGAACTTTTCATCGCTTTGAGCTTCTTTAGTTAAAGAGCAAGATTCGATTCGCCCTAAATTATCCATTGCTGCGTAGAGCTTAATCTTTCTTTGGGTCAGGCTTTTCTCTTCATCACCAGGCAAGTTCTTATTAAATTCAATGACTAGGTTTAACTCCGTCTCTTTGCTAGCACTAGCTCCCTTAGAAAATCCCTCTAAGGTATAGCTTGAAATCTTTAATTGATAATCTCCAAAGCTAATTCTTCCATATTGATAAAGGGGAAAGGCTTCTACTTCTTCAATTTCATTTGTCTCTGGGTATTGAATAACTTTCTTAATAACCTTGATATCTCTACTACCGACCTTCTTATTTTCAAAAGAGGCCGTACAAGCTTCCCTTCCCTTTAAGGCCATTCGAATTTCATTAACAGTTGAAGTGATCTCTATTTCTTGAATAGCATTGATCATTTCAGTTTGTTGTTTATTGAAAATATTTGTGCAAACAAGAATTAGTGCGGCTAAAAAGCCAATAGACATGATTACTTCAAGAATGGAAAAACCATTTGAATCCTTCAATTAAAACACTCCGCTTCACAGTACTGACCGCCCCTCGGAGAGGTATAGGTAGCTGCAAGCCTCCACTTAGTTGCTTCCCCAGCCACTTGCGCCGTTAATTTACAGGTGCCCTTCTCGTTTGATTTAAATCCTTTTAAGATACAAACCCTATGCTTTTGGGTTTCAACTACATAACTAGGCTCTCTTCTAGCATCAATCCGATAAACAATGCCTTTGGTTTGATTAGGAAAGAGTCCAAGACTCGACCAACCAGACTTTCTGGTGCAAAAAAAGACTTCATCATATTTTTTCATATAAATAAGTTGTCCCGTATTGGCTAAGCTACAATGAGGAAAATCAGCTTTAACAATTTCAAGGGACATGCCTCCATCCACAGAGAGTTCAACTCCGGCTCTTCTAGGTCCAACATGCAACGCTTTACCTAGGTTCATGCTGCCGCCAAAAGAGACATTAGAAGAGTCGACAAGATTATTAAAGGCCTCACAATTAGAAATCATTCCACCAGAAGCTCTAAAACGTATAGGTATTGTTCTCACAAGATTACTTGGGTTTTCCTCTTCATTGTTTTGAAGCTTAACAACTAAGTGAGTGCTACCCCTTTTTGAGTCTACCGATGGGGAAGAGTCACTAAGCTCGTATGAGAGGATCTTAAGGCTGTTTTGAGCGTAAAGTTTTTTTGAAGAATCAAAGGTAAAGTACTTTAAATAATAAGTGGCCTCTTTATGGTCACCGCCTCTTAGTTCTTTCTTAAGTGCGTTTATTTTTCTAACTGACTTTTCAGCTAGCATCCCAGAGAGGCTGGCTTTACAGTTTTGAGGATCTTTAAGGATATGAAACATCTCACCAATTAAATAGTTCACCTCAAATTTCTGTGCCGTCATCCGGGCCAACTTCTCTTGGTTCTTCATCATCTTTAGGCCAACAACAGCAAGGCCTGCAATCACGGATGAAGCCAAGAGGATTTGAATATAAGAGACGCCCTTGGCGCCGAGCGGCATTTTCAGGAAATTCATATAACTAAGTATAAAGAGGAGCCCCACAGATTCACAATACCTATTCAGTTTAATTTGCCTTTAAAACTATTTGAAATCAGAGGGGTTATTTCACTTCTATCTAATTATGAGATGGGTAATATCCTAGTAATATCTTTGAACATTTTAATCAGGTTTGCTAGATTTTTTGAAGATGTTTACGCAACACAACACAAGAGGAAAGCTATGAGATCGAATATTCTTTTATTAGTCTTGGTTTTTATCACTTTTAACGCCAACGCTAAAAGCATTACAGAATTTACTCCTTTTAAGTACGATGTCCTTTTCACAAATCCAGTTTGTAAGACTTATTACTATGACGAAAACGTAGTGAGCAACGATGGTGAGAAACTTAAGTCCAAAACAAAAGATGCCTACTGCAAGAGCTCAGACTCTTCAAAGTCTCGGGCTCAAAAGACAAGCCCTCACAGAAAACTAAAAGAATGGATCAAAGACTCTAAAACTAAAGAGATCTTCTTAGCCTATTTAAGTTTTTCAAACGGTGATATTCAAAAAGAACTTTGTAATGCCATCAAGTATAGAAACGTAAAAGTGACTCTTGTCATCGATAGCAATAACGAAGAAGACGCAAGCCGGATGCATCAAGCTAGGGCCCTTGAAAAATGCCGTCCAAAGAATACAAATGGTGAAGAGCCTAATTATCCAGAAGTTTATACAAGTGGAAATACAGGTGGTGCCAAGTATGCCCATAACAAAGTCTTCTTTGTTAATCCTTTTGATACAAAAGAAGTACGAATTGGTTTTAGTTCAGGAAACATGAGTTCAGGAACGACAACTCACCATGAAAACTGGCACTTTATTACAACCTCACCAAAGACTTACTTTGCTAAGGCCCACCTCTGTTTAAGAGAAGGGATTCTTAACCATGACTCAAGTAAGAAAGAATTCACAAGATTTATCGCAAGTTGCAAAAAGAAGATTGATGTAAATGAAGAGTCCGATATAAAAACTTTCTTCGTTCCTGGTGAAGGGGTTCAAGCAATGGAAGCCATCACAGATTCAATCAAGAAATCTAAAATGGTTGATATGGCCGCCCATAGGTTTAGCAATTCAAAATTAGTCAAGGCCCTTTCTTCAGCTCTAAAGACCAAGAAAACAAAGGTCCGTTTAGTTGCTGATGATGATATTTACTGGAGCGGAGTTTACAAGCGAGGAATGGGAAGAAACAGCTTAACCGAACTTGGGAAAGTAAGGGGTCTTGAAAGATTAGGAATGAGAACCAAGTACATTGAAACTTATATGGATGATGTTTTTGAGCCAAAGTCGCTTCAACTTCAGCATAACAAGTTTCTTATCTTCACTTTTAAAAATGAAGGCGGCGCGGTTTTTACAGGAGCTGGAAATCTTACAAGTTCAGCTTTTAGCGTCAATTATGAAAACTTCTACTATATTTCTATTCCAGAAGTCTTTAAGGCCTACCAGGATCAGTATAAGCATTTTTGGAATGAACTTGCTAAAAGCTCTTCTGATATGCCTACAGAGCTAGTACTGCCTTAAGCTTTAATTAATTTAATTTATAATGCACCTTAGCCCGAGCACTAGCCTCGGGCTTTCTTTTTTTGGCACATCCAAAATAATTCCCTATGCTTATAGAAACCCATACCAAGGAAGGAATGGAATGAAGCTGCTATTGAATTTGTCTTTTTTGATTATCCTTTTAAACTCCTCTGCTCTTTTTGCAAGTGCAAAAGATTATTATCCAGCAGACCTTGAGTCAGACCCCATTTCGTTTGAAGAAAAGCTCTATAAGCTCCTTTCTAAAACTCACCAAGGTGGTATCAGTTATAAGAAGGCCCGTATTGAACTCTTTGGTAATATCCATTTAAAGAAGACGGGGTCAAAGTACTCCGTCACCGAAGTTTATTGTAGAAAGAAGTTCTCAAGCGCAGAGGGCGTAGGCCCAGGGAAGATTCCTAATCATCAATTCTTAAACTGTGAACATACTTGGCCTAAGTCTCGCTTTAATCCTAATGAAAGCAAGAACCACCAGCTAACAGACCTTCACCACCTCTACCCTACCGACTCCCGCGCCAATAGCACGCGAAAGAATCATCTCTTTTCAATGGTTGATGGTAAGCCTTTAAAGAACTGCGCTTCTTCGAAATATGGAAAAGGAAAAAATGATAGCTACCTAGCCTTCGAACCTCCAGCAGAGCATAGAGGAAATGTAGCACGGGCCCTCTTTTACTTTTCAGTTCGTTATAATATTCAAATTGATGACGCTGAAGAAGAGTACCTAAGAAAATGGCATAAAGCGGATCCTGTTGATGCTTTTGAAAGAAAAAGAAATGATATGGTTGAAAAGTTCCAAGGCAATAGAAATCCTTTTACAGACAATCCTAACTGGACAGATAGGATTAGTAATTTTTAATGAAAGTATTTACCTTAATTTTAACCTTTTCACTTCTTAGTTCTTGCGCAAATCTTTCCTCAAAAAAGAAAGACGCAAAGAAAACATATTCTAGTGATGTCGAAAAAAGCTTTGAAGAAATCGAAAGAGCAAAGGCCCTTGCTCTTTATAAAAAACTTCGCTGGCAAAACTGGAAGAAGATCCAAGGAAAAAGGGCCGCTATTAAACCGTCGAGAAAAAGAAAGGCTTCTAAGATCACTAGAAAAAAGACCTACTACCCTAAGAAGAAAAGACCTGTCGTTAGACCTCCTCTATCTGAAGAAAAAGTAAAAGAAGTTCAAATCGAGATCTCTCAAAATATGAGTTTCTTTTGCATGGCCAATAGAAAGGATGACCGTTTTAAAGACGAGAATGACTGTCATGCCTATACTCAGAATGTTCTAGATGAATGCCAAGATAAGGTCAGCCAACCTTGGGTTGATAAAAAGATCGTTTCTTGCGTAAAGCGTAAGCTTAGATAATTCCCCTTTCTACCTTTGACTCAGCGACAAATGACAGCAATCGCGCTGGCAATATAAAGTGTCCTTTTAACCAAAGGATGGATGATGATTACAATATACGGTTCCCCTAGATCAAGTGCTGGTCGCTGCTTCTGGACTCTTGAAGAAGTTGAAGCAAAGTATGAAAATAAAGAAATTGACATGCGCGCTGGCGAGCACAAGAAAGACCCCTACTTAAAGATAAACCCCAATGGAAAGATTCCCGCCTTAACTGATGGTGACTTTAATATTTGGGAATCAATGGCCATCAATAATTACCTCGCCACTGCATATAAGCCAGAACTTCTAGGCTCAACACCTAAAGAAAAAGGTCTTGTTTCTCAGTGGACGACTTGGTCTATCGCTGAGCTTCAGCCCCCACTCATCGATGTCTTTATTCAACTTGTCTTTGTTCCAGAAGATAAAAGAGATATGGACCTCGTTGAAAAGTCTAAAGCTAAGCTTCCTAATCTTTTAAATATCCTTAATACTTCTTTAGAAAATAAGTCTTACTTAGTGGGAGAGAAATTCTCCCTAGCTGATATCAATACAGCTTCAGTGGTCTCCATATGCGAACACCTTAAGTACGATATTAGTGAGTACTCTAATATTAAGAACTGGCTCGGTGGTTTAAGTGATAGACCTGCCTTTCAGAGGTTTCAAAAGCTCTGCCAATAAAGCTTACTCTTATGAAGGATTATAGGTGCCTCAACCTATAATCCTTTGATTTTCCTAAAAAGCTCTTCACTTTGAACTGTTTAAGACCCTGACGGCCATAGATTAGTCCTGTAATTACTTCAATTTAAGAGCTTAAAAGCCTCTCTTTGATACTCTTTAAAGGTGCAACTACTCTTATTACTAATATTCTCTCTAGCTGGCCTTGCTCAAGAGCTAACTCTTGGTCATACCAACTCCTATAATTTAATTTTAAAATCAAACTCTTGTGAGAAGATCATAGAAGATCATCAAAGTATCTGTTCTTGGAAAGAGCTCTTAAATAAAGAGTTTAAGGCCCCAAGGATTGATGAGTCCTTTTGTGAGGACCGAGGTCTTGATAAAAGAAGGACAATTGTCTCCTCATGCCTACCAGAGTTTACAAAGAAGAATCATAAAAGAAAGATCTATAAGGATGGAGCTAACTGCTGGGGCACAGCTATGAGCTTTAAGAGAATATCAAAGAAGCCGCGCTTTATTTGGTCTAAGGAGATGATCTATTGGATGAACTCTCCACTTTGCAGAAAGCTAGAATCCTCTGAAGAAAAGAGACCTGGAGATATCATTAACGTCTATGGACCTGAGTATTTCTTTGGAGATGATTCAAAAACAAAGGGGGATCATTTTTGGGATGCCCTCTACCCTAATAGGTATCTAAAGAGCCCAGTTGCCACAGGCTATACGGGCTATCATAACTTTCTACACTCAGAAACCTACCTGTCAGATAGGTTAACTTTCGGAAAAGATTCTCCAAATAAACTCGATCGATTTAACTTTAATAAACTTAATGAAGTCTATGGAAGATCAAGAAATATTAAATGCCAGGAAAATGGTGACCTCTCCCCTCACTTTCGCGAATACCTTAATGATCCTAAAGACCTAGAGGTTGGTGGTTGCAAGTATTTTACAACAATTCATCGCTGTGAAGACTTTAAGAACTATTTCTCGAGGCTAGAATTGAGTGAAGGACAAAAGCAAGTCTTGAGGGAAATTGATCAGCTTCAAGGTATTCAAGAGACCCTCTTCCCTCTTCTAATGGATCAAGAATTTGAGCTTTCAAATATTGAGATAGATAAAATGATTAAGATAGCAGATCACTCTTCGAGCTTATCTCTTGAGCAGTTAGCAACTAAGAGCCTTAGTGAAAAAAGTGAAATGTTAAATACTTTAAGGTTCTTTACCGCTCAAGGGATAAGAAAGACCTTAGAGTTGGCTGACTTAATTGAAGCGACTGAAGCTTTATAGAATGCCGCTATTGAGTTATCAAAAAATAATAACAATAACCTAATCCAAGCATTGCTAAACCCGAAGTAACAAAGGCTATATGATATTCATAACTATTTTTCTTAGTTTTTTTGATAATTTTATAAAGAGAAAAAGCCCCTATAAGTAAAGAAGCGATAAAGAGAACCAAGATCAGTTCTGGTGTCGCAGGAGTCATAATTCTCATCTTAGTTTGCCTTTTTTAGTGAAGATGAAAGGAGAATAAAATGGCTAAGAGATTTCACGCGGCTATGGAGTCAAAATCCTTGAAGAATTCTTTAAGAACTTGACGCTGCTTTAGAGTGATCCTCATATCATCTTCAGAGTATTCAGAGAATGAATCAAAATCAAGCTCTGTTGGGGCGTAAATGATTTGTTCACCAAAGGGGCGGATGCATAAGTAGGCTCCATCCTTAGTTTCTTCTAGGATAATAACAAAATCACCTTTTAATGTTTTTACAGTTTCAAAGTTCATAGAAGATTATCGGACGATCTTCCCAATTGCCTAAGGACGTTTTACCACGGCGGCCTGGATCTTTAAGGAGTCCTTTGGCAGCGAAACTACAGACTCCCTTTCCCAATCTAGGCTAGGTAGGATGATAGTTGTTGAGATGGTAACCACTAGGCCTATAAAGATGATTAAGTTAAAAAGTTTTTGATTACCACAATCCATAGTAAACTTGTCGGCTATTAAATAAAAAACTTTAGTAGAAACCTGTTTAATCTTCATAAAGATTCACCCACTTGAGCGCCAATCGGCAATATTTGCCTGAGAGGGCCCAGAAGCTCTTCTTAGCCCGTATAAAGCCGATAAGTAGGTATACAACTTCAACCTGTAACCTCACCCTATGGAGGGAAATATGAAGAAAGTATTAAGCCTACTTGTGATTACTGGAATGTTAGGAATCGTCCTCTTAGGACAGGGCTGTGCCCTTTTTAATGATCCTTATGCCATCGAACACAAGGAAAACAACGACAATGCTTGGTTAGAGAAAAAGCACGGTTACCGTGATATCGCTAACTACGAATCTGAAAAGTTCGAAGAGCGAAACGGTCGTCATTAAAAAGCTGGGTGTCAGCTTCGTGGACTACTTGCTGGCACTCACCTTATTTTTACATTCCCCAATCATAATCATTTTGAACCGAGGGCGTTAAGTCTTCAAAACTCAAATCAAAGTACTTAGTCTCCCCTTTATGCTTAAAAGAAAAGCATCCATCTTTAGATTCTGAGATATTAAAGCCAGCTCCCCAGTACTTATGTTTTCCATCATAGGTATGAGAAGTGTTATGAGATGAACTCGCCTCGTGTAGAAGTTCCATACGGCCTAGACCTTGGTTATCTCCCACTAAGTTTCTCGTATAAAAACGCCATTGAACTTCTCTATCTACAAGAGGTAGTTTCGCTTCATCTACCATGGTTAGTTGTTCAGCCGTATGATAAAGAATCTTCAAATCTGGATGGGCCAACATAAGCTCATACATCCTAGCTTTTTCTTTTACAGGAATGGGGCTTAAAACATTTTGGTAATACTCCATTGGAATAAACATATGGCTATGCCCGAGATCTGGAAAGATCACAGCGTCTATATAACCTCTGCCAAGAGCGACTTCTAAGTGCTTTTGAATAGACTTTAGAAAAAGAGGAGTTAGTTTTACTTCATCTACTCCACCAAAGATTGATATTGGCATGACTACTTGTTGACCATTAAAGAAGGCCCTATTCTTTAGGCGCTTGCCAGAATTATAGATCTCTTTTCCTTTGGATCTAATTTCTTCTAAGGTCATTCCCCAATTAAAATCATCAGAATGAACATAGGGACCAGAAGTTTCCTTAGAGCAAGTCTCACTTCTAAGATTAGAGAACTCTGCGGCATTGATATTCGTTAGGTTTAAAAAGCCTAGAATGGCTAGAACGGCATAGGCTCGTTTCATTTATGATCTCCTGATAGAGGGAGAACATAACAAAAAAGGCCGCTTTGGCGGCCAGTAACGAAAATATTATAAAGTTCAGTTCGTCATTTAGACATTGAGACGAATGGTGTCTGATCTTTTGACCGAGATCTTACATTGCTCAGCCCGTACTCAACATTTCCCGTATTTACGTCAACTTTATAAATTGGGTTTGATAAAAGTGGTGAATCTAAATTGATTAAGTAGGCCTTGTCTTTAACTCTAACAATAAAGGCCCTCTCGTCAGTTTGATAATTTTCATCGGCACTATTGATAAGGTTCAATATTTCTTTTTTAACATCAGCTACAGTTAGCCCAAATTCATGTTCAAAAGGTTTCTCTTCAGTTTTAGATTTTCTCTCAAAGACAAACTCAAGTGTTGTAGATTCCATTGGTAAACCAAAAACGTCCAGGGCTTTCTTTTCTTCTGAACTATATGAATAAACATCACCTTCTTTATGATAAGAATCGCGAAAGTTTCCTTTTTCAACTTCTTCTTTAAAGAGTTGAAACTTCCCTTTTCCCTTAACAAAACCAGGTGCTCTAGAGCCAGGATGATCTAACTTTCTTTCGTTATCTATTGCGGCGTTAGAGCCTTCTTTACATATGAAAGTGCTTACGGATGAATTGATAACCTGATCAACCTTATCGGCTTCGAAAGTCTTAATCAGCTTTATAGCATGATCAGTCTTAGCTTCAGTCGCCGTTGCATAGGCCGAATTGGCGGTTAAAATTGAAAAGATAAAGCTTAATAATAGCCTTTTCATGACAGTCCCCTATTCAGTTGTCTTTCCCTATTAATAAGCAAGGAATGGGCCAAATATGGCCTTCTAAGGGGCTAAAATGACAATAGAGAAGGACTAGGAACTGTGTAGTTCTTTCATACTGTCTAAAGTTTAGGCAGTTTTCTAGTGAAGGATCTGTGAGAGGAATTCTTTAGAACGCTCATGTTGAGGGTTATCAAAGAACTCATCAGGCTTGGCCTCTTCAACGATCTGTCCATCATCCATAAAGACGACCTTATCAGCGACTTGACGGGCAAAGCCCATCTCGTGGGTCACGCAAAGCATAGTCATGCCTTCTTCAGCAAGAGAGACCATAACATCAAGAACCTCTTTAACCATCTCAGGGTCAAGTGCTGAAGTAGGCTCATCAAAGAGCATGATCTTTGGCTTCATACAAAGGGCGCGGGCTATAGCGACTCTTTGTTGCTGTCCACCTGATAATTGACCTGGGTATTTTAAGGCCTGATCTGCAATCTTAACTTTCTCTAAGAAATGCATGGCAAGTTCACTGGCGGCTTTCTTACTTTCTTTACGAACCCAAATAGGTGCGAGGGTTAAATTATCTAGGATGCTTAAGTGAGGAAATAAATTGAAGTGCTGAAAACACATTCCTACGTCAGCTCTAATACGGTCAATATTCTTTATATTGTTAGTAAGCTCAGTTCCATCAACGAGGATCTTCCCGTTTTGATGACTTTCAAGGCGGTTGATACAACGAATAAGGGTAGACTTTCCAGATCCAGAAGGTCCACAGATAACAATCTTCTCACCATTTTCTACTTTGAAATTAATATTCTTGAGTACATGAAAGTCATCGAACCACTTGTTCATATTGTTCATTTCAATAATTGGTGCATTACTCATATTGTGACCTCTCGGTTTTTATGACCGCGGTGAAATTCAACTTCAAGCCTTCTGGCGTATTTTCCCATTGAAAAACAAAGAACAAAGTAGATCAAGGCTGCAAACAAATACCCTTCTACTGAATAACCTAGCCATTCAGGATCTTTCATAGAAGCTTTTGTTGTGGATAATAAATCAAAAAGAGCGATGATGATGACTAAGGAAGTATCTTTTAACATTCCAATCGCCGTATTAACTGAAGGAGGGATGACTATCTTTAAAGCCTGAGGAAGAATGACTCCCTTCATGGTTTGAAAATAATTAAGCCCAAGAGCATTTGCAGCTTCATACTGCCCTTTTGGAATGGCTGCGAGTCCACCTCTTACAACTTCGGCCATATAAGCTGAGATAAACATGATGATGGCCACTTGTGCTCTTAGGAGTTTATCAACACTAACCCCCTCAGGTAGAAAGAGAGGAAACATAACTGAGCTCATAAATAAAAGTGAGATCATGGGTACTCCACGAATCAATTCTATATAAATGACACAAAAACTTTTGATCAAAGGCATGCTGCTTCTTCGCCCTAGGGCCAAGGCAATTCCTAATGGATAACTTATGGCGATGCCAATAAAAGAGAGGATGATTGTTAAGGGAAGACCACCCCATTGACTGTTTTCAACAACAGAGAGCCCAAAGCCTCCACTCATCAAGATCCAAGAAACCACTAAGCAGGAAACCCACCATTTAATAAGCTTCTTACTCCAACGGCTAGGCTCTTTAGACCACCACAAAAGGGCGAAGATTAAAAAGATAGTTAGCCCTGCTCTCCAAATCTCTTCACGAGGATAAGGACCGAAGATGATATAAACAAACTTTTCTTTAATAAAAGCTACACAGGCACCACTGGCCTTTCTACAAGTATCGGAATCACCTACCCAAACAGCATCAACAAAGAGCCAATTAAAAATGGGGGTGATGACCTTTAATATTCCTGCCAAAATAAAAAGACTGATTACGGAATTGGCTTTAGTTGAAAAAAGATTCCTCTTCATCCACTTGGCCATGGTCTCAGCTTTAGGGAGGGTTCGTTTTTCTGGATTTTTAGTAAACTTATAAACCACTACCGCTCCGTCAATTTGATTCGATTATTATACCAATTCATTAAGGCAGAGGTCGTAAGACTAAAAGTAAGATAAACAAGCATGATAAGCCCTACCATCTCGATGGCCTGACCGGTTTGATTTAAACTTGTATTCGCAACTGACACAAAATCTGGGTAGGCAATGGCAACAGCTAAGGATGAGTTCTTAGTTAAATTTAAGAGTTGAGAAGTCAGAGGCGGAATGATGACTCTTAATGCCTGAGGAATAATAACAAGAGTTAATGTTCTCCAGCCACTTAGCCCTAGGGCCTCTGAGGCTTCCCATTGGCCCTTATTAACTGAAAGGATTCCTGCCCTTACAATCTCAGCAATAAAAGCTCCTGTATAAAGAACAAGCCCTAAGAGTAAAGAGATGTATTCAGGTGAAAAAGTAAAGCCACCTTGGAAGTTAAAGCCTTCAAGCTTTGGAACTTCAAACTTAGAAGGCATGCCACCAAAAAGCCAAATGCTTAAAGGGATGGTGATCAATGCCGTGATCATTAAGATTTCAGTTGGTTTCTCAATTCCCGTTTCTTCTTTTTTCTTTTTTCCCCAATTAAAGATCAAAGGAATAACCACTACTACAGTAGCTAAAATACTTAGCATGACCCACATCCAAATAGGATGAGACTCAAAAGCAGGAATCACGACCCCCCTATTAGAGACAAAGACTCCAGGTAGAGGATTATGGGCTTCATTCACTCCGGGAAAGGTTTCAGAAAAGAGCATGTACCAAAAGAAGAGCTGAAGCAAAAGTGGGATATTTCTCACAAGCTCAATATAAGATCTTGAGATTCTAGAAACGAGCCAGTTTGAAGAGATGCTCAAGATTCCAACGACACCACCTAAGATAACGGCAAAGACGTTCCCCACAAGGCTTACTTTAAAAGTATTAAGAAAACCCGCCCACAAAGCGCGAGCGTATGAATCATCAGAGAAATAATCTATAATTGATTCAGAGATATCAAAGCCAGCTTCTTGACTTAAGAAATCAAAACCAGAAGCAATATTTTGTTTTGCAAGATTGGCTTGAGTATTGGAGAAAAGATAATATCCCACTCCAGATATCAGGGCCAAGCTTAGCCCTTGATAAACCATGGCCCTTTTTTTAGGGTCCTGCCAAAATGGTGTCTTCTCCTGCACTAAACTAATTCCTTATCTTAAAGGTGGCGCGTACATAAGGCCTTTGTTAGTCCAAAGGGCATTCAACCCACGCTCAAGTTTTAATGGCGTGTCTTTTCCAACCGTCCTCTCAAAGATCTCAGCATAGTTTCCTACTTTTTTAATAATATTATAGGCCCAAGCTTCAGAAACTCCGAGAGACTTACCGTTTCCTTTATTAACTCCTAAAAACCACTTTATACTTGGGTTCTTAGACTTTTTAAAACTATCAATATTCTTTGAATTCATTCCAAGTTCTTCAGCTTCTAAAAGAGCGTAGACTGTCCACTTTACAAGATCTAACCATTGATCATCTCCATGCCTTACCGCTGGAGCGAGAGGCTCCTTTGAGATGACTTCAGGAAGAATCATATACTGATCTGGATTCTTAAACTTTGAGCGCTCTGAAGCGAGTCCTGAAGCGTCTGTTGTAAAAGCGTCACAGCGACCCGTGGCAAAGGCATTGGCCACTTCATCATTGGATTCAAAGACCACACCTTTATAAGTCATTCTATTTGAACGAAAATAATCAGCTAGGTTTCTCTCCGTTGTCGTTCCTTGTTGAACGCAAACGGTAGCTTTATTTAACTGCTTTGCAGAAGTTAACTTCGACTTCTTTCTCACCATAAAGGCTTGCCCATCATAATAAGTAACAGGAGCGAAGTTCATTCCAAGACTCGTATCTCTTGTTAGGTTATGTGTCGTTACTCTTGAGAGAAGATCAACTTCACCAGATTGAAGGGCCGTAAACCTGGCCACTGATGAAAGAGGAACAAACTTAACTTTATTGGCGTCACCAAACATAGCGGCAGCAACCGCTCTACAAATATCAGCATCAAGGCCAATCCATTTTCCTTTTGAATCTGGGGCGGAAAATCCTGCAAGACCTGTGGTCACACCACATTTAACAGTTCCTCTTTTCTTAACAGTATCAAAGGTTTTCCCAGCAAAAGCTGTTTGAGTGATTAGAGTTAAAACAAGGCAAAGGGCCTTTAAAAGCTTCATAGTTTTCTCCGTGATTTTATTTAGCTAAATACTAAATCAATTAATTTGATCTCACCAGTCGACTTTTGGGACACTTAGCGGCAATTTTAAACGCGAAGCATTGTAAATGTAATAAGTTTTCAAATGACTTTAATAACCCAGAGTGCCTAGAATTAAGCCTTAAAACAATTCACATGTCTTTAACATCAAGGAGGAAGATATGAGTAAGCTTATAAAGGTGACCCTAATCGGTCTTATCCTAGTGAGTACAAGCATTTTTGCGAACTCAACTACTACAAGATTACTTCTTAGAGAAGTTCAGTATAGCGCAGACACCCCAGTTAGAGTTTCAGCTGTTGAGACCTTAAAAGATTTTCTTTCTGACTCAGAAGTTGAAAGAACCCTCTTAAATGTTCTTCAAAATGTTGGTGAAGACAGAAACGTAAGGATCGCCACTGTTAAGGCCCTTAGCACTCAAGCAGATGAGAAAAAGATCTATGACGTAATCGTCCGTGCTCACGATCAGTCAAATGACACTGTCTTTCGGGCCACTTGTTTACAAGCCCTTTATAAAGCAGCCCCAAGAAGTAATCAGATTGAAAGAGGTTTAATTTCTAACCTTCTGAATGCTCCAGCTGTAGAAATTAGAAGAGCTTCTGCTTTTGGTCTAATGGCCGCTACAAATGACCGTACAGTCTCCGATGCCCTTACTAATGTTGCTATGAACCCAAGAAATGATGTGCGCCAAAGAATTGAAGCTATAAAGTCTCTCTACGCTAAAAGCACTGATAGCCGCCTTCGGACTAATATTCAGGCCATCGCAGAAAATGGAGGCGATAACTTAGATGTTAGAGTCGCCGCCGTTAGATTCATGACGACTTTCCCACAAGGAACAAGAGCTAGGAATGTCTTAGAAAGAATCATCGAGCTAGGTGGTAACTCAAGTGTTAGGTCTATGGCCGCTCAAGCCATCCGTTTTAACCTTCGTGAAAATGATGTTCGTTGGTTCCATCTTCCAGTAGACCCAAGAGGAAATATCAATAGAGATCCTTTCGACGGAGCTGAATCATTTAGCTTTAATAAAGTTGATACTTCACTAGATAATGGTGGTGGGATTAATTTCTTAAAATAATACTCAAAACTTCAGGGGTAGTTAGCTACTACCCCTATTTAAGATCTAACACTTCTTTACATTAATGGACCAAAGTCAAAAGCTTGAACCTTCAGGTGCTTTTTAAAAGTATAAGAAAAATCATTATACGGAGCCTGATTTGAATACATACAGCCCTTCACAACGATGGCTCCATTTTCATCACTAAAAGCCGGAAGCGCCAATACGGGCATGTTTTCATCGACCACGATATGAGGAACTCCACTATCGTTTACTTCTAAATAAGTTCTTCCACCATTATCAGTTATGTACTTAAACTCTCCGCAGACTTCAAAAGAGTAGTCAGCTTTTAATAATCTTTCAGGATGATCAGCTGAACTGTTCATGACATTGACTGAACTTGAAACAAGCATTCCATTATCCATATAAGATTGAACACAAACTTCGATGGCATCATTAGGATAAGTTAATCTGTTGGTTGCAAAATAATAAGAAGCTGAATAATCTCCATCAGAGACAATATGAGTATCGGTCCCATCAAAGAGTCTAACCACATCATCATAGAAACTAGCGTAAGCAACACCACAAACTTCACTAAGAACTACAGCCGGAGGGGTAACTGGTCCGGGTGTTCCAACAGGTGGCGGCGTATAGCCAGGAAGCTCTGTAGCATCAACAGGATCAGAGTTCCCAGTAGGGCCATTACCATTATCGCTAGGGGCGCCAGTATTAAATTCTTCGACCGTAGGGGTATTTGATTGAACACCTTCGCCGTCAGTTTTAGGAGCAGTGGAGCTTCCACATGAAGTTAAAAATAGTGCAAGTAATAGAACGGTTGTCTTTTTCATATTTCCCTCTGATTTTTAATATAGGCTTTAAAGAGCAATTCTAAGGCCAATTAGCCACTCCTAACCCCCTAATAGCACGAAGCGAAAATTACAAACTTAAGTTAAGCGTCAAAAATCTAGACACTCCTATGAAAAATTTCTAGTGGCCAAAGAGGTGCTAGGCCGTAAAATTGTTTCTTTAGAGTTTTTAATGAGTGAGGAAAAATGGAAGGATCTATAATCTTAGTTAAACATGCCATGCCAGAATTAGATGGAAGTATTCCCTCTAAAGAATGGAAACTCGGAGAGCGTGGCGTAAAGCAAGCCCAAAGGTTTGCCAACTTTGTCCGTGATAACCTAGACGTTGATCCTGTGATCTACTCTTCTGAAGAAACTAAGGCCGTAGAGACGGCCAAGATCCTAGCTCAAACCCTAAGCCTTACTCATAAGATTAACCCTGCCTTAGCTGAATTTGATCGTCCTGCTCTTTCCATTGTTAGTGAGGAAGACCACTTTGATAGAAACGAGCCTCTCTTTACTAATCCCGATGAACCCTACCTTGGAAAAGAATCAGCAAGTGCTGCTCTTGAGAGGTTTGAAAAGGCTATTTCTGAAATTATTAAAGATCCTCTAGAAGATGAAAGGCTTGTGGTCACTCATGGAACTGTCATGAGCCTCTTTCTTAACAAGTATAATGAGGAACTAGATGGATTTGATGTATGGAAAAAACTAGGCTGCCCTTCTTATGCAGTGGTTAGCGTACCAGACTTCAAAGTTTTAGAACTTAATGGACAACCCTTAAAAGGTTAAGCGAACTCAGGGGCTAAGTCTTGAAGCCTACCTCGCATTTGTTCATTTGATAAATTATGCTCAGATAGAGCGTATTGATGAGAACCACAGTGCTTAGCAAACTTATCTTCTAAGTTAAAAGCAAAAACTTTTGGAACAGGCATTTGCCTATCGATCATAAAATCAGTCACGGCAGAAGTTAGTCCACCAAAACGAGAATGCTCTTCAAAACATACAATAGTCTTATATTGAGAGATTAAGTCTTTTAGGGACTCATCAATCGGCTTTAACTTCATGATTGATAAGTGATTAACCTTAAAGTCTTTTGCAAAGTCATGAACAATTCCAAGCATTGCTCCAGTAGAAATAAAGACGGTATCTGAGTCCTTATTCTCATGAGTCAGGTAAGGCTTAGTGCTTGCTAGTTTCTTAGTGTTTACAACCGGGTTATCACATTTACCTACTCGTAGATAAGTCGGGCCATCAAAGGCCATGCTTTCATCAAAGCAAATCCTTAGTTCTTCAGGGTCCCCTGGCGAATAGATTTCAATATTTGGAAGTGCTCGAAGGGCCGACACATCTTCAGAACAGTGATGACTGCACCCTAGAACTGAGTACACAAGCCCTGCTCCATCTCCAATAATCTTAACCGGTAATTTACTATAACAAATATCTAACTTGATCTGTTCAATAACCCGCATTGGGATAAAGCTCGCTAGTCCATAAACTAAAGCTTTATGACCTACTTGAGAAAGACCTGCCGCTATGCCAATCATGGCCTGCTCGATCATTCCTACGTTTAAGAATTGTTCTGGTCTTGTTTTTCTTATCTCGTCAAATAAGGCGTAACCATGGTCCCCAGTTAAAGCGACAAACTTTGGATCATCAATGGCAGATTGAGTAATCTTATTAGAAAGAATATTTCTCATCAGTCATCCTTCCTATTAAGTTCGATCATTGCGCTATCAAGGGTTTCTTCATTTAACCTAGTATAGTGCCAAATATTATCGTTCTCCATAAAGCTAACACCCTTACCTTTCATAGTTCTAGCTATGACGGCTTTAGGTTTAGAGACCTTTTCATTACTTTTATCGCTAAAGACTTCATAGAGAGCCTCTGTATCATGACCATTACATTCGTAAGTATGAAAACCAAACGAACGGAACTTATCACCCATAGGCTCTAAGTTTAAGATTTCGTCGATCTCACCCATGGCCTGAAGGCCGTTGGCATCCACTATTACAGTAAAGTTTGTCAGTTTATGATGACCAGCAAAGAGTAATCCTTCCCAGATTGTCCCTTCATTAATCTCCCCATCTCCAACAATACAATAAACTTGCCTGTTGCTGCCTTCCCTTTTTAGTCCTAAGGCCATACCAATAGCCACTGGTAAACCATGTCCTAGGCTTCCCCCAAGTACCTCAATACCAGGGACACTAGGTTCTCCGAGACCATGAAGTAAGGAGCCATCTTTAAAGTAATTATCAAAATGTTCTTGTTCGATTACGCCCATTTCTTTTAAGCAAGAATAGATGGCCATGACTCCGTGACCTTTAGAAAGAGCTAAGATATCTCGCTTTTCATCATCAGGGTTGTCTTTATTAAAAGTTAGAATCTTTGAATAAAGAACAGAGCAGATCTCAACTAGTGAAAAGGCGCAGGCGATATGAACAGAACTACCGGAGTAGGCCATTTCAATAATATTCTTTCGAAGGTTTTTTGGATCTAAATTCATTAGAAAAAGTTTACTTTTTACGCTTGGTTCTGTCTCTTATTTTGTGAGAAATTCCATTTCTCGTGCAATACACTCAAGTGAAGTCCCTGTAGGAGTGAACCCTAAACGCTGTAAGTCATCACTTTCAGAGTAGTAGTTAAGCTTAGTCCCGTTAAAGCTCATCTGTTCATACTTAACATCCAAATGGTACTTCGCGACAAAAAAGTCTAAAATCTCTGACTTTTTAACTGGCAGAGCAGAAGTTAGGTCAAAGCCTTGGTTAATACCTTCTTTCTTTGAAAGTAATAAGCCTATCTCTATAAGATCCTGCGGATGGCTATAGTCTTTCACTAAGTTTTCTGTACTTGTTAAAAAGGTTTCTTTCTTTTTATTGGCCAATAGCAACTGAGACATAAAGTAATGAGAGTCTAGATCGATATGACGATGAAAAAGGCTAAAGAGCCTAATATCCACTATTTTAAACTGACTTAACTCCCTATGTTTTCTTTCAAAGAATAGTTTAGTCATGGCGTACATATCAAGGGGGGAACCTTTGATGTCACGCAGAAGCTTTGGAACCTCATAGGGAGTTTCTTTTGGGGCTGGCTTTGAAAAGTCCTCTCCATAGATAGCGCCGCTTGAGATATTTAAAAAGAGAGTCATAGGATAAGACTTTAGGTTTCTCATAACTAAAGCATCTACATCTTCATGACTCTTAAAAAGAAGTTCTGGATTTTCTTTAATGATTAACGGATCACAGACTCCCGCTCCATTGATAATAATATCAAAGTTTCTTGTTTCAACTTCTTCAAGTGAGATGACCTCACATTGATAATTGTTTTCCTTAAGAAATGACAAAACTTTTGAGGGACTGCGAGATGAAACGCAAAGCTTTATATCTTTGCGGTCATTTGCAGCAGCAATGATCCCTCTTGCCACAAAACCTGTTCCCCCAAGAAGAGCTATACTTTTAATCAAAAGTTTATCCTTTCTTTTTCAAAGACATGGGGCCTGCCTTGAACCTTAGTGTGAATAAATCCAATATATTCCCCTAGGATTCCAATGAAAAATAACTGAATAGACGCAAAGAGAAAGAGTCCAATCACAACCGGAGCAACACCAATTTCAAATTTATCCCAAAACATAAGCTTATAAAGAAAGTAAACAAGCGATACACCAAAGCAGGCCGCTGACAGGATAAAGCCAGATAAAGTAGCCACACGAAGAGGAATCTTTGAATGATTTGAGATCCCAAGCATGGCCATATCATAAAGGGTGAAGAAGTTATTCTTGGTAATCCCTCTAAGCCTTGCTGGCTGAGTGTATTCGATGATCTTAATATCGTAACCAATTTCGAAGATAAGTCCTCTTAGGTATGGATATGGATCATCTAAGCTTCTCATGACTTTAATGATCTTCTTATCGTAGAGTCCAAAACCTGTGTAATTCTTTTGAAGTTTAATTTCAGATAGCCTATTGATAATGCCGTAATAGATCTTTCTTATGAAAAACATGGTTGGAGATTCTAAGCTCTGAGTCTTTGTTCCAATAACAGCATCGTGCCCATTTTCCCATTCAGCTAAGAATTCATTGATCAGTTCAGGTGGGTCTTGAAGATCAGCCACTAAGAGAATCACCGCGTCCCCCTCACTTTGCAGCATGGCATGGTAGGGAGATCTAATATGCCCAAAGTTTCGGCTGTTAATAATGACTTTTACCTTAGTATCTTTACTGGCAAGGCTTCGTAACATTTCTTGAGTTTTATCGGAAGAATCATTATCAATGAAGATATGCTCGTAGTTATATTCTTCTTTATCTGAAAATATTTTCTTAACAGCTTCGTAGACTGTATCAATATTATCTTCTTCATTAAAACAGGGAGTAACAATGCTTACTAGTTTCTTCATTTAAATCCTTTCGATGAATTTCTTTACTTGTGTTTTAAAACGGCTTTCATTAAATTTTACCACGCCTCGGCGAAGGTCATCAGACTTATCCACCCAAGATTCATGTGAAAGGCTTGGGAGTTTAGTGAAGAGTTCGTCCATATTTGAAAATGGAACCAAGCCATTTAAATCTTCTAGAACGACATCCTTTTTATTTTTAAGAACAGGCCTGCCACTAGCTAGGCACTCAAGAGTGAAGGGTGAATACGGATGAGTATCAAAATCGATAAGTCCAGCAGCTGAAGACATCAGTGGGGCCAGTTCACCATGGCACTTCTCTCCAAAGAAAGAGCCCTCTCCGAGCTTATCTTTTAGTCCAAGCAGATGCCCGTCATCCCCTATGAACTTAAAGCCTATCTTCTGATTTTTTAGGTTATCTGCTATTTTTTCTGCCATTTCTTCGTTTAAAGGAAGAGCGTTTATTAGGTAAGCAGAATGCTTAAAGCCCGCTGACTTTATAACTTTAAAGTCTTCAACTTTAACAAAGGGTCTTAGAATCTGAGGAGACTTCCCCATGGCCTTTAAGTTTTGTTCTAACTCAGGGGTTTCTACCCAAAGGGTTCTTTCATCAAGGAGGTTCTTTCTTTTCCAATTATTTAAATAGGATTTAAAGAATTTTCTTATAAAGCCTGATTTGATTGAGTCTTCTTTCTTATCAAGAAGGTAGGAGATCCTCTTTGTCTTTTCACAAGTCTTAAAACCATGACCCATTCCACTTGAGACATCGATGAATAAATCAAGGCTGCAAGTAATATGAAAGTTCTTAGCGGCACTTGGAATAAGGTAGGAATATTTAGAGAGCTCTTTTAGACTTGAGACTTTATGACTTAGAAAGGTTGAATGAATCTTTTTTCTTTCAAGAGGACCTAGGACTTGTTTGGGCCTATGGGCCAAGGTGTAGACCTCAGCATCGGGAAAGATGGCGCAAAGAGCTTCGACTATTTCAATAGAACGGTCTCTTTCAAGAATATGATCACATCCTATAGCTACTTTCACTTTGATAAACTCTTAAAGAACTCAGCTGTTCTTTTTATGCCTTCTTCGAAACTAACTTCGGGCTTATAACTTGATACGCTCTGGAGCTTATCAATATTAGGCCGTCTTCTTTTAGGGTCATCTTCAGGTAAACCTTTATAGGTGATCTTTGAATCAGATCCTAAGAACTTCATTATCGTTTCAGCAGTTTCAAGAACTGTATACTCGTCCGGGTTTCCACAATTAAAGGGGGTGTGGTCTTTAGAGAACATCACATTATGAATAGCGTTAACAAGATCGGTAACATAACAAAATGATCTTGTTTGCGAACCATCCCCATAAACAGTGACGTCTGCTCCCGTTAGAGCCTGATTGATAAAGTTAGGGATAACCCTACCATCATTAGGTCTCATCCTAGGACCATAAGTATTAAAGATCCTTACAATCCTAGTATCAACCCCGTATCTTCGGTGATAGGCCATTGTCATCGCCTCTGCGAAGCGTTTTGCTTCGTCATAGCAAGAACGTGGACCAATTGGGTTAACACAACCTACATACTCTTCTCTTTGCGGATGAATCTCTGGGTCTCCGTAAACTTCTGAAGTAGATGCTTCGAGAAATCTGGCCTTCTTTTCTTTTGCAAGTTCAAGAAGATGCATTGTTCCTTCTGAATTTACTCTCATGATCTCTAGAGGAATCTCTTTGAAATCAATAGGAGAGGCTGGAGAAGCTAGAGAAAAAATATAATCAATACTTGTTTTTGAGAAATCGGGAAGGCTTTCATAGATATTGGTTTCATGAAATTCAAAGTTATCGTACTTAGAAAGTAATTCAATATTACTTTGAGAGCCTGTTATGAAGTTATCTAGTCCAATTACCTTGGCCCCAAGTTTTAAATAAAACTCACTTATATAAGAAGGTACAAAGCCAGCAGCTCCTGCCACTAAAACTATTTTACCTTCCATCGTTATTGGTAATTCTACTTTTTGAACCATACTTTCCTCAGTATCTTTTTATTTGAATAACTGTAGAGCCTATCAAGAGAAGGCCCCCCCCTATTAGCTGGGTTATATCTAAAGTCTTCCCTAAGAATATCCAATTCACACCAACTGCGCAAAATGGAAAGAACATTTCTGCTAAGGCGCACAATCTAGCTGAAAGCGATTTCAAACCTCTATAATAGAACCACATCCCTAAGAGTCCCGAGATGGCCACTAGCGCAAGAATCTTAAGCCAAGTTTCACCGGAATCAGGCAAGTTCTCGCCGCTTGATACCAAAAAGGGAGTGAGGACAATAAGGCCCACCCAGAACCGTCCGCCCATGACTTCAAATTCAGAATAACCATTGTTCTCGAGGCTTTTACCAAAGACCGTCGATGCCCCCCAACTAACGACAGCAATCATCGTTAGAGCGTAGCCCCATAGGGCCGTTGTAGAGGTGAGATTAGAACTAAAGTCTAACTTCATGAGTCCAGGGAAGATGTCTTGATAACTGATTAAGATTCCTCCAACCAAACAAAGGCTGGCCCATAAAAGAAATTTCTTTTGCAGAGGCTCTTTTAATATAAGCCGGGCTAGGCTTACTGCAATTAAGGGCTGAAGTTTTTGTAAAAGAATAACCAGGCTTGGGTTGATCTTTGAAAAAGCCGCAGTAAAAGCCAAAGTGCCTATGGCAGAGCCTAATCCTCCAATAACGATAAAACTAAAGATATGACTGACTTCAGCTTTCCATATCTTCTTAAAAGACTTGAAGAAAAAAGGAACGAAGATAAGTGAAAGGATGAGGTGCTCACCAAAAACAATTTGTAAGGGAGAGGTGCTTCCTAATAATGGGTAACGGATAAGAGTATCAATGGCCCAGGTAGTACAGGCTAAAAATATAAAGGCAATTCCCATCTAAGCGAACTCTCCTTTTAAGGCATCAAAAGCTTCTCTGGCTCTTGCTGCTGCTTTAGCCTTTTTAATCTTCTTACGCTCTTTTCTATTTCGCCTCTCATCTTTGGTTAATTCAACAGAAGGCAGGAGTCCAAAATTGATATTCGAAGGAGTCGGTTTTTTAACAGTCATAATATAATTAACAAGAGCGCCAATCCCTGTTTCAAATGGGAATTTTAAGACCTCTTTTCCATTAATCTTTCTGAGGATCTGCATGGCCACATAGAGCCCCATGGTGGCTGACTCAGTGTAGCCTTCTACTCCAGTCATCTGACCAGCAAAGTATAGGTTTGGAAATTCTTTACTAGATAGGTCCCAATTGAGAAGCTTTCGCGCGTTTAAGAAACTATTGCGGTGAACACTTCCAAGGTGAATAAAGCTAGCCTCTTCAAACCCAGGAAGAGTCTTAAAGACCCTAACTTGCTCGGGGTATTTAAGACGGGTTTGAAAACCAACTAAGTTATAAGCGCTTCCAAGTAGGTTCTCTTTTCTTAATTGAATGCAAGCATAAGGGATCGATCCATCCTCTTTTTCAAGACCAATGGGTTTCATAGGTCCAAAGCGAGGTGTTTCCTCCCCTCTTTCGGCCATAAGATCTATTGGCAAACAGGCCTCAAAGAACTTTTCTTGCTCAAAGTTTTGAGCCGGTACTTTTTCAGCTTCTATTAAGTCACTGATGAATTTTAAATAGGCTGGCTTTTCAAGGGGGATGTTTAAATAATCTGCTTCTGCATTTTCACTATTTGGATCATCTGAGTAAGGCTTGTGACGATCTTTAAAATACATCTTTGAAAAGTCTAATGAGTCCGCGTCAACAACAGGGGCGATAGCATCATAGAAATAAAAGTCGTCCCCGCTTATATTCTTCATGATCCAATCGCTTAGGGGTTCTGTGGTAAGTGGTCCAGAGGCAACTATCGTAAAGTCCGCTCCAAGCTCTTTAGCTAAGACAATAGGATCGCTTACCTCTAAGTCCATAAGCTCAATATTTTCATGATTCTTTAAAGTTTGAGTTATGTCTTTTGAAAATTCTTCTCGGTCAACGGCTAAAGCATCTCCGGCAGGAACGGCATGCTTATGGCCCATCTCTAATATCAGTGACCCAAGACCTTTCATCTCATGCTTTAAAAGCCCATGACCACTGTCAGGGTTTAAAGACTTTAAAGAATTGGTACAAACCAATTCTGCATAAGTGTCCATCTTTTGGGCTGGACCTAATTTTGTTTTTTTGACTTCCGCCAATACTACTTTGATACCACGATTGGCGAGAAACCAAGCGGCATCTGTTCCGGCCAAACCGGCGCCAATTATGAGAACTTTACTATCGATTGCTTTCATGTGAAAAACGTTTAGTTACAAATGGTTAACTTGAGGCGCACTTTACCGCTATAGGGACCGCTATGCAAATTCATCTTCATCAAACTCACCATACTTTAGCCGATACTGCGGACATTTTCGCATACCTAGAGAAGCACTTCATTGAAAAGGCCCCAACTCCAGGGATTCATTTATTACCAGAGCTCTTTTTAACTGGTTACCCCCTACAAGACCTCTGTTTACAACGCCCCTATATAAAAAGGTTTAATAAACTGATCGAAGACATTAACGCACTGAATACAGATTCATGGGATTCAGATTCCCTGGTTCTCATGAGTGGGCTCTCCTATGAACTTGAAGAAAGTGGGCTTCCGGTTAAGATCAAGAACGTTATTTATGCTTGGGAAAAAGGCAAGAACCTAAGAGCCGTCTATACCAAAAGACTGCTTCCTAATTACGATATTTTCGATGAAGAGAAATACTTTACACCCGGGGAAAAACCGGGGGTCTTGAGTTTTGGGGGAAGAACCTTTGCCCTCTTAATTTGTGAGGATATGTGGCATTCAAGCACTCATGAAATGGATCCAGTCAAAGAGCTTTATGAATTAAAAGAAAATAAACTAGAGTTTGATGCGGTTATAAACCTATCCGCCTCTCCCTTTCATATTGGTAAGAAAGAAAAGCGCCTTGCAAGAGCAAAAGAGATCTCTCGCTTCTTAGAAGCCCCCTTCTTTTACGTCAACAGAGTTGGTGGTGAAGATGAGGTTCAGTTCGATGGAGGCAGCTTTGCTGTCAATGGCAGCAACCTCTTAACCATGGGAAAAAGTTTTGAGTCAGATCTTTTAACCATCGACCTTGAGAAGTTTAAAGGCACTAGCTTAGTTCCAGAGGAAACGATGGAAAACACTTGGGAGTCTCTCTTTGAAGCTTCTTTAGACTATGAAGGAAAGCTACCTAGATTAAAGCCCCTTACAGATGAAGACTGTTTTCAGGTCTTTGAATCATTAAAGTTTGCCTTTAACGAATACTCGAGAAAGTGCGGCTTTAATCATTTTACCATCGCCCTTTCTGGTGGAATTGACTCAGCTCTGGTTTTAACCTTAGTTAAGCTTTCTTTAAAAGAGGGCCAAAGTGTTGAGGCGATTTATATGCCGAGCATTTATAGTAGAGAAATTAGTTGGCAATACTCAGATCAACTTTGCGAAAGGCTTGGAGTTAAGCTTAAAAGCCTTCCTATTAAGTTCTTTCATTCAGTCATAAAGAATGGCTATAGAGATGGTTTTGGAACTGAACTTGATGGACTAGCCGACGAGAATATTCAATCCCGCTTAAGAGGAGCTCTGCTCTATGCCCGAAGCAATCATCAAAACACAATGGTTATCAATACTTCTAACAAGAGTGAACTGGCCGTTGGTTACTCCACTCTTTACGGGGATAGCGTAGGGGCCATCTCCCTCCTTGGAGACCTCTATAAAAGTGAAGTCTTTAGGTTCAGTGAGTTTATCAATGAACGTTTTGGGGAATTGATCCCTGAAGGAATTATCAAGAGGGCTCCTAGTGCTGAGCTTAGGGAAGACCAAGAAGATGAACATAGCCTACCTCCCTATGACAGATTAGACGCCATTTTAGAAGGCTTTCTCAGTTATCGGATGGACCTAGAGGAGCTGATAGAAGCTGGATTTGATAAAGAAGAAGTTGAGAACACTTATCAATTATACTCCCGCAGTGAATATAAGAGAGGCCAATTTTGTCCTATCATTAAGCTAAAGCCTAAAAGCTTTGGTTTTGGCTACCGAGTTCCTATTTGTAAAAGATGATTTACTTTCAGCTTAAATAGAATGATATAGTTTACTCAGGCTACAAGGAGCTCTCAATGGCAAAGAAATCATCAGCATCAATAATTAAGACATGGTCTAGTATCAAAAAAGAAGTTCGTGGACTTGGAAGTTCAAAGAACCCCGTTCAAGATGCTCAAAAGATCTTAAAGAAGTTCGTCACTCAAGCTGAAAGAGATATCAAGCAAGTCGTGGCCAAAGACATTCCTAAGCTTGTCACTCGATTTAAAAAAGAAAGAAAAGATTTAGAAAAGACAGTTGAGAAGCTTGTTAAATCTGAAATAAAGAAAGCCCAAAAATTCATCAAAGATCAGAAAAAAGATTTAGGAAAACTTCAAAAGAAAGTTGAGTCCTATCTTCCTAAAAGAAAAAAGGTTTCTAAGAAGAAAACAAAGAAGAAGTCGACTAGCCGCAAAAAAGTAACGAAGAAGAAAGCCTCCACAACTAAGAAGAAAGGCACTAAAAAGAAAGTGACTAAGAAAAAAGCTTAAATTTCACCAATTAGCTTTACCCTACGAGTCCACCCTACTATTCTATAGGTTATGGAAAACACTCTAGAAAGACGTCTCGGACTTTTCTCCGTTGTTACAATTTGTATTAGCTCCATGCTTGGCTCTGGGATTTTCGTCCTTCCTGGTCTTGGCTTTGCCATCACCGGTCCCTCCATCTACCTTGCCTACTTACTCTCCGCACTATGTATCTTACCTGCTGCTATGAGTAAGGCTGAATTGGCCACGGCCATGCCGGCCAGTGGCGGCTCTTATATTTACCTAGAAAGAACCTTTGGCCCCTTAGCCGGAACAGTTTCTGGTCTTGGACTATGGTTATCAATCCTGCTTAAGTCTGCTTTTGCTCTAGTCGGAATTGGCGCTTATATGTCAGTGGTCTCTTCAGCCGAAGAGCTTCCTCTTCAGCTTGGTTTCTTAACACTTATCTGTTTTGTTAATATTTTAGGGGTCGGTAAGGTCTCTCGCTTTATGACCATCATTCTCTTTATCTCCATAGGGGGAATGACCGCTGTAAATACTTTGGGCTTCTTCTCTTGGGACCCTCAGTTTTTAAAGCCTTTGTTTCCAAAAGGAGCCATAGGATTGGCAGAGGCCACTGCACTTGTTTTTGTCTCCTTTGCTGGAGTAACAAAAGTTGCCGCCATCGCTGAGGAAGTTAAAAACCCTGGTAAGAACTTGAGCCGAGGAATCCTCCTCTCTTTAGGAATTGTTACCGTTATCTATTGTGTGACTTCTTTTGTTATGGCCGGGAACTTTTCACATTTAGAATTGGCCAACGACTTAAAGCCTGCTTACACCCTGGCGCTTAAAGTTGGAGGTCCAATCTTTGGTTCTGCTATTGCTATCATTGCTATTCTAACCATGGTTAATGTATCTAACGCGGGTATCTTAGCTGGTTCTCGTTTTCCTTTTGCCATGAGTAGAGATAAGTTACTTCCAAGTTTTCTAGGAAAACTTCATAGCAAGTTCTTAACTCCAATCGCATCAATCATCCTTTCATACTTAGTCGTTATCTTTATTCTTTATAATTTTGATGTAACAAAGATCGCCAAGATGGCCTCTGCCTTTATGATTGCCATTTATATGATTGAAAATATTTCAGTTATTGTCCTAAGAGAAAGTAGAACTCAATGGTATAAGCCAGTGTATAAGGCTCCTCTTTATCCATTTTTACAAGTCTTTGGAATCCTCTCAGGAGTCGCCCTTCTAGTGGGAATGGGTATTCTAGCTGTAAAGTCCCTCTCTTTTATCTCAGGCCTTGGTGTCATTCTTTACTTTGTTTACAGTAGAAGGCAAACAGACAGAAAGGGTGTTATTGGGATTCGAGGGAGAAGAACTGATTTACTCCAAGAGCAAGCCCCGGAAGCCTCAAGCTACAAATCAATGGACCTTACAAGAGATGCCCAAGTGGTTGTTTCTCTTTTTGGAAAAGAAAGAAGTCCAGAAATGCTCATTGAAATGGGTGTGGCCTTAGCCGAGCATGGCAACTTAGAAGTGGCTCATATATTAGAAATTCCTGAACAGGCTTCCCTCTATGATATTATCGATGAGCCTGCTGAACTTCGCTCTCTTAGAAGACGAGTCATAGCTATGGCCATCGAGAAAAAAGAGCCTATTACCTTTGATCCAGTTGTTAGCCATGATGTTTCAAGAACCATCTTTGAGATCTCTCAACGGCTTCATTGTGAATGGCTCTTAATTGAGTGGAGAGGAAGAAGCCGAGGTGCTTTAACTTTTCACAACCCTATCGGGTGGCTTAAGTCTCACCTTCACTGCAATCTTGCGGTCTTTAAAGATAGTGGAGTTCGTTATGTTAGAAAGATTGTGGCCCTCATCAATGCAGATAAGAATGATGCCTTAGTCCTTGAGACTTCTGATCACTTAGCTGAAGTGAATAGAGCAGATATCACCCTTATAAAATTTTGCCATGAGAATGTCAGTGTAGAAAAGCAAAGGTACGAAGAGCGTTTCTTAGACGAACTTGCTTCAACTCTTAAGGCACCTACCCATACCAAGGTTCTTACAGGTAAAGATGAGATAAAAAGACTTTTAGCTGAGACAGTCGAATACGATCTTTTGGTCTTAGGAAGTACAGACCCTACTTTTAAATCGAGTTTCTTTGGAGCTTATGACGATAAGTTAATTGCTAAAGCAGCTTGTTCTGTTCTTGCCGTTCACAGTTCATCTCTTTAATTCAACTTGAACGCAAAAGATATCTCTTGTTTCATTTGGCTTAAAGAGGCTATGGCTTAACTCTCTACCAAAAGCCTCATAACGAGCTTCCTCAAGAGGTTCTATTTCTTCATCTATATTTGGGCAAAAATTTAACCGGCCAAATTCAAGGAAGTTAGTTTCAATTCCAAAAAGTTCATCTAGGTAGAGGGTTCTCTTCAGGGGATAATCTGTATTATTTTCTTGAGATTCATTCATCAAGCTTTTTGAATCTGTATGATCTCTTCCGAATAAACAATGGGCTAATTCGTGAAAGACCACGGCCTCTATATAAAAGAGGTCTTTTTCTAAGATAGAAGGGTGGATCTTTATAAACTTCCGTTCATAATTATCACCGTTAAATAAAGTATTTGCGGCGGCGGAAAAAGCATTCCTCCCCATACCAGGAACAGTGCAGACCCCATCATTCTCAAGCCCGGCATTGCCAAAAGAGATGGGAATACTAAGCTCTCCGTCAGTTACCACAACTCCTCTCTTAGCTGCCTCAGCTTGAAACTGAACCTTTAAGCTATCAAAGCGAGGGTCATTCGAAGGAGCCTTCTTTGGACCACAAGAGGCCAGGATCAATCCTAAGAAAAGATAAATAACAGTATTTTGCATCTGGGGAAACTACGTTCATACCGGGGTTTTGGCCATAGCTTGTGTAAAGATGATAATCCTTTAATATCGGTGACTTAACTAGTTGAGACCTCTTCTCTAAAGGGTCGCCAGTTGCCTTGCCAGATATTCAAAGAACCACTTCTAATAGACTTAGTTTTTGAATGCACATCAATGGCACAATAAGTGAGGTTCGCCACAGATTCATGAAGAGCAGCATCTATAGAAGGGATCATATTCCAAGTTCCTGTATTGAAGTAATACTTTCCTTCAGGAAAACGCCTCCACTCTTGAACATGAGTATGGCCCATAACTACTGTGTGCAAGTCAGGGTTTCTTTTAAGAATGCTCTTTGCTTTTTTTTCATAGCGGGGATAAATAGTGATTTGCTTAAGAACTTTTAAGGTTGTCTGAAAGTTTCTATTTTGTTTTGTGTATGTATCAAAGTTGGTTCTCACAAAGTACTTAATGACAGTGTAGAACATCCTAATAAAATAAGAAAAATCGTTAAGGATTGACCACTTTATATAACTCGACATGGGCCTTACCTTATCGATCATGGGTCTTTCTTTTTTTAATTGAGGAAGAACATTAATACAAAACAAACTCCCCCAAGGTAAGTTCAAGATCTTCTTTCCGTTAGGGCCGTCTAAAAAATACTTATGGGGATTAACGGTATTGATGACTTCAAAGCGGTGACCATGTTCAATATGAACACCGTCAACATTTAATTCAAAGCTAAATTCAATTCCTTCCCCCACTAATTCTTTTAAATATAACTGAGCCTCTTCAAAGGCAATTCCTGAATCATGATTTCCAATAACATAAGTTAATTTCTTATTAGGAGTGGCCAAGAATTTCTTTAATGAATCAAAGAATGTCGGATGTCCTTTTTCAATTTGCTTGATGGCCTTTACAGTTAACTCTCCATCAATAATGCTAGAGAAGACTCCGTCTACATCTATTTGAATAAGATTAAGGATGTCTCCGTTTAAGACCAGGTGACAATGGGTCCAATAATGCTTTCCAGAACTATAATAATCCGTGAACTCTTGAAAACGATCATCTTCAAAGAAGTCTTCTAGAATATTGAGTTGTCCATTTTTAAGGAACTTACCTTTACCTAAATGGAGGTCACTGACGACGAGGATTAACATCTTTAGGTAGTACTAAGTTCGCCGGCGTGGCAAACTTGTCCTCTCCCTGCTTCCTTAGCTTCGTACATCATCTTATCCGCGATCTCAAGGATCTCATCTCTTGTTCTGGCATCACTAGGGAAACCTGCGACTCCGATTGAAACTGAAAGCTTAAAACTTCCTTTTGGCTTGCTTTGTTCAGATGTTGCATCTGAGAATTCATTATTTTTTACTGCATTCAAGATTCGGTTTCCAACAATCTTTGCTATCTCTGGATTTGAATCTGGAATGATCATCACAAACTCATCCCCGCCATAACGGTAGATCATATCTGTTTCTCTTAAAACTTTCTTTAGAAGTTCAGCTAGTTCAAAGAGAAGATGGGTTCCAACAAGATGTCCATGACCATCATTGACGGCCTTAAAGTGATCAACATCAATAAATAAAACCGAGAACTCTTCTTTGTAGTCTTTATGCTTCTTGATAGAGAAGTCTAAATCTTTATAGAGCTTTCTTTGATTATATAAACCCGTCACATCATCAAGATGAGCTAGGTCTTCCATTTTTTTAAGTTCTGTAAAAGAATTAACAATTGAATCTAGGTTTGAAAGATAACGAACCATATAGTCGAGGATGTCTTTATCTAATTGTTCCGTATGGTGGACTAGTCCAAAAAAGACTTGTTGATCAGAATGCCCACAATAAATCGAATAGTAATAGTCTTCACCCGTATAATACTCTTTCCAGTTTTTAAAGATTGGTTCGCCTTCACAGGCTTTTAATAAATTGAGTTCAACTAAGTCTGCTGAGAAATGTTCTGACCCTACTAAGTTACGGTTCCAAAGCGTACGGCATGATTTGGCCATTTCTTTTGAATGAAGCTTAGACCCATCTCTAGGTTTAGCAAAGACAATCATAGGAGAGGTGCTCATCCTTTTTTGAAAGAACTGGTCGAGCTCTCCATAGAGCTCCTTTCCTCCTTCAAGTTTTGAGAAGGAGCACATAAATTCCATCAATTCTGCTAACGGTTTTGGAATTTCCACTTACTTATTTCCCTTTAAAGCTTGTCAATTTTATCTAAGATTCCATCATCTAAATCATTATCTGATTCAAGTGACTTTAAAGAACCCCTTAGAGTTCTCATTATCTTCTCAAGCCGCTCTTCGACTTTTTCTTTATCTTCTCGTGACTTTACTTCACGAATGCTGGCATTCTCCATATTAAACTCTAAAGAATCAATCTTTCTTTTAAGATCTAGTATCTTCATGTCCCGGCTTTTCACCTGACTTTGGGAATCCATGCTTATAAGCTCTAATTGGCTCTCAAGTTCCTTCTCTCGCTGCTTGACCTGATTGATATCGATACGTACTTTTTGGTTTAGGCGGTCAAATTCTTTTTGAATACTCTTAGCCCTTTCTTCATAGATATGTTTCTTTTCTTCACTTAGGCGAACTCGGTACTTAAGTTCATCTATTTCATCATGATTTCTTTTCTTTAAGATTTGAATCTCAATCCTAGCTTCATCAAGCTCGGCCCTAAGTCCTAACTTATCTTGGTCCCCTAGCTTAGATTCAGTCTTCAGTTCATGAATTTCTTTTAAAAGCTCTTCACGTTCTTCTCGAAGCTGTCTGATGGTTCCTTGAAGCCTTGCCTGTTCCGTTTGATTAAAGGCCTCAGCAACTCTCTGCTCCTCGGGAGTAATGATGATCTGTTCATCTACTGCTGTTGGCGCAGGTGGAGCCACCTTTTGAACTGCTTCTTCTTTTACAGGTGCTGGGGCAGGTGCTTCTGGTTCACTGGTTTCTAAGACTTCAGTTACAGTAAGGTCCTCATCAATCTCATTTTCCTCACTAGTAAGATCAAGTGTTTCTTCTTCATCTTCATCATCAGCGAGTAAGTCTTCACCTGTATCTTCTTCAATCCCAGATAAATCCAATTCATCATCTTCATCATCTAAGGATTGATCATTTGGTAGACCTGCTTTAAATTCTTTTAAACTATTGTCTTCAGAGCCCATAACGATAGTGGGATTGGTTCCCTCACCGACTTCCTCGTCATCATCTGAAAAATCTAATACTTCTGAGTCAGTGCCAGTTAGTGTTCCTTCACCAAAGTCTTCTTCATCAACACCCGCTTCATCATCACTAAAACTGAGGCTTTCATCTTCAGAGTCTAAGCCATCTGCATCAGATAAAATATTGAGTTCACCATCGTCGTCGCTATCTTCGTCAACGGCGATAATCCCCTCTATCGTAGTGCTCACTTCATCAAAAGAATCATCTGCATCTAAAGAGTCTGGCTCCCCTAGGTCAAGAGCATCTTCCTCACTTTCACCTAGGTCTAAAGCCTCTTCTTCATTATCTTCTTCGCCTAAATCTAAATTTTCTTCACTTCCTAGGTCTAAAGCATCATCGTCACTTCCAAGGTCAAGAGATGAAGAGCTATCATCACTTCCTAAATCAAGAGCTTCATCTTCGTCCCCAAGGTCAAGAGCCTCATCTTCAGCCCCTAGATCAAGAGAGTCATCCTCTCCACCTAGATCAAGAGCATCATCACTTCCTAAATCAAGAGAATCATCTTCTCCTCCTAGATCAAGGGCTCCAGCACTATCATCACTTCCTAAATCAAGGGCATCATCACTATCATCACTTCCTAAATCAAGGGCATCATCACTATCATCACTTCCTAAATCAAAGCCACCGGCTTCTTCAGTCTCTTCTTCATTTGTTTCACTATCTTCACCTATGGAGAGGGCCTCATCTGACTCTTCAGCTGTGGCAAAGTCTAATCCTTCCACTTTTTCGTCTTCAGGTTCATCCTCTAGAGATTCAGTTGCTCCACCAAATTCGAGAGCTCCCTCTTCTAACTCCTCCTCTTCTTCTTCAACATCAAAGTCGAGGTCATTATCATCTTCCATAGCTTCCTCCTGAGAAGGGGCTGCCTCTAAGGGTTCTTCTGCCCCAAGGTCCAACTCTTCACTCTCAGTTTCTTCGCTTAAATTTATATCAAGATCTTCTGGTTCTTCAGATTCTTCTTCATCCATACTAAGGCCAACATCAAGGGACTCTTCTTCCCCTAAGTTGATATCAATCTCTTCTTCGTTATCTTCTTCAGCGCCCATGTCTAAATCAAAGTCCCCATCAGGAGCAGGGGCAATTGAAGCAGGAGCTCCGGCTTGTTGCTCCATTGGAGCAGGAATATTTACTTTAGACTTTGTTTTCTCTGGAAGAAAAGGCCTGTCAAAGACCATATCGAATTTATTTTGGATATCCACATTCAAAGGAGTCGCAAAGTTTGGACCACTCTCACTAGAAACCGAATGAGCATCAAGTTGTTTCTTTACCCTATCATCAACTTTCATGACCCCGGCATTAAAATCAACTTCACTGTCTTCATCAAACTCCGAATCAGCCCCTTCAATTGAAGAGAGAGGAACTTCCCCGAGCTGGTCACCTTCTTCAAAAGCTTCAGAAGCCTGAATATAATCTGAGAGTTCAAAGTCATTTAGGATTTCATTTATGATCTTCAGGCTAATTGGTTTTCTGACATAGCCATCAGCGGCCGTTGCCCCTTTTTGATGTTTCTTTAAATCTTTAAGTTTTATCTTTTCGGTCATGACGATACGAACGTCGTCTCCGTCCATAAGTTCTTTATTTAGTTTTTCAGCCGCTTTTTTATTTTCATCGAAATCAAGGAAGATAAGACAACGCGCTGACTCAGATTGGTCAAGCACGAACTGATTATCATCAGTTACAATCATGTTCTCATGACCCACACCCTCGATTAGATCGACGACAGCATCATCCTGACTAAAGAATAGAATCTTCATATTTCAAGCCCTTACGTTATATATCTTATCAGAGGTGGCCAAAAGTTCAACGCAGGGGAAAAAAGGTTTAAAAATATCAAAGGTTTAATATTGAATTCAGGCCTAAATGTAGACTAAAATAGTCCATGCACAATGTATGGGCGAGCCTAAAAACGGACTTTATTTGGCGGTTATTCTTATGATTAGATTTACACTATTTACCCTACTTCTTACCCTCAGCACTTCTCTGAAGGCCGAGAGCTTCTACCCAGCGCCCCTTTTACATATGGACAATGCTTTTTCCCATCATGTTCTTGTTGCTGAAAAGAACACCCATACCCTCTATTTATTTAAAAACGAAGATTCTAAACCAGTTCTTGTTAAAACCTATCAAATGGCCACGGGTAAGAAAGCTGGGGATAAGGTGTTTCAGGGCGATCATAGAACTCCTGAAGGCATCTTCTTTTTCACTGAATTTATCAACCACCAACAACTTATTGAACGCCATGGAAAACAAGGTGAGATCTACGGAGTTGGGGCATTTGTTATGGATTATCCAAACCCAATTGATATTGCAGAAGGTAAGACTGGTGGCGGAATTTGGCTTCACTCAACAAATGATGAAACGAGGATTGATAAAGGCCTAGACTCAAGGGGCTGCCTTGTTACTCACAACTCGATGCTTATAGAGCTTTCTGAGTATATCGAATTAAATAGAACCCCTATGATTGTCACCCATGACCTTAAGTACCTAAGCCAAAAGACATGGACTAAGAACAGAGCAAAGATCACTTCTGCCGTAGAAGGTTGGGTGAACTCATGGCAAAATGAAGACTTAACTTCTTATCTTTCTTTTTATCATAAAAAAGAATTCAAAGATAAGAACCGCGGCGGCTATTATCAGTTCGCAGCTTATAAAAAAGCCGTCTTTTCCAACCCAGGAAAGCCTGTTGTTAATATTAAGAATCTTAGTGTTATGCAGGCTGGAGATTATGCCATTGCTGTCTTTAAGCAAGAGTACGAGTCTGCGACTATAAAAGACCTTGGTAGGAAGATCCTTTATCTAAAGAAAGATCAATATTATAAGTGGAAGATCGTAAGTGAAAACTGGACGAAAAATGGAGTTGGCCCTACGGACCGTTCAGAAAATGTTGCTTTTAGACCAGAGATGAGATTCTTTAAAACCAGAAACCCAAGCCAAATTCTGGGTGAATCTTGGAAACAAAGTAGCAATAATTAATGGAAGAAATTAAAAAAGATAAGCTCTCCTTTATCCTTTATAAAAATAGAAATGTTCCTAGATTCTACGAAGTTGAAAAAGGATCTTTTCGCCTCTTTTTATACGGACTCCCAACCATCACAATTATTTCAATCTTAATAAGCGCAAGCTTATTGGTCTATTTTAAGCAAATTAGAGAAATGGCCAAAAGAAAAGAGCCGGCCATCATTCTTGAGTTGAAAAATAAGAGCTTGGCCTTACAGGAAAAAGTAGAAGAAGTTCAAAAAACAAATGCAATCTTAGAGAAAAAACTCGTAACAGGGGCCAGTGATACAGGACTAAAGACTATGTCTCTGTTTAAGGTTCCTCCAGGGCAGGTTGACCTCACAAAGTCTCCTGACTTAGCAGTTGAGTCTGTTAGCTCAAGGCAAGAAAATGGCTATTATACCTTGAAGTTTAACTTATCAAATAATAGTAAAGGCCAGGAAAAGATAGCAGGTCATATCTTTGTTATGATGAAAGCCGCTAATACATACGACTTTTATCCAGATGATGTTTTCGATGAAAACGAAATGCAGATGGACTTTAATAAAGGTGAGTACTTTGCCACCAGTAGGTTTCGTCCAGTGGATGCAAAGTTTAGGATTCCTCCAAAAGCTACTTCTGCCCTTTTTAAGATCCTGGTTTTTTCAAGAACTGGGGATCTCATGTTGAAACAGATTATCTCTAGAAAGATTGAGCTATAGTATGCAAACAGATTCAAGACCTTTAACTATCAATCAGCAAAACTTTAGCTTCTTCGGTAAAGGCTCTAAGCTAAATGGTACCTTTCATTTAAAGGGTCAAACCTTTATTGCTTGCTCTATTGAGGGAAACCTTTTCTTAGACGATGATTCAGACCTGACTATTGAGCTCTCTGGCTCAGTTAAAGGAAACCTACATGTTCATAACCTCAAGATCTTTGGCCATGTTGAAGGCAATATTAGCAGCTCAGGAAAGGTCATCCTCTATCCGGGTTCATCTGTAGAAGGTGAAGTCACGGCAGAGAACCTTGTGATCCAGCCAGGGGCGAACGCCAACTTTAAGGCCCATACTCTAAAGTAAGCACGGGCCCATATTTATTATAGAAAATTCTTATAAGAGACGACTCGAATCTTTCCAAACTTGGCCCTAAGACCTTTTGCCAATGCGGGAGAACCCACAATAACTATTGATTGCTTATCCCATCCAAAGATATCTTGAACCGACTGATTAACCGTCTTTGCATCGATGGCAGCAACTCTTTTTTGAAACTCATAGAGCTCATCATAAGACGCCTCTAAGTGATCAAGAAAAAGAAGCTGGCTTAGATAAGCTCCAGTCACTTCAAAGCGAAAGGGGTATGAACCAGAAAGGCTTCCACGGCTTCGGGCCAATTCATGGGGAGGATAGGTTCCAGCAACAATCTGATCGATGGTGGCCTTTGTCACTTCAAGAAGCTCATCGACGGTCTCATTCTTTGTAAAGGTTGAAATCCCTGCTCTTCCGTAGCCTCGCTGACCAGCTGCAAAGGCACTTACTGTATAAGTCAGCCCTCGCTTAACTCTTAACTCTCTCATGAGTTTAGAAGTAAAGCCTCCTCCTAAGAATTCTGAAGCAAAGCTTAAGAGCTCTCTATTTTCATACTCACCTTTATTAAGAAAGCGCCCTATTCTCACTTGAGCTTGGTTCGCTTTAGGTACTGTAACAAGGGTGATCTTGGCCTGAGTGCTATCATTAGAAATGGGCTTATAGTCCGTCTTTCTTACGATCTTTCCTTGCCCGCTCCATTTACAATCCTCAGTGATAACCTTTTCAAGGTTTAAAACTTCTTTAGGACCCGCTATATAAATTCTCTTTTTTACCTGATTATTGAAGTATTCAAGCTTATTGCGAAGGGCCTTTTGATTGAGCTTACGAACATCTTTCATCTTCCCACCAGTGGGATAAGCATAAGGGCTACCATCTAGTGAGATTTGTCTAAAGGCCATGGAGGCTAAGCTTCCATGAGAATCCACAAGGTTTCTAAATGAATCGAGGCTTCTTTTAACTTCTTTTTTGATTTCTTTTTTAGGAAAGGTCGCATCTTGAAAGAGATGACAGATTTTCTTCATAGTAGGAATACTATCTTTAATCAATCCCGATACTGAATAAGTTGAATACTCATGGGTAACATTCCCAGAATAGCTAGCTCCATAAAACTCAAGATTATCAGAGATGTCTTTTTGACTATATCTTCTCGTTCCAGCATCAAGCATACCAAACATGGCATTGGTGACGCCCTTCTCGTTGGCCGCATCACTAAGAGCTCCGTCAGCAAAGTAAACTGACATGACATAAGTGGGAAATCTTTCATCCTCAATCCAGACCACTTCAAGGTCATTCCATTTTAATTTTTTAATCTTATCCGCGCCGTACTTCGCAGCAAAAGTAGGGAGAGAAATAAGAAATAGTACAAGTATTGTTAAATTTTTCATTTATTACTTCCCCTTCGCTTTTTTATGTTTGTCCCAGACAGAAACAAAGACTTGCTTGTTACCTGCAAAGACTTCTTTACAAGTCTTTTTAACTTCGTCCGTTGTGATGGAATCATAGATTTCTAGTTCTTTTTGGTAATGTTTATAGTCTCCATAAAACTTTTCAGTAGCCCCTATAAAGCTGGCGACTCCTGAATTATTTTGAATCTCACCATAGTACATAACTAAGAATTGATTTTTAGTTTTTTGAACACCTCTGTCATCAATCGCTTTTTCACAAAGAGAGCGGGTGTCTTTCACAAGAGTTCGTCTTACATTTTCCAATTTCACATTACGACCGAGCTCTCCGCTGATAAAGAAAACTCCATTCTTTTGAAGGTTATAATTTGAAACTGAGACGCTATTAAGGATCGGTCTCTTATTCTTTACATATTTTTGATTAAAATAAGAAGAGCCTCCTACACCTAGGATACTACTTAAGATATCCATAACGTATGCTTTTCTCGTCCCTAGAGGCTCTCCCCTATAGGCCATCATAAAGGTTGGCGTCTTCGTATTGCCATAGACTTTCTTATGAGAGCCAAAGCTTGGGTTCGCTACGTAAAGCTCATCTTTATCTTTTTCTTTCTTTAATTCTTGAATTTCTTTAGAAGATCTTTCTAGGTCACCAAATTTCTTTTTAATTTGAGAGATCACATCCCCACTATCGACATCCCCTACCACCACAATGATAGCGTTATCAGGAGTATAGAATTTCTTAAAGAAGTCAAACATCTGATCTCTATTTAAAGTGATCAAATCTTCAACAGAGCCTATGACAGAAAGGCCATAAGGGGTTCCCTTAAACATCTCTTGCATCATCGTTAAATAGAGTTTTCCCTTTGAAGAGTTTTCATAACGGTACTTTCTCTCTTCAAGAACAACATCTCTTTCTTTATCAAAAGCCACTTTCTCTAAGAGAAGATTCTCCATACGGTCTGCTTCAAGATCAATAATGGTATCAATGGTATGGGCCGGCATGCTTTGGTAGTAAACTGTTGAATCAAAGGTTGTATAGGCGTTAGTTGAGCCACCATTTGATTCAATCAAAGTATCAAACTTTCCTGGCCCATATTTCTTTGCTCCCTTAAACATCATATGCTCAAGAAAGTGGGTGGCCCCTGTAGTCCCTGGTCCTTCGAATCTTCCCCCTACATCATAAAAAGTATAATAAGAGTAAATAGGAAGCCTATGGTTTTCGACTATAAGAACTCGAAGACCATTACTAAGAGTGTATTTTTTTACATTTAAAGAAAGCTTTAATTCACCAAGATTACTCCCTGATGTACTAGCTTCTTCTTTAACAATATTAGAGCAAGAACTTACTCCAAGTATGAGGATAATGGCTCCTAATAGGGCCAGAGATCGAGTCACAGTCACGCCTCCTTGCTGACGAATAATCAAAGTGGCTTAGCACCTTAGATCTAGAGAATTATAATAATTCCAAATAGATAACCTTGCAACGAATGCATTTATTCCTCAATAAAAAACCAGCGCGTTAAACTTATCTCCTTTCCTAACTCCTTTATATTGTTTATATTCGCCTCCTAAAACTTGACTTATTTTAAGCGTCTTTGCCCGAGGAGTCGTAGATGAAGATTGGCGTACCTAAAGAAATTAAAAATAACGAATTCCGTATTGGACTTGTTCCTGGTGGCGTTCAGTCTCTAGTCGCCGATGGCCATGAGCTTTTTATTGAAAACGATGGCGGTCTTGGCATTGGGATTTCTAACGAAGACTATATCGCCGCAGGGGCAACTATCCTTCCTGATGCTCAGTCAATCTTTGATACTGCAGAGATGATCATAAAAGTTAAAGAGCCTCAACAAGTCGAAATCGATATGTTGAAGCCTCATCATATTCTTTATACCTACCTTCACTTAGCCGCTGATAAAAAGCTTACAGAAGGACTTATGAACTCTGGCTGTTCAACAGTTGCTTATGAAACCATCCAAGAAAAAGATGGCTCTCTTCCTCTTTTAGTTCCTATGTCTGAAGTTGCAGGAAGAATGGCAACTCAAGTTGGTGCAGCCCAATTAGAGATGAGAAATGGCGGGAAAGGTGTTCTTTTAGGAGGCGTTCCTGGTACTCATAGAGCTAGAGTAACTGTCATTGGTTGCGGTATCGCCGGAACAAACGCCATTAAGATGGCCATGGGAATGGGAGCTGATGTTCGTGCTATTGATCTTTCAACTAAGCGCCTAGCTGAACTTGATGACCTCTTTGATAACAGAATCACAACTCTTTATTCAAATATGGGAAATATTGAAGAATCAGTCATTAACTCAGACTTAGTTATTGGGGCTGTTTTAATTCCTGGTGCTAAAGCTCCAAAGCTCGTCACAAGAGATATGATCTCAAAGATGGAAAAAGGCTCTGTTGTTGTTGATATTGCCGTTGATCAAGGTGGCTGTATTGAAACTTGTAAGCCAACCACTCATGAGAGCCCTACCTTTCTTGTTGATGGGGTTGTTCATTACTGTGTTGCCAATATGCCAGGAGCGGTAGCGAGAACTTCGACATACGCTCTAACAAATGTGACCTTAAAACACGCTAGGATGATTGCGAAGATGGGCCTTGAAGACGCAGCCGCAAAGGATCCTGCTCTTCTTCTAGGAATCAATACTTATAAAGGTGACCTTGTTTACAAACAAATCGCCGAAGACCTCGACCTAAAATACACTGAACTAAAACTTTAGTTCTTTGATCGGTTATGCCGCCTTTATCCAAGGGCGGCTTCTATGCTATAATTCTTTGTATTAGGAGGCGATCGTGACCGGCAATCGTATGTTAGATAATATTCTTTTAGGAGCTATGGTTTTAGCTTCAGGTTTAGCTTTTGGAATTTTATTCTACAGCCTCAATGTCTATGAAAAGCCCCTCCCTTCTGATTCAGTGGAAAGAGCACTTCTACTCGATGATTCAAAGAAGAAGATCTTCTCTGAGGCCTACAAGCTTGATAAACTTATTGTTAATTTAAAGTCCCGCACCAGCCGTTTACGTTTCTTAGATCTAGAAACTTACCTAGTTCCTTTTAAGAATAAGCATCACGATATGCTCGAAGAAAATAAGGCCATCATTAATGATATCATTATCGATGAAGCTGCCCGCATGAAGCCGGAAGAATTAAATACAGTAAGTGGGAAGTTAATCTTTGAAAATAGACTGAGAAAAAGAATTAACGAGGCCCTAAAAGGAAGCCTCGTTAAAGATATATACTTTTCTAGGTTTGTTGTTCAGTAATTAGTTTTGTCTTGGATCTTTTCCTGTGTAACGAAGGTTTTCTGATTCGTCAGGAAGCTCTTTTAAAAGTTTTTCAACATCTTCTTTCTTAAGTTTACCTTCAGAAATAAGCTTATCTCTTAAACGGACGTCATAAATTTTTTCTTTTAAAGCGCGAGCTAGTCTCATGAAATTCTCCAATCAATTTTTAAGTCTGTGAAAATTAACACCAAGCTGCCTTTTTTGCAATATATGCTTATACTTAAAACGCTTCGCATCAATGATAAACAGGTGGGTCATCTTGGTCATTCTTATCGTCATCTTTCACAATCTTAAGATGACTCCTCTCTAACTTGGTCTTCCTCCGTCTCCCCTGATGTCCTCCGCCACCGATAATATTCTTAGTGGCGGGATGTGAAATCACTAACATATAGAGGTATCCGCCTAAGATGGCCCCTAGATGCCCCCAAGCTTGAGCAGCATTAGGAGAAAAGAAGCCTTGATAAAGCTGCATGCCTATTAAAATCATGCAAAAGTATTTAGCCTTCATAGGAAAGATCAGCATAAAGGTGAAGATCTTATCGGGAAATAAAATAGCGTAACCAACGCAAAGGGCTGAGGCCACTCCGGCAAAGCCCCCTAGAGGGTAATTATAAACAGGCGAATGAGAGAGAAAAAAGAAGCCTACAAAGAGGTAGATAACAGCGGCTGAAATAATAGCTGAGACCATAAAGCTTAAGTATTTCTTTCTTCCCCATAAAGTTTCAAGCTCACTCCCAATAAACCATACAATCATGGCATTGAAGACCACTTCAAGAAGTCCTTTTGAGACAAGTGGGTAAGTTAGCATCTGATAGATATGACCACCAAAGAACCGAGCTGGAACTAAACCTAAAAGACCCGTGATACTCATGCCTGCGGATGACTTTAGAATAGAGTCTAAGATAAAGATCCCTACTATTGTGCCAATGATATAACGGTTGGCCCTTGAGAGTTTTGGAACGCTTAATTGAGAGTATTCCATTAGGATTCCTTAGGTTTTTGAGACAGTTCTATAAGAACTCCCCCAGTTGATTTAGGATGAATAAAATTAACCATACAACCACCTGCCCCCGGAACTGGCTCTTCGTTGATTAAGATAAAACCTTTCTCTTTAAGCTCATCACACTTTATTTTTATGTTAGGAACTTTAAAGCAGAGGTGATGGATCCCCTCTCCTTTTTTCTCTAGGAACTTGTGGATAGGACCTGATTCTCCGTAGGGACAGAGAAGCTCAAGATGAGCGTTATGATCCATTGAAGCGAAGGCCGTGGTCACTCCTTGAGATTCCACTACCTCTTCTTCATCGGCGAAGTTAAGTCCAATATTGGCCCAAAGCTCTTTTGCTTTTGATAGGTCTTTAACAACCACAGCAACATGATCTAAAAGGCAGTCTTCATTTAGTAATTCTAATGGATTTTGCATGGTAGTTATTCTACCCCAAGCAATCTAGATTTGTGGAGGGTCAACTGCCGAGTCGCAGTTATTTGGATCCGATGGATCAAAAGGGTCTGGATCTGGCACTTGAGGCGGTTCACAGGTTCCATTCTTACACTCCCCAAAGGTAGGAATATTGTAGCAACGCAGAGCACATGTAACTTGACCAGCTGGAGTTGTTCCAGTTTTAACTTTTAAACAATTTGGTACATTCTCCTGACGGCACCACTCTTTAGCTACGCAGGCCTGACCTGGTGCTTTAGAACAAAGGACTGTTTGCTCATTTGAATTTACATGGACTGCACAAGATCCAGTCGAAGCATTACAGCAAAGACTCGAGCATTGAAAATCACTTGAACAAGATTCTCCAATCCCCATATTTCCTTCACCAGGAACATCTTCTAGGCATTGGCTAACTAGATCTTTTGACCAGCAACGGCTGTTAAAGCAACACTCTTGTGAACCACAAGAATTAGAATTCGAACAAGTCTTCATAGAAGAATAAAGAACTTCTCTTCCTTGAAAGTCAGTAAGGCTCGGTCTGATTAACTGAAGTTTAACTCTTGAAGCGGCTTTTTCATCTTGGGTAGCTAGGTTTGGATCAGGAAAGATCACTAAGTCTCCACCATTAACAAGATCAGGCGTAATAAGTTCAATCGTTGCAGTAACATTACAAGATGAGATTCCTTCGTTTGTGAACTCATCATGATTAGTCACTCGAAGATTACAACCATCCATCCACTGAGAATCTCCTGAAGCTAGAAGCCTAGTGGCAGAGTCCCCTCGAGTAGTATTTTCGTGAGAGTTAAGTCCAAAGTAATCAACATTTGCATTCAAGCTCATCTTTCCCGCTCGAGGAAATAAGAAGGACCTCTGTCCTGAATCAACATTTCCTGGGCTAAGTAGTGATTGAAAAAGTCCTGTTCCCACTTGGTTGGTAGCATCAATAGAAGAGACTATTGCGTCTCCTGTAATTTCCCATTCTGAAGAAGCAATGGCCCTATAGGGTCCGTTGTATTGATAGGTAGTTCCATCAACTGTTACATTCGCTCCGTATGCCAGGGCCGTCTGAAAGGTTCCATTGATAATAGCTTCTGCTGAAGTCTCATTACCAGAGCCTGTATCAGGTAAGCATTTCTTAAGTGCATTCTCTGAGCTATCTTGAGTATAACCATTACCATCAATATCGATTTGAGGCTCGGATGGGTTAAAGGCAATACCTCCAGAGACTAACCCAGAGTCCACAACCTTTGCGTAAGCATAATTACACTTCTCATCGGCAGCGTCACAAAGTCCATTTGAAGAAGAATCTAAAAAAGTAGAATCATGCTCGATTCTAAGACCTCTACAATAGAGTCCTCCATCACGAGGGTCATTAGTAAATTCAATATCATCTTCATCGAAGCCACCAACTGAAGTTTCGTACTTATTATAATCATAGAGGTCATAAAGAAGACGAACGTTTTCAAAAGGTCTAGAGTTCATGTCAAGGATAAGAACTTCAATATCTGTTTGGGGCGTAATCCCAGGAGCTCTACCAATAGCAGCGGGAACAACAATAGGTTCCATTTCTCTACCAAAGTTAAATCGAACCTTGATGATTCTATCTGAAAGAGAAGTTATGTTTAGGCCTGATAGGTATAAGAAGCCTGTGAAGTTCTTTGGTATGGTTACTTTTTCTTTGTAAGTTCCGTCAAAAGGATCAACGATATGCCTTAGTTCAGCCCGGCCTCTTGTAAAATCAACAGAGCCATCAATCACATTTCCATCTGAGTTTGGCCCAGCGCCATTACCATTTCCTGATCCATCAGAGTCAGTTAATCCTGCCCCTTTGGTTGACTTGGCCCTTTTAGAGCTAGCGTTTTCAACGCAAGAAAGCTGAAGCAAGCAAATGCTTATAAGGATAAATTTGAATAGCTTTCTTAATCTGAAACTCATACCTACTTACCTATCGGTCTTTTTTTAAAGCTTCCTTAATACTTGATTCCCCTATTTTATCACTACAGAGCAAGGCCATAACCTAAAATAGGTCTCAGGGGATAAAAGTCATTAATATCAAAGAGTTATCAATTGTGAAGGTAATTTCACAGGCCTAAATTACGCCTTATTTATGCGGCAGAAGTCGATATTTTGGACATTAAAGGAGCTTTCAGCTTTCAGTCTGTGTAGTTATGAATATCAATATAAGCATCTAAAAAGGCCATAAATGATTGTCCTGAAACGAGGATCTTTTTTCGGTCCTCATGAGTAACAATCCGAGCATTGAGAGTGGAGAAATCCTCGGTTCCAGAGAATAGAGTAACCAGGTCATATTCAGTTGTATAATGCTTGTATTTCTTAGGATTTTTCAGAAATAGATTCACGTCTATCTGGTTCTTAGACAATTTGTTCTTTTTTCCATTGAGCTTAATGAGTAATAATTTTTTTGTATTTTTATTATATAGTAAGGCAATCTCACAAGGCTGAGGATTATTCCCTTCTTTTCCACAAGTTTCTTTTGCATTTAATATCAAGATATAATTTTCTTTTTCCATATTAACTTCTTCACCTCGAGGTCCAAAGACCTCTTCCGAGGTCTCCTCCGCAGATGCAATCCCCGATAGAAGTAATATCGATACTAATGAAATTTTAACTAAAAGACGCACGTCTCCCCCTTATGGTGCAATATGAACCGCACATGCCCCGAACCTAAAGGTTGAGTCAGCAGTCACATTAAAAGTCCTTGATCCATCTACGGCAGGTAGTTCATATCCTGCCCTATGAGTCGTTTGATTAGATGCATCTGTTAAATTGGCACTAGTAGTAAATCCACCTGGAAAAGTTATGTTTACATTTGGATTCCCATGACCAGCGGCCATTAATGTAATCCCTTTTTTAAGTTCATTTAAACTTGAGGTGGTAAAACTATTCCCATTATTGGCAAGTCCCGAGGCTGTACTATAAATAGCAGACACCTGACTAACCCCTTCAAGCATAAGCGAACTATAATTCGGCCTAACTCTACCAGGGAAATCATAAGTAGGGACAAAGGTCGTTCCAGGAAGCGCTTCAGCTGCGGCAATCCCTGCTTCATCAAGCATCCAGATTTCAACTCTCGTATCCCAACCACAGCAGTTACCATTGATATCAACTTCCGTTGCCTGAGTCATCGCTTGACCTCCGTAAGTCACAGCAGTCATATCAGCCCCAGCATCATTATCAATATCAAACGAAGCGAAGAAGAAGAGGTATCTGTTTGATCCAGTAGTTGGCGTGTGAGTAGTTCCTGTTTGAAAATTACCTACAACACTCACTTCAACTTCGAAGGCCGCAGATTCAAAGATTCCCGTAACATTTCCGCCCCAATCAACACCACGTATTTCATAGAAGTAATAGTTACCAGGAAGAAAAGATTGTCCCCCAACCTTTTTAGGAAAATCAGTTCCGTCGCCAATACTATACCAATTAAAGAGATTTCCTTGTTCACCAGCATCTAAGATTTGATCAGCCGCTGTTCCACCACCATCTCCATTATCGTGAGAAACTCTAATTTCATAGTGATGAATACCGCAGGCGTCAGTAGCTGCCGTTGTCATGGTAATAGTAGGAGTAAACGAAGGCGTTGCATCTGTCCCTTGAGTAAAGACAGGATCTCCGGTTGTAGCCACCGTATCGATTTTAATTGGTTGACCTGCAGTAATAGTAGAGACGTTTCCAGCATCATCATAAGTTCTTACGCTTGGATAGTAATCGGTACATTCGCTTAGTGGCGCACTATTAACTGTAGGGAATGAAGCCGTTGCTGTTCCTTCAGCAATAGGATCCCAGCCATCTTCAGAATTTCCACCAGGAGCAGCAGCGTCGAGCCCTACCTCTTGCCCTGCTTTATTTGGATCAGTTGATTCAGTCCAAGTAAAGCTTGGGATAATTGAATTTGAATTGGTACCATAGGTAACTGTAAGTCCCGTAGGTGCTGCCGGTTTTGTAATATCTCTTGTTACTGATATCGTAGCTGAATCATTTGAGTTTCCTGCAACATCACTCATTCTCACAGCCAAAGTAAAGGTCGTATTATTAGCAAGAGCAGTTGAATCAAAGGTTACTGAAAAGTTTGTTCCATTACATTGAGCAACTTGCGCTGTCGTGACTGCTCCAGCATCAATTAGGACAGTAACATTTTGGAGGTTTTCACTACAAGTCCCAAGTACTGAATAAGTAGCACTGTCGGTATTTTCATTAAAGTAAGCTCCAGTAGTTGGAGTAGTTACCGCAAGAGTTGGATCAGTTACATCACGAGTCACGCTATTGGTTCCAGAGGTCGTAGAGTTTCCAGCCGCATCAGTCACTTTCGCTGCAATTGTATGAACAGTATTATTTGCTAAAGCAGTTGAATCAAAGGTCACTGAGAAGTTAGCCCCATCGCACTGGGTGACCTGAGCAGTGGTAACATCGCCTCCGTTGGCAACGACAGTTACATTTTGAGTAGGCTCAGAACAAGTCCCAGTTACAGAAAAAGTGGTACTATCATTTCCTTCGAAGATATAACTACTATTGGCTGGTGTTGTGACAGCAATCGTTGGATGAGTCGTATCCACTTCAATATTTTTTCTATCCCCAAGAGAATCTCCAAGGGCTCCTGTATTATTAGGTAAAACAAAACTAGCTGGAGCATTACCCGCTAGATCGGTAATAGTAGCTCCTGCTAGATTAATCGCCTCGCCGTCATTATAAGTTAAATCCGAACTGTCATCACCGTCAGCAATAGTATAAGAAAATGATAAAGTCTCAGCTGTTGTTCCTGTATAAGAAATAGCAGCGTCTGGCGCTCCTACTTCTAATGTGATTACTGGTGTTCCGCCTGCTACAACCATATCTGAATCATAATGAATCTGAACTGGGATTACATTTGGATCGTTATAGGCACCATTTGCTAATGTGCTGGTTACATATTGTAAAACGGGAGCTGTCCTATCAAAAGTTACTGACGTAGCATCAGTCACTGCCGTAACTTGAGTGGCCGCGTTTCCTGCTTCATCAGAGAAATCAATTGTAAAAGCAATCGCTCCTTCCGTATCCGTTCCGATCATTGTGTATTTAGCTGTGTAGTTTGGATGAGCTCCTGCTACAGCAACAGTCGCCGCTTTGGTTTGAATCGTTGCCGTCGGCGTGGCCAGCATATCATCGTCCACTGTAAAGCTAACCGTAATTTCATCACCAGTTTTGGCCCATAATGCATTTGCATTATTTGAAGCAATACTGACTGTTGTAGCCGTTGGTGCTGTTCTATCATAAGTCACAGAGGTAGCGTCAGTCACTGCTGTCACTTGAGTCGCCGCGTTTCCAGCTTCGTCATTAAAATCAATTGTGAAAGCAACAGCTCCTTCAGTATCGGTTCCGATCATAGTGTATTTAGCCGTGTAATTTGGATGCGCTCCAGCGACTGCTACAGTGGCGGCTTTTGTTTGAATCGTAGCCGTTGGCATAGCGTCCACATTATCACTGACTGTAAAACTAACAGTTATCTCATCCCCTGATTTTGCAACTGTTGTTGTAGCATTATTTGAAGCGATACTAACTGCTGTGGCAGTAGGAACTGTTCTATCAAAAGTTACTGACGTAGCGTCTGTGACTGCAGTCACTTGAGTAGCTGCGTTTCCTGCTTCATCACTAAAATCAAGAGTGAAAGCAACTGCGCCTTCAGTGTCAGTTCCCGTCATTGTATAAGTAGCCGTATAATTTGGATGGGCCCCTGCTACAGCAACTGTGGCAGCTTTTGTCTGAATGGTCGCCGTTGGAGTGGCGTCAACATTATCATCAACTGTAAAACTAACGGTTATGATATCTCCAATTTTAGCAGCTGTTGTGTCTGCATTATTTGAAGCTATCGATACGGACGTTGCCGTAGGTGCTGTCTCATCAAAGATCACTTGAGAAGCATCTGTTACAGCGACTACTTGAATGGCAGGATTACCGACGGCATCTGTAAAATCTAAAGTAAACCCTAGGGCGACAACTGCTGTGTCCCCTGTTTGCATGGTGTAAGTGGCGCCGTAATTAGGATAAGAGCCTATTATACTTGCGGCCTTTCCATCAATAGTAACGGTTGGGTTACCAAGAAGAGGCTCGTTCACAGTAAAGCTTAGAGTCACAATGTCGCCTACTTTCGCTGAAGTGGTCGTTGCATTATTTGAGGAAATACTAACAGGTGTCGCTAATGGCGGAGTCTCATCAAAAGTTACAGACGTTGCATCTGTAACTGCAATTACTTGAGTGGCCGCATTACCAACAACATCTGTAAAATCTAAAGTAAATCCAAGGACACCCGTTGTTTCGCCACCGGCCATTGTGTAACTGGCCGTATAGGCAGGATATGATCCGCCAATAGTTGCGGTCTGAGAATCAATGGTCACTGTTGGGTTGCCAAGTAGTGGCTCATTGACAGTAAAACTTAGAGTGACGATGTCTCCTACTTTAGCCAGAGCTGTATTAGCATTGTTAGAATAAATAGTTACTGGCGCCGCTAGTGGGGCCGTCTCATCAAAAATTACAGATGTTGCATCACTAACTGCTGTCACTTGAACCGCTGGATTTCCTGTTGCATCTGTAAAGTTAAGAGTAAACCCAAGGGCCGCTTCACTCTCGCCGCCGACAAGAGTATAGCTAGCTGTATAGCTAGGATAGGCGCCGCCGATAGTTGCCGCTTGAGAATCAATGGCGACAGTTGGATTACCAAGTAATGGCTCATTCACTGTAAAGCTTAGAGTAACAACGTCACCTACTTTTGCTCTGGCCGTATTAGCGTTATTAGAAAAGATTGTGACGGCTGATGCTAATGGAGCTGTCTCATCAAAGGTTACGGACGTTGCATCTGTTACCGCTGTCACTTGAACCGCTGGATTTCCTGAAGCATCTGTAAAATCTAGAGTAAAGCCAAGGGCCGCTTCGGTGTCCCCTGTTTGCATTGTATAAGCTGCCGTATAACTTGGATAAGTGCCACTAAGAGTAGTGCTATTGCCATCAATCGTTACAGTAGGATTACCAAGAAGTGGTTCATTAACAGTAAAACTTAAGGTTACAATATCACCTACTTTAGCTTTTGCCGTATTAGCGTTATTAGAAAAGATGGTGACAGCAGAAGCAAGCGGTATTGTTTCATCAAAAGTAACAGATGTTGCGTCTGATGTAGCTGTCACCTGCGAGGCCGCATTACCAGTAGCGTCTGTAAAATCTAAAGTAAAAGCCAGGACTCCGTCATTCTCTCCCCCTGTAAAAGTATAACTAGCCGTATAGTTAGGATAGCTACCGGCAAGGGTGGTCGCTTGAGAGTCAATGGTTACAGTTGGGTTACCAAGAAGTGGTTCGTTCACTGTAAAACTTAAGGTGACCACGTCGCCTACTTTAGCGAGTGCCGTATTAGCGTTATTAGAATAAATAGTTACCGGAGCCGCTAGTGGTGCTGTCTCATCAAAGGTTACTGATGTTGCATCACTTACTGCCGTTACTTGAACTGCTGGGTTTCCTGCTGCATCTGTAAAGTTAAGAGTAAATCCAAGGGCCGCTTCACTCTCGCCGCCGACAAGAGTATAACTTGCTGTATAGCTAGGATAGGCGCCGCCGATAGTTGCCCCTTGAGAATCAATGGTGACAGTTGGATTACCAAGCAGTGCTTCGTTCACTGTAAAGCTTAGAGTTACAATGTCCCCTACTTTAGCCAGGGCCGTATTAGCGTTATCAGAATAGATTGTGACGGCTGGAGCTAGCGGAGCTGTCTCATCAAAAGTTACGGACGTTGCATCTGTTACCGCTGTCACTTGAACCGCAGCGTTTCCAGAAGAATCAGTAAAATCAAGAGTAAATCCAAGAGCCGCTTCACTCTCGCCGCCAACAAGAGTATAGCTAGCTGTATAGCTAGGATAGGCGCCGCCAATAGTTGTAGCGTTTCCATCAATAGTAACAGTAGGCGATCCAAGTAATGGCTCGTTCACTGTAAAGCTAAGAGTTACAATGTCACCCACTTTAGCTAGGGCCGTATTAGCGTTATTAGAATAAATTGTGACGGCTGATGCTAATGGAGCGGTCTCATCAAAAGTAACAGTACTAGCATCACTTGTTGCCGTTACTTGAACGGCAGAGTTTCCGGCAGCGTCATCAAAATCTAAAGTAAAGGCAAGAGAGCTTTCTGTCTCGCCGCCCACCATTGTATAGCTTGCTGTATAGCTTGGGTAAGAACCAGCAATCGTTGTGGCCTTAGAATCAATGGTCACTGTTGGATTACCAAGGAGTGGCTCATCGACAGTAAAGCTTAGAGTCACAACGTCACCAACTTTAGCAATGGCCGGGTTAGCGTTATTAGAAAAGATGCTAACCGCTGGCGCAGTTGGTAATACTTCATCAAAAGTAACAGATGTTGCATCACTTGTTGCTGTCACTTGAGTCGCTGAGTTTCCAGTAGCATCGTCAAAATCTAAAGTAAAGGCCAGGACTCCATCGTTTTCACCGCCAACAAAAGTATAGCTGGCCGTGTAGGCAGGATATGATCCGCCGATAGTTGCGGCCTGAGAATCTATCGTTACTGTAGGTGACCCAAGTAATGGCTCATCTACACTAAAACTTAGAGTGACGATGTCGCCCACTTTAGCAAGAGCAGTATTAGCGTTATTAGAATAGATAGTCACCGCTGGAGCTGTAGGAAGAACTTCATCAAAGGTTACTGAAGAAGCATCTGTTACAGCGCTTACTTGAACCGCTGGGTTTCCTACTGCATCTGTAAAATCGAGAGTAAAACTTAGGGCCCCGTCATTTTCTCCGCCAACAAATGTATAACTTGCCGTATAGCTAGGATAGGCGCCGCCAATAGTTGCCGCTTGAGAATCAATGGTAACAGTTGGGTTACCTAGTAATGGCTCATTAACTGTAAAGCTTAGAGTAACAACGTCCCCTACTTTTGCTAGGGCCGTATTGGCATTATTAGAAAAGATTGTGACGGCTGATGCTAATGGAGCTGTCTCATCAAAAGTTACAGACGATGCATCTGTTACCGCTGTCACTTGAACTGCTGGATTTCCAAAAGCATCTGTAAAATCTAGAGTAAAGCCAAGGGCCCCTTGGTTGTCCCCTGTTTGCATTGTATAAGTTGCCGTATAACTTGGGTAAGCTCCACCAATGGTGGCCGCATTACCATCAATCGTCGCCGTTGGATTACCAAGCAGAGGCTCATTAACTGTAAAGCTTAGAGTAACAACGTCCCCTACTTTTGCTCTGGCCGTATTGCCGTTATTAGAAAAGATTGTAACTGCAGTGGCCAGTGGAGCAATCTCATCAAACTCAACAGAGCTAGCATCTGATGTTGCCGTGACCTGAGCCGCTGCGTTTCCAGTTGCGTCTGTAAAATCAAGAGTAAAGGCAAGAATTCCAGCAGTGTCTCCTGTTTGAATTGTATAATCTGCAGTATAACTTGGGTAAGCGCCACCAAGAGTCGTGGCGTTGCCATCTATGGTGACAGTTGGGTTACCAAGCAGTGGTTCGTTCACTGTAAAACTTAAGGTGACCACGTCGCCTACTTTAGCTTTTGCCGTATTAGCGTTATTAGAATAAATAGTTACCGGAGCCGCTAGTGGTGCAGTCTCATCAAAGGTTACAGAGGTTGCATCACTTACTGCCGTTACTTGAACTGCTGGGTTTCCTGCTGCATCTGTAAAGTTAAGAGTAAATCCAAGGGCCGCTTCACTCTCGCCGCCGACAAGAGTATAACTTGCTGTATAGCTAGGATAGGCGCCGCCGATAGTTGCCCCTTGAGAATCAATGGTGACAGTTGGATTACCAAGCAGTGCTTCGTTCACTGTAAAGCTTAGAGTTACAATGTCCCCTACTTTAGCCAGGGCCGTATTAGCGTTATCAGAATAGATTGTGACGGCTGGAGCTAGCGGAGCTGTCTCATCAAAAGTTACGGACGTTGCATCTGTTACCGCTGTCACTTGAACCGCAGCGTTTCCAGAAGAATCAGTAAAATCAAGAGTAAATCCAAGAGCCGCTTCACTCTCGCCGCCAACAAGAGTATAGCTAGCTGTATAGCTAGGATAGGCGCCGCCAATAGTTGTAGCGTTTCCATCAATAGTAACAGTAGGCGATCCAAGTAATGGCTCGTTCACTGTAAAGCTAAGAGTTACAATGTCACCCACTTTAGCTAGGGCCGTATTAGCGTTATTAGAATAAATTGTGACGGCTGATGCTAATGGAGCGGTCTCATCAAAAGTAACAGTACTAGCATCACTTGTTGCCGTTACTTGAACGGCAGAGTTTCCGGCAGCGTCATCAAAATCTAAAGTAAAGGCAAGAGAGCTTTCTGTCTCGCCGCCCACCATTGTATAGCTTGCTGTATAGCTTGGGTAAGAACCAGCAATCGTTGTGGCCTTAGAATCAATGGTCACTGTTGGATTACCAAGGAGTGGCTCATCGACAGTAAAGCTTAGAGTCACAACGTCACCAACTTTAGCAATGGCCGGGTTAGCGTTATTAGAAAAGATGCTAACCGCTGGCGCAGTTGGTAGTACTTCATCAAAAGTAACAGTGGTTGCATCACTTGTTGCTGTCACTTGAGTCGCTGAGTTTCCAGCGGCATCATCAAAATCTAAAGTAAAGGCCAGGACTCCATCGTTTTCACCGCCAACAAAAGTATAACTGGCCGTATAGGCAGGATATGATCCGCCAAGAGTTGTTGCATTACCATCTATAGTCACCGTCGGGTTACCAAGGAGCGGTTCATCTACTGAAAAGCTAAGAGTTACAATATCGCCCACTTTAGCTAGGGCCGTATTGGCGTTATTAGAGTAAATTGTTACAGCTGATGTTAACGGATCAGTTTCATCGAAAGTTACAGATGTTGCATCAGTAACGCTCGTCACTTGAACTCCAGGGTTTCCAGACGCATCAGTAAAATCAAGAGTGAATCCTAAGGCCGACTCTGTCTCCCCGCCTACTAGTGTGTAGCTGGCAGAATAGCTTGGGTAGGCTCCGCCAATAGTCGCTGCATTACCATCTATTGTAACCGTTGGACTTCCAAGCAGAGGTTCGTTCACAGTAAAACTTAAAGTGACAGTATCCCCAACCTTAGCAAGAGCAGGGTTAGCGTTATTAGAGTAGATACTTCTAGCTGGTGAAGTTGGAACAGTTTCATCAAAAGTAACTGTTGAGGCGTCACTAGTTCCGACTACCTGAACCCCGGCAATTCCGTTGGCGTCTACAAAATCAATGGTAAATCCAAGGACTCCTTGAGTCTCTCCTCCAACAAAAGTATAAGAAGCGGTATAGCTAGGGTATGCCCCGCCAAGAGTCGTGGCCCTTCCATCTATTGTCGCCGTAGGGTTGCCAGTCAATGGCTCATTTACTGTAAAGCTTAGTGTTACAATGTCGCCAACTTTAGCCAGTGCCGTATTAAAATTATTTGAATAAATAGCCACCGGATTAGCAGTTGGAGGTGTTTCATCAAAGACAACTGCTGATAGATCAGTTGTTGTAGTGATCTGATTAGCTACGTTTCCAGCTGCATCAATAAAGTCAACAGTGTAAGCAAGAACACCCTCATTATCCCCTGATTGCATAGTATAAGTAGCAGTATAGTTCGGGTAAGCTGCGCCGATTGTCGCAACATTTCCATCAATAGTAACCGATGGATCAGCAAGTAGAGGCTCGCTTACAGTAAAGCTAATTGTTACATCATCCCCCACATTCGCAACTTCTGGATCGACATTATTTGAACCAATAATAACTGGTCCTGCCGATGGTTTTGTTTCATCAAAAGTTACTGTGCTTGCATCAGTCACTGTCGTGTATTGCGTGGCTGAGTTTCCTGTCGCATCGTCAAAGTCAATTGTATAACTAAGTACAGCTTCCGTCTCTCCACCGGCCATGGTGTAAGTTGCCGTATAACTTGGGTAAGAGCCACCAAGAGTCGTGGCGTTTCCATCTATCGTTACAGTTGGGTTACCAAGCAGTGGTTCGTTCACTGTAAAGCTTACGGTTACAATGTCTCCAACCTTAGCAAGAGAGGAATTAGCATTATTTGAATAAATACTTCTTGGAGAAGATGTCGGTAAAGTTTCATCGAAAGTTACAGATGTTGCATCTGTTACTGCTGTAACTTGAACTCCTGCATTTCCACCAGCATCAGTAAAATCGAGAGCAAAAGTCATAACAGCTTCAGTTTCGCCGCCAACAAAAGTATAGCTAGCTGTATAGCTCGGATAAGCCCCGCCAATAGTAGTTGCCTTTCCATCAATAGTGACAGTAGGCGAACCAAGTAGAGGTTCATTAACTGTAAAACTTAGAGTTACAATGTCGCCAACTTTGGCGAGGGCCGTATTGGCATTATTAGAATAAATAGTTACCGCTGATGCTAATGGAGCGGTCTCATCAAAAGTAACAGAACTTGAGTCACTTGTTGCTGTAACTTGAACACCAGAGTTTCCAGCGGCGTCATCAAAATTTAAGGTAAAGGCCAGTGCCCCTTCGTTCTCGCCGCCAACCATTGTGTAGCTTGCCGTATAGTTAGGATAAGCTCCACCAAGAGTTGTGGCCTGTGTGTCTATCGTCACTGTTGGGTTACCAAGGAGTGGCTCATCGACAGTAAAACTTAGAGTCACAACGTCACCAACTTTAGCAATGGCCGGGTTAGCGTTATTAGAGAAGATGCTAACCGCTGGTGCAGTTGGTAATACTTCATCAAAAGTAACAGATGTTGCATCACTTGTTGCTGTCACTTGAGTCGCTGAGTTTCCAGTAGCATCGTCAAAGTCGAGAGTGAAAGCAAGCACTCCATCATTTTCGCCGCCTACGAATGTATAGCTCGCAGTATAACTTGGATAAGCTCCACCAAGAGTAGTAGCGTTTCCATCAATAGTCACAGTAGGAGAACCAAGAAGCGGCTCATTGACTGTAAAGCTTAGGGTCACAATATCCCCTACCTTTGCTAGGGCAGGATTGGCATTGTTAGAATAAATAGTAACTGGTGTTGCCAGTGGATCAGTTTCATCAAAAGTTACCGATGTTGCATCAGTAACGCTCGTCACTTGAACTCCAGGGTTACCCGAAGCATCCGTAAAATCTAAAGTAAATCCAAGGACCGCTTCAGTTTCGCCGCCTACAAAAGTATAGCTCGCCGTATAGCTTGGATAGGCTCCGCCAATTGTTGTTGCCTTGCTGTCTATAGTCACTGTTGGAGACCCTAGTAGTGGCTCATTAACTGTAAAGCTAAGAGTCACAATATCCCCTACCTTTGCTAGGGCAGGATTGGCATTGTTTGAGAAGATACTTCTAGCTGGAGAAGTTGGAACAGTTTCATCAAAAGTAACAGATGATGCATCGCTAGTAGATGTTACTTGAACAGCAGTGTTACCGGTGGCATCAGTAAAATCTAAGGTAAAGGCAAGAGCACCTTCATTCTCACCGCCTACTAAAGTATAAGAGGCTGTATAGTTTGGATAAGCGCCGCCAATAGTTGTAGCTTGAGAATCTATTGTGACTGTTGGATTACCAAGTAATGGTTCATCAACTGTAAAGCTTACCGTGACAATGTCCCCTACTTTAGCGATGACAGGATTAGCGTTATTAGAATAAATGCTAACTGCCGGCGCAGTCGGGAGAACTTCATCAAAAGTAACGGATGAAGCATCAGTCACGGCAACCACTTGAGTAGCTGAATTTCCAGTGGCATCGTCAAAATCGAGAGTAAAAGCAAGCACACCATCATTTTCACCGCCAACAAAAGTATAGCTTGCTGTATAGCTCGGATAAGCGCCGCCAATGGTGGCCCCGTTTCCATCAATAGTGACAGTAGGCGATCCAAGTAGAGGTTCATTAACTGTAAAACTTAGAGTTACAATGTCGCCAACCTTGGCCCGGGCCGTATTAGCATTATTAGAATAGATAGTTACCGGTGTTGCTAATGGATCGACCTCATCAAAAGTCACTGTGCTTGAATCAGAAGTTGAAGTTACTTGAGTACCAGAGAGACCACCAAGACTTACGTAATCAATTGTAAAGGCTAGCACTCCATCATTGTCTCCGGCCTGCATTGTATAAGATGCCGTATAGCTTGGTGCGCTGGCATTATTAACTGTGGCCGTATTTCCATCTATTGTTACCGTCGGATCACTTAATAGACTCTGATCAGAGGTAAAACTGAGAGTAACGATATCTCCAACTTTCGCCAGAGCCGTGTTTCCATTATTGGAATAAATCGCCACTGGATTAAGAGTTGGCGGCGTATTGGAGTATGTAACCGTCGACCCATTAGTCACAGTTGTGTACTGAACTGAAGTGTTCCCGGCCCTATCCATAAAATCAATTGTGTAAGCGACAACAGCCTCAGTTTCAGGTCCTAAGAAAGTGTAGGCTCCAGTATAGTTAGGCCCTGTTCCACCAATTGTGGCTGCATTTCCATCGATGGTTACTGTCGGATTAGCAGCAAGAACCTCATTAACGGTAAAACTTAAAGTAACGATATCTCCTGCTACGGCTTGAGCTGGATCTATATTATTTGAAGCGATAGTTCTTGGAGTTGAAGTTGGAACTGTTTCATCAAAAGTCACGGTACTAAAGTTAGTCGTGGCCGTAACTTGAACTCCATTGTTTCCAGAAGTATCTTCAAAGTCGATGGTATAGGTTAAGGCTGCTTCAGTGTCGCCAGTTTGCATAATATATGAAGCTAAGTAAGTCGGAGCAGCAACATTATTTATAGTAGCGGCATTTCCGTCAATTGTTACGGTTGGATCATTAAGTAGAGTTTCACTTGCTGTAAAAGTAATGGTGACCGTGTCTCCAACTTTTGCCCAGTCAGAATTAATAGCATTATTAGATGCGATGGTGACTGGCGCAAGCGTTGGGAGGGTCTCATCAAAAGTTACGGTGCTTCCATCTGTTACTGTTGTAAGTTGAATCGCTGAATTTCCAGCGGCATCGTCAAAATCAATTGTGTAAGCTAAGACACCCGTTGTATCTCCACCGGCCATTGTATAACTAGCAGTATAACTTGGGTAAGCTCCAGCGAGGGTTGTGGCATTGCCATCGATGGTTACTGTTGGATTACCAAGCAGCGGCTCATCAACAGTGAAGCTAAGAGTAACAACATCCCCTACAGCAGCAAGAGCTGGATTTAAATTATTAGAGTAAATACTTCTTGGAGAAGAAGTCGGCGCTGTTTCATCAAAGGTAACAGTGGTTGCATCTGTTACGGTTGTAAGTTGAATGGCAGAATTTCCGGCAGCATCATCAAAATCAATTGTGTAAGCTATGATTCCGGTCGTATCTGAGGCCTGCATAGTGTAAGTGGCCGTGTAGTTAGGATGAGTTCCGCTAATCGTAGAGGAATTTCCATCAATCGTTACAGTTGGAGAGCCAAGTAAAGTTTCATTAACGGTAAAGCTAACGGTTACAATGTCTCCCACTTTTGCAAGAGCGGCGTTTCCATTATTAGAGAAAATACTTCTGGCCGCTGAAAGAGGAGCTGTTTCATCAAAAGTAACAGATGTTGCATCAGATACCGCTACGACTTGTATAGCAGGGTTCCCGGAAGCATCAGTAAAATCAAGTGTAAATCCAAGGACCGCTTCAGACTCACCACCTACCATTGTATAAGTCGCAGTATAGCTTGGATAAGTTCCACCAATTGTAGTGGCATTTCCATCGATAGTAACTGTAGGCGACCCTAGTAGAGGCTCATTCACAGTAAAACTTAAAGTAACAATGTCTCCAACTTTGGCAAGGGACGTATTTCCATTATTAGAAAAGATAGACACGGCTGACGCTAATGGCGCCGTCTCATCAAAGACTACTTGCGAAGCATCTGATGTGGCCGTCACTTGAGTAGCAGGATTTCCAACAGCATCTGTAAAATCTAAAGTAAAAGCTAGGCTTCCCTCTGTCTCACCGCCAACGATTGTATAGCTAGCTGTAAAAGATGGGTAAGCCCCGCCAAGAGTTGTAGCATTTCCATCAATAGTTACAGTTGGATTACCAAGAAGAGGCTCATCCACAGTAAAGCTAACGGTTACAACATCTCCTACCTGGGCCTTGGCCGTATTAAGATTATCAGAAAAGATCGTAACACCTAGAGCAGTTGGTAGGGTTTCATCAAAAGTAACCGTTGTCCCATCCGTTACCGTAGTAAGTTGTATCGCAGAATTTCCGGCAGCATCATCAAAATCAATTGTATAAGTTAAGATGCCTTCAGTATCTGAGGCCTGCATAGTGTAAGTTGCTGTGTAGTTAGGATGAGTTCCAGCAATGACAGTTGCATTACCATCAATAGTAACTGTAGGTGAGCCAAGTAATGCCTCACTCACAGTAAAGCTTATAATGACGTCGTCTCCAACTTTAGCACGGGCCAAATTAGCATTATTAGAATAGATACTTCTCGGAGTAGAAGTTGGCGCTGTCTCATCAAAGGTAACTGAGCTAGCATCGCTAACTGCGGTTACTTGGATACCAGGATTACCCACGGCATCTGTAAAATCGAGTGTAAAGCCAAGGGCCCCTTGGGAGTCCCCTGTTTGCATTGTATAAGTTGCCGTATAGCTTGGGTAAGCTCCACCAATGGTGGCCCCGTTTCCATCAATCGTTACAGTTGGCGATCCAAGGAGTGGCTCATCAACTGTGAAACTTAAGGTAACGATGTCGCCAACTTTTGCTAGGGCCGGATTTCCATTACTAGAGAAGATTGAAACTGCAGGAGCCTGTGGCGCCGTTTCATCAAAGATGACCTGCGAAGCATCGCTTGTTGCTGTCACTTGAACGGCCGAGTTTCCTGCGGCGTCATCAAAATCAAGAGTAAAGCCCAAGACTCCTTGAGTCTCGCCGCCTACCATTGTATAGCTTGCCGTATAACTTGGATGAGCTCCGCCGATTGTTGTAGCGTTGCCATCGATAGTAACAGTTGGGCTTCCAAGAAGTGCCTCATTAACAGTGAAACTAAGAGTAACAACATCCCCAACTTTTGCTCTAGCACTATTAGAATTATTAGAGCTAATCGTAACTGGCGTTGCTGTAGGAACGACTTCATCAAAAGTGACAGATGTTGCGTCAGTTACAGCAACCACTTGAGTCGCCGGGTTACCAACATTATCAGTAAAGTCTAAAGTGAAGGCCAGAACACCATCTGTTTCTCCCCCGACAAAAGTATAGCTTGCCGTATAACTAGGATAAGCGCCACCAAGGGTTGTTGCCTGACTATCAATTGTCACTGTCGGATTGCCAAGTAAAGGCTCATTCACAGTAAAACTTAAAGTAACGATGTCCCCTACTTTTGCAAGAGCCGTATTTCCATTATTTGAATAAATAGTAACTGGATTCGCCATTGGTGCTGTCTCATCAAAGACAACCTGCGAAGCGTCCGTTACTGTTGTATAAGTTGTATTCGTGTTTCCAGCAAGATCAATAAAGTCGATGGAATAGGCAAGAACGCCTTCAGTGTCTGAGGCCTGCATTGTATAAGTTGCCGTGTAGCTTGGAGCTCCAGCACTATTAATAGTAGCAGTATTTCCATCAATGGTAACCGTTGGATCTGCTAATAAAGTTTCACTAACCGTAAAACTGATGGTCACATCATCGCCAACTTTTGCTCTTGCGGTATTAGCGTTATTGGAAAAGATTGTTCTCGGTGTTGCCGTAGGATCCGTTTCATCAAAACGAACTTGAGAAGCATCACTTGTTGCCGTTACTTGAATAGCCGGGTTACCAGAGAGATCTGTAAAGTCTAAAGTAAATCCTAGATTTCCTTCTGCCTCTCCGCCGACCATTGTATAAGCCGCGGTATAACTTGGATATGATCCACCAATTGTCGTCGCGTTCCCATCTATAGTAACTGTCGGTGATCCAAGAAGTGGCTCGTTAACGGTAAAGCTAAGAGTAACAATGTCCCCTACTTTTGCCAAAGTTGTATCAGCGTTATTAGAAAAGATAGTTACGGCCGGTGCTAGAGGAGCAGTGCTATCAAATACAACTGAGGAAGAGTCCGATGTTGCAATCACTTGAGTTGCAGGATTACCAACGGCATCAGTAAAATCTAAAGTAAAAGCTAAGCTTCCCTCAGTCTCGCCGCCAACAAGAGTATAGTCCGCTGTATAAGATGGATGAGTGCCCCCAAGAGTTGTAGCGTTTCCATCAATAGTGACAGTAGGCGATCCAAGTAGAGGTTCATCTACAGTAAAGCTAAGAGTAACGGTATCGCCAACCTTAGCAATTGTAGTTGAAGTGGAATTATTTGAATAAATAGTTACTGGATTAGAAGTTGGTGCCGTCTCATCAAAAGTAACCGTCGTCCCATCTGTAACCGTAGTAAGTTGTACCGCAGAATTTCCGGCAGCATCATCAAAATCAATTGTATAAGTTAAGATGCCTTCACTATCTGAGGCCTGCATGGTGTAAGTTGCTGTGTAGTTAGGATGAGTTCCACCAATGACAGTTGCATTACCATCAATCGTAACTGTCGGTGAGCCAAGTAATGCTTCACTCACAGTAAAGCTTATTATGACGTCGTCTCCGACTTTAGCACGGGCCAAATTAGCATTATTAGAATAGATACTTCTTGGAGTAGAAGTTGGCGCTGTCTCATCAAAGGTAACTGAGCTAGCATCGCTAACTGCGGTTACTTGGATAGCAGGATTACCTACGGCATCTGTAAAATCGAGTGTAAAGCCAAGGGCCCCTTGGGAGTCCCCTGTTTGCATTGTATAAGTTGCCGTATAGCTTGGGTAAGCTCCACCAATGGTAGCCCCGTTTCCATCAATCGTTACAGTTGGCGATCCAAGGAGTGGCTCATCCACTGTGAAACTTAAGGTAACGATGTCGCCAACTTTTGCTAGGGCCGGATTTCCATTATTAGAGAAGATTGAAACGGCAGGAGCCTGTGGCGCCGTCTCATCAAAGATGACCTGACTAAAGTTAGTTGTGGCAGTGACTTGGACACCAGGATTAGATGCCGTATCAACAAAGTCGATAGTAAAGGCGAGAATTCCTTCTGTGTCTGAGGCCTGCATAGTATAGCTGGCCTGATAAACAGGTGCCGCTACATTATTTATCGTTGCCGCGTTTCCATCGATAGTTACCGTTGGATCTCTTATTAAATTCTCTGAAGCCGTAAAAGTAATAGTAACAACATCACCAACTAGAGCACGACCAGAATTTGCATTACTGGAAGCTATCGTAACTGGCGCAAGAGTTGGAACAGTTTCATCAAAAGTAACAGATGTTCCATCTGTTACCGCAATCACTTGAGTCGCTGGGTTACCAACATTATCAGTAAAGTCTAAAGTGAAGGCCAGAACACCATCTGTTTCTCCGCCGACAAAAGTATAGCTTGCCGTATAACTTGGATAAGCGCCACCAAGGGTTGTTGCCTGACTATCAATTGTTACTGTCGGATTGCCTAGTAGAGGCTCATCCACAGTAAAGCTTAAAGTAACCGTATCTCCAACCTTGGCTAGAGCGGTATTTACATTATCTGAATAAATGGTAACGGGATTTGCCATTGGTGCTGTCTCATCAAAGATAACTTGCGAGGCGTCCGTTACTGTTGTGTAAGTAGCATTAGGGTTTCCAGCGGCGTCGTTAAAGTCGATAGCGTAAGTAAGTACGCCTTCAGTATCGCTAGCGGCCATGGTGTAGCTGGCCGTGTACGATGGGTAAGCTCCGCCAATAGTTGCTGTGTTTCCATCAATACTTACTGATGGTGATCCAAGGAGCGGCTCATTGACAGTAAAGCTAAGGGTGACAATATCCCCTACTTTTGCCCTTGCTGTATTAGCGTTATTAGAAAAAATACTTCTAGCTAAAGATAAAGGCGCCGTTTCATCAAAGGTAACAGAGGTTGCATCAGTAACACCTGTTACTTGAACAGCTTGGTTACCTGAATTATCTTGAAAATCTAAAGTAAAGGCGAGGACACCTTCTGTGTCTAGGGCCTGCATTGTATAAGTCGCCGTATAGTTTGGATTAGTTCCAGCAACCACAGCTGCATTTCCATCAATTGTTACAGTAGGTGTAGTTAATAAAGGCTCATCTACAGTAAAGCTTAGAGTTACAATATCGCCAACTTTTGCTAGTGCCGTATTTGCATTATTAGAAAAGATCGTCACACCTGGCGCTGTTGGAGGAGTGTTATCAAAGATAACTGTTGAAGAATCGCTTGTTGCCGTTACTTGAACGGCCGGATTACCAACAGCATCTGTAAAATCTAAAGTAAAAGCTAAGCTTCCCTCAGTCTCGCCGCCAACAAGAGTATAGTCAGCGGTATAAGATGGATGAGTGCCCCCAATAGTTGTAGCGTTTCCATCAATAGTGACAGTAGGCGATCCAAGTAATGGCTCATCCACAGTAAAGCTTAGTGTCACTGTATCGCCCACCTTAGCAATAGCCGTATTTGAGTTATTAGAATAAATAGTTACCGGATTAGAAGTTGGCGCCGTCTCGTCAAAAATAACTTGTGAAGAATCTGTTGTAGCCGTTACTTGAGTGGCTGAATTTCCAGCGGAGTCATCAAAATCTAAAGTATAAGTTAAGATGCCTTCAGTATCACTGCCTGCCATTGTGTAAGTAGCTGTGTAGTTAGGATGAACCCCGCCAATAACTGTAGCGTTGCCATCAATCGTAACTGTAGGTGATCCAAGTAGTGGCTCGTCCACAGTAAAGCTAAGAATAACATCATCCCCAACCTTTGCTCTCACGCTATTAGCATTATTAGAATAAATTGTTACGACAGGTGCAGTAGGAAGTGTTTCATCAAAAGTAACTGACGTGCCATCGGTTACGGCCGTTACTTGTAATCCTGGATTACCAACCGCGTCCGTAAAATTTAAGGTAAAGCCAAGAGCAGCCTCAGTTTCACCGCCGACAAAGGTATAGCTGGCCGTAAAGTTTGGATACGATCCAGCAAGAGTCGTGGCCTTACCATCAATCACAACTGTTGGGTTACCAAGTAGCGGTTCATCAATAGTAAAGCTTAGAGTAACGATATCCCCAACTTTTGCTAACGACGTATTTGCGTTATTAGAAAAGATAGAAACTGCTGGAGCTAGTGGCGCGGTCTCATCAAAGACAACTTGTGAAGCATCTGATGTAGCTGTTACTTGTGTTGCGGTATTTCCTGCTAAGTCAACAAAGTCTAAGGTATAAGTAAGCACGCCCTCAGTATCTGAGGCCTGCATAGTATACGTGGCCGTATAACTTGGGGCCGAAGCATTATTAATCGTTGCCGCGTTTCCATCTATTGTAACAGTTGGATCGATCAGTAAGGTCTCACTAACAGTGAAGCTAATGATAACGTCGTCTCCAACTTTTGCCCTGGCCGTATTAAAATTATTTGAATAAATCGTTACGGGATTTGCCACTGGAGGCGTCTCATCAAAGCGAACCTGTGTGGAATCCGTAGTTGAAGTTACCTGAAGGGCATTGTTCCCTGTGGCATCAGTAAAATCTAATGTGTAGGCAAGAATACCTTCTGTTTCGCCGCCTACAAATGTATAGCTGGCAGTATAATTTGGATAAGCACCGCCTAAAGTAGCGGCGTTTCCACCAATAGTTACAGTTGGGTTACCAAGTAGCGGTTCATCGATAGTAAAACTAAGAGTTACAATATCCCCTGTTTTTGCTAAGGCCGTATCAGCGTTGTTAGAAAAAATAGTAACTGCTGGTGCCGTAGGTAGAGTCTCATCAAAAGTCACCGTTGTAGCATCAGTTACTGAAGTAATTTGAATTCCCACGTTACCAACTGAATCTGTGAAGTCGATGGCGTAAGTTAGAATAGCTTCCGTGTCTCCGGCCTGCATAGTATAGCTTGCCGTATAATTTGGTGCCACGCCGCCAATAGTTGCAGTGTTTCCATCAATACTAACAGATGGATTTGAAACCAGCGGCTCATCCACTGTAAAACTAAGAGTAACAATGTCTCCTACTTTTGCTAAAGCAGGGTTGCCGTTATTTGAAAAGATAGTTACCAAAGGAAGTGTAGGTGCTGTCTCATCAAAAATAACTTGCGAAGCATCCGTGGTTGCCGTTACTTGAACACCTGGGTTTCCGGCAGCATCCGTAAAATCTAGAGTATAAGCAAGCACCCCTTCAGTATCAGAGGCCATCATTATATAGCTTGCACCGTAAGTCGGAGCCCCAGCATTGTTTATAGTCGCTGTATTGCCATCAATCGTCACTGTTGGATCAGCAATGAGGGTCTCATTAGCGGTCAGTGAAATCGTAACGGTATCACCGACTTTTGCTCTGGCTGAAGTATTTACGTTGTTCGAAGAAATCAAAACTGCCGATAACTGTGGCGGCGTTTCATCAAAAGTGACAGTACTTAAATCCGTTGTTGCAGTTACTTGTACGGCCGGGTTACCTACAGCATCGGTAAAATCAACAGTAAAGGCCAGAACGCCTTCGTTTTCCCCGCCGACTAAAGTATAACTAGCTGTGTAGTTTGGATAGGCGCCGCCAAGTGTTGCAGGCTGCGTATCAATAGTTACCGTTGGATTTCCAAGTAACGGCTCATCCACTGTAAAACTTAAAGTAACAATGTCCCCTACTTTTGCTAAATTAGTAGCGGCGTTATTAGAAAAGATACTAATAGCTGGCGCAGTAGGAGGAGTCTCATCAAAGACAACCGTAGTTGCGTCCGTTACCGTTGTATAAGTGGTATTCACATTACCGGCAAGATCGATAAAGTCGATAGTGTAAGCAAGCACACCTTCGGTATCTCCGGCCTGCATAGTGTAGGCTCCCGTATAGGCAGGAGCGCTTGCATTATTAATTGTTGCCGTATTTCCATCTATAGTTACTGTTGGATCGCTATGCAGAACTTCACTAACAGTGAATGATAAAATGACATCATCATTCACTTTTGCTCTAGAAGTATTTATATTGTCTGAATAAATACTTCTTGGAGAGGCTGTAGGGATTGTCTCATCAAAAGTAACGCTCGAGGCATCTGTTGTGGCGACAACTTGAAGGGCCGGGTTACCCGCCTTATCTGTAAAGTCTAAAGTAAAGCCAAGAACCGCCTCAGTATCTCCGGCCTGCATAGTGTAGGCGGCCGTATAGTTTGGATTAGTCCCTGAGACCACCGCTGAGTTTCCATCAATGGTTACCGTGGGCGTAGCAAGAAGTGTGTCGTCCACAGTAAAACTAACTGTAACAATGTCTCCCACTTTGGCGTAATTATTATTCAGTCCGTTTGAAGAAATATTGACGGCCGGTGCCAGTGGCGCTGTTTCATCAAAGGTAACTGTTGAAGCATCTGTTGGAGCGCTAACTTGAACTCCAGGGTTAGACGCCCGGTCAAGAAAGTCGATGGTATAAGCTAGAACACCTTCCGTATCTCCCGCCTGCATTGTGTAAGTGGCCGTGTAATTAGGAGTCGCCCCTGCAACGACAGCGACGTTTCCATCGATCAGTACCGTTGGATCAGACAGAAGTGGCTCATCAGCTGAAAAACTTAGAGTTACAATATCCCCCACTTTAGCAAAAACTGGATTTGCATTGTTTGAGTAGATACTAACCGTGCTTAGAGTCGGGACAGTGGTGTCAATTGCGATATCTTGATTATCTGAAATTGAATTGACTGCAAATGGCGCGGCAATGGTAGTTAAATCTAACTGGTTAGTTGAAGCATCAGAGATATTACCGCCGTTAAAGCTAATAGGAAGAACAGCGATATAGTCAAGATCCGTATTATCTTCACCGGCTGAGACCGTATAATTAAAAGTCAGAGTATCTGTTCCAGACCCACTTGAGTAGTTAACGACAACATCGGCCCCGGATTGATTCTCTAAAGTCAAAGTTGGCGTTCCTGAAACGGTGACACTTTCAGTGATCACCATCTCAATGGGAATCAGCTCACCGGCCTTATAAAATCCGTTAAATTTATCCGCCCGTACTTCAACAATCTCTGGCGGCGCCGTATCGATAACAATAGCGTGATCAACACCCATTGAGTTAGCACCAGTTAACGGAGTGTCTAAAGTTAAGGTTGAAGGGTTATCAGCAATATCATTTAAGGTTCCACTATTCAGGACAAGTGAATTGACGGCCTGATAATCAAGATCCGTGCTCATATCCCCAAAGACAACTGTGTAATTAAAAGTAATAAGTTCAGTTCCAGAACCACTTGTATAAGTGACTGGCCGCCCACCAAGAGAGTTCTCAAGTGTAATAAGTGGAGAGCCTGTTACGAAAACATCCTCAGAAAAATCAACGATGATATCAATCACTTCACCAGTTGTATAAAAGCCATCATTTTTATTCGTCGTAACCTCATCAACAGTTGCTGGAATCGTATCAATAACGATAGCTAGATCATCACTGATTGAGTTTACTGCGTTTGGAACTGCAAGAGCTCCAGCAACTACCGCATCGTTAGTAGCGCGATCTTCAATATCCCCGCCATTTAAAACAAGAGCGTTAGTATCTTCATAATCAAGATCATTAGTATTATCACCTGTTAAGACTGTGTATCTAAAAGTAAGAGTGTCTGATCCTGATCCGCTTGTATAATTAACAGCAATATCAGCATTAGGTCCTGCCATGTTCAATGTAATCTGCGGGGTTCCTGAAACATTAACAATTTCATCCCAAACAACAGTGATATCTACTTCTTCACCGGCCTTATAAAATCCTGTTCCTGTAGGTGAAGTCACTTCCGTTACAAGAGGCTCTTTTGTATCAACCGCTACGGCCTGATTATCTGAAATAGAATTTACTGCGCCTGGTGCTGCAAGAGTTCTAGTAGCGTCGTTCGTTGCAAAGTCTTCAATGTCTCCCACACTAAAAGCAGTTGTATTCTCATAATCTAGGTCTGCATTATTATCACCATCACTAATGGTGTAATTAAAGGTTAAGGTTTGATTATCCGCTGAAATGCTTGAATAAGGTACCGCTACATCAGCATTAGGTCCTGTCATATTAAGAGTGATCTCAGGAGTACCGGCATTAACAATAACGGCCTCACTCATCTTAACTCTGATGGCAATAACTTCAGGGTTTGTATAAAAGCCATCCGTTGGTGTTGGCTCTATGGCATCAACACTTGAAACTACCGGGGCCACTGTATCTATTATAAAAGTCGCGTTATCAGAGATTGAATTAAAGCCACTTCCACCAGGACCAATAACAGGTAGAGTTGGGATTCCATCGTTAGCTGCCTGATCTTGGATAGTGGCGCCATTAAGATTTAATGAACTTGTATTAACGTATTCAAGAGCTGTTGAATTCTCTCCTGCACTGACTGTATATCTAAAAGTAAGAGTCGGCGACCCAGATCCACTTGTATAATTAACAACCGGGTTAGTTCCCGTTTGATTTTCGAGTGTAATATTAGGGACGCCACCAGCGACATATACTTTCTCATCCCATTCAACATAGATATCAATGATCTTCCCGGCGTTATACTGATCGACTCCATGAGGATTTGTTGAAACAGCAACGGCCCTTACATTATTAACACTTGGTATCCCAACATCTTTACGAAGTTGAAAACCATTGACTCCACCAATTGGATTTTCAACAGGAGCGTTTCCAAGTTCGTCAACATGGCTAACAATAATATTAAAATCCCAAAAAGCATCAAAGCTTCCATCAAGAGCTGAGTCTTGAAGACAGCCAATAGGAAGACCAGGTCCTACTGAACAATTTGGTGAAAGATCAAGTGTGGTTGAATAAGATCCACCAGTACAGTTGGTGCTAAAAGACTTTGTAGCTCCAAGGCGGTCACGAACAGCAATCTGAACATCATCAGTCCCCGCACCAACAACCGTATCAGGCCAACAAGTTCCGCTAACGGGATAGGCCGTATAATTATCTTGGTTGATCCACTCATTTCTTGTATCAGGAGCATCATTTCCAAGATCAACAGGAGCGCTCACCGCTAACTCAGGTTGCCTTACACTTGTTGTAATATCAACTTGAGCGATACTCGTTTGAACAGAAACATTTCCTGTTCCATTATCATAATCAAAGTTAAGTGTTTCTTGAATCGAAGAAGATACATAAGCTGTCGGTGAGTACTGAACAATCAGTGTACAGCTCGCTCCACCAGCAATAGAGCCAAGGGCCGCGCATGATCCGTCAGCATCAACAATAGCATCAATAGGACTAGAGTTTGTTCCCGTTCCTCCAGCGTCACGACCATCCCCATCTCCAGGAAAGCCTCCAGCATAAATAAAAGGAGCTGCAATAGCGGCCGTATCAGTAAAAGTTAAGGCCTGATACTCACCAGAGTTTGTGACGGTAAAGCTTTGATAGTAAGTTCCGTTATTTAAAAGATCAGTTCCATAGGCCGCTGTTGAATGAGTCCAAGTTAAGGGCGAAGGAGCAATGGCCAGGTTGGCCGGCGTCACTGCCGTTCCTTGAACATCATGAACAGGATAGTTTGGCATGATAAGTGGTGTTGAATTATTAGCCGCTGTATTTGTATAAGGCGGCGGAGTCGCAGGTCCAGTCAAAGTAGAAATTAAAGATCCGGCCCCATCAAATTCATAATCAAGTTGAATTGAATCCGTTAAAGGATTCCCCACGGTTTGCGGAGTGAACTGAATATTGAGATCACAACTTGCAGGAGTTCCATGAACGGCCGAAGCATTAACAGTAGGAGTTGTTCCCCCAACGCAAGAGCCGGTTCCTAAAAGAGTAAAGTTTGTATTTAATCCAATGTCATTAACATTAACGGCAGAGGCGGCACCATAGTTCTCAAGAGTGAATCCATTTAATCCCCTCGTTGAACCATTAGCATAGGTTCCATAATCATAAGGGCTCGTGGCCTCGTTGATAACAAGAAAGGCCCAGTTCATCCCGGTCCCTGTTAGATCGTAAAGGTTTGGTTCATCAAAAAGAGGCGTTAGTAATCTTTGCCCTGCTGGTAAGCTTGGGTCCCCTACAATTCTAAAACCGTTGTAAAAAGAAAAGCCAATCGTGTCGGCGTTTCCAGTTGAGTCACCTTGAGCGAGGGCCGGATTATAACGAACCTTGATGCTACAAGATTCCATCTCACCCATGTCGTTCATATTGATCACGCCAGAACTAAAAGCTGCTGGCGGAGTTAGAGGCATGGCGTAGAGGTCATCACAAGTTGTATCAGCGTCGTTAACAATACTAAAGCCAGTTCCCGCTCCTAGACCAAAGACCTGAACCTGCTCGGCCACCTTGTCACCATAGTTTCTGATTTCATAAATATAGTCTTTCCAACCACCGTTAGCAGTTTGACCATAGTCAATAGTTTGCCTATGAGTTCCAGAAGTCACCCCAGGAAAGTAAGGATCACTTAAGACAGGATCAATCTTAATGGGCATGATCGGTGTCGTTGAACTTAGTGGAAGAAGTTCTCCCGGAAAGTCTTCGTGAGGAGTGACGATCATATCAGGAGAATTATTTGGCGAGGCCAATTGATAAAGCTTTCTAATTAAAATATTAGCCGGTCTCTTCCCTTCCCCAGTAAGACCAACAGTTCCTGAGTAAGAGTGAATGCCCCCTGTAAAACTAACCACAACGTTTTCAGACTTTAACCCTGAGACTAAAGGCCTAAAAGTAATTTCAACAGTACAACTTGCTCCTGCCGCAATTGAGCTTCCGCAAGTTCCGCCATTACCAGGATAAGTCCCAACGCCGTTATTAACTCCAGGAGTTCCTTCAAAATAATATTCAGGAATGGCCAGGCCAGTTGAATCAGAAATAGTTGCTGTGATTGATGAAGCGGTTTCATCACCGTAGTTTGTGATGGTAAAGGTTCGCGTATCACTAAAGCCAATGATCACTTCGCCCCATGGCTCAAAGATCTTGTCTGGTCCTGAAGCTGTTGAGAATCTTATGCGAGGAGTTTTTTCTTCAACAAAACCTTGAGAGCCAACACCACTCGCACCACAACCGTGAAGCACTAAGGATCCTAGTGCAATCATGATCAAGAGAATGTGATTGTTCAAAGCTTGTTTCATATCTTTATAGCTGCTCCAAAGTTCTTATCGGCTATTTCAATGAATTCAGTACCTTAATATTGTACGAGAATAACGCTCCGCACACTCATTACAGGCACTTATATCCAGCCCAATTAAAGAAACTGACCATATTCGAAGGCATATATAAGTACCTGAATATAAAAGGTTTATTAAGGGAAAGATTTTCCTGAAAATAAAATAAGTTTACCGAAAGTGTTGAGATAATGACGCATCCTATATAAGTGCTTGGAATTCTGTGGGGGCAAGTTAGGGGCAACAAGAAGAGCTGCCCCGAAAAAAAATTAATTATTTTTAAATAAAACCCTATGAGCTGCTTTAATATCCGGTAGATTCCCGATTCTCTGACCATTAGGCTCAACTTGAGGAGTACCGGTAGAGCGTAAGATTGCTCTAAGTTTCTTAGGAGAAAGTGAAACCCCAAGACTCTTGGCCATGCCTAAAAGTGAAACCATAGCTCCTCCAACAATTGGTGTAGCAGAACTTGTTCCAGAAAAAGTGTCGGTATAATTTGCGTTCAATCCTCTATGAAGATCTCCATAACCAGCAGTCACAACTCCTCTTCCATAACCAAAAGCATCAACCCTTGATCCGTAATTAGAAAAGCTAGCTCTTCTATGGCGGTCCTCAATATCTGAAAGAGATGCTCCAACAAGAACACAACCACTATCGCGGTACTTAGTATCAAAGGCCCTATTATAATCTTTATGATCTAAATCTTCAGAGCCATTTCCCGCAGCGGCAACGCAATGAATTCCTTTTTCTTCAGTGGCGTATTTTAGGATTCTATAAATAGGATTCCAGTATTCAGTTGGAATATATTCTCCTCGTGGTCCTGGTGAGTGCATTTCTAGAACTATTAAATCCCCTTCACCAAGTTGCTCGACAACCTTAGCGAGGTTAGCCGCTACGCCTTTATGATAAGGGTTTTCTTCTTGTTCAGTGCAGTTCTCATCTTCATCTTTACAGCCTCTAACTCTTACTCTTATATCATTATCTACTAGACGAGAGAAGAATCCAAAATCAGCTTCGTATGAAATCCCTGTCACTCCCTTTCCATCGCGCTTAGCAATCATCTCACCAGCGACTGCCGTTCCATGATTAACTTTTCCTTTTGGAAGATCACTTATAAAAAAGAATCTTTCAAAGTCTTCGTGATCACTATTAACACCAGTTTCCATATCAATAATACGAACACCTTTTCCTGTCCCTCCTGGAATATCCCAAGCAAAACGAGCATCAACACCTATAGGCGCTGGGTCTAAATGAAACTGGAGGTGTTCAAAGTCTGGAGAAATATCTGTGTTAATGACAACTTCATCTTTAGCTTCTCCTTCAAAGAAGCCTGCCTCTTCTACCTTTGGATTAAAGATGGCGTATTCAATATTTTCTTGTGAATAAAGATCTTCAAGAACCTTTACAGCATCTTTTTTTGAAAGGGCGCTTCTGAACTTTACCTCAGAGAATCCCTTTAAATCTTTGGCCGCATTAGATTTTTGGTCACCCACAAGATTTTCAAAAAGAGGATTTACGCTAAAGCCTTCCACATTTTTAAAGTCCCAAAAGGAAAACAGCTTATGAGCGCTAAGCTTACGGTACTTGATCACAATTGAACTTGTATCTACAAGGCCCTTTTTTATCATCATCTTACCTTCAGATAAGCTATGCCCAGCTAAAGATAGTGTTGAATAAAAAGTAACTAAAATAATAACGATAGCTTTCATCTTTCTCCCCTCATTTCCGAGCCTGCAATAGACCAAATTGAGATGAGATTGTCGAGTTAGGAAGCTCAATTTGTAAAAGTTATACCCTTGAAATTACTGGGTTTTCAGACAACGAGCCATGGTTTTTCCACGGGTATGGCAAAGTTCAACCAAAGAGAGGTGTGCCTGGGCCCAACCCGCGGCCGAGAGGCTCTCAGAGTCTAAAAGACGGCTCTGATCTTGAGAGAGCTCATTGATAGTTACTCGACCTTTATTAAACCTCTTAACAGTGGATCTATAGACTCTTCTAGATAAGGCAAGGTTAACTTCTCTATCTTTTGCGGTTTGAATGGAGATATCAAAATTGATCTGCTTTGTTTTCCATTCACTTGAGGCGTCGCGCTCTATTCTAACGAGGCGGTAACGGGCCTGCTCGCTTAAGGCCTTTTGAGTTTCGTAGTCAGAAACCCCGCGCCAGCCATTGAATAGTGGAATACTAATACTTAAAAGTGAAGTCCTCTCGTTAATGCTAGAAGTATAAAAATCTGTTTCACTCCAAGAATAAGAAAAATCAACTTTAGGAAAGAAGGCCCTGACAGCAGACTTTGCACTGGCCTCTCTAAAGGCAAGATCAAATTGAGCCTGCCTATAGTCAGGCCTCTCTTTTAACTTGAACTGTCCTTTTAATTTAGAGTGATCTTTTTTCTTTAGAGTCTGCTTCCAAGGCCAATCCATCTTCACATCAGCATGTCCAAGAAGTGCTATTAAAAGGCCTCTGGCCGTATCAAGTTGAAGAAGAGAATTATTATAACGGGCTTTGGCGTTATTAACTTCTACCCTAGCCTTATCAACTTCTGTTGAAGGAGTTAGACCTCTTTGAAAACGGGCCTTAAAGGTTTTTAAGGAAGACTCTTTTGCTTTTAAGATCTTCTCTAAGATCTGAACTTCTTTAGACCTTAAGATATTTGTGATGAGAACTTCGATGGCCGTAGCTTCTGCCGTTAATTTAGATTGAGAGAGGCTGCTTCTTCTAGAGTCAAGTTGGCGGTTTGCTGCTTGATAAGAAGCGTAATCAGCCCCGAACTTAAAGATATTAACAGAGGCCGTTAGGTCAAAACGGTCAAACTCAGAAGTATTGATGCGGTTCTTTTGTTTGTTAAAGCCAGCGGTTAGATCAGGAAGAAAGCTAAGCATCTTTGACCTAGCATTTGATTGACTCGCCCTTAAGAAAGCTTCCTCTTGAGGGATATTGGTATCTCTTTTAATGATTTCCTTTAAGGCCTGATCAAAAGCAATGCCCTTGGCCTCTGCAGTAAAGCTTATAAGGAGAAGAAAGATTAACTTCACAGTTGCCCCTCGATCATAACCTCTTCAGTTGCAGGAAGGAATGAATCATCTTTCTTAGTAAAGTCTTGATCTGGGCGAGGCAATTTAAAATCCCGCTTTCTTTTCCAATCCAAGTATAGAACTTCAAACATAGGAACTAAAAAGAGAGTTAGCAAGGTTGATAACCATAGCCCACCAGAGACAGCGATCCCTAAAGGTTGTAGAATCTTTCCTCCTTCTCCAGAGCCAAGAGCAATGGGAAGCATTCCTAAGATAGTCGTTAATGAAGTTATAAGAATAGGTCTTAACCTCTTTTGACCGGCGAGTATGGCCGCTTCAAGAGGAACCATCCCTTCGTTTACTAATTTCTTTATAAAGTCCACAAGGAGGATTGAGTTAGCAACGGCGATTCCATTAAGAAGAATGATCCCAAGAGCAGAATTCAAAGACAAGGTGCTGCTAAAAGCAAAGAGAGAGCCAAGGACTCCCATGATTCCAAGAGGCACTGCTAAAAGAACAATCAAAGTATGAGCGAAGCTCCCAAATTGTAAAAGCAAAGTAAGAAAAATAAGAAGAATACTCATTCCAATGGCCATTCCTAATTGTTTAAGGGCTCCATTAAGTTCTGATTCAGCATCTTCAAAATAGATTTGAGGCTTAGTTGTTAGGCCTAACTCTTCAGCTGCGGTTTTTTCAAACTCACCGATAGCAAGCTTAGCCGCAGCAATAGACTCTTCTTTTTTACCCTCTTCACCTTTTTTCTCTTTGGCCATCAAGATGATTTGATCTCTCCCGTTAACTCTATAGATAACAGGCTTTGATTGAACCAAGCTCACATCCCCTAAAGCACTTAAAGGTAGGATCTTATCTCCTACACCAATAGGAAGAGCTTTTAGATCTTCCATGGAGGACATTGTTCCCTCTGGAAAGCTTAGCCTAACCGGATAAGTCTTTTGATCAATACTAACTTCCCCAAGGTTTCTTCCTTCAGAAGCCACTCTCGCTAGATCTGATAGGTCATAAGGAGAAAAGCGAACACCTTCCTTATAGAGAAGAGGCCATAGCTCTCTTTTAGCAAGGACTTGAATATTCTCTACCCTATCCACACCAGACTCTGTCCACTGACGGGAAAAGATCTCTTTTTCTTGAAGAAGGTTCACAGCTCCTTTTGCTAAGAGCTTTCTATCATCATCAGATCCACCTCTAACAATAGCCTTCATATGAGGAGGGTCAGGAAGAGGAAGCTCTGCGGGGTTCCAAGGTCCCACCCAAAAATAAGTCGTCGGTGAGTTTTGAAACTCAGTCTCCATGGCCTTCCAAACCCGGCTCATGTCTTCTTTATCCTTAAGACGTGCCATAATGGTTGAACGGTTTGCCCCTTGGATTTGAACAAAGGTATAATTAATATCTGATCCAAATTTTTCTAAAAGCCTGGCTTCTTCAATAGAAGAAGTTGTCTCCATTTGACGGATATTAGTATTGCCTGAAGTATTCACAGCGAGGATCATCCAATCAGTATCAGGAGTTCCAATGATTTCTTTTTTAAGCTTTGGTAAGACAGCTATTAAAAGAACAGCAAAGGCGCTAACAACACTAAGAACCGTTAACCACTTTACAATCTTACTTGTAATGAACTTTCTTAATAGATTAGCGTAACCATTTTCAAGTTTAATCAGGCTTCCATTAATAGGAGACTTTGGAGGCTCTACCCCTTTTTCTCCCTTCATCAGGTGAAGCCTAATAGTAGGAACTAGAATAAGAGCAACAAAGGCGCTAAAGCCATGGGAGAAAACAACCGCTTTGGCCAAATCTCCAAGGATAGCGTTAGTGAGATCACTGGTGAAAGCAAGTGGAAGAAAAACCACAAGCGAAGCAATCGTTGAGGCCACAACAGGACCCATGACTTCTTTTACTGCCCGTACAACAACTTGCATTCTTTGAGAGTAGTTCAATGGGCCTGTTACTTTTTCAAAATGACGAAAGATATTCTCCATCACAACAACTGAAGCGTCCACATTCATCCCTGCTGAGAGGGCCAAGCCTCCAAGAGAAATAAGGTTTAAGTTCATTCCTGTAAGCTTCATCATTAAAAAAGCTAAGACCATGCTTAAAGGAATTTCAATAGCGGCAGTAATGGTATTTTTAAAAGAGCCAATAAAGATAAAGAGAACAACAACCGCAAGCCCTGCTGCTAAGAAGACTTCATGAATAACATTCTTTACTGACTCACGGATAAATTCACTTGGGTCAACGAGGTTTCTAAATTCAACATCAGCTGGAAGTTGAGGCTTAACTTCTTCAACAATTTGAAGAATCTCTTCTGCCATCCTCTTAACATTCCCACCAGTTCTAGGATTAGCAAAGAGAATCAAAGACTCAGCCCCATTGGTTTTAAAGATTCTGTTATGCCCACTTGAAGGGCCTTGATCAATATGAGCGATATCTGAGAGGTGAACCAGGTTTCCCTTAGGCGTAGGAATCAAAAGGTTCTCGAGATCCTGAAGATTGTTCAAATCGCGAGGCATTTGAATAGAAAGCTTGGTTGTCCCAACTAAAACAGAGCCACCAAAGTAACTTGACTGAGCGCTCTTTAAAGCTTCATCAATATTTCGCGGAAAGAGTCCAAGCTGGGCCATGGCCTCAATGTCTAATTCTATCCGAACTTCTTTTCTATTTGGGTTCCAAAGACTGGCCCCTTCTGCATCAGAGACCTTAGCTAGCTTTGGAACTAATAATGGCTCTAAGATATCGTAAAGTTCATCTAAGCTTCTCTCTTGCGAGAAAAAACTAATCGCTATAAATCCTGAGCTCTTGGACCAAAAATTAACTCCTAAAGAATCACGAACTTCTTTAGGCCAAGTTCCGCTTAGGCCGTTGAGAAGACCTTGAACTTCTCTAAGAGCCTCTTTAGGATCAGCTCCCCATTCAAATTCAATATTATAACCAACACTTGAAGTCCCATACTTTGCCACTAGCTCTTCAACTTCTAAGCTTCCTGTAGAGATGGACTCTAATGTTGCTTCAATCCGAGCTCCATAGTTTTGTAAGAACTCTTCAGACGAAGAACTTCCATAAGAGACATTGGCATAGATGGTTGGCTTTGAACTATTCGGATAAAGAGAGATGGGAAGCTCTGTCCCCGCCCAAATACCAGCAATGGCCAAGGCAAAGAGGCAAAGATAGACGCGAAAAGGAGAAGAATAAAGACCTTTCATTAGACCTTCGCCTTTGCTTTTGTATCTTTTGTAGCTTTCTTCTCATTTTTAGAATCTGACTTTTTATTCACTTCTTTTTTCTTAGGAAGATTTCCAATAGCAACCTCGGCCCCTTCAGGAAGGAACCCACTGGCCCGTTCAATCACCATCATTCCTTCTTTTAATCCACTTAGAATTTCAACTTGCCCTCTTCTCTTTTGACCAAGCTTTACTTCTACTTTCTTAACTAAGTATTTCCCATCTTTTAATTCCGTTTGGCGAACATATGTTTTCTTACCAACGTAATAGATAGCATTTTCAACAAAGACAAAGCCTTGATGAACATTTGACTTGAAAACAACCTTTCCAAGAACTCCAGGGATCAATTTTTGTTTGGTATCTGTTAGTTCTAATTCAGCTGTGGCCGTGCCCGTTGCTGGATTCACAAACGGACTAACCCCTAAAACTTTAAGGCTGATGGCAGAATTATTTGCTTTACTTGTAAAGCTGCCTACTAAGCCTTTTTTAATAAACTGCAGATCCTTAGCTCCTACTTCAATCTTAACCTTAACTTTAGAAGGGTCTGTTACTTGAAGGATTTTTTGGCCTTTAGAAACAAGGCTTCCCACACTAACAAAAACCTGACTTACAACTCCGCTAACGGGAGCTTTCAAAGTAACTGGCTTATATTTGTAAATTGGATCTGTGTGGCGGATCTTTACTAAGTTTTGATTTCCTTTAACTTCTTCACCTAAGGGAGTATTGATACTTTCAACAATTCCTTGAGACTCACTTAAGACTAAAGCATTAACGACGGCTTCAACTGTTGCAGGATAGGCAAAGCTATCAAAGATCTCTTGCTTGGCCGCTGTTTTTGTAAAGACAGACTTAAGCTTCTTAGGAGCGTCACTAGAAAATGCATTTGAACTAAAAAGAACAGATAGGCTGAGATAGATAAAGATCTTCATAATTTCTCCAAAGGTTTAGGAGAAAGTTCTACCAAGGGCGTTTTGAAAAAGCCCTTGGTATGAAGAATTTTTATGGTTTAAAAAGAAGTTATTATAAAGAGTTATCTAAGGCTTCAGGATCGTCACCTTCAATACGGCGACCTTTTTTATCTACAGGGAAGCCATACTTATCGACCTTACGACCATCCATATCGATCCTATTTCCTTCACTATCAAGACGCCAAAGGTAGAATCCATCTGGTCTCTCGCCATTGTCATCGGTATCAAGCATTTGCTCTAATAAAGAACCAAGGTTTGGAGATCCTGCCCATTCGGTTTTCATCAGCTTATCACGACAAAACTTACAGCGACGGTAGTAAACACCATTTTTAAGCTTGTCGTATTTCTTTAGACGGCTATAAGAAGAATCTTTTCGAGGATATGGGTGATCCCCTCTATCATTTTCTATTCTATAGCGAGTATTAACACTAATCCTTTGAGGCGTTCCAAAACGAACAATATCGTACATCATATAAAGATCAATTGCTCGCAGCCTAAGACAACCATGGGAGACAAATCCTCTTACTAGCCTTCCATTGTTTTGATCAATATGAAAACCAATGGCCGTATGACCTTTGCTTACATCTTCTTTTGTTGTGATACGAATAAATGGTTTTCCTAGGAAGTACTTAGGTTTCTCTCTTGCATAGATGGCCCTTTTCTTATCAAGAAAAGAGTCTTTGTAGATCGGAGTTAAAAGCCTAACATCGTTATATTCCGTTTTATTATCAACACTCCCTACTCCTGTAGGAAAGATGAAACGAAGATCTGAGTTCTTATCAGTCATAAGTACACGGCGGTCTAACATGGCCACATTCACTTCAAATTCAGTATCTTTAAGATCGATACTTGAGTTTAGCGTTGAAACTGGATTTAAGACTCCACTAGCGCTGTCATAAGTTATAGTAACTCTTTGAAAGCTAACATCTCTAAAACGAAGCGCTTTTTCTTCAAGCTCTAACTCCGTTAAGTGAATCTCTCGCTCCCATCCTATATCAGAAAAGAGTTTAAAATATTCTTTATGGGCGATCATAGCATCAACTTCTAAAGTGATGATAGATCCGTTTATTTGAGGATAGTCTCTAAAGAACATTCCATGAAGCTCTACATTAGGAACAGAGAAGAACCTCTCAGGGTTCCCTTCCATTAACTCAATCACTTCTTGAAACTTAGGAATATGAGTCTTAGCGTACTTTTTAAAGTCGTTTAATCGAACACCCACTACTTGGTTCTGATCCTCAGCTTTAATGGGAAATGGAGCTGCGTAAGCCCTAGTCATAATAAAGGTGCTAAGAATGGTAATTCCAACAGCAACGGTAAATAGCTTCGTAAGTTCTTTCATAAAAAGTCCCAAAAAATAATTAATTTGGGAGAAATTCACAAATACGCGGGATTATGTAAACCGAAGTGTAAAACTTACAGCGAATTATCCTTACTTAGCTGATCTTTCTCACAGAGATAGTAAAAGAGATGAATTCCCAGTAAGTCGGAGAACATAATAAGGATGGCATCTATGGGAGACAAGATAGTTGCAAGCATAATCCTTACTTCACTTAAGAATGGTAAGTTGGTAATTCCTGGCACAAAAAGGTTCAAGATAAACATGACAACGAAGAAGCCTAATACGCTTCCCCAGTGTGGTTTAACTATCTTTCTTGAAAAGGAAAGGTAGGATTCTTCCCCCTCATTAACCTCAGGCTTTAAGATTGCTGCAAAAGGGGCGAAGTAATGAAAGATAAAGCAATAGATCCCAGGGATCACAAAAAGAAATCCCCCTATTATAATAGTCATCCCATAAAGCAAGCTATAGAGAAAGAAAGTGAATGAATCATAAGTAGCGTCTAAGACTTGATCAAAGAATTCGATTTCTTTATCTTCTTTAATGACCCTATAGACTTGAACTAAGTAACAAAAGTTCCAGATGGTGAGAATTCCCGTTAAGATCTGTACCCAAATATCGGGGGCCGTCCCAGGAAGAATACCAAGCATTTCAGCTGCTACTGACATGAGCTGAATAAGGGTTTGAAAGATAAGAAAAGCAATGAACTTAGATATATTATTTCTAAGCAGTTCTATAACAGCGTTAAAGCATAACCCCATATTTATTCCTGATATTCAAAGGTTCTTAAAGTAGGATTCTTTCTCACTCCAGGCACTGTAAAGACCTTATTATGAAAAGAGATATAGACTCCCGGCTCTAATAGTCTAGAAGCAAGCATGGCCTCTGTCACATTTTGACGGGCATCACTATCTTCAAACCCCATAGGAACCATGGCGCCGGTAAAGACAATAGCGCAGGCAGGGTTTGGAATATCTTTAAAGATCCTCTCTGCACTTTTTGCCATGGTGTCAGTTCCATGAAGAACAACGATGGGAATATTCTTTCTTAGTTGCTGCTCAATAGTTTTCACCATGATGGTTCTATCGTATTCAGTAAAATGGAGGGAGTCCTTAGCAATGATGGAGAAGACTTCTATCTCTGTATAAGGAAGTCTTAGTCTTTCAAGAATTCGCTTCTTTACTTCGCTTTCCCGGTTACCAAGGGAGCCGTCAAACTCATTATAAGTTTTCTCAATGGTCCCACCAGTTGAGATGATCACAACCTTTTCTTTATTATTTGTCTTTTGCATCATGTCTAATTCCCGAATATCAATACCTTACTATCCTAGAAAAATCTAAAAGTTAAGCTCCATCGACCTTGACGTAAAACTTATAGCCCCCATCTTGTTAAGGAATTCAAAGCGCCAACGGCGCTATGCAAAATATCAATTTTTAAGGAGTAGTAGATGAGTGAAAGAAAAGGAACCATCACGGTTCAAACAGGTGATATCTTCCCAATTATCAAAAAGTGGCTCTACTCAGAGCATGACATCTTCTTAAGAGAATTAGTCTCTAACGCAACTGACGCTATTACTAAAAGAGCAACCCTAGCTAGAACCAGAAATACTGAGCTTCCAGACGGGGCTATTAATGTAAGCGTTAATAAATCAGCTAAGACCATCACCATTGAAGACAATGGTCTTGGAATGAGCGAAGCAGAAGTTGAAAAATACATTGCCCAACTGGCTTTCTCTGGTGCAGCTGAGTTTGTTAAGAAAATGGAAGAAACTGAAGGAGCGGAAAAAGGCTCTGATATCATCGGTAAATTTGGTCTAGGTTTCTATTCTGCCTTTATGGTAGCTGAAAAGGTTGTAGTTGAAACTCTTTCGATGGAAGAAGGAGCTACTCCTACTAAGTGGACCTGCGAAGGTGAAACAGACTATATCTTTTCAGACTCAGATAAAAAGACTGTAGGAACAAAGATCACCCTTCATGTAAATAGCGATGGAGAGGAGTTCCTTGACGAGTTCAAAGTATCAGAGACTCTAAAGAACTTCTGTGATTTCATGCCCTACCCTATTGGACTTCTCGACGAAGAAAGAGCTCCAGTAAAGCCAACCAAAGAAGATGGTTCAGTTGATGAAGACGCTCCTGCTGTTGCAGCCACTCCCAATATTATCAACAACACAGAGCCACTTTGGAAAAAAGATCCAAAAGAATTGAAAGATGAAGACTATAAAGAATTCTATAGAAAGATGTTTCCTATGGACCCAGAGCCTCTGTTTTGGATTCATTTAAAAGTGGATCATCCCTTTACTCTAGAAGGTATTCTTTTCTTTCCCAAACTAAATAAGGCCCAGCCGTTCAAAGAAAACAATATCCGTCTTTACTCTAAGCAAGTCTTTGTTTCTGATAACGTAAAGAATGTTATTCCTGATTTCTTAAGCCTCTTAAAAGGTTCAATTGATTCAACTGATATTCCTCTTAACGTAAGTAGATCGGCCCTTCAGGGGGACCCTAATATTAGAAGAATCTCAAACTATGTGATTAAGAAAGTGGGAGAATCCCTTAAGAAGCTCTACAGAACTGATCGTGAGAAGTACGAGACTATCTGGGAAGATATCGGAATCTTTATTAAGTATGGTTGTGTAAGCGATACTAAGTTTGATGAAACTCTAAGAGATATGGTTATCTTTAAGAATGCTGATAATAAGTACATGACTCTTCCTGAATACAAAGAACAAGTTCCCGCGGATAAAAAAGAAAAAGTTGGAAACACAGTTCTTTATTTTGAAGCTGGAAAGTCAGATTACTCTCTTAGAAACTCTCTTAAAGAAGCTGGCGTTCATTCAATTGAAACCGAGGATCATATCGATCCACACTTTATGCAACATGTAGAAACTAAGAAGATTGGAGATAATGAATACAAGTTCGCTTCTATCGATGCTGAAGTTCATAATATCTTAGATGTTGAAAACACAACTGAAGAAGATATGAGAATCCAAGAGCTTTTCACTAAGATCCTAGCTCCTCTTGCTAAAAAAGAAGATGATAAAGACGCAGCTCCTGCCATGGGTGGCATGGAAGTAGAGATACAAAAGATTAAGAACTCTACTTCTCCAGCCTACTTCAAGACTGATGAGCAGATGAAGCGATTTGCAAAGATGGCCCAAGGTATGGGTAACAATGCAATGTTCCCTGTGAAGAAGACATTAGTGATCAATCCAAATAGTGGTTTGATTAAGAATGCTTTTAAGATTCACGAAAAAGGAGATAACGAAGCTCTTGTTGATAAGATCTGTCACCATGTTGAAGATCTTGCCACTATTTCAAGTGAAGGACTTAAGAATGAAGATAAAGATAACTTTGTTCAAAGATCTCAAGACCTTATTCAAGAATTAACAAATTTAGCCCTTTAAGTCGTCATGAGGGGAGTGGTAACGCTCCCCTTCTTTTTACTTTCCCCTACTTACAGATATAACGAGGACTTATTACCTTAATAGGCGTTTTTTATTTTCCATTCCGTCTTATTTTAGAGAAACTCCCTCGTTGCTGAAATGCACCACACCAAATTAAAGATTCCGGGGGGAATTCATGAAGTTAATCTTCTTACTAACTCTTGTTTTATCAGTCTCTTGTATTAGTAAAAACAATACCAAAGGCGAAATCAAAGATGGAAAGATCCTATCTAACCGTCCTCAAAATACGACTCAATTCATTGCTCTTGTAAGATTACAAAGCCCTGCTCTTTTAGAGACCTCTAGCCGAGTTGATGGAAGAACCATCATTGATGAGAACGCCAAGGCTGCGCTACTCGCTGAGCAAGAAGCAGTCATCAAGCAGATGACTGATCTATCTAAAGAGATAACAGTGATTCATCAGTATCGTTTTGTTTTAAATGGAATTGCCTTTGTCGCTCCCATAGAACTTAAAGATAAGATCATCGCCTTAAATGGTATTGCTTACATGGAAAACGAAGCTCAGTTTAAAAGAGCTTCTACTGTTAAGAATCTAAATAGTTTTAAGAATAACTTAAAAGCAGATATCCTAAATATTAATTCCGTCTCTTATATCGGCGCCACTAAGGTTCATGAACTAGGAATCAAAGGCGCTGGAATTAAAGTTGGTGTCCTTGATTCAGGGATCGACTTTACTCACTCAATGCTTGGTGGAACTGGAGACCCGGCCGTCTTCGAAGAAATGGACCCTGCTTTAGAGACTACTCATTTTCCAAACGCAAAAGTCGTTGGGGGAATTGACCTAGTTGGAACAACTTACAACGCTAGCTCTCCTGAGTTTTCTCAAAGAATCCCAAAACCAGATAAGAACCCTATTGATGAAGGTGGACACGGAACTCACGTGGCCGGCTCAATTGCGGGCCTTGGCGATGGCATCAATACTTATTCAGGCGTAGCTCCTGAAGCCCTCCTTCACGCTATCAAGGTCTTCGGGGCCAATGGTTCTGTTGGAGATGGCGTAATTATAGCTGGTCTTGAATACGCGATTGACCCAAATGGTGACTTAGACACAGAAGATCAACTAGATGTCTTAAACCTTTCCTTAGGTGGATCATACGGAAAAGAGCACCTTCTTTATAAAGAAGCGATTAAGAACCTAGTTAAAGGTGGAGTAACAACAGTTATCGCCGCTGGAAATGAAGGGCATAATTCTTATATTGTTGGCTCTCCTTCAACAACTGATGAGGCGATCTCAATCGCAGCTTCAATTGATAATATGGATCATAACTATAAGTTCGACGCTGTCGCTTTTAAGACTCTTGAGAATGAAAAACTTCTCTTTCAAGTGGTTGAAGGAAGCATCTCTACTCCTATTTCTGAAGCCGGGGATGTTAACGGAAAGCTCGTTCTAACGGGAACAGCGGCAACAGACTTAAGTGATGAATTAAAAGCAGCTCTTAAAGGAAACGTAGCCTTTATTGATAGAGGGGAAGTATCTTTTGTTGATAAATTAAAACGCGCCTTTGACGCCGGAGCTATCGGAGTCGTTCTAGCTAATAATGTTGATGGGGATGCTTTTCAAATGGGCGGAGAAGGAAAGATTGATCTTCCTGCCGTTATGATCACAAAGGCCCTCGGGGATAAACTAAAAGAACAAATAAAACTAGGCGAGGCATTTGTTGATTTTCAAGTTGAAGATAAGATTGAAACTCCTGAGATCGTTGATACTCTTACAAGCTTTTCTTCTCGTGGACCTAGAATGAATGATAGTCATCTAAAGCCAGAGATTGCGGCACCTGGGTATAATATCATCTCAGCAAGCATGGGCGGTGGAACTAAAGGCGTTCAAATGAGCGGGACTTCCATGGCCACTCCCCATATGGCAGGGGTCTTGGCCCTTATGACTGAGAAGTTTCCAAAACTAACTCCCTTAGAATTAAAGTCTGTTGTTATAGCTACTGCTAAAACTATGACTGACGCTAAAGGTAAGACCTACCCTATCGCCCTTCAAGGATCTGGTAGGATTCAAGTTGATATGGCAGCTGCTGCTAAAGTCATCATGACTCCTTCAACTCTGTCTCTCGGTGAGATTAACTTAAGCACAAGAAAAGTTATCAGAAAGAAGATCATGGTTAAGAATATCTCAACTGAAGATCTTAAACTAACTCCAAGCTTTGAAGCCTCTAAAGAGCTTTCAATCAAAACAGTTGAAGAACTCGTTTTAAAAGCTGGCGAAGAGAAGGAAATCACTCTTAGTATTACGATCTCAAAGCCTGATAATAACGCCGCTTCAATTGAAATGGATGGAAGACTTCTTCTTAAAAATGGTGAAGTTGAAGTAGCAAGAATTCCTATGCTAGCCGTTGTTAACAGAGTTTCAAAGCTAAACACTAGTGCCCGAATCTTGGCCACTGACACTGAAGACATGGCCGGCTCTGCTGTTGATGTTATAGTTCAAAACACTGGAAAGAATATGGGGCATGCTCTTTTATTTAACTTACTTGGTGTTGATAAAAGAAAAGTAACTCCTGGGACTGGTAACTCAACAAGAACTAAAGGCTGCGATCTTCAATCTGCTGGTTACCGCGTAGTTGAAAGAGACGGCGAGAAGTTCTTTCAAGTAGGAGTTAAGCTCTACAATGCCATCTCTACTTGGCAAGGCTGTGAAGTTACCATTTTATTAGATGGAGATAACGACGGAGTGGCCGATCAAGAACTGGCCGGTCTTATGACTCAGAATCTTCCTGGTCTTAGAGGACTTGAGTTTAACTCAGTTCTTCTTGACGCCACTAAAGTTAGAGAGATGAGAAAGGCTTACGAGGTTGAGTATGCAAGAGCTCTTGGAGCATCTGAAGCCCTTCCTGAAGAAGATTATGTAAGCGCCATCGTAACAGGTTCACAAATGATGGCCTATGAGCATTCAACCATCTCCGTTGTTGAAGCTCCATTATCAATGCTTAAGAAAACCCTTCACGGAGAGCTCTCAATTAAGCTAGCCATCTTAAACGAAGACTCATCTGCTATTGAAGCTGATGACTTCTTAGGAGAGATGACTAAGTGGAAGAAGATCAACCCTACTACAGACGCTATGAGCTTCTTAGATATGCCAGAAGTTGTTGAAGTAGCTGCTGGAAAATCAAAGACTGTTTCATTAACAAAAGGTGAAGGCGAAGAGGCCCTTTTAATCCTCTACCCAATGAACAGAGCGACTAAGACCCATACTAGGTTAGACGCTCAATCAGAGCTGCCAGAGCTAGTCTTTGGATTAAATAAGAACAATAAGAAAGAGCCAGACGATAACGACGAATAAATTCAATAGGTTCCCGTGCATACGGGAACCTGTAGTTTTTTCACCAACTCCCCTCCAAACGCCTTTTATTGATAGATTCCGGAAGATTTAACTGATCTTTAAGGATTATCTATGAAACATTCAAGCACGGTTGCCCTCCTTATTCTTATCCTAGCGGTCTCTTGTAAAGCCGATAGAGTCATGGACTCAACACTTGCCATGGGAGAAACAACCAATCGAATGAATGAAGGGATGGATCAGAGTAATGAAACCATGACTCAGATGACTGGCAATACAAATAATATGTATCATCAGATCAGAACAAAGGAATCTCAAGAAACAAGAGAGCGTGCCTTTGAGGCCATGAATAATTCTGATGTCTTTGAATATAAACTAACAAAAGGTGCTGCTTTTACTCAGGGCTTTGAATTTCATCTATGGAATAATGGCGCTACTAAAGAAGATACTCCGGCTTTTAGAGAAGACCTTCTTAAGAGCGCCGTTGACGAATATTTTCGTACTATACAAAGATATATGGGTGAAGCAAAGAACCCGGCGAAAGTATCCCCTACTAACGAAGACAGGTGGGTGCAAAACCTAATGGTTCTGGCCGTAACCATGCATGAAGTTCATCATCATCAAGCAAACCTAGTTAAAGAACACCCCTCGATTAAAGAACATACAATGCTTAGCATAGTTAAAGAAAGCCTAAAGCTTCAACAAAAGATTAATTCTGGAGAGATTGAAAGATCTGAATTAAAAGAATATCAAAATGCACTTTTAGAATGGCATGATGAAGCGATCAACATGCTTCGCTACCGATACAATATTCTTATGACAATGGCCTTAGTTAAAGTCTCAGAAGTTAAGGAAAAGCCAAGCCTAGGGCTCTTTGGTATTGCAGGACTCTATATTAAGGCTAAGCATATTTACTTCAAGTGGGATTCTAAGTTTCATACTCTAGTAGAATCAAAACAAGCTAAGATAAATGATATTGTTAATGAAGCCATTAACACTAGAAGCTTTCTTAGAGAGATTGGTATCGAAGCACAGCTAGATAAAAAGATAAGTAAAGCTTTCTCAAAGATGCAGCATATTTCTTGTTCTGACTGTAGAAGAGGACAAGTTAAAGAAAACCAACGGTTTAAAAACCTTATAAACGAAGTATTAAACCCCTCTAAAAAAGAACCAGATGATGAAGATAAAGAAGAAGGAAAAAAAGAACCTGATGATGAAGACAAAGGCTATAAGAAAGAGCCTGATGATAATGACGAGTAAAGTATAGTTTTACTAGAAATAAAATTGAAGCTTGCTCAAGGCTTCGAGCTTTTTAGCGACACTATCATACTCTCCGCCAATAAGGATTCGGGTGTCTTTCTTAATTAAATAACTTAAGCTAGCGCTTCCCATAAAGCTTTCGATAGAAGGCATCTTAGAAGCTTCCATTATAGTTAATATTTCAATTTTTTTACTTAAAGATTTCTTAAGGCCTAAGCGAAGTAGTGGGCCAAGAAGATTATGCCCAGATTTAGTATAATTACTAAACTTAAGGTTTATAAATAAATACATTTGCCAACTTTCCGCTATTTTAGAAAGACCTACCCCTCCCGTGCTATTGATCCTTCTCGTTATTTTCTCTGATTCCTCTTCCTGATCACTCCATATCTTAATATTCCAAGAGAGATGGGGGTAACTAAAAGTAAAATTTTGAAGAGAGACTATCTCAATAAGTTTAAAGTCAGATATTTGAACCTTTTTCTCTCTATATTGAATTTCAATATCTAAAAAATCGATATAGGACTTTTCATCATATCCTTGGACAGGGTCGTCAAAACCATGAAATCCGTAAGAGAGATTGGCCTTGAGATTCTTATTCCAAAGGAGTGAAAAGCTTTTGAACTCATGCCCTAGATGAGGGGCTCTTAAAGCGTTTTCTTTAACTAAGCTATACTCTTTTGAAGTTCCATTGAGTTGGGAGCGCCTGAGAAGAGTAGCATTCATCTTGCTCTTTGACTCTTCAGACATAGTTGTGGTCTTTTTATAATTATCAAGTTTCCAAAGGTCGATTAAAAGGTCTAGCTCATTAATTGAGTTCAGTTTCCCTATCTTATCTAAGTCTTCTCTTGCTTCTAAAACATTCTTTACTTCATCTTTGTTAAGAGATTCAAACCTTTTCCATATAATCCTTTTAATTGCTGGTCTAAAACGAGCCTCATAATTCCCTGTGGTTTTGACAATATCTTTTAACGTTACCTGAGGTACCACAAACAAATCATTCTTACTTTTAAAACTCCACTCTGGCTTTGCAGCCTCTAAAAGCTCTAAAACCAAAGTTGAACAATTCTCATCTAAAAAGAAATAAGGAAATGTTGTTCCCGTAATGATCTCCCAGACATGTAAAAGAAAGGTCTCTTTCTCATCTTGGTTTAGTGGTACCGGGTATTCCCAAAGGTCCCTACTCTCAGAATTATTATAAATGCCTACATCCATATAATGAGGCTTGATTTCAAGGTAACTCTGATAGCCTCCGGTAATCCCTTTAAAGGTATATAAAAAAGAATTATCGCTCTGGTCTATCTGAGCTTGAAAGGCCATGGAGTAACCCAATAGCTTCTTAGATTGAGAAGTTATATTATGGGACTTTCTATCAAAGCGTAAAAATGTGTGCCCAAAGAGTGAAGCTGGATTGCTAGGATAGGCGCTTGAGAAAACTAAGTATAAATCACCTGCATCTATTCCCTTAAGCCACTTATCTAAATGTAGACAAGATGATGGTTTTTTTAAATCTAAAAAGTGTTTATTAAGAAGCTTAAACCGGGCGGGAAAGCGGCAGGCAGGGTGTCCCCCTTCAATAGACTCTTCCCCTCTAAAGGCCTTAAGGGTTTGGGCTAATTCTTCTTTAGGATCGCTCTGCCCACTAGGGGAAAAGAAGAACTCTGCTCTAGATGCCTTTGATTTAAATCCCGAGAAAGTTTTTTGATAGTGAAGAAGCTTTAACCAAGCGTCAGAAAGGTGGAACTCCCTCTCTTTTGAAAAAAGAGAGGAAGGTAAAAGAATAAGTAAAAGTATTAACTTACAGTACAAGATCTCGTCAGGTTCTCATTAGAAAAGATAAGGATGTATGTTTCCTTAAGCATTCTTTCAGGATCAACCTTTTTCCCATTATATATTTTATTAAAATTTCGTTTCATTTCACTATTAAAGACTTGAATATTATCTACTTTACAACCAATTGTAGAGGCAAAAGAGACTAAGAAATCCCCACTGCCCTTGGCCGCATCCGCAGCAATTTCATAATAGTTTTCAGTAGCAAACTTAAGACTCTCTTGCTCATTTTTAACAATGGCGTGCTGCGAGCAATTTGATGTTCCCATTGTCATCCCAATAGTCGTTGATGGGAATAGGATTCCATTTGTCGTCACTCTAAGAGAGGATGAAACTAGTGAGTTCTTTTTAAAGAGATACCAACCAGGCCCACAACCTGAACTACCATCTGCAGCTAATAGACTATTTGAAAAGAAAGCTAGCGAAGCTATTAATAATAATTTTTTCATAAGACCTCCATGTCTGGAAAAAATTATAGCATATACTAAGCTAATTAATAATTGAGTAAAAAGCTGGCTTTCTATGTAATTAGAGGGGGTTTTGTTTTATTTCAGAGACGCTGGTGCTCTTTTGTAGAGAGTGCATGCAAGAGGCGTCTCACCACCGCAATAGATTTCTTTTTTATCATAGATCGATAACCCCTTCTTAGCTAAATCACCAAGACAGCTCTGCTTAATTGAACTTGTATAATGCTTGTGGAGGTTGGCCACCACTTCAAGCGCCTCTTTCTCGCAGTCCTCCTGAAGATCACTTAGGACTTCTTCGTCCCATTTTTCACTCTTACCTATATCGTAAGAGCCTTCAAGTAAATCTGTAGCTTTGTGGCTAAGTCCATTGTCCCCTATTATTCGTTCAGTAAGGATGGCCGTATACTTAGCAGCTATCTCAAATTCTTTACCAAGCAAACAATCCTCACTTTTTGAATCTTCTTCTAAGATATTTAAGTAGTATTCATAATTCTTAGGAGTCCCAAAATCAGGGTTTGAGATCAGGCTGATTATGTTTTTCTTATTCGAGTATTCAAAGCTATCTTTATACTTAACCTTCGGTGAGAGGCTTCTATGCTTACTTACTAAACGATCCATTGAGTCGCAAATCTCTACCTCAGGATTATCCTTACAGAATTGAATCGCTTTCCTCGCTGGCATACATGTTGAGATAGGATTCTCATTAGCGTCTGTATTTCTTCCTAGGAATGCAAAGGCTTTAGATCTTAGATAATGCTTTTTTAAATCAATACATTGCCCTTTTGCTAATTTTGTCTCCATCTTTTTCATAAGGTCCAGCATATAGAGGCTTTTGAAACAGACCTCATCTCCAAAGGCGGCCAAAGAAGTCACAAAGAGAAGAGCAGTAAGTAGTTTGATCATACCCAAGTATAGGCTAGGACTTTATTTAGGCAAAGAAAGGCCTCATTTTGAGGCTTTAGCGAAGATCAAACTGCCCCAATCTAGGGGCAATCAGGAGATCAGGGCCCATTTATTGCCATATCTCTTCACTCAAGGCTTTTTATGCAAGCTAATGATCAATCAAAGCTGCTATAGTAAACTGCAGTCAAAACGACTTTTATGTTCTCTCGAGAACTTAATTAAGGAAACCAAATGTTCAAAAATATACTCGATCACTTCTCAAATGACTTAGCCATAGATTTAGGCACGGCCAATACCTTAGTCTTTGCCAAGAATAGAGGAATCATTGTTAATGAGCCGTCAGTTGTGGCTGTTCAGCGAGATCACCGAGGAATTAATAAAGTTCTAGCGGTGGGAAAAGAAGCTAAGGATATGATCGGAAGGACACCTGGATCTATTCAGGCCATAAGACCTATGAAAGATGGAGTCATCGCAGACTTTGAGATCACCCAGGCCATGCTTCGTTACTTTATCCAAAAGTCAGTATCAGGATCAAAGCTTATCAAGCCTAGGATTGTTATATGTATTCCATATGGAATCTCACAAGTTGAAAAAAGAGCCGTTAAAGAATCAGCTGAACAAGCTGGAGCTAGAGAAGTCTATTTAATCGAAGAGCCCATGGCCGCGGCTATTGGAGCAGGGCTCCCCATCACTGAACCTACTGGAAATATGATTGTTGATATTGGTGGCGGAACCACGGAAGTTGCTGTCATCTCCTTAGGTGGTATCGTCTTTTCTAAATCAGTAAGAGTCGCCGGAGATAAATTCGATGAGGCCATAACTTCTTATATCAAAAAGAAGTACTCTCTCCTTATTGGGGAGAGAACCGCTGAGGCGATTAAGATTAGTATAGGAAATGCCTACCCCTTTGATTCAGAAGTAAAAAGTTATGAAGTTAAAGGACGCGACTTAATCGCAGGGGCCCCAAAAGTAATAGAGATCACTTCCGATGAAATTAGAGACGCACTCTCTGATCCCATCTCAGAAGTTATTGAGGCCATCAAGGTTTCCCTTGAAAAGACACCTCCTGAATTGGCAGCTGATATTGTTGACTCTGGAATCATACTCACTGGCGGTGGCTCACTATTGGCCAACCTTGATGTTTTGATCCGAGAGAAAACAGGCCTGCCTGTCTCTTTAGCAGAGGACCCTCTTACAAGTGTTGTTAGGGGATGCGGAAAAGCTTTGGAATCAATCAGCTTACTAAAGCAAGTCACTAACCTGAGCTAGTTACTAGGTAAACCTCTAAAGAAGCACTGCTCCGCAACATAGAAATCCTGTGTAAACGAGTACTATTTATGCTACTTTTTTAGGCTAATGAAACTATCTAAATTCTCAATATTATTTACCATTTCTTGTTTTTGCTTTGTGGCATTATTTATCTTTAAAGAAGAAAGAACCTTAAAAGATCAATCGGCCAAACATTTTTTAAATAAATCAGTTACTCTAAACTCCAATGCCGTAGAAAAACTTCATGTTAAGCAAGAAGCGTTAAATGGCTTAGTCAGGTTCTTTCGTTCATCTGAGTATATTAGTGAAAATGAATTCAAAACATTCTGCTCTGAGATTTTGAAAAGATTTGAAATTAAGAAGATCTGTTACTTTGACTCTAAAAATACTTTCTCAGTAACAGAGCCTGGTTATACCTGCAATAACTCTACCCCCAGCGATGAAATTTATCTTGATGAATCAAACGGTATCTTAACTTTAAATAAAGAGGCTAGAAGCTCTAATGGGCAATTAGGCCGTTTAAGCCTAAGCTTCAATGTAGCTCAACTCTTTAGAGATCGTGATAAGAATCTTAAAGTAGAAATAAAAAAAAATAAGGATGTTACCAGTAAAAGTGTAGGGCATTATACAAACTCGATCCCCTTTATAAAAGATAAGTTCTATGCCCATTACCAAGCTCCTAAGAAGAGTTTCATCATTCCTTTTAATAAGTACCAATTTGTGTTCATCCTCTTTATTGTTCTCTTGCATTTAATCATTATTTATATCTTTGAAATAAATAGCCGAACTGAAAAGATAATCAGAGAAAAAGTTCAGGCACAAACAAGCTATATAAAAGAACAACAAGGCATCCTAGCTGAGTCCGCCCGACTTTCCTCTCTAGGAGAAATGGCTGGGGGTATTGCTCACGAAATTAACAATCCACTTGGCATTATCGCCAATATGGTTAGCCTTATTAAAAAGAAGTCACAAAGAGGTCTTCTAAGTGATAAGGATATTATTAATAACCTCGCTATTATTGATGAAACAGTTAAGCGTATCAGTCATATTATTCAAAGTATGAAGAATCTATCTCATCATAATAGTTCTTTTGAAAACGAGAGATTGAATTGCTCTTTTGATGAAATAATTGATGATGTCCTAACTATTTGTAAAGAACGCTTTAGGATAAATGACATTGAGATTCGCTTCCAAGAAAAAAGTATACCTTATATGATTTGCTGTAATAGAATCCAAATCTCTCAAGTTTTCATAAATCTTCTAAACAACGCCTTTGATGCTGTTTCACTACAAGAAGAAGGCGAAAAGAAATGGATTCAAGTTGACTACGAGCTGCATGAGGAGAATTTTCTCATTAAGTTTATCGATAGTGGAACTGGTATCTCTAAAGAAAACGCCAGTAAGATATTTGACCCTTTCTTTTCTTCAAAAGAAATTGGTAAAGGAACAGGGATCGGACTTTCCCTTTCAATGAATATTATAAGAAGTCACGGGGGGATCCTAATTTTAGATTCCAGTCATCAACACACCTGCTTTACCCTAAGTTTCCCAAAAAGCATGATCACCACTTAAGGCACCCAAAAGGCCAAAAGGTACCTGGTCACTTGCATTAATAAAAAATACACCTTGCAGCTGCTTCTCCAAGCCAGATTAGGCTTAGTAAAAATACGGCATATAAAGTTAGGTCTTTTCTCATCTCTTTCCCCCTGGTTAACTAATAATATTATCGGTTAACCACCTTTTTATAGGCTCAGGACAAGGTCAAGAAAACTTGAGGGAAACTAAAAAAGGGCCTAGAAAGGCCCTTTTATTAAACAATATGTCTTATCTTTTTAACTAATTTGGTTTTGAATCCCAAGGTTTATCTTCTCACGGTTGAACTTAAGAACCTTTTCACCGTTGATCTCATTGTTCTCAATAGGAATTTCTTTGATTCCACTGTTATCAATTCCTTGTCCTCTTGTATGAGATTTCTTTTCATAAAGAAGGTGGCTCTCCCCTCTCTCTTGCGCCTCTTTACAAGCGATACAGTGAGTGGCGGTAGGTCTGGCGTACAGCCTTTCAAGGGCGATTTCTTCTTCACAGTCAAAACACTCTCCGAAGCTTCCTTGTTTAATTCTATCTAAAGCACCATCTACTTTCTTTAGAAAGAAGTTCTGTCTTCCCTTTAATTTAAGAAGAAGATCTCGGTCTCTATTATTAGTGGCGATATCGACATCGTCTCCGCCTTCAAGCTTTTGAAGCTCAAGATCTAAAAGATCTTCGCGCATAACTTGGCTGTTTTTAAGTTCAGTGAAAAGTTTTGTGAAGTGCTCTAGTGTCTGATTTTCCATAATATTATCTCCGTATAATGGTGCCAAATCCTGTGGCGTATGTTTCCTACGTACAACCCCTTACTGGGGTAACTGATTTACCTTATTGCGAACTTCGTGCCAGAATTGCTATTTGAGAAATTAAGCACTTAGCCCATAAAAGCCCTTGCTTTTAGGGCCCAGTAGCATTTTGGGGTGTCAAAGATGGTGCACATTGTTAGATAGAGTAAGTTAGAACAATTTCTTCAAATGAAAAAGGCCCTCTATGAAGAGGGCCTTTGGTTATAGTTTAAATTTTATTTTTTCTTAAGCTTCTAAGTCATAGTCATATGTGTCTTCCACATTATTGACTGTAACTTCGACCCGTTCAAAGGTCATCACTAGCAAACTAGGATTCCGTAAATAGAACCAAGCATTTTCAACTTTTGATAACCACTTGTTCCAATTAGATTCTGTAAATTTCATCCTGAACTCCTTTTCTGTTACGCTCTTCCGTTTGCTTGTTCTTTCCATCCTAGAAAGAATTTTATTGAGGGGGAGTTTTTTATCCATCCTTGGAATTTGCGCCCCCGCATATGTCCGTCAACATGTTCACTTCCTGTGAACTTTGTTACTTATTCATGTTGCGAGAACCGTGCCAAGTTTGATCTATAAAGAATTAGGAACTTATGCAATGTGGTGAAGCAAGCTAGTGGGAAAAGGCCACTGATAAAGTGCACCTACTAATTAAGATTTATTTTATTAGAGACACTCTGACCACTAATGTTAGTCAGAGTAAGTTAGACTTAGCTAAGGATAAGGATAAGGATAAGGATAAGGATAAGGATAAGAAGATCCTCTACTTTAACCCGAGTCCTTAATGAGTAAATCTAACGCTTAATCAATTTAAACAAACGAGTGTCTAACTCATTGAGAAAGTACTTGGCCCAATTAGTTCTTAGATGGTGACCATCGTAAAAGCCGTCATCTTTGATATCAATAATTTTATTTAGGTCTTTAAACTCAATACCCTTTAAGCTTGAAAAGAAGCCGGGAAGCTTAGTGTCTATATACGCTTCTTTATAATAAGGCTTTGCCATGGGAGCAATCATAAGTTGTAGTTCTATTTTATGAGAGGCGCAAAGAGCAATGAGTTTATCTAGAAAATAAGAAGTATAAGCTAAATCCGAGTCTACTCCCGCATTTTCCTTAGATAATGGAGTAAAAAGAATACCTTCTTCAAGTTCTTTAGGTGGAGAATACTTCTCTCTTTTAAGGCGAAGCCTTACCATAAAAAAATTGTATAAATTGACAGAATTGGCGCGGTTATTCACATAGATCTCGGTGCTTGAGAGTGGCTTTTTTATATAAGAGGACATGAGTGTTCGCTCTAGGTCTCTATCAAACCAGAGGCTAAAATTCCGGTCAATTTCTTTTTTTCCTTTGAGAAAGAAAGGAGTGAAGATAATATGGACTTTCTTAGTGGTGTTATTGTTCTTAAGAAATCGCTTGAGCATAAAAAAGAGACCGGCAAAATTAGTCCCCGCTGTTGTTGAAAGATCTAGGACGTCGTCTTTTAAGATCGTACCCCGTAAGGCTTTATGGGCAACACTATCTCCGAAGAGAACATGCTCAAAGTTTTTATCTTGCGTTTTATCGATAGTGATAAGCTTAGCTGAAACTTCACTTTCAGGGGCCTTGATGCCGTAAAGATAATTTACCTCTAAGCCTACTATAAGAAGTATTGCAAAAAGAAGAGTGGTGAATAGGTATCTTGTATAGTCGCTCATATTAAAAGTTGAAGTATAGAAACTCCTGTACCCTATTTAGTTGAAGTAAGGAAAGTATAAAAAGAGCCGCTGTTGCAAAGGCAAATTCTTTATTCGCCTTAAATCCTTCTGAAAGCTCTTTAGTGTTCTTTGAACCTAAGATAATGAAAAAAAGAAAGGGCAAAAGCAATAGGCTTCTATAAAAAAGAGTGGTTCCCATTACATTGACTTGTTCAAAGCTTATACCAAACGATTTGAGGAAGCTTAACCTACCCGCAAGTGAATAGGGAAGGGCAATTGCCCCTGGCACAAACATTCCCCTTAGAACTTTGATTGCCTGAGAAATATCAGTTGCTCTAAAGAAGACAAAGCTGATATTGACGAAATTAAAAGTAATAAACCAAGCGAAGTATTTATTTAACTTGAATTTTTTCTTAGTGGCCTTCTTAAAGTAGTGATTTATTACTATTGCAAGACCATGAAGAAATCCAAAAAGAACAAAGGTCCATTGAGCCCCATGCCAAAGCCCAGCAATGGTCATTGCTATAAGAGTAATGACCATTGATTTATTAAACGTTATTTTATTAAGGGATCTCACCATAGGGGTATAAAGGTAGGTCGTGATAAACCTAGATAAGGTGATATGCCAACATTTCCAAAAATCTATAATGTTGAGAGACTTAAAAGGACTGTTAAAATTAAGTGGTAAAGTTATATTGAACAGGAGTGCAATACCTATGGCCATATCAGAATAGCCGCTGAAATCAAAATATAGTTGAAAGGTGTAACATAAGGAGCTAGTCCAGGCTTCAAAGAAAGTTAACTTAGGAGCGTAGTCAAAGCCATTTGAAACCATCCTCGATAAGGAATCTGCTATAAAAACTTTTTTAAATAATCCGATAGCTAAGATGAAAATCCCTAACGAAAAATTCTTGGGATCAAAGAATCTATTTTCTTCATTATCAAAAAGTGGCAGCATTTCTTTATGATGAACAATAGGTCCAGCTATTAACTGAGGGAAAAATGAAACAAAAAGCGCATAATTGAGAAAGTCTCTTTCTTCAGTTAATCCTTCGTAGGTATCAACAACAAAGGTGATTTGTTGAAGAGAGAAAAAGCTAATCCCAAGGGGAAGCATTAAGTGAAATAAGTTTAAGTCTTGCCCCGCGATTTGGTTAAAGTTCGTAATAAAAAAGTCCATATACTTGAAGTAACCTAACAGTCCTAAATTAAAGAATAACCCAAAGATGAGAAGAGCTTTTCTTTTCTCGATTGGAATCTTTAACATTCTTCCCGTTAGCCAAAAATTTACGATAATTGAGCCTAAGATAAGGGGCAGATAGTTTATATTCCAAAATCCATAGAAGAAAAGAGAAGCAAGAAGAAGAGTGCCCTTCCCTGATCTAAAGCTTATAAAATGATTGATACTAAAATATAAAAATACAACGATGGGTAAGAAAACTAATAGAAATTCATAGGAACTAAAGAGCATCTACTATTCCCCGAAGGTTTCTAAATTGAGACCAGACTTATCTTCCTTTAATAATTCAAGTATCCTTGGTGTAATATCTGCTGGATTAAGAAGCCGTTTTATCTTTGAAGCTTCCGCTGCTATTTCAGCATGCTTATGAGGTAGTTTTGAGATAAATTGGGTATCGATCATTCCTGGAGATAGTGCATTTACTTGAATGTTTTTACTCTTATACTCCGATGACAGGGAGTTTAGTAACCCAAGAAGAGCGTATTTTGCAGAAGTATAATGAGTAAGTGCTGCGGGTGAATCTCCTAGAACTACCTCTGAAAGCATAAGTATAATTTTTCCAGATTTCTTTTGTAACATTGAACTAGTGACAGCTTTTAGTATCTCAATGGTGCTGAAATACTGGATTTGGAACTCCTCTCTCGCTCTTTTCATTTCAAGATCTTTGAAGCGGATATATTCAAATGGAGGGGCAGCTAAGAAGATCACTGAATCTATATTTTGATCTTTGATTTTATTAGCAAAAGATGAAACTTCTTCAGCAATTGCGAGGTTACATTGAATGGCTTCAATACTTCCTTTTGTCTCTTCTTTTATTTTTTCTATCTTTTGAGTTGAGCTATTTCCATGGGCCCAAATCTTAATACCTTTGTTTTCTGAATGAAGGTCTTTTATTAACTGAAGCCCAATATCTGATGTGGCACCGACAATGAGTATTTCCTTTACGCTCATTTTGATACCCCCACTTTGATTAAAGCTTTTGAGACAGTCTTCCCTTTTTGGTTCTTGATACTCGCTTTTATTTCCATTTGCTTATAAGCATCAGTCTTATGGAAGACCTTCCCCGATACAGTTAGGTTATCCCCAGGATAAACAGGAGCTTTAAATGAGATATCGATGCCATGAAGTAAGGCGTATTTTCCGGGCAGGCTCATTCCTACAAGTCTTGAGTATAAAGCAGAAGTGAGAAGCCCGTGGGCAACTCTTTTAGGATGCCCATTGTCTTTTGCAAAGCCTAGATCAGTGTGAAGAGGGTTTTGATCGCCACTAATAGAAGCAAACGACGCTAGCATTTCTTCTTCAATTACTTGTTCAAAGGATTCTTCTTGATCTATTTGAATATCATCCCATTTAAATTTATTCATATTTACCTATTTCAATTTTGTTTCGATAAGGTTTATCATCTCGCCAACATTCTTAAGAGTGTCAATCTCCCCTAGAGCAAACCTAACCTTCAAGTCTTTTTCAATAGAGCTCACAAGATTTATTTGAGCGAGTGAATCCCAATCCTCAATATTATCAGCATTTGTTTCATCTTTAATTTCTAAACCCTCTTCATCAAAGATGTCTCTAAAGATATCTTGAACCCGATTTGTTATTTCATCTCTATTCACTTTTTACCTCTATGTATTTATTCTTTAATTCAATATTTTCAGTTATATCCAATTCCCAGGTTGAATCACTTGTTAACTTAAAACCTAGGTTTCTATAATGGTCCTTAACGAGAGCATTCTTTTTAGTTTCAATGTACTTTCCTTTTAAATTGGTAATTCCAAGATCCTTGGCCTTTGCAATAAGTACATCAAGCATGGCATGCTCCATATTTCTCTTTATGACTCGGCAGCTCATAAGCCAATTCGTAATAATTAATTCTTTATTATTAACAGATCCAATTAGAACGGTTATCAATCCATTATCACCAAACTGATCTTCTAATTCACCGTAGAGTCCAATAGCATCTTTATTTGATGAGATTTCTTTAACCTCATCTTCTGTCATCCTCGTCGTTGTTAAGTTGAATTGGTTGGTTTTATTAATAAGCTGGGTAATACGAGGAACCTTACTTTCTTCAAATACTTTAATGGTAGCATTCATGTTAAGGGATTTTAGAAACTCTCCATAATCTGTAAAGTTCTCTTCGAGCCCGACTCTTATCTTATTATCCTTTAAATTCTTCACTCTAGAGAGATCATCGTGGGTTATAAAGGGAACTTCAAAATACATTTCTTTATCGAGGATATTGAGGAAGTCAACGACTTCGCTTCCGATATCTGGAACTGATACAGACTCTAGTTCTGTTTGCACAAGCTTTCTCTCAGTTGGGTTATCATCTATAAAGACAAGGGCGTCCTCCCCAATATTTATTTCCTTAGCTATCTTTCGAAGGTTATGGGACTTGTGATCCCAGTTCGCCTGAAAGGAAACAAAGTCATCTAAAGAGAGTCTGTTTTGGGAGTTTGAAAAGCCTTCTCTAGCATTTTCATCCTCATTTTTAGAACAAACAGCCAGGGCTATTCCCCTATCTTTTAACTTAAGAGCATATTTTTGGAGGTCCTCATGGGCCTCACCTATTGGGTCACCTTGTCCGATCTTGATACCATCAACTCCATCATCTCCAATAACTCCGCCCCAAGTAGTATTATCTAAATCTAACACAAGACATTTCTTTGTCTTTCCCCAAAGGCTAGATATCACAGCTGATATGTTCTTAGCGAGCATAGGAATCGCTTCAAAGCTCATAGCATATTTATAGGCATACCATTTAGAAGAATCAAACCAGTTATTTAGACCTAAGTAAGAAGAAATATAATTGATATCATTTAGAAATAAATAATCTCTCTCACGAACTAATTGGGCTAATTTCTGATTAAGCTCTCTTATAAACCAATCAGCTCCTCTTTTATCGCTTGCACCTAGGTTTCCCATACTTCTATTTAGAAGGAGGTCAAAGTTATTGATCAAAATAGGGCATTGGTAAGATTGATAGGCTTTGGTTACTAAGTTTCTTATCTTTTGAACTTCTTTATCTAGTTTTTTTTCAATCTCTTTTTCATCGTCCTGAACTTCAGGAAAATACTGAATATTCTTTGAGGTTGTATGAATATAAATTAACTCTGGTTTAAATTCCTCTAAGCTTTTATTTTCAAAGCTGAGTTCCTCAAAGTATTTATTATATTCCGATTCATAGAACTCTGGAGAGATTCCATTTTTTAAAAGAAACAACTCCACAACTGGCCTTAACTCTCCAATTGTCGAACCAGACATTAAAGCGATCCGCTTCTTTAAAAATGAATCTTCTCTTTCCAATAATTCTTTTCGAAGCTTCTTCTTCTTGCGAAGAATACCCTCGGCATCGAAGGGAAAGTTCAATAATTCTATCATCTTATAATTTTACCACCGCAGCATTTCCAACCCTAGCGGGCAGAAAGAACCGTAATACCCGAGGAGCGGGAGCGATTATTTAAAAATGGATTATGGAGCATGCTAGGAAAGGAGCTTAAAAAGCTAAATCCTCTTAGGATAATGCCCAACTCTTTGAGTCTGAATAAACTGATGAAAGAAACTAAACTAACTTCTCCGAATCTTTGTTCAGAACAAGCTCCCCTTTATCGACCTTTTTTAAAACAATATCTAAAACTCTATCAGCGGCTTCGTTAACATTTGAAACAGATTGGGGCGGACCAAGAAGAATGGTCTCTATGTCTTGCCTAATTGTCGAAGAAACATTTTGCAGGATATGCTGTTTTAATTCAGTTGAAGAAATCCTAAGGGCCAAGGCCAGGTCGCCTATCTTTATATCCCTTAATAATTCTTGGAGCATCTTTACAGTTAAATAACGAAGATCCTCAAGAGTTACCATGTTCTTTCGAAGGTTCTCGGCCATTTCAGGGTCTTTTTCTGCAATGATTCCTAAAACGTTTTCGCGCCCTTCTCGATCAAGACCCGCTAACATTTTAGCTGCTTCTTCTACTCCACCTTTAAAGGCCATGAATACTCCTTTGAATTAATGAAATTGATCCTCTTTCATAAGATAACCACTGACATAATCATGCACGGAATCTTTTAGAGATCTAAATTTAAATTCAGGTAATAAGCTCTTAAGCTTGCTAATATTTGCTTTAGTATAATACTGGTATTGATTACGGATGCTCTCGGGCATATCTATATAATCAATCTTAGTTGTGACTTTCATGGCCTGAAAGGTAAAATCAACAAGGTCTAAGAAGCTATTAGCCTCACCTGTTCCTAAATTATAGATTCCACTTCCTGTTTTCTTCTCCATCATCTGTAGCATAACTTCTACACAGTCTTTTACATAAACAAAGTCCCTTAACTGTTTTCCATTATCAAAATCGGGACGATGAGACTTAAAGAGTTTTACATGTCCATTATCGAGAATCTGACCATAAGCTTTATGAACTAATGAACGCATCTCTTCTTTATGGTATTCGTTAGGACCAAAGACATTGAAAAACTTAATGCCGTACCAAGTGCTCGGGGTCTTTTCTAACTTCAAAACCCATTCATCAAAGAGTTGTTTCGAATAACCATAGGCATTTAATGGTCTAAGACTAGAGATTTTATCATGATCATCATCAAATCCCTCTTCTATCCCCCCATAAGTGGCAGCTGAGGAAGCGTAAATAATAGGAAGATCCCTCTCAACAGCTAAGTCAAAAAGGTTCTTAGAATAATTCACATTATTTTCCATAAGAAAATCAACATCTCTTTCAGTGGTAGAGCTACAAGCTCCTAGATGATAGATCTCAGTTATTCCTGAAAGAACTTCATCCCAGGCCCCTGTAAAGAGCTCATCGGCATTAATATATTCAATAAAACTCTTACCACGAAAGTTCTTCCACTTTTCATCAGTACCTAGACGGTCAACTAAGATAAGGTCTTCTCTTCCTTTAGAGTTTAATTCCTTAACTAAAACAGATCCAATAAAGCCAGCGGCACCAGTAACTAAGATCATATAACTTCTTCCTCTTTTCTTCTTAGAACTAAGATAATGGCGCCTAAGAGAAAAATAACTTTGGTCCCTTCCATTTTAACATAGAGACCGTGATAAAAATTATGAGTACTCAAGAGGCTCTTATACTCCTCAGATTCTTCTGAGAGCTCCCACCTTTGTGTATTAACTTCCACAATAGTAGGAGAGACATGAAACCTAAAGAAGGCTGCAAAGAAGACCATGAGAACAAAGAAGCCTAACCAAGCTTTTTTAAGTTTTTTCTCATTAACCAATAGAGCACCAATCAACAAAATAATAAGTGAGAGCCCAAGCTCAAGTGAATTGAAGCTCTTAAAGATAACCATTCCAAGAGTGCCTGCCTCTTGAAGTGATGAGACATTTCTAAAGATAGCGGGAGCTGCAACAAAATCAATAAGAACTGATGGGGCTAACCAAAAAGTCATAAAGAAAAGGAGCAGCTTAGCTTTCACGTATGCTGCCTTGCTAGGTATGGATGAACAATCAAGGCCACTCCCCAAATGCCTACTTCAAAAAGAAGAACAAGGGGAACCCAAAGACCCATCATCGTTACCACATCAGGAGGAGTTATCATGGCCGCAACTACTGCAAAGCCAACATAGATATAACGTCTTTTTTCTCTAAGGGAGTACTTAGTTACAAGCCCCATAAAACCGAGGATTAAAAGGATATTAGGGAGCTGAAAAACAAGGCCTAAGAAAACTAAGATCTTCGAAGAGAGTACTAGGTATTCCTTTAAAGAGATCGTAGCCGCTACATCTCCTACTCCAAAATCCAAAAGCGTAGGCAGAACTATAGGAAATACTAAAAAATAGCCAAAGCTAACACCTAGGCAAAAAAGGATAAAGCCTATCAATAAAAAAGGTCTTACCATTTTAATTTCATAGTCAAAGAGCCCAGGCTTAATAAAGCGCCAAACTTCAAAAAACCAAATCGGTGCACTAATAATAATACAAGACCAAAAGGCGATCTGTAGCTGTGAGAGAACCTTATCAAGAATGCCCAAATAGACAACCTGCCCACGGCCAGCCTCTTCCAAGGCTCCACGTAATGGTACGAGAAGAACCTCTGAGATATGCTCGCCAAAACCATAGCAAACAAAGAACGTAACCAAGAGGATTATAACCACTCGGATCATCGTTTTCTTTAGCTCTTCTAAGTGCTCAATTAATGACATTTCCTTCATAGCTATAAATATAACAATGCTTTATTGGTTAGTCCCTTGAATAATCCAAGAAGGAGCTTAAAATAGGGGTAGCTATGAAAGTATTTCTGACTATTACGCTCTGTTTAATTTCCCTTAGGCTCTTCGCTGCGCCTCTGAATCCCCTGGTGGGATGCCTCGGTAAAGAAGAGTTAAAACTCCATAAAGAAAAAAGAACCGGGCCCGTTTATAAACTGAATCAATTATTTTTAAACGACTTAGTTAGCGCAGGAGACATTACCCTCACAGAATCGGCTTATAAAAAGGTTTGCCAAGATTATGTCTTTACTCCATCAGTTGATCTTATGAGAGAGATTTTATTAGAGGGTGAGAAGATCTTTATCTTAAGTAGAAGTGTCACCAATAAGAACCTAAGAAGCTTTCAATTATCGGCTATAGCTGAAATTGAAAGAGTGATCCCTCATATCTTTTTTAGTTACCTCTCTGACCTTCAGGCCAGAACGGCCACTCCTGATTGTCTTAATAAATACATTCCAGGATTACGCGCTATTCATAACCGCTTTAAATACCTAGAGAATGAAATTAGCCCAGGGGAGCTTCTTAAAGATAAATCCAGGATAAAGGGTATCTTTAAAGCTCTTATGACTTATCCAGAGATTAGAAAGAAATGTAGAGATGATAAGAAAAAACGGGATGAAAAAAAGAACAAGTAATTATTGATCTAAAAGGGCCCGCGCCTTTCGTGACTTAAACTCAGCAAAGATCTCTTGAAAATTAACTAAACATGAAGTGCAACCGGCTCCAGCCTTTGTAGCGTTCGTTAATTCTTTATTTCCAAATTCAGGATTCTTATCAAGATTAGCTAAGAGCTCTTCTTTGTAGACTCCAAAACAGCGGCAGATAAGCTCTGCTTCCGGTTCATTCTTAAGCTCATATAAAGCCGGAACCTTCCCGCGGTAAGTCTCAAGTGATTTTTTCAAAAGATATAAAGGAAGATTGAAAAAGCCTGGGCTTGATCCGAGTTCAAACTTTAAAGTTTGAAGCTCTTGAAAGTTTTTTCCTTCACAAGCTCTAGCAAGTGATTCAAAGGACTCTAAGAGCGCTCCCTCCCCTTCGTAGAATAGGCCTTTCAAGCGGTCACGCTTATCAAAGTCGAGGTAAAGCTTAAAGCCATCATGAGAGGCCATAGCGCTATGAAAGAGCGGTTTTTCTTGATTAAAAAGTGGCATCTTCGTCCGAGCGAAGAGTGAGGATTTCATGCCCATCTTCAGTAACGAGGATTGTATGCTCAAACTGAGCTGACCATTTCTTATCTTTAGTGATCACTGTCCAATCATCTGAAAGTAGCTGGCAATGTCGGCTTCCTAGATTGATCATAGGCTCAATAGTAAAAGTCATCCCGGGCTTCATCTCTGGACCCGTTCCCTTTTTCCCAACATGTACAACCTGAGGCTCTTCATGGAACTCTCTACCAATTCCATGACCACAGTATTCTTCCACAACAGAGAAACCATGCCCATGAGCGACCTCTTGAATAATGGCTCCAATATCACCTATTCGCCCACCAGGCTTTACGGTATTGATTGCTTCTCGCATACACCGATAAGTCACTTCAACAAGCTTCTTAATCTCAGGAGCAACATTACCTACAAAGTAGGTCTTGTTAGTATCCCCATGGAACTTATTTAAATATGTGGTTACATCTATATTTAGGATATCCCCATCTTTAAGGACTACTTTATCGCTTGGGATTCCATGGCAGATAACTTCATTTGGTGAAGTACAAATACTTTTAGGAAAGCCGTTATAATTTAATGGACTTGGATAAGCTCCATTTTTAATAATGTAATCATGGCAAATCTTATTCAAATCTTCAGTCGTAACACCGGGCTTTATATGACTTTCAATCATCTCAAGAGTAGATGCCGCAAGCCTGGAAGTCTCACGCATTAACCCAATTTCTCTACTGCTCTTAATATGAATCATTTAACACCTATCTTTCTAATATTAGGTCATTTTTAAGTCGATGCCAGACACATGTCAACTTAGCAAAGCACCCTATCTTTATTACACGGCGCGTTGTAAACATGGCCTGTAAAAGGTATAAATAACTGAATATACATCGGACTAATATGAAAAAGACTCTTCAGTTCATTTTGATCTTCACTTCCCTAGGCTTTTCAGCGCTTTGGGCCTCAGAGAATTATGATCAGGTCTTAAAGAGCCCCACCTTATTTTTCAAGGAAGTGGCCAAAGTAATGCTTCAGACCCCAATCACTTGGGAAGAGCCTAATAATCAAAACCTCCATTTAGAGAAAAATACGGATAAATTTCTTTTGGTTCAAAAGACCATCAACAAACAAAAAGGCCTCAATAATAGATTTGGCGATGAGATTCAAAATATTGTGGATCAAAACTCTGTCCTTAATGGGCATGAACTTCATCTACTTGGAAAGATCATTGGAGCTTCTCACTCACTTTCAGCTAGGGCCCTAGAATACTCAAGTCTTTATAACCTAGAAAGAAATGGCCCTACTCCAAAAGTGATCTATTTAGAAGATTTAAAAAAGACAAAATCAAACCTAGTTTGGCTCTCTACTCATGTGAATCTTTTTGGGCTCTATATAGATGCTTACGATCACTACTACAGTAATGGAAAGATAAGAAGAATTGTTAAGAATATCTTCAAGACCAGAGGAATGAAGAATCAGAAGTTTAAAGAACTTGGAACAATGATCTCTCACACTACTTCTAAAGATAATCGAAAAAGATTAAGAAAGGTTCTAATAGAATTCAACCGTAACTTACCGCAACTTACGAACCTAGCTGGGCTCGATGATCAAACTAAAGACTTAATAAGGTCTATTCAAGAAAACCCAGTAACAAAGATACTTCGTTCTAAAGAGAGCCTAAGCTTTAAATCTCATAGTTTTATTGATGGGTTTATGACTTTTCTTGATAAATCGATGAATATCTTAAGCGCCTTTTTTGGAAACTCTGTTGGTGCTGTTCGCTGGAGAAAAGGTTATCTTAATAATAACCTTGAGGTCATTTCTTTTTTAAAGAAGAACTTAAGACCACTGGACATGATCTTTGAAAAGACTCCATTTGCATTAACAGATACCTTTATTCCCGGAAACTTTGGTCATGCGGCCATTTATATAGGCTCTAAAACTCAGCTTATTAAAATAGGAATGTGGAATCATCCTAAAGTAATTCCTTATCATGAAACTCTTAATAAAGGGCATGTTATAGTTGAAGCCTTAAGACCTGGGGTCAGAACCGCATCAATTAAAGAATGGATGAATATAGATGAGGTCTTAGTTCTAAGGCATCCTCAGATATTAAATGATAAAGATGAAGTCTATCGTATGTACTCTAGGATCATGGATCAAATTGGAAAGAAGTATGACTTTAATTTTGATGTCACCACAACTGATAAAGTGGTTTGTTCAGAGCTTATCTACCATGCTTATGGAAAGATCAATTGGCCAACTAAGTATATAATGGGAAGGGCCACTATCTCTCCTGATGATGTGGCTCAAGTAGTTCTTTATAAGAACTCACCTATCAAGTTTACCAGCTACCTCTTAAGCCCCAGGAAATCTGTAGTAAAAGTCCTTGATATGGACCAATTAGCGGATAAGCTTGGCTTTAAGAAAAATAAGCAAAGAAGCACCGCCGTTAAGGCCAGCTATGATCAAGTCATTAGAAAGTGCCGTAAGGTAAGAAGAACAAGCTTGAGACAAGGATCGCACCGCAATAAACACCGCTTGATTACTGTGTGTAAAACCCTGTATAAAGAGCTCGATTATAAAAACCTCGAGCGCTCATACTTGATCGACAAAAGACATAAAGAAGATGGGAACCACACACCTTAAATACTTTCGTTTAGACAGCTCTCCTTATCAAAAGGCAGAGTTCTTCCAAAAAGAATATGAAATGTTTAAATCCTTAGGTGTGGAAAAAGGAGAGAATCCTTTTGATTCAGAGATCCTCATTTCTAACACCCATACAGATTTTAATAAGATTCCATTAGTGAAGCTAAAGAAAACCAAACTCATCCTCCACCCTAATTCAGGTTACGATAATATCCCCACCGAATTTGTAAGAGAGGCGAGCTTTCCTATTCTTAGGGGAAACTCTATTCGTGCTCATGGTGTTGCAGAGTTTACTCTCTCTAAAGTTTTTCAACATTTCTGTCCTCTAGAAGATTCTCAAGCTTGGGATAATACCAGAGCCTGGGATCGAAAGCTTCTTCGGGAGCAAAATGTATTCATCCTAGGTCTTGGAATGATAGGAACACTACTTGAACAAAGCTTAAGACCCTTAGTAAACAAGATTCAAGTCCATGATCCTTTTCAAGGGCATCACAATAGTGAACCTATAGATATTGATATTGTCCTCTTAGCTTCAAGCTTAAATAAAACTAGTGAGAGGTTCGTTGATAAAGATTTTTTAAATAAGCTCAACCCTGATTGGCTTCTGGTCAATGGGGCAAGAGGCAAACTAGTTGATCAAAAAGACCTATTAGAAAGCTTAAGGGCCATGAAAGGGGCCACCGCTTTTTTAGATGTTTTTGAATCTGAGCCTTTTAGGAGTGAAGAGTTTAGCAATGTACCAAACTTGTATAAGTCCTCCCACGTAGCGGGAGTCTCAAGAAACCTTGACGACCTCATTATAGATTTTGAAAGAGACTGCACCACGAAGTTCATAACACACCGTTCAAACCAACCAGCCTTTGAGACACATTTCAAAGAGTTACTCCTGAAGAATAAACTTTCAAAAGATATTTCATTCCTAGTCTGATAGGATTAGCCATGGATTCAAACGAAATATTAAATCATATCTTATGCCCTCCAGGGGACGGCGTCTTCACCGTTGAGACGGCAAAAGAAAGAAAAGAGAAGCTTCAACAAAAGCTCTACGGTAACGAAGATTGTAAGAGCGCTTGGTTAAAGAGCCTAGGCTCATTAAAAGACTCTCCCACTGTTCTTCTTGGTGTTCCTAGTGATACTGGTGGAGGCATCTTGCGTGGAGCTAACTGGGGACCATTGGCCCTTAGAGAATACTTAAACGAAGATTACTTTGACGTCGGTGATATTAGAGTTGTCCCACACCTTCTTCACGATAATTATTTAAATACAAAAACCATTGAAAATGTAAGGCATGCCCTTTATCAAAAGAGCTGTGATCTTCCTGTCTCCCCTCTTTCTTTGGCAGAACTTGCAATTGAGAGCATCTTAGAAGTAAATCCAAAAGCTAAGATCTTCAGCATTGGGGGTGATCACTCAGTGAGTGCAGCTTTGGTTCCTCCATTTATTAAAAAATACCCCAATCTTGGTATCCTTCACTTTGATGCCCATACCGATCTTCTCGAAGAGAGGCTAGGTATTGATAAGTGTTTCGCCACATGGGCCGCGCATATTCTTCCAAGCCTAGATCACCCTCAGAACATGGCTCAAGTTGGAATAAGAAGAAGTGGTCAGGTTAAAGAATTTTGGGAAAAGAAATTTGGAATCTCTCAATACTGGTCTCAAGATGTCTTTGACTTAGGACCTGATGAGATTTCAAAAAAGATCATCGCTCAATTTAATGCCAAAGGAATTAAAGATGTCTATATAAGCTTTGATATCGATGCTATTGATTCAGAGTACGCTTCTGCCACAGGCACACCTGAAACTGGTGGATTACGGCCTCATGAGGCAAGCATTATCATTGATTCAGTAACACCTCATTTTAATATTGTAGGCGCAGATATGGTTGAGCTTGCCCCCTTTATCAATCATCACGGAAGTAAGCCTACTCTTGCCCCAGAGCCAAATTCTACTTTTGAAGTAGCAGGTCTACTTTCAGATAAGATGATAGCAACATTTAAGAACTAAGTGGCTATTGTTGATTTCCCACCTATTGAATCTTCAGATGAAAACGGACTCGTTGCCATAGGCGGAGACCTCGAGGTCTCTTCTTTAAAACTGGCCTATAGCCGAGGTATTTTTCCTTGGCCTATTTCAAGGGAATTCCCACTTGCTTGGTTTAGCCCAAACCCAAGGGGAGTTATAGACTTTCAAGATTTAAGTATTTCAACAAGCTTAAAAAAAATCATTAAAAAAGATCTTTACGAGGTACGCTTCAATACATCTTTTATGGAAGTCATAGAGGCCTGCGCGTCTGTTAAAAACCGTAAGGGTGAAACCGATACTTGGATTACGCCAGAGATCATTCAGGCCTATATAAATTTTCATAATGCAGGTCATGCCTATTCAGCTGAGAGCTTCAATAGAGAAACCGGAGAGCTCGCCGGCGGCGTCTATGGTGTTATTGTAGGAGGACATGTCTCAGGAGAATCTATGTTTTACCGTGAGTCTAACGCTTCTAAGGTGGCTATTGTCGCATTAATCGAAAAACTAAAGGCTGCTGGTATCACTTATCTTGATACTCAAATGGTCACACCAGTAGTGGCCGGACTTGGAGGAAAAGAAATTTCAAGAGAAGATTTTATTGAAAGAATTTCTCAAAAGAAAAAGTTTAATTTTTATACCATGTTTGATTAATAAGGAAGAAGCGGTCTATCTTCACTAATCTTACTCTTATGATCTCCCGAGTAAGCCGCTAAGTATTCCTTATCCCAAATCAAATTCATTTCACTATGAATAGCTCCTGGCATCTTCCCATCCATTCTGATGGCATCTACCGGGCAGGCAACTTCACAAAGACCACAAAAGGTGCATCTAAGAATGTTTACATCAAAATGAACAGGTGCTGCTTCTTCTTCTTGGGGATTTGCTTCGATACTTATACAATGACTAGGGCAAATATCTTGGCATAAGAAGCAGCTCGTACAGGCTAGCTTCCCATCTTCTTTAGTAGTCAAGACAGGGGCGCCTAAAGTGACTTCTTTATCTTTTGATTTAATTCCTCTAGATATAAAGAGGCTCCAGTAAGATGGAATAAGCTTATTAAGAACCTTAAAAAGGTTTAAGATTCGGTTGGAACGCTTATAAAGCTTTTTTTCTAAGATCATCGGTCAACCTCCCCCATTGAGATATTCAAGGAGCTAATAACCAGAGGAACTTCTTCAGGCACTCCCCCTTCAATAACGTCAGAGAAACATTGACCTGCATAATAACTAGGTGTTCGTAACTTAAATCGTAGAGGCCTGCTAGAGCCATCACAATGTAGGTGTATACCGAGTTCACCATTTGGTGATTCAATAGAGTTGTAAAACTCCCCCATCGGGAGCTGAACACCTTCTTTGATTAATTTATGGTGCTGAATCAAAGCCTGTGATTCTCTATAGACGTCTTCTTTTAAAGGAATATAGATTCGCGCATCTTTTGAAAGGTGGCTTCCTAAGGGCAAGTTATCTAAGAGTTGGTTTATAATTGAGATCGATTGAAAGATCTCCTCGACTCTGACTAAGTATCGGTCATAGCATTGACCATTGATGCCAAGTGGAATTTCAAAATCTACATCATCGTAAAAATAATGAGGGTTAACTTTTCTGAGATCGTAATTGACTCCACTGGCCCTTAAGTTAGGACCAGTAACTCCCCAGCTAAGGGCCTGATTAGAATCAAGTTCATAATCACAGAGACGATCCATCCAAAGGGAGGACTTAGAGATCATCTTTGATATTTCAGTAGTTTTTTTCTGTATCTCTTCGAGGACCCTTAAACAATCAGTGATCCATCCTTTAGGTGCATCTTTAAAGACTCCACCTAAAGTAATTATTTGATGAGGCATTCTTCGCCCCGAATATTCTTTCAAGATCTGAATAAGGCTTTCACGCATTTCTAGGCATTCAAAGAAAAAGGGTTTACATCCTAAATTATCGCAAACTCTTCCTAGTGTATCTAAGTGCTCAAAGATCCTTTCGACTTCGTTGATAACCATTCTTAGGGCCTTGGCCCTCTCGGGTATATCAATATCTAAATGGGCCTCTACCCCATCGCAAAAAACCTGTTCATAAAAAGAAGAGCAATTCATATTTATTCTTCTAAGATGAACTAAGATCTGTCTAGCTTCTAAGCCCTCTACGATCTTTTCTATTCCTCTATGTAAAAAACCTACTTCTAACCTTCCGCGGGCAACCTTATCTTCGTCACACTCTAAGATCGCCTTTACAGGCCCATTTACTTCACCTAAAAAATAATCTTCCTCTAGGACTGTTCTTTGCTTCCAAACTTCACGGTCTACACGAGGGTCTGGGGTAAAATTATACTTCGAACTTTTTAATTGAAATGGCTTTGGTCTAAAATCTTTTTTCAAAGGAAAGCCTTCCATTCCATCGGGAGAAAAGAGCCTTTCTTTAGGGATCTCGCTAAATTCTATACCAAGCATATCCCAAGTTTCTTGCTCACACCAAAAGCATCCTTTCCAGAGATTTGTGAGAGTAGGAACGATCTCTCCATCACCAACTATAAACTTAAGGACTAACCTCTGATGGGTATCCATGTTTAAAAGCTGAACCTGCAAACAGGTTTGACCTTCAATTTCAGTGTCAGTGCCCCAAAGGTTTAAAAAGAAATTAAAGCCAAAAAAGGTTTTTAGTTCTTTTATAAGAGGAAAGTAGTTATTTAAATTCTCATCAAAAGACATATTTAAAGGGTTTTCAAAGTTAAGCTTATCTCCAAACTTTGAAACCATTCTTTCTAAGAGTTCTATTCTATTTTGAATAAGGTCTTCATTCTCTTGGGCCTGGAAATCAAACATTCAGACTCCAGTTTATTTGAGAGACTGCGCTTACTCTTTTTTCAATTCGCTCTTCAATTAAAGTAAAAGCTTCAACGATTGATTCAGGAGTTGGGGGGCAACCAGGAAGATAGATATCAACGGGAAAAAGCTGACTCACTCCTTGAACAACAGAGTAAGTCCAATAAGGACCACCACTTGAGGCGCAAGCCCCAATGGCCATGACCATCTTACCTTCCGGCATCTGACGGTAAATCTCTTTTAACCTAGGAGCCATTTTATGAGTGATAGTTCCACCTAGGACTAAGAGGTCAGCCTTATCAGGCTCTCTAAAATATTCATGGAGCTCTAAGATTGAGGGGTCAAAATGCTTTCCTTTAAAGCCTCGAAGCTCTGTAGAGCAGCAAGAAAAGGAAACAGGAAAGGGCCATAACTGATCAGCTTTTAGGGAGGTCGACCATCTTTCTAAGAAAGATTTTGCGTCCACTACCATAGCAACATCACTCAATATATCTTGATTATTCTTGTTATCTTTGTTCATTATACTTTACTCGACCGTAAATCTTTTCCACTGCAAATCAATGGGAAAAACCCGGGAGGGATTATTCTTTTCAAATTCTATCCGTGCCTCTTTATCTTCAGTTTCACTACAAGAGATCAGCTTTCCGTCTTCTTTAACCCAAGACTGAACCTTTTGATGTGTTCCCCCTACTCCATAATCATATTCTATAAACCTATAGTAAGGCTTTGAGCTTCTTTTTAACCCAGTATTGACTGTAACGACTTGATCAAAGGCAAAGTCTAGTGAACTTTCAGCGCAGTTTCTTCTGGCCTTAAAGTCGAAGATTCTTTTTCCATTAGAGAGCTTAGAGTTTTCAACCCAGCCTCTTTTATTACACCTATAGATAAAGTTGGCATTCTCTAAATTCATAAATCCATTGATAAAAGAAAAGTACCAATGCCGATCAGAATCAAGAGTTAACGAACTAGGCTTAACAAACTTCATACAAGTTTTATACCGGTCCACATAATTATCGTAGAAATTGAAAAAGAAAGTTGAGAAGTCCTCATACTTTTTCTTATTCCTTCTAAACTCCAGCTCTTCTTGGCTTTTATTCTTTCTTAAAACTTCTTGATTACTAAAGCGCTTTTCAATTGTAGGAGCAGCTGAAGATGTTTTTGATTCTATGACAAATAGATAATCATCCTTCTTTTTCTGTTCTTTACTCATCTTTTGAGTTTCTTTTCTAACCTTACGAACAACCTTAGAGCCTTCCCAAAGGTAGTCATAAAGCTTATGACAGCTCTCCCTCATCTTTCTCATTTCTTCAAATTTAAAGAGGTGCCCCTTTTTAAGAGCAAAGCGAAGTGCTTCTTTGGCCGGGACCTCGCCGACCATCCTATAAGCAGGTGTTTCAAAAGGACCATTCTTTGTTCTACCAAAAGCATTTTCCATAAAGGCTTTAAAGTAGTTCCAGTTCGCTTTCTTTTTTAATTGGCTCAGGCTGTTAATCCGAGAGTATCTTGGGTCTTCTGCATTAACCCCTATGAGCACTAAACTCGAAAGCCAGTTATCTCTTGTCTTACAAGGATATTTCTCGCAAAACTGATGAATAACCCCACCGATAACTTTGGCCCTTTGACTTGATCTCGCCATTTTATCGAAGTTCCCAAAGTACTTCTTATTCCCAAAGACCATAATTTTTTGAGGCTTACCAAGCTGATCTAAGACTCTAGGCACAACACCGATGGCAAACTTAGGACGATGCACGTCACCTTCATAACGTCCCCAAATGTCTGATTGCTCACAATAACTAAATTTACGATAAAGCCTTCCTGATGGAAGATCGATGTCATAATAGTGTTTTGATTCAATGGGAGTGGTCACAAAAAAGTTTATTGAATTATCTTTTTCAGAGCCAAACGGGGCTAAATCAAAGAATGGATGCACAAGCGGAGATCCTGTCTGATCTCTCATAGAGAAACGAGGTTCACTTTTAAACCAAACGGGAGTGGCCTTAACTTTAACTATGGCCGATTTCTTCGTTCCGCACGAAGTTAAAAAAAACATTAAACCTATCAACACAGATAACTTTATTGTTTTTAATTGACAGATATCCCGCCTATAGTTCAAACTCTCAAACTGCATCAAGTAGACCATGCCCCTATGCCCGGGTGGTGAAATTGGTAGACACAAGGGATTTAAAATCCCTCGTCCTTTACTGGACGTGCCGGTTCAAGTCCGGCCTCGGGCACCATTTTTTTACCACCACACATCATTGTGTAACTCTCTGAAATTCTAACAACTTATTCCCTGACTGGGAAGGTTCTGTTAGCCTTTGCTATGGACTTCTTTAATAGATTTTTGAAACACCTCTCCCCTCTCAACCGAGTGTACTAAGAACCTAATTAAACAGCTTACAACGCGCTTAACACCTAAGGGAGATCCTTACAGGCTCAGGAAAGAAGGCAGGTTCAACTGGCCTTATTGCAAAAGGATGCATGAGGCTCTCTAGACTGACGCGAAGCAATAACACTTAATTGATTGTTGAAAGATCTCTCTTAGTTTTACTCCAAATATTCCACCTAAAAGAGTAATAAGCTCCGAGTGATCCTAATAAAAGTATTTGCAAGAGCCTATCGATGACGGCGATATAAAAGCCTATCTGTGGATTGAACCCCATTAGCGCTAAGAGTCCGGATAAAGATGCTTCTTTAATTCCGATATTCCCTGGAAGAATTGGAACTGTGTCGATTAAGAGTAAAAGTGAAGTCAAAGCGCAGGCATCAATAAAGCTAAGGTCTAAATAGAAGTAAACACCTAAGAGGTAGATTCTAAAGGCGTAGGTAATAAGACTAAAAAAATAAAAAACGCAGGTCACAATAAAGTTGTCTTTCTTATTGATCAGATTCCATTTAGTTTTTTCATGATAAAGAAGTTCAAGCTTTGGGCTTAGCCTTGCTAGAAATTTCGTCGAATAAAGACCGAAGAAACCTAAAAAGACGAGACTGAGACCGCCTAACTCTAAGAAGAAGATTGGCTTTGATCCGTTCCATCGCATAAAAGGAAAAAGAGCTGAACCAACAACCCCTAAAACAAAGAGGCCCGCTAAGCTTATAAAAACGGAAAACGCTGCATAGTCTCTTTTCTTTAAACTAAAGTTTTTAAGAAGAGCAACCCCTCTAACAAAGACCCCTCCTCTTGCGGGCAAAAGCAAATTAAGAAAGTTAGTAACTATTGTAAGAGAGAAGATTTGAGAGAGAGTTATAGGTATGTTTATTTTTCTTAAAATGTAGAACTGTGGAATTGTGATTAGAAAATAAAAGACGCCATTTAAAAAGATTAAGGCCCCGCCTAAACGCCAGTCAAACTGCGCTAAATGCTGAACTTCATTATTGATAAATAAGTATGAGAGTCCTGCTAAGAAAACGATCAAGGAAATAATATTTTTATAATATTTTTTAAGCCAGCTCATCAGTTAATCCCTTTTTTCATCGTAGAATAGATTAAGGGAATAAAGTATAAAACGGAGATGGTTCCAAAGATAAGACCTGAACCCATAGCCAGCACCATAGGAGAAATAAAAGCATCCGTCTCTCCAATAAAGCCATAAATACTAGGGATAAGTCCAGCTACAGTTGTTAGAGTCATCAATAGGATTGGTCTCATTCTAATCACAGCACTTCCTAGAATATTATTCAACAAGCTATCTTTTGATCCTTTATTTTTATCAAATAAGGTCCACCATAATTATCGACAGCTGGCCTTATATTATCTTTTTCATAATACTTACTATTTTAGTTCGCTTTGCTATCTAACTCACTAATAAGAAAAGACTTCCCCCTGATATTTCGACTATAATAAGTGAGTGAGTGAATCGAATATAGAAGAGATCATTATAATAGGAGCTGGTCCAAGTGGTCTTTCTCTTGCCTATCATCTAAGAGAAATAGGCCTACGGCCCTTAGTACTCGAAGCTGGAGAAAATGCTGGAAGCAGCTTTGAGAATATGCCCGACTTCCTTGCTCTGATTAGTTATTGGAAAAGTAATTATTTAATTAAAAAAGATAGATTCTATTTTAAAACCGGAGCTCAGGTTCATTCAAAAGAGTTCGCCAAATACCTACAAGATTTCCCTAGTCGTTTTGGAATTAAGGTTCAGACAAGCTGCCTTGTTCAAAAAGTTGAACGAGTTGACCAAGTTTATTCCTTAGAGACTTCAAAAGGAAGGTTTCAATCGAGGATTATTGTAAACTGTACGGGTTATTACTCCAGTCCATTTTATCCTAACTTCCCTGGCCTACAGACTAGTAAGATGCTTAAGCTTCACTTCAAAGAGTATAAAAATAAAGATTCCCTCAAAGGATCTAAGAAAATCTTAGTTGTTGGAAGCCGCTTAAGCGCTGGTCAAATTCTTTTAGACCTTGAGTCAGAAGATATAGAACTAAATTTAAGCAGCCGCTCTAAGATCAACTCAATGGTTCCCTCTTTTTTTCTAAGAATTATTCTCTTTTTTATCGATCACTTAGAAAAACCACTCGAGTTCATCTCAAATAAAAGAATTGAAACCACTGCACCGATGTTTCACGAAGCTAAAAGCCTCATAAAAAAAGGAAGGGTTAAACTCTATCCTTCAATTAAGTCTTTCCATGATAACTCAGTCAGCTTTGTCGATGGGGCCACAACACCTTTTGACGCAGTCATTTTAGCAACAGGGTTTACTCCTCAACTTGATTATCTTGGCAATCTTATAGATTTGAATAAAGAGAAGTTGCCTCTTCTTTCAGAAGGTTTTGAAGCTCTTTATACAAGAAACCTATTCTTCTTAGGCCTAGATCATCAGCAAAATGTTCAAAGTCGATTTTTAAGAGGGATTCGAAATGACGCTAAGAAACTCTCCGTTCTCATTAGTGAGCGCCTTAAGATTTAGACATCAAATTTTTCTTTTTTATCACATTCTTCTTTTTTTTCACAGAACATACAATCATCTCCCATGATCTTTCCAAGACCACCGCAAGAACCTTTTAGAACTTTCTTATTAACAATAGCTCCAATCGCCATAAGAAAAACAAAAGATAGCATTGCTCCAAGAGTTATTAAAAAGATCTTCATTTTCTACCTTCTACAAAAGATTCAAAGAAACTTGTCTCTGCTTCTACAAAAGCTCCCTCTGTTTGACCAGCTGGCCTGTAGATAAAAAGCGCCTTTATTCCATTTTTCTCGGCAAACACAAGGCCTTTAGTCGCCCCCATAGTCATAAGAGCTGTGGCCCAAGCATCAGCCTTAGCACAAGAGCTATCATGAACAACAGTAACTGAGGCTAAAGTGTTCTCTGCAGGTCTTCCCGTTCTAAAGTCGATGGTATGCCCATAGCGCTTACCTTTATCTTCAAAGAAGTTCCTATAGTTCCCACTAGTGGCCACGGCCTCCCCATTGAGCTTTAAGACCTTATGAATTGGTTCTCCTGCCTTCTCAGCACTTGGGGTTTCAATACCGATTCTCCAAGGCGAACCATTCTTGGTGCCCTTTGTTTTAACTTCTCCGCCGATCTCTACCATATAATGATCAACAAAGTTCGCCTCTAAGAAAGCTGCAATAAGATCAACCCCATAGCCTTTAGCTGACGCAGAAAGATCTAAGTAAAGATTGGGAATACTCTTAGAGATACTTCCATCAAGGAGCGTTAGCTTGTCATAACCTACTCTTGCCATTGCTTTTTTTATCTCTAGAGGACTAGGTACTTTTCTTAAGCCTTTTGGACCAAAACCCCATAAGTTAACAAGTGGTCCAATCGTCGGATCAAAGTGTCCTGTAGTTTTTTCAGCAATTTCAATTGATAAGACCAATGTCTTGTAAAAGTCTGGGCTGATCTTAAAGGGCCTATCAACCTCTTGGCTTTTGTTGAATCTTGAGATTTCACTTGTTTTTATATAGGTGGACATCTCCATGTTTAAATCCACAAGGATCTTATTAATCTTTGGCTCAAGTGACTTAATATGAGGTGTTTTTTCTCCCGCTACATACTTAACGGAAAAGCTGGTTCCCATAGTCCTTCCCACAATCTGAGAAGGAGGGTCTTGTTTTTGGCAGGCCCAAAGACTGAAGCTAAGGGCCAGTATTAAAATCCGGGTGATAATCTTAACCCCCGAAGTCATCCAACATAATATCATCTTTTTCTACACCAATATCAACAAGCATATCAATCACACACTTATTCATAATAGGAGGCCCACAGAGGTAATACTCGCAGTCTTCTGGTGCAGGGTGATCCTTTAAGTAGTTATCAAAGAGAACTTGATGGATAAAGCCTGTATAGCCTTCCCAATTATCTTCTTCCTGAGCATCTGAAAGTGCACAATGCCAGGTGAAGTTTTCATTTTCTTTTTGAATAGCATCAAAATCATCAACGTAAAACATTTCACGTTTAGACCTAGCTCCGTACCAAAATGTCACCTTTCGATCTGTCTTAATTCTTCTAAACTGATCAAAGATATGTGATCTCATGGGAGCCATTCCTGCTCCACCACCAACAAAGATCATCTCTTTTTTCGTATCACGAGCAAAGAACTCTCCAAATGGACCAGAGATTGTCACATCATCCCCTGGCTTTAGATTAAAGATATAAGAGCTCATCTTACCTGGTTCAACATCTGGTAGACGAGGAGGAGGAGAAGCAATCCTTACGTTTAACATAATGATCCCTTTCTCTTCTGGGTAGTTGGCCATTGAATAAGCGCGGATCGTTTCTTCTGGAACATTTGATTTGTATTGCCAAATATTAAAATGATCCCAGTCACCTTTGTATTCTTCTTCAACGTCAAAATCTTTATAATCAATATTTAGACCACCGGGTCTCTCAATCTGAATAAAGCCACCAGCTCTAAAAGGAACACTCTCCCCTGCTGGTAGTTCAAGAACAAGTTCTTTAATAAAGGTAGCAACATTATGATTTGATCTAACCTTACAAACCCATTTCTTCACGCCAAAGACTTCTTCAGGAACTTCAATCTTCATGTCTTGCTTTACGGCCACTTGGCATGAAAGCCTACAGCCTTCTTTAGCTTCTTTCTTCGTAATATGTGAAAGCTCTGTTTGAAGAATCTCTCCTCCACCTTCTAAGATATTCACTTTACACTGACCGCAAGTTCCACCGCCACCGCAGGCAGAAGAGACAAAAAGTTTTTCGTCAGCTAAGATATTTAAGAGCTTGCCACCGGCATTGACTTCCACATCTTTCTCACCATTTATATTTAGTTTAACAGGACCACTTGCTACTAGCTTGGACTTAGCAAATAAAATAACTAAGACCAAGGCCAGTACGACTGCGGTAAACATTGTTACACCTAAGACAATTTCATTCATCCTATACTCTCTTTAAAGCTGTATTCCACTGAAGGCCAAGAAGCCTAAGGCCATAAGACCGACAGTAATAAAAGTAATTCCTAATCCTCGAAGACCTTCTGGTACATCCGAGTATCTCATCTTTTCTCTAATTCCCGCGAGGGCCATGATCGCTAAGGCCCAACCGACACCAGAACCAAAGCCAAAGACCACTGATTCAGGGAAATTATAATCCCTCTCAACCATAAAGAGTGATCCACCTAAGATAGCGCAGTTCACAGTGATCAAAGGTAAGAAGATCCCAAGAGCACTATAAAGAGCCGGGAAATACTTATCTAAGGTCATTTCAAGAATCTGAACGATAGCAGCGATAACCCCTATATATGAGATCAACCCTAAGAATGAAAGGTCGACATCAGGATGACCAGCCCATGCTAAGGCACCCTCTTTAAGAAGGTAGTTATAGATCAAGTTGTTCACAGGAATGGTGATTGATTGAACCACGATAACCGCAATACCAAGACCAATTGAGGTCTTAACTTTCTTAGAGACGGCTAAAAAAGTACACATCCCAAGGAAGAAGGCTAAGGCTAAGTTTTCAACAAAGACCGCTTTTAAAAATAAACTTAAGTAATGTTCTAACATCTCTCCCCCTACTCCTGCTCAATTTGATCTTTTTTCCAGGTACGAAGTCCCCAGATAAAAAATCCAATTAAGAAGAAGGCACTAGGTGATAATAGGGCCATCCCGTTTGGTTGATACCATCCTCCATCTGCAACAAGTGGAAGGATCTTAAATCCAAGAAGTGTTCCAGAGCCAAAGAGCTCTCTAAAGACACCAACAAAGATTAAAACAATTGAGTAACCAAGCCCGTTACCAACTCCATCAAAGAAACTCATGATGGGGCCATTCTTCATGGCGTAACCCTCTGCTCTTCCCATTACAATACAGTTAGTAATGATCAAGCCGATATAAACAGACATGCTCTTAGCCACGTCGTAAAGAAAGGCTTTGAGGATTTGATCGGTTAAGATAACCAATGAAGCGATCACAATCATCTGAGCGATAATCCTGATACTGCTTGGAATATAATTTCTAATTAGTGAAACAAAGAAAGAGGAAAAGCCTGTAACTAAGATCACTGCCACGGACATGACAAGGACAGTCTCAAGCTTTGTCGTAACTGCCAGGGCAGAACAAATCCCCAGAATCTGAAGAGCGATTGGGTTGTTCTTAAAGATAGGATCGAAAACCGTTTCTTTTAATTTCATAAACTTCCTCCTGCTTCTACGCTAGCTCTAAACTTAGCGAGAAAGGGACCAAAGCCGTGATCTCCTAACCAGTAACGGACAAGACCTGTGACACCATTACTTGTAATAGTCGCTCCTGAGAGCCCGTCTACTTGATGGCTAGCATCAGTGTTTCCAGAGTTCACAGTTCCTTTAATAACTTTTAAAACTGGTTTCCAGTTGCTATCAAAAGCGAGCTTTCCAGCCCATTGGGCTTTCCACTTAGGATTATCAACTTCACCACCAAGACCAGGAGTCTCACCATGTTGATAAAAGCCTAAACCTAAAACGGTTGTCGTATCGGGAGATAAGGCCATAAATCCATAAAGAGTTGACCAAAGTCCTTTTCCATTAACAGGAAGAACCACTTGAGTGATAGCCCCATTTTCTTTTACATAATAGATCTTCTCTAACTTAGAGCGTTTCTTAATCCCAGCCTTATCTTTAGAAGCAGGAATCATGACATTTGTCTTTGGGTCTTTGCTCGCCTTAACAGCGTCGAAGTCTTCAGGGTTGATATCAGTGACGATCTCACCTGTTTCAAGATTAACTATCTTTGTTTCGATATTCTTAAAGGCTTCGTTAATATCATCTCTAGTTGCGGAGGAGTCGATAAGTTTAGTAGCAAGAAGTAAGTTCTTCTTAATATCTAATTTCTTATTTTCAACCTGTCTGGACTTTAATTGAACTGCTGCTGTTGAAACAAGAACAGAGCAAACAACGCAAAGAAGAAAAGCCACTAAGATCGTTTTGAAAGTACTAGCATTTTGCATTACGTGCCTCCCTTCTTTTGATATCGCTATTAACAACGAACCAATCAATCAATGGTGCAAAACAGTTACCAAAGAGGATCGCAAGCATCATTCCTTCAGGGAAAGCAGGATTGATCACCCTTACTAAGATAACCATAACCCCAATCAAGGCACCGTAATAGTACTGCCCTTTAAAAGTCATGGCTCCGGTCACAGGATCAGTTGCCATAAAGACAAGTCCAAAAGCAAAGCCCCCAAGAACAAAGTGCCACTGTGCAGGCAAGGAGAACATAGGGTTGGTCTCTGAACCGATTGTATTAAGTAGAAAAGCAAAGATTCCCGCTGACACTAAAAGTGAAAGCATGATCCTCCAAGAAGCAATTCCTGTATAAAGTAAATATGCTGCCCCTAAAAGACAGGCTAAAGCTGAAGTCTCACCCATTGAACCAGGGATTAGACCAAGAAAAGCTTCTTTCCAAGTAAAGGCTGCAGTAACGGCTTCTACACCACCGGCTGCCGCTTGCCCAAGAGCAGTTGCCCCAGTAAATCCGTCAGCAGCAATCCAAACAGCGTCCCCCGAAATCTCTGCTGGGTAAGCAAAGAATAAAAAAGCTCTTGCAGTTAAGGCCACGTTTAAGAAGTTTTTCCCAGTTCCGCCAAAGATCTCTTTAGCCACAACAACACCAAAGGTGATCCCCACAGCAACTTGCCATAAAGGAATAGTCGCAGGAAGAGTTAGTGGAAAAAGAATTCCCGTAACTAAGAAACCTTCATTGATTTCATGTTTTCTTACTGTTGCAAAGATCACTTCCCAAAAGCCACCGACAATATTAGTGACTAAGAAGATGGGTAGAAAATAAAGAAAACCAAGGAAGAGGTTTGAGAAACAATTCGTTGGATCTACAGCAAAGTTAAGCATTGAGAAGATCTCTCCCCTCCAACCCGAAACAACAGTAGCTCCTGTACTAAGTAAGGCCGTGTTGGCCTGGTAGCCAGTATTGTACATGGCCATAAAGATACATGGACCTAGGGCCATGGCCACGGTGACCATTGTTCTTTTTAGGTCAATTGAATCTCTTAAATGAACGCTTCCCTTTGTTACATCCCCAGGGGTGTAAATAAAAGTGTCGATCATCTCATACATGGGATAAAACTTTTCGAGTTTTCCTCCCGCTGCAAATTTGTCGTGTTGGGAATCCAACAAGTCTCGCAAGAACTTCATTATCCTTCCTTCTCAATAATTGTTAAGTTTTCTCTAAGGACAGGACCGAAGTCTTTCTTACCAACACTGGCGAAAGTACAAAGGGCCAAGTCTTCTTCGTCTAATTCAAGACAGCCAAGTTGTTGAGCTAGATCCGTATCTTTAGTTAAGAGTGATCTAATCAACTGAGTTGGAAGCATATCTAAAGGCATCACCTTCTCATAATTTCCAATGGGTACCATCGCTCTATAAGAGCCATGCTGATTGGTATGAAGGTCAAATTTCTTATGAAACATCTTTCCAAGATAGGTTCTCGTGACTGTAAACTTTTTGAGACCTGGCATTTGCCAACCTAAGAAGTCTCTCTCTCTTCCTTCACTTAAGACAGTTACTTGATTGTCGTATCTTCCTAGGAAAGAAAAAGGAGCCGTTGAGTGAGTTCCATTGAGAAGAGAGCCACTAATAATTCTATTTTCCCCTTCTTTATTTTCACCATGAGTGATTTCAAGAAGGTTAGCACCAATTCTGGTTTTAATGAGTTTAGGGTTCTTAACCTGCGGTCCCGCTAAAGAGACAACTCTTTCAGTAGAGAGTTTCCCAGTGGCAAATAATTTCCCTACTGCAATCACATCTTGATAGCCAATATGCCATACGGTTTTGTTTGCATGAACTGGGTCGATAAAATGAATATGAGTTCCTACGTTTCCTGCCGGATGAACCCCTGAGAATTCGTGAACCTTAACATCATCACAATTAGGGGCTTCGATGCTTGCTCCCCTTTTTTTAACAACGTGTACGCTTCCTTCAGTCAGACGAGTTAGAACCTTGATTCCATTTTTAAAATCATTTTGATTTTCTGAAATAATGATCGATGGATCTGCACAAAGAGGGTTTGTATCCATTGCAGTGACAAAGATACTCTTTGGAGCACTTTTAATCTCAGGAACTTTAGAAAAAGGTCTCGTTCTAAGAGAGATCCAAAGGCCGGACTCTATCAGTAAAGATTTAACATCTTCAGTAGTCAGGTCTTTAGGTTCAATATTCTTAAAGTTCGAGAATTCTTGAAAAGATTCTGTTTGAGCAACTTCAATGACGATTGTTTGAAAAGCTCTCTTAGCTCCTCGATTGATCTCGAGGACTTTTCCCCCCGCGGGAGAAGTGTAAACCACGCCTTCAGTCTTTTTACATGTAAAAAGAGGCTGCCCGATCTTTACTTCGTCTCCAACATTAACGAGCATGGATGGTTTCATGCCATTAAAGTTGGGACCAGTTACAGCAACGGTCTTGGTGGCTAGCGCAGGGCTAATAGTTTGGACTGGTTCTCCGCTAACGGGAACATCCAGCCCTTTCTTGATGTGTACCATAGGCCAAATTTCCTAACTTAAAAGTTGGTTAATTTAAAAGCCTATACTACTGATTATGCGCCCCTTTTACCAGAGCTTCACGCTGTTAAAGCTAGATAATTGTTAAGCATTCGCGGCATTCGCGACGCGACGAATCTCTTGACCTGATTCTTGAATTCTATTTTGTAGCTCCCCTAGGTAATTACTAAACAACTCAAGATCTTTTGTTTGCTCATTTAAGGTCTTACTGATCTTAAAGAACCTCTTCATAAAACTTTCTAAATGAGGACCGATTTTTAATTTAAGCTCATCGTCAGCTTCCGCTAAAGGAATTTCAACCTCAGGGATTCCCCCCGATTGTTCAAAAGAAGCTATCTTTGTATAAGTTAAACGAAACCTACTCAGTAAGGGCTTCCAAGATAAAAGCTCCCAATCTTCACCGGCCAGGCGCTTAATTCTAAATTGATTTTCAAATCCCTGGTCCCACAGATAGCTTTCAATTTGAAGGATCTGCTTATTGATTAATATTAGGGCTTTGGTTTGATTCATATAAGTACCTCCTGTACTGGTTTCACAGGTTAAATTGCAAAACCTATTCCGGAATGAGGTACTATGATTATAGGTAGTTAGGAAGCTTAAAATGCGCCCAGTGTCAGAGTGCAGTGCCCTTTAGGCTTCTTTGTTAAGACAACACTTCTTATGTTTTCTCCCAGATCCGCAAGGGCATGGATCGTTTCTTCCAACCTTTGGTCCTTCTCTCATGATCTGTTGCTTAACGATGACTCCGTCATGAAAGTACCAACGACCATCAACTTTAACAAAGTCGGCCACTTCTTGGTGGTCTAGGTCTTCTTCTTCAACGGCGTAATGGGCCACAAATTCGATTCTGCCAACTTCATCAGCTTCAGATCCTTTTTGAACATCTAGGATCTCAAGTCCTTGCCATGTAGAATTTTCGGCCCAAGTTCTAATCTCGTCTTTATTAACTTGTGATCTTGTTTCTGGATTATGAGAGTCGTAAATATAATCAATCTCACTTTTTACGAAGGCACTATATCTCGAACGCATCGTAGCTTCAGCCGTAGCAGGAAAACTATCTCCCTTATGAAAAGGCTCACAACATTTTGAATAATCGCTTCCACTATCGCATGGGCATTTAGACATGACTTATCTCCGTATTAAAACCTATATAAAAGGTCCGTAAAGCTTGTAGTTGATTCGTCAAAATGTACCTTACTCTCAAGAATTCGACTAGAGATAAAAGTAAAGTGCTTCTTCAGTAATCTTTGATAGGCACTTCGGCTACGGCGAATAGCATAAGTATCATGAAACTCTAGGTCTTCTATCTGAGCATTGAGTTCTTTATCCGTGGGAACAGTAAGATAGAGGTATTTAACCTTTTGCGCCATAACAGGGAGGCAAACCTCAAGCTCTTCATTACTTAAGTATTGAAGAACGCTGGTACAAATCCCGAGATCAAAGGTTTTTGATCGGCTTGTTTGTTTTAAGGCCCATGTCTTTAAATCTATATTTTCAAGCTTCACTTTTGCTGAAGCGCATGGCCGAAATCTTTCAACATCAGCTTTTTTAAAAACATAAGCACTAGGTTCGATACCAAGGGCCCTATAAGGAATAAATTGCTTTAGAGCTTCTTTAAAGAGATGGCCTGTCCCAAAGCCAAAATCAACGATGGATTCAATATCTATAAAGTCTAAACGAAAACTTAAATCCATATAATGGACATGTTCTTTAGCGTTGGCGATACCGTCCATCTCTTTTGGCTTTGAATAGTTCTCGTCCCAATACTTTTTACTAAATCCTTTTGACCCAATTTCATCAGCTGACATAAATTTCCTTTCTTATTTTATAAAAGCCTGTAAGGCCTCGAAAGACGTTAAGTGAGATCATCCCTATCCATAAAAAGGCCAATGAGTTGGTCTTCATTGCGTAAAAAGCAAGAGGAAGAAAAACGACCAACGCCCCAATGATCATAAACTTTCGAAGGTAGCCAAACTCTTCTAATCCAAAGAGTAATCCATCATAAACAAAAGCAAATGAATTGGTAATTTGAGAAACAATGATCAAGATCCAAAAACTAAAAATGATCTGTATTACTTCTGCATCTTTTGTAAAAAGACCCACTAAGAAGTCTCCGCCAATGGCATAGACAAAAGTAAAAGCAATTCCGATGACCCCGCCGATCATCAAGAGTCTAAAAAAGATAAGTTTAACCTTCTCAATCTCTGATCTAGCAAAGTATTTTGCTCCTAGGACTGTTCCCGTCACTGCAACTCCATCTAATAAAAATGAGCAAAAGAGCCAAAGCTGAAGGAGTATTTGATGAGCCGCTAGTTCTTTAATTCCAAAGCCACCGGCAAACCTAGTCGAAAGAAAAAAGCATGTTGTTAAAGTAAAGGAGCGTCCAAAGATATTGAGAGAGTTTTGTCCAAACTTAAACCATCCGCTTTTTTTAACTTTGCTACTTAAGAACTTTCCTTTTACTTTTTTATCATTCAGTAAATAAGTAAAAGAGATTAAGCTCCCTAAGACAAAAGAAAGGACTGTTCCCCAAGCTGCCCCAGCTAGACCAAGATCAAAAACAAATAAGGCTAAGTAAGTCAAAAGAGCATTCAAGGCGGTGGTAAGCCCTATCATAAAGAAGCTTATATTAACCCTGCCTAAGCCTCGTAATAAGGAGAGGATGGTGGTGTATAAAAGAGTAAAACTATGCCCAAGGATTCTAATTGAATAATAAGAATTAGAATATTCATAGAGAGATTGATTAACTCCCACTAATTCAAAGAGTGGTTCTTTAAAGGCCCAAAGCAAGAAAGTAGTCACTATTCCAACAACCAATGCTACAGAAAGCGAGGTCTTAATCGCCTCGCATACTTTTGAGTCTTCACTTGAAGCCACGGCCTGTGTAGAGGCGTGAACTAGAAAGTTAAACATCCAGGTAAAAGAGCTTAAAAGAGTCACGGCCAGGGCCATACCTCCAAGCCAAACGGTGCTGACTTGACCTACAAAAGCCGTATCAATGGTTCCGCTAAGGGGTTCTAAAAGAGAAGAGAGGATTGAAGGAAGAGAAAAAAGGAAAAGTTCCTTATAGGAAAATTCATTTTTCTCTTCCATATACTACCTTAGAAAGGTTTTGTAACGGCCATTGCAATAGCCACAAACATAAGAACTAAAAGAACGCTTAAAGCGAGACCGCGGTGCGAAGTAAGCCTTTTTGAAGCGATCGGTCCACCTATAGCGACGATGGCCCAAATAGTAATCTTGGCATGTAACCAACCTGGCCAACCTTCTCCATGCCCGATATTAAGACCTTTTGCTATAAGCCCCATACCTGCTACAAGAATAATGATTGAGCTGATTCCCGTTAAGATTTTTGCTAGCTTTGGTGGGTTTTCAGCTAAAAAGCTGATTGAAAGCCCTGAAACAAAAATAAATAGAGTGATATAGTGAACAATTTTATAAAATTCGTAGCTCATAGATTCTCCTAAAATGTTTAATGCTTCATTTATGCCTCATCCTCACTGATATGTCCTTTTAAAATTTCTGATGGATTTACTCTATTTAAAGCTTCCCTTCCTTGATTAAAGCTCTAACTAGGCTAAAATAGAGAGATGACCAGCTCCCTTTTTGGAAAGCCTCGTGGAGTTAAGATCTATCGCGGCGCCTATGAATATTTCAAGAATGATAATATCTACGCCGAGGAAAACTTCGACGTTTATCGAGATCCTAACGATATGGGGATTCATTTTGTCGGTCAACAAATGGCCAGAGTAAGTACCGGGGAGATTCTTAGAATCAATATGGACTATGTTATGAACAAGGATTTTATTCCTATGTTCGTTAGTGTCGAGAAAATCCTAGGAAAGGATCATGTCAAAGAACTTTACGCTTTTGATAAGAAACGTAACTGCTGTTTATATGAGTACGAGTCTAAAACCTTTAAGAAACAAGAAGAATTGATAGTTACCCCTAAGTTTCATATATCGACTCCATTAACCTGCACTAGCTGTACATTTATTAAATCAAAGAAAGAAGATCCTACAGCAAAGAATATTTACTTAACTTTAAAGAGTTTTAATAATTGGAACTATATAGATACACCTCAGATGCAAGTCCTAACCCTGCAGCGGATGAGCCTAACTTCAGAGAATATTACGATTTCAGGAAATTCCGTTCAGGCCACCAAGTACAATCTTTTTGAAGAAGAACAAGAGGATCTTACAAACCTTAAGAAAAAGGTGATCAACCCACCTGTAATAAAGATTTCACTAAGTAAGTATTCCGCTATTCCCTATCAATTACAAACAGCTGATGGAATTAAGATACAGATGAAGTACTTCAATGACCTAGAGCCAGATTAGGAAGAGAACTCATCAATAAACTTGTGCACTCCCGCACAAGCCTCTTCAATCCCCGACCTCTGGATTTGATAAGGCTCCATTAGCTTCACTAACTTCTCCATCGTATTGCCTTTCCAGTTCTTGATCCTAGAATCAACAATGATAACTCCGCCTATATCACTTTCAGTACGTAGCAGGCGCCCTAACTTTTGATGAAGGCTTCTAGTTCGGTGGGCCAAGTAATAATCAGTAAACTCATTTCCAAGGTTCGCTTCATAAAAGTTTCGTCTATCATTGATAACCTTATCCATTCGTAAGTCTGGAATCTTATCGATAAAAACAAACTGAAGGGCTTCGCCAGGAACATCAATCCCTTCCCCAAAACTCTCCATCCCTAGTAAGATACCTACTCCAGAGTTTTTAAACTCATCGATGATATTGCTTCCCATTCCTTGAATAAACAAAGGAATCTCCCCTTCAAATTCTTTAAGTAAGATTTCCCGAGCTGTTTCAAAACGTTTTCTGGCAGAGAAAAGAAGTAGGCTTCTTCCCCCTATATTGCGGATCAATTTAATAATAGAACTCAAAGTATCTTCGACAAAATGATTATCGTAAAAAGGAAGGGTGTCATCGCAAAGATAGACCTTGGTTTTATTAGCATAATCATATGTAGCTGGGAGAAAGAATCCCGATTTAAACCTTTTTTCAGCTTCTAGGTAACTATAACCTGTCGACCATTCAATCCCTCTGGTTCCCCTATCTCCGTGACCATTACCAAGAGTAGCACTGGTATAAACGACGCTCGCACTAGTTTCAAGGAGCTTATCGTGAAGAACTCTTCCCACATCAATGGGTGCGGCGAGGGCCTGATAGCCTTGAGATTCATGAAACTTTAAGGAATGACTAAAGCCTTCTTTCTTATCGAGAATAGTTGTCAGAGCAGTAACAAAATCCTCTAACTGTCCCCAAAAGGTTTCAAAGCGAGTAAGAGCAATGATCTGATTATCATCTTCAAGAGAGTTAACTTCCCAAAGATTTGAAAAGGGCATTAAGTCTTGAATATAAATATTTAAGATATGGCGGATACTATCAAAGTGATTAAAGATCCCAACTCCAGCCGCCTCTTCATTTTGGGCCCGCCCTACCATTGGGACTTCATTCCAAAAGTGAGAGGTATACCTAGGTCTTTTCTTAAAATAAAGCTCCACTAAATCCGGAAGTGGCTTTAAGTGATCCTCTAACATTTGATGAGTCGAAAGAGTTTTTTCTCGAATCATATTAATTTTATCAGTGCTTGCCCCTTCGTGCTCTTCAAACTGAGCGAGAAGGAAAAAGAGCGATCCAACCCCTTGCAGGTTTTGAAGACTCTTTACAAAGTTCTCAATTTCAGGCTGAGAAACCTCAAGAGAGAAACTACTAGTGGTTTCTTCTTCAATCTTATGGGCCTCGTCTACAACAACGTATGGTGGTCTAGGAAACCCTCTCGGCCATGAAAACATTAGGCTATGATTGCCTAAAATAATATTGGCATCTTTAGCTTCACGAAGACCTGTTAAGTATGAGCAATCTTGACGAAAAGGACATTTCTTTCCCGTGCAAGACCTAAAATCAACAGCAATCTCTTGCTCTTTCTTAGCAAAGTTCTTAAATCGTCTTTTAAGAGCATAAGGAAGATTATCTCTAACGACCTTTTCTTCGTAAGGAACATAGGAGTTATAATAAAAGAGAGCTTCAAAATACATATCGGTAAATTTAACTTCAAAGTCTCTTGCATCAAAAAGAAGATCCTCTTTGATTCCTTCTCTAAAGAGAAGTTCACAAAGGTGATTGCCAGAACCAATAAGCCTCTTCACCTTAAGCTCTTCTTCGTTTAAATTAAGAAGTGATCTTATCTGAGGAACATCTTTACTCAGGGCCTGATGCTGAAGGGTCTTTGTTCCTGTAGCGACGAGCACTTGTTGTTTTTCTTGTAAACTAAAAAGGGCCGAAGGAAGAAGGTAGCCTAACGTTTTTCCTGTTCCTGTAGGCGCCTGAACCAATGAATGGATCTTATTCTTAAAGCTTTGACCGGTTTTTAAGGCCAAGTCTTCTTGAGATTTTCTATAACGATAAAAAGGGAGCTTCTTACTAACTTCCATCTCATCTCTTAAGATTTCTTTTATATTTTCACCACTAAAGGTCAATGGTGGGGCAACATAATTATCTTCTGTCTTTGCTGCAATTTCCTTGATTTGTTTTTCGAGGTAGTCCTCTCTTGCTTGAACTAAATCAAAATCAATGCTTTCAGCAATCTCGAAAAGCTCTTCTCTGTCAGACATATAAAACTTTGCGTACCACCAGTCTTCTTGAGCATATTTTTTAAAGAGGTTTGAATACAAGATCGCTTTATTTGAATCTGACTTAATTAAGTATGTTCCTAGAAGAAGAACCTTAAGTAAGTCCAGGCTATCTTGAAAGCCCCTATGCTCTTCTTTATCAGCAAGTCCAAAATCAGTGATAAAACCTTCTAGCTTAAGGTTAGAACGCTCTGGAAATAAAAGAGCCAAGTACAACATTGAATCAAGGTATTCTTCTCTTTGTTCACCTTCGTCAGCACTATGCTCAATTTCGTCAAAGCTAGCTTCTAAGAAGCTTTTTTCAAAATCGGAGTTATGGGCAATAAGCTTTGAACCATAGAGCTCTTGCACTTCGAGTTCCACGTCTTCCCAGCGCGGGGCCTTTTTAAGTTGAGTTGGTTTGATTGAAGTTAGTTTTTGAATAAAGTACGAAAGATGTCCTTCATGGCGAACCAGTGAATCGTACTTTCTCACAAGGGCAGTTCCGTCGAACTCAAGGAAGCCAATATCAATAATACTATCGTTTGCGGGATTGATTCCGGTGGTTTCAATATCGATAACGGTCCAACGACCAAGATGATTAGTATGCATCGCGCAATTTCCCTAAGAATGAATTGGGTTTAAGTCCGAGGATTTTGCTTTTCCTCTGCCCTATCTTCTATTATAAAAAACGAAAAACCAAAGAACTTTAATGACGACAGCAATCATTTTTCAAATTCAGTCCTTCCTCATCTTATCTCTGATATTTGTAGGGATCTACTTTAGGAAGCAACGATCTAAGCACGTGAAAATTATGGGCTCGGCAATTGTTTGGGACCTGCTCTTGATCCTTCAGATTGAATTAGGTCGTAGCGCAATTGCCAAGGCCGTTAAGCCTATTGAAAATAAGATGATGCTTAATATTCATATAAGCATCGCAGTATTAACGGTTCTTTTTTATTTTGCCATGATATTTACGGGAAGAAAGTTACTTTCCGGTGATACCAGTATCAGAGCAAAGCATAAGCTTCTTGGTTGGTGTACAGTTAGCCTAAGAGTGTTAACCTTTATCACAAGTTTTTTCGCGGTATAAAATATGGAATTTAAAAAAGTAGAAGACCTTATCAAAACAAGCTTAACCGATGCAGAGGTTAGAGTATCAGACCTTACAGGGACTCAAGATCACCTCGGCATTCTTATTATCAGTGATGCCTTTATTGGTAAGAGGTTATTGCAACAGCATCAGATGATAATGGATATCTTAAAAGAAAGTTTAAAAGAAGAAATACATGCAGTTCAATTGAAAACACTTACTTATGAAAAGGCTAAAACAGCTGGCTTGGTTGAGTGATTTCGCAAGAGGAGATAACTATGAGTGATAATAATCCATTTAATATTTTAGGTAGTGACCAGGTTCCAAAAGACGGCGGAGAAGCTGTTGTAAATGTTCCTGCAGGGGCCAATATAAATGAAAAGATTGATAACTTAATCGGTTCAAGTGATATCTTTCTTTTTATGAAAGGAAACCCAGATGCTCCCCAATGTGGCTTCTCAGCCAATGTTATTGGAATGCTAAACGCGACAGGTGTTAATTATAAGACCTTTGATATCCTTTCAGACATGGATATTAGACAAGGTGTTAAAGACTACAAGAATTGGCCGACATTTCCTCAGCTCTACGTTAAAGGTGAGCTTATTGGTGGGAATGATGTCATCACTGAACTTTATGAGTCAGGTGAACTAAAAGAAGAACTAGGCCTTAAAGCATAAAATCAACAATCCCTCTCTTTCTAGAGAGGGATTTCTTCCCAACTAAGCCCATCTTTGCCACAATAATATCCAGATTGGTTTCCTAAGAAACAAATTTAATTTACAATAACGACTCCCCCGTTAGCAACGAGAAATAAATGAGTCTAAAAACAGTAAAGGTCCCCAAAAGAATAGAGCCTCTCTTTAAGCAAGCAGAAGAGTATGTGTCTGAATATTTTAATAAGCTTGACCTCTCTCCGAGTACTGGTCAAATCCATATAAACAATGAACGCTATATCCTAGTGAGGGCAGAGTCTCTTTCTGTTCACTTCCTTGAATTCTTAATAAATATGTACCCTTCACTCAAATCAAATGAAGCAAGAAGTGCCTCTTCAAAGGTTCTCTTTGATATGGGTCATACTATCGGTAAGGCTGATGCCGCTAGTTTTAATAATAAAAGTAATAAAACTGATCCCATCGAGAAACTCTCATGTGGCCCAGTTCATTTTGCTCATACAGGTTGGTCCTTTGTTGATATCTTAGAGTCAAGTAACCCATCACCTGACGAAGATTTCTATATGCTTTATGACCACCCTCATAGTTTTGAATCTGACAGCTGGCTTAATTCAGATAGAGAAGCAAATTTTTGTACCTGTCATATGAACGCAGGCTATAGTTCCGGCTGGTGCACCCAATCTTTTGAAGTAGAGGTCATTGCTAGAGAGATCCTTTGCAGATCAAAAGGCGATAAGGTTTGCCGCTTTATTATGTCTCCCCCTCATAGATTAGAGGAGCATATTGAGGCCTATAAAAAACAGAATAAGGAAATCTTTGAAAAGTGAAAATTAAGACCTATAAATATATTCTCAACACCCTCTTAAGAGTCGCTCCTTTTTTTGCTGAAAGTGTCTTAGACGAAGCTATTAGAAAAGCCGGTCATACCATTGATTCAGTCAGCGCAGGAGAGATGCTTAAGATCTTAAACTCAGAAGTTTTACCTAAGCTTTCAAAGCAAAAGGACTTCTTAACTGATTCTTTGATCTTAGCGAATACTTCAACAATTCAAACTGATATTAATAATGAGATCCTTATCTTTGAAGGTCCTCTGAAAGAGAACCTGCCAGAAGATTATACAACTACGGATCTACAAAAACTTGGGTTTGTTAAAAAGTTAAAAGATACCTACTTAACAACAGTAAGAGAGATTCAATTAGAAGATAATATCTTTAAGGTTTCAATCTCCCCCATCTTTGATTCAAATAAGAAAATCATAGGCACTCTTTCAACGGTGACTAACCTCTCCCTTCAGCGAGAAATTGAAGAAGAAATCATTCACTATAGTGAGAGCTTAAGAAAAGAAATCGAAGCCAGGATAGATGCTGAGGACGAATTAAAAGAAAACCAATCCCTTCTCTTTCACTCATCTAAATTAGTGGCCCTTGGAGAAATGGCAAGTGGGATTGCTCATGAAATCAATAATCCCCTCGCCTCAATCAAGCTCTCCATTGATCTTGTAAAAAGACTAAGAGAGAGGGGCCTTCTTACAGATGAAAAGATAGAGAGAGAGACAAGGTCTCAATTAGAGCTCATCGATAGGATAAGCAACACCATTATTAGTATGCGAAAATTAAGCCGCCCTTCTGATGATGATGACTCTAAGTTCCTCTCAGTTAAGCAAGTCATCAATGATGTCTTAACTCTAAGTTGTGAGAAATTCACTTTAAATGATATTGAAATCCGCTTTGATGAGTCTAAAGAAGACATCCTTATATATGCTCAAGAAACTCAGTTAGGTCAGGTTCTTATCAATTTGATTAACAATGCCTTCGATGAGATATATGATCAATTCCAAGAGCCATGGATTGAAATTGATTGGAATGAAGGGCAAGAGTTCAGTTATATTATGGTCACAGATTGTGGTCTTGGTATTCCGAGCAAAAGCATTGAAAAGATCTTTAATCCTTTCTTTACTGGCAAGGTAGATAAAGGGGGAACTGGCCTTGGATTAAGTATTTCAAGCCAAATCCTAAAAAGCCATCAGGGACATTTATATGTGGACTCTGATTTTCCCAATACCAGATTTGTAATAAGCTTACCTAGAAAAAGAAGTGAGAATTAAGATGATTGAAAAAGTACTAGTTGTAGACGATGAACCACATATCCTAACTTCAATGAAAGAATTGTTAGAACTTGAAAACCTCACCGTCGAAGTTGCCGAAAATGGTGCCGTCGCCTTTGAAAAGATAAAGAACACTAAGTTTGATTTAATCATATCAGATGCAAAGATGCCTCAAATGAACGGTCAGGAACTACTTGAAGAGACTAAGAAGTTTAACAGTAAAGTGAAGTTCATTATTTTAACGGGAGAAAGTGAGTTCTCTCAAGAAAAGTTAAAGTCAATGGGAGCAGATGCGGTCTTCTATAAGCCGCTAGATTTTGATATCTTAGTTGAGACGATCTCTGCGCTTTAAGAAAACCAGGGCTAAGATAAAAAAGACCAAGACACCCCAAAGCTTAAACTCAAGGGTCCAATAAGCCGCATAAGCCCCGCCTCTGATGATCTTCGCTAAGTAGGGGCTCTCTAAGATATAAGGGGCTAGTTTTGGTCCCCAGTCATAATAAGACTCAACGAACATCCTTCCGAGACTAAAGCTTAAAAGAAACTCATCTCGCCACTCTCTAAAGTAATCAATAATAAAATGATCCCCACCAAAACCGGCAGTTAACATAAAACAGGCATTCTTCTCTAAAAGAGCTTCAATCTTTTGGGGAGTTCCGGTTATGCAATTTGAAAGCAATGAAGAGAACTTAAACTTATCTTCAAAATAAACAGCAAATTTATAGCTAGTATCATTAACAAGATTCTTTATAGCCGCTTCTCCTGAAGTAGCTTTTTGTTCAGTGATATAATTTGTTCCTAAAAGAGATGCTGTGCCGTAAATAGTCTCACAACCATTAGCTCCAAAATCAAAAGCGACAATACTATTTAAGTTTTCAAAGTTAAAACCTTGATAAACTGCAGTTAACCGACTGTCCCCTTTAGTTAATGAGCCCATCGTAATGGTATTGGTATAGATTCTATTGCTTAAGTAAATATTATAATAGACCCCTCCAGTTTTAACGGCAGGGTCTATGGTGTTTCCGATCCCTTCTTGGGCCCCTATGAAAATGTAGACAAGACCATCTAGAGTTGAAGTCGGATTTGCTGTGTTTATAATACCGGCACAATCAAGATCACCGGCGGCTGCAGAACACATGCTCGCAATTGTGAAATCAAAGTCCTTTGCCGTTTCATCCCCAGCTATAGCTTGATTCTTTAAGACTTTATAGACCGAGGAGCTAGAGTCTTTGATAGCCACATGTAAATAATCATTGGCCACAAAGCCGCTTGTATCTAAGGAAACTCTGATGGTTCCCGTAATTGCCCCCACTGTAGCGCCGGTAGGTAGGTTTGTTCTAGGAGTATAGGTGCTATATTCAGTATTTCTAAGGTCTGCATCGGCATTTTGATCATTGCGAATTGGGACATAAACTTTCGCTGGCGCGGATTCAGAAGTCCCATCTCCACTTGGGGAATCTACAACTAAAGTATAAGTAGATGCCGTAATAAGTTTAACAACAGGAGCTGAAGCTGAATTTATTCGAACCGTCGCAGCGTTGAGCTGAAGCGCGGTAGAGAGAGTGAGAATAATAGCCCAAAAGCATTTTAGCATTTAGTAAAAACCTTTATAGTTACAAGTAATTATCCCAATATTTAACATTGTCAGTCAAATATTTGCTTAATCTAATATTTAGGCCATAATCGCGCCCATGAAAAAGCTCCTTACCTACCTATTCACCTTCTTTATTGCAATGAGTTGTATAGACCCTCAATCAGCAGCTAAGAACAAAAGAAAGTCTGTTGAAGTTATGGCCGATCAGATCTCCTCAAAATTCCCAAAAGCTCCCCAACTAAGCATTGAAGAGTTTCTCAAATTAAAAGAAGATCAAAAGCCCTTTGTTCTCGTTGACGTGAGAGAGTTGCGTGAAACTAAGGTCAGTATTCTTCCGGGATCCATCACAAAAGCTGAGTACGAAAAAGAGAAGGATAAGTATAAGAACTATACCGTAATCGCCTACTGTACTATCGGCTATCGAAGTAGTGAGTATGTTCAAGGACTGGTTAAAGAAGATATCAATGCATTCAATTTAAAAGAGAGCCTCTTGGGCTGGGCCCACCGAGGCCTGACCTTTACTTCAAAAGGAACTGAGACTAAGAAAGCTCATGTTTACGAAGAAGCTTGGAACTTTCTTCCTAAGGGTTATACAGGAGTTACCGATTAAAGAAGTCGTCTCAATTAATGGTCAAATAGATTCAAAGGCCGCCATTTCAGTTTTCGATAGAGGCTTTCTTTATGGAGATTCTGTTTATGAAGTAACCTTAACATATAACAAGATCCCATTCCTTTTAGACGAACACCTCGACAGGCTCTATAGGTCAGCTAGGTCCATTCATATGGAATTTAGTTTTACAAGAGAAGAGCTTATCAAAGATATTTATCGAGTTATTGAAAAGCTTGAAGGTGATCGCCAGTACATTAGAATAATTGTGACAAGAGGCGCTGGTGAAATAAACCTAGACCCAAGTGCCGCTACAAAAAATAACTTAGTCATCATTGCAAGAAACCTCCCTGAATATCCAACATACTGGTATGAAAAAGGGGTGAGCATGATCATTACTGATGTTTTAAGAAACTCAAAGCGCTCAATGGACCCAGGAGTAAAATCAGGAAACTACCTCAATAATGTTTTGGCCATGGCTGAAGCAAAAGAAAAAAAGGCCTTCGACGCCATCATGCTAAATTACAAGGGCAACATAACCGAAGGAACTACTAGTAATATTTGGATCGTTGAAGATAAAAAGTTTATCACTCCACCCTTAGATGCTGGCCTTCTTGGTGGTATTACAAGAAAGACCCTCCTCTTGATCGCTTCAAAGAATAACCTTATTGTCAGTGAAGAAAATATTAGCCCCGAAAGATTAAAAGCAGCTGATGAATGCTTTTTAACCAGCTCTACAAAAGAGATTGTCCCCATCATCTCTGTCGATGATTCCCCAATAGGGAGCGGAGTTCCGGGGCCCCAGACTAAGATCCTGCATAAAATCTATAAAAACTTTGTTGAAGAGTCTTTAAAGAAATAAGGCTATCTCCTTAGAATGATTCAGATTTTTCCCTTTGAGGCCCTTATTAGATATGCCTTAGTCTTATTGACACTTAGGGCCCCTATGGGTAGATATACACCTTATAATTTTAACTAGTTATTAATTTAACGCAGAGTCAATTTAGTTGGAGTAACAAATGGCAAAATCAACTACTGGCCGTAGCAAATTCAAAATGCAACGAGCCCTTGGCATCGAACTTCCAGGTCTTGGAAAAGCTGGTGCCCTTGAACGTCGTCCTTATGGTCCTGGTGTTCATGGAAACGCAAGAAAGAAAATCTCTGAATACGCGATCCGTTTGAAAGAAAAGCAAAAGCTTACTTTCCATTATGGTATCCGTGAAAAGCAACTTGTTAGATACGTGAAAGCGTCTAAAAGAGTTAAAGACAGAGCTTGGATGGAAACACTAATCATCGGTCTTGAGTCTCGTCTTAACAACGTGATCTTTAGACTTAACTGGGCTCCATCGATTCCAGCCGCTTCTCAAATGGTTGCTCACGGGCAAATCAGAATTAACGGTAAGAAAGTCGACAAGTCTAGCTACATTGTTCAAAAGGGTGATGTTATCTCTCTTTCTGAAAAAGGTTATAACAACCAAGCTTATAAGCATGCGCAGACAACTCCACGTCTTCCAGCTGTTCCAGCAAACTACAAAGTAGAAGGAACAGATAAGAAAACAGCGACTATGGTAGAGCTTCCTCTTCCAACTGATATTCCTTTTGAGTATCAAGGTCAGCTAGTGACTGAATACTACTGGAAAGTTAAGTAGCGCAGTAAATTGCGAAAGCAATTTGATGGCGCTTAACTACCTTGTTGATGTGCAGAAGCGTAAGCGCCTGCACAGCAAGGAAGGATTTTTCGCACAAAGAAATAATTATTTAATGAGAAGGCTCCGAAAGGAGCCTTTTTTATTTGCCCCGAAGCTCACTAGAGGAAACTTCCTCAAACTCATGATTCCCCAAGAAGACAATATGAAGATCAGGGAACCTCAAGGCTTGGGCCTCAAGCTCTACTTCTCTCTCCCCTCGAGGAACAACGAAGAGAGTTGTTATATGCTTTACCAGTTCATCAACATCTTTCCACTTATGAAGATTTAAAAAGCTATCATCTCCAATAAGGAGGCTCTTCTTCTTGCAAGTTAATTTTGGAAACCAATCAACTGTAGGATTCCCTTTCTCTAAGCTTAAGAACCCCGGATAGATACTAAATTCAGTCTGCTCTAAAGTTTCACAAAGATCTTTTAGCTTTTGCCAGGGACCAACTCTAGCTTGATCAGTTTTCCAAGGATTAAAATCTGGAACAACTACGATACTCTTGACTGGGCATAGCTCTAAGCAAGCGCGGTGACCTAGGTGCCAGGGGTTAAAGGTTCCTGGATAAAAGACTACATGATCTTCAAGCTCTTTCTTTAAAAGCCAGGAAGGTGCTTTTTCTGGACTCGATTCAAAGAGTGAGAAGCGCTCCCCTAACTGGCGGCAAAAGTCTTTCTCTTCTTCGATAGAAGAAAATTTAATGTCACTGAGCTTAATATCATCTTCAAAGAATCTTTGGTTCATATTGCCTTTTTCTCATAGAGTAGCTCTCGATTGAATAAATAATAATCCCTACCCAAATAAGTCCAAATGAAATAAGCCTTTCTGTTTCAAAAGACTCTTTAAACAAATAGACGCCTACAACTAATTGTAGGCTAGGAGCCAGAAACTGTAAAAAACCTATTGTTCCAAGGTCTAGCTTCTTAACTGCCGTGTTAAAAAGCCATAGAGGCGTGATGGTGACTGCTCCAGCGCAAAAGACATAGAAGCTTGTGCTAGGGCTTAGTTGTAAGAAGACTAACTGATTTATCCTTCCTAAATAAACAAAGTATCCTAAAACCGGAAGTGTCCAAACCAGCATTTCAAAGAGCAGGGCAGATTCAGCGGTTAGGTTAGATTTCTTCTTTAAGAAGCCATAAAGAGAAAATGTCCCCGAGAGTAGAAGAGATATCCAAGGACTTCCGGAGTTTGAAATAAATAAGTATCCCACCCCCATAAAGGCTAAGATAACAGCGATGATCTTTCCAGGACCCATGGACTCCTTTAACAAGAAGTAACCAGAGAGGACATTGATAAGAGGAGTAAGATAGTAACCAAGGCTAGCATCTAGGATATGATCATTATTAACTGCCCAAACAAAGAGGTACCAGTTGGCAAAGATCAAAGCGCTAGAGAGAAAGAGGATGGCGCTTCCTTTTTCTTTAAGCTCGACAAAGACAGACTTTCCTTCCTTTAACATCATCAATAGAAAGAGGCAGAGGCAACCCCAAAGTATCCTATGCCCTAAGAGCTCTAGCGGAGAAATCTGAGAGATCTGTTTCCAATAGATGGGGGCCAAGCCCCAAATGACAAAGGCCAATATTCCAGTGGCTGCAGGAAGGATACTTTTGACCAAGGGTGAATTATACATACTTCTATTACCGCCAGAATATTTATGCTAAAACCACCTTAGAGAATTATATGAGCGCATTCAAGTTAGATTATAAAGATTATGAATTCACCATCACTTTGGAAGCTGATCCATTGCATTGCCCTATTGAGCGCTGGTGTATTCTGACAGATGAAGATAGAGACCTCCTCGAGTCAGGGGAAATGGCCTTTTATTCTCTTGAAATAACAAGTAAGGCCAATAGCGAAAGTTGCCTTCACTTTATCCCGGGGGTCCAGCTTCCGGTCCAAGAAGATGAACAAATGGAAGACCTAGAGATCATCCTTCTTGATGAGGGGCTCTTAGATGAGATTCTAGATCATTGGGAGCTTAGAAATAGCAAAAGCCTAACTCCATCCTGGGCGTAGGTTACTGTTTTTACACAGACTTTACTATTGAATATCTTACACGGTGCATTGTTTGGCGTATGCTTGAAAGGTACTATAAGCCTATGAAAAATCTTATTAAATCGACCCTATTGGCCCTTGCCACTCTTATCTCTTTCCAAGCTTTTGCTGAAGAAGTAACCATCAAAGACTTGATCTATTTTGAAGAAAAGATCGAAAGCCTTCTTGATGAGACTGATTCAGGAGACTCAGCAAAAAAGATGAGCTTAAACAGCAGGTTTAATAAGATTCATAACTTCAATAATAATTATGCTCACCAATTATTAAATGAACTCCAAAAAGATAAACCATTAAATGGTTACCAATTAAGTATCTTAAAAATCTCTGCCGGAGCTTATTTAACACTTGCAGAAAGACTACACACAAAACTTAGTGCTTTCTCTCCAACTGGGGATTTCAAAGGTAGTAATAAAGAGATTGTCTGGCTTATCAGCTCAATTAACCTCCTTCAAAACTATAAACAAACTTATGATCTTTTTTATAAGAGTACTTCTTTAAGAAGAGTTTTAAAGGACCAATCATTAGACCAAGATTCAAGTATCAAAGATATAGAATCGATTACGAAAAAGATCTTAAACAAAGAAAGTGTTCAGAGACTTGAGAAATTTACTGAAAGTTTTATCCTAAATATTCACTTAAATAAGAACTTCTCTCTTAGATCTCAACTTCAATCAACAAACTTTTATAAAAAGGTAGACTTAGAAGAGTCTGTTAAAGAATTCTATAAGTTTAAATCTTTTGGTATCTCTTTCTCTGATGGTTTTGCCAACACAACAGGAACTCTAACAAGTGGATTATCTGCAGGATTTGGAGCACTAGTAGGACCTGTCGAATGGAGAGAAGGAAGGCTTTATAAGAATACAAAAGCTCAGAGTGAGCTTTTAAAAAAGCTAAAGCCACTAGACCTCCTACTTGAAAAGAAGAGTTTTAAACTAACTGATTATACTATTCCAGGTCATTGGGGACATATAGCCGTTTGGCTTGGAAACGAAGAACAACTTAGAGAAATAGGAATGTGGAACCATCCCGTAATCCTACCTTTTCAAGAAAAGATTAAAGAAGGCTATTCAATCTATGAAGTTAGAAGATGGGGACTAGTTTGGGATAAATTAGACAACTGGATGAACCTTGATGCTGTTGCCGTCATCAGACATAAGCAAGTTGCTCAATATAGAGAACTAGAGTATGCACAGGTTTTTGAAGGGCTTTTTAGTCAGATCGGAAAGAAGTATGACTATAGCTTTGATGCAATGACGGCCAATACTATCACCTGCACAGAGATAATATCTCTTTCTTATGGCCCAGTAAATTGGCCAACAACTAAAGTTATCGGAAGGCATACACTTCAGCCTGATAATATTGCAAGTCTTGTGTATTTTAATAATTCACCAATTGAACTCGTCGCTTACCTTAAGGGATCAGAGTCTGGCTATGCCTTTGAAAGTGAACAAAAGTTTTCAAGCCTAGTTGGGTTTCGTAAGAAAAAGAATTCATCACAAGGTTTTGAGAAAAAATTTAGAAAGTGTAAACGAGAGAAATACCGATCAAACCGTCGTGGCGGCATAAGATTTAAGAGTAGCTGCTGGTCTTATTATAAATCATTTGACTATAATGAACCAACAAACCACTTGGAAGAAAATGATCTCTAAAAAAATATGGTTACTAGCCGCTAGTCTATTTATTTTAAGTTTTACCGTGCAAGCTGCCGAGCAAAAGATTTTCTGCGCTAGCTACTACGCTTTTTACTATAAAAAAGAAATTGAAAAACTTCCTAATGATAAAAGCATGCATTGTACAATGTCTTGTTATCTAGCGGTCAAATGTCCTAGAGAAGAAGCTGCCCTTATTGGTTACCTCAAAGAGTTTTGGGATATTATAGGACCAGGGGACTTTGACTATAATGATATGAGGGCCAACAAAGAAGGGATAAAGCTTTCTAAGTATAAAAGCCTTCCCTATTGTAAATCAGCTTGTCTTAAGAAATACGTTAAAAAGAAAAGGAAAAAGTAACAGGTCCATCATTTTCGATACAAACCTTCATGCTAGCTCCAAATTGACCGGTATTAACCTTCGCTGTCCTCGAGAGACAGTCGCAGAATTTATTAAACAGCTCTTCAGCAGGCTCAGGGTCCATAGAGTTATCAAAACTAGGTCTATTGCCTTTAGTTCCTTCCCAAGACAAAGTGAATTGGCTTACAACCAGATAGCTTCCTTTTGCCTGATTGATATCAAAGTTCATTTTCCCTGTTTCAGGATCTGTGAAGATTCTCAATTTCTTGATCTTTTCAGCTGCCTTTAGAACAATTGCTTCAGTATCATTCTTTTCACAACAAACAAAAAGAACAAGCCCAGAATCAATCTCTCCCACACTTGTTTCATCAACTAAGACTTTTGAATGAAGAGATCTTTGTAGAACGACTTTCATTTATTCAGAAGCAGCTTTCTTTTTTATTTCAGAATTAAGCTTCGCTCCATATTGATTTTGCATATCTTTTAATTGAGCAGTCTTTAATTTAATCTCTTTTCCGACTTCAACTAATTTTGTTTCGAGGTCCAAGCTTTCATATTTCTTTATTGTTTCTTTTAAGGTTTCGAATTCATTTTCAAAAACACTTTTATTTTGAAATATTTCATATTCATTTTTTACACTATCAAAACTATCCTTTGAAACTTGAGACTCTCCGTTTAAGGATGATATATTAAACTTTGCCTGAGCGATCTCTTGCTCTGCTTTTTGAATGGCTTCTTTAGCCCGCTCTATCTCTTTTTCTTCTCTTTTAATCTTTAATTTAAAACCTTCTACAGTTCCTCTATGAATACGAAGCTCATTTTCAAAATCCTTTGCGGTTTTATATTCAGAGTTAGCAAGAATCTTCTTCATTTGGTCCATCTTTGCACCAACTTCAATCTTCCTACGCCTCATCTTTTTTAGACCTTCAATCTTTTCACAGATATCTTTGTTCACTTCTTCAAGTTCTTCAATATACTTCTTAGAGTTTCTTAGGGCCTTGAGTCCGGTCTCCGCCTTTTCTCTTGGTCTTAGGATTTCAACTTTAGGCAAAGAATCCCCTTCTTCGTAAACTTCTTCATTTTCGATCCTCTCAATCCTCAATGTTGGATCGCTCTCTTGGTCAAATCTTGCCAGCTCAAGAGACTTACTCATCTCAGGAAGGTTAAGCTTCTTAACCGCAGAGCTTGAATAGGAGAATTCTTCAGACCCAATTCTTACTATATCTTTTGCATTCAGCTTAAATTTTTCACCAGGGATAAGAGCAATATCATTTAAGAATGTTTTATTTGATGAACCGAGGTCAATTATATAAACCTCGTAATCTATAATTTGGATCTTAAAGTGAGAGCCGCTAACTTCAACATCATCTACTAAAATGTCCGAGCCTTCATCTCTTCCAAAGACTATATTATCGAACAGTTCTATCTTTTCCATATGATTTAAATTGAACAAGAAAAAGTCATTATTCTTCACATATTACTCCCTATTACCTAAGTAATATTCGGTCTTTACGAAGCTTTTCTTTAGCTTCACCCACCTTTTCAAATGGACAGCCGCAAGGAATATGCGTAGTTAGTGGGATATTCCCTACTTAGAGCTCTTTGGGTCTGCCAGGGAAAATCAAATTTGTTTTCTTTTTGTACTCTCTATAGCTGGGCCTGTTTTTATTTTTTTCTTCTAACAAGGGGATACCTGACACTTTTAGAATGAGAATAGAAATTAAAACAGGAGAGATTAAACTTAGATAAAAATATTGATGCGGCAGGGAGATAAGGTAAAGCCCCCACCATAGTGTTATCTCTCCAAAGTAATTTGCATACTGACTATATCTCCACGGGCCGGTCATACAGGGCTTATCAATGTTCTCTTTAACTTTTTTGAACTGCATCTTTTCATTATCGGCCCAGCTCTCCCAGAAAAAACCAAAGCCCCAAAGGAGAAAGCCTATTAATTGAAAGAAGCCTAACTGGATAGGAGATGAATTCAATCTTAAAATGATTGGTAGGCTTATGATAAAAATAAGGAGGCCTTGCAAGAGAAAGATCTTAAAGAAGGCCTGTAAGTTTACAGAGCCTCTCCATGATTCTCTCATCTGCTGGTAACGAAAGTCCTCAGGCTTGTTAAAATTTCTAATAAATAAAAATGCCGAAAGCCTTACTCCCCAGAGAAATACACATGTGCCCAATAAGTATTCTGTACCAGAGAGATCATCGTTAAGTTTAAAACTAAGAAGAACTACCAAGACAAAGCCTAGCCCCCAAGCGATGTCTACAAGTCCAAAGTTTTTAAACCTGCTGCTTATCAGAAAACACCCCGTCATAAAGAGCATTACTCCTAAAAGATAGTAAGTAATGAGAAAGGCCATGGCGCATCGCTCCTAATGTTATCCACTTGGAAAGGTTTTCAATAAAACTTATAATCTCTTAAGTGAAAGCAATTGAGAAATGATATCACTACTAAAGTGAGATTTGTCTAAACTTCGGTCCCTAGTTCTATGAGTAAGCCTTCTTTAAGCATTATCATTCCAGTTCATAATGACCTCTCTACAGGATTCCTAGAAGATCAAATTAAGATCTTTAAAACGCTACATAATACTGAGATCATTTTTATAGACGGCGGAAGTACTGATGGAAGTATTGAGCTTATAAAGGAGTCTGGTTTCTCTCATTTTTTATTAGAGAACTCTAATAGAGCTGAGAGGCTAAACTTAGGACTTAAAAAGAGCCAGTCTGAGTTAATTCTTTTTCATCACCCTAGAAGTTTAATAAAGAAAGAGGGTCTTGATTACCTTAGCCGCTTTGTAAAAGAAGACTGGGGGGCCTTTACTCATACTTTTGACAATTCAAGTTTGCTCTTAAAGTTCACTTCCTGGTATTCAAATGAAGTTCGTTTTAAAATAAGATCAATTGCCTATTTAGATCATTGTATCTTCTTTAAAAAGAAGATGAGTCTTAAGGACCCCGCTCTACTTCCTAATATTGATATCTTTGAAGACACTGCACTCAGCTCAAACTTAAACGCCTTAAGTGAGAATAAAAGACTCCTTCCATTTGTGTCTACGACTTCATCAATTCGATTTAAAAGAAATGGACTTTGGAAACAAGCCTTTCTCAATCAAGTCTTAAAAGTGTGTTGGTATTTAAGGTTATCACCTGATTTTATGAATAAGATTTATGAGAAAGGCCTTGAGTTAAACTCTAAGGTTTAAAATCTCATTATAAAAAGTAACTTAGCCCCAAGCTTGTTTTCATACGAGACTCACTCGATCCTTCATCACTTGTATTTGATTCGCTAGAGAGACTCCCCTCTATTGAGAGCCCTTCTATTCTTTCAAAATTATAATAACCACTAAGCTCAATAATCCTCTCACTATAACCGAGGCTAGTATCGGTGTTCTTTTTCTTTTCTATTGATAAGTCTAATGTAAGAGAGAGGCCTTCAAAGAGCTCTAAATTATTTCTAAGCCCGAGGCTAAGGATCTTAGATTTTTCAAAACCTTCTCCTTCCTCTTCAGAACTTATTTCTAAACTCGCTTCAGGATTCCAATACTTTGAAAACGAAAGATAGGAATAGATCCCACTAATTCCAAACTTATCTAGCTGAGCCCCTGTTTCATACCTTGATCTGGACAATGGCATAGAGAAGGTAAACTGATTTCTTTTTCTAAACAATTTAAGGATTGGCCCTATCTCGTGGAAGTCATAATCTGATTCAAATTCTTCACCTATTCTAGGACGGGAGTAATTCTTTGAAAAAACATAACGTAAGGATATAACCATATTATCATATTTTCTATAATCCCAAGAACTCGTAAAACTAAGTGCTCGGCTATCATTATCTTTTAAGCTCTCCTCTGAATAAATTTCTTCAGAAAATCCTAAGCTAAAATTATATAGACTTGAATAACTCGGAGCATGAGAAACAAAGAGACTAGCTCCTCTAGAGGTGTAAGCTGATGCTTTTACAGTTTCAGTTCCGATGCTATTTCCAATTAGGAGATTGCTATCATTTCCGACTGAAAAGTTCACACTCCCACCAACTGAAGAACCTTTAAATTCATTTAGGTATTCTTTAGCATAACTTTGTAAATAGCGGCTTCCATTTTTGTGATAATACGCGCTTCTTAAAAAAGCGAGTCCCTCTTCTAAATACCCATAATTCAAGAAACTCTCACCTAAGAGAAGCTCAAACTTCTGCTCTAGGTCTTTATCCATTTTTGAGGATTCAATATACAGTTCCCAAGACTTTAAAAAACTAAGAGAAGCTTTTTTATAGTTTCCATATTCTTTATAGATCATTCCTAAGAAGTATTTTGTCCTAGGTTTTTGATACTCAAAGTAATCGCAAATAAGAAAGTATTTTGAAGCTGTGTCTAGGATGCGAGTAGAAAATTCTTCCGATGAGCTGTCCGTTAAGTATAAATCGTAATATAGAGTCCCTACTTTAAAGGCAAGAAGAAGTGCATCTTCACCAGGCTTTTTAAGATCTCCTAGAATCTCAACAAGTTCGTCTAGCTTCTTGATATCTTTCCAACTACTACTATGGAGCTTTTTTATTCCATAGAGGTATACCTTAATAGCCTTTTTAATTTCACCACCATCTTCATAGATCTCTCCAAGCTTTACAACATCTTCAAGGACAACTGGTCCCTCTAAAAGATTAGACCTAAGTTCTTGAATATCAGATTCATTAGAAGAGGGATCTTCTGCAAAACTAGAAAAGCTAATCGCTATGAAAAAGAAAAGAAAGTAATACACCTAAAAAGTGTAAACGAGTGTACCTCAATTGCCTACTTTAAGAGCCTTTTAAGTTTCTTCTTTGTTCTTTTATCAAGATTTAACAGGAGAAAATACCCAGCATTCTTGGCGAAGATATCTGGGGAGATAAAGTGAAAACGCCCTTTTTTCTTATCTCCAACAAAATAATCAAACCCCATATTGGGAATAGTGTTATTCCAAGGAAAGTAAATCGCCATATGTGTATCACTTAAATAGAAGACCATATTAGTAAAACTTTGCACCGTAAAAGCAACTCCTGGCATCCTTCCCCCTGGAACATCAGGAAGCGCTCGTCCTCCGGGAAGGGCCATCATCTCCATCTCACCAATATCCCTTCCGAGTATATCTTCAATAGAGAACGAAAAAGACAACAGGACTCCGTCTGACTGTAGATCAGGACCTAACTCAACATAAGAATCTCTTAATTTTGGCAGTGGATAGCGTAAGCCTCCTGCTAACCTGAGGTCTTTGAAGACTGTAGAAACTAAAACATGACTACTCGAAATGTTTACATGGGGACCATCAAGCCCAGGAATGACAGGGTTTTGTCCCCCACCTTCTCCTACACATGAAAGAAGAAAAGCAGATAAAATCATTACTAGGTATTTCATTAATCCTCCGAGATAACCTCTCTTCGGCTTTATTGATGCTGCTTAGAAGCTTTAGCCCCTCTAGAAATAAAAGGGGCAAAACTTCCCGTTCTTCTATTTCCTTACTTCAATGGTCGCTTTTTCAAGGTGAAAATTTAAGTTTTGAAACTCGCTTAAGGCATCGGTTAAGCCACTACGCTCAAAGGAGTCTCTAGGGATATTCCTATCCATATAACTGATGCTTTCAATCCACTCTTTTTCACTATCAAACAAATCAGCTTGTTGCCAAAATTCATCGAGGATTACTGAGAACGAGGTAATAAACATAGGCTCCCTCCTCTCCTTTTTAGCGATCTTTTTATAAAGCTCAAAAAGCTTCTTTTTTACAAAGTAAGATTCAGGGACTTTAGTATTCCAATACTTTGCATCCCTTAGAATCCTCTCCTTAAGCTGCCGATTGGGATCTTGCCAATATTTTGTCGCCTTTATTAAAAAGAGAGCTCCAAAGATAAAGACTCCAAGCTTAAAGTTTAAAACCAAGCAAAAGGCTGAAATCAAAAACAAGCTCATCAATTTATTCTTTTCTTTTTTCATTTTCTCCCCTTAGTATTAAGTACAGATATAATCGATCTTTTTTATTTCAACTGGCTTAACTAACTTTTCTTTTAAAGCCACTAGCTTCTTATTTAAATCTTCTCGGTTCTTAGATAGCGACCACTGTTCAAACTCAGAATCGAGATCTGCACTCTCGGCAAAATCCGTATTCTCTAATTCAAGTTTAAAGACTTCTTTTTCTAGTTTTTGTATCTTTGAATCTGCACTAAAGTTCTTAGTTCCTGCAGAGATACTATTGAGGCTTTCTTTAAGATTTTTTCTTAATTTTAAGGCCTCTACTCTACCAGATAAGACTTCCATTTTTTCTCTAGCTAATACCATCTTAACTTTTAGTTCATTCTCCATTTTTTTAGCTGAATCAACATCTAGGATTAATTTATCCATTTGTCCTTGGATAAATGCCTTCTCTTCATGCAAAGACTCCATCTTTTCCATAAGAGCCAATGCCTCTTCATCTTTATTTTCTCTTGCGAGCTGCTCAACCTTCTCTTGATAAAATCTAGTCAGTCCTTCTGCTTTCTTAAGTTTTTCTTCAAGCTGTTTCTTATAAAAGACAAGGCTTGTTAGGGACTTTCTCGTCATCGCCTGCTTCTTGGCGTACTCTCTGAGAGTCGACTCGATAAGAAGCCTGGGATTCTGAGTCTCTTTAGAAGAAACAAAATCTTCAAAAAAACTAGTTACTAAATTCTTAATCCTTAAAATAAACTTCATACTATCCTCCTATTAAAAATAAATTCTTTCTTTGTGCTCTGGAAAAAAGATCGACATGGCCACATAAGCAATTAAGGTGATCCCAAAAGAGGCCAAGAAACTCATCACTGTAATAAGCCTTACAAGACCTAAGTCTACGCCGTAGGTTCGTGAGATCTTCAAACAAAGCCCAAGGCCTTTTGCAGTTTCGTAGTTCTCTAACTTATCTTCTCTCGGGAGGACTAAGCTCATTAAGATATAGAGAAAGAAACCTGTTCCAAATAAGAACAAGCTTAAAAACCAAACGGCTCTTAAGAGGTTTGGCTCAATATCAAACCTTTCACCAAGTCCTTCAAAGACTCCAAAGACCACTCCATCACTAGAGCGGACCCACCTTTTATCAATACTATTAACTTCAACAACCATTTCGATACTCCTCTTTATGATTTTTTATACAATATACCATATTCATACATACTCAAGCATAAAAAATGACAAACTTATGTATTTTTAATAATAATACGTTGTTATATGTCCGATGAGTCTGTAGAATGAACAATCGATCTACGGGTTTTCAAGGAGTTATCATGGGTCAAAAGAACTTAAAAAGAATTAGTTTGATGTTGAGAGAAGATCAGTATCAGCAGGTTCATGATAGCGGCATCAACCTCTCAGGGCTTATCCGAGACTTGATTGATGACTACTTGAGTGACTTCAAGATTACTCTCAGTGTGACTCAAGAAACCAGAGAGCTTTACGACATGATCATCTCAAATACAGGCAGTAATGATGAAGACCTAGAGGGTTATCTAAAGGATTCTTTAAAGCTTCTCTTACGGGACAAGATAAAGAATATGCAGAACTTAGAAAAGGAACTTTCAAAGAAATAAAGGCAGCTTCATGCAAAAAACTGAACCGCCGCCTTTTATGAACTCACTAGTTTTTACGTGATGAACCTTAAAGCCAAGCTTTAAGAGCTCTTTTTCAAACTTAATAGACCCAGGATGGATAATAACATTCTTACCATCTGGGCAATAACAATTTCCTGCAAAATTCTTTAGGGCCTCTTCCTCCTCAATGAGGATTGTCCTTTCAAACCATTTTTCTAGAAAGCTATTTGTCTCTTCTTCAAAGGCTCCTGGGTAGTAAGCTAAAGTCTTGGAGTCTAAAAGTGAAAAGCAAGTATCGAGATGGTAAAAGTTTTCATTTATTAGCTTTAAGGGAATGATTGGGATTTTTATCTTATCAAATAATTCTTCAAGTGCCGCTTCTTCAGTTCTAAAACCATGCCCTCCCCAAAGAAGCATACTTCCGGGGTGCCAAAGAACATCCCCCATGCTTTCAAAGAATGAATCCACTTCTATGAATTCTTCTATTCCTTGGTCTTCATACCAAGTTTTAAAGACTCCAACCTCAGGAGCTCTTTCACTGGACCTCATTTTTGATAAGACTACACGCCCATCAGGAAGAGGAAAGCTTTGATTGGCGGTAAAGACTAAGTCAGGAAGACCTTCTACAGGAGGAATCGTTTTAACAGGGTAGCCTATTTTCTCAAAGCATCTCTTTAATGAAAGCCACTCTTGTAGGGCCTTCATAGGATTAACTTCATTTAGCTTTCCAAACTCATCGATCATATGAGTATTGATGGCGTAAGAGACCGTATAGAATTTAGGATCACTCATTAAAATAGACTTAACTTGAGGGCATTTATCTAAGCTTGAAGTGTCCCCGAAAACCTTCACTTAAGGTCCTCTTGAAGAGCAAGTATGACTTGCTCCGGAAGAATTTGATTTAAGCAGATCATACTTTCACAATGATGAAGCCCACAGTAATGGGCATCTCTCGTTCTACACTCTAAGTCTGGAATATAAAAATAAGGATGTTCACTCTCGTTATAAGGATGCCACTCTTTTGGTGGCTCTGGACCAAAAAAAGTAAATGTCTTTATCCCTAAAGCAATGGCAATATGCTTGAGACCTGTATCGTTTCCTATGTAAAGCTTTGATCCATTTAAGTTTTCAGGTAAATCACTAAGGGGGCTTCTTAAAAACTCCACTGTTGGAGGAATCCCTAATTTTTCTAGTTCCTGCTGCGCTTTTAAATCCTCCTCACTTTTTGAAAGAGGAATTAGGATCTTTGTAGATGGAGAATCTAAAAAAATCTTATGGCATAGCTTTGCATAATAACTGAGTGGCCACTTTTTTGTCTCCCTAGTGGCAACTATACCAAGGATAACTTGATCCTTTGAGCTGGACTTCATTTTCATCTTAGGAGAATAGTTTAGATAAGAAGGCTTCTCCCCTCCCTCACCTAAATAGGACCATGCTCCATCTAAGTCACGCTGAATAAGGGCCTTGATAACTCCTTGATCAAAGACCTTCCCACCACTTTTTTTGTGATGGTTATGAAAGTAATATGGGATCTTATAAACTTTTTGATAGAGGCTAAAGAACTTCTCAGTTCTCCCAGATAAGTGCATTTCATAGATAAGATCAGGGGCAATCTCGGAAACTTTCTTTCTAAGGTGCCACCAATCAAAGAAGCCATTAAGCTTTAATGGGATTACTTCATCTACACCAATCTCGACTTTATCAAAGAGAGGTGCCACCCAGGCGGGGATAGCATAATAGATGGCCGAGTCAGGAAAGAGGCTTTTTATATAACTAACAGTGGAAATCCCCATGACGGAGTCCCCCATGGCCCTATTTTTGACAATGAGAATTTTTTTTGGTGATATTGAAGTCATATAAGTAATTAATTTCTCGAAGGAATCGTGTCCTCGATGGTAAAGATTTCAGTCACAATTATAACGTTCAATGAAGCGAAAAACATAGCTCGTTGCATTGCCTCAGTAAAAGAGGTTGCCGATGAGATCCTTGTGGTTGATTCCTTCTCTACTGACGATACTAAAAAGATCTGCCTAGACCTTGGAGTTAAGTTTTTAGAAAATGCTTTTCAAGGCCATATAGAACAAAAGAACTTCGCTCTACAAGAAGCTGAGTTTGACTATGTACTCTCTCTTGATGCCGATGAGTGCTTAGACGAGCAACTCAAGAAAAATATCATACAAGCTAAAGAGAACTGGATAGGCGAAGGTTACTATTTTAATAGGCTAACAAATTACTGTGGGCAGTGGATCCGCCATTGCGGTTGGTACCCTGATAAAAAGCTAAGGCTTTTAGATAGAAGAGCTGGAAAATGGGGAGGAAGTAATCCTCACGATATTATTGAGATGAAAGAAGGCTCAAAGCAAACTTATCTTGAAGGAAATATCCTGCACTATAGTTATGATTCCATCAGTTCACATATTGATCAAACAAATAAGTTTACAACTATTGCGGCAAAAGAGGCCTTCAATAGAGGATCGAGAAGTTCTCTTTTAAAACCTACTTCAAGAGGTGTCTTAAAGTTTCTTAGAGACTATTTCTTTAAAAGAGGTTTTCTCGATGGACGTTATGGTCTTATCATCTGTTCGATAAATGCCTTAAGTGCTTTTTTAAAGTACGCAAAGATAAAAGAACTTCAAAATAATAAGGCCATCGAGTGAAGATCGTTTTCCACTCAAGTGTTCCCCTTCCCGTAAAAACTTATGGCGGTATAGAAAGAATTGTATTCTGGCATATGCGAGAACTCGCTAGACTAGGGCATGACGTAGTCCTTATCGGCCATCCTGACTCTGAGGTTTCAAAATACGGTATCGAGCTTATTCCTTATGCTAAAGCTGATCTTAACTGGGAGAACCTCATCCCTCAGGACGCTGAAGTGGCCCACCTTCCCTATAATCATCAAGTTCGAACAGGGCTTCCTACAATTTCTACAGTTCATGGAAATGGACAAATTGGCGAAGTCCTTAATAAGAACTCTGTCTTTGTTTCAAAAAGGCATGCTGAAATTCATGGCGGAGAAGTCTTTATTCATAACGCCCTTGATTTTAACGAATATCCTTTTGATGATAAAAAGAAATTAAATTGGGATCGCTTTGTCTTTTTAGCTAAGGCCTCTTGGCGGGTTAAGAACTTAAAGCATTGTATTAGGGCCTGCCGATCCGGGAAAAAGAACCTTGATATTATTGGCGGAAAAAGTTTAATCCCCTGGCCGAGAATCCACTCTCATGGAATCTTGGGGGGAGAGAAGAAACTAGAGATCCTTAATAAAGCAGATGCCTTACTCTTTCCTGTTAGATGGGAAGAGCCATTTGGAATTGCCATTATTGAGGCCATGTCCCTTGGTCTTCCTGTTATAGGATCAAAGTACGGAAGTTTAAAAGAGCTTATTAGCGATGAAGTTGGGGTTACTTGTGACAGCTATGAAGAGTTTTCCTCACTTATAAAAAATGGACCTGCAAGAAGCTTTGATCCGATAGCTATTCGGAGCAATGTAGAAAGCCGTTTTTCGATTATGGATCACACCAAGAAGTACTTAGAGCTGTATGAGAAGGTTTCTAAGGGAGAAGAGCTTCACGGATCAAACTTAGGCTTTAAGGGTAAATTAAGGGCAGAAACCCTTCTCCCCTTCTAAAAATCAATAACTTATACCTTATCATTTCTACCACATCACTTTCCCGAATCCCTAATCACTGCTAGAAGCAGTGCATATAACAACAGGAAAAGAGATGCACGCTTACAGGGTCCTACTCTATATTTTTATCAGTCTTTGGCAGCTTAATGCCCATGGGGATGAAACTCTTCTATCAAGTGAAGATCAGGCCAGCATTATCTTTTTCATAGAACGCCAACAAGACATTGTTCAAAACAATGAAAAGATCTTATCGAGACTAGTGAGAAGAATGTCTAAGAATCAAATTAAGGGCCTTGAACTCATCGTAGCAGCTTCAGGTAAAACGAGAATGGAGAGCCGCTTTGGCCATACCCTCCTTCGCTTTGTTGATGATAATGGAAATGCCAGTGACGATATTGTCTTAAGCTTTGTGGCCGACCTAGATGGACCTGAGCTTAGCAGCCGCCGAGGAATCTTTGGAGGCTACCCTATCTATCCTCTCTTAAAGACTTTTAGGATGTTTAATAAAGACTACGTTAAAAATGATGAACGTTCTTTAGAAAGGCATATCATTCCTTCAACTAGAGAGATGAGAAAAGAGCTCGTTGAAAAATTAATAGAACAATGGAATGAACTTCAAACTGTTCAACTTAAACTTGATAAAGAACAAGTAGAAAAGGCTCGTAAAGAAGCCTTCAAAGCCTCTGAGCGACTCCTCGGTCCGGATCAAGGACAATTGATCCCGATCTTTAGTGCTGATAGAAGAATGATCTACGCATGGAATATAGTACAAGAAATTAATGGTGAGAAAATCATAAAGAAAGTCATCCCAGTTGATTTAAAACTGGCCTCTACTAAAGCTTTTGGAAGGTATAAATTCTTTAGTAATAATTGCTCCGGGGCATTGGTTAAGCTAATTCAAAATTCAAACTTTCCTAACAGAGGAAGCCTCCTCTTTGCCGGAAGGATACCCGTTAAAATGCCTGTTTACTTTGAAAAGTCACTCTTAAATCCACTCCCCTCTATTTCTATACCTAGCTTGAGGGGGCTAAAAGAGAAGCTTCGCTCCCTTTTATCTTTAGATAAAATTGAAGGAGCAGACCCACTTTTAAACTTAGAGCTATGGCCTAAGAATGCCGATGAATTGATCCTAAAAGGCTTAAGTCTTTTAGAGAAGATGCAAGTCTTAGATGCCATCAGTCCTCTTCCCAAAGAGGTTATCTCAACTCTAGCAAATTCACTTCCGGAATACCGTGAAAGACCAAGTTATGATGAGATCTATCAAATTAGAACTCTTCCTTTATCTCTCTACAAGACCTGCGTAACTAGCGAGTGTATCGAAGAGTTAAAAACTAGTGCTTTTGATACCTGGAATACTCAAAAGATTCGTTCAAAAAGAAAGAAGCTAAAGAGGCTCTTAAAGAAGATTGAAAAAGGATCTTTAAAAAAGAGTTTAAAACTAAGACCACAAATTGTTCTTCACCATAAATTATTGTTTCTTTAGGCTAAGCGGCCCAACTTTCTAAAGTGATCTCTTCTTCGTATTTACTTCTGTAAAAGGCTTCTGCTTCTTTCATATTCAACTTGGCGTAGATACCAGTTAAAAGCTTAAAGATAGGAGTGGGCTCAATTGAAACCTTTGAGGCCCTAACTAAGGTCTTAGCTACAAGCTCTAGTTCAATTCCTCGTCCTTGCTGAACAATCGCATGATAGAGGTGGCTATGATCATCATCAGAGGAATTCTCCGAAGCCGTCTTCAAGTAAGCAGAAGAGATCTTAAAAAATTTACTTTGTTTATCTTTTTCTTCTAATATCAAAGCGTATTCAAAGTATAAGACACCAAGGGCCATAGAAGAAAGATAGCTAATCTCCCGGTCTTGAGTTTCCATATAGGCGTACTCACAAAAGTCGATAGCCTTTTTAATAAACTTCTCACCCCGATAGCTTTTTTTCACAAAGAGCATGATTCCCACAGCGAGGGCCTCTTTTGAAGAAAGATAAGAAAGTGGTGTTTTTTCCCAGTCACGGCATCTAACTTGAAGTAAAGACCTTAAGGTTTTACTTCTTACGACTTCTTCTTTAAACGATTCTCTTTTATGAATAAAATAGATCCGCTTAGAATAAAAGTCCTTAAAAAGTTCTCGCTTATTTATGTTCATGAGGTCCCCTGATTTTTGATTAGTCTATAGCAATAAGAGCTTTATTCAATTCATCCTCATTTCAATAGGTTTTCAACTCAAATTTTCTTAATTTTTGCCTGCATACTGTGGCAGCACTTAAAAACAAAAGTAGTTTCGTTTAGTCAAAGAAGATTTCTCTTTGTATAATATTCGTAGATAATTTCTTTATTAGAGGTGAATTGTGTCTGATTTTTTTGAGCTAACTAAGTTTAAAACCAATATCAAAACAGAAGTCCTAGCAGGAATAACAAGCTTTTTGGCCTGCTCTTATATTATTGTTGTGAACCCTTCGATCTTAGCAGCCACAGGAGAGAGTTATTCAGCCCTCTTAACGGCGACAGTCCTTATTAGTATGTTCAGCAGTATTGCTATGGGACTTTATGCCAATAACCCAATAGTTCTCGCCCCAGGAATGGGACTAAATGCCTTTTTTGCTTTTAGCTTAGTTCTTGGAATGAAGGTGCCTTTTGCCGTAGCTCTTGGAGCCGTTTTTTGGTCTGGGATAATTTTTTTACTACTCTCCTTATTTAAGGTTCGTGAATTAATAGTAGAAAGCATTCCGGCAAGTCTTCAAAAAGCTATCGCATGTGGGATAGGACTCTTTATAGCCTTTATCGGTTTTAAGAATGCTGGAATGGTGGTTGATAATCCTGCGACTTTAGTCTCGATGGGGCCTATCAATATAAAGACCGTTAGTTTCTTAGTTGGGTTTTCTTTAACTTGCTACTTTATCTTAAAGAATATTAAAGGGGCTCTTCTCTTTGGAATCTTGCTAACAACACTTCTGTTTTTTCCTATTGGAAGACTCTATGGAAATGAAGTAATTATTCATTTTAAGGGCATCTTCTCGATGCCAGACTTCTCACTTCTTGGAAAGTTAGACCTAGTGGGCTCTCTAAAGTGGAGCCTACTTCCGGCCATTTTTAGTTTGGTCTTCACGGATCTTTTTGATTCACTTTCTACTTTTGTTGGAGTCTCCCAAGCGGGAAACCTTATGGATGAAAATGGAAAACCACTAAGGATGAAAAAGTCTCTCCTCGTCGATGCAATCGCTACAACTTTTTCTTCTCTAGTAGGTACTTCTCCTTCCACAAGCTTTATCGAATCTGCAGCGGGAATTCAAACTGGAGGAAGAACTGGTTTGACCGCAGTCGTAGCGGGTCTTCTTTTCTTTCCTTTTCTTTTTCTCTCTCCTTTATTATCAATGATTCCAAAGGAAGCCACAGCTCCAGCTTTAATTCTAGTAGGTGTCTTTATGATGGCACCGGTTTTAAAAGTTAAATGGGATGCTTTAGAAGAGGCCATTCCAGCTTTCTTGGCCATGCTTCTTATTCCATTAACCTTTTCAATTTCTCATGGAATTATCTGGGGGTTTCTTAGCTATACTCTTTGTAAGATCATTTTGGGTAAAATAAAAGAGCTGCCAAAATTCCTCTTCGTTATCGATGCCTTATGCTTGTTTATGCTTTTCTTTCATTGAGACTTCCAATCTAGATGGAACTCACCTTCCTCAAAACGAAAGGAAACCATTGCGGCCGTCGAGAAACCAAGTCTCATTTGATTCTTTATGAGCATCTCGCCGAGGATTCCCATGAAGGGCATATGCCCTACTAGCATAATATTTTTTTTAGATTGATGTAATTGATCAAACCAAACCTTAGGGTCACTTCCAGGTAGAAGATCTTCCCCCTGATTTACGGGATGGTTAAGTCCTAATTCTTTTTGCAGAATCAATGCGGTTTGCTCCGCTCGAAGGACCCCGCTATGAATGATTTCATCTATTGCGAAGTGCTTTCTTCTAATTGTTGAAGCTAACAAGATAACCTGTTTCTCACCATTTTTAGTCAATGGTCTTTCAGGGTTTATCTCGGCTCCTTCAGCCTCTCCATGACGTACTAGGTATATTTTCATAAGCACTCCTCAATTTTAAAAATTGTATCATAGTCATCTCTGCCTGTTAAAGTGCTGAAATTACACAAAGACCGCCCTTTCTGCTCAAGAATAAGTATTGAACACCCGATAGGAAGCTACTGGAGTTACACGTGTACAACGCGCACCATTTTTATTTAACTTTTAACCCTCACCTAAATAACTATATTGAGCCCGACTATACTCAGGCCCATGAATTCTATGATTACCTTCAAAAAGCGATCAAAGCTGATAAGTCTGCCTATGCTTATTGGGGGAAGTTTATAGCAAAGGATAGAGAGCATAAAGTTGACCTGAATAAATTTAAGAAAGTTGTGGAAGAGAACGCCGCTCACGGAGTTAGCACACATATTTACATAAGTGATTTTAAGAACGTCTGGGTTGGGAAAGTTGAAAGCGTTCATAAAACAATAGGAAAAGACTTTAAAACCCTTAATATTTATAAAGATAAGAATGTCGAAATTTGGTTTAAGATCTCAGACTTTAGCTTATTAGAATACACCTACGAGTCTACGGCCAATAAGCTTAGTGAACTTTATATAGATAATGAATATATGGACCTCAAGATTCATGAGATATCCCCCTTCACCACGGCCCTTAGGTACCCAGCGATCTTACAAGACTTAGCAGACGAACATTATTTTGATGAACTTGACACCACTGAATGCTCACACCTTATATTTAAAGAAAACCAGGCCATTAATACAACCGGACTTGGTAAGGTTATTAAGACCCTACATAACTACGCTTTTCCAGAGCCTATGTATAACAAGATCCCTCACTCGGCTAAGCATGAGATTGAATCTGCTGAGCTTGATATGATTGAGCATCGCCATCATAACCTAAAAAAAGTAGCCTTTAGCTATATAAAAGCCCTCGAAATAGTTTTAAATGATCTAGTCTTTCATCATCTTAAAAGACAAGGAGCAGCTGATGAGTTCTTTGTGGACGCAAGCTCCATGCCGCCCAAGATTCTTTTAGACGATACAAACTCAAATGCTATTATGCTCTCTCAGTTTCATAAGAATTTTTCAATCAACCAAGTTATCTACTTTATTCAAAAGGCAACGAAGAGCAACCGCTTAAATTTTGCTCGCGCCTTTGGAAAACATAAACAGTTCCTACGGTGGGTTACAACTGACCTACAAAAAACTCTAGAAGAAAATAAGATCCTAGAGCTAAGAGGGATCCTGGCCCATAGTGATTCAGATAAGATTAGTGAAGAAGATGCACTTGCTATAAGAAACATCATCTTAGGAGTGGGTTGTACGGGGCTTATCTCTCAAGCCTATCAAAGCTTTTACCCAGAAGACTTTAAGCCTATCGCCCATGTAATGGGAGCCTATAAGGATAAGACAAAAGAGGCCGTAGTAAAGAGCAAGAAGTCTAAGCTTAAGCTTGTGGGATGATCTATTAATTAGATAGAGCTTCTATCATTATTCTATATATTCCAAGTTCTTAATATCACTAAGAAACATAGAATCATAAGCCACACTTATAAACTTTTGTTAAAAATATTAATTTCATTTGTAACCTTCTCACTGTTACATACCTCTCAGATATAACTTAGCAACTGAAGAGGTAGCAAATGAAAACTCAACTAATCGCCATACTGGTACTCCTGATAAGCCTTAGCACTGCTCGAGCTGCAGATAACAAAAGAGCTTGGGACCGAGATAATAATCCAAATAAGATGGGTTATGACTATATTACGAGAACCTATCAATACGATAATTCTTTTGATGCCCTTCCCTTAGAAGGTAGCTTGTCAAAAGCCCCATGGAGTGGTGATTACTGGCCTACTTATAAAGGTGGAATAACCTATCGTTGGAATAGTAAGAAAAGCACAAATGAAAACATCGCTTACAAATTAACAGGGGTTACAAATATCAAGTCCCTTGATGAACTCGCCAAGCTTTCTCCTTCAGAGAAGTACGACCTCTTTTTAGGAAGAACTGATTTTCCCCTTACAAACTTTGAAAGACAAAGAACAAATGTTTTAAAAACTATTCCTGGAACTGATTCTTATGACTCAAGCTTTAAGATTCCTACTTGGGAAGGTCTTTGTCATGCATGGGCTCCTGCAACTATTTTATTTGATAGCCCAAGCCCAGTAATAGTTAAGGGTCTTAATGGAATGGAAATACCTTTTGGAGCCAGTGATGTTAAAGCGCTTCTTACTTATCACCTCCACCACAACAAGGCTCAAACTCAATTCTTAGGTGGTCGCTGTAATATTGATCTTGCCGATCTTAAAAGACAACTTCAAAGAGGAGAGATCACTCAAGCCGCATATGACAGAGTTGCTGAGCAGGGTGCTTGTGAAGATACAAATGCTGGAGCCTTCCATATTGTTCTTGCCAATCAAATTGCCCTTAAAGACCAAGGCTTTATTGCTGATGTAACAAGAGACTTAGAGGTTTGGAACCAAGCTGTTCATTCCTACTCTACAAGAATTTTATCTGAAAAAATGGGAGCTTCTAAAAAAGCCGCCCCGGGAACAGTTAAAGAGATCACTGTCTTAACAAGAATGGACTACACAGTTGAGATTCAGCATTCATATGATGAGACTTCAGCTTATGATTCTACTTATACAAAGAACTACAAATACACACTTGAGCTCGATAAAAATGGTCGAATCATTGGTGGCGAGTGGATTTCTGAAGACCGTCCTGACTTTCTTTGGAAACAAGATCTTCCAAAATGGGACGGTTTCTTTGCTCCACTTGAGGAAATCTATAAAGCATCTATTTCTAAGTAATACTTAATTTCAATGCCCTAGGGGTTCTACCTAGGGCATTTTTTACCAATTCCTCGAGCGTCCCCCCTCTCAATTAAGCATCCCTCCCTTAAATAACGAAAAGCTATTTAGTATTAAATTTTGGAGGATGATATGAAAACCTTATTGGTTTTACCTGCGCTTACTCTCGCTCTAAGCTTCACACCAGCTCATGCTGGGCTAAAAGATTGGTTAAAAAAGAAGTTCTTTATTCCTAAAGTAGCTGACAGTCATGTCGTTTACGGAAAGTCGAGTAAAGGGGCTCTTGATCCAAATCATGTAAAAGTCTTTGTTTGGAATATTTATAAAGCTTCTAAGAAGGGCTTTCTTGGTGACTTTGCTAGGCACGCAAGAGGTTCTGATATCTTCATGCTCCAAGAGGGTGTGGTTAATGATGATATGGATAGGGCCTTAGGTTTGTTTCCTGGGCATCGCTTTGATATGGGAATCTCCTTTATCAACAGAAGTAAAAAAGGTGACCTCGCTACCGGAACTGTAATCGGAAGTAATGTAGAACCTAATTATGTTCTTATTGAGAGAACTAACGACCTTGAACCAATTATTAAGACTCCCAAAGCAAACACAGTTGGTTACTACCCTATTGAGGGCTCTGATAAGGAACTCCTTATTGTAAATATTCATGGTATGAATATGGCCGGTGATGAAGCTTTCGCCCGCCACGTCGATCAGTGCTTAGAGCATATAAAGAATCATGATGGACCAGCTATCTTTGCTGGAGATTTTAACTCAAAGAACGATGTTAGGATCAATCATATGGTTAGAGGTATGCATAAAACCGGTATGGTGCCAGTTCTCTTTAGAGACGATAAAAGAAGAAAATCAAAGTTCAGCAGGGCCATAATCGATTATAGCTTTGTGAGAGGCCTAAAGATCAAAGACGCCTGGGTTCTAGGTAAGCTAAAGACCTCAGATCACATGGCCATGGTCTTCGAAGCTGAGATCTCAGACCTATAGAAATTTCAAAGGCTTGGCCCAGAATGCAGTTGTTTGGTAGTTTTGGGCCTTAATTTGGAGACCTTGAAATGTTGAAGATTTGGATCATTCTATTTATATCTTCCTTGCAGTTTGCCTCAGCATCTCCGCTTGAGAACCTCCCAGAATTAAGCGCACTCTCCGTCGATCAAAGAGTTTCCTACTGGAGCAACCATTTTCTTGGAACTCCTTACGCAAAGAATGGACCTTTAGGTGAAGGGAGCCAAGGCCTTTTTGATCAAGACCCACTTTACCGCTTTGATCAGTTTGATTGCACTACCTTTGTTGAGACAATTACTGCCCTTTCACTTTCAACGAACAAAGATGAATTTCTCGTTCATCTCAATGCTCTAAGATATAAAAATAGCGAAGTTAGCTATCAAACAAGAAATCATATTACGAGTCTTCAATGGATTCCAGAGAACATTCAAAATGGATACTTCAAAGAGAGCAGTCAAGACTTTCCAAGCTCCATGCTTAGAACGGTTGAAAATTCAATTGATATGCCTTCATGGTTTAGGGCCCATGACCTTTCTCGGTTAAAGCTTCCAAGTCTTTCTAAAAGAAAAAAGAAGAAACGTTTAAAAGATCTTCAAAAAGATATCGCAAAAGAGTTTCAAGTTAGTGCCGTTAGATTAAATTACCTCTCTATTAAAGAAGTTTTAAATGATTGGGATGGTTTTGAAGATTCCCTAGATGGAATCTATATCATTAATATCGTTCGTCCAAATTGGAACCTCGTTAGTAAGATTGGAACAAAGATTAATATTTCACACCAAGGCTTTCTCTTAAAGAAAGAGGGTGTCCCTACTATGATTCACGCTAGTACGACGGGCGAAGTTGTCCAGGTAAGATTAAAGACTTATTTAAATTGGTTTAAGAACTCTGGGACGATCAAAGGAATTAACCTTTTGAACTTTCTATAAAAATTTAATCCTCAGCAACAGGGTCTTTCTTTGGGTATGGATTCTTATTTAAATAGATATTTTCATGAAGGATGTCTTTAAAATCAAAGTTATCTTCATCATCCATAAAATAAAGATCAAAGTCCTTACCCTTATGTTTAATATCAATCTCATCAATTAAATGAAGCTTCTCTCCCACTTCTTGAGTAAGAACAAGACAATTCACTTCATGGTCAAAGAGCTCAGTCATTGGCTCATTGGTAACAATATCATTGGTGCTATAAGTGATCTTCAAGCGACCCGTGATCTGAAAGAACTCTTCAAACTTTCCCTTGATCATCTCAATCTCCCCTTTAAAGGAAATCTGATTCTCATTCTCACTCTCACCCTCACTTACTTCAACTTCACTATTGAGCTCACTAAGGAGTTCTTCCATAAAATCTTGCGAAGCATCTAAATCTAGAGCTTGAGGAGTGCCAGCTTGGTAATTACTTAGAGATACGGGATTTTGAAATTTCATAGGCCATACATATATGTTTTAACCCGCTGTGACAACCAAATCTACCTTCAAAAGCTTCAAAAATACCTGTAGGATGAGTCCCCATGAATAAAGCTGAGAAAGTACAATTTATAATTGAAGAACTTGAACACCTCTACCCTGAGACTCCTGTTCCTTTGGATCATACGGATGCCTATACCCTTTTAATAGCTGTCCTCTTATCAGCCCAGTGCACTGATATAAGAGTGAATATCGTAACTAAGGACCTGTTTGCCCTAGCCGATAATCCTAAAGATATGGCCTCTAAGAGCGTTCAAGAAATTGAAGACATCATCCGACCCTGCGGCCTAGCTCCAAGAAAGGCCAAGGCCATTCACAGGCTGAGTGAAATGCTTCTTGAAGATCATGGTGGAGAAGTTCCAGCTAGCTTTGAAGAACTAGAAAAGTTTCCTGGAGTTGGTCATAAAACAGCTTCAGTCGTCATGGCCCAGTCTTTTGGAGTCCCGGCCTTTCCTGTTGATACCCACATCCACCGCCTGGCTCAACTTTGGGGATTAACCAATGGAAAGAATGTTGATCAAACAGAAAAAGACTTAAAGCGCCTCTTTCCAAAAGAGCTTTGGAATAAGCTTCACTTACAAATCATTTTTTATGGTCGAGAATACTGCCAGGCCAGGCAATGCTACGGCATGATCTGCCCCATCTGCACCAGCCTCTACCCTAATAGAAAAAAGAAAATAGAATACTCAAAATCTTAAAGGAATCTCATGAGCGAAATTACAGAATTTATTAAGAAACTACCTAAGGCCGAACTTCACCTACATATTGAAGGATCTCTTGAGCCAGAGCTTATGTTTAAACTAAGCGAAAGAAACCAAGTCACTATTCCTTTTAAGTCTGTGGAAGAAATCCGCGCTGCCTATGAATTTGATAATCTTCAAAGTTTTCTTGATATCTATTACGCAGGAGCTGCGGTTCTCTTAAAAGAAGAAGATTTCTATGACCTTACCTGGGAGTACCTTCTTCGCTGTAAAGAAGACAATGTGATTCATACAGAGATCTTCTTTGACCCTCAAACTCATACAGATAGAGGGATCTCTTTTGATACTGTTATCAATGGTATTGATAAGGCCTTAAAAGACGGAAAAGAGAAACTTGGAATCAGCTCTAAGATTATTTTATGTTTCTTAAGGCATTTAGACGAAGAAGCCGCCTTTAAAACTTTAGAAGAAGCAAAACCACATCTAGATAAGATCGTGGCAGTTGGGCTGGATTCCTCTGAGGTTGGTCATCCACCTAGTAAGTTTCAAAAGGTCTTTGATAAAGCTAGAGAGCTTGGGCTGCTTACAGTGGCCCATGCTGGAGAAGAAGGGCCGCCAGAGTATATCTGGGAAGCCTTAGATCTATTAAAGGTTTCAAGGATTGATCATGGTGTCCGCTCACTAGAGGATGAAAAATTAGTTCAAAGACTAGTTGAAGAGAAGATTCCTCTTACAGTCTGCCCACTTTCAAATATTAAGCTCTGCGTTTTTAAAGAGATGAAAGATCATAATTATAGAGAGCTTCTTAAGAAGGGACTTGTAGCCACTATTAATAGTGACGACCCTGCTTACTTTGGGGGTTATATGAATCAAAATTTTACTGAAACGGCCCTGGCCTTAGAGTTAACAAAGGAAGAGTTGGCCCTTAGCTCAAAGAATGCTTTTAACGCTAGCTTTATTAGTGATGCTGAAAAGAAGTCTTTTTGTGATCAAGTAGATGCGGTTTTATAAAAATATCTTTTGGGGGTCCAAAGCCTGGGCCCTTTTAAATCTCTAGTTCTGAAAAACTTGTTACATGTGGATGAGGCTTTGAAGTTGGCAGGTTATCTCTAAAGAGCTGAGTCACTTTTAGTCCCGCAGATTTTGCAGCATCTAATTCTTCAGTAATATCGGAAAGAAAGAGAACTTCACTTGCTTCAACACCGATCTTTTTAATAATGTTTTTATAGCTATCAACTTCTCTTTTATGACCGACGGCCGTATCAAAGTAGCTGCTCAGAAGAGTTGTGAGGTCTCCATTGATTGAGTACTTAAAAAGAAGCTTTTGGGCCTCTACGGAGCCTGAGGAGTAGATTCCTAATTCTACTCCCTTCCCTTTCCAGTTCTTTAAAGCTTCAGCAACTTCAGGGTAGAGGTGCCCTTTAAGTTCACCACTTTCAAACCCCTCTTTCCATATAAGCCCTTGAATCTTTTTAAGGAGACCATGTTTTTTATCTTCATCTATCCATTTATTAAAAAGCTCTGCTGCTGCAGGAAGGCTTAATCCACTTCCTTGTTCAGCGCAAAGCTTTGTTAGGATATCTTGAACTGCAGGAACTTCTTTATTTTCGCGGATGAACTCTAACATCCTTTCTTTTGCATAAGGAAAGAGGGTCTCATGAACAAAAGAGATAGAGGAAGTAGTCCCTTCAATATCCATAAGTATAAATTTTGTCATAAGACTTCCTTACTTATTATATTTTTCATCAATTCCTGAATTTGTATAATTGGCGACCCACCCTTCCATACTGGTAAAGATACGAATCGCCTTCACTGTATACTTTGGAGCCAAATCAAACCAATGGGTAAAGCCCGCTGGAACAGAGAGAAAGTCCCCTTTTTTACAAAGTAAACTAAAGACTTCATCTTTAATATGAAACCAAAAGAGACCTTCTCCATCAACAAAGAATCGAACCTCATCTTCACTGTGGGTATGCTCTTTTAAGAACTTTTCTCGAATCGCTTCTATATTTTCAGTATCAGGATTCACTGAAATGACATCGGCGCTCTTAAAGCCTTTCTCATTCATAAAGGGAGTTAGCTCATGCTCATAAGCTTTTAGAATATCTTCTTGAGAATCATTATTACTTAGAGGCTTATTCGCCTCCCAAATGCTGTAATCAATTCCTCTTTTCTTTAAAAAATCAGTTACCTGATCTAGGTCTTCAATAGTTATATTTTCATCAGGGATATTTAAGATGGCCACTAGTTCCTCATGTTCCAGTAATATTTAAAGAGATAAGTATAAGCGTCAAGGTGCCTATGGCATTCGGTTACGTTAGATCCCCAGACATAAAGCCCGTGGCCCCTTAAGATAAAACCGTAAATATTCTCTCCTTTAATCTTAGGGGAGATTTCTTTTTTTAGTTTTTCCATATCTTGATGATTTTCAAAGAGCGGAGTTATGATCTTAGTTTCATGAGTTACTTGACCACTGAAGGCCTTAAGTAGCTCTAAGTCCTCCATAACAAATTCATCATTAGTGCTTAGTTTTTCAGCACAAAGAAGGCCTTCGAGAATATGAGTATGAAGAACACAACCCGCCTTTGTCTCTTCATAAATCATTGAATGAAGTAGGGTCTCATCACTCGTTTTGATTCCATTTCCCTGGTAGTCAGGATGGATCTCGCCTTTACTATCAATAAGAATAAGATCTTCGATACCAAAGGCCGTTTTATCGACCCCTGATTTTGAAATGATATATGAGTTTCCTGATTCAGTTCTAAGTGAGAAGTTTCCACCAGTAGCTGGTGTATGCCCTTCTTTTGAAATCTTATTTATGACTTTAACCAATTGAACCATTTGGCCTAAATCTACTTCACTTAACATATTTCTTATTCAGCCAGAATCGGTTTTAAAACTTTGGCACTCCCATCTATTTTATGATCTAGCTTTAGACCCAATATTTCAAGGATCATCGGATAAACATGGATATTTTCAAAGGCCGGGATCTTCATCCCCTTTTTAAAGTTGGGTCCTTTTGCATAGAAGATTCCATTCATAGAAGGAGTTTTAAGGGGCTCAAACCCATGTGTCGCTCCTTTTACAGAATTACCTGAACTTCTTAATAGCTTTAAGTAATAAGGGGCATGAGTAGAGATAACTAAATCACCTATTCTTTGATTATTAGAATAACCAAAGTGTTTTGGTATGTTTTCTTTTTTATACACAGTTATATGTGAAGCACTCTTTAATTTATTATAAACCGACTCTCTAATCTTTGGATTAGGAATATAGAGGTTTGTATGCGCTCCGCCACCCACGATCCGAACACCGTTTAGGTCTTTTAGATAATCATCAAGAAAGACAACTTTATCTTCATAGAGCTCTTGCATACCATGATCCGAAGCTAAGATAATATTTACGGGAAGGTTTATCTCTTCAAGACCATCCATGAGCCTTCCAAGGGCCTTATCTACATTATGAACAGCCCTTTCAACTTCAGCTGAATCAGGTCCATACTTATGCCCTCTCGAATCAACTTCTGAAAAGTAAAGAGTGATAAAGTTTGGTCTTTTTCCAAGAGGCAGCTTAAGCCATTCAAGAACTTGATCAACTCTTTTTGCCTTAGAAGTTCTGCCATCATAGCTATACCAATAATCAGGATAGTTACCTTTAGCATCAGAACCTACCCAAAAGTATGAGGCAGCCTTTAAGCCTTGCTTTGAAGCTGTCTTCCAAAGTGGCTCCCCTGTATACCAAGAGCCATCTTTTCCTGAGCTTTTCATAAAATGGTAAGTCTCATCTCGATTTGGATCATAGAATTTATTTTGAACAATTCCATGATTCTCAGAGCGCATTCCTGTTACTAAGGCGTAGTGGTTTGGAAAAGTTAGAGTGGGATAAATAGGAATAATACCTTCAGCCTCAACTCCACTTTTAATAAATGATCTAATATTATTTGGTTTATATTTTTCGGTATAATCGTGTCTATAACCATCAAATGAGACGAGGATTACATAAGGCGTATTACCTTGAGTCTCGTTGTCTTCATCACAGGAAGAAAAAGTTACTATCGAAAGGAGTATTAGTAATTTTAAGTATTTCATAGGGGCCTAAAGGTTAGATCTAATATCCATATAAATATCAAAGTATTTATAAGCAGGTGGCTTGTTCACCCCAATCTTATGATCCGCTCTAAGGATCAGTCCTTTTGTTTTTAAAAGAAGCTCCTTAATATTTTCATTTTGAAAAACTTTGGCCTCCATAGCGCCACGGATAAGTTTATAGTGAAACTGTGATCCAGCGGCCATGTCTTTATACTCAAAGCGCTTCCCCCTGTAGGAGACAAACTTTATTCCATTTTCTTTATTAATCTTGTTGGCCATATCTCCAGCTTTCTTTGATTCCCACATAGAGAGCCTAGAGACTTCATCTCTTGTGTAAGGGTAGGTTAATTTATGACGAGGATCTTTTTTATCCATGGGATCGGGGTATTTTAATTTTTGCCATAGTCCTTCAACAGATTTGTAAAAGACTCCTTCAAATTCAAATTCTGCTTCAGCTAGGTTTGAAAAGATCCCAAGCTCGGTTCTTTTAGAGAGGATCACTTCGCCCTTTAAGGCGTCTTGAGGGAGGACTTCCCAGCTATTAGATTGATCTCTTGGAACTTCACGCCACCAGTCACTAGGATAATCACCAGCAAAAAGGAGCGTGCTCATCATCAATAGAGCAACGCTAATGAATTTCATCTTGATAACCCCTTATCTTGTTAGAAAGAACTAACGGACTTCTATATTCAGAACAACGGGGAGGTGATCGGAGTATCCTTCTCCTGTCTCAGCATCAAAACGCTGAGGAACATCTTTGTAAGTCACTTCTTCGCCTGTTTCTGGATCTCTAAAAGTCACATCTTCGAGCATAAAACTTTTTCTTATGATTTTAAATGAACCCCAAAGAGGTCTTAAGCAAGTACTAAAATAACCTCCGCAAGCATTCTTAAAAGAGTCTTGAAGGACAAAGATCTTATCTAAGCTCGTCCATTTACCGCGGTAGTGATGAGTTCCTCTCGAATTTCCTTTATATAATGGATAAGGCTCATCGTTGGCCTCTCTCTCTGAATCGTAAAAGAAAGCGCGAGCGCCCTCATCATGGAGCCATTGGTTGATTCCATGAGGATTATCACTTGGATGGGTATTATAATCCCCTAAGGCAATGGTTGGAACTTTAGAATACTTTACAGCGTCAAAGAGTTTCTTAGCTGCGATATCACGGGTCTCATCATCGTGAGACTGACTTGGCCAATGATTCCCAAGAACTCTTAGCTTTGTTCCATATACTTTAAAAGTTGCATCAAGGATTGGTCTTGTTTGAGGAACCTTTGTTCTTCCTGGAAAGTGAGAAGTTAAGTCAACTTGATGGATCTTTGCTCTTCCTGAGAGTGGAAACTTTGAAAGAATCCCAACATCGATTCCACGGCTATCAGGCCCCTCAAGAAGGACTACTTCTTTGTAGCCTTCCCCTTTAAGGGCGACATCTCTTAACATCTTTAAGACACGAAAGTTTTCTACTTCTTGAAATACAATGATGTCTGGAGAATCACCGTTATCCATTACCTTGATGACTCTAGCAAGCTGGTGCAGTTTTTTATGGAGGTTCTTAATACTCCAATCCAAGTTAAGGCAATTAAAACGGTAGTAATAATTTCTTAATCTTTCACAATATTTTTGAACTTCTTTAGACTTTCTTTTTTCTTTTAGAGGAAGGTAAGTCCAATCATTCTTTCCTTCATCGTGCTTTTCATCGAAAAGATTTTCAGCATTATAAGAGGCTACAGAAATAGTTCTTTTACCTGCTTTATATTCTTTTAAGACTTGAGAAGAAACTGATTGAGAAAAAACAAGTGACGCTAAGATCACTACTCTGGCCAATCCATTGACACATAAAAACTTCATTTAGAACTCCCTTTCTAAACACCTAACCTTTAAATTTTAAAAGGCCTAGCTCGTTCTGTCTTATGTTTTTTAGTGAAGTTTTTAGGGGTTGTGCATAATACCAAAGTGCAACTCTCTGATTTTAATCAAGGCCTACGTGTTGCGGCAGGCCAAAATGACTCACTGAACACCAGATTTATCACTCTCTAGAAACCACCACACCATACCAAGGGCGTAGGCCGTATTATTTCTCTTAACTAATAGCGGACTATCTTCATTAGAGGCGCCATGATGGCTCGATTGAATAACACCTCCAAAAAGGCTAAGGCTTTTTCCTACAAGATAAGAGAAGCCAGCTGTTAGGTTCGTTCCCATATAACCTGCCTTGCCTTCATAAAATGGCCTCTTAGAAGTTACATAGAGTCCTGAAACTGAGTAGAAGTAATCCATTAAAGTATCACTAGCAAAGCGCGTATCAAGTCCTAGGATAAGAGTTAACTTAGGGAGGAAGATCCTCTCTCTCATATAAACAAGAATAGGATTAAAGATGATTCCTCTAGAGTTCCAATGCTTCAAGTCTGTGCTTCCTGCGAACCTTAAAGGGATACTCAAGATTAACTTATGTGGGCTTTTGATTGTGGGCTTTAGGATCTTCCAAATAAAAGTCGGTCCAATCTCTGCCATAGTGTCTAGATCAGGCATGCCTTTTCTTTCCGCATTTTCATCACTATTAGCTGGTAGACTTCCACCAATACTTAAATCAAATTCCCAGTTATCAGTTTTATAAAACCTAGCTCGCAAGCCTCCGTCTTCATCGGCCCTTACTCTTTTTCCTCTATAAACAAACCCAGGAATAGGAACCGTGTGAAAGGTTGAGTGCCCAGCGCCCGGGTAATCAGGAATAGAGCCCGCCACAAAACCGAGCCCGGCCTCCCAAAGCGGAGCTTGTTCTCGAAGCATAGAACCTGTGGCCTGAGCAAAAAGAGATTCACTTACAAATAGCGAAATGAATATGAAAGCTCTAAAGCTTAAAAGCATAAAATTGATTTCCTTAAAAGATTTAGATTATTTTTATACTGTGGGGAGTTGTTTTGAAAGAAGATTTTATAAAGAAAAAAGAGGAAGCCAAAGCTTCCCCTCAAAATGAAATCTCTTAACTATCTGCTGGCTTGTACCAACATAGAGGTCTTACACCTAGCTTGTAATTTTCTGATCTGTTACAAACACCTTTTGTTGGGTCTTTTGGATCAACTTCTCTTGACCACTCTTTAGTACAAAGAGCCCCTTGAAAGTAAGTATCGAGTCTACACTGACCAGCAGGGTGCTTATTATTTGTTTGATCAACAACTGATGTGTCAGGAGTCTTAAAACTAACAGCTCTTCCTCTATTAAGAAGTTTTGCAAGTGATTTTCCTGCCATTGCCGCTCTTATACAAAGAGCAACTTCACCTTCGTTTGTGAATGAAGTATTACATTTGTCAGAAGCTTCTTGATCTACTTCCATTTTAGAGATGATGGCAACATTATCGTCATTCTCATAAACTCTTCTAAAACATTTCATAGAACCAAAGTAGTCAGCTTGACCTTCATTAGATGCCCAACCTGAATACTTAGGAGCTCCACCTAGGTGATGCCCTAACTCGTGACAAACAACCATGGCAAATCCATCAGCTGAAACATCTGGATGTCTTGCAAGTCCACCGTACATATTTACGATCCAGTATTTCCACATTTGCTGAGCACTGGCGTTGACAGTATTATTGGTCCACTTTCTTTTTACTTTTAGGATTGCTTTTTTTGATTTAACGACTTTTTTATAAACTGCTTCAACCTTATCAATAATGGCGTTGAATTTTTCTTCAGTCATGTCATTGGCATTCTTATCCCCAACAGCAATCTGCATATCATTATCTGGCATGAACCCGGTCTTACCGTGCATATCGCAAGCGAAAGATGCTGGAACAGCTAAGATGGAAATTAAAACTAGTGCTTTTTTAAGCATAAGATCCTCCTTGATCAAAATCTAATTTAAAACTTCCTCCATTATGAACTGACCGATACGAAATGCTTCTTATCTTTACTTACACGAAGTAACCATAAAATTTGGTCGGATTTAATTATTCGGTTATTTCTAGGAAAGGAGCCCCGTTTAGAGCTTCTTCTTTTTTGAGGGCGTTCATGATTTCTTCTTTTAACTCATCACCAAAAGCCATAGGATCATCTAAAATACGAGGTTCAGAAACAGACGCACCGCTTATTTTAGTAATGCTAAGGAGCTTGGCACTGCTTTTAAAAACTGTCATTTCTTTTTCATTTTTCTTAATTTTAAGGACAGGTAGTTGTCCTTCAATCTTAAATTCAATATTTTCAGTTACAAAAGAAATATAAGACCTCAACCTTTTTTTGATTCTCTCTAATATTTGAATCAATTTGATCCTTTGCTGATCATTAAGATTTAAATCTTCCGTGGCCAGGTCAATCAGCATTGAGATCTGCTCTTGGGTACTACGAGGATTATCAAATAAAAGACTACTCATCTTCTCAACATCAGATTGCCCTTTATACTTTCTAATTTCTTCGAAAATCTTAGACACACCTCCACGAGTCCCTTGGCTTAACCGATCAAAGGCCACATGGATATAGCCCTCTAGGGAAAGAGGTCCGGGGTAACTTGGAGGTATAAACCCTCCTTTGATCTTCTCTCCTTCATAAGGAGTGTTTAAAAAAAATGTCCTAACTAATTTGTCTGATCCAATCATTGAAGGAAGAGTTTCCTCAGAGAAAAACTTCCAAAACCCTGCGTGAGGTCCGTTATGAAAGAGGTTTGTCTTTAGCTCTTTGATAAACTCATCCTCTCCTAAAATACCTAAATCAAAGTAGTGAAGAGAATCAGCAATACCTGGAAGTTCATGTAAGTAATGTTGAAGGACAATATACTTCTTAAAAACCTTCCTCAAATGATCGTTGGTTAAGGCTGGATTGAGAACATACCTCTTTTGTGAAGGGTATCGGTCTAAGACCTTTTTCAAGACAGCCTTTGACTTCTCACTTCCCTCTCCTTTTAAAAAAGAAAGTAGATGATCAGACTTTTTACTTTTTATATAAAGAAGTTTCTTAAATTCATTTAACTTTCCTAAGTCTGAATCGATCACTCCTCTTTTAAAAGAAGGATAAGAAAAACCAATTGATTCAAGCTCTAATTTAGTCCTTCCTTGAACACCCCTTAAGATTTCTTTTTGATGATCAATAGAGGTCGTCTCAGTCTTCTCTGTTCTATTTTCTAAAAGCAGATCAAGCCTCTTTGAATAGGCCTTATCAAACTCAGCTTGTTCTTTTAAAGAATTAAGACCTTTGCTTGTTATATGAGAGTCATAGTCATCCGGGCCCGCATAAAGCAGCCGAGGGAGAAATAGAAATAGGAGAACCACCAAGCGGTGTTTCAATAGAGTCATTGAGTCTTTCCTTATAGTTCTTTTCGGGATTTTAGGGGGTTAGCTTAATAAAAAGCTGAGGAAAGTACCCGAATTTAACTAGTAAATTCAAGCACTTAACCGTAGCAATTAAGGTTTTTTTATTGGATGGCTACTTGATCAATATAACCTTGGTTATGAGGCTTGGTAATCCCAGGAAGCTGATCCTCTAACCTCTCCAAGATATAATCAATGGGACGGAACTCATTCCAGTCAATATTCACGACCTGAGATCCTTTTTGCTTTAACTCAAACACAAGATCTCTATAGAGGTCATCAAGCCCTTGCAGGTATTCTAAAGGTATCCCCGACTCGCAACCGCGGGACCTATTGTTAATATTCTTTAAGCAAGTCTCAGGTTTGGCATCTAAATATAGAGTCACATGAGGAACCATTAAGTTCTTAAGCATAACGTCTCTCATATTATTGTAGTTTTCAAAATCAAGCTCACTCATATTCCCATCAAGCCAATTTCTTTTAGCGAAGATATAATCCCCATAGATAGAGCGGTCATAAATACAAGACTGACCTGTTTTCCAAATATGTTCAATTCCATCTTGATGAAGTCCATAACGATTACTCATTAAATAAAACTGCATAGGAAGAGCGTACTTTTTGGGATCTGCGTAATACTTTTCTAGATAAGGATTAGTCGTTACTGGTTCAAAGAAAGCTTTAGCCCCTAGGGCCTTCGAAAGCTGAGTGGTTAAGGTAGATTTTCCCGCACCAATATTGCCCTCAATAATGATCATTTGCATGAATGTCCTCTCGGTATTAAGTGTGTTTGTGTGTGGGCGGTATTAAAGCAGGAGTGAAGCGGAATGAAAAATATCGAGGAGCAGCAACTCCTCGATTATAGTTAAAAAGAATTTCTATTATTTTCTAACGGCCTTTATTGGATAATATAGGTTCCGTAACAACGTGCTGCAAGAACGTTATAGGCGATGTTGGCCCCAAGAAGTAATTGATATGAATTTCTTGTAACCATGCAATTATTCACGCAGGCAAGTCTTTGAGTTAACGGATAGGTTCTTCCGTAGTTGTTTCTCACAGTCATATCGAATTTATACTCAAGAACGAAGATATTGTAGTTTGAGTAGTTCTCAACCATACACTCAAGTGTCTGACCTTGATTAACGACTCTTCCTTCAAAGACATAAGCTTGTGAATTGAAACTAAAAAAGATAGCCAATAAGGCCATTAAAGTAAGCAAGTGCTTCATACATCCCTCTCTACATGGTGTAGCAAACAAGTACCAAATCGGAATAAAAGCCGTCAATCCTCATGGTGCCACGAGACGAGAAAAGCCCTTCAGCAATTTCAATCACTTAATCAATTTTCTTTAAATTATAAGGAGATTTCGTAGGTTTTCTCTTCTTCTGAATCTAAAACCACGAGTTTCCCCTTAGTCAGGGTCCACTTAGGTTGCTCAGGTTTATAAGTAGTTCCCTTAGAGGGAACATATTTAAAGGGAAAGTCTCCCACAAGTTTCTTCTTATTAAAGACCAAGGCCCTATGCATCTCAATAGGCTGGCTCGTTCCAGCGGTTCCGCTATTGTAGATAACGAGGAGCAGCTCTTCACCTCGTTTTTCTTCTTTAATAAACTTAGGAATTCCTCCCACTGATTCAATTGAAAAGAACTTTCCAGCATTGTTTTTTAATAAGAAGTTATCTTTCTTTTGAACGACCTTCCATTCAAAGGCCATTGCTGAAAAACTAAAGAGCATCAGAAGAATTATTGATTTCATTTCTTTCCACTCCAAGAGTTGTGGCGAAAAGACCACGGGATATTTTTAAAAAAGTGATGCCTCGTTCCCCTCTGTTTTAAATTCTTTCCATTGAGTACTGGCTTAACAATCTTAGAAGTATCTTTCCAATCAGGACTCACATAGTTGGTATGGTAATGATAAACCTTTCCTACTTCCCGAGGATTTTCAATCTTTGTATTGTGATAAAGGATATAAGATTTAATCGAGTTGATGGTATGAGGATGGCCATGCCCAGATTTAATCGCTCTTTGCCAACTAGGATCATTCTTATTGTACATCGAGAACTGTGCCTTCTGAAGAGCGGAGTCTAACTCATTTGCCTCTGCAAAACCTTTACTACGAGCATAATCGGCCCTATTGCTAACCACTTTCATGACCATGACCATTTCTTCAAGTGGTGGAGCTAGGATCCCAGCTTCACCAAAGGCGGTTAAGGTCAATGCCGCAAACTCTTGTTCTTTACGGTTTAACTTTTTATAGAGATTCTTAAAAACCTTTTCTCTATTTAAGCTTCCATCACTATTCTTAGCCCCTTTAGTAATGACTTCTTTAATCGATTCCAGGCAACTAGAGATTTCATTATAAAGAAAGTCCCCAAATTTCTCTGCTGCTAAGACCTTACAATGCGGCTGCCAATTTCCCTTAACTACTTTAGGGACCACGGCTTCAGGTGTGCTCTCCGCTTCGTCTTTACATTCTCGTTGTTTTTCTTCTAGAGCTGCGGAGATCTTACTTGGCATTTTCATTATTTGTTTCGGTTCTGATTTTGTCCAATAGGTCGTCTTTTGTTTGTATCCAGAAGTATCAGTCACTGTCTTTGTAAAGGGAATATAAGGGCCTCCATCATAGCTTTCTAAGTCTATTTTCATATCCCCTTTGATCGCCTCATCCCATATTTCTTTTTCTGGTTTGATCTTTGTTAGCCTCTCCGGAACAGCAGGATAAGATGCCTTTCCTTTACTGACTTGCCTCATCTCTTTTTTCATTTCCTGAAAATAGTTCTTAAAGGGAGATTCCTTAAAACTGCTATCAGCTTTTTTAGAAGATCCCGCGCTAGAGAAAGTTTCAATGCCGGTCTTAGACATATCGATATCCTTCCCCTCAGGTGCTTGTATTGAAGCTTCTTGTTCTGAGCCTTTTGAATTCCCAGCACCAGCCTTACCTTTGGCTCCTGGAGTTGAGATCTTCTTTCCGCTTGGGTCTTTGATATTAAAATTACGCTTATCTGGATCTTCAGCAAAAAAGATCCATCCTATCTTTCCACCTTGAGCTCCTGAACTAACACGAACTTGAAATGAAACTCCTCCTTCATGACTGGTATCAATAGAGAGGATATCTGCAGAGTCCCCTGGGTTTAAGAAGCCCAATATATGAGAGCTTCCTTCAAAGTAACTTACTTCTCGCAGCTCTGTGCTTTGGTCGATAACTAGATTTGAAGGATATCCACTTGCTAAAAGCGTGGATATAGAAAGGTATATAAAAAATAGAAAAAGGGCAGGAGCTCTCACGAGTAACTTATCGGAATTATTGACCAATATCTTAACTAAAGGAGCTGAAGAAAAGTCCTCTAAATGCCTTGAATCACTACTCTATTTCGGCCCTAAGCTGCTTTACAAAAGACTTCATAAAATGAACCCTTTCATTCGCTTCTGCCTTTCCAGCGCTAGTGTTCATTAGCTCTGGCAATTTAAATAACTTGGTATAGAAGTGATCGAGGCTAAAGCGCTTATCATCTAAGGAGCGCTCCTTAGCAAAGGGATCTTCTTCATTATAAAACTCAGCCTTAAAGCCAACCCCGCAAGAGATCATCCTCATAAGACCAATGGCCCCAAGAGCGTCTAGCCGATCAGCATCTTGAAGGATTGCAGATTCAAGACAAGAAGGTTTTTTTCCTAAGGAAAAGCTATGTTCATAAACGACAACGAGTGCCTTAGATATAAACTCTTCATCATAACCTACCTCTTCCAATAAGCGCCGCGCTTTTTCCGCGGCCATTGCTGAAGCTTCTGATCTTCTTGGGTGATTCTTAGGAAGATTGACTACATCATGAAGAAGGGCCCCTGCTAAAAGGACTTCTTTTTCAACTTCCTCCTCTTTTGCTAGCTTTTCACAAAGAAGCATAACCCTTTTTATATGAGCAAAAGAATGTGCAGGGTCTCCGTTACTATAAGAAGGTTTAGCTTTCTCAACAAGATTCTCGAATCTTTGATTCATATAAACTCTTTAGTTATTGGCGAAGATATCGATTTGATTTCCATCAGGATCAGAGACAGAGGCATAGCGCTGCCCCCAAAAAGCATCCCAAGGTTCTTTTATAATTTTAAAAGAGCTCTCTTTTACTCTTGAAACTAGTTCATCAACTTTTTCGGGAGAATCTTGAACAAAACATAAAACAATCCCAGCACCAGAGCCTTTCTTAAAATCAGGGTTTATCTTTTTCATCAATTCAACTGAATCAAGCATAATCCGAACTCCGCTTGTAGTTCTTCCTTCAAGATGCTCAAGCCCACCTTTCTCTTTAAGCTCAACGCCAAGAATTGAGTAAAACTTTACTGACTCATTTAAATTATCTGAAACTATACCAATTGCATCTAAGCTCATCGTTTTCTCCTATGAGAACCCAATATAACAGCCCGTATCTTCAATGATAAGAAAATACCTCAGGATTATTTCTTTTTGAATTTTTTCCTTTTCATGCTAAGCTGGTTTCATCATGAATAGATAAGCCAATATAAATTCCCAAATCAAATTCTTTAAACTTGTTAAGGTGGCTGTCATGAACACTTCAAATTCTCTCTAAGGTTATCTTTTTCCACAATTATTGTTGGAGGTGTTCTTGAAACAGCTTTTTTATGCTCTGGCTTTTAGCCTGAGTTTTACCCTATTTGATTTAAACATAACCAGAAGAAAGAGTCTTAAAGCCTCTTCTCTACACTCCTATGAACATGAGCTTGATAGAAAGGATAAGAGGGAGAGAAGAAAAAGGCGAAGCTATAGAAATAAGAAATTTAAAACTAAACAGTATTTTAAAGAAAAGAATTTTAAATTAAAGGGATCGAGATCAAAAGATTCACGCTATTGTAATCAAAGAAAGATAAGAAGAATGCACACGAATTGCTAGTGGGCTTTGCTACAAGAATTGGGACCGTAAGTAATTGAAAGGGTTTCCATTTGATTTTTGTTAACCCTTTTTACGGTTTTTATATAATTAGGAATAACACAGTTCCACATAGGCTCTTTTACAGGCTCTTTTTTCTGAGCGGGTTTTCGAGGTTTATTATTCCTAGGCTTTGCTTTAACTACTCCTTCTTTCTTTTCTTTATCTTCTTTAAACTGGAGTAACTTATGAGTCATCTGCGATAAGTAAGACCTATAGCCCCTATTATTTTTGCAAAAATAGACTGGGTCTTGAGTATTATAGGTGTCAGAAAATTCAGAAAACTTAACTTTCCCATCTCGGATTCTAATCCCCTCACTTCCCTTGTCTTTTTCGTGTTGGCATTGCCTTAAGATTAATTCCACTGCTAATTTCTTAGCATCAAAACGAGAGAGTTTTTCGTAATCCTTAAGTAAGTCGATGATATTTAACTCAACAAAACTTAAGCTCTCACAGGGCTTAACTAAGTCTTTAGAAAAGGCTGTAAAGCTTAATCCTAAGAAAAAACAAATGAGTAGAGTCGTTAGTTTTAATCCTCTCATAGAGTTCTTATCGGTTAATAAGTGAAAGATGTTTGCTTTTTACAAAGAACTATTGAAATCAGCTACTTAAAGGCTATAAAGAGCAAAAAGATAACCTTTTTTAAACGCCCTTTCTCTTTAAGAGCGTTTTCCCATCTCTTTTAAAGATGCTATATAGCAAGAATACAAATAGAGCACTTAGAATCAATATCATCCTCTCAAGGTGAATTAAAATCAAATTGACTCAATGGAATAGAAAAATGAGTAGAAAGATAGAATTACTAGCACCGGGTGGAGATATTGAAGCCATTAAAGCCGCCATAGTTGCTGGGGCGAACGCCGTCTATTGTGGACTCGACTTTTTCAATGCCAGAAACCGCGCGGCCAACCTCTCTATCGATGAGCTCTACGGCGCCATTAGACTTGCCCATGAATACAACTGTGAGATCTTCCTCACGCTTAATGTTGTCATCCTAGAGCATGAAGTACCAACCTTAGTCAGGCTTTTAAATCAAATTGTAAACAGCGGACTTGATGGCATCATCGTTCAAGACCTAGGTGTCTTTGATCTAGTTAAGAAGCATTTTCCAAGCCTTGATATTCACGCCTCAACTCAGATGACAACTCATAACGAAGGTCAGATTCTTTTTCTAAATAAAATTGGCGCTACAAGGGTTAACCTATCTCGAGAGTTGAACCTCGATGAAATCAAAAGTTTAACCTCCCTTGCTCATGAGAATAGTATATTAACTGAAGTCTTTGTTCACGGCGCCCTTTGCATTGCTTTTTCTGGTCAATGCTATTCAAGTTCCGTCAGCGTTGGTAACTCTGGCAATAGAGGCCGCTGCAGCCAAGCCTGCCGCGATGAATATGAAATAACTGCAGCTGGAAATAAGTATCCACTAAACCTAAAAGATAATTCCGCTTATTTTGACCTTCCTGAGCTTGTTGACGCAAAAGTTGACTCTCTCAAAGTTGAGGGAAGAATAAAGGGAGCTCATTATGTTTACACAGTCATAGATTCTTGGAGAAAACAGATTAATAGCTTTGTTGACTCTGGTAAGCTCATTGAAGATGACTCTAACCTACATAAAGTCTTTAATAGAAGTTTTACAAACTCCTTTTTAAAAGGAAACTTAACCAAAGACATGTTCATAGATAGTCCCCGTGATTATAGTAAGAAGCATGCAATTGACGAAGCTTCCGCCTCCTCTCCTGAGGAGGTCAAGAAGGTAAAAAAAGAGCTCTTCGAAGATAGAAATGCTCTAGGGGCAAGCCTCTCTGATAAGATCAAAGACCTGCATATTGAAAAACCAAAGCTCTCTCTGTCTTTTAAGGCTAAGCTTGGCTCTCCTTTTATTATTAGCGCGATAACTGAAGAGAAGACTTATGAAATAAAGTCTTCTGTTAACCTAACAGCCTCTGTTAAAAACTCTCTTACGACTGAGTCTTTGAAGAAGCGTTTTAATAGCTTTAACGACGCCTCCTATATGTTAGTTACTTCAGATTTCTCTTCTTTTGATGAAGGACTTATAATTCCCTTTAGAGAAATCACCCAAATGAAAAACCGCTTAGGTTTTTTATTAAATGGCTCACAAGAAGTTGTGCCCCCAGTAGACCTTCCTAAATTATCCGTTTATGAAAAAGTGGAAAGTAAACCAAAACTCTCATACTTAATAAGTGACGAAAGAGACATCCATCTCTTAGATAAAACAGATGCAGATATTTATTTTAAAATCCCAGAGAGTTTAAAAAAGGATGACACTTATTATAAAGACCTTTTTCTTCAAAACCCTCGTTTGATACCTTGGTTTCCCGCGGTCATGATTGGAAAGGATTATCTTGAAGCGGTAAAGATCTTAGAGGTTGCAAAGCCTTCAAAGATTATCACTAATAATACGGGAGTTGCCTATAAGGCTTATGAATTGGGTATTGAATGGATCGCAGGCCCCTTACTTAATACAACAAACTCCTATGCACTCAATACCTTAAAAGAAGAATTAAATTGTTCAGGTGCTTTTATTTCTAATGAGATCAACCGCAATCAGATTAAAAAGATTAGAAGGCCTAAAGACTTTAGGCTTCTCTACAGCATCTATCATCCTATTTTACTTATGACGAGCCGCCAATGCTTCTTCCAACGTACAGTTGGTTGTAATAAGCCAAGTATCGACGCTTCTTGTATGCTCAGTTGTGAGAAGGCTACGACTATTACCAATGTAAAAGGGATCTCTTTCGCCGTTGATAAGCAAAAGGGTGGCTACCCTAGTATTTATAACCATGAACAGTTCTTAAATATTGAGGCCATGAAAGACTTCAATGGGCTCTTCGATGAATTCTTTATTGACTTAACTGATATCGGAATTGGATCTAAAGAAAGGTTAGATAAAGAATTATTGATTCAAGAGTTCGAAAAGGCTCTTAATAATATCAATACCCCAACTGATACTTTAAAAAGGATGATTCCTATTTCTACGAACGCTCAGTACGTTCAAGGATTATAGATTCGTTTTACTATCCCAAGAAAAGAGGTACTGCTCTTTAGTCTCTAACCAAAGAGGATACTTTCGCATGGTCTTTGTGAACAATAGGCTTTGCATTTGTTTTTTTAACCAAAGAGTTAAACGCGGGTAAGGAGCTGATCTAAACCATTTCTTATCAACATTTGCGAATTGCCTAACGAAGGGAAGAAGCGCCAAGTCTGCGAGGCTTAGCCTATCCCCCATAAAGAAGTCTTTATCAGATAATAGATTTTCAAGCTCTAAGATATATTCTTCACAAAGAGTCCGAAGTTTGACCTCATCTTCTAGGTGGTAACGTTTATGATGCTTATAAGCGCTCAAGTTAGTTCGAAACTCTCCATCTCCCTTTTTTATTAACTCTATCATCTTTGAATAAACCTCTGGTTGCTCACCAAAGAGAAGGTCATCAGGGTCATTTTTATTTAAGGCCCAGATCATGATGTCCAAACTCTCATCAATAAGTGTTCCATCAAGTAGCAAGAGAATTGGAACAGTGCCTTTAGGTGAGAGCTCTAACATGTCAGCAGGTTTATCTTTGGTGACAACCGCCCGTAACATGACAGGTTCTTTGGCCATTAGGAGGGCCATGCGCGCTCTCATGGCATACGGGCAATGCTGAAGAGAATAAAGGATGGGGAAGCTCACCTAACAGTTGATAAGAGTCTTAAAGCCGCCCATAATCATTCGCATGCCATCAAAAGGCATGGCATCGGGACTCATCTCTTTCATGATCGGATGCTCCATGAATTTTTTCTGAACTTCATCTCGGCTCTCTTTAGATTCATAAGTGATCCAAGCAAAGATAACCTTTTCGTTACTTTCGGCCAATACAGCTTGAGGAAATGAAGTTACTTTCCCTGGCTTTACATCGTCAGCGATACACTCTACATATTCTAAAGCCCCGAGTTCTTTAAATACCTTCGCCATTCTTTGGGCCAGCTCTTCGTATTCACCTAGCTTGTTTTCTGGGACTGGGATGAGAAATCCGTCTACATAGTTGCCTTTCATATTTGTTCCTTTTTTTATTATAAAGTTGGAAAAAGATTATTAGGAATGCCTAATTATTGCAAGGTTCTTATCAAAGTGTGTTATTTGATAACTCACTTTTGCAAATGAGGTAATCTTCTAAAAGATCAGTATTCCTAAGATATTCAAGCCTTTTAAACCTATCCCGAATATAAAAAGGATCAGAGTTACAAAACACATAAGAAGGATATCTCCCTCAAAGTTGACTTTAGTTAGTGAAAGAGGATTGATCAATCCTGAGATGTTCCTCCGAAGTGAGCGATTATCGAACCGCCTTATTTAATCTTCATTTTTAAGGCCAATTTTCTTACGCTTTTTTTGATTTATTGTGACTTCTTCGAGACTATCCAATCTCTCAAATACCACTTTAAAGACTTGGGTTACGTTACTCTCTAATTTATCAATTTTTCCCTCCACTCTCTCCTCTAGTGCATAATAACTTCTTAGCTTCACAAAGATTCTCATGATTGAAATATTAACCTCTATTGCACTGTCACTTCCCAATACTGATGACAACATGGCCACACCACTTTCAGTAAAAAGCATTGGCATCGTTCGTCTTTTGTAATTCCAACCAGTTGCCAGGTTTGAGGTCACAATTTGTGACCGCAAACTCTCCAACTCATCAGAATTACAACTAAACATGAAGTCACTTGGAAACCTCTTTAGATTTCTTCTTACTGCTTGATTCAGCACTTTTGTTTCAACTCCATAGAGCTTAGCTAAGTCACTATCTAACATAACTCTATGTTCTCGAATCACATAAATAATATTTTGAATTTGCTCTAACTTAAAGCTCATAAATCCTCCAAAGGTTTCCTTCGAGAAATACATTTTACAAGCAGTCATTTCTACAAAAATTATAATTAAGAATTAGATATTTCAATCTTGAAAGAATAAGTGGGCTATTATCGAACTGCGAGAGCAAAGAAACGAATTTGAATTATTGACATCATAAATATCACCTTAAATATACTATAAGTTGGAAGAAATTAAGTATCCGGAATATCCAAAATAAAACAACACCAATATAGCGCCCTCAATTCTATTAATTCGTCCTTCACCCTTTAATCCTATTCCAAAAATGAATAAAATTAATGTTATCCCACACATTGCTGATATATCCCTTGTTAGGATTTCATTTGAAACCGTTAAGGGTTTAATTAAGCCTGACAATGAGACAACGGCCAATGTGTTAAAAAGATTTGAACCTATAATATTTCCAAAAGCAAGATCCGATTCTCCTTTGATGGCGGCGACAATAGAAGAAATTAGCTCAGGCAAAGATGTGCCAATAGCAACAATGGTAAACCCGATAATAACATCAGATACCCCCAACGATTTAGCTAGAGAAACAGACGCCCAAGAAAAATATCTTGAACTAATGATGAGTATTCCTAAGCCTGAAATAAGTTTAAACAATGAGAGTTTAATAGGAACTTTCTCTTGGTCTAAAGAGTATGCAATTTCAATACTAAAACTATCATCATCCTTTTTGCGACTATCTTTTATTGCAAAAACCATGAATAAAAGAAAAATACTTAACAAAAGAGATGCGTCAACTCTAGAAAATTTCAAATCTAAAAGTAAAAAGGCTGAAAGTGCAGTAACAACTAATAAAATAAGAAGTTCTTTTCGAAGAATACTAGATAAGACTTTTATAGGTTTAATGATAGCTGTAATACCAAGGATTAAAGCTATGTTTACAATATTAGAACCATAAGCATTTCCAAGAGCAATATTATCTTGTCCTAGATAAGAAGAAATTGTGGAAACAAATAACTCAGGAGCAGATGTTCCAAACCCAATAACCACCATACCAACAAAGAGTGGAGACATTTTGTAATAAGTGGAAACTTTAGCAGCTCCATCTACAAAGCGGTTTGCACTCCAAAAAAGTAGAGCCAAGCTCAGCACAATAGTAAAAACATAAAAAATCATTTGGAGTTACCTTAAACTAGACCTGATCCAGATAAATATTTTAGGCACAAAAAAGCCCAGTGGGTTAAACTGGGCTTTTTAAAAATACAGAAAAAAAATGGTGCCCCGACGCGGATTTGAACCACGGACACAGGGATTTTCAGTCCCTTGCTCTACCGACTGAGCTATCAGGGCACAACTTCTTTTTGAGGTTACAAAATTAATAGAAAGGCCTTCCTTCGTCAATGTAATTTGGTAGTCTATTTAAGATGAAAATTGAAACTAAGGTTCACAAATTCTTTCTTGATTACGAAGGGCAACAAATTAATGCCTTGGCCTTTGTCCCAGAGGGAGAAATCCCCTCTCCTAAGGCCCTAGCGGTGTTTAGCCACGGCTATTCTAGTCATAAAGGAAGTCTACTTAATTGGCCCATCCGTTTAGCTGAAGAAGGGATGCCCTCTGTCATTTTTGACTTACCCGGTCATTATCTAGGAGGATTTTCAGAAGCCCTAAGCTTTGAATCCTTTAAACTAAATTCACCTAAGCTCTTTTTAGCCGCTTTTGAGAAGCTAAAGTCTCTTACAAACTCAGACCCGAGTGAAGTTGTCCTTGGTGGTCATAGCCTTGGGGCCAGCTTTGCTTTGATGGCCTCTAAGCTTGAAGAATTTAAAGATGTAAAACAAACTATTGTTTGCGTGGGTCTTGGGCAATTACCAGTAGGAGCTAAACATCTTTTTACTTCAGCCTTTTATAAATCAACCTTGAGTATCCGCTCCCAATTGGTTTCTAAAGAGCTCCATCCTGATAGAGTCTTTCCTTGGATCAATCAGATGAAGAGAGATTTTAAGATCACGGGAAAAAGAATTCACTTTATTACTGGAGCTGATGACTTAGTCGTTGGTGAAGGTGGATCAGAAAGAATGATGGAGAACTTAAAGACTCAAGGTAATGTTGTTAGTTTAGATTTACCGCCAAAGCTTGCTCATCACCAGCCAGAATTGGCTGCTAGCTTTATTAAGAAATTTTTAAAGAAGGAAGGATTTTTTAGCTAAGTTTTTAAGTAGACCTTGCTTTCCTGTTCTTTCAAAACTTGTTCCTTTAAATTTTCTAACAAAGCCTCTATTGCTTAATTCTTCTAAGTTTTCTTTAAGTTCACTTGGTTTAGGGACTAGGAAGAAATCAACAATTTCTTTAGCCTTTCCCTTTGGCCACTCAGTAGGCATTTCAACTTCACCATTTCTCTCTCGTCTTTTATTCCAAGGACAGACGTCTTGACAGAGGTCACAGCCAAAGATCTCTTCAGTATTCTCGTAACCGACGGGAGCATCTGCATCTTTAAAAAGCTCAATGCTAAAAGTACTAATACATTTAGAAGCGCTAATCTCTCTTTTTTCTAAATCAATAGCATCAGTAGGGCATATGTCGAAACAGGCCGTACACTGACCACAGTGATCTAGCTGTTTTTCATTTTCATCTAGACCTAGTTTCTCTTTTAGTAAAAGAGCTCCGATCATATTGAAGCTCCCCTTTTTTTGATGAATAAGCATGGAGTTCTTTCCAAACCAGCCAAGCCCGCTTCTATAGGCTAAGTCCCTCTCTAAGACAGGATGAATATCTAATGAGAATGAATATTCTACTCCTAACTTAGAACCAATAAGGGCCATTTTTTCACGAAGGACATTATGATAGTCTCCACCTTCAAAGGCTAAGGAATATCCTGCTACTTTTAATTTATTAGATTGAGCTGTTTGATAGAAGTTTTCTAAGGCCATCTTTTCTTCAGAGTAGCTAAACAAAAAGACCAAGGCTGATTGAAATCCAGATTGAACAGAGTCTAAGTTCTTTCTTAGATCCTTTCGATGATCCGATAAATAGTTTAAAGGACCATTCTCACCTCTCTCTACCCAATCTTCATATTTTTCAAAAGAACTAGGAATAGGATCTTCAGTATAGCCCCAGTCTGCCACACCAAGAGTCTTTAGAAATTCTGGCGATAGTCCTTTAAGAGGTTTCATCCTTGTAAGTTAGGATGAATCTCAATGGCCCCTGTGGGACAAGCATCAATGCATTGATTATCCATAGTGCAGGCGTGAATCTTATTAGGGTCTATATAAGTTCTCTTTTCTTCATCATCACTTACGGCCCAAATATCATGGGGACAGATTGAGACACAGTTCTGACAACCAGCGCAGAGGTTAGTGTCTAGAAGGATTCTTTTTTTTTCATCCCTTTCAATTTCAAGACCGTCAGAGCCCCCAAGAATCTTAGGTCGATCCTTGATAGTATGAACCTTTACAGAGTTTGAAGAGCCATGAGAGAAAAAACGTCCATCTCCTCTTGTGATAACCAGCTTGTCACCATTTTTTAAATTGAGGTCATCTTTCACTTTATGAAGGACGTCTTTTTGGAAGTTAAAACTATCGGCTTTGTAATCAACTAAGTAATAAGGTTGAATTCCCCAATAGAGGCTAATCCTTCTTACGGTTTCAATCTTATTAGTGACACCTAAGACTTCTGTTGAAGGGCGAAACTTAGCTATCTTTTGGCAAGATTGACCTGATTCAGTTACGGATAAGATCTTAGCCGCGTATACTTTCTCGGCTATCATCGAAGCAGCTACCATGACCGCGGCATTTACATTTGAAAGATCTAGGTTTCTTAAAAATGGTCTTTCTTTAGGACTTCTCTCAGCCTCTAAAACAATCATTCCCATCATCTTAACAGATTCAATGGGATATTTTCCGGCTGCCGACTCTCCAGAGAGCATCACCGCATCTGTTCCATCCCAAATAGCGTTGGCCACATCTGAGGCCTCTGCTCTTGTAGGGGTCGGGTTTTCCGTCATACTCTCTAGCATTTGAGTCGCTGTTATAACTGGAATTCCTTTTTCGTTACATTCTCTAATGATTTCTTTTTGAAGCCCTGGAACAAGATGATTTCCTACTTCAACACCTAGATCTCCCCTAGCAACCATGATGACATCTGCTGCCTCCATAATTTCTGAAAGGTTTTCTATGGCCTGAGGCTTTTCAATCTTAGCCACTACAGGAGTTGTCATCTTAAGTGAATGAAGAATCGCCTTTACTTCTTTTACATCTTCTTTTTTTCTAACAAAAGAAAGGGCCACAAAGTCGATGCCTTCTTCAAGACCAAACATAAGGTCTGCTCGGTCTTTCTCTGTAAAACTAGGTGCTGTCACATTACAATCAGGAAGATTGATACCTTTGTTGGATTTTAGAGTTCCACCGACGAGTACTTTAATCTTATAAACATCTCCATCTCTTTCAAGAGCAGTAGCGCTTATTAATCCATCATCAAAAAGAATCCGGGCACCGTCGTGACAGTCATTAACTAAGTTTTCATAAATGGTTGGGATAAACTTGTCTTTGTATTTTGCGTATTTCTTATCAGCTTCAAGACTTGATTGACCGATGACCCATTCTTCTCCGTCTTTCAATTCTAGGGGGCTTGGGACTTTATCAACTCGAATTTTAGGACCTTGAAGGTCTAATAAGATTCCGACTTCTTTTCCCGCAAGAGAGGAGGCCTCCCTTATATTGGCAATGACCTTAGCATGACCTTCATGAGTTCCATGACTCATATTAACTCTTGCTACATTCATCCCCGCTTCAATTAAGTCTTTGATCTTTTGAACAGTATCTGACGAGGGACCTAGGGTCGCTACAATTTTCGCTCTACGCATGATTTTTCCTTTTTACAGGATAAGACTACCACATAAAAAAAGGGCCTGAAAATGGCCCTTTAGATGCTCTGCGATGATACCTTTTTAGGAATCTTTATTGTCGGCCTTTCTTGCTTCTAACGCTTCGTTTCTCATGCTTTGAACGATTTGCATCTTCTGATTAGAGTTCTTTAGCTTGTCCATCTTAAGTTGATACTTATTATCCATGGCACGCATTTCGATCTCTTTAGCCTCTTTTAATTTAATATAGTTATTTCTTTCCATATTAACAGCGAGTTCTTTCTTTTGCTTAGCTTCTAGATTGTTTTGCTCAATCATATCTTCGTACTTTCTTGTTAACGTCGTAAGTTGAATCTCTTGTTGATTTTGCTGTTGCTCTAAGCGTTTCTCAAAATCACCTTTTAACTTAACTAGGTTCAAGTAAGCTTCTCTATCTTTTTGCTGAAGGGTTCTACGAGTCGCTCGTTGGATCTCCATATTTCTTTCGTTCTCTGCAATTTCTCTTCGTTGAATTTCTCGAGCAGATTTGGTCATCTGAACTTCAAGCTTATCTTCATACTGTTCAACTAACCTCTTTTTCTCATTCTCAAGACTTCTAATCTTATCTTCATAGCTAGCAGCTGCCACTTCGCGGTCTAGACCCATCTTAAGTCTAATGTCTGCTTTATCTTGATTGCTCTTTCTCTTCTCACTGGCAATAAACTTGCTTTGCTCTTCTGAGAAAGACTGAGCCATTTCTCGCACTTCATTTTGAGATTGCTCATTAGCTTTATTCATCTGACGGATAAGATCCTCTCGTTGAGTCTTAATCTTCATATCTTTAGAAAGGGCCGTAGAAACTACTTTTTCTTTCCCTTCAAGACCAGCAAGGTCTCTAGATTCCATCAATTTTTCTATTTCATTTTGTTGTTTCTTCTTAAGATCACCAATTTCAAATCTTCTAATATTACTAATGGTATTATCTTTTTTATCAATTTCACGTCTATTCTTGATCTTCATCAAGTTTCTAGACTCTTGCTGCTTTTCAATTCCTCTCAACTTATCTTGCTGATGAGAGAAATTCATCTTGGCCAGCCTGTGATCATAGTTCTTAAGCCTATTTTCATAGGATTCTTTATTCTTTCTAAGCATTAAGTCCGTTTGATTACTCTCACCGGAATTAACCGCCTTATTGATCTTCTGCTCTAAAGAAAGTCTTGAGTTAGCAAACTTAGCTTCTCTTTTAGCGAGATCTTGCCTGTTTTCATCTTGAAGCTTTCTTAGTTCATGATTGCCCTTGTCTGTAATATTCTGAGCAATATATTCGAAGTTAGACTTCATCTTATCTTTTTCAGCCGTATTATTATTTCTTAAATTCTCAAGCTGGTTTTCGGTGTGATTCTTCTGGGACTTATATGAAACTTCATGAGAATCTCTGAGCCTCTGCTTTTCTTTTTGAAAAGAGTTCTTCATGAGATTCTGCCTGATGCTGGCATCTTGAGTTAATTCTTTCTTCTCACTTAAGTGCTTACGGTCTTGATCTTGTCTTTCGACAAGTGTGTTGTCTCGATAAGTATTAAACTTATCGGCATTATTAGCTTGAATACTAGCTAAGTTCTTATCGAAGACTCTTTGGTTTTGAAAAGCAGCATCTTTAAAATGAGACTCCGCTGACTCTGCCCTTAAGGTTCCAAGGCGATCCCTCTCTTTCATTTGAGTAGAGAAACTTGTCGAGATATTCTTTAATCTTGAATCATACTTACTTTTATTTTCTTTTTGAGATCTTGCAAATTCATTCTTCGTCGCAGAAAGATCCTTAACAAAGCGGTCTGTTCGCTTTTCAATCTCTTGCTTGGTTTCATTAATATAGCGGTCATGATTGGCCTTATTCTGAGCCTCTAAGCTACCTTTTTCCTCTCCGAAAACTTTTAGGGTTTTCTCGTGACGGTTCTTATGAAGCTTTTCTAATGCACGTTTTTCTTGAGCATGATTTTCACGCAGCTCTGTTGCAGCATCGCTATAGCGTGATCTTGCCTCTGAGAGTTTTGCATTGTAATCAGATATTTCCATCGACTAAAGACCCTTCCTAGGTGGATAACTCGAGGCCTTCTTCCTGAAGACCTCTATTGTCGCTTCTCTTATTGTATCGAATTATTGGGACGAGCGCCCCTATGGTAAAATTTTACCCTAGGCGGCAAAAATAGCCGCCTAAAAGGCTCTACTTTGCTAATTCTGCGTCTATAAGCTCGCTAAATACCTCAACAGGATGGGCTCCGTTGATCATCATACCGTTGACAAAAAAGGTCGGTGTTGATTTCACTCCCACTTTCTTCCCTTCTTCCATATCAGCTTTCACTTTTTCGGCAAACTTGCCTGAGCTTAAACACTTGGTGAATTTTGAAACATCAAGCCCAAGTTTTCCTACTTTAGTTTTCAAAGCTTCTTCGGCTAGGCCTGCTTGATCGGCAAACATCGCATCATGCATTTCCCAAAACTTAGCTTTATTTTGTTCAGCTACACAAAGGCCAGCTTCTGCAGCTTTTTGGGCGTGATTATGAAAAGGCAGAGGGTAGTTCTTAAAAGCTACTTTAATCTTATTTCCATATTTCTTCTTAAGTTCATTAACAATCTCAGCTCCTTTGGCGCAAAAAGGACACTGAAAATCAGAGAATTCTATCACTGTTACTTTGGCATCAGCCCCACCCATAAAAGGAGCATCCCCGGCCTGTACATCAAAGACAGGTCGAGTTGGTGGAGTCATATAAACTTCAACAGGGTTTTTAGATGTTTGCTCTTTTACCCATGAATCAATGGCCTGTTTCTTCTTTTCTCTTATGAGAAAGCCTTTTATTCTTTCAGTCATCTGATCATTAATATGATCTGTTGGGATGTTTCTTTCTTTAATAAACTTATCGATATCACTTTTTTCTACTTTAGCTTTAGAGGCGATGACAGTTTCTAAGAACTGATCATTTGTTAATCCTTTTTTCTTAGGATGATCGTTCATCAATTTTTCAAGAACGATGGCCTTAAGCTTATTCATCTTTAATTCATGAACCTTTAACTTAGCTTCATATAATTCAGCTTCAATCCCTTCGGTGATCTCAGCATTAGTAATGGTTTTTCCATTTAACTTTGCTGCTGTTGTACTATCCGGTGCTTTTTTAAACACATAACTTGCTTTAGATTTAGCTTCTTTAGTACAAGACCAAACCAAGGCTGTGATAACTATCGCGAATACCCATGAATATTTCTTCATTTAAAAAACTCCTTAATTAATTTCTTTGAAATTGTAACGAACTTAGACTCTCTTAGGAAGTCATCTCGTCCATGAATTTTTGGTACTGCGCCACAGTAGAGATCAGCTCTTGATGCGTCCCCGAACCTACGATCCGTCCACTATCCATGACTATAATGCGGCTAGCCTCAAGAATAGTCTCTAACCTATGGGCCACAATAATGGTCAATGATTGCTCCTGAACCAAGAGAACCACCCGGCGCAGGGCCAGCTCTAACTCAGAATCTAAAGCCGAAGAGATCTCATCAAAGAGAACCACAGGACGCTTTAAGTAACAGGCCCGAAGCCCACAGATGAGCTGATTCTGCCCGAGGGATAATGAGTCTGGAGTTAGGGCCTCATCTGGCTGTATACCCCATGATTTTAAATAAGGAATTTCTTCGAGAATCCACTCCCAAAACTTCTCAAACTCAGGATCTTTTTCTGAGCTCAGGGTTATATTAAAAAATAAGCTCTCAGAAAAGATGTGAGACTCTTGAGAGACTAAGCTTATCTGTTGTCTATAATGGACAACATTATCTAATGACTCTCCTGGAAAAATAAGGTGATTCTGCTCTGGAGAAATTAATTCAACCTTAGCAGCATCAGGAATAATATTCGCCGCTAAGATATTAAGAACAGTCGACTTTCCACATCCAGAGAGACCAACAAGACCTATAAGCTCACCTGTCTTTCCTTCAAAACAAACATCTTCAATCCTAAAAGGGTTATCATCTTCACTTTCAGAAGTATTATATTGAAACTCTTTTATCTCAACACTTAACTTCTCCATAGTAAAAGGAGAATAAACCTCTCCTTTAGGAGAGCGAGGTGCAAGGGCCAAATCCCCAGTAAATTCATTGATTCTCTGAATCCCAGTAGCTGCTCTTTGGATATTAGTAATCTTTCCTGCGATGTTTTTAATAGGACTAATACTTCTTTGGATAAGATCCACAATCGCAAAGATCACGGCGGCTTCTGTTATCTGGCTATAAGGAAAGATAAAGACCATTAAGGCCAAAAGAAGCGGATAGAGAGATTCAGCGACAGAATAATAAGAGGCATCCCAAACATTGGCCTTAAGTTGTTTATAAAGAAAGTCTTTAAATTGAACTGTTGAAGTCTTAGAAGCGTAATTATTATGATCAGTAAAGTAGGCTTCACCTAGCCCACCCACAACATTAGCCACACTTTGAGAAACCATCCCTCGGCTTTTACGAACATCGTGAAAGACTGTTCTCATATATTTCCCACCCCAAACAAGTAAGATGGCGACACCAACTTCAGTCACAGCAAGAAAGGTCCCACTAAGGGAGTTGATTTGAACCAATGATATTAAACAGGCAAGAACAAAAAAGATGTCAATCAAGATACCAAAAGTTCCAGAGGTCATTAGTTCACGGATGGCCATGGTATCGCTCATGATCCTGGCCATGACTTCACCTTGTGGGTAATTGTCTTTTCCTTTTTCTTTAGCTTGAACTTCAAAAGCCAAGAGCCATTTTTCATAGACTTCTGTCCTAACTTTCTGAACAAGTTTTAGCACATAGCGGTTGATTCCTAATTGATAAGCAACTCGGTTTAAATAAACTAAGAAAAAGTATCCCATTAAAGTGTAAAGGGAGCTTTCAAACTTTGAAGCATCTGAATAACTACCCGCTAATTCAATCATTAGTTTGGGTAAATAAGAACCTAAAACGGAGGATAACACTAAGCAAGTGAGAACAAAGGCAAGTAAGGGCTTAGCCCCTTTAAATAAGAAAAAATCAGACAAGCTGTTTTTCAAAGTACTCATAAGTCTTAGTTTCCGTTTTCAATAAACTCTCGACACTGCCTTTCTCAAGCATGCCTTCTTCAGTATCAATAAAAAATAGTTCATCACACATCCTCACGGTAGAGAGTCTATGGGAACAAAGGATGACGGTCTTTCCGTCAAGCCATTTTGATTTCTTTAATTCAGTAATAATTTCTTTTTCTAAAATAACGTCAACACTACTAAAAGGATCGTCCCAAAGAAGGACTTCTGCATTACTAAGAATGGACCTAACAAGGCAAAGCCTCTTAGCCTGTCCACCAGAGAGCCTTTTTCCATGCTCCCCTACTTCCATGGCCAATAACCTTTCTTTACTTCTCTCTAAATAATCTAGTCCAAAAAGAGTCAAGAGTTCATAGGCCGCTTGGATTTCCTCTTGAGTTGCCTCTTTACCAAGGAAGATATTCTTAATAAGTGTATCGTTATAGAGGTAGGGAGACTGGCCAACTAAAGAATGAGTCATTCCTTTATCATAAAAAAGACAGGCCAATTGGTTTAAGACATAGGACTTACCAGAACCTGTTTTACCAATAAAAACATTCCATTTCTTTTGCTTTAATTCAAGCATCAGAACTTTATCCCAATACTCCACGGCACCAGTAAATGAATCTTCAACAATCTCCAAAGGATGAGTGTTCTTCAAGAACATCTCCCTCTTTCCAGGGGTTTCAGTTGCGATCATAAGCTTCTTGATTCTATCCCAAGAGGCCTTTGATCCTACAATCACCACACCAATCCATGAAAGAAAAGCTAGAGGCTCTAGGAATAAAAAGACATAGCCCCCAAAAAAGATAAGAGCGCTCGCTCCTAAAGCCTGATCTTTTATGATAAAGCCTCCCCAAACGAGAGAGAGCCCCACACCTAGAGGAACAAGAGGCATGGAGATCCCAATGCCCACCCCAGCTTTATAAGCATAGAATAATTCTTTCCAAGAGAAGCTTGAAAAAAGCTTTATAAAGCTCCCTTCGGCCAAGTAGTTCTTAATACTTTTCTTACCAGCATAACTTTCCATGATAAAGTTTTGAACATCGCCTTGAGCATCAGCCCCTAGCCTCCAATAATTTCTCGTTTTAGCTGTGATGACTCCGAAGAAAAGTGTTCCTAAAAGCATGGGAATCAACGCGATGACTAGATCTTTATTGTAATCCATAAGCCTTGGTATCAAGACAGAGAGTCCAACAATTATGTTTCCCACCTGTAAAAGTGCAAAGCCGATAAGGGCCCGCATCTGTTCAGTATCTGCATTTAAGGCTTGAAAGAGTTGACCCGAAGAGAAACTTTCATAACGCTCAGGTCTAGTAGTCTCTAGCCTATTAAGAATATCCACCCGGATATCTTTTTCCATTACTCTAGCGGGGTAGAAAAATAAAAGCCTCGAAGAAGTTCTAAAGACAACAATGCCTAGGGCCAGCCAGAAGAATTGAGAGGTCTTAAAGTTCTCAGCTCCACTTTCTACTAATTCAGCTAATTCTTTTGCTAATTGAGGTAAGTAAGAACTTGTTAAGTGGGTTAAAAAGAGGGCCACCATAGCGCCTAGGTAATAGCCCCAAAATCTTTTGATTTGATAAGCAATAAAACCTAAAAGTGATTTCTCTAAACCGGAATTCATGAGGGATGAATATACTAGGCTGAAAATGAGATGGCACCCACCATATTCTAATTTCATATAACTTAGAGCATTAAAATTGACAGTTGCAGCCTAGGCCCTTAAATTTGTCTGAATAACTGGTCGTGTAGCTCAGTGGGAGAGCACTGCCTTGACATGGCAGGGGTCACAAGTTCAATCCTTGTCACGACCACCATTAAATTTAAAAATCACAGATTTTTAAATTTAATGGTCGTACAGACGGCTAGAAGCGGTAGCGCGTAGCCGGCCCGCGGAGTATCTCCGCAAAATTCCAAAAAAATCTCCGCAACCAAGAAAGTATCTTTAATAAAATGGTCTCACAGATGCTCAAAAGCTTTAGCGCTTCAAACTAAAAAAGGGCCAACAAAGTCAGCCCCTCCTAAAGTAATTATCCTTAAACAAAACCTACTTAGCCTTCAACTTCTCAGAAAAACTAGCCTTCAAATCCCCACTAACAGGAGTGATCAGTTCTTTATGACTAGCATCCATCTTTACTGTGATCTCAACATTATATTTCTTACCAGCTTTTGGTGCCTCAGCGAACTTATCCCCTTTAAGAGTAAGTTTTGATTTCCCATCAACTTCAGTGATTTCAAAATCTGCCGCTTTAAGAGTTTTATCAATGACTTTTGATCGACCAATTCCAATAAAGCCCTTTTTCTTAATCATAAGAGAGACCGTGATCATCTTCTTATTTCTAATCTTTCCAACGATAAAAGAGATCTCTTTAGTAGAGAGCCTAACGCTCTTAATTCCTTTAGTAACAGGAGCTAGAAAGGTTGCCTTATCAACAACTCTCGCTTCGATATTGGCTTTTACAGTAATGTCTTCGTCCCCAGCATCGTCTATATCAATACTTGATTTAGCAAACATTAGAGCCGCTTTTGAAGAAGCATTCTTAGCTGTGATCTTAACCTTTCCGCTTTCTTCAAGCTCAAGAGCTACTAGAAACTTAGGGTCTGATACATCAAGAGACTTGAATGAAAGATCTACTGAAGCGTTAACCTTTCTTTTTACAATATAAGGCTCAGCGATTGTTTGAACGCAGGCATAAGTCTCAGTTGTGTAGGTAGTCTCATCATGGCATTCCCATTGTTGATAAGATTCCTGAGGACAAACTTGTCTTCCTGGTGTCGTGTGACAAACTCTACGCCCTGGCTTGTTTTCACAAATTTGATGACCAGGTAGGTCGCGGCAAACTTCTCTACCAGAACTATTAGTTCGGCATTGAGTTCTTCCCGCTTCCCAGTGGCACTCTCTTCCTCCTCCCTCGGTAGTACAGACCTCATCCCCTGATTCCCAATGGCACGGTCCTTGACGGTAATAAGTCTCATAACCACAAACTTCTGAAGTATGAGGAATCTGACGAGTGCAGGTTGTGTTGATATCGCGGTAGGTATACCTCGTTTCATTCTTAATAATATCTAGACCAAGAGTTTCCGTGCTTTGACCGTAATACTTAACTTCTTTTTTTGAAGCGGCTGATACATTTAGACTAACCAAAAGAACAGCGCAGCAAACCAATAGATAACTTTTCATTTCTTCCCCCTTAAAATTTATAGTGCCTTGCCTGATGCAACACTAAGGCCAAAGGGAAAGTCTTTGACGACGCGTCAAGATTCTAATTTAATTCAGGCTTAAAAAGTTTTATAACTTTCAAAAAGGCACCAGTATCAGAGTGCCCCGATGAGTAGGTTTCAAAATGACGTTTTTAACACGGTGGACTAAAAAGAAATTCCCGTGGCAAATTTGAGTTCTCTATTTGATGTTTCATTAGAGAGGGTTGAGTAATCAATAAAGACTCGGTCAAAAACCTTGAGAAATTTATTAGTGAACTTATAACCAAAACCAAAACTAAAAGCGCTATGGGAGTCCCCTGCTTCGTTATTCCATTTCTCTAGAAAATAACCAACCTCGGCAAAAAGATTATCCGTAAAGTTTAGGTTTAAATAGAGTCCTAAATCATAGACTAAAAATGTTTCTTCAAGAGCAGTTCCAGAAAGAATCTTAAGGGTCTTTAAACCAAACTGACCTCGCATTCCTATCTTTGAATTGAATTCTTTTCTAGGTGTCCAGCTTGCCCCCATAGTCACAATAGAATCAAAGTCGTCAGCCACTTGAATTAATTCAAAACTAAAAGCCGCGAGTTTAACCTCACTTGAATCTGAATAAGGACTATCTTCACTCGAACTATCCTCATCACTACTTGACGCAAATTCATCATTAGAAGAATCTGACTCTTCAGTTTCTTCTTTTAGAGAATCAATCTCCTCATCAAGTTCATCTTCAAGGTCTTCGCTAAGGGCCTTATCAACTCCTGATTTAACGAGGGCCTCGTCTACCTTATCATTCTCATTAAACTTAGAAAGTTCATCAAGTTCATCATTAAGATTTGACTCACTAACAACAGGTTTTGGTGCCTTAATCTTAGGGCTCGGCTTTCTAACAGATTTAGTATTGGCCTTGGCTTTTCTAAGACGAGAAACAAGTTTTTTTCCACCTCTTGAAAGTTTCTTATAAGGCTTACGGCTAACTTTAATCTTCAAGCTATCGTTGCTTACTTTCATATTTCTAAGTTCACGCCGAAGTCTTTTTGTTTCAGAGCTACGGTTAAAGTTCTTAGTTGTGGGCTTACACTTATAAGTGAGGGCACAAGTTTGAGTTCTAGGAGCGGTCCCTTTACAAGACCAAGTACTCACGGCCTTTGGCATATAAAAGCCTCGGCAAAAAGAAGTACTTCGGGCCATCTTTAATTCAGTTCTTTTTTTCAAGCTAGCGACTGCATCCGGGGCAGCGCTAAAGCGAACCTTAAAGGGCTTCTTATCAACCTTGGCCATTAAGGGCCCTGAAAAAGAAAGTGAAATGAAAATGAGGAATAAAAATCTAATTATCAAAAATGATCCCGTTTAATTAATAGCTTACCTATAGTTTAACGGAATTCTTTGGCGTGGGGCAAATGGCAAAGTACTAAAGTTTTGGTATGTATGAACATTAATTGAGAATCAAAACGCGAGGCAGCATATGAGTATTATTGAAGTTCTTCCAGAAGTGAACGAAGTTCTTAGAAAGTTTGAACTTCCAAAAGAAGTTGGCTTTGGCAAAATAATGGCCCCCATCATGATTGAAGCTGATTACGCCGACGGAAAATGGGGACCCCTTCAATTAAAAGCCTATGGTCCTATCACCCTCGACCCCACTGCAAAAGTGCTTCACTACGCCCAAGAAATCTTTGAAGGCCTAAAAGCCTATAAGACAGATGGCAAAGGCCCCTTTCTGTTTAGACCAGATGAAAATGCAAAGCGCTTCAACGCTTCAGCCAAAAGAATGGCCATGCCAGATCTTCCCATTGAATACTTTGTTGAAGGCTCTAAAACGATAACCTCTTATTGTTCCGAATTTATTCCGCCAAATAGTGGTGAGACTCTATATATTCGTCCCTTTATGTTTGCTACTGAAGGAAGCCTTGGAATTAAGCCAAGCGAGAAATTCAAGTTCCTCATTATTGCTTCTCCTAGTGGTGACTATTTCAAGTCTGGTTCAGTAACTGTTGGGATCGAAAGAGATGCCGTTCGAGCTACTCCAGGAGGAGTTGGTATGGCCAAGACAGGTGGAAACTACGCCGCCTCTCTCCTTTCTGCCAACCAGGCCATAGCCAAGAACTGTCAGCAAATCTTATGGCTCGATGCTGTTAATCATTCAAGAATTGAAGAGATGAGTGGAATGAATTTCTTTGCTGTTATAGAGGGAAAGCTAGTAACTCCAGCCCTAACAGAAACAATCCTGGCAGGGATTACGAGAAAATCAATCTTAGAAATTGCCCAAAGTGAAGGCTTTGAGGTTATCGAAAAAGAATTACTAATTGATGAAGTTATAGAAGGAATAAAATCTGGAAAATGCTCAGAGGCATTTGCTTGTGGGACTGCTGCAATCATCACTCCCATCAACGCCCTTCAAGAATCAGATGATACTCAATATAGACTTCAAAACCCTGAAGGCCCAGTAGCCGCCAAACTGAGAAAGACTCTTTTAGATATTCAAGAAGGAAGAAAAGAAGGACCAGAAGGATGGGTTGTTAAGATCAACCCACCCGTTTAGTTTTTTATAAGTTTGGTAAAAGCCACATACAGATACCTGCGACAATTGTAGGTATCAATGACCCCATTAAAAGTTTTAATGGGTTAATCCCCTCATCTCCAAAGCTATTCTTTAGAATCCCAAAACCGGCTGGGTTTGGAGCATTAGCAATAACAGTTAAACCACCACCAGTTACAGCGCCGGCGACAAGAGCAAACTTCTTAGCATCAGAGAGTTCAACAAGAGAGCCAAGATAAGTTAAAAGAGCATTATCAGTAATACCAGTAAGGCCTGTTGTCCCAACGAAGAGTGTAAATTCTCCGAGCATTCCAAGAACTTCTCTAATCCACCAAGCTTGCATAGAACCTAGAGTCACAAGTCCTGCTAAGAAAAACCCTACTAAGAGAGATTCCTTTAATTGAATACGATCCTGATACTCCTGAGTTACCGTAGTAAAGCCTAAGAAGAAAAGAAACAGGGCTAAGAAAGCAACAATATGATGAGCAAGAAGCACAACCATAGCGATGAAGATTAAATGAATAAGAGTCATCCACCAAGTTGGTACCATATAGTTATCATGTTTTTGCTTGATCTCTAAATCCCCAGTAAGTTCTGACTTAAAGAAAACCGCTGTAGCAAAAGTACAAATAAGAATTGAGATGATGGCCTTCCAACCAAAGTGAGTGAACATAAAGCCCATTCCCCATCCCCATTTACCGGCCACCATTAAAACAGGAGGAGCTGCAAAGTGAGTAAGAGTTCCACCAATAGAAATATTTACAAAGAGAAGACCGATAGTTGCGTACATAAACTTGCGGCTCATCTTAGAACTATAAAAGTAATCTAATAAGATAAGCGCTGTTACGGTCATGGCAGCAGGCTCTGTTATAAAAGATCCAAGAAGAGGACCAAAGATAAGGGCCGCACAGTAAAAAGACATCTTCGGACCAAAAGGCATGATCTTCGCGAACATGCCAATAAGTTTTTCAGCTAATAAAATAATAGGTCTTGTTCCCGCAATGGCCATGATGACAAAGACAAAGGCAGGCTCTGTAAAGTTTAGACCAGAGAGGTAGTTAACGGCGCCATTAATATGAACGCCACTTGCATCTAAATAACCTCTATCGACTCCTAAGATTAAGTGATGGGCATCATCGTAGTTTGCAAAACCTTTAAGCCCAGCATAACAGGCTAGAAAAGCTGCCCCCCAGATTCCGAAGACTGCTTCGACTTCTCCCATAAAATGCCAGAAGTTCTCACCCATAGAACCTTCAGGATATTTATGAGCTATCTCCTGAAATTTTTTGACCATAAAAGTGTGGGCGACGGCGAGGCCAAAGCAAACCGTTCCAATGATTTCAATTGTTGAGGGATTCATGAAAACTCCAATAAATTCAAATTGTTGATTAAGATAATTCTATCAGGACTAAGAAATCTAGCAATAAAAAAGGCCAGTTATAAAACTGGCCTCTATGTCTGAGTGAATTGATTAACTACTCTTAAGCAGCGTCGCTTCCGATAGATGCAACAGGACATGCTTCAAGTTGCTCAGTACAAAGCTCAATCTCTTCAGGTGTCGTTGGTTGCTTAATAACATAAGCGTTCCCATCTTCATCTTCAGCAAAAAAGTCTGGAGCACCCGTGTAACAAACGTTACAGGCGATGCATCCTTCTCCGTTATCATCATCAGGGTCAGTACAATACCAAGCACCTTCAATATTCTTCGCATGTTTCATTTCTGGATTAGCCATATATAACTCCTCTATTTATTAAGACAATTTCAATTAGTTATTACCTTTTTATCGGTATTCTATCAATCTAAATTGAGTCAAATCTTAAATGACAAAATTTTGCCGTGCTTCATTGCCTGTGAGGCCTAAATTTGCGAAAATCGGGTCGCCTTAACCAACCAATTTTAGAGAGTACTTATGGAAGAACAAGCTATTGAAAAAGCCAAATACTGGGCCTCAAGCACTGCCATTGATGAAGCAGACCGCCAAGAGATCCAGAATCTAATAGATGCTAATCAAAAAGAAGAAATTGTAGAAAGGTTCTATAAAGACCTTGAGTTTGGAACTGGTGGAATGCGCGCCATTCTTGGTCAAGGCACCAATAGGATGAATAAATACAATATTAGAAAGGCCTCCCAGGCCGTGGCCTCCGTGGCCCTTAAAGAAGAAGGTCCCTACGGAATCGCAATTTCATACGACAGCAGAAGGTTCTCCTTAGAATTTGCCAAGGAAGCAGCCTCTGTCTTTGCTGGAAATGGAATCACAGCCTATATCTATAAAAGACTAAACCCTGTTTCTTTAGTTTCTTTTTCAACAAGGCATCATAAATGTAAAGCTGGAGTTATGGTTACAGCTAGCCATAATCCCCCAGAGTATAATGGCTTTAAAGTTTTCTGGGGAGACGGTGCTCAGGTGACTCCTCCGAATGATAGAAATGTCATCGATCAATTCAATTCAATTTCTGATTATGGTTCCGTTAAATTGATGGACTTTGAAGATGGTGTTTCCTCTGGAAAGATTGTTTGGGTTGGTGAAGAAGTTGAAGACCTTTACTATAACGCCATTTTAGAAAAGGCCATCAATCCAAAGATGTGTAAAGAGCATGGAGATAAGCTCAAGATCGTTTATACCGCTCTTCACGGAACAGGAGATTATCCCTGTAACAAAGCACTTAACGACCTAGGTTTTAAGAATATTCTTAATGTTCCTGAACAAAAAGAGCCTAATGGAGACTTCCCTACTGTCTCTTCCCCAAACCCAGAGAACCCCGAAGCCTTAGACCTCGGTGTAAAGCTTATGAAAAAAGAGCAAGCCGACCTTGTTTTTGGGACAGACCCAGACACAGATAGAGTTGGGCTTGCTTTTGATAAAGATGGAAAAACCGTCTACCTCAACGGAAATCAAATAGGGATCTTAATGCTTCATTATATTTGTTCTAATCTTAAAGAACAAAATAGAATGCCGAAGAACCCTTATTTTGTAAAAACAATCGTTACAACTCCACTTCAAGATAAGATCGCTGAGAGTTTCGGAGTTAAAGTAGAAAATACCCTCACAGGTTTTAAATGGATCTGTGGCCGAATGAATGAGATCGAGAAAACAGAACCAGAAAGAAACTTTCTTTTCGCAACTGAGGAATCTTTTGGATACCTTAACCATGAATACGTTAGAGATAAAGATGGAGTTAGCTCCATCACTCTTCTCTCTGAGATCGCTCTTTATTACAAACTCAAGAATATGGACTTTGTTGATGCTCTCGATGCTATCTATACTGAATACGGCTTTAGTAACGAAGAGCTTCTTTGTTTAGTTTACGAAGGAAAAGCTGGAGCTGAGAAGATTGCCCGCATCATGGAGCATTTTCGTAACCTTCCTGAGCCTATGTTTGCCACCGAAGCGGTTCATACTTTAAAAGATTATGAATCTCGTGAGGTAAAGAACTACTATGAAAATACGACAACAGAACTAGACCTTCCGAGCTCTAATGTTCTAGGTTACTTCTTAAAATCTGGAGACTTGGTCTTTCTTCGCCCATCAGGGACAGAACCAAAGATTAAGTTCTACATCATGCTTCAGGTAACTGAAGGCACATTAATAGAGAAGAAGAAAAAAGCAGCTGAAAAAACTGAGAAGATTTTAAGCTATATTAAAGATGCGGCAGAAAGGATTTAAAGATGGCAAAGAGCAGTGAGTTAGCAGTTGTACTTGTAAGTGGTGGGATGGATTCTTTAGTAACCGCCGCCCTTGCAAACGAAGCTCATGAAAAGCTAGCTTTCCTTCACTTAAATTATGGTCAAAACACTGAAGACAAAGAACTTCAGTGCTTTCATGAGATCGCTGATCATTATAAAGTTCCTGACGGAAGCAGAAAGATCATTGATGTCTCCTTCTTAAAACAAATAGGCGGCTCATCTTTAACGGATGATTCAATCGATGTTAAGAAATACGATGGTGACTCAGATGAAATCCCTGATAGCTATGTACCTTTTAGAAATACTCATATTGTTTCAATGGCCGTTAGCTGGTCTGAAGTAATAGGCGCTAAAAAGATCTATATCGGCGCCGTTGAAGAAGATAGCAGTGGCTACCCTGATTGCCGTCCTTCCTACTACAAGGCCCTAAACGCCCTCATAAAAGAGGGAACAAAAGATGGTGACATCGAAGTCATCACTCCTGTTATCCATCTTAAAAAAGAAGAGATTGTTAAGAAGGCCGTGGAATTAAAAGCGCCTCTAGAGTCATCATGGTCATGCTATGAACGTGGGGATAAGTCCTGCGGGACTTGTGATTCTTGCGCCCTAAGGCTACGTGGATTTGCTAAAGCAGGTCTTGAAGATCCTATTGAATACGATCAAAGACCAAGCTTTTCATAATTAAAGATTATCTAAAAGAGAATTAAGCCTAACAACTCGAGCTCTACGAGGAACCCCTTGCCTTTCCATAACATCAGATAAGCTTTGAAGTTTCTCAAGTTTCTTTTTCTTTTCTAAAAGTTCTTTCTTAGTAGGCTCATATTCGTCAAAGCTTGAGGGGGCTCTACCTTTTGATTTATCCTTCTTATAACTTTCAACAAGCTTTTTAACATCTTCAGGAAAGACATAGCCCCTCGCCTCTGCCTCACTTATAGTTAAAGTCTCTTGAAGCTTATAACTCGTTCCCCCTTTTGGAGTATAGAGTTCAACTTGCTGAGATTTTTCATCTAAGACTGCAATCGGATAACCTTTATGCTTAGCAAGTAAGCTCGCCTTAACAGTATTGTTTTGAAATTCATCTTTAGGAACAATCCTAGTCATCAAACTTCCCTGAGCAAAAGGAACGCTCGGAGCCGGAGGAATATAGGCCGTAGCATTATCAGCTAAAGAACTTGAGGGTGCGCTATCATTTCCACTTCCCACATAAGAAGAAGTATTTCCAGCCACATTCTTATAACTATTAGAGCCGCCCCTTCCGATAGACCTGGTCTTCTCTCTTGGAGGAGCAACTGCCTGAACCGCCTTTGGATTTTCCCGGGCCTCAGCTCCATATTGAGATTCCCAGTCCCTCTTCTTATCTTCATAGCGAGCAATATACTCACCAATATTTTTCTTTTCTCTATAAATTTCTTCTAAGAACTCACCTTTATTTAGCCTTTCAACTTCATTAAGGAGTTCTTTGAGTTTTTTCTTTTTAGCCAAAGGAGGAAGATCACTATTCACAATCCTATCTGTCTCACCCTGAATATCAGAGATCCTTTTTTCTACAGCATCATCGGCCCATTTATAAACTTCACTCTTATAGTTCGCCACCGCTTGCGCCGGATCCATTCCTTCGGGATAAGAGAAGTTTCTACCATTAGGAAGTTTTAGGTTACTTAGAAAACCTTTAAAGTCTTCTTCAAGTGCTTCGACCTTTTCAGATTTCTCTGGTCCTTCAGAATTATTGGCTTCAATTTTTTCCTTTCCAATTCTTTCAGCGATCCTTTCGAATCCTTCGACTTGATTGATCGCAGAATCTACCTCTGACTCAACTTCAGAAATATTGACCCCTCTATCAGTTCCATCCTTTCTATCAATATTTCTTTCAACAAGTTCAGAAAAAAGAGTCGTTTTATATTCAAAGTTTGAAGGAAGTTGAAAGCAGCTTATCTCTTCTTTAACTAGAGTTATCTCTCGGTTTTTTTCCATACTCATATCTTCTGTGACAAAGCCAAGAACATCATGAAAATTACCATTTAGTGTCAACGACTTAGCTATTGATAGGTTTTGCCCACCTTTCATTTCACATATATTCGATGCCATTTGGACAAGTTCTTCGCAATTAGGCCCTTCAGTCTCTTCATATTTTTGTCTTAGTTCTTTAAAACTTAAAAATGGATTATCCTTTGCAATTGCAGAGAACTTATTGAATTTTCCTTTTTGTTTTTTTCGGTCGGAATCATTGAATGAATCAATTCCTGTAAAAAGCCATTTCAAATCAGGGTGACTTCCGAGGACGATTTTAGGATCTAAGTCTTCATTGGATTGATCTTTTGCTACTTGAAAAAAATCTATTCCACCTTTAAACTTTTGTCTTAAAGCCTCTTCTGGTGAATCGCTCGTAATAACTTTCCGAAAATCATCTAGGTGGATATCAAGTCCTAACTCCTTAATTTTTCTTTCATAAAGCGTCGACTTTAAACCCATTATAGATTCAATTTTCCCATCCACATGACGTTTTAAAAATCGGTTTGTAGCCATTGTTTTAAAATAACTAGATACGGGCTCTAAAACCCTTCCTTTTTCAGTTTCTAAATTTTTATTTAAGTTATGAAATAATTGTTTCAAACCTTTAGAGCCTAGGAACTTCTTGTCATTTCCTATAAAGGGTAATGTTAAAATTGAACTTTGGTGTAATTTTTCAAGGTTCTCAAAACAGCTTGAATCATTTAGTGATTCCTCTACGATCTTAAGACAAATTTTTCCACCATGAGAACTCTTTTCAAATAATTCCTTCAAGAAATTTCCCCAAGCCTTCACTCTAAAAGGGTTGGTTAATTTAGCAAGTTTCTTATCGAACTTATCTTTATTCGAACAAAGGCCTTTCCCTAATTTATCCTGGCAATAACATTTGAGTGACCTTGAGCTCTTTCTTTTACTATCGTAAATAAGTAGCTCTAATTCAGAATCCCTATTATTCTTCTTCTTTGCTTCCATCGTATATTGCATACAATGCTTTTTCCCTATAACTTCGTTAAGCCCCATGAGTTTTTTTATACTTTTTGGCATTTCACTCTGTCCGCAATGGAAGAGTGAAACTCGAGCGCTTCCCTTTTCATTTTCAGTGCAAACATCTTCAAATTCCTGTCCAAAAGAATAGCTTGAAAATAGGCAAAGGCTTATAAGTATTAAATAAAATCTCATAAGTACTTATCGCCTTTTATTTGGCGTACTTAAGGTAAAAACCGTCTATTTTTTAGTCAAGGTCAGGTATCTAACACCCTCTTTATAGGGGGTAAGTCCTCATCCCCCTTACCAAAGGGCTGTTACAGCTTCGACGTCTCATCATTTTTTGGCATCAATAGTGCATTAATATAAGAAAAACAAATGAAAGCACGTTCTGGGGAGAAAATGCTATGAAAACTTTAACAATTCTTTTTGCTCTATTCTCAACTATTGTTTTCGCTGGAGATGACTGTGAAGGTCTGTGTGGTCAAGAATTTGCTACAGAATTAAACTCCCCTCTACTTCAATCTCTTTCAACTATCGTAAAGCACTCAGGCTCAAACTTTCCAGAAACTATGCCTAACGATACTAGAAAAGTAAGAGGTGCAACTTCACCAAAATGGCTTGAAGCTGTTGGCAGACTTGTGTCTACTAAGTCTTCAACAGAAAAAGAGCAGTGCTCTTTAACCATTATTAGTAACCACCCTTCTAAAGACGGAATCATCGCTGTTACAGCTGGTCATTGCGTAGATCACTGGTATTACGGTGGAAATGACTACCGAGTTGGAGCTAATACAGTAACCTTTCAATCAAATTCAGGAAAAACTATTACCCGCTCAATAGAAAAAGTTCTTAAATCAAGCATGTCTTCGGGAGACTACGCTATAGTAAAACTAAACTCTCCAGTAAAAAAGGAAGTTATCAAGCCTCTAATCTCGGCACCGTATGATTACGTAGATTTACTTGATGAAGAAATGTTTGGTGAAAAATTTAAGCCTTTTGGAACAATGGCGGGATACTCAGCAGATAAAGGCCTTGGAAAAAAAGGAAAAGTTTTAACATATGATGAGAAATGTCGCCTTAATGGTGGAGTCTCAGGAAATAAAAAAGGATATTGCTATAGCTACGGTGGAGCTTCAGGTGGTCCAGTTGTCGTAACTGTCGACTTAGGTGAATTTGGAGAAGATTACGGTCTACATGGAACCCAGCATCTTTTTGTTGGATCTATCGTTGGTGGGCAAGGTGTCAATGACAACTCAAAAACAATGTTTACTGAAACTTCTCACTATTCATCATCTCTTGACGAAATCCTAGAAGCTCACTGATCACTCTTGATCCTCCTCAGCAGTTCCTGCAAGAAGTGGATCGATATAATTATCAGGCTCAGACTCGGTGCTTACGGCTCCGGTAATTTCGGCCATCTTTTTCTTTGCCATAGAAATGATCTCATTACATTTTGAATAGCCTGCCGAATCCCCTCTTTCAAGTTTTAGCTCGGCCGCTTCATTATAGCTTCTGATTCCGGCGGGGGTCATATTTTGCTCGAACTTTGATTTAGCAAGTCCTATAAGAGCGAGTTCTTTTAGCTTATTTAATCCTGGCTCTGGTGGTTGCTTGGCGTTTGCTTTTTCAATGATGTCGTTGAAAACCTTTTCTGCTTCTTCGTACTTGCCTTTGTAGACTTGAGTAATTGAAAGCCTGATCCTGACATCGTAGGCCTCTGCTTTTTTGTCATTATCTTTAAGTAATTTAAATGATTCAGTCAGTAGGGTTTCTGAGAGATCAAACTGTCCTAGGTGACAATTTAGGATTCCGGCCTTCGCCAGAATCAGTCCTTTTTTACCCATGTCTTCTTCTTTCTCAGCTTTAATCATTAGAGAGGCAACGCCCATCTTCATCTCTGCTGTATCCTCAGGAGTTTCTCTGAGATTTTCCCCAATGCTAACTCCTAAATTGAACTGTTTTTCAGCCATCACTTTCCTACTTTATAAAGTCCGAATATCTTATTTCCTCTTCTAGTTTGAATCACAGGCGTAAATAAATCAATGTATTGATTGAACTTTGCGATTCCTTTTTCTTCGTACTTAACATGTTCTGCCCCGCCGACGACCAAGTATTTTATTCCAGTTTTAACTAACCACTCGTAAGTCTTTATCGGGTCTGTGGAGCTATAGGCTGCGTCAATCTCTTTTTTCCTTCTAAGTGTTGCCCGTGCGTCAGCTCCTCTTATGATCACATGCCCTTCCCAGCCTAAGTAAGTTGGCAATCCCGTATGCATGCTAATTCTGGCGCGGTTATTTTCAAAACTCTTTCCGTAGGACTCTAGTAATAAGGGGGTTCCCTTTATATTTTCATTTATATAATCAATAAATAACCTATCTTCATTAGCGGTCTTTCTTAGATAATAACTTCCATCTAAGGTTGGTCTTGTAGATCCAAAAGGATCGTAGTGGTTGATATTAAATTGATTAAAGAAAAAGACAGAAACAAAGAAAGCTAATCCAAGGGATAGGATGGTATTTGCATATTTAGTTTCTTTATAAAGAAGAAGGCAGAAGCAACCGGCCAAGATAAAGAGCTGGTTTCCGAACTTAAAGATTGTGTTCATCCTATCGAGAAAGACTATATTCTCCGTGAAGATAAGAAGCCCTACGTAACTTAGTCCAAAGATGATTAGGTTCTTTGATATCTTCTCTTTGTTTTTAATCAATAAAAAGGCTCCTAAGATCCACCATGCTCCTTGATGGGAGAAGTAGTTCAAAAGAGAATTAGACTCTCCATCAAAGACTCTTATCACTGAATTCCCTCCTCTACCTAAAAGGCTAAGGAGCGATATACCCCAAGCACCGATTCCAAAGAGGATTGAGTAATAAAAAGATTTATTTAAGAAAGTCTTTTTATAATTAACTAAAAAGAGAGGCAGAAACAAAAATGTTAAGAAGATGATATCCCAACTATTGATCACTAGGAGAGAGAAGAGTGAGAAGCCAAAGATAAAGCATTCCAAGAAGGAGTACTCACGTTTATCCTCCGAAACAATCTTATGAAGGATAACAAAGCCAAAGAGAGCAAAAGGATAGCTCATGACATGAGGATGAAGATCTGCAAAAAGAAAGGACCAAGAAGGAAATTCAGAGAACCAATGGTTCTTAAAGACTCTAGTTGCTCCCCAAAAGGCTAAGTATCCTCGTTTACCTTCTAAGAAATAAGCGCTTAAGCTTCCAAGGCTTGAACCAAAGAAGAGAAGTCCACTTCCCATAAGCGCTTTAGAGTACCTATGTCCTAAATTTTTCATCAAAGCTAATCCTGCTAGAAAAAAAGAGCCCGCAGTTGTGGCAAGAGAAAAATGATAACTAATAGCTGAATTAATTCCTAAACTCTCACCCATTCCACCGAACATAAAATAGCCAAAGTAATAGTACTTCATCCTATGACCTGAGAACCAAGGATCGTTAGGAGGAAACTCAGTGTTTCTTCCAAAGAAGTTAAAGAGGTTAAAGTCCATTGGTTTTTCTCCCCAATAGATCTCAGGGTGAAAAGAGAGGCAGATTAAAATTAACCAAAAGATGATGATAAAGGCATTTAAATACTTTAACTGAGAAAGCTTTTCTTCCCTGTCTTGTTTATAAAAGCCTAGGCCTCCAAAGATGAGGAGCAGAGGTACTGAGAGGTTAAGCGGAATAAGATGCAAGATTAACCAAGAGAGCCATGAACATAGAAGAAGAGAGATAGGTAGTGCAAAAGGAATCAACTCTTTATGACCCATCTTAGTAAAGATAAGGGAACCAAAGAAACTCCCTAAGAGCAAGCTTCCTAACCAAGTATAGATAGAGAGAACTTCAAGGAATGCTAAGTTAAAAAAGAAAAGGTTAAAAATAAGACCTGAGAAGAGACTAAGAGCAAAGATGATGACAGATTTCTTTAGAGCCAATCTATCTTTTCCCTGTTTTCTAATAACTGAGACAGGCTTTCTATATCATTTTTCTGAAGAAGCTTTTCAACATCTTGAAAGATATTTTGAAGAAGCGCTGGGCCTTGAAAGATAAAGGCTGAATAAACCTGCATTAAGTTCCCGCCTGCTTTCCAAAAATCAAAGAGGTCTTGAGAAGAAGAGACTCCTCCCACGCCAATAAGATCAATACCTGGTGTTTCTTTTAAGGCTTCTAGAATTTTGAACCTAACTTCCCTACTCTTTTTAGCGAGGAGCTTCCCAGAAATACCACCGGGTCCCCTCTCTTCCATGATAGTTGTATTCGTAGCAATCAAGCCGGTTAAGTCATGCTTCTTGCTTATTTCTACAAGGCTTAAAATCCCTTCGTCTGAAAGATCTGGAGCTATCTTTAAATAAAGTGGTCTGGGCTTTTCAGACCTAAGAGGAGCTATGGCATCAAAGATGCGGTCCATCTCTTCTTCTCCCTGAAGGTCTCTCAGACCAGGGGTATTAGGAGAACTTACGTTGATAACTAGGTAATCACAGTCTGAGGCAAATTTTTTATAAAGAGTGGCGTAATCGTCACATGCCTTATCAGCGGGGGTAGTCTTATTTTTACCTAGGTTCACACCAAGGACTCTTCCATTCTTATCTGATCTTTTGATTCTTTCTAATAAGGCATCAGCCCCATCATTATTAAAGCCCATACGGTTTCGAAGACTCTCTTCTTCTACATAACGAAAGAGCCTAGGCTTATCATTCCCAGCTTGAGGTTTTGGGGTGACCGTTCCTACCTCGACAGATCCAAGAGGAAGCTTACTAAAGAAGTTAATGGCCATGGCATTCTTATCAAGCCCAGCAGCAAGACCTATGGGAAACGGCCAAGAGTTTCCACCAATATCGAGAGTGTATCTTCTTCCTAATTCATTCTCCCCAAAGATCTTTGAGGAGAGGCCTGGGAATTTAGAGAGAAACTCCATTGAATGCTCGTGAACAAACTCAGGGTCCAGCTGAAAGGCAGCTGTTTTAAAAAGCTTATAAGAGGCTTGGCTAATAAAGTTGGACAAAATCCCCTTCCAGTACTGAACCTCCAGAATGAAGGATAGCTATCGCCCCATCTGGTCCAAAGTAATCGATGATCTCAACTGTTCCTTTAATTTCGCCTTTTGAGACTCCAATCAAAGCACCCGTTTCAGGATCGTAGATTTCTTGTCCTTCAGTAATTACTTTTAAAATATCACTAATTTGGATTCCACTTCGTCGTCCAGCATTAACATAGATTCTATTGCCAATGATCTTAGCCACTCTTCCCACCCAATCGAGTTTCGCTGAAATATTTAAGATCCGAGGAACTGATTTCCTCGTAGCCACTCTAATGGCATACCTTAAAAGTTCTTGCCGATAAGTAAGGCGCTCTTCTCTTTTTTGTGAAAAGAATCTGAATGAAGCATCATCAGCATAACCTCTTAAGGTTTCTGTATAGATTTCTTTATTTGAATTAACATCAAATATTCTTATCTCAACTTTTGCTTCAGTATAAGACTTAGTCTCTTTAACAACACCAATCTCGTCGATCTTCTCTCTAATACGTGCGTGAGTGATCCTTCCAAAGATAACAAAATTAACTCCGCTCACTTTTGCTTTTCTAGCAAGTTGAACAAGTTTAACTCCTCCACCTGCGTAGATTTCTTTAGAGCTTCCAAAGAGCTTACGTGCCATAGGGTCGATAATAAATTCACCAGTACGAGAAAGTTCTTTTCTTAGTTCTTCTGTAGCGGTGATTCCGAGGTCTTCTCCTCCATAAGGAGCTTCGTTAAAGAAGTTAAGAAGGGCCACCTTCTTTTTAACGCCACTAAAGTATTTTCTGGCTTTTGCTCTTGGCCTTTTTCCTTGTTGAGTTCTTTTAATCACTTCGTTTGAACAAGAAGTGAAGGCAAGAATTAAAACAATAAGAACTGAGAGCGGTCCAGTGCTACTGAGATACTTTTTCATTTTTCATATCCTTAGATTTTATATCTTCAAGTGCAGGAGGTACTTCGCTTATAAGAACAAAGCTAAATGGGCTTTCATCTGGGGCCTTAGAAAGAAATCGACCTTCATCTATCTTCGACTCAGTTAAACCAGCTAAAGTGGCAAGGAGGCTTTCTTTATCTCCTGTGTACTTGAGTCTAAGTTTTCCTTTCTTTCCTTCATAGGTAATCAATTTGGCAGAGAAGCGTTGGCTTGCTCCTTTAATGGCCAGCATATCGCTTACTTTATCGAAGTCTAAGAATGTTTCAGCTCCGGAGATCATTAAATCTACTGACTTCTTTTGAACAGGGATTGCGGCGATCTTCTCGTCAAAACTTGTAAATTCTGAAGAAGCTGTTCTATAAATCCAAGTCGCAATATTTGTTGAGAGCTGGGCTGTTTTCTCAAAACTGTATTTATTAGTAAGGATAGGAAGGTCAAAGCTATGAACAATTTCACCAGTGTTTAAGTCTACTAAGATAAAGTCCCCTGATAAGCGGTAGACTCTGGTCATCATCAGCATGTCTTCACTGACCTTTGAAAGATTGATATTTACTTTTAACCAAAGCCCATCATTAAATTCATTAAAGGGAAGAGGGTCTACAGCTTCCTCAGCCGTGGTCGTGACAGCAGCTTCTTTAGGGGCTTTTAAGTAGCCTTCTAATTCTTTATCCACTGAAGGGTCTGTTAATTCTATTTGCCCAAAACGAGTCTTCAAGTTCTCAGAGAGCCACTTCTTCCAATGATCTCTAATAACAGTCGTAAAATCCTTTTCAAGCTCTACCCCGACTTCGCTCCAGTTAAGATCATGAATATCAAAGTTCGTAGAGACGTAGATTGTCTTAATCTCTTTTGCGTCTCTATCTGAAATCATTTGAAAGTAGATCTTCTTAAGAAGTTTTCTATCTACCTTGGCACTAAGATTGATATACCTAGAGTTTGGAATCTGAGGAGATCTGGTCATCTTCTTAATCGAGTAGCTCGTAACTGCTCTGTCTAAACGTCCGTACTTTCCTTTTAACCCAAGTCTTTTCAATCTATGCTGCTGATTGAACTTCTTCTTTGCATCTAAATTTGGTTTTTCATCCATGCCATACTTTTTTTGCAATTGTTCCTTGATGGGAGAAAAGTAAGCCTCAAACTTCTCATCATAACTTTTCCAAAACTGAGCCGCATCAAGACCTAAAAACTTAAGTTCTTTTGTGATAACGTCACTAAAAGCTGAGTGGAGTAATTGAGACTTTATGAAGCTGAGAGAATCATCATCTTTTGCATAAAAACGACCTTCCCCATCAATACTTGAATTGCTTTCAGCAAAAATATAAGTACTGAAAAAGCAGCATATTAAAAGTAATAAACTTTTTCTTATCATGACATCCTTCCTTAGAGCCTGATTCTAATTAATTAAAATTCACTTCTTCAATTCTTCCATCGACAATAAACTTGACGCTGTTAGATTGAAACACTTCGTTAACCTTAGCGGCCATTTGCGGCGTCGGGTTAACCAAGAATTCTTGCCCTAGAGGTAAGCGAGCTTTTCCTTCTTCGGATTCAAAGATCACATCCAAAGGAACAGTTCCTCTATAGCTTAGAAGTACCTGTTTAAAACGCTCTAACCTCTTTTGGTTAAGCTCATCTATTTTAACATTAATTCTTACTCCAGTAACCCTATCCTCAGCCTGATCCCGAAGTTTTAAGATCTTCTCCGGAAAAAATTTCCTAGGCTCTTCATTGAGGTTACTAAAGCCTTTCATGACAAGTGGTTCATCAGATGAAAGGATCTCTTCATACTCGGCAAAAGTTCTCGGAAACACGATGCACTCGAGCTTTCCGCTTAAGTCCTCAAACGTCGCAAAGCACATTTTATCGCCTTTCTTGGTCAGAATATTTTTCCTACCCGTAATCATCCCAGCAAGAGTGACCTCTCGCTTATCAGATCCTGTCATATCCATAAGGGTAGAAATTTCCATAGAAGAGAGCTGCTTGATCACATCTTTGAATCGATCGAGAGGATGCCCACTAACGAAGATCCCCATTAAAGCCTTTTCATAACCGAGCTTCTCACGGTCATCAAAATCCGCGATCTCTTGAATATCAAGGCGCTCCATAGTCGTTGAAGGATCACTTTCCTCCACCCCAAAGAGAGAGACTTGCCCTAAGGCCTTTTCTTCTTGTTTCTTTTGAGCGTAAGCAATGATGAGTTCCATGCTTTCAAGCAGGGTCTTTCTATTCATGCGCTCACAACCATCGAAACCACCAACTTTGATGAGGGATTCGATCATTCTTTTATTAATGACTTTTAGATCAACTCTTTGACAAAAATCAATAAAGCCCTTGAACTCTCCATTCTTTTCTCTTTCAGCAATAAGAGAGCCAACAGCGGATTCACCCACGTTTTTAACAGCCCCTAGTCCAAAACGAATATTCTTTCCAACAACATTAAAAAGCCAGAGCGATTCGTTGACATCAGGAGGAAGAACTTCAATATCATAATTTTTCGCATCGTTAATATAGGCCGTCACTTTATCAACATTTGATAATTCAGTTGATAAAAGAGCGGCGAAGAAGCAGGCCGGGTAATAATGCTTTAAGAAAGCTGTTTGATAAGCAATCAAGGCATAGGCCACAGCGTGGGACTTGTTGAATCCGTATTCAGCAAAGTTGGCCATAAGCTGGTAGAGTTCATCGGCTTTCTTTTGATCAAAGCCTCTCTCATCAGCCCCTTTTAAAAAGATGGCCCTATGCTCTTCAATTAGACTGATCTTCTTTTTCCCCATGGCCTTACGGAGAATATCCGCTTGCCCTAGAGAATAGCCCGCCAGAACCTGAGCAATCTTCATCACCTGCTCTTGATAGACAATAACCCCGTAGGTATCTTTTAGGACTGGCTCTAATTCAGGAAAGGGATAAGATTCAGTCTTTCTTTTATGTTTAATATCAATAAAGTCATCAACCATTCCCGAGTTCAATGGACCTGGTCTATAGAGGGCATTGATGGCGGTGATATCATCGAGAGTTCCAGGCTTAATCCTTTTACAAAGATCAATCATCCCTGAAGATTCAAGTTGGAAGACCCCGATAGAGTTTCCATCAGAAATATAGTCATAGACTTTACTGTCTTCGATATCAATCTCTTCAATATCAAAGTCAGCATCATGATCTCTTTGAATGAACTTAGCCGCATGATCAATGACGGTTAGGGTTTTTAGTCCAAGGAAGTCAAATTTAACAAGGCCAATATCTTCAGAGAAGTCTTTATCAAATTGAACAACCTTCTCTCCCTTTGACCCTTTAAAGAGTGGACAGTACTCAACAAGAGGCTTGTTGGTAATAATAACTCCCGCCGCATGAATACCAGCATGGCGATAAAGTCCTTCGAGTCTTAGAGCGATGGTAATAATCTGACGGATCTTAGGATCCGTTTCCATTAGCTCTCCAAACTTAGGCTCCATCTCTAGGGCCTTACCAAGAGATATCCCAAGCTCGTCAGGAATCAATTTTGATAAGACATCTGATTCAGAAAAAGAAAGCCCAAAAACTCGGGAGACATCTTTGATAACAGCCTTGGCCTGAAGCTTACCAAAGGTAATAATCTGACCAACATTATCTTCGCCATATTTCTTTGTGACATATTCAATAACTTTAGGCCGACCGAATTGACAAAAATCAACATCAAAATCAGGCATAGAAATACGTTCAGGGTTAATAAATCTTTCAAAGAGGAGGTTATAGGGAAGCGGGTTTATATTAGTAATCCCTAATGAGTAGGCCACAAGTGAACCTGCACCAGAACCCCTACCAGGACCAACTGGAATACCGTTGTCCTTAGACCACTTGATAAAGTCACCAACGATTAAGAAGTAACCAGGGAACCCCATTTTAATGATCATTTCAACTTCTTCAGTCAATCGATCGTAATAATTTTGTTTATCTGTTTCCCAGTTTTCTTCTAGGCGAATCTTAGCAAATTGTGGACCAGCGAAGCGCTCTTCAAGACCTTCAAGTGAGAGTCTTCTAAAGTAATCATCCGTTGTTTCATCAGTTTCAATGGGAAAGTCTGGTAGATGATAGATCTGATTTCCATCTTCATCAGTCCAGTTAAGCTCCACGTTACATTTATCAGCAATGACAAGGGTGTTGTCACAGGCTTCAGGGATATGACTAAAAGCCTCTCTCATTTCTTCAGGAGTCTTAAAATAGAACTCACGAGAGGTCATCCTCATTCTATTTTCGTCTGCGTAAGTCTTCCCGGTTTGAACACAAAGGAGAACTTCTTGAGCCGTAGCATCTTCAGGTGTCATATAGTGGGCGTCGTTTGTCGCCACTATATTAATATTATTTTCTTTAGCGTATGCGATTACTTTTTCATTAACAATTTTTTGTTCAGGGATTCCATTTTCTTGAATCTCTAAATAAAAGTCATCACCAAAAAGATCATGTAATTTGGTAACGGCTTTGACGGCCCTTTCATCTTGACCAGTAAAGAAGTTATAACCAACCTCACCTTTTAAACAAGCCGTGGTACAAATAAGACCTTCACCATATTCTTTTAACAGATCAAGGTCAGCCCGAGGCTTATAATAGAATCCTTCAAGATAAGCATGAGAGAGAAGCTTACATAAGTTTTGATATCCCGTATTATTTTTGGCCAATAAAATAAGATGATGAATCTGTCTTGAAGACTCTTCTTCATCTTGAGAACTTACTGATTTATTTCTTTTGGCGGCCTTTCGGTCAAAGCGAGAGCCAGGAGTAAAATATATTTCTGATCCTAGGATGGGTTTAATACCAGCACTTTTACAACGCTTATAAAAATCAATAGCCCCAAACATATTGCCATGATCTGTTTGCGCAATAGCAGGAACACCAAGTTCAGTTGCTCTTTCGATGAGATCAGGTAAACGGATAGCACCATCAAGAAGAGAGTACTGGGTATGTAAATGCAGGTGTACAAACGAGTCGGGTTGGCTTTCCCGAATGGAAGTAATTTCAGTCATTAAATGTCTCTCTCAGTCTTGTGTGTATTGAGTAAAAGACTATATTATTTTTCACAATCCGTCAGTTTTGCTTTTGGCAAAAACCCCTATAATTACGACCAGTTAGATAATGTAAGTTCCCTTCTTAACTGCCTAAAAGTTCGTCGATAACAGGCCCATAAAACTGAACGAGTGATGAGCGCGGGAGGGAGTTTCCGCCATCAGGCCAATGACTTCTTAAGGATTTCATACTCTTGGACTTCTCTCCGGGGTGCTGCACAGAGCAAAACATGCTTTTTCCATCTGGAGAAAAACTAATCCCAGTGAACTCAGCATCCGTTGGGGCCGAGGCCACTTGATGCACAGTTCCAGCAAGATCCCCACTTAGTGGAATAAAGAAGAGACCATTATTTTTAAAAGGAAGATAAGGAGCCTTTCGATTCATATCACTGCCAGACATATCAGAACAAAGCCAAAGGTTTCCATTTTTATCAAACTCAATATTATCTGGGCAAGCGAACTTATTAGTAACTCCCCCAACCATAAAGTCTGAAGCACTGAAGTTCATTCCAGAATAAGAATCTTTTTCAGAGATCTTAAGGATTGATCCATGAAAATTTCCTTTTGATTTATTATTTGTAAGCGTCACAAGGACATCTCCATTATGGGGATTGATGACGATGTCTTCAGGACGATCACATGGAGTGGCCCCTACAAGCTTAGAAGCCTCTCTACAAAAAGTGAGAACTTCCGTTTGATCTTTAAAAGCTTCTTTTAATTTTTCTTGTTTATTAATGTCTAAGCTAATCCATTTCCCATTAACAATATCAGCGACAAAAAGTTCACCGGTCTCAAGGCTTCCTTTTTTATCAGAAATGAACTTATAAATATGTTCCCCTTCTTTATCATCCCCAGAATAAACCACCGTCTTTCCGTCTTTGTCTAAGACACAGGTGGCGCATTCATGAGAGAAACGACCTAAGGCCGTGAGTTTTTTTGCCTTACCAGTTAAGGCCTCAACTTCAACTACCCAGCCATAATGCTCACCTGGGTGCTTGAAATGTTGCTCCCAATTAAAGGGCGGTTTCTGAATGATTTCCCCCTTACTGTTTCTCTCAGTAAAGTGGAGCATATAACCTTCTTCGCAAGTTAAGAAACTTCCCCAAGGAGTGAGTCCTCCGGCGCAGTTTCCATGAGTACCAATAGCTATGCTGTGACCAGAGATCTTGCGATCCGCGATCAAAGGAATGGCCGACTGACCATCAACTCTTCTATTGTACTTAGAATCTTTTTCTATATTCCACAGTCCATCTTTTGATTTCTTAATCTTTAATAAAGATCCGCCTAGGGCCTTCATCTCTTTAATGATCTCTTCTCTTGAACGTCTCCCAGCATAGGAAACATCTCTGTTATGGAACATATTTGGGTAGAGGTATTCATGGTTGACCCAAAGAATGGACTCATCCATCTTTCCTTCAAAAGGGACACTTGATGTGAAGTCGTTATTAAAACCATAACGATCCCCATTAGAATTTATAATATCATCCCATCGGGCCATGATATGAAAGTTCATACCTTGCACAGTTTCAAGCTCATCACTTTGAACTGGAGACATGGGAATAAAGGGAAGTTTCTTAAGATTCTTATAAGTTGAGCACGAACTCATAGGAAGGAGTGATCCAATAGCTCCTGCCTTCAAGGCCAAGACGGAAGCGCCAGTTAAGAATTGAACAAAGCCTCTACGGGTTAAATCACTCATAATTTCTCCTTTTGATTCCCCTAATCCTACTTTTATCCCCCTGATTTTACTAGGGAATCAATGTTAAAAACCAGTTAGTTCCCAAAGCCTCACTATTTTTCACTTCCATTGCCAAGATCCCGATTTTACGAGATAATGCATTTCGTCAAACGGAGTCATAATGGTCATTGGTAAGAAAAGCCGAGAGGTCATAAAGTCCCAGCTAGAGTTTAGTTTTGGGAGACCTAAAGAGAAAGATCGCAACCACCACCTTGGTGGGAAGAGCTTCTATTTCTTCGACTTCGACGATAACGTGGTCTACCTTTCAACTCCTATCGTCCTCTTTCATAAAAAAACGAATGCTGAAGTCTTTGTAGGCTCTGGGGAATTTGCTCAGGAAAATAAAAGGATAGGATCAAGTGGTCCTTATGCTGATTATTTTTTAAACTTTGATGATATCAAAGGAAGCTTTCGTTACTTCAGGGATCATAACTTTGGTCTTCTTGATAAGATTGTTAGAAAGAAACAAACCTTTGTTCAGGATGTGGCCAAGGCCATTCAAAATGCTGAATATGACTGGAAAGCTCCTAGCTGGAATTGTTTTTACCATGCTACTTTTAATCACCGTCCTATGAGTGTTATCACGGCCCGTGGTCATGACGCCTCTACAATTGAAGAAGGCGTAAAGTTAATGGTAAGTGAAGGTCATCTTCCGAATCATCCAAACTTCCTTTCTATTTACCCTGTTAGTAATAATGAAGTCCGGATTGCTCTAGGAGATAAAGAGCTTAAGAGCTCTATCGCTGAGTTAAAACGTGGGGCCATTAGAGAGTCTGTGGAAGAAGCTATCCGCGTCTATGGTTATAGCCCTCATCATCGTTTTGGAATGAGTGATGATGATCCTCATAATGTAGAGTTGATAATGGAAGAGATGAAGTGGCTTAAGAGAAAGTATCCTGAGATGAGCTTCTTTGTTATCCACACTCATAAAGATCATTTTGTTAAGAATGAAGTTCTTCAACATAGAGTAAAAAAAGAGAAGAAGTCTCAAAAATTTGAACAAGTTGCCCTTATATAAAGCCCTCTCTTTCAAGAGGGCCCTATCAATCATTTTTTCTTTGAGTTCTTAAAGGCCATTCGCTTAGCTTTAAATTCTTCCTTTAGCTGAAGCCTATTTTCTTTTCCTGCTTTACGGCAGCTCTTTAATTCTTCCCTAGTACTAGCTGAACTTACACAAGCTTTGTTCTTTTCTAAAAGGCTCATCTTTGAACTGATCCTTTCCATGGCCAATTCTTTAACCTTCTTAAAGCGTTCTTCTTTATGAGGGTTCTCTTCAGCAAAGACAAAGGGGCTTAAAAGTAATGAGAAAAAAAGGATGAACTTCATAATTACCTCCAGGTATTCGATCCTACAGGTATTACGAAGTGAAAAATGAGAAAGTTGCGTTCCTATCTAGCTATAATTAAAGGATTATTCCCATTCAATGGTGCCAGGAGGCTTACTTGTTATATCAAGAACAACTCTTGTAATTCCCGCCACTTCATTAGTGATTCGAGAAGAGACCTTAGATAAAAACTTCCGGGGAACATCTGACCACTCAGCTGTCATTCCATCAGTTGAGTTCACAAGTCGAAGACAGATCACTTGTTCATAAGCACGGGCGTCGCCTTTAACTCCTACTGTGTTAACAGGTAGAAGAACCGTAAAGGCCTGCCAGACTGAATTATAAACATCTAGGTTATGCATTTCTTCAAATAGAATTTGATCTGATTCTTGAACCTTAACAATAGATTTTTTATCGATCTTGCCTAAGATTCTAATTCCGATACCAGGACCAGGGAAAGGATGACGGTGCACCCATTCATGCTTTAATCCTAGCTGCTCTCCCATCACTCTAACTTCATCTTTAAATAAAAACCTAAGCGGTTCAAGAAGCTTGAGGTTCATCCTTTCAGGGAGCCCTCCAACATTATGATGAGACTTAATCGTCGAACTCTTTCCATCTTCATCGTGGGGAGAGAGAGATTCAATCACATCAGGATAAAGAGTTCCTTGAAGAAGGTACTTAAATTCAATATTATGAGAGGCTTCGTACTCATGAACCTTCTTCTCAAAGACTTCAATAAAAGTAGTCCCGATAATCTTTCTTTTTGTTTCAGGGTCCCCTTCACCATCAAGTTTTGAAAGGAAGAGTTCTTTGCAATCTAGAACTTCAATATTAAGAGGGGTCTCTTTTTTTAGAAGTTCAATATGATGATAGTCTTGAGGTCTTAAAAGCCCATTATCAACGAAGAAGCAATGAACCTTATCTCCAAGAACTTCATGACAAAGTGTGGCCGCAACAAGAGAGTCAACGCCCCCAGAGAAAGCGCATAAAACATACTCATCCCCAACACTAGAGGCCAATTCTTTAGCTTCAACAAGCATGGTCTCCGCAGACCAATCACTTTTTAAGTTTGCTATGTCTTCATAAAAGTAACGGAGAATATCTTTTCCATGTTCTGAATGCTCAACTTCAGGATGAAACTGAAGGGCCAGGTAAGGCTTAGACTCATGCTGAATTCCAGCAATAATATTATTCTTGCTCATAAGAATAGTTTTGAAGTCTTTAGGAGCTTTAACGACATGATCAAAGTGACTCATCCAAACATTAAACTCTGCTGGACAACCAGGAATTTTATCTCCTTCAAAGTGAAGCTTGGCATGACCATACTCACCTTGAAGGCCTTTTTGAACTTCTCCATCCCAATGCTTGGCCATCAATTGCATGCCATAACAAATTCCAAGAGTAGGAAGTTCATCAAGACCAATTAAGAAATTATAATCATTTTCATCTTCAGAGACGCTCATAGGCCCCCCTGATAAAACGATGGCTTTTGGTCTTAAGCCTTCCTCAATTCTTTTTCGTGACTCTTTTAATGTAATGATTTCACTAGAGAAACCTAGCTCTCTAGACTTTCTTGTAATCAGTTGAGTGTACTGAGACCCAAAGTCTATAATCCAAATCAGGCGATCCTGTTGATCCATAATTCTACCCTTAACTGATTGAGTAATTTGGCGCTTCTTTAGTAATGATGACATCGTGAGGATGACTCTCTTTTAATGAAGCAGCGGTGATTATTTGAAACTGAGCCTTTTCTCTAAGCTCACTAAGGTTTTTAGCTCCGACATAACCCATGCCTGATCTAAGTCCCCCAAGAAGTTGGTAAATATTCGAATGAAGGCTTCCTCTATAAGGAACTTGTCCTTCAATTCCTTCAGGAACAAGCTTTCCAATTTCATCAACTGAGCCTTGCCCATAACGATCTTTCGAGCCAAGGGCCATGGCACCGATTGAGCCCATTCCTCGATAAACTTTATAGCTTCTTCCTTGATAGAGAATCATCTCTCCAGGAGTTTCATCAGTTCCCGCAAAAAGAGAGCCGATCATAATACATTTTGCCCCTGCGGCTAAGGCCTTAACAATATCTCCAGAGTACTTAATCCCACCATCAGCGATATAGGGAATCCCAGCTTTTTCACAAACATCTCTTGCATCAAGTAGTGCACTTAACTGTGGAACTCCAATGCCTGAAATAACTCTCGTGGTACAAATTGATCCTGGTCCAATTCCAACCTTGATGGCGTCAGCTCCTGCATCGACTAAGGCTTGGCAACCTTCTGCCGTCCCAACGTTTCCAGCAACAATATCGCAAGAAACTTCTTTCTTTAGCTTTTTAACCATTTCAATCACTCCTTTGGAGTGACCGTGAGCCGTATCAACAACAATTGCGTCAACACCAGCTTCACAAAGAGCAAGGGCCCTTTGAAATTCTTTTTCCCCTACTCCAATGGCAGCGGCACATCTTAAGCGGCCCTGCTCATCTTTACTAGAGTTTGGATAATCAATATCTTTTAAAATATCTTTAATAGTAATAAGGCCCTTCAATTTTCCGGCCTTATCTACAACGGGAAGTTTTTCAATTCTATGTTTATGTAAAAGGGCCTTGGCCTCTTCAAGTGGAATATTTTCTGGAGCTGTTACTAATTGCTCCTTTGGAGTCATCACTTCTTTTACTTTTTGACTTAGGTTATTTTCAAACTGCATATCTCTGCTGGTCAAGATTCCAACGGCAACCCCATTTTCATCCACAACAGGTACACCTGTAATCTTATGAGTTGAAATAAGATCAACTAATTTAAATAAAGTTTCATCAGGGTGGATGGTGATGGGATCAGTGATCATTCCCGCTTCAAACTTCTTCACCTTTTTGACTTCAGCAGCTTGTGCTTCGATAGAGAGGTTCTTATGAATAACGCCTATGCCGCCTTCTTTGGCCATGGTAATGGCGGTCTTAGACTCGGTCACCGTGTCCATCGCAGATGATGCAATAGGGATCTTTATTTTGATATTTCTCGTGAACTGGGTTTCTAAGATAGCTTCGCTTGGAAGGATTTCAGAATATCCAGGTTTGAGAAGAACATCATCATAAGTTAGTGCGGGTTGATCAGAAATCTTGGACATAGAGAACCTCAGGCTTTTTTCGAATTATACGATAAATGGCAGCCTACGTAAACGAAGAGGTATGTATATAAGTCTATCTAAGGAAGGAAAAGCATTGGTCACTCAGTGCATTAAGCACTGAGTGGAATTGAATTAATATGATCGTTGATAGTCCTGATCGTAGCTTTGAAGCTCATTGATCAAGTCATTAATCTCAGAAGTATGACGCGTTTGCTTCTTAAACTCTTTTCTAAGAGTTGATTCAAAGACATCTTTTGGAGCTTCTAGCTTTTTTGTTACTGATGCTGGAGCTCTTTGCTTAACTTCTTTTTTAACAACTGGTTTTTGACTTAGCTTTTCAGCTGCTTCAAGTCTTTTAGGATCATACACTCTGATGTCCCCTGAGATCTTTTGAGCTTTCGGGGCCCAGTCAGCTCCGTAAACAAAGATCTTTGCGCCACTTTTCTTTTTATAATTCACTCTATTCTTTCTTACTTTCTTAGTTGGCTTCATGTTTGAAACTCTAGAATTATAGTATCTTAAAAATGATTCCTTCTCAGTAGTCGAAGGAGTCTTCTTAAAGGTTGGCTTATAGCTAGGTGAAGTAGTAGGAGCACTTCCGGCTGCTGCAATCTCTCTAATAAGGGCTGTGCTATCTTCTTCACTTCTTGTTGGAAACTGATCCCCTTCAATTTGTGAAGCAATCCCTCGTTTAACCATAGGAACTTTAAAGCCTGTTGATTCAGACTTTTGAACATTGGCATGGACTTGAAAGTCTCTAGAAGCTTGTTGGTTTAGCCTTTTCACTCCACCAAAGAGTCCAGTCACTTTAGAAAAAGACCCCTGCCCAATTGGAGTTGGGTGTCTTGGAGAGCCGCCTTCATAATCTTTAGAGATAAAAGAAAACTGACCTTCTTGAAGCCTGGTTGTTCTATATTTTTCAAATTTGTTTGAGAAATCCCATCCACCTGAAATAGTCATGATCTGAGTCTTTCCATCGAAGGAATTAAAAGAGATGACTGATTCACCATACATATAATTAACATGAGCATTTGCCGTCTCAACTGCGAATGACTCTTCTCTATTAAAAGATTGAAGCCACAGATAGCCCCCCTGAAGCTCTACAGTCTTGCCGTTTAACTTTAGGTGTCCACTTCCCGCTAGGTGATACTGATGATCGTAATAATCAGAAAAACTTACCTGACTCCCGACTTCAGTAAAGATCTCAGAAAAGTTGTGGATATGATCGCCCACTTTAATTTTCTTGGTCTTTCCAAGGTGATGGATAAAGGCATTACCTTTTACAGCGCTCACCATAGCTATAGGAGCAATTGCATTTGCATTTGCCATAAGCCCTAGGGTAGCGAAAAAAGCTATTACCAGACTACTTCTTGTACTTCTGAACAATTTTTTCATAATGGCCACTCAGGATTTTCCATTCGTCCGTGTTTCTATATTTCAATCTAAATTCTTCTACGGTTTCGAAGAACTGATCGCTATTTCCTAATTGTAAATGTGTTAAAGCACCCCATAATCTTGCTCCTCTATAGTATTTTGAAGCGGGGTATTCTTTTACAAGACGATCAAGGTGAGCAATTACCCACTCTGGATGCTCGCCTGACTCAAAAGCCGCGACACCTGCTTGAAAAAGATATTTATCATTGATTTCTTTATGTTCAGGGTAATGAACAGCTAGAGCGTGAAAGAACTGAGCTGATTTTTCAAAGTCCTTCTTTCTAAAAGAAGTTTCCGCTGTGGCCAAGATCTGATTTGGGCTCCACTTATAGATATCGTATTTTACTAAGTCATTTTGAGGGGCAACAGGAGCCACTGAGGCTAAGCCTCTTCCCTTCTTTTCGATTTTCTTATCTTCAAGTTTAACTTTTAAGAAACTATTGGTACTTTCTAGCCCCTGGATTTCAAAACGCAAGCGTTCGATTTCCATCTTGAGCTCTCTATTTTCCTTAGCTAAGGCAAGCGAAGTGCGCTCATAGTTGTTTATAACAACGGCCTTTGATTCAATTTGATCCATCAAATCACAAGAGGAAAACAGCGAGATGGCTGCTAATAGGAGGATAAATTTTTTATTTTTCATGTTCATAATTCAGCCCGTAAAAGTGACTATTACTATTCTTCATACGTCTAATCGGACTCTTAGGAGAAAAACTTAAACCAGATGTTAAAGAATCTCCTTAAAACCGCTCATTCAACTCAACTATTTGGGATAACTATCCAAAATCCTTGACTAGGATCATCAAAAAAGCGAATAATTCTCTATAACCTTAAGGAAAGTTTGTATGGAGTATTTGCTAGGATTCGATATTGGAGGGACTAAAACAGAGGTTTCCCTTTTTCAGCTAAACTCCGGTGATGGACAGTTCAACTTAGCCTATCAAGATAGAACAACTGACATAAAGCTCAACTATTCTAAAAGAATGCCCACTAATAGAAAAAATGGTTACGAAGCTTACTTAGAAAATATAGTGGCCCTCACTAAGTCCACTCTTGAAGAGAATAACCTAAGCATAGATTCAATCGATGGAATAGGACTAGGCCTTCCAGGGTCCGTTCACCCTCAGACTAAAAAGATGCTTAACGGAAATACTCGTATGTTAATCGGAAAGGACTTTATCTCCGATTTTACAAAAGCACTCAACTTTAAAAAGAAAGTATCAGCTAATAATGATGCTAGTTGCTTTGCTCTAGCTGAAGCCCTATGCGGAGCCGGTTTAAAATACCAAGAAGAAACGGGGGTCCTCGTATCTTCACAGCAATCAATTGGCATCATCCTAGGAACAGGATGCGGCGGCGGCCTTATTAATGCTGGTAAGATCATTGAAGGTGGCAAAGGCGGAGGCGGTGAGATTGGTCACTTCCCTCTGGTAACAAATGGACACTCTTGTTATTGCGGCCTACACGGTTGCGCTGAACAATACTTAGCAGGACCGGCTATAGAGTCCTCCATGAAGATAAGGCAATCCCAAGCTGATCAGAAGAGGCTCTTAAGCTCTGAAGAGATCTTTTCTCTAGCTAGTACTGGTGACAGTGTTGCCTTAGGGGTCATCGGTGATTACAAAGAAAGACTGGCCGAGTTTTTGATAAGTTTAAATAATATCTTCGATCCTCATTACTTTGTATTAGGGGGCGGAGTGAGCAAGCAAAGCTTAATTTATGAAAACTTAGAGTCAGAGCTCTCTAGGAAGATGTTCGTTACAGGAAGGACTCCAAACATCTACCAACATCAATTATCTGATAGTGCTGGTAGTCTCGGTGCCGCAATCATGACTTTATAGGAGAAGCTTTGAGCCACTTAGTTTATTCAGCTTCCCTAGCTCTCATCTTTATTATCATAAGGGCCCTCATCATCTTTATTGGAGGAAGTTTCTTTGATGCTTCCTATCTTTTTGGCATCTTACTCTCTTTTATCCCTAATTTTTTCTTTATCTACATCCTCTCACTTTTAATCTTTGAGAGTCCTATTCTTGAGAGTAAGGAAGTTAAGAAGAAGAAAAAAAAGACTGATGTCCCTAAACCACATGAAAATAAACTCTTAGTTTTTGCGTCTCTTTTTCTTATCAATCTCTATTTTTTGATGATGCTTTTAACCTTCTTTTACGAAAGCTTCTACTACAAGCTTCCTTCGAAAGAAGTCCTTTTTTACTTTGACCAAGTTAAGCATTTAGAGTCTTCAATAGGGGCGAATGCTCCCTATTTAGCCTTAACACTTCTCATCCTCTTTTTTGTACTAACCTCATACTTCTTAAGTGAGTTTATTTCTAAGAAGTTTTCCCATAAGCCTATGAAGAGGCCACTTGTTATTTCTATCCTCGCTGTCTTAACAATTGCAGTTCATGCAAGTTCTTCAAGTTTTAGTAATAAGATGTACGCAGGATCAAGGCATGGTCTCTTACATATAGTCCTCGATTACTTCGATAAATCTAAAAACACTAAAGCCATTGCTGCAAAGGTCGACTTCTCAGACCTTCGCCCATATCAAGCCTCTCTCGGACAAATTCCTCCTAGAGGAGGCCTGAAACCTGAAGCCCCTTTTTGTGAAGATAGGGCCTCTAAGACATTTGTTAAAAATAAAAGATCCGTCATTATGCTGGTTTTAGAAGGACTAGGGACTAACCAGCTTACTCAAAAAGTTAAAGGCCAATATCTAGTTCCTCATATTAAAAAGGTATTGGACGAGAACTTAACCTTCTATCGATTCTTGGCCTCTGGTTCGAAATCTTCTCAAGCCCTTCCTGCCCTCTTTTCAGGTCTTCCTCCTCAGCCCCATATCAACATGCTTTGGAAAGTCCCTCCCCCTAGAGTGAGAGGGATTCCCAACATTCTTAACTCAAATGGCTACAAGACCTCTTACTTTCATGGATCAGACCTTTCTTTTGAACACCAGAGGGAGTTTCTAAAAAGAGTTGGGTTCAAAGAAATTATCGAACTAGACCCAGCTCTAAAAGATAAGGTCTATGGTTGGGGTTATGACGACGGTACGATGTATAAGAAGTTACAATCTTGGATTGAATCAAAAGGAAGTTCACCTTACTTTACAACTTTCTTTAGCCTCTCTACCCACGATCCTTATTTATTACCTCAGTCCTGGAAGCCTAAATTTGTTAAGGCCAATAAAGAATTTGGTGAAGGAAAGGATTGGTTTAGTATTTATAAAGGTGATGACGAAGGAAAGATCTTAGCGGGTTGGGAGTCCTATGCCTTTGCAGATTCAGAATTTAAAAAGTTTTTCGATTGGTATGAAAAAAATGAGAAAGAAAAAGGAACTCTTCTCTTAATTGTTGGAGATCATACTCCTTATTATCTTGAAAGAGGAGAAGATGAACACAACCGTTTTAAAGTTCCTTTTTCAATTGTTGGGCTTAGTCAAGGAGAGCTCAATAAGTATCAGCAGTACACCAACAGAAGAGGATCTCAGCATGATATTCCCTCGACCTTAGCTGCTCTCTTAGAATATCAAAGACACCCCTGCGATCAAGGCCTAAACCTTTTAGGAGAAGATGAGAGCTGGCCCGCTGACCGGATTATCTATTCTGTCGGAGGGGAATCCCAGGAGAGGATGTATTTTTGGAAAAATAAAGGGGAAGGATTCTTTGACAGAGAAAAAAAGACTCTAACAGTTACGGCCATCGAGGAATTCGGCCGCCTACTTCCAAATGAAATAAAGCCTTTCTTGTTAGAGATGAAGAGCTTCATTGAAAAGATGAGTCCCCTTCATGCCTACGCCATTAATAATAATGCTTACTTTCCTAAAGATACTTTAGAGCAAGTAAGTAGGCCTTCAATTACTGAAACTGAAAAACCTCTTTTTATTAGCCACAGAGGAAATATTAATGGCCCAGCCAATTCAGAATTAGAGAATTCTAGGCTCGCGTTAGAGAACGTTATCTCTAGCCCCTTCAAGTGGGTCGAGTTAGATATTCAAATCACGAGTGATGGAGTTCCTATTCTAAATCATGATCCTACTTATAATGACAAAGGTGTTGAGTACTGGATCTTTAGAAGCTCTTTAAACCATTTAAGAAGCCTCCCTAAGTTTAAAGACCTTCTTACTCTTGAAGAGGTGCTTAAAAAGTATGATGGGAAGATAAACTTTCTAATAGAAGCTAAGAATCAAAAACATATATCTGCAACATTAGACCTAGGAAAGAAGATCGCTTATATCGTTAAGAAAACAATTAAGAAATCAAAAGTTATCATCGATTCATTTGATACCAATCTTATCGCCTCAATTAAACTCTACTGTAAGTGTGAAACCGGCTGGGACACTCCTTTTCAACAACCCGTCACAGAAGAATACTTAAATTTTGCCAATGAGATGAAAATGAGCTGGATCTATATTCACTATAAAGTTTTAACAGATGAACTAATGATTAAGGCCCATGAGAAAGGGTTAAAAGTTATGGTTTATACTGCTAATAAAGAGGATGACTTATCTGGCTCTACCATAAAGCCTGATGGAATTATTACTGATACTACAGAAATGTTAAAAATTTACTAGAAGCTTACTTGTATGCCAATGGTATGGATGAGCTCGTTGCCTTCATCAGCTGTTTGAAACATGCGGTCTGATTCTTCATCAATTAATTCAACTCCTAAATAAGGCTTAATTCTAGATTCTCCCCATTTAAATGAAGTCGATACTTTGGCCCCATAAGTAGATTCATGAAGACCGTCAGTGTCTATACTTTGTCTTGTATAAGCTTCGAGAGCCAGCCACGGATTATCCGCTTCTCTTCCCCCCATTTTTCCAGAATCAAGACCAACAGAGGCGAAGACTTCAGCTTCAGCTCGGTCCATAGTCCAAGCATCAATTCCAACTAACCCCTCTACTACGGCCTTACAACGCCATTTACCAAGGTCACCTTCAAACTTTTTTCCTACCCCGGCCTTAAGTTCTAATGAGTATTCTTCATCCATAAAATCTTTATAATCATATTTTACTGAACCACTCATTCCGTGCCAAGAATCCTGCAGAGCCTGGCTACCACGGTTCTCATCGGTCCTTTCTCTAAAAGAGAGGCTTCCGATTCCATAAGTATTCTTGTCTGAATCAAAGTTCTTAGTTCCTCTTAGAAAAAGAGTCGTCTCTTCCATTGCATCTAAGCGTAACTTATTGTCATCGGTCCAGCGATCCTGTCCACCCCAGGCGGTCTCGTTAGGAGAGAGCCTTGTAAAAAGGTTACTACTGTATCGCATTCTAAAACTTCCATCATCGCCTTCAGCTTCGTACTGCAAGGCATGCCCATAGGTTCTAGCCCGGTCATCAGCGGTTTGATCCCCCGTTAAAGCAATTCCGCCCCCATGAAGGAAATTGTCATTATAGGTATCTAAGGTAATGGTATTCTTTATATTACCCCCCATCCAATGATTCATAAATGTTCGGTCATCTTTAATCTTTGCCGCCTCTTTCTTAGGACTATAATTAAAGGATAGGTCTTTCTCTGAAGGAGTGGCGCAAAACCAACCCTTCTTTTTTCCTGTTTTCGTTTTCTTTTTATCACTAAATTTAAACCTAGCCTTATCGCTCTGAACTGAGCAGGCTGCCCCTTGATCAACAGGAAGAGTAGCCGCTTTTGTTAGAAGCTCTAAACTTCCAACACCAACTTCAACTAATTGTTCCTCTGAAGGAGGCTTAAGGCTTTTCATTAATTTATTATTTAAAGCTAAGGTTAGCTCCTCATTAGGCGTCGCTCCTAATTTCTTGAGAAGCTTGTTCATGTGAATGATATCTTCATAACTTTGGATAACTCTCTTACTATCAAGTTTTCCATTCTTATAGACTTCATAAACTCCCGACTCATCATCATAAGTCAGGCTTACCCCTTTACTTGAAAAAACAGGTTCCCCCGCTATAGCCGAAACCAAACAAATTAAGGATAAAATAAATGCGACAATTAATACTCTCAAGCTTACCTCGAGAGCTATATCGGCAGTTTACTTAAAATCCTTGAAGAAATTTATAATCTTTGGGATTCCATCTATGAAGGGGGCTGGCCCCGGTTGTAAGAAGATAGCCGGGTCTAATTCAAATACCCGATTGTTCTTCACAGCTTCTATATTCAAATAACCTTCTCGGCTTTTGATCTGATCAATATCTACCTTCTTTCCACACCAGCAACCAAAGATAAAATCAGGATTGCTAGAGATCACATCCTTATTTGAAACGATTCGATCAGGGGCCAAGGACTGCTGAGATTTTTGGCTAAAGATATCAACTCCTCCGCAAGCTTCTATCAATTCAGAAAACCACTTGATCCCACTGATCATAGGCTCATCCCATTCTTCAATGTATACGCGAGGCTTTCTAGAAAGTGTTTTAGAAAACTCAGAAGCTTTCAAAAGATTCTTTTCAAGGGTACTAATCAGTTCTAAGGCCTCTTCTTTTTTACCCACAAGAGATCCTAAGCAAAGGATATAATTTAAGATTTCTTCTAAGCTTCTATGATTAGCAAAGTAGACATTGATTCCTGCTCCAATAAGGTCTCTAGCAATATCTTTTTGAATATCGGAAAAGCCTAAAACCAGGTCTGGTTTCAATTCTAAGATCTTGCCTATATTGGCCGAAGTAAAGGCAGAGACTTTCTTAATCTTCTTGGCCTCTACTGGCCTTTCAACATAGGCGCTGACCCCAACAATTCGGTGCTCTTCACCTAAATGAAAGAGAGTTTCAACTGATTCTTCCGTTAAACAAATGATTCTTTCTGGGTAACTTGCCATGACCTATAGTAGCAACGAAAAGCCCCCTTGAGGCGACACATGACATAAAACTGACAGTAATCTAGTAACAAAGAGACAAAGTTTTGCTAAGATATTGCCGTTAAGGAAGTCATATGAAGTTATTTTCTACAATATTTTTTATTTTTGTCTCCCTCTCTTTGCGTGCGGATAATTCTGTTCCTGATGATGTGGTTAAATTTGGCGCACAGCTACTAAGTCATGATTCAAAGACTTACCTTGTGCTTAATTACGAAGCGGCCCCTAAATGGCATACCTACTGGAAAAACCCTGGAGATGCTGGACTTCCAACTTCAACTGACTTTAAGCTCTCTGGGGAGGCCATCGATATTAAACCTCTTGAGTGGCCTAGTCCTAATAGATACTTTGAACAAGGAAATATGCTGGCCTTTGGTTATGCTAAGAAATACAGCTTCTTTTTTGAACCTAGTTTAGAACAACTCAAGGAAATAGAATCTGGTTCTTTAGTTATCACTTCTAAATGGCTTGTCTGTAAGCACATCTGTATCCCTGGAAAGAAGGTTCTTAAATTAGATAAAGGCTCTAGTGTAGGAAATCAGCTTATTTCTAGAGAAGAAGCTGTCACCCGCCTAGAAAACCTTCCCAAAGAAACTCCTATTTCTGATAATCTTGATCTCATTTTGAGTAAAGATGAAGAAACTGGCGGTCTAGTTCTTTTTACCAACCTTACAAGTGGTGAGACAAATAAGCTTAATCCTTCACTAAACCTACTCACTCCCTTTCCACTAGATCCCTTTACTTTCAAGCACGAAGAAAAATTCAGGGATAAGCAGGGAAATGTTTATTCCAAGATTCCTATCGAATGGGACGGAGAATACTCAGACCCTCCGGTAAAGCTTCCCTCAAATGGAGTCTTTGCAAAACCCTACAAATTCTCATTCCTCTATGCCAATCCTATCAATGGAAAGATAGAAAAGATCACTAAAGAGTTCTCTTCTTTTAATCTTCTAGGAGCTAAGAGGCTCAATGATTTTATAAAGATCTTAACCCCAGTTCCCCACTCAGTAGTTGAGTTAAAGAAAGAACAGTCCCCAAGTCATTCTATCGAAGTGACTTCTTCCACGGCTTCTCCGGATGGTGAGCCGGCGAGGTCCATGTGGACCTATATTCTCTTTGCCTTTATTGGTGGTCTTATTTTAAATATAATGCCTTGTGTACTCCCGGTCATTTCCATAAAGCTTTTTGGCCTTATTTCCCACTCTGAAGAATCAAACGCAAGGGTCTTAAAACACAACTTAGTCTATACCTTAGGAGTGCTAGCGACTTTTCTTTTGATGGCCTGTATTGTTGTCCTTGTGAAACTAAATGGAGAATCAATTGGTTGGGGCTTTCAACTTCAATCTCCTAGATTCATCGCTCTAACTTTAGTTGTTTTATTTGTCATGGCCCTTAATATGTTCAGCCTTTTTGAGTTTAAGACTCCAGGAGGAAGCAAGCTTGGTTCTGTTCAACTAAAAGAAGGTTTTAGTGGGGATTTCTTTGGTGGAGTCTTAGCGACAATCCTTTCAACTCCGTGTAGCGCCCCCTTTCTAGGGACAGCTTTAACATTTGCTTTCACCGGAACTAACTTCGACGTCTTTGCGACATTCTTATCAATTGGTCTTGGCCTCTCAGCTCCTTTTATCTTAACAGGTTTCTTTCCAGGACTAATCTCTTGGTTACCTAAGCCTGGACTTTGGATGGACACTGTTAAAAAGATCCTAGGGCTTACCCTTCTTCTTACGATGGTTTGGCTTCTCGATGTCTTTGCCACTCAGGTGGATGGAACATCGGCCCTCATCAAATTAAACACCGTCATAGTGCTTCTTTTCTTTGCTATTTACGCTCATCAAAAGATCACCAAGAAGTGGCCTATTAGGGCTCTTCTCTACATTCTTCCCGCGGCCCTTTTATTTAATATCTTCAACTCTAAATTAGAGTCCCCTACATTATCTGAGGGTGAATCACGAATGGTTGTAGAAAAGAGGGCCACCGGACTTCCTTGGGAAGCATGGAGTGAAAGCGCTATGAATAATCATAAAGAAGATGGAAATTATGTCTTTATGGATTTCACAGCGAAGTGGTGCTTTACCTGTAAAGTGAATGAAAAAACCGTTATTGAAACAAGTAGCTTCAAAGAACTTATTGATAGAAAAGGAGTAAAGCTCCTCTTAGCGGATTGGACAAAGCGTGACCCTATCATTGGAGAATGGCTTAAATCCAAGGGTTATGTAGGAGTTCCCGCTTATTTTATCCAAAAACCAGATGGAACCTTGATAGATTTAGGAGAAACCATTAGCCTTAAAGAGATCGCCTCAAAACTCAACTAAGGAAGAGTAATGAAGATACTCTTTTTATCCATTTGTTTATTTTTAAGCACTGCTCTTCTTGCTGAAAAAAACAAATGGGTCCTCCTTGAAAAAGAAAATAAGATCCAGCTTTATTCAGGCACTAAAGACATCAACGATATCTACCCCTACAAAGCAAGGGTCTGGGTTCCCTTTACTATCCCAGAGATCTTTGCCGTTTTTATCGACACTAAAAGAAAGCACCAGTGGATCCCACGGCTAAAGACAAGCTGGGCAGAAGACGTACCCAATAACAAAGCTTCTCGCATTGAGTACGCAGAAGTACTCATGCCCTTTCCCTTTGATAACAGGGAAGTCCTTGTGCAAGTCGATACTATCATCGAAGGTTCCCTCGATAAGATCCGCCTTCACTGCCGCTCTGTTCAAAATGACCGCATAATTAAAAAAGGAAATATCCGAGCCCTAGTCTACCCAAGTAACCTCACCCTAACATGGGATGAAACTAAAAAAGAAACCCTCCTCGAGGTGGTCTCTTTCACAGACCCTCAAGGCTATATCCCTACTTGGGTGGTAAACCTTTTTCAAAAATCAGAAGCCCTAACAATGGCACAGGCCCTCATTAAACAACTCAAAAAGAAGCTCTATTCAGATGAAGAGATTGAAAGGATCCGCCGCAATTTAAAAGAGTTAAAATAATCGATGAGGCATCTAAGAACAGTAACTCACCCTGATATTGAATTAAAAGGTCTAGAGACTAGTCATACAAGATTTTCCACCAGAGCTCTTGCCATTAGTGGCCAATCAGTTCTTATGCTCTTCACCGAAAGATATAATGATTACAGTTTCCCTGGAGGTGGACTTGACTGCGGCGAAGATAAAGTTCAAGGAATGATCAGGGAACTAAGAGAAGAAACAGGCGCAAAGAATATTCAAAATATAAAGGAATTTGGTATCTACGAAGAGCACCGCCCTTGGTACAAAGACGATTACGATATCCAGCATATGATCTCCTACTGCTATACTTGCACAGTAGACGACGACCTAGGCACTACATCCCTTGAAGACTACGAAATCAAAAATGGAATGGGACCTGTTTGGGTTAATATTGATAAGGCCATTTCTCATAACCTAGAGACAATCGCCCATAGTAAGAAAAAAGGAATGTCCGTAGAGAGAGAAACCTTCCTACTTCAGCTTATTAAGAAAGAGCTTTTTACTTCTTAGTAATCAAATCATTTATTCTAATTCAAAGCGAGAAGGCGTATTCATAAGAGTCTCAATAACTTCTTTGGCCTCTTTTTCATTGAACATGACTTCATAAGCGGCGTTAAAGATATTGGCGCGGATTTCATATTTTTCGGAAAGAAGATGAACCGCTTGTGTGGTTTTATAGCCTTCGACTGTGGTTCTTTGAGAGCTTATGATCTCAGCGGGAGTTCTTCCCTTTGCTAGCTCTAAACCAAATTGTTTATTCCTAGAAAGTCCACCTGTTGTCGTTAAGATTAAATCCCCCATTCCAGAGAGACCGTAGAAGGTTTCTGGTCTGGCGTTGAAGACTCTTCCGAATCTTAGCATCTCTGCAATTCCTCTTGTGATCATAGCGGCGCGGGTATTGTCGTTATAGCCAAGCCCCTCAATCACTCCACCAGCAATGGCGAGAACGTTCTTTAAAGCTCCGCCTAACAACACGCCCTTCACATCGTATGATGGAAGCGCTTTAAAATAAGGAGATTCAAACATTTGAGAAACTTTCGTTAAGATCTTTCTTGAACGCCCGGCGAGTGTCACAAGTGTGATTTGCGCTTGGACGATTTCTTTAGCAAAACTCGGGCCCGATAAGAAAGTGAAGAGCTCTTTATGATGGGGAAAGGATTCATAGAAAAGATCATCGGCCATCTCTAGGGTAACGGGGTCGATCCCTTTTGAAAGGGAGACCACTGGAATTTCTTGATCTAGGTACTTTTGAAAGCGATCTAAGTTCTCTTCATAAAACCCAGAGATCGCTGCCGTAGGAAGCCCGGATACGATAAGCTCTATATTTCCTTCTTTTAATTCATCTACTTCATCCCAAGAGAGGGCCGGAACAAGGTGGCTTGGGAGTTTTAGCCCAGGGAGGTAAACGGCGTTTTCATCGTTCTCTTTTATAGGAGTATAAACATCTTCAGATCTAACCTTTAAGATGACTTTATCAAAGTTGTTAGCGAGTACTGATGCTATGGCCGTACCAAAAGCACCTGCCCCTATTACGAGGGCCGTTCGTTGTGACATGAAATCTCCTAAAGTGAAATAATCCCTTCTACTGAAGAAACCTTTACATAGATTTTAATCACTTCTTCGGGAGATTGAAGCATTTTTTTGATGGTAACACTCATATAGTTCCCTTTTTTGCTAGGCTTTAAGATTACCTCAGCATCACCGACGAGCTCTATCAGGTACTGATGATTATCGACGGGAACAATAAACTTAAACATGTAATGACATGGCCAAACTTCTGTAGCCTCTAAGACGGCTTTAAGATTTTCTAATTTTTCATTATCCATAATTAATCAAACTGAGGAATTGGTATTTCAATATCATTGGCGTATCTAAAGATATCAATCACCTCTCGTACGCAACCTGCCCCGCCCTTACGAAAACAAATATAGTCAGCCACTTCTCTAACTTCGTGTGAAGCGTGGGCCACTGTTGCTGAGAAACCTGACTTTTGCATTAAAGGCATATCAAAGAACTCATCCCCCATATAAAGGATCTCTTCCGCTTCATGACCTTCTGCCATTAACTTCTTATAAGATTCTCTTTTATCTTCGTTACCCATATAGACAAAATCGAGCTTTAAGTTTTCTTCAAAGCGTTTAAAAACCCCAAGGCTATCTCCACCTGTGATGATCCCGACTTTATACCCTAGTCTTTGCATGGCCCGCATCCCATAACCATCAAGAACATTAAACTGGCGGTTAAAGCCTCTTTCTTCTCCATCCCAATAAACATTTCCGTTTGTAAGAATGCCATCAACATCAAAGGCCAAGACCTTAATCTTACTTAGCTTTGCTTTAAAATGTTTTCCGATGGCGCGAAAGTCAGGAAGGTCATGATTATGCATATTAAACTACCTCGTAGATTCTTAATAATTTTTCAACAATAACAGGAATTGCCTCAAGGGAGAGGCAATTTGTCGGGTCACTCTTAGCAAGATCAGGATTTGGATGAGTTTCCATAAAGACCCCATCTGCTCCGGCGGCAATAGCTGCTTTGGCCAGGGCTGGGATTTGTTCTCTAGCACCGCCAGTAGAAGTTCCAAGACCACCAGGTCTTTGAACACAATGGGTAGCATCATGAATGGCCTTTACACCAAAGCTTTTCATGATTTCAAAAGAGGCCATATCAACAATCAATCTATTGTAACCAAAGGTTGTGCCTCTTTCAGTGAGAAGGATTGAATCTTCGTTCAAGTAGGTCTTTGCTTTAGAGACAATATTTAAGGTTTCCTCTGGAGAGAGGAACTGACCTTTTTTAACTTTTAGTCGGCTTCCGTTTTCCTTGCAGGCCTTGGCTCCAGCTAAGATCATATCGGTTTGACGGCAAAGAAAGGCTGGCACCTGAAGAACATCACAAACCGAAGCCACCTGAGAGGCTTGGTCTGGGTAATGAAAATCAGTGATCACAGGATAACCAAAGTCTTTTTTTATTTTCTCTAAGATTCGAAGACCTTCTTCTATTCCTGGTCCTCTGTATGAATCAATCGAAGATCTATTGGCCTTATCAAAACTTCCTTTAAAGGTAAGTTTGATCTTATCTTTAAAGGGCTCTAGGTTTTTCTTTAGGCTCGTCGCTATCTCAACGGCTAAAGCCTCTGATTCAAGGACACATGGACCAATAAATAATTCAAGGGGCGCTTTATTGCTCATTATTTTTGCTGCCTTTTATCTGAAGCTTCAATAAATGTTTTAAACAGTGGATGAGCAGCAAAAGGTCTTGATTTAAACTCCGGATGATACTGACAAGCAATAAAGTACGGATGATCTTCAAGTTCTATAACTTCTACGAGGTTTAATTCTTTATTAATCCCAGAGATCACCATCCCTGCTTCTTTTACTTTATCAACATATTCGTTATTAACTTCAAGTCTATGACGGTGTCTTTCACTAATATCAGACTTTCCATAGATCTTATGAGCATAAGTTCCTTTTTCTAGATGACAATCATAGGCCCCAAGTCGCATGGTTGCTCCCTTAGATCCGTCTTTTGATTGCCCTTCCATATAATGAATAAGCTTTGATCCATTCTTATCAAATTCTTCACTTGTAGCGTCTTTAATCCCTGCGACGTTTCTTGCAAATTCAACCATCGCTAGTTGCATGCCTAAACAGATTCCAAAATAAGGAACCTTATTCTCTCTAGCATAACGAACGGCCCTAATCTTTCCTTCAGTTCCTCTCTCTCCAAAGCCACCAGGAACTAAGATTCCACTGCATTCACCTAAGATATCTTCAACTTTAGATTCATCTTCTAGATCCTGCGCATCTACATAAACAGTATCAAGCTTTAATTGATTAGCTAAAGCTCCATGAGTAAGAGCTTCTTCGAGAGACTTATAGGATTCTTGAAGGTCTGTATACTTACCTACTACGGCGATCTTAACTGATCGTAGTGGATTATCATGATTATAAACAACCTTATCGAGATCATCGACCTTCGGAGTGGCCGTCCACATGCCAAGAAGCTCAGTTAACTTGTCATCAAGCCCTTGCTTATGAAAAGCGAGAGGCACCTTATAGATTGAATCAGCGTCCATTGAAGCAAAAACATTTCCTTTAGGAACATTACAAAAGAGTGAGATCTTATCGATGATACTAGGTTCAATATCATGCTCTGACCTAAGGATGATCATATTAGGAAAAAGCCCCATTGACCTAAGCTCTTTAACAGAGTGTTGAGCAGGCTTAGACTTTAACTCCCCCGCCGCATTTAAATAAGGAAGAAGAACCAAGTGAACAAAAAGAACATTTTCATGCCCAACATCGTGAGCAAATTGTCTAATGGCCTCAATATAAGGTTGAGATTCAATATCCCCAACTGTCCCACCAATCTCACCAAGAAGGAGTTCACAGTCTTCTGCTGCTACGTCAATCCTTCTTTTAATTTCGTTTGTTATATGAGGAACAACTTGAACCGTCTTTCCTAGATACTTCCCTTCTCTTTCATTCTCAATAACCTGCAGATAAACCTGCCCCGTCGTAAAGTTTGAACTCTTAGATAAAGTTAGTGAGGTGAATCGCTCATAATGACCTAAATCTAGATCAGTTTCAGCTCCATCATCAGTGACGAAAACTTCCCCATGCTGAGTAGGACTCATAGTCCCTGGATCAACATTGATATAAGGATCCATCTTAAGCATATTAATCTTAATCCCTCTTCTTTCTAATAAAGAAGCGATGGACGCCGCCGCTAAACCTTTCCCTAGAGAACTGGCCACGCCACCTGTGATAAAGACAAACTTCTTACTGGGCTTACCCCTTTTCGCACTATTCACTTAAAACCTCGGCTAATTTTTTGATATCTTCAGGAGTATCGACTCCCATTAAGTTTAAATTTGTTACTAATGCCCCAATACTGAGGCCCTCTTCTAGAGCCCGCAATTGCTCGAGCCTCTCAATGCTTTCATAAACTCCAAGTGGAGACTCACAAAACTTTTGTAAGGCCTTAGGCCTATAAGAATAAACACCAATATGCTGCCACCAAGATTTAAAATCTTTTTCGTCTTTTAAATGTGGAATTGATTCCCTTGAGAAATAAAGACAAGCCCCGCTTGGTGCAACTATTGCTTTTACTATATTTGGATTCTTAAACTCTTCTAAGGATTCATTTTTCTTAACAAGAGTTGCTATATCAAAACTTGAATCAAGGTGAAATTGTATCAACCTCTCAAGTTCATCACTTGTCAGAAGAGGCTCGTCCCCTTGAACATTAATAATAAGATCAAAATCTTTATCTGAAGACTTTTGAAAAGCGAGGTAGATCCTCTCTGTTCCACTTTCAACTTCATCATCGACTCTGACGACATTTCCGCCAAAGGATTTTACATGGGTTTCAATTTCTTGGTTATCTGTGACGACATAGGCCCTGATATCAAATGAGGCAGCGGCGCCCTTTAAAGTACAATTCTCAAAAACTCTTTGAATCATACTCTTGCCAGCAATTTGCGCCAGGGGCTTTCCAGGAAATCGAGAGGAAGCGTACCTAGCCGGAATGAGGACCAAAACTCTGCTTTTGGTCAAGATTACTCCAAGTCAGGAAAGGGTTAATACCCGTTCAAATAATGGAGCAAATTTATCACGAACTCGCCCCTTCGCAAAATTATGATAGAATATTTATATGAAATCATTATTATGCGTGGTGCTATATCTATTGACCCAAAACCTCTTTGCCCAAGATTATAGGAGCACGGTGGTTACAGATCCTTCAATTTCAAGGAGATGCGACGCGCTAATGAATAAAAGGAACCTTAAGATTGATCATAAGCAAAAATTAAAGACCCTTGTTATAAGAAATCAGAAGATTCAAAAGATTGTCCCCGCTGAGAAAAGATCCATTAAACAAAGCCTTCAAAAGAACCTACGCCACCTTGAACACGAGCTTAAACTCACTTTAGTGCAGATTCAAAACCAAGAAGAAAATATCATCCGTAAGGGCTGCCCCGGTATAACCCTCTAAAATTTGTCTACAAGCCTAAATTAAATTTCATCCGCCTTCTGGTGCCTTCGAAAATTTTATGCAAGAATCTTAAAACACACACAATACGTCACGGAATAGACGAGAGAAATTTTGATTCAAAAAGCAATCTTCATAGTAAGCCTATCTGGGCTTTTATATTCAAGTCCCGTTTTCTCACAGGAGGATAAGTCCACCTATAAGACGGATAATGAACTTCTTAAAAAACCAAATTTAAGCGTAAATCCAAATGCCTTTAAAATGAAGAGCGATGGCTATGTTCAACAAGTCGAACGTTTTGACTTTAAGGATAACTATAAATCTCTCGCCCTAAATGATGTGCTTGAACAAGGTCTTCGAAAGAATCACGAGCAAGCAAAACGTGAAAGCGAAAATGAGATCTTAGACCTTGGTTGGAAAGATACTTGGGAAGATTTCTGGGTTCCAACTTTAGACATTACTCTAAGCTCAGGGGAACAAGCTCTTGGTAAATTTAGAGAAGGTGGAAAATCAAGAACTGGCAGAGATAATGTCCCTGACGGAACCCTTGGATTAAATATTGGAGATTATACTATCTTTAATTGGGGCAAGGATTATCTAGATTACCTCAACGCAAAGGCCACTTATAAAAGAAATACAGAGATCTTAAAAGAACAAAGAAGAGAATTAAGGCATAACCTCATCATTAAATACTTTGAAGTTTATAGAACTAAAGAAATAGAGAAGATCAGAAAGAATCAACTTCGCCATTCTAGTTTTATCTATAGAATGAATAGAGAAAAAATCACGATTCGCAAGATCCCAAGACAGGATTACTACCAAGCAAGGGCCGAATATTTAAAGGCGCAAAATGATTATCATGATGCTAAGATTGCAGCCACAGTTGCAGACGAACAAATGGCCTTCCTTTTAGCTGATGATCCCGGCACTCGTTATATCCTCCTCGATGAGCTTGATTATAAACAACTCAACTTGGCCTATACTGAGGCCATTGAACTTGGAAAGAACAATAATCCAAATATTCTCACGGCCCGCACTTTAGTTGAAAATGCCAAGAGAACTTATACAAGAACACTTCGCGAGAATCTTCCCCTTCCAAGACTTTCAATGAACCTTGGTGCTTATACCCATAGCTTTGGGAGAAATCAGCATAGAACAAGATATGAAACGACAGCTGCTAATGGCACCAGCATGGTAGGCTCTGGAACTTCAGATATTGAGCTTGTAGCAACTGTAAATGCTACTTGGACCCTGACTGGATCTGGGGGACTTCTAAATGGACGCTCAACAAGAACGAAGCTTCTTCAAAGAGACCTAGCTTTTCAAAACCTAGCCCAATCGGCTCATTATACTGGTTCCACTATTCGAACTCATTATAACCGTATCTCAAATTACCAAAATCAAATCACTATCCTAGAAGCTCGTATGGCCAACTTACAAAAGAGTTTTGATACAGTCCTTGAGAATTATATTAATAGAAAGACTATCTATGAAAACTTTCATACGGCCCTTAACGAAATGACCGAGACTGAGATTCTTTATACCAACACACTTTACAATCACCTCGCAGAGAAGGTCGAGCTCGCTAAAAGTGTTGGCCTAGAAGATTTCCCTGGTGAGAACTTTGAATCTGTCGCCAAAAAGGTGCAAAAAAGATGATCTACCCTATCTTAAAATCTCTTTTGATCCTCTTGGCCCTTGTTAGCTTAACAAGTTTAGCCAATGCCCAAGGGGCCAATAACAGCGGCGGCTTAAGCACAGTGGAACAATCAGAACTCGACGCTCTTGAGGCTGGTGAAAAAAGAAGTCGAAAAAAAGAAGTGCGCTCTAAAGAGCTTGAAAATACCGATGTCTTTGAAGAGATGAAAGACTCTGATCAAGATATTGTTATCCGTCAGATTGACCGCAATATGGGAGTCTTTTTAGAAGATTATTCCACACAAAAAGACCAGCACCGCTTTGGTCTCAACTATCATTTTAACACAGACCTAAAGAGCCCTTTTGAAGTCACATCTCTTGAGGCCAATTACGCCTATCGTCTAGGGGTGGCTTGGCTTGAATTTTGTTTGGCCTATACCACTGGTAAATACCGAGAAATGACCAGACTCAATACCTCCATCGGTGCTGAAACAGAACTTCAACGTGAAGAGAACGCGACGAACTTAACCTTCGGCGGAGGCCTTGGTTACAGAACGCGTTACATCAGAAGCTTGATCGATAGCCAAAATATCTTCGAAACAGTCGCTGCTTATTTGACCTATAACTCCTTTAGCGATAATTTTCGCTCTGAAAGTTACACAGGTTACGGAATCAAAACCGATTTTGGTGTTCATTTTCGTTCTGGTGCTAGAAGCCACTGGGGGGCCAAGTTTAGCTATAACTTATCCTCAGTAAGAAAAGCCCAAGAATTTGATACCCAAGGCTCGGCGGCCAGAAGCCTCACATTAACGTGGGCAACCTTTGGTCTTGATTACAGTTTCTACTTCTGACCCCCGAACGCTTTTGACTAAGGTGTTCAATAGGAGAAAGCATGATCCCACGGTACGAAAAAAAAGAAATCTCTAAGATTTGGGAAGACCATCATAAGTTTGAAACTTATTTAAAAGTCGAGCTTGCTATTCTTCAAGCTCTTGAAGGAGATAAGGTTCCAACTGGTGTCACTCAAAAGATTAAAGACAAGGCCGTCATAAATCCTGAAAGAATTGATGAGATTGAAAAGACCACCCGCCACGATATCATCGCCTTTTGCACTAGCATCACAGAAAATGTAGAACCAGAGATTGGTAAGTACTTTCACTTTGGAGTTACTTCAAGTGACATCATCGACTCTTCAACAACTATTCAAATTAAAGAAAGCTTAGAGATTATTCTTCCCCTTTATAAGAACCTCTTAAAGACTATTCACTCAAGAGCTCTTGAGATGAAAGATGTCTTAACGATAGGAAGAAGCCACGGGATGTACGCTGAGCCCATGAGCTTTGGTCAAAAACTCCTTGGCCATTACAATGAATTCGCAAGAAGATACCAAGAGCTTGAAGACTTTTATAATAATGAACTCACTATTCAATTCTCTGGGGCCGTAGGAAACTATTGCATCCTAACTCCTGATCACGAAGCCAAAGCCGCTGAGCTATTAGGTCTCAATGTTGAGGCAGTTTCAACTCAGGTTATCCCAAGGGATAGGATCGCAAAACTTGTTAGTATCGGAGCTCTAATTGCTAGCGCCATTGAAAGGCTTTCAGTTGAAATTAGGCATTTGCACAGAAGTGATGTTGGAGAACTAGCTGAAGGCTTTAAGAAAGGCCAAAAAGGCTCTTCAACAATGCCTCACAAAAAGAACCCTATCAGTGGTGAGAACTTAACTGGTATGGCCCGCATCCTTCGCAGTCATCATTCAATGGCCCTCGACAATATTGTTCTTTGGCATGAAAGAGATATTAGCCACAGCTCTGCTGAGAGGATGTATCTGCCTGATCACTTTGGCATCATGGCCTACGCCATTGAAAGACTCGACAATACAGTTCGCGATCTTGTTTTTCATAACGAAGTTATTGAAAAGCGTGTTCTTGAAGGAACCAATTATTTATCAAGTTACTACCTTCACCATCTTGTAGAAAAAACAGATGTAAAAAGAGAAGATCTTTATTACTGGGTTCAGGAAGCGGCCTTCGTCGGTCAGCAAGCTGGAAGCGCAGAGGCCTTTCACGATAAGCTCCTAGAGATCTCTGAGTCAAAGGGTCATAAGCTAGAATTAAAGAAGCCAGATCTTAATGAGATTAGAAGGATCTATACTTGTCAGTCGGATAAGGTTTTTTCAAGGTCCATTAAGCAGTACCCACTTCCTAACTAAAGATGGTCTTTACCAAAGTCTTTAGTTTTTAAGTACTCCACTGCTTTTTTTACGTCTTGGGCCTTCTCTTTCGGGATGACTAGAATGTTATTGTCTGTTGAGACAACGACGAGGTCGTTAACCTCGATCAATGAAACAAACTTTCCAGGCGCAAAGATAATATTACCAGAGGCCTTCTCAAAGAAGACTTCTTTTGCTTGCCCAACATAGTTCTCATCTTTCTTTTCTAAGACTGACTCAAGAGCGTCCCAAGAACCAAGGTCATTCCAATCAAACTCCGCTGGAATGGTCATGACTTCTTTGGATTTTTCCATGATAGCGTAATCAATAGAATCTTTTGGCATACGATCATAGACCTCTCCTGTTTTTGAGAAATCATTGGCGGCATCTTTTAATTCATTATAGTGCTCAAACATTGAAGGGGCACATGTTTCAAATTCTTTTAAGAGCCTCTCAATAGTTCCTACGAACATACCAGCGTTCCAGAAGTACTCCCCAGAAGCTACATAGTTCTTCGCCGTTTCGAGGTCAGGCTTTTCTTTAAATTCTTGAACATCAAAGGCTGAAGTACTTACCTCATTGCCTCTATGAATATAACCAAAACCCGTATGAGGAAAGTTTGGTTTGATTCCAATCGTTACTATCTTTGAAAGCCCTAATGAAAGCTCCGCTGCTTTTTTTAAAGTATCCCTAAAGCCTTGATGATTAAGAATGACATGATCACTTGGAACAATTGCCACAACATCAGAACTTGAAGCCCCGTTAGCCATTAGGCTTGCTAAGCTAAGTAAGATACAAGGGCCAGTATTTCTACCACTAGGCTCAAAGATGATTCCATCCTTACCAATCTTATCCCCCGCCGAGTCTTTCACAAGTTGCTCTTGCGCCTTTACAGTGATGACATAGCGGTCTTCAGGAGCGACTAGTCCATCAAAACGAACAAGTGTTTCTTCTAGTAAGCTTTTATCACTAATGAGAGGTAGGTATTGTTTAGGTTTCTTTGAAATTGATGATGGCCAAAATCTGGTGCCTTGACCTCCCGCCATAACGAGACAATATAGTTTTGATTCTTTCATGAATTTATTCGAAGCGCCCAATCACGTAGTCTTGACCACGGAAAAGTTCCATTTCTTTTTTGATATAGGCCTTAGCCTCCTCTATCGAAGAGAATACCCCTAAACTAGTTCGATACCAAGTCCCACGACCACTAATCTCAACTTCATTTATGATAGGATTATAGCCTCTGTACTTAAAACCATTTGCAAATTCTTCTGATTCTTTTTTACTGCGGTGTGAACCTAACTGAATGGTGAACTTCCCATTAAAGTCTTCTCCGCTCACTTGAGTAGTCGACTCTTCTTCAGGAGACTTCATTTCAACCTTAGGAGCTTCTTCTTTTTGTAACTGCTCTTTAAGTCTTTCCTCTAATGCTTTATGAGTTTCATCTTTTAACTTCTGTGGATCAACGGGCATTCGCTTATCAGTAATATCCTGAAGTTGCTCTTCTTGAGTTGAAAGCATATCTACTTTCGCCCGGTCCTCAGGAGTATATCCTGATTGAAGATAGGAATAGTTCTTCCCAATTTTAACTCCAAGCACAAATGCTGAAACAGCAATCAGAACCATAAAGATAAAAATGAGGGCCACTTCTTTTTTTGCAAAGACGTAAAGCTTTGTATTTTCGTTCATATATCAATTTTAAAGTGAAGTTATGGCGGATGCAAAATAATTCGAGGGTTCTTTTTTTGATCCACTGTTCAATCTTTGAACGAACCTAAGATCTCCTTAAAACAATTCCAACAGAAGCACTCAAGATAACCCCCTACTCTTTTGTAAGACTCAAATCATCGATCAATAAGGGAGCAAGGAGTTTCTATGAAAAAAAATCAAGCTAAGTCCAATTTAAGGAATCAAAATGGTCAAGGAGTCCTTGAATATGTGATCCTCGCAAGCCTCATAGGTATTTTCTGCCTAGCCGCAGTTAAGCAATTTGGATCAGTGGTTAATACGCGCATAAACCATATGAGAAAGACTGTGGTCGAACATATACCCACTAATTAATGACCCAGTGGGTTTCAGCTTCTTTTTTTCTTTTCCTTGTCTTCATTCAAGGACATCAACTTTTAAAACAAAGGTCTTGCTCTCATGAGGCAAAGCAGAAAGTTTTCTACAAGATCACCACAAAGCTTCTCAATAAACGTGTTAACGGAAGTAGCATCCTCTTTACTTGTAAGAGTAAAGAGGTCCTTTTATTTAGTGAAAAAAAGTTCTTTCTTAAGAGTTCTTCTTACAAGGCTAGCTCCCTTCCGTAATCAAAAAGGTATAAGCATCCTAGCCCCTATGGTCCTAAGCCTTATTTTCTCTCTTGGGGTTTTGTACACCTATAAGGCGATTAGAATCAACCAATTGATTAGAGAAAGAAAACAAGTCTACTTGTGCTTAAAAGAATCAGAGTTCATGAAGAGGCGTTACTTAGAAAAGATGGGAAGTCTTAATAAGTTGATCCATGCTGCCTTTCTTTCTAGGGCCATTCCTCCTCTTTCTCCCTATGCTAAGAAAGTCGGGGAAGCAGCCCAGTACATTCAGCAGTTAGTTCATATTTCAGAATTGAAAAATGCCATGACCTTAAAGAATTGTAACTCCCTTTACTCTCTCAATTATCTTAGAACTCTTCCTTATAAAACCAAGTTCGCTCGCTTGGTCAGAAGACTTGACGGCACTACTGCCTTAAAGAAAAAGAAGTGGAAGGAGTATCTATGGTCGAGCAACAAGAACATTATCCTTCAAAGCTCTCTCAAGGTACCCAGCCGTTTCTCAACAGAGCCTACCGTCAAAAGAAAAGAGTTCTCCAGGGAGGCTTTGCAGAACTTGAAGGAGTTCTATGGACAAGCCTTCTCTTTTTCATATTAGTTAGTTTTATAACTCTTTTAATCAGAATCGAGAAAGATTCCCAGTATCAAGTTAAGGAGTTTCAAATTGAATGGAATAAAATTGAAAAGTAATGACCTCTCCCCTCTAAAAGTGGAAAGAATAAAGTGGATGATCTTATTGATCCTCTCTCACCTTTTTGTCTTTCTACTCTTAAGTATCCAAGAAGAACCAATTCTTAAACCTATCTCAAAGGTACGCTCTGGCTACGTTAGGCTCCAGCTCCCTCTTATCTCTCAAGCATCTTTAAGTGAGGATAAAACCCTAGTGATCCTCATGACGGAAGATCAAAAGATTATCACCAGAGAGGCAGAACTAATTAAATTGATTTCTTTAAGGGAAGGAATTGATTCTTCAGGCACTCAGTACCTCGTCGATATTCCTGAAAGAGATATGGAGAAGCTAATCCGAATAAAAAATAAAACAGTCTTTGCCTACCCGGCGACAAAGCATTTTCGTCCCAACAAGAAACTTAAAACAAAGGAAATTTATGAGATCCATTTTTAGTTTGTTCCTAATCAGCTCCTTATTTATTTATTCAATCGAAGCTAAAGAGATTATCTTGATCGCTTATCATCCGGGCCAAAAGCCAGTGAGTGAGATGTTAAAGAAGGTTCTCCATTCAAGTATGGATTTCCCACGTGAAATGCTTCGTTTCCAAGAAAAGCTCGATCCTTGCAAGAAGGTCACAGTTTCAGCAGCTCATATCTGCATTAAAGAAGATGGTGAAATGGAATTTCCGATTGTTTATACAAAGACGATGAAAGAGACACTTGGGGTATTTTGGAATGATGAACTTGAAAATAATTAGAAGCCCCTTCGCAAGAATGCGAATGGGCTTAATTATATCTTTAACAGATTTTTATTTCTTTTCTTGGTGGATTGCAAACTTTGGAGTTGTACCATTGTTGTTATTTGCATTCTTTCTTTTTCTACCTGCATTTACTTTCTTGCGGGCTCTTCTGCTTTTTGTAACACGTGTATTTGAAACCATTGTAATTCTCCTTCAACGAAACCAACTGTGCGAACATCGTAGATTCAAGTATTTACCGAGAATACAAAACTATGTCAAAGCTTTCGCTCTGTCTTTTTTCTTGCTTCCGACTCAGGGCTCCGGAAGCCTCCAGGTCCCAATGAAAAATCAAAGCCTTATCTTAAGTATTGGCGAGATTCGAGAGGTCTCTCTCCCAGGTCTAAAACGCTTTACCGTTGGCAATAATGACTCGCTAACCCATAAATTCTTAGAAAAGAGGAGCACTCTTCTTTTAAAGGCCAAGAAGTTAGGGCTCTCAGAGATTCATGTTTGGATGAAAAATAATGAACGCTTAAAGATACAAGTCTATGTCCTCTCAAAGACCAATCAATTAAAACTCCTCTCCCTCGCCGAGTCTTTTAAAAACTTAGGCCTTAATATTCAAACAAATGGACCATGGCTTAAAGTGACTGGTGAGCTTGATCAAGTCTCTACCTACAATCAGTTCTTAAAGCTCTCTATGCTTCACGAAGAGAAGATACAAGCAGAAGTAGAACTAAGAAGTCCACTTAAGAAAAAACTCCTCGCTAAGGTTATTAAAGCCCTATTCGATGATCATATCAGTGGGTTTAAATGCGAGTTCCAGCAGATTCAACTGATCTGCCATTTAAGTGATAACCGCCTTCCATCGGCGGAGGTGGAGAAGTTCTTAGTGGATCAATTCGCCGTAAAGTTTATCCGCCATAATTATAAGAATCAAAATAAGAATTTTCGCCTAAAGATGAAAATCATCCAAACTGAATCTAGTAGTTCTCGCTCTCATAGTCTTGGTCTATATCAAATTGAAGGGGATTTAAGATCCCTTTTTAACCAAGGATGGCAAAGCCTAATTGAAAAGAACCTCTTGCAACTAAAGAGCCTTGGTATTAAGACTTCTCTTCTTGCAGAGCCAAGTATCCTTATTCGGTCAGGAAAAACTGTCCGCTTACAGATTGGCTCTGACCTTCCCTATCAAAGCACAACTAAAGAAGGTGTTCAGAATACGAACTTCCGGTTTGCTGGACTTAAGTTAAAGCTAAAACTTATTCCTGAGGGGAGTGGATTTCTTTTAGACTATTCAGCAGAAGTTACAAAGCCGGGGAATCAAGGGGCCATAAGTGGCAGTAAAGAATCAGCCTCAGCGCGGGTTTCTCTCTTTGAGCCAACTCAGCTTTTTGAAATAAGTTTTGAAAGTGACGCTTTAAATGATCAAGCACTACCAGGGATTAGGTCCAGCCCTTTTATAGGAAGTCTTTTTAGCAATAATCAAAAGTCAAAGTCCTTTAAGAGAATCACTGGGCTTATTTATTTGGAGGAACAATGAGATCTGGAATACTTTTAGATTTTTATCAAGAAGTGAATAGAAATAGATCCGCCCTTTTATTCAAAGACTTTGATTCTACTTGGGGATTTCTAGGGCTAAACCCTGATATACTCGATGATAAGAATTCCCTAGTCTGCCAAGATTGGTTTAAGAATGTTTTTCAATTTAAATTTATAAGAAATATCCTTAAAGAAGATCAAGCAAATGAAATACTCCTTCATAGAAAAACAGATTTGAATGATGAGGATCTTCTCTACGCACTTGAAAATTTGGCTTTAAAAAATAATCAAAGTTGGAACACTTCAGCTCCTTACTTATCAACCAAGATCGACTTTGATGGTGAGTCTTTTAGGATGACCTTAATACATCCTCAAATAACTAACGGGACCAGACCTAGGGCTTTCTTCAGAAGGCAAAGATCAAAGGCCATTGATTTAGCAACCTATGATGTTCCAGAAAAGCTAGAGGAACTTGTTAAGAGAAAAAAGAATATCATTCTTTGTGGCGGTACCGGATCAGGCAAGACAACCCTGCTTCAAAGCTTATTAAGTCTATCCTCAGACAATGAGCATCTTGTGATCTTAGAGGACACAAATGAGATTACCCTTGAAGAGAAGAATACAACTCATCTCTTAGCTTCAGAGAATGCTAGTCTCTTGGACTTTTGCTCATACGCCCTAAGAATCAGCCCGGATCGTATCATCCTTGGAGAACTAAGAGGGCCTGAAGTTGTTCCCTTAGTTCTTGCAATGAATACGGGACACAAGGGATTCCTGACGACCATTCATGCCAATAGCGCACCTGAATGCCTTAATAGACTAAGAACTCTCTTAGAGTTTTACGCCCCTAAGAATTCACAGAGCTTTGCTATGATTTGCCAAAATATAGATGCCATTATTTATATGGAAGATAAAAAGATCAAAGAGATCATCTCAGTTCTAGGTTTCGATGGCACGGCACCGTTATACGATTATATTTTTAGAAGTGAGAGAGAACCAGTTCATGAAGTTCTTTAAGGCATTTATCTAAGTTCTCATCTTCGATAAGATAACTGACCGAAACAGAAGACTCTCCAACCTTTTTAAAAGGAAGATCTTCTAGGCTTCCAAGCTCATCTCCAACGAGGGATAAAAGATTTCCTTCAGAGTTCTTTAAGAAGCTTAAACCTCTAGGTCCTTTTTTAGAATCACAGTTTCCGTGAATCCTTGTCCCTATAGCTTTTGGATTCTTACTCGAACCAACAAAAACAGGGATTCCTTTTCTTTTAGCGGGAAAAAGGGTCTTAGGATATAAGACCTTTGCTCCGAGAAGGGCCAAGGTAGAGGCTTCTTCGTAACTAAGCTCTGGGATAAAACGAGTATTGTCGATCAATCGCGGGTCAAAGGTTGCAACGCCTTCAACATCTGTCCAGATCTGAACCTCACTAGCATCAATGGCCTCTCCAATTAGAGTCGCCGAATAATCAGAGCCTTCCCGACCTAGAGTTGTTGTTGAACCTTCAGAATCAGAGCCAATAAAGCCTTGAGTTACAATGATCACATCATCGCCTAAATCAGGAATAAGTTCTTTTTTTGAGGAAAGTGAAATTTGATCAACTTGGGCCACCCCTGCTCCATAAGTGGAGTCAGTCTTTATAAACTTCCTAGCATCCTTTAAGATGACTTTCTTCTTTGTTTTCAATTGAAGTAGTTTAGAGAAAAGATAGCTGCTCATTCTCTCGCCTAAGCAATAAAGAGCATCCATATCTTTTTTTGAGTATTTTCTTTTTTCTGAAATTTCAATAGCCAGCTGTTTAGCTTCTTTTAGGATTTCTTCTAAGTAAAGCTCCCCTATTCTTAGGGCCTCTGGACTTGCATCTATATCTGAACAGATAGAACAATGGCGCGATCTTAAGTGATCAACTAAAAGAAGCGCCTTTTCAAGTTCCCCTTCTTTGGCCGTTCCAGCAATAAGTTCAAGCTCATTAGTCGTATTTTGAGTGGCAGAGACTACCACAACAGCTAAATTTTCTTGAGAGCAGACAAGATCTGCACATCGCCCCATGGCCTTCGCATCTTTTACGGATGAACCACCAAACTTTGCTACTTTCAAATCAACTCCCAAACTAATTCTTAGTCACGCTTAAGTTTTTTGTAGGTCAGTCTTCTAGGATTAAGAGCAGAATCTCCTAAACGCTTACGTTTATCTTCTTCGTACTCCGAGAAATTCCCATCAAACCAAACAACTTTTGAATCACCTTCAAAAGCTAGGATATGAGTGGCAATCCTATCGAGAAAGAACCTATCGTGGGAGATTACTACAGCACAACCGGGGTACTCTAAAAGAGCATTTTCAAGAGCACGTAAAGTATTCACATCTAAGTCGTTGGTAGGCTCATCTAATAACAAGACGTTACCTTCTTCCTTAAGCATGGCCGCTAAGTGAACTCTATTTCGCTCACCACCAGATAACTCAGAAACCTTCTTCTTTTGATCTTCACCAGAGAAGTTAAACTTAGCAATATAGGCGCGGCCATTGATATCACGACCACCAATCTTTAATAATTCCGTTCCGCCAGTGACAACGTCAACGATAGTTTTATCACCATCAAGCTCGCGTCCTTGATCAACGTAAGCAATCTTAGCAGTATCACCTATTCTAAAATCACCTTCATCAGGTTTTTCAGCTCCTGTGATCATCTTAAACATAGTTGTCTTACCAGCACCGTTAGGACCGATGATTCCAACGATTCCACCAGCAGGAAGCTTAAAATTTAAATCATCATATAAAAGCTTATCACCAAAGGCTTTTCTAACATGGTCAGCTTCAATAACAATGTCACCAAGACGAGGTCCAGGTGGAATCCATAATTCATTTGTTTCGTTTGTGGCCTCAGCAGATTGTTCATTCATTCTTTGCTCGTAATCTTTAATACGGGCCTTACTTTTTGCCTGACGAGCTTTAGGAGAGGACTTAATCCATTCAAGTTCCTCTTTCATCTTTCTCTGACGTTTGGATTCAGTTTTTTCTTCTTTTTCAAGTCGTTTTGCTTTTGTTTCTAACCAATCAGAGTAATTTCCTTCAAATGGAATCCCTTGTCCTCTATCGAGCTCTAGAATCCAACCCGCTACATTATCTAAGAAGTAACGATCATGGGTAACTGCGATCACAGTTCCTTTATATTGCTGAAGATGTCTTTCTAACCACCAAACTGTTTCTGCATCAAGGTGGTTGGTTGGCTCATCTAAGAGGAGGATTTCTGGTTCTTGAAGAAGCAGCCTACAAAGGGCCACACGCCTTGCCTCACCACCAGATAGGGTTCCACACTTTTGATCATTAGGGGGACAGTTTAGTGAGTCCATTGCAAGGTCTAGTCTTGAATCAAGATCCCAAGCATTAGCCGCATCTAATTTATCTTGAAGCTTAGCCTGCTTAGCGAGAAGCTTATCCATATCCTCTGCGCTCATCTCTTCAGCGAACTTTTCATTTACTTCATCAAAGTCTTTTAGAAGATCAACAACTTCTTGGCAGCCTTCTGAGACAATCTCTCTTACCGTTTTTTCAGGATCAAGTTGCGGCTCTTGTTCAAGGAGACCGATTCTATAACCCTTTTGCATTGTTGTTGTTCCAAGGTGGTCTTCATCAATTCCAGCAAGGATTCTTAAGAGGGTTGATTTACCAGATCCATTGAGACCTAGAACACCAATCTTGGCGCCGTAAAAATATGAAAGACTAATGTCTTTTAAAACATGCTTATTATTAAAAACTTTTCCAACCTTATGCATGGAATAAATAATCTGCTTGTCGCCGCCAGTGCTCATAATCAATCCTTTTGATGATATTTTTAAGTCCCTAACCTATTAGATATTTCCCTTGTTATCAATAGCTTGACGCCAGTTGTCTTATTAGGCCGAGGATAACCAGGAGGTAGGCCAAGAGGTAGAAACCTAAAAGATGAATAAAGCGCAGTCCTCCGAGGCGCAGTTCAAACTTCCGGCAACTCTCCCCTCGCAAATGGTTCAATTCACTAAGAAGTTCCCTGAGCTCTGAGTCAATTGAGATGCCTTCTTTCGTCCACTTCTCACACAGAGAAATAAGCTGTTGCCCAAGTGTCCTCATTGGACCTTTTGGCAGGTCAATGAATTGATCAGCTTTTGACTTTCCTAAGACCTCTCCCATAGAAAGACCAACGAGTTTTAGGCTTTGAAAGAGAAAGAGCCGCCTGAATAATTCATCTATTTTCCCAAAGCTTGAAAGCCTCATCCTTTGATAAAAGAAAATAAAGGACACAAGGCCACCTAATTGAAGCAGCCATACAGCTAAGACAGAAGTGCCAGCTCCAAGAGTCTGAACGGAAGTAAAATAAAAGATCCAAGTAAATCCGCTAAGAATAAAGAATTGCCCTACCGAATTTAAAAAGAGCGATTGAACCTTCTCCTCAAAACGAAGGTCCTCCGAGATCAAAGGCCTTAAGCTCTTTAGAAGGAGATGGGGATTGAGTCCATGACGGATCTGAAGAGTTCTTAGCTCTAAGATAAAAGGGGTGAAGAACTTGAACTGTGGAAGAGAATTTTGAGCTGCCTTTTCTATAAAGAAGCTCCTAAGCTCTAGTGTCATCTTTCGCCCGGCTTTGGTATTTACCCAAAAGAGGCGGTAAAACGCGTCTCCCTGGCAAATGGCTTTTGAAAGCCATGGATGCCCAAAAAGTCCTAAAATAAGTATGCCTACTACTGCTATGATCTCCATAATTCCTCCCACTTACCCCTCAAATCTTTGCAATTTTGACGCCGGGCTTTTGACTAGTTGTGGTGAAATTGGGAAACTCCGAAAATGGTACCTACTGAAATCATCCACAATCAAACGAGTGAACCGTCGCTTATCGATCTCAACCTATTAGAGAGACGCGTCAAGAAACTAGAAAAGCTCTGCCAAGAGGTAGATCCCTTTATTCCTCTTACTGAAGAATTAAAGAACGAGCTTTCTATGTTTGGAATTGAAACATGGAGAGATCCTGATCACCTCACAAAACAAATCATTCTCATGTTTGAAGATTCTGTGAAAGAGCTTAGGGATTTAAAAGAAAATAGTATTCAATGAAAAACCTTCCGAAGACCCGCAAAGTTAAGATTCATCCAGCCTCCCTTAAGCATATTAAAAAGGGACACCCTTGGGTAACTGCGGACAGCTATACAAAAGACTTTCCTAATGGAGAAGACTTTCTCCAAGTTGAGGCTGGGGACACAAAGCTTCTTCTACTTTCAGACCCAAATCACCCGCGGATAAAAGCGAGAGTTTGGGCCTTTGGAGAAGGAAGAGATCTTCGCGCGAATTTTCCAAGAGAGCTTAAAGAAAGATTGGCCGCGGCTTTTAATCAAAGAAAGGCCATGAAGATCTCAGAGCAGCGAGATAATTTCTATCTTTGTTTTGGTGAAGCTGACCTTCTTCCGGGTCTTTTTATCCAAGCCTTTGGAAGTCATGTCTTAGTTCAGGCTACTTGTAACTTCTGGGTTCTTCATAAAAAACGAATTGCAGATTTAATTAGACCACTATGGGAAGAACATTTCCCTGACACAAAGTACTTAAACGGCTGGTGGTGTGATAGAGGTCCTAACGCTCAAAGTAGAATAACTTCTCTTAGGCAAGGTACAAGTCCTCCGGATCAATTAGTCATCGAAGAGTTCGGGGTTAAGTATCACCTAAGACCAATGGATGCCCATGATCCAGGAATCTATACGGATATGTCCGCTATTAGAGAGGAGCTTTTTCCCGTATTAGAAAGTTCTAAAAAGGTACTTAATCTATATGCCTATACTGGAGCTTATTCTTTGATCGCTCTGAAGAAAGGGGCTGAGGAAGTTCATAGCGTTGACCTCTCTCAGAAGTATATTGATTGGTTAGAAACTAACCTCGCTGAAAACCCAGACCTCGATGCAAGCAAACATACTTCTCACTGTAGTTCAGTTGAGGAAGCATTAAAGAAATTCAAAGCCGAAGGGGAAAAGTTTGATCTGATTATTTGTGACCCACCTTCAGCTTCAAGCGATGGAAAGAAAATGGGACGAGTCACGGATTCATATCCAAGAGATCTACCTCTTATGAATAGTCTTTTAAATGAAGGTGGAAAGATTGTTGCCTTTGTAAATACTCATGCCATGTCATGGAAGAAATTCAATTCTAACTTTGATGATATTATTAAGAATAAGAACTTAAAGCTGAAGTCTTTGGATATCTTAAAACTAAAGAAAGACTGCCCTCTTAAAGGTGGTTTTCAAGAAGGCGATTATCTAAAAGGAAGAATCTTCGAGCGGTTTGAATAATTCGTAAAGATAGATGCTTCCAAGACCAATTACCTGTGAAATCATTAGAGCAATCAACATCATCATAAAGAGACCTGGCCTCGATCGAACTCGGCTCATTCTATCGCCCTCTAAAATTTCAACCTTATTTTTAAGATAGGTCTTCTGTAAACCAATCTTGGCCAAGCTATCTCTTAGGTTTTCGTAGATCTTATATTCAAAAGTATAACTGGCCTTCATCTTCTCAATTTCAGATTGAACAGGTAGGAGTTTCTTACCTTTACCGCCAAAACGTTTGATGTAGCGCTCTTTAGTTCTCTTAGCATTCTTTAGTTCTCGGTTTTCATCGATAATAGTTTGAAGCCTACTGGCCGCTCCAAATTTATTAAGAGTGATATCTCCATTGTACCTTTCTCTTTTAGCTTTTCTTTTTAACGCTCTAATCTGTGAAGCGTTTTCTGAAAGCCTAAGATTGATATCATTCACATCTGCCTGAAGCTTCTTAAGATAATTTCCGGTGTTCCCTTTTTGCATCTCTACAGTCAGGTTACCGCTTCCTGAGCTTTTACCAATTTGTTCTTCTTCAAGTTTTTCAAGCCTTGCCTTTACTTCATCGATCTTTACTTTGAAATACCTCTCGGCACTATCAAAGTCTTGAAGTTCTCTCTCGACTAATTTTTCTTTTGCCAAACTAAGGGCGTAGTTTACTAGGAAAACAGACCTGGCCTTTCTTTTTGAGCTAACCTTAACAATGATCTGTCCCCCTTTACTTGGGGCGAACTTAACCTTTCCCCGAAGCCAATTGGCCACAGATTGATTAAGTTCCTCTTCATCAGTTTTATGTTTAAAGGCTGAAAAAATTTCTTCAATAACATCTTTTTGTTCAGCTGAGGCATCACTATTTTGATAAGTCTTCATTCCCTTTACCATGGATAAAAAGAAGTCATTCGTATCTAAAAAGGTTGAAGCTTTAGTAGCAGAGTCATAGCCCTTTGAAACAGAGAGACCCCCAACATTTCCTACCATTCCTGAAATAAAGGATTGGATCTGAGAGTTCTTTGAATCCTTTATGAGAAGCTTTCCCTGAGCTGGGTAGATGGGAAAAAACTTATGCTTGATCAAAGCCCCTAGGACACCAATGAGACCAAGGATCACTAGAATCTTCCACTTACTGATGAAGATTTGCATGACCTGATACATAGAGATTTCTTCGTTATTTTCGCTTTCCACAAGACCTCTAACCTATTGAAAAATTTATACTATAAGTATCGACATATTGACTAAATACTTAAATTTAGACTACTTTGCTGCATACAGCTTTTTACTAAGGATACTCCGATGCATAGAAAAATTATGGCCACGCTTCTATCAGCCCTATTAATGGTGCTTTCAAATCAGGCCCTCGCTTTTGAGTTATCCGACCGTTCTGCTCAGTCACTAAAACTAGCTAGACCTAGTGAATTTCTTTTTCAAAACTTTAAGAACCAAGAATTGATCTCAATCAGACTCTTAGGTGCTGTTAATAAGCCAGGGCTTTATCATGTTCCTAAGAATGTTAACTTAGTCACTCTTCTTACTTTAGCTGGTGGTCCTACAAAAGACGCTGATATTGAAAAGATTAAGATCGGAAATGATTCACGTTCTTATACAGGAAAGAAGTCAGTCGCTACTTTTAAACAAAAGAGTTTAACTCTTAACCTTAACCACGCCATCTCTGCTGGTTCTGATCCAAAGTACAACTTAGATCCAAATGATATTGTTCTTGTGAATCAAAAGAAGGCGTGGATTTCTAGCGATACTTTTAGGCTTGTCTCGATCCTTTCAGTGGTTTTAAGTGGAGTCCTAACTGCTATTGTCATCGATGACCGATTAGGAAAGTAAATACCACAGCAATTTTATCAACCGCTAAGTATATTACAGAATCCCTTGCTTAGACTATAATACTAAGGAATGGCCTTATCACGATTTAAAAAGTGGAAAATTAATAAGCGTAACTTTACAGAAGGGCTCTGTCTCTTTTTGATCGCTATGATGTTTATTTCAAAGATTTCTTTGAAATGGACCGGTGTTGTTCCCCGAACTCTGACTCCCTTTATTTTTCAACATGGACTCCATCCATATATGAACTTCGGAATTAACTTCCTAGGCGGCTTTATACTTCTCTATATTTATTTTAGAAAAAAAGAGAGACCAAAAGTTAGCCCCACTTATAAGTTCTTGATCTTCTCCATGATTGGGATCCTGAGTATTCAGACCCTTTTTCAGATTGCCGTGGTTAATATAACCTATTCAATGACCATGCAGCTTGGCGGATTGATTATGGCCATCGCAGTGACGACTATCTATGGAGTCTTTATTCCAGCTCTACTTCCGATTGATAGGATGGTCCATTTTACTAAGCGCTTTGTGGTTGTCTTAGTTTTTGCAAGCCTCATTTTACTTCCTGTCCTCTCTCCATATATGTTCAGAGGAGGAAGGTTTATAGGTGTCTTCAAGCATATTCCTCATATGGTTTCTGCTTCTACTTTTGCTTTCATCTACTTTCTTCCATCTGTTTTTAACTACCGTTCTTTTACTTGGAAGAAAAATAATTTTCTTAATATTCTAGCTCTTATTTTAATATTCTTTGCCGTTATCCTAACAGCAACAAAAGCCGCCCTTATCACTTGCCTCATAGCAGTCGTAGGAGCGATCTTAATTTACGGATCTAAGAAGAAAAGTGTCCGCATGTTTAAGTTCTTTTTTATCGGCTCTATCTTAACCTTTATCTTTACCGTCGGACCTACTGTTGCCAATTTTGCTTACGACGTGGCTACAGGAGAAAAAGGTTTTGGGATGAGACCTGCTCAAGATGGTGTCGAATCAAGATTAGAGGAAATCCATAGGGGTTGGGGACTTTTTCAAGAAAGCCCTGTTTTTGGACGAGGTATCCTTTATAAGTTTATGAATGCAGAGGGCGTCGATGTTGGAGGATACAATTCTTTCAAAGATCCCCATAACCTCTTTGTAAGTGCTGGGGTTATCGCAGGTTGGCCTTTTTTAATTTTCTCTATCTTTGCTTACCTCGCCATGGTGGCCGGAACCATAAAGGGACTCGCTAGTAAGAACCTCAACCATCAGATGCTGGCCCTATTCCTTCTCAGCCACCTCCCCGTCTTCTTGATCTATCACGTCCACCTAAGCCTCGGGGGTATGGGGGATCGTATGTATTGGCTAGTTTTTGGCTACCTCGCTTTAAATCACAAGAAGTCTGATAAGCTAACCTCTTGATTTCACGAAAATACCCCTCCTAAATAGAAAAAGTAGTCTTAATTTTACATAGGGGGTTTTCATATCTTTTATTTTTGATAGAGTGCGCCACAGTTCGGAATACAGATTTTAAAAATTTAGTTCTCGTTGGGGGTTCGACGTGGGAATTACAAGAATGAAGAAAGTAGATTTAATTATTTTCAGTTTAATTTCATTGATCATATTAGTCAGCACAAAGGCTCAAGCAGCCGCATTAGTTGCTCTTAATTAGTACTCTAATAAGTGTTGAATAATGTCCGTCTGAGAGGGTCTTCGAAAGAAGGCCCTTTCAATACTTTGGAACAAATAAAAAGTTACAATCTAAGATACCTCTACTTTTAAAAATATCTTTCAATTCAATCAAGTCACTTTCAATAAGAGGGCCAGCTCTTTCAGTAGAAAAAATATCAAAATCTAAGCCCGTTTCTTTTTGAAGGAACTTATAAAATTCTAAACTCTCAGACGAAGCGACTTCAATGAGCATCTTAGGCTTATACTTTTTAATTGTTTCAATACCGCCTTTAACCAAGAGTTTCTCTGCTCCTTGAACATCAGCTTTGATAAAATCGACTTTGGTAAGATTAAGATCATCTAGTCTTAAAACTTTTACTTTAACAGACCTTCCCTTTTTACTTCTTCCCGATAATTTATCTTCTAAGAGGCTATGTCCTCCATCATTAAAAGTATCGATAAAGAACTCAGCTTCTCCAGCCTGATCAGAGAGGGCCATTGAAAAGTGTTCTACTTTTTCAAGTTTATTTTCTTTAATAGTATTCTTGATACACTCCCCAAGCCAAGGGATTGGCTCAAAGAGTTTACATTCTAAGTCTGGGAACCTTTGTTTGAAATAAAAACTAAAGTGACCAATATTGGCACCTATATCTAAAAAGACATCTCCATCTTTTAAATGATTTTCTACTAAATCCTTATCAGCTTTTTCATACCCTACAAAGGCCTTAGCCTTATCGTAGCTGAGATCAAAACTTGGTCCAGAGATATCAATCATAGAGAGGAACATCTTAAAGTTTTCATCTACTTGGACATAGGCCATCTCTGGCATTAGAGGGCGAAAGTATTTCTTCATCCATCTCTTCGATGATATAAATAGCTTAACTTGGTTCCCTAAATCTGACACTTTGCACCTTATGGATGTATTAAAACGATTAAATGATAAGTCACTGTTCCTCCTTAGTCTATTGATGACTGTGGTAGCCTCTTATTTCTCTAAAGGCTTCCTTCATCCTGATGAGCAGTACTACGCAATTGATTTTGCAGCCTATAAAGTTGGCTTATTAGATAATCTTACGACCTGGGAATACCAAACAAAACTAAGACCCTGGCTTCTACCGGCTCTCTATGTTCCCTTTTTAAGCCTCTTTAAGGCACTCTCCTTTTCCCCCTTTACCATGGCGTGGCTATTAAGGCTTCTCTCAGGGATAGTCTCTTGGTGGGCATTAGTTAGGTTTAATAAAAAACTAAAAGATTTTTTCCCTGGAAGTATCTCTTATAATATCTTCGTTTTCTTTACTCACTTCTCTTTTTTCTGCTTCTTTATGCAAGTGAGGGCCAACTCTGAAAATTGGTCTACGGCCTTTATCATCTTTTCCGTCTCGCTTCTAATTAGAAAGGCTCCTTATTTAAGTGACTTTATTATAGGTGGTCTGTTTATGGGACTGGCCTTTAGCATCCGTCATCAATCTGGTCTTATTTGTTTAGGTTTTGGATTATGGCTTCTTATCGTAAAACAAGTTGGTATGAGAAAATGGTTTGGGACATTTGTTCCCTCCATTCTTTTAGGGGTTGGCATTGGTGTTTTAGCTGATAGCTGGGGCTATGGTGAGTTTACCTTCACTCCTTTTAATTATATTTATCAAAACTTAATCCTCGACAAGATCTCTCAATTTGGAACCTCACCTTTTTATTCTTATATTTTGTGGACTTTAAAAGACCTGACTCCTCTATGGTTCTTTATAATGTTTATTGGTTTTTGGAGGATCGTTATCTTTGACAACACTAAGGAGACCTCTTGGGTTATCTGGAGTGTGGTTCCTTTTGTTCTGGCACATGTTTTTATAGGGCATAAAGAGCTTCGCTTTTTGTATCCAATCGCCCCATTTCTCCTTTACGGCGGTGCTCATTTCTTTCACGAGAGAAAGGTCACCCTAGAGCCTATGAGAAGGTATTTTTATAAAGCGACTGTCTTTGTAAACTTCTTCTTACTTCTCTTTGTTTTGTTTAAACCCGCCTATACACCAGTGGGTCTCTACCAATACCTTTATGAAAATTACCCTACAGACACTACAGTTAAGGTTTTCCTAAACGAAAATGGAAGTCATGCAAACCTAGAGATGCCTTTTTATAAAAGATCTAACCTTAGCCTCATCCCTGAAACAGGAATGGTTAAAGAAGGGCTGTACCTAACCACAAGATATAAAGAGTTAGATCACTTTACGGGAAGCCGATGTGAAAGGCTTTATTCCACTTATCCAAATTGGCTCTTTAAGTTTAATTTCACCAATTGGCTTAGTAGATCAAGTATTTGGATTCTCACTAAGTGCCAATAAAAAAGCCCTCTATTAGAGGGCCTTATTATAAAAGAAAATTTTAATTTGCTTTAGTCTTTAACGATTCTATCACGCCATGCTCTTACGTCATCGGCTAAGTAATCATACTTCATATTATCAACTGTATAAGAAGCAAATTCGTAGTCAGTTGTATGAGTTAAACACTGAGTAGGACAAACTGTCGTACAAAGCCCACAGTACATACAAAGTGCCGTGTCGATAGTGTATTGCTTAAGATCAAGTCTGATTGGTGTTCCATCTTTTGTTTTGATCTTCTCTGCGTCCTTATCTCTTCTTGTTGCCGTAATATAGATACAATCAACAGGACAAGCGGTTGCACACTGAAGACATGAGATACAGTTTTCAGCATCATTGAAAAGCCTAGAACGTGAGTTCTCAGGAAGAACTTCTCTTACTTCAGGGTATTCAATGGTGACTGGTTTTTCTGCCCATACATAACGAAAAGTAATGAACATACCTTTAGAGACTGAAACAACAGTGTCATAGATATTCCTGAACCAACCTTTAAAGGTTAACTCTTGATCATACTTTTTAGCATTTTCAGCAAATTGAGCATGTAGATCTGGGGTTAATTGGCTCATCGGTCCACCTCTCCAAGAACGATATCAATACTTCCGATAGTTGCAACGAAGTCAGCAATCATCTGACCTGGTGCCATCTCACCTAACATTGATGTATGTGTAAAACATGAAGACTTAACTTTTAAACGATAAGGAGTTTTCCCACCATCTGAAATTAAATGATAACCTAACTCCCCTCTTGGGCATTCAGTTCTCATAAAGATTTCGCCTTCAGGCACTTTAATAATTTTTGGAACTTTACCCATAACCGGACCTTCTTCAATCCCGTCTAAGCATTGCTCAATAATCTTAATAGATTCGTGCATCTCTCTCATTCTAACATGATAACGATCCCAGCAATCTCCAAGAGTTCCTTTTTCCCCGTGCCCAACTTGAACATCAAAGTCTAATTCACTGTAAATACTATAAGGACGGTCTTTTCTTAAGTCATGAGCAAGACCAGATCCTCTAAGAACTGGTCCACTTGCTCCATAAGAATAGATTTGCTCTGGAGTTAAAATAGCCACGTTCTTAGTTCTGTCGATAAAGATCTTATTTTCACCAACAAGAGTGTGGTATTTATTTAGCTCGGTTTTCATCTCTTCAACAAATTTTGCAATTCTTCTAAGTTGAGCGTCAGTTACATCATTCCAAACACCACCGATCCAGTAGTAGTTATAAAGAAGCCTAGCTCCACTAATTTCTTCAAAGATACGAAGTATGAATTCACGCTTTTGAAACGCGTATAGAAAAGGTGAAAAAGCACCAAGGTCAATGGCGTAAACACCAAAGAACATTAAGTGAGAAGCAAGTCTTTGCATCTCTCCGATCATGACTCTGATATATTCAGCACGCCTTGGAACTTCAGTTCCTAGCATCTTCTCAACAGCAAGGGCATATCCCCATTCCATTGACATGGCCGCAAGATAATCCATTCTATCAGTAAAAGGAATCACGCCTCTGTAATCGAGGTGCTCACAATGCTTTTCCATACATCTATGAAGATAACCAATATGAGGAATGGCCTCTGCAACAATTTCAGAATCTGTTTTGATTTCAACTCTTAAAACACCGTGGGTCGCCGGATGCTGAGGACCCATATTTAGTGTTAATAAGTCAGACTTAATGGCTTCGCCGTTTTCAATAAGTTCGATGGCCATGTCTATTCTCCCTTCCAGCTATGAGAGATTTTCTTAGGATCTTCTAAGGTCTCTTGAATCTTCTTAAAGAAGTGATGGTCGGCATTGTTGATCTTTTCTTCAGGGTTCACTTTCATTCCGTGATACTCCTCTTGAACAACATAATCTTTCCTAAGAGGAAAGCCTTCCCAATCGTCAGGACAAAGGATTCTTCTATGATCAGGGTGACCATTGAATTTTACTCCAACCATGTCCCAGCATTCTCGCTCTTGCCAGTTAGCCGCTTTCCAAACAGAGCAAACAGAATCAATTTCTGGAATAGCATCTGAACTTGGCTTAGGAAGCTTAACTTTAAGAATGAGTTCGTTATTTTTAGTGTAGCTACATAGGATATAGCTTACTTCAATTCTATCTTCGTAATCTGTTCCAGTAATAACTTGAAGAGTATGAAACAACCATTCTCCCGCCTTTAACTCTTCGCAAACAGCTTTGATGTGAGAAGCTTCAACAAAGATTGAAGAGTCTCCAATCTCAGGTGTTACAGCAGTGGCATTACAACCAGAGACAGTACTATTTAAGTGGCTTACTAATTCATTATGCATTCTTCACCCACTTATCTCTTAGAAGTCTTTCAGTTGCGATCTTCTTTTGTAGTGTCATTAATCCTTCGATAAGAGCTTCAGGTCTTGGAGGGCATCCAGGAACATAAACGTCTACTGGAACAATTTCATCAACACCTTTTAAAACATGATATCCATGTTGCCAGTAAGGACCACCCTTGTTTGCACAAGAGCCCATGCTGATAACATACTTTGGTTCAGGCATTTGCTCGTAAAGAGTCTTGATTCTTTCAGACATCTTGAGCGTTACAGTACCTGCAACTATCATAAGATCGGCACGACGTGGAGTTGCCATAAAGGCACCACAGCCAAACCTTTCAAGGTCATATTTAGAAGCACCTGTTGCCATCATTTCGATAGCACAACAAGCAAGTCCGAAGGTCATAGGCCAAAGCGAATTTTTACGGCCCCAGTTGAGAAAATCATCAACTTTCGCTAGAACGACACTGTCCTGCATTAAAGATCCTTTGATCGAGTTTAAGTGTATAAAATTGTACCTATATTTTTACCTTTTAGGGCGGGAAACCGTCAATGTACTGGACTAAAAAAGAACTGAATTTTTTCTGAATTTAGTGCGGAGGATTAAAGACTAGTCTGAACAAAATTATTACATCTCAAAGAGAAATTGTTTTGTAATCGTGAAAGAGCTGACTGTCTTGAGTTCACTGAATCTTCCCCTATAGATGCAGGAGATCTCTTAGACTCTCTTTTAAGAGCAGCTATACGCCTAAAGTCGTTCTGACACGCCTTCCCCATGATCGTTACATACTCTTCCATTGCTGCGACAGGATAAGGCTTTCCATAAGCAGAGCTTATAAAATCACTATCATCTTCACTGAGGTGCGGGAATTCATGACTCTCCACGCCAAAACGAGAAAGGTCTCTCTTGAACTTTCTAACGAATCGCCCAACTTTATAAAAATGCTGAGTTCCAAGGTTCTTAGAAAGCTTTCCAGTGTTTTGATCAGTCACCTTTCCACAGTTAGAACTTGGGCTGCCTTTCCCTTTAAAGAGTTCATTCTTCACTTTGCATTCAATCATATAAGCATCAACTTCCCCGCCTTTTCCCTCAACAGTTGAGTGGATAAATTCGTGAAGCTTAAAGTTTTGTCTATAAGGATTAAAAGGCTCTCTATAAGTAAAATGAGTTAATTCATGGGCCAAGTCTAAAACCGCATCCATTGTACTTAAGTGACGGTTCACAAACACCTTTGTATTTGTCTCGTAACTTACTTGACCCGGATTTGTTGCTGAAAATCTTCGAACTAAAGTCGTATCCGTTAAAGACCCGTCCCCTACTTTAATGACCTGTAAAAGAGTTTCACCTTGTTCTGCTGATTTTTCTTTTGCTAGGTAAAGAAGCTTCTTTCCTGTTTTTGACTTGAGAAGTTGCTTGATGAGAAAACGGATTCCCTCTTCTTCGTTCATATTTCCTTTGATCCAATTTTCTTGCAATGATGATGAACTATCTGTGAAAAGGACTTTTGCTTTCCTTTCAAACATCTTTGCCTGAGCTAGATTTAAGAAAAGGATAAATGGAAGAAAGGCTTTTAGAAAACACATACCCTTTCTTTTCGGAAAGAAGGGGTAACTCTTTTAAATTTATGTGTTTTAAAAGCCCTTTGGGAAGTTTTTGCCTAGAGGAAGCTACGAAAATTAATCAGCTCTTTCTTATCTTCTTCTTTTACTTCTAAAGGACCTAATAATAGCTCTCTGTAAGCTCCTGCTTGATGAATCTTTACAAATACCTGATAAGAGCCTTTCGCTAATTTAAATTTTCCCATCCAAACATCTGAAGGTAGGGAACTCCAAAAACGGGTGTCAGCTCGCTCACTATGCTCTATCCCCTTTGCTGTGGCTAAGTACTGAATGACAGCAGCTTGCTTTGCAAAGAATGAAGCATTTTTTCCAGAGCTCATGGCCTTGTAAGTAGCGTAGGCTGCTACAATGGCCGCGATATGTTTTATAGCAAGCCTCGCACCTACTCTCTTATAAAGTGAAGAGGCTTGTTCCGCCACAGCTTGCTCTGCAATGTCTCCAAGAGGAGCAACAAGAGAGAGTGGTTCTCTAGCAACAATTGTTCCATCAGTTTTCTTAACTAAAACTTCGTTGGTGTAGTTTACCCCTGGGTTTTCAATCTTAGGTAATTCAAATCTAACGGCAGCACCTGTGACGGCAGCTTCAGCGACTTTTATTCCTAAGTAAGCTCCAGCAGGTGTGTAGTGCCGAGGTGGGGGAAGAAGGCCTAACTGAGAGGCTGCAAAAACGGTTAGCACGGCACCACCAATCTTAGCCGCAGCACTTGCCTTAGGATCGTTCATGGCCCCACCAAGCCCAAAGTATTCTTTAGAGCCGACCTTTAAAGGAATGATCCCTTTTTGGAAAAGGATGGTTATATTAGGGTTTCTTTGTTTTTTAACTTTATCGATAAAATCATTTGTTAATCCGTAGGTTTTCTTTAATGACCTAATTCCATTTGGCCTAATTTGGTAAGTCAGATCAACAATTCTTTCGTTGAGGAACTCTTTTAATTGCTTTTGGTAAATGGTTTCATTAATAAACTCTTCTTTAACTTTCTTTTCCCCAATCTTAGAAAACTTTTCATAACTCTCATTATATTTCTTGTATGAACTATTATAAGCCTTATAGGCACCATAGTTTCTAACGAGTAGTTTATGTGAATCTTTATAGAGTTGAAGGGCTATTTGAAGATCGGTATTGCTTCCGATTAGCTCGTGGATATAAGCTCCGAAAACTTTTGCCAAGAGATCATTTTTAAAAACACTTTTCCCGGCCCTTTCAGTTTTTAAGTTGCTAAGGAATGAGTCCCAGGCCAGGACTTCAGCTCTTGCGGCCATCTCTCGTGATTTAATTTCATTTTCTGTAAGTATTCTTTTGGGGATCTCTCTAACTCCATCCTTCCCTTCTTTAACTGTATAAGCCTCGTAAAAGCCTTGCTTTGAAATAAAAAGATGGTTTAAAGCTTGGTAGAAATGAATCAGAGAAATTTCGTAACGTTCGCCATAATAAATATCATAATTATCATTCGCGATTAATTGTTGAACCTTGTTTGAAATACTCGTCGTAAAGAGCTTTCGTCCAAGCTCTCTCGCTTCCTTTAGCACCTCTGAAGACTGATAATAATCTCCAGCAGTATGAAGGAGCATTCCTTTTTCCATTAGAAAAAGCAGCCTGTTATCATTGTCTTGGTAGACTTTACTCTCTTCGACTACTTTTAAAGCTTCACTAAACTGTGAGGTTTGAAGAAGCTCTCTAAGTTTATTCCTCTCTTTCTTTCCCCCACTTGCGCAGGAGAAAAGAAAAAGAGAAATGAATAAATAAGGTAATAGAGACTTAGGTTTTACCACCCAGATCCACTTTGCTCAGAATACTTTGAAAGTTTTGAACGAGTTCTAAGAACTTCAATTCCCTTTTCAAGGTCGGTCATCCTGATATTGATAGCATACTGCTTAATCGTTTTACCTTTTCTCGTTGCCGGCTTCATAAAGACATTTCCGAAAATGAGTAAATCGGCACCTGTCTGACGCCCAACTCTTTTAGCTGTAGAAGGATCGACCATTCCATCATGCTGATAAGTGATTTCTTTAAGAAGAGATTCTCTAGCTGCGGCATCTACAAGGATAAAGTCACCTGAAGCTGAGATTTCATTTAAGAATTCATCATTGATATCGTTGATAGGAAAATATGCTTCACTAGTTAGATTCTGAACATTACTGATAAAAACTGTTGGTGTTTTACCATGCTGGCGAAGATAGTTTTGAAAGCCTTTATGCTTTTTAATGCTCTCTAGGATTTCTCCAACCACCTTCTCAGTATCTCTTTGAACCCACTGATCAGTAATTTCTAAGGCCTTCTCATCAGATTCTTCATTATCAACTCTTTCTGCCTTAAAACTAGAACAGCTAGTTATCGTTAAAAGTCCTAGTAGGAATAGTATATTTAATCTTTTCATTATTGCTCCTTAAGCTTATTCGCCTCTTTTTGCTTTGATAAAATTTTCTGATGCATCTTTTAGGGCCTTGCGAACCGTCTCTTTCGTTTCAGGATCATCATTTCGACCGGCAACATGATTAGCAGCCTCATCGATAGCTCTCTTTAGACTTTCAGTTGGCATACGAAGGAATACCCCACAGGTCCAAGCAGTAAAATCTTTCTTAGCTCCTTTATCCTTAAGATACTTTCTTTTTTCCCAATAAGTTTTTTCAACATGGGCCCCATGAATCAAAGCTTGAATCTTTTCAGTAAGAGTGTTTTCAACATACTCTCTTAAAGACTCGATTTGAGGATTGTTCTCATCGATGTTGGCATTTCCTTGAGTTGATGCCCCAAGCTGCTTATCGATAAAAGTTGTAATCTCACCAGCAATGTCTGACTTTGCGTTTGCTTTAGCCAAGTTACAGCTAATATTTCTACTTACTTTAGGGTCTGTTTCATAAGAAAAATAACTAAACTTATTTGTATCCTTACTATGATTACGGGCCCATACTTCAGCATCTTCGATCCAGCCTGGTCTAGTATTAGAACTAGCATCAACAACAAGATAATCTCTTGCGATGTTCTCATGCTCTCTTTCTTCTAGTTTCTTATTGTCTTTTGAAGCACAAGAAACGACTAAGGCCCCAGCGACAAGAAAAGTTAAAAATTTAGACATAAAATCTCCTTTTATAATTGTTTGATTTTCAATCAATATTTAATTCAACAATCTTCTTTTCTAAAAAATCTTTTATTTCAGGTAAGGCATTTTCATAGGCTTGATTAAGGTTTCGTCCAGACTGATTGGTTTCAAAATCAATGGCACCTATCTTTTCATTATTTGCGTTGAGTGATTTTAAATGTAAAAAGAACTTATAGCGTTTAAATCCCGAAACCTTCATATGCTGTTCTTCTTCTTTTAGGCTACCTGTTATTTGATACTGAGAACTCTTAGCCTTTGATTTAACAACTTTAAAGTCATAGTCGAGAAGATGCCTCGTGATAATATTTTTAACCTGAGAAATCCTTCCCACTTCTTTGAAGTCAACTTTAATAATGGTTCCTAGATCTCTTTTAGCCTTCTTCTTTTTTAAGATTGTAGACAATGAAACAGGAGAACTTAATCTTCTATCACTAAGAAATTGGTGCCTAAGGTTTAGGGCCTCCCTAACTTTATACAATCTTAAACCCTTATTCAGAGAACTACGCCTTCCATCATTGATGAGGGCAACCATTTCCGTATCAACAGTTTCTATCTCTGAAGCAATACCTTTAGCGGCTCTTGGTTTGTCGAGAGCTGCAAGAGCGAAAAAAGAATCCTTGGTTTCAAAGAACTCTTTTATTTGAACGCCCTTTAATACTTCTTTGGTTTCTAGTTCAATCTTCTCATTAACGTCTTCATTGATTTTTCCAGTGACGACTTGATCGATGGTTTCAGATTTAGATGTAGTTTGGATATTTAAAGTGGACTTAATCTTGGTCTCAAAGATCTTGGCCAAGTTATTTCGAGCAGCGATCTCTGCCCCTAATCTTCCAGGAGCTTCCCCAACTGCGCAAAGCTCAAACCTCTGACAGGCTTTTCCCGCTTCAAAAAGCCAAGCCGGTCTTTCTCCAGACCTGACGATAACCTTTCTTTGTTTCTTAAGATTCCCACAGGAGCTAAGGCCCAGAATGAGAAATAATAAATTAACATATACCGTAGCGCGCATATCAACTAACCTTCCGTAGTGCCTATTAGCCCCATAAGACTACCCAAAGACCCTAAAAGATTCACCAAAAATATCTTTTTTCTCCTTAATACGTGGCACAGATTGTCAGGTTTTACTCTGTGCGAAGTGCTTAAAGACTAGTCTCAATTTACACTGCAACTCGTTTGAAATGTCTTTATTAATTAATTAGAAGGAGTTTTTATGGCCCATCAATTACCTGAGCTACCATGGTCTAATGACGCATTAGCACCACATATCTCACCAGAAACAATCGAATACCATTACGGAAAGCATCACAATGCTTACGTTACAAAATTAAACGCTGCCATTGAAGGTACTGAATATGCAGAGATGTCACTAGAAGACATCATTAAAAAAGCCGATGGTGGTCTTTTTAATAATGCTGCTCAAGTTTGGAACCATAGCTTTTATTGGAACTGCCTAGCTCCAAATGCTGGTGGAGCACCTAATGGAGCAATCGCCGATGCTATCAATTCGAAGTGGGGATCTTTTGATAAGTTCAAAGAAGAATTCTCTGCTTCTGCTGCTGGTAACTTTGGTTCAGGTTGGACTTGGCTAGTTAAGAATGCAAAAGGTGATCTTGAAATCGTTAATACTGACGATGCTGGTTGTCCTCTTACTTCTGGTCAAACAGCAATCCTAACAATTGATGTTTGGGAACATGCTTATTATGTAGATTACAGAAATGCTCGTCCAAGTTACATCAATGCTTTTTGGAACCTTGTTAACTGGGATTTTGCTAACAAAAACCTCTAGTCTTTGATTTTAAATGCTTATTAAAAGATGGCCACGAAAGTGGTCATTTTTTTGCCTTTTACATATTCCTAACCCCCCCTAATAACAAGCTAACCCCATTTCCTTGAAGTTTTTGCTCCTTCCCCTACTATTGAAAGAGATTGATTGGGAGGATTTTTGTGAAAACTTATGCTCATGCAGCTTTAATAGTTTTTCTCATCGTGCTTGGGGTAAAAACATACTCCCTAAAAGTGTCGCGCAGTCTTCAATCACAAATAACCCAATCGGCTCCTCCTCTTCTTGAATCAGATCAAGTGGCGGAAGTCCTAAGTAAGCTTGAGGACATAGAGGACAGAAATGTTGAGAGAAACTTAGCCAATTTAAATGAAACTGAAGAAGAAAATATCTCTATAAAGCTAAATCAGTTAGATCAACTGGCCCTAGAATTGGAGCATGCCTATTTAGAATCAGGAAATAACTTTGAAGTCATTAGCCAGTTAAAAAGGAAGATCTTATCGATAAAGGAAAAAGAATCCATCGAGTCTAGAAACGTTGAAGAATGGGAAATTGAACTTGTCTATTTTCTTATTATTGAAGAACAGATGACACTTGAAGAAATCAATTTGATGAATTCTCCTAGTGATCTAAATTTGAACGAAAAAGAGTGGCAAACCCTTATTACTCAGAGCCAATCACCTACTTTTAAAAAGAAGATTATGGAATATAAAAATGTTGAAATCATAAACCCTCTCGATACGTTAACCACTGGTATAGAGCAAGAAGAGCTTATCGAGGAAATCTGGGGAGAGGAAGAATGAATAACGTGAATCAAAGAAACAGTTTTTTAAACCGAATGCTTGGGAAACAATTTCTCATCAACCCGGCTTTTCAGTATAAGTTTATGTTATCTCTGAGCTTTGCCTCGGTTCTCTCTATGTCAGTGCTTTACGCCGCCCAAACTTATTTCTTCCAGTACTTCTTAGATAAGGCCCAGAGTGTGAACCTGCCACCAAACCATGTTTTTTATCACCTCTTGCAAGAGCAGCAGCATGTAATGGGCCAGATCTTTATCGTAACAACAATCTTTATAAGCTCAATCCTCTTTTTGTGGGGGCTTTTCTACTCTCACAGGATAGCAGGCCCCATGTTTAGAATAAACAGAGACCTCCGAGAAGCGGCATTGAATGGCCAATCTCTAACGACTTTGAAAACTAGAGATAACGACTTCTTTCCTGAAGTCCCAGAGGCCATCAATCTCTATTGTCATTCTCATGATGGTTGGAAGTTCGTTAGAAAGTCTAAGGAAGAGGAGGAGAAGGATCTAGCTTCATAGGACTCACTATTACTTTATAACTTTCAAGTTGAGACTCACCTTGGCTGTTTAAAAAGAGAAGTTCCACAGTGGCGTCAGTTTCCTTAATCCATATAGCGCTTGAATCAAGATCAAGGCAAAAGATATGTAACCAGGCTTTTAAGGGCACCATAAAGACACCTCTATAGACATCAACTCTTCTATTCCAGTGAAGATTAGAAACCTTAAAACCAATTGGAAGAGCGCCCTCTTCGCAAGAGATCTTTTCTATCAATGAACTTTTAAGTGAAAAGAAATCGTCTTTATAATGAAGCATAAACTCTGCAAATCGATTCGCCTCTTTTAAATTATAGTAGCTCAGCCTTAGTCGAGCTCCGCCTACTTCTTGCTCTATCGAAGATGCATCGTCTAAGAGAAATTCTCGTAACCGGGTGCCAAGTTCGTCTAAAAGACTATGAGACTTAATCGAAGCTTGATGACCTATTTCATGAACTAAGACAGACACAATAGCTGGAAAGTCCAAAAGTGCGTTCTTCCCACCATAGAGCATATCTAAATTCACAAAGACTGGTGCCCCTTTTATATTAGCGGTTTTTGCTATTCGAATCTTGGAGTCGTTAGAATCTTTAAAGAAACCCGGGTAATCTGATTCTGATAGAAAGATTAACCGGTCTTTATTGGGCGCGCTTGAAACCGCGATCTTCTTTATATTTTTTAATAGCTCTATTTCTTTATTAGGTATGGGACAAAAGGGAGATTCTAAGCAGGAATCAACGATGCTAGGGATTTTTCGATATGCAAATCGAAAGTCCTGTTCAGCAATACCTCCGCCATTTCCAATTATATCCCCTCCGCTTAACCTACGTTGTAGGTCTTCTGATAAGTCCATCGCTTCGACAACTTCTCTTGGGATTTTGATACTATATAATTCTAAGGCGTAAATGGGCTGGCTAATAATTAGGCAAAATAAAAGAAATTTCATGATTCAATCCTTTCATTCGTGTGTGGGAATAACTGTAAGTTCAACTGATAGACATCATTGCAATTTTCACTAAAGAACTTCTTATCAAAGTCTTCTAATACTTTATAAAGATAATCCTGAGCTTCTTGAATCCTATCTGCTGGCATTTTTAAAGTAACGGAACTAACCTGTCTCATTTCTGCAGGTAGTTCGGTAAGAGCGTGAAAACCTTGTTCGATCATACTTCCATGATGGGTCTGAAGGGCCAAGGAGCTTACTCCATTTCCAATTTTTAAAGGGTTTTCATTTGGAATTAACTTATTATCTTTATCTCGTTTTATAAGGGCTAGCTCTTCGAGAGTCTTCAAAGCATAACGTATGTTTTTTTGAGAAACTTTTTTTCTAAGTTTTCTATGAATCCAATCAATATCTTCTAAAAACTCTGGTGTGCTTACCAGCTGCTTGATAACCAAGAAGTACCACTTTGATACAAGGCTAAACTCTTTGAGTGAAAGACTAAAGCTGTTTTTTCCTCCTGAAAGCTTTTCGAGGCGTTCTAGGATTAAGGGATCAGACTTCCCCTTTTCAAAGGCTTTTTCTTTTTCAATCAGTAACTCAAAGAATTCAGCTTCATTAGCGCTTAAGTTCAGGTCCCGAAAGAGGGCTCTTTGCATTTCGCGACTAGGGTGGCGGCTACCTTTGAGAACCATATTCAGGCTACTCGGGGATTTATAACCTAGTCTTGAAGACCATTTCTGCAGAGTATTTGACTGGCCATTGTAGTTCCCCTTAGGAAACCCCGCGGCCATGAGATAATCGCGATAATTCTCGAACTCAAAAATACTAATGCTTGAATTTATTTTATTTTTTGTTTCTTTTTGCATAGAAAAAACTCCCGCCAGCAACAAAGCTAACGGGAGCCTAAAAACAAACTAGTTACAAGTAGCTAGTGTAAAATCTTTTTTGAATAGAAGTCTTCCTTGGTTGTCATCACCTTGACGACCAATTCTTTGGTAAACAGAAACTTCATAGTTAGAATCAATTGAGTAAGGAATGTCTCTGTATTCAGCACAGTCTCCATTATCTCCGCCTCTATGACGTACACATACGGAACGAGTTCCAGTCATTGGCTTTGAAGGTCTAACCGTTTGATACTTAACACAACGATCATTTCTTCCTCTTGTTTCTACACATTTTTTATAAGTTCTGATTGAACGAAGCATTTCCCCATCAATACAAACTCCACCAGCTCTAATAAAATAACCGTAGCTAAGTTGAAATTGTGGAAGGCTAAAAACAACTCTTGAGTCTCTTCCTAGATCTTTCCATGAAGTATCTTCAGTTGGTCTTGGTCTGGCTTCTACTGCTGTTACTAGGCTAAGAACTAATGCTCCTAAAATTAAAAGTGATTTCATCTTTCTCTCCTTGGTTTTTAAACCGTGTTTTTGATTAATCTTTTTATAGGAAGGCAGAAGAGGAATAACAATTAGCTTTCACAATTAGTACATATTATCTTTCACAGAGTGTGAAAGACCGTCACGATTTTGAGAAGACGAATACTAAAACCTTATAACTAGTTAATTAATTTGAGCTTTCTTAATATGCCCATAGTTTAGAGTCGCAACAAAGAAGGCCCCACCAATTAAGTTCCCCAAGACAGAGGAAGATAAAAACTTTAAGCACGAAGCGAAGCTAATGGTATTTGAATAGATCATGCCAGAGAAAACTTCCGCAGAGCCAGCGATGGAGTGGTGTAAGCCCCCAAGACCTATTATGAAAGTGACTATATAGATACAGATTAATTGACTCGTTCCAGGGGAGGTCGCTAGGATTAGCCAGCCTCCTTGGGCCATTAGCCAACCGGCTAAGATCGCACTTATAAAGATTTCTAATGCTGAAAAGCTAGTAATATGATGGGCAACTTCAATAAAGCCTTCTTTAGCATGAATAACATTTTCAGCTAGGCTGATTAAAAACGAACTACAAAGAGTTCCAAAGAGGTTTCCCCCTAGAACAACAACCCAAAGAATGAGTAGAGAAGAAATCGTTTTCTTTTTATCGAGGACCGGAAAGACCGCCGTTGCTGTTTGCTCAGTAAAGAGCTGAGTTCCACTCATAATACAAATGATAAATCCAAGTGGATAAACAAAGGCCATCGCTAGCCTCTCTAACATAGGGTCAACTGAAGGGGGAACAAGTTGGGAGACAATGGCCACAGACATGGCGGCAAAGCCTAAGATCAATCCAGCGGCCATAGCAGATAAAAACAGAGAGCTCTTTGAACGCTCATGCTGCTTACCACCTTCATGAATTGCTTTTACAAGAGTGTCGTAAGGATGCCTAATCGACTCGTCATTTCTTTTTAAGATGACAGGAACATAACTTCTGTCTTCTACTTTTTTTTCTGAATGCCTAAGAACCTTACCGGCTTCATCAATACTAACCTCTTCTCCCGATGGGAGAAGGATCTTATTTTCTTTTTCATCCATAAATTTCTCGTTTATTTAATTTTGATGAGAAGTGAATTCTCGCTCGGCCAAGTATTGATTGTAGAGATCCAAAATTTCTTACCAAACTTGTCTTGAACATAGTTGCAGCCAATTTCTTTCTTTAAGGTTTTAAAACCTTCCTCATAACCAACAGTACGTTTAATTGTACTTTTCTTTCCCCTGCAAAAGGAAGAGTTAATTTGCATGCTCATAATACATTCATAGTTCTCTGTTACGGATTTTGAAAATATCCATCCAGAAAAATTCCGGCCCTTCACTTCCTTGAAGCGCCCCTTTTCCCCAATAACCTCTATCGGCGAGTACTTTGGTAAGACTCTAATTCTTTTAAAGCTGCTGCTAGGGCCTTGCCGTAGGATATTGGTCCTACGAACAGTGCAAGCTGCCTCTCCTTCTAATGGGGCGAGAGCAAAAAAGAGGATAAATAAAGCAAATATAAAGAGTTTCATTTAATTATAATAACTTAGCCATCAGTATTTTGACACACCTCATCGTCACGGTTCGTAAAAACCGAATTGGTGATCTAAAAAATTCGTTAAATAGCAATATGTGCTTAAATAGAGGGGTATCTTCCGATGAAGAGAAAAACAAACCATTGATTTAAAGAAGGATCTTACATGAATTTGGTTGAAGGTGATTATGTTGCAGGTGTTGGGATTAGCACGGGAGAATACTTGGGTATTGAAACCCTCTCTCAAAGCCGATATCTCAAAGTTAAGGAACTCACCTTTGAACTTATTCATTACCTGCCCATTGAAAAGGTCTCAGATCTTCGAAAACTTCCTTCAAAAGCGACTGTGACTAAGTACATCAAGAAACTTGAAACACAAAAGCCAATTGAAGTAGGAGAAATCGAGGGAAGCCGTTACCGCTTCTTTAAAGAGAAGCTTCTTAAAGGAAACCTTAAAGGGACCTTAGAAGTATTCCACGATTTAAATATTTTTAAAAAAGAGAAGAAACTCTCTGTAAGTGAAAAGAAACTTTTTAACACAATACTAGAAAAACTTACTTGTGAATTCTCTCATGTCCTAGGACTTGAGAAAGAAAAAGCAGAGGAAGTCATTCTTAATATAGGCCAAGCGGCCTAAGACAAAGGAAAATTATGGAAGCCATTATTGATTTTATTCAATCATTTTTTACAAAGAAAGCAAGCCCTTGTTTGAATTTAAAGCAAATATCAAAGCTTGAAAACAGAGTTGATTCACCTAATAACCACACTAGAAAAGCCCTTTACGACGACGATTGCCTTTCTCAATTATAATCTCCCTAAGCAGTCTTTAAGCTTCAATCCTCCTATGCTAAGCTAGTTAAAAGGAAGATACCATGGAACGGCTTAAAGAGATTAATTGGAATCATCTCTATTATTTCTACGAAGTTGCAAAGGCCCAATCACTTAAAGGTGGGGCCGAATCTATTGGTATTGCCTCCTCTACCCTTTCAGAACACCTAAAAAAGCTTGAGGCCAACTTCAAGAAAACTTTTTTTATCAGAAGTTCAAAGGGATTAGAATTAAATGGAGAAGGTATTAAGCTCTTTGACCAAGTCAAAGAGATCTTTGAAAAAGGAAGTAAGCTTCTTGATCACTATTCTCATGATTCTGTTGGAGGTTATCCCGTTCGCGTTGGAATCGAAGAGACTATCTCTACAGACCTTTCTTGCGAGTTTGCCTCTCAATATTGGGACCTCTATGCACAATTTGGAACTGTTAACACCTATAGAGAACCTGAACATGAATCTCTTGTTGATAATCTTATAAAGGGCAATATTGACTGGGGGATATCTCTAAGAGAACCAAAAAGAAAAAGCTTAGACTTTAGTGAGATCGGCTCATTTGAAACCCTCTTTTCTTGCTCCGAAGAGCTTTATGATAAGTTCATTAATAAAAAAGACCTCCTCATCAATATTCCTTTTGCTCAAACGACCTGGGACAAGAGTTTAAATAAATCGATGGTTAGGTATCTTCGAAAGAATGGCTCTTTACCTAAAGAAATTATTGAGAGTGATCATCCCCAATATTTACGAAGCTTATGTGAGAGGGGAAGATGCGTAATGTTTATGCCTAATAATCCTCACGATACTTATGAAGGACTTAAGACCTTTCAATTAGAAGATCCCTTTAAGATTAAGCTCTATGCTATATGGAAGAAGAATGAAGAAGGCCTCATTTCTATTCAAGTATTAAAAGATCTTATCAAGTCAAAGCTCTCTCAAGTTCCTACTCGTTACGAAGATGTGGATTTACAGATCGAAGCGTCAGATGTTTCGCAAAAATTATTAAAAGATGAAGAGGACTAACTCAACTTTCTTTTCTTTACGTCCACTAGACTATGAACAAGCCCTTTCTTTTTCTCATCCTTTCTGTAGATGGCCCATATAGAGAACTCCACGCCTTGCAAGACCCCAATCTTTTTTAAAGTCTTTTCTTTTATTCCTCGTTTGGTGATTGTTTTAGGCAAAAAACTAATCACCCCACCCTTTTCAACGGAAAAGCTTATAAGAGAAGTATCAGTAAACTGCCCTAGTAAGTTCACATTTAACTGATTGTCCTTAAGAAATCCATCTACATGATCAGTTAACTCAGAGGCCTCTGAGAAGGTGATAAGCCGTTTATGATTTATAGACTGAGGAAACTTACCTTTAACTTTTTCGTCATAAGCAGTCACGCAATGAATTTCTTCAGAGGAAATCTTCTTACCTGTTAATTTCTTAGACCTTCCGGAATAAGGTGAATCACAAAGAATAATATCTAGTTTTTCAGATTTAACTTCCTCTAATAATGAATCTAAATCTTTTTGGAATACTTGTATTTGAATATGGGAACTGAAAAGAAGGGGTTTTAAAAACTCATAGATACTCTCTGAAGGAAGCCATGAGATGACCCCCACTCTCAAGGTTCTACTAACAATAGGATTCTCTGATTTTAAGACTTCAAGCATTTCATCTGACTGTCTAAATATCTTCTCTCCATACTCAAGCACCTGTCTTCCATCATCATTTAAAACGAGACGCCTTCCTTTTCGATCAAAGAGCTTCTTACCAAGGTCTAATTCAAAGTTCTTCAACTGATGGCTTAGGGCAGGCTGAGTGATGTGAAGCTTCTTAGAGGCCTTTACAATTGTCCCTTCCCTAGCAATGGTTAAGAAGTAATGAAGATGGTTAAAGTTGACTTTATACATCAAGTATCCTTATGCAAAAAAGATTATGTAAAGATAATGCTATATGCATTTTTTATAATAAACAATATCACCGATAATAGTAATAGACCAACTTAATAGGAGGCTTATATGAGAAGTAAATACAAAGAATTAATAGATCAGTGGGAGTCATTTGATGATTCCAAGACTTTTAAGAATTCTGTCCACAATGACACACTAGAGTCATCAGCTCCAGATGTGGAATTACATAATGCTATGGATACCTCTTATAAGAAAACTTTAAAGACCATTAAGTTTTTTGTGAAATCCCACTTAGGTCGCTTTAAAAAAAGCCCTGAATGGAAAGTTGAAGTTTGGTTAAAAGAAAGAAATAGCAAGAGTAATCAGGTTTCTTGCGCCATTGCATTGAAGAGAGCTGGAGGTGGAACTATCTATGCTAAAAAAGCTGAAGGTAGTGTCGCCAGGGCCATCTCAACAAGCCTAAAGGTAGTTGAAGATGCAGTCGCAAAAGAGCGCGAGATGTGGAGGAAATCGAAACTCAAACAGGAGGTTGTATGGCTTTAAAAACATTTAAGAATATATTGAATCAACAGATAAATATAGGGCGCGTGAAAGAAGGCGCAAAGGATTTAAGAAGTGCTAACTTAGCTCACCTTGATCTAACAAATACCAACTTAATAGATGGAAATCTAAGTGCAGTTAAAGCACGGGAAACAGATTTCTCAGGCTCAGAGATCGAGCGAACAAATTTTGGTCGAGCTGATTTAAGAGGTGCTAATTTTACAGGTTCCCATATTGACCACGCTAAATTTAGATTTGCCAATTTAAGAAAATCTAAGTTTGTAGCGAGTGAGATTCACAATACTAACATGAGAGGCTTGAAGATTTGGAGTTCGAACTTCAAAAAAGCTCACTTAAAAAACGTTAGTTTTATGAAATCTGATTTAGATGGAACTAGTTTTGAAAATGCAAAAGCTAGAGGCTGCTCTTTTTTCTTATCAAAGATGAGAGAGGCCAACCTAAGAAATGCAGATATGAGGCAATGCACTTTTTTCAAAGCCAACTTGAGAAGAAGTGACTTACGAGGTGCTGATTTAAGAGAGACTGATTTAGAAAAGGCTCACTTTACAGGCGCAGTTTTTGATAAAGAAACAAAGCTTCCCTTTACTATTTTCCGAGCAAAAAAATTGGGAATGGTTTTTGTAAGCTAGAAACAAACGAATAAGGAGATTCAAATGAGAACTTTAAATATTAAGAAAAGAAACTTAGAGAGAAAACTAACTGAACTTAGGAAAAATGACCTAATTCCTGGAACAATCTATGGATCTGATGACCGAAGTAAGGCCATTAGAATCCCAGGAAAAGAGCTTAGAACTGCTATTAAAAGACCAGGAGAGGTTTATAAAGTAAAAACTGAAACGGGTGATTCTTTTGTCAAACTTTTTGATATTCAAAAAGACCCAGTTAAAGACAAGATCCTACACTTCTCACTTATTGAATTACCAAGAAATAAGGAAAGTAAGGTGAGGATTCCTCTTAACTTCGAAGGTACTCCTGAAGGAGTTAAGAAAGGTGGAGTCTTTATTGTCTTAAAAAATGCCATTAACGTTTATGGGAAGGTTAACAAAATCCCTAACGAGATCATTGAAAGTGTTAAGCAAATGGAGATTGGTGATACCTTAAGAGTTAAAGACTTAAGCATTAATCCAACTCTAGACGTTGAAGAAAAGAACAACGCAGTGATAGCCATTTGTCAGGCACCAATGAAAGTTGAAGAAGAAATCAATGTGACAGAGATGCCTGTTTCAATTCCCAAAGTACAAATGGCGGGAGCCTAAAGGAGAAACTATGGAAGCGTCCATCGTGACATCAGCGTTACTAGGTATTGTTAATACAACAGTATTCTTAATGCCTTTGATATTTTCAACATTATTGATCTTTTATATTTTGTTGGATTTAAATATAGGTTCGTAAAAGTTTAAGGGTTGTAATGCTTAACATCGTCTAAGCACTGTGACCCAAAGGCCGTGTTCCGTCCGCTAAGAATAAAGCGGGCGGCAAAGTCTAAGATTTCCTTTCCTCCTTCATTAACCCAGTTCATTACACAATCAGAGTTTGAACAATGAGCTCCATGGGCAGCATCATGATGATCAGACCTAATATCAACGCCATTATTAACCAGCCCTAGTGCGTGACCCATCTCGTGAACAATGGTGAACTGCTCAGTATAAGTTTTAGTATCTTGCGTTTCTCCACTTGTAATAGCTTTCACTACGTCTTTAAAGATAGCGATAGTAGTAGTACCCGTAATACTCACACCAATAATATTATTATTTCCTTGAAAGGTTCCTTTCACAAATAAAAGAGTAAACTCGCCATTAGCTCCTGATGAGTTTCCAAAGCCTAGGGAAGAAGCTAGGCTTCTTAAGCTAGCACTATCCCATGTTGCTCTATTTTGAGCGACCATTTGGTTCATCTCTCCAAGAGATTTTGGGATCTCGTAACTTACGACTTGGGGTCTTTGGTCATAAAGGCTACTCATATTATCCTCTAAGACATCCCATGCCTTCTTCCCAAAAATAAAATCAGAAGTATAAGGTTCTGCTCCAGGTTCATAGAAGACACCGACTTTCATCTTTGTCATAGATCCATAGAAAACTCTTAAATGAGCGCTTGTTTGCTTAGTGGATTGACTGCTCTCTTCGGCCACATTTCCGCATGATGAAAGGATGAATAGTAATATGAGGATAGAGAACTTCATTGGTAACTTATCGGTATGAAACCTGCTTAATTTAGCCTTTTGAACCATATTAAAGAGCTGTTATTAGAAGAGACTTCAATCTTCCCGCAACGATAAGGGTAGCTAAGACTCTCTCTTGGGCATTTTCTAAGACCGGCACATCCTTGTGCCAATAAAAGAATAAATACGCTTAAAAAAAATACTCTCACCCATTCTCCTAAAAAAGGTCCTGATCTATTAAAGGGGATAAACCAGGACCCTCACGTATATACTCTTAACCTCACACCCACCTTCTCGCCCTCTCCGGGAGAAGAACTATGGATAGAATATAATCCTGTTCTAATAATTTCTCTAGGGTTCTTGAAAATCTTTATTAACTGTATTAAATATAGACAGATTCACAACAAGGAATAAGTTATTAATTTTATTACTCTAAACTTAAAAAAGTGTTAACAAATTTGAGTAAAAATATTCAAAAGTGTTAACAAAAGGCTCATTCTCAAGTCCCTAAATGCCGATAACTACCTTATGAAGCCTAGTATTTTTGAATTCGATGACTACCGAGAATATCTATTGGAAGTCCTCTCTTTCTTAAAACAAAAGAAGATCTCCCAAAGGAAGTTGGCCTTCGAACTTGGAGTTTCTCCTGCCATCCTAACCATGATCATCTCTAAAAAAAGAGGGTTAAAACCAAAGTTACTAACTTCACTAGTTGAGTACTTAGAATTAAAACCTTTAGAAGTCCGCCAACTAGAACTTCTAACGATTCTCAATGATAGTACTGATAAAAAGCAAAAGGAATTAGCCTATTCCCATATTTCTCTTAGTAAGAGTTATCAAAACCTAAAGCCAAAAGAGTCTAATACTTATAAATATCTTAGTACTTGGGAGAACGTGGCCATAAGAGAGATGACTGAACTAGATGGGTTTCAATTGAATGCTTCTTGGATTAAAAAGAGGCTTTTAAAAGCAACGACTTTAAAAAAGATTCAGGAGTGCATCTCTTTTCTTTTAGACCATGAGTTAATAACTAGAAAGAAAAACAGCTCAGAGTACAAAGCCGGAGGGCATCTCAATTGCGTTGATGGCATCTATAAACTTTCTCTCGGAAAATTTCATTCAAATATGCTTTCTATGGCCAACGAAAGTATTGAAATGGTTCCAAGTAATGAGAGGCTTATCTTAGGACATACTGTAACCCTCTCAGAGGAGAACTTTGAAGAGTCCAATAAGATCCTTCAAGAAGCGCTAGAGAAAATTAAGAAATTAAATAAAAGGGATCAAAAGAATACCCGAGTTTATCACTTCGAGATGGCGTCTTTCCCCTTAACAAAAAAGTAAAAGACTCCGAAAAGAGATCATGAAGCTGCTTGGTTTAATACTCCTATTCACCTTGGTCCTCTCCTGTGGGAAAGCTACTACTAGTAGACAAAATGAAACAGAAGAATCGGGAACGACAGCGGGAAACCCCAATACTAGCTATAGGCTTTTGCCTTTTACTGTTAGCGGTGGACTCGTAGAGAATGTGAAACTATGTCTTCATAAGATCGTCATCGATGGGCAAGAGTCTTTGATTGACCAAGAATTTGAAGTAGAGCAAAGCCCTGTTCTAATCTTCACAGGCCTTCAGGCTTCGATAAATAATAATATCACCTTAGTTTTAGATAATACGTGTGGAACAAATTATTCTGTAGACTCAGAAGGGTTTAGTACAACTGAACAAACAAGCATTATCTTTAATAAAACAAGCGCTGCAGTTTCAGAATCAATAAACCTAAAGCCGACTGAGGCCTTAGGAATCTTTAATAATTCAGTTCTTTCGAACTTGAGTGGAACTTTCTAGAACTTAAATTTCTTCTTAAAGCTTTTTAAAAGATCCTTTCCTTTTGATTTAACAGCTTCTTCCTTAGTCGCCCCTTGACCACCAGTTGCAGAGGCCACAGCTTTATCCTTAGCCGACTCAACGTCTTTCTTTTTAGAATCAAGAAGTGAGTTCATCTTATTTTTAAGGTCATTAAACTTTTGAGTTAAAGCTTCTTTTTGAGGACCAATCTTATCATCAATCAATTTCTTGGCCTTTAACTTAGCTTCATCGACCTTTGCTTTAACTTGCCCTTTTACACCACTGGCCAATTCTCTACCAAGACTTGAGCTAATCCCCCAATCGAGATTTTCCCAAGAACCAGTTGCTCTTGCTTTTACTTGAAACTTTGGAATTCCATTAACCACATTAGTTAGTGTTTCCTTAACAATCTTATTCTTTGCATCGATATCATAGGCCACAGAGCTAAACCAATTGATTAGATTGATATTGACGTCTTTACCTGAAACAACAGCATTTAGCTTGGCCTGCCCAGTGGCCTCTTTAATGGCGAACTTAACTTTCTCGCTATTTGATAATGACCTTCCCGCTACGGGATAAGAAGCAACAGAAGCTTCGATTGTTTGCATGGCCTTTTCTTTAGTATGATCTAAAACGACCTTTGCATCGACTCCAGAAATCCTTTGTTTTGGAAAGTTTCCTTTAAGAGTCACAACCGCCGGCTTTCCTAAGAAACGAGGGTCACTTGTTATATTAACAATCTTTCCATCGATATCTCCGCTAAATTCACTAGCACCTGACTTTGAAGAAATCCTTCCTTCTTTTAGCCAAAATAAAGGGTATCCGTTCTTAACTGTGAATTTATAGTTCTTACCTTCTCCCCTTTTATGTGGGACCAAGCCCTCTTTTTTATTTTCTTTTTTTGGTGGCATGTACTCTTTGGCGATTTCAAAGTACTTATAGATATCTCCCACCTTCTCTTGAAATAATTTTCCAAAGAGACCTTTTGAGAAGTCTTTAAAGTCTAGGTTGGGAATATTAAATCTTTTTTGGATATCATTTAGATCTTCTTTAATCAGATCATCAATATTAGCAGCAGCACTTGAATAGGTCTTAACATCGGTTTTAAGATCACTGCTTATCTTCTTGTACTCGTTGAAGACAGTTTTGGCTTCATTAGCGACGGACTTATATTCTTTTAGACTCTTCCAAGGCTTCTTTTTATCAAACTTTATAGCCTTAGCCTTAGTCGTTACTCGCTCAAGTTGCTCTTTATGATCGAGTCCATCAATTCTTTTTTTCCATTCTTCTTCTTTTGTTTTAATACCCTCTTCAAGCTCTTTCATTTTCTTTTCAGCTTTGAGTTCCCCTTGAATACTTTTGATTTGATCCTTTGGATCAGCTCCGCCGAGGACCTCAGCAACATCTCCTAGAGCATTCCCTTGCAAGTCCTCTTTACCCTGGGCAAGGACTGATTTTTCTAGCTTACGAAGGGCCCCTGACTCCTTGTCCATCTTATCAACAGGGACAATAAAACCTGGTTTCTTTCGAGGCGAATGGATCTGAATATTTAAAAGAGAAGCTTCATTGACGACAAATTTTGCTCGAAGGAGTGCATCCCAAAGAAACCCAAACTTTGCGGAACCTAACTGAAAGATATTATTCTCTGGCTTCTTTTTATCTGTAACCTGTAAGTTGTTTAACTCGAAGCTTCCTTTAAAAAAGCTCGACTTAACCTTTCCAATATTCACCTCTGCCCCATGGACATAAGTGGCTGTCCACTCCATTCCTGATCTTAAATGTGAATCAAAAAAGAAGTTTCCATAGAGTGCAAGGACCAGAACAACGATAAAGATCGTTCCTAAAGCTTCAACTCTAATTGGTCCCTTTGGCTTTTTAGCTTTTTCTTCTTTTTTAGACTGAGTAGAGGCTGTCATATTTTGCGTACCATTTGAAAAGGGCTGTGGCCTTAACGGCCTTCCAGAATTTAGTTTCTTTAAATTTATCGACTACTTTAACTCTGTACTTTTGAATAAGTATTTTAGAGAGCACAAAGACCAAGGGAGACAAGGCAAAAGCCACCACACCCGATCCCATGACTAGAGAATTATAAAAGCGAGTAAATGGAATGATCGGCATATTGTAAAGGACAGTCCAAAGCGAAGTCAGGCTTTCACTCTCAAGTAAGACCTCCCCTACTTTTGAAAAGGCAGGGTCTAATAAGTAGGCCGGAAAAGAGAAGAAGAAGGCTCCAAGTAATGCAGCTCCCACTTGAATCCTAAAAAAGAGGATCATTAGGATGATTAGAATTGTTTGAAGCGAGAAAGCAGGAGTCATCCCCAGAACAAAGCCCGCTGCCACTCCCGCGGCCAACTGATTTGTTCCTGTGTCTGAATTCAAAAGCTTCAAGAAACCAAAGATTTGTTTTAGCAGTAGAGTCATATTTCACCTATTGTTGAGCCTAGAATTATGGCGTAAAAGCCCTTATTAAGTCATATGCCACGCGCAAGCTTCGTATTAAACGCCCTGCATTAAAAATAAAGTGTATAACTAGCTACATTCTATAAAAACTGCTTAATCTAAGATTGACTTTGAGCCCCAATTTTTCTAAAAAATCAGAAACTTATCGCGTAAATAACCAAGACATCTAGAGAGAGCCTTTTGAACACTTTTAAACTTAAATCTCCTTTGAGTGGCATCCTTATGCCGATAGAACAAGTTCCGGATCAAGTCTTTGCTCAAAAGCTAGTAGGCGATGGAATTGGCATCGACCCAACTAGTAATATTCTAAGAGCCCCCTGTGCTGGTGAAATCGTTCAGCTTCATCCCTCTCATCACGCTATTACAATTGAAACTGAACATGGTGGGCAGATCCTCCTTCATATCGGTATCGATACAGTTAACTTACGTGGGGAAGGCTTTGAAGCCTTCGTTAAGATTGGGGACTCAGTTTCTGAAGGCCAAGAGTTGATTAAGTTTGACCCTGATCTTATTGCCACAAGGGGAATGTCTCTTGTTAGTGTCATGATCCTTCTTGAAGGCTCGACTCCCAATAAACTCACATATGAGTTTACAAAAGAATTAAAAATTGAATCTCATCAATCAGTCCTGGCTAGCCTTGATATTGAAATGAACTCCTCTCAGGCTTCAACTTCTGGCGCAGTTAAGATTGAAGAGGCCTTTGAGTCAGTGCCTTTTTATGTGAGGATGCCTTCAGGCATGCATGCTAGGCCCGCTGCTAAACTGGCAGAGCTTTCAAAGAAATATAAGTCTTCACTTGAGTTAATTAATAAAGGCAAGGCCGCTTCCCTTGGAAGTATCATTTCCGTTTTAGGTCTTGAGATTGAAAAGGATGACAAGATTGTTGTTTTGGCCATTGGTCCAGATTGTAAAGAAGCGGTAAAAGAGACTCTTTCTCTCTTAGTTAAAATTGAAGAAGAAGAGCTCAAGACTTCCCTTAAAGAAAATAAACCTGCTCCAAAAAAGCTAGTTGAAGTTCAAAGTAATGAGCGAACCTATGTGGGTGTCTCAGCTTCATCTGGAGTGGTCGTTGGAAAGATCTCAGTTTTAAAAGAAGAAGAGTTTCTCTTTGATAAAGAAGCATCTGACTTAGATGCACAGAGGCTTCTTTTAGAAAATTCTATTCTGGCCGCCGCCGAAGAACTGCAAGAGATTGAACAAAGACTTGGACTTGATCAAAAAGATAAAGCCGCAATCTTCTCTGCCCATAGAGAAATGCTTTCAGATCCAGAATTAATCGAAGAATGTGTTCAACATATCAATAAAGGTTTAAGTGCAGCTTTCTCTTGGGATCAAACCATCAAAGATAGGGCCCATAGATTAGAGAGTTTGAAGAATGAATTAATCGCTGGGCGTGCCAATGATATCCGAGATATTGGGAAAAGAGTTCTTAAGAAGATCCTTGGCATTACTGATTCTGCAAAAGAGCTTGAAGATAATATTATCTTAGTTGCTGAGGACTTAACTCCTTCAGATACTATTCAGCTAGATAAGAAGAAAGTTCTTGGCTTTTGTACCACTTCAGGAGGTGCAACTTCCCACGTGGCCATCTTAGCCCGTTCAATCGGTATTCCTGCCATTGCAGGGATTGAACACCGAGCCTTAGACCTTAAGAATGGCACAGAAGTTATTCTCGATGGGGACCATGGGGCTCTTTATATAGGACCCACTGATGAAGAAAAAGCCACAGTCAAATCAAGACAAGAAAAACTAGAAGTAAAAAAGAAAGCCGCTCTAAATTCAGCGAATGAAGCAGCCACGACAAAAGACGGTCACCGTGTTGAAGTTGTCGCCAATATCAGTGGAGTATCTGATGCTGAAAAGTCAGTTGAGTTAGGCGGAGAAGGCGTAGGACTTTTAAGAACTGAATTTCTCTTTTTAGAAAGAGACCAGGCCCCCTCTGAAGATGAGCAGCTTGAGATCTACCAAGGGATCGTTGATGCTCTTGGAGAGAGACCCCTAGTCATTAGGACTCTTGATATAGGTGGAGATAAATCAGTTAACTATCTTCCTATGAATAAAGAAGAGAATCCTTTTCTCGGCGTCAGAGGAATTAGACTCTGTTTTCAAAGAGAAGATCTCTTTAGAACCCAACTACGGGCCATCTTAAAAGTAAGATCCAAGACCCCTATCAACTTAATGTTTCCAATGATTGGACAGCTAAGTGAGCTTAGGTTAGCTAAAAAGATCTTAGAAGAAGAGAGAGTTGCACTAGATGCCCCTCAATTAAAGATAGGAATCATGATAGAGGTTCCTTCTGCCGCGGTAATGGCTGAACAATTTGCTAAAGAAGTAGATTTTTTCTCTGTTGGAACTAATGATCTTACTCAATACACAATGGCCATGGACCGTGGTCATAACGAACTGGCCAAACAGGTAGACGGTCTTCACCCTTCAGTTCTTAACCTTATAAAGATGACTGTAGATGCGGCTCATAAGTATGGAAAATGGGTTGGAGTTTGTGGTGGTATCGCTAGTGAGCTTAAAGCGCTTCCGGTTCTTCTTGCCCTTGGTGTTGATGAATTAAGCCTCAGTATTCCCAATATCCCTATGATCAAAGCAGCAGTAAGAGAGTTAGATAAAAAAGAATGCGAAAGCCTATGTCAGGATTTTTTAATGGCAGAGTCTGGTAAAGAAGTAAGAGAAATTGTTATCAATAAATGGCCTCACTTAACTTAGAGGTAGGAGTTATATATGAATATTGGAAAATCATCATTTTCGCTTTTACAGAAGATCGGAAAGTCACTTATGCTTCCCGTCTCTGTTCTTCCCGTTGCCGGGATTTTACTTGGCGTCGGTGCTGCTAAGTTTGGTTGGATGCCAGGAATCGTTTCTCAATTAATGGAAACTTCTGGTGGAGCGATCTTTGGCTCTCTTCCACTCATCTTTGCCATTGGTGTTGCTCTTGGGCTTACTAAGAATGACGGCGTCAGTGCCTTGGCCTCTACGGTTGGTTACTTTGTCCTTTTAGGAACAATGGGCATCTGTGCAAAAGCCATGGGAAACCCCACGGCCACTGTCATGGGAGTTGAAACCATTAAAACCGGAGTCTTTGGTGGTATTTGGATCGGGATGGTTTCAGGTTGGCTCTTTAATAAGTATTACAGGATTGACCTGCCAGAATACTTAGGTTTCTTTGCAGGTAAAAGATTTGTTCCAATCGTTACCGCCTTAGCGGCTATTGCCTCAGGGATCATCTTAAGTCTAATCTGGCCTCCTCTAGGAGCGATGATTAAGTCCCTAAGTCTTTGGGCCGCCAATGAAAACCCAATGACTGCCTTTTCTGTCTATGGAGTTGTTGAAAGGGCCCTTATTCCCCTTGGGCTTCATCATATTTGGAATGTTCCGTTTTTCTTTGAAATAGGTACTTATATAGACCCAAATACTGGAAAAGAGATAACGGGAGAGATTGCAAGATACCTTCAAGGTGATCCAGCTGCTGGAAACTTAGCTGGTGGTTACCTCTTTAAGATGTGGGGACTTCCTGCAGCGGCTTTAGCGATTTGGCATACAGCAAAGCCTGAGAATAAAAAGAAGATCGGAGGGATTATGATCTCTGCAGCTCTAACTTCTTTTCTAACTGGTATCACTGAGCCCATTGAATTTGCCTTTTTATTTGTGGCCCCTATCCTCTACGTTCTTCATGCTGGTCTTTCTGGTATTGCTTTTGCCGTATGCTTGGCCTTCGGAATAAAGCATGGAACAACTTTTTCTCATGGCTTAATTGATTATATCGTTTTATTTCCACAATCCTCAAAAGCCCTATGGCTTTTAGTTATAGGTCCTATGTGGGGAGCCCTTTATTATACGGTTTTTAGAGTGGTTATTAAGAAGTTCAACCTTAAAACACCGGGTAGAGAAGATGATGCTGAACTAGAAACTTCAGAGGTACGAAAAGGTGGCATGGCAGAATCACTTGTTATGGCCTTTGGTGGTAAAAGTAATATCAAGACCCTAGATTCTTGCATTACGAGGCTTAGGGTTGAAGTTGAGAACTCTGAGCTAGTAGATAAGACCGCTCTTAAAACATTAGGAGCATCTGGTGTTGTCACAGTTGGCTCTGGAGTACAGGCCATCTTCGGACCAAAGTCTGGAAACCTAAAGACTGATATGGAAAGCTTTTTAGAAAGCTCTCCTATAACTGAAACGGTTCAAAAGAAATCTGCAGTCACTACAGAGGTCAAGGCAAAGAACCTTGATCCCGCTCACTTTACTCGTCAAGCAGAGTGGATCAAAGAAGCCTTAGGCGGAGCCCATAATTTAATGTCTTTGCAAGCTGTAGCTAAAACTAGGCTAAGAGTTGAGCTTAAAGACAGCTCGGTTTTAAATCTACTTGAGTTAGAGGATAAGGCCGGAGTGCAGGCAACGGTTAATATCAGCCCTGGTGTTTATCATCTTATAATAGGTGATTCAGCAGAGCAGCTAGGCGACTTACTTAAAAACTAATTACTTTCGTGCTCGGGTTACTTGGCCCGAGCGCGGCTTACATATTCTTCAAGTCTTTCAATCTCTTCATTAACAATTCTTTTCTTTGATCGTGCCACATCATTTACTAAGATTGAAGGCGCTAACTCTAGGTCTAGCCTTTCGTGTTCACCATTTTCTCCGTAGTGCTGACGGTTTGATCTTTGAGCGCAAAAGCCGTCAACATTTAGCTCTGAGACGAAAAAGGGCATGGCCTCGTTTGTCAGGAAATTTGATTTTCTATTAACTTGAGCCGTTAAATAAGAAGTTTTATAATTAAGATACTCTAAGTATGGGAGGACAAAGAAATCAAACATGCTGATTTCATCATCCCCTGAGAGCTTAAGCTTCTTTCTTATTAAAAATGAAGAACTAAGAGCGTCCTCTTCTTGAAACCCTTTTGAAATCTTCTCTAACATCTCATAAGTTTTTAAACTGCAATCTTGATAAGAGATAGATTTATCTAAATAGTAAATATCACTTTTTGATAGGTTTTCTCGTCTTCTTAAGTGACTAAGACCTCTTAACTTAGAGCTTGAGGCTTTCTTTTTTGACTTAAAGAACTCTAGGCTTTCTTTGATGAGAAATTTCAATGCATCACCTTCTTCAATAGCGAAAGCCCCAAGGCTACAGCATAGAATTAAAAGGCATAGAACTGACTTTTTCATGAAACTCTCCCATTTCTTTTCTTACCCTATAAAGAGCAAAAAGAAGGCCAATAATTAGGGGTTAAGTGATTAGAATCACTTGAGAGGATTGACCAATTTTTAGGCAGTTCTTATTGAAATTTAGACAGTACTCGACCGAATAAGGCATCGATTTTAGAAGGAGTAACCTCCCCATTAGGATTATTCCAAGTGACAGATAAACAGAAGCTGTCTTTACTAATTTTAGAGGTAAAGAATTGTGTGTACTGAAGAACTCCGGGGGCTCTTCCCATTTTAAAAGAAGAATAAGAGTATCTATCAAATTGTGAGAAGCCCTTATTCACTTCTGTAATAGGAAGACCCTTTAGCTCATTCATTAATTGGCATAACTCTGTCGTGCTGAAGAACCAGCCGATCTTTGAGTGCTTAGGATTTTTTTTATGAGGCTTTAGCTTTTTAGTTCTCATCTTTTCTAGATGTTTATATTTCTCTTTCAATGAAAGCTTTAGATACTTCTCTTCGCCTTCAAGTTTAATCTTATAATATTCAGTGGTGCTTAAAAATGGGCGGTTAACTTTAGTTTCTTTTTCAATCTTTGATCTTGAGAGAAAAGAATGAATATGATCAAAAGCGGTTTCATCAGAATAACCCATGAGCATTGTCGCGAGTGTTTGTAGAGTTACGGGAGATCCTTCAGGCCAGCTATAGAGTTGTCCACCAGGAATACTTTTTAATTTATTTTTTAAATTTAATTTATGACTCCATTTAGACTTAGTTTTAGAGATCTTTTCTTTAAGAAGCTTTATTAAAAGAAGGTCTGAACTTCCAGCGACTGAGAGGCGTTTTTTTTCATTAAGGCCAAGAAGTTGATGTTTATTATTTTTGATAAAAACAATCGATTTCTCTCCTGGAAGATTTTTCAATTGAAGGATGACTTCAGAAATTTGATCACTGTAGTTTGTTGTATTGCCAAACCAAAGCCCTCTTATTCTAGATTTTTCATCTAAATAAAGCTGCATGGCCCTTTGGCTTTTCCCTGTATTGTAGAGGTAGTTGCTCTTGTCTATCTTCTCAATACTAACGCAAGGACCTTCTTCTTTTTTAAATGAATCAAGGATCCCGATTAGTTTTTTCTCAGATAGTTTTGAGAGGAAATAGGGATTGATATGTTTGGCTAAGCTAACGTTCTCATACTGACAAAGAGACTTGAGAACTTTATCCCTTGCTGCCTCTTCCTTTTTATCTTTAGAGAAGAGGGGTGGCGAGAGAATGAGAAAGAAGATGAGGGCTGACTTAGAGATCAGCTTACTCAAGCACATTCTCTATATTTTTCTTAAGGTCAAGTGACCAAAGAAGCTTTACGTATTCCGCATGACTCCATGCTAGTGGCGTCGCAGCTCCAGTCCCTTTTCCATTATGCTCAAATATTTGTTCAGGAATCATCATCCCACTATTAGCGAAGTCTACATAACTTTTAACAATTGGGTTTGTTTTCTTTTTAGTCTCTTCCCATGAAGCGGTCTTATCACTGAACTCTTCGATAGCTAGACGAGCATGCTCACCAGAGAGAAGTGGCCAAAGACGCCCCTTCCCTTCTTCACCGTAGGCATCAAATGAGTATCTATACCAACCACGACCATTAGGAGTTAGAACTGAAATATGCTTATCAACAAGGCTCTTTGTTTTTTGAATACGCCAATCACCTGCAGGCTTAAGTCCCATAAGGGCAAGCTTCATAAATCCTTGATCTAGGATTAAGCTTTGCTCCACTCTTCTACTAGAGTTTGCAATATGAGTTTCTGATCTATCATTAGGATTCCAAGTGGCCCCAAAGCTTGAGCCTCCAGCAATTCTTAAATAGTACTGCCCATCGCCATAACGACCATTAGTCGTAAAGGTCCAAGTATCAATATTATCACCTGGCTTTGTTAGCCACTGATTAGCCGTTGCTAAACTTCTTTTACCAAGGTCAGTTCCTTCGTAGAGACGGCTTCCGATAATAAGGGCTGAAGTTGCTACTGAAAAGGAAGATGGTGAAATCCCAAAATTCTCTTCCCATCTTTCTTGTTGAGTCCAAGGACCATATTTTAAAATAAAACTTAAAGCCTTATTCAGCATGCCACCAAATTCTTTAAGCATTTCTTTTTTCTTTTGATCAGAAACCTTTAGATAGGTTTGATAAAAAAGATGAATTGGGTATCCGACTTGATCTAGCTGTAAACCGCCCCAGTACTCCTCTCCAGTTACCCAAGTGTTTTGAGGAAAAGCTCCTTCTTTTAAGATATAACGAGGTGAAACCTCCCAAGCCCCTGAGCCTTTTTTGTATTGAATCTTTTTAAGAAACCTAAGAGCGTTCATTGGAGTTTCAAGATCCCCAGAGTACAACATAGCAAGGGCCACATGATAATGATCCCTAGGCCAAATTAAGTGATAGCCACCAATCTTATTCCCAGGAGTCTCTGATTGCTTTTCTCCCCAAGGGATTGATAGTGAGGCAATTAGGGCACCTCGAACTCTTTTATCTTCATGAACCTTAAGGGTATAGATGGATCTTTTATAGAGCATATGCTCATTCGCACTTAAGTTCTTTGGAGTGTTCAAAGAAGCTAAATAAGTTTCCCAATCCTTTTGATACTTTGCTTTCTCACTTGAATAGTCTTTTTTGAAACTAGCATTTAAGCCATCGATATTTTCGCTAAACTTATAAATGATATAAAACTTATAAGTTCCTTTCTTAGCTGGGATATTTACTTCACCAGTAGTTGCGATATTTCCTTTTTGAGCTGAAGTATAAAGATAATCCATCTTCAGGTCTTTCTTAAGATCTTGCCAACCATCTGAATGCCCAACAAAACCTACTGACCTTTTTCTAAATCCAACGCTAGAGAGGATCCTTAGACCTGTTTTACCTTGTTTGATTAAGAACCCACCATCTCTACTGAACCCTGAATCTTTAAAGCCTGTGTTATTGATATGTGGGTTTGATAGGTGAAAGAACTTTAAACCATCTCTTTTAGCGACGACTTCTACTTCATCGATAAGAACGGGGCTATTACCTAAAGTAAAAAAAGTATGCTTAATCTCAAAGCGATCAAGCTTATCTTTATTAATGAGTTGAACAAGAGAACTAGAAAGTACCTTTACTTCATGATGAGTTTGTTTCTTTTCTTCAACAAAGAAAGTTTTTTCATCACTAATAAGAAATTGAGCATCCTTGATCTGCCCAGTATCGATAGTTGGAAAAAAGACCTCAGTTAAAGCACCTTCAGCATTTGTAAACCATAGTGGCGAATTACTTGTTTTAAGTTCTAAGCTGGTTCCGACTTGAACATTCTTAGCGGAAGCCCAGTTAGGAGTGATGCCTGGAGAACCAAAAGCTTCGGCTCCCATAGCCTCAAAAGATAGAAATAAACTTGAAATAAGGGCGTAGAAAAATAATTGTTTCATAAGTCTCCTGAAGGCATGTCTTTAATGACGATATTGTGCCAAAACTAACGCAGGCTTGAAAGTAAAACTTGACTTAATTTGTTGATTTTATTCGAGGGGGTGACCTCTCTATCTAGCTAAAATTAAAGACGACTATTTTTACAGGGCCAACTGTCTTATTGAATTGACCTGTGTATAGTCCCTTTTCATCAGTTTTGGAGACTATATGATACGCGGAGCATTAATTCTCTTGTTTTTTTTATTTTCGATAACGGCCAAAGCCGATAGTGACTTACTAAAGTTCCTCCTAAGTTTTAATGGTCAAAGATCAAGCTGTGATCAGATCTTAGTGGAGAAAACCTATAGCGATGACGAAAAAGTTTTAAAGATCACTCTACAAGACCTAGCTGAACTTGGGGACGAAGAGGTTGTTAGTGGTGTTGAGTTAAAGAGGTTTGAGTTCACTGATAGGTATACAGCTAAGGCCGAAAGATTTGGAAGATACCAAGGAAAAAGAGTAAAAGAAGTCTTCACTTTTGTAAAAGATGATCAAGGCCGCTTTGTTTCTGTAAGTTTAGTTAGGTACAAAAGAAAGCTCTATCGCTATGGCTACTCAATTGGTGGAATCATCTGCCGCAAATAAAGAGCTATTATAAGAACCTAGAAAAGAGTGGATAGAAAACCCAAAGCGGTCCCACTAAAAGAAATTGAACATCCTCAAAGAAAGAAGGCTTCTTCCCTTCGATCTTATGCCCGATAAATTGACCAATCCAAGAAACCACAAACACAGCAATAGAGATTTCAAGAAGTGGCATTCCAAGCTTAGGTCCTACAAGGTAGCAGATTCCAAGCATTAGGGCGGAGATTAGGCTCATAAATAAACCCACTACCATTCCAAGGGAAAAGTAGAAGAAGTGGCTTAGGATGATAAAGATTGTCGCCCAATTCATAAATGGATTGAACTGAAAAGACTCAGGAGTTGGAATTGCCCAAAGCATTCCAAGGATCGATAAGACAATAAGAGGGACACAGTAATTATGAATTGTTTTATTCGTAGGGTTTTTATGACTAACAGAATATTCTTGTAACCAGGTCTCTAAGTTTCTCATAACTCTCTCTCTAAGAAGTAGTGTTTTAGTCGGGTTTCTCTATGCCTTTATTCTATTTTACACTTCCTTTTATCCAACACCAATGCATAATTTTTGTCTAATAGAGTAAACTACGCTAAATTTTTTATATGAAAATTTTAATATGTCTTCTCTATCTCATAAGCTTTCAGCTTTATTCAACTGAAACGCCAAAGATTAAGGACATTCACCTTTCAACTATTAGTACCAATTACGTAGATAAGACTTATAGCCTTTTGATTGGGGTCGATGAAAATAATACTATTCAATATGTGAAGACGATAAATAATAAGAAAAATAAAGTTAAGATTTATCAAAATGAGCTCTTAAAGAATAACCTCCCCTTAGTTAAAGCCGCGGGGGTAGAACTTGTTACTCTACGCTGTGAAGAATTTGATCCATCAAAGGGCTGTCCCATTACAATCCGATACCCCATCAATATCTTAGTCATGGCCTTTAAAAGTTTTAAAGCTGAGATTAAAAAAGACAGTAATGGAGAATGGGGGCTCTATATGGGTCCTAAAAGGTTTACTAAGATGAAGCTCATCGCAAGAAAAGTATTAGGTCTCCTTATTGGTGTCGACCGAATAGAAGTTTCTTAGTTTTTTAGAAACTCTTCATCGTAGACTTGAGCCATATATTCCCAGTTAAACCTTTTTAAATCATCCATGAACTCATCATCGAGTGAGAGTTTCTTTTTAAGTACTTTTTTAGTTTTAGCTTTTAGTTCTTCATAGCTTGAATAGAGGTGCTTGGCGGGATAGTTCTCAGGGTAAGCCAACCTATTAGGCAGAATTGGATAAGCCCCGTTCATAGCGGCTTCAAGAACAGAAATTCCAAAGAATTCGTGATGAGAAGTAACAGGTAAAACAGCAGCCTTTTTCAGGATTTCAAGATAGGTTTCTTTGTCTTGAAAGCCCCAATACTTAATTTCATCTTTTAAGATTTCTTTAGCCTGACTAAAGATCTCTGGACTATCTTGATAACTCTCCCCTAGAACTGCTAATTCAAAGGCATAGCCTTCATCTTTTAATTCAAAGAGTAGCTTAAAGAACTCTTCGGGATTTTTATCATGTTCCCAGCGATGATTCCAAAGGACTAATGGTATCCCCGCTTTTTCTTTTAGCTCTGATACTTTAGCTTCAATGCCTAAAGGAAGAACTTGGGATTTTTCTTGAACGCTAGTTAACCAATTAGGACCTACTTGATCTGGCATCTTCTTCAACAATTTTCTAGCACCTTTTAAAAAGCTCTCTAAGTTATAACTTGAATTAAAATATGCTTTATCGCTGGCAAGGCAGGACTTAAAGTTCATAAAAGCGTAATGATGAAGTTGATTTTTAGGAGCCTTTACTCCCTCAGGATAGGCAAACTGATTCTCATGAAAATAAAGGATGAGGGGAACATCTCTAAATTTTTTATCTAAAAGAGATTTAAAAAGAGGCAGGTCTATCATTCCTGATATTAAAAAGAGATCTGGCACCTCTTCACTCTTAAGCTGATCGGCCAAAGCAATTGCGCCCCCCTGCATCCGCCATTTCCAAAACCTTCCACTTAATGAAAATATCTGTATTTCATGGCGGCTATACTTTTGGTAGGACTCAATCCACTCTTTATGTGATTGACCAAAGAAAGGTTCAATATAGTAGATCTTCATTTATTCAGCTTATCTCTTTCTAAAAGGGCCATGGGAATAGGAAGCTTATCCCAATAATATCCATGCTTTTCTTTTAGCAATAAATTATCTTCCGTTTCCTTGATGGATTCCCTCGACTCTAAAAGTTCTAAGTCACTAGAGCAGTTCTCACCATCTTTAACCCCGCTCTCTAAAGCATTAAAGGCTAAACAACCATAAGGCTTAACTTCAGGGGGCAAAGGGCATCCGAGGGATTGATGTTTAAAGAAAGGACAGGTGTAAGTTCTTCTAAAACTTGTACCTCTTTTTGTAGGAATCTCTTTATCTAACCTATATTCAACGATGCAAGTTTTCAGCTTCGTGATTAATTCTTCGGTCCATTGACCTTGAGAGACTAAGTACTGATAGAGGTCTTCAGTCTCAAGGGCCGTCATCCGCATAGAGTTCGCATGAAAGGTGCAGCACTTTCCCGTACAGTCTTTGCAGGTAATATTATTATCCTCAAGGCCTGTCATGGCCTTGAGGAGTAAGTTTCTTCGGTTCATAGTGATTTAATAGGCTAGAACTAGCTAAATTTCAAGCGGCTACTTATTTAGGACTCCATAAGGATCTGCTGCTTTTTCAATAAGATAGAGGGCAGGAAGGATATTAGCCTGAAAGGCTGGCTCTATGACCTTGGCCCCAGGATAAAACCCGCCTCTCCACTGACTCTTTGGGCTTAATTCGAAAGTAAAACAAAAGACTCCGTGCTCACCATAGGCCCAGTCACAAGTATCTCCCGTAGCGACGTAAAGACCACTTGCTTGCATAGGCTTGTACTTGTTCCACTTAGACATGGTCTCTGCCATCTTGGTGAAGACCTTTCCGTCTTTTCCAGAGACACCATCTTTCTTTCCACCCCAAGGGTAGAGGATTAATTCAGAAAAGGTATGAAAGCTTAGGATAATCCTAATATTGGCATGTTCTTCAACGAACTTTTTAACGGCTTGAGTTTCAGGTTCACTAAAAGGTTTAGGTCCCATGAAGACATCACTGGTCTCCCTTCTTGAAGAACCACCAGTTCCCCATCCAAAACTATAATTACGGTTGAGGTCTACTCCAAAACTTCCCTTGGAGTTTTCGACTCTGTTCTTTCTCCACATCTTATACTTACGCCCCTTAATATCATGCATGGCCCCGTCAGGGTTGAGCATAGGAACAAAATAGATATCTCTAGCATTGATTAGCTCTGTGATTCTTTGATCAGTACCGTAGTTCTCTAGGAGGTGCTGTAAAAGAAGTAAGGGAACTTCTGTAGAAAGGTGCTCTCTAGCGTGATGAGCCCCAACGAAGAAGATGCCTGGGATAAAAGCGTCAGACTTTAAATTCTTAGGTCCCGTTATTCTTAAGCCTTTTAAGTCTCTCCCTTCAACTGAAGTCCCAAGGCTAATGCTCGTGACTATCTTGGGGTATTTACGGGCCATTTCGTCTAAGACATCCATAGTCTCTTTATAGGTATGAAATTTCTCATCTTTCTTAGGAAATTCAATCTCCTCATTATTATTCTTTGGTCCTTTAGGTTCATAGATATGTGTTTCTATTAAAAGGTTTCCCATCTTTGATCTTAATTCTTTCAAGTCATCATCATTAACTACCGCATAGATAGAGTCTTCTATGACTTGATCAATATGAATGATATTAGCTATCTTTGAACGATCGCTCTGAGTCTTGGCCTTAAGGTGAACAAAATGCATTGCTCCAAAAGCATTGCCTGTCATAAAAATGGCCGCAAGCGCCATAACTATTAATTTTCTCATTGAAGTTCCTCTTCATGCCCAAATTTGGGAGGGTAAATTTCCTATTTAAAACTTCTTCAATTTTTTCAGTCAAATAGGGTAAGATCAAAACCTATGAGCGAAAGTAACGATTTGTTAGTTGAGCGTAGCTCTCAACTAACCCCAGAAGACATTGTATTTCTTCATGAAGATGAAAACTTTGTGATAGTCGATAAACCAAGTTGGTTAATTGTGCATCCCTTTAAGCGCTTTCATCATGAAAAAACAAACCTCATGAAATTGGTTAGGGATAGGCTTGGTCAGTATGTCTACCCTGTTCACCGCCTCGATAGACAAGTCTCTGGTCCCATCATCTTCGCCCTAAGCCCTGAGGCGGCCAAGACCATTCAAGATCAGTGGCATAGTGATCAAACAAAAAAGGAATACCTCACTCTTTGCAAGGGACACCTTGAAGGAAATGGTCAGTTCAATTTTCCATTGAGAGATAAGAAGTTTAAGAAAAAATCCTTAACCCTCTATCGTGTGATGGAGCATCTTGATGACTGCAGCCTAGTTAGAGTTGAGATCAAAACAGGAAGACGTCATCAAATTAGAAGGCATTTTTCAAGAAGAATGCATCATATAATTGGGGACCGCCGTTACGGGCATAAGGACCTAAATGATCATTACCTAGAAAAGTACCAACTTGAGAGGATCTTTCTTCATTCTTTTAAACTTAGGATTCCTAATCCTTGGACCATGAAGATGGTGCAAGTCACTTGCCCCCTCCCTCCAGAGCTACGATCCATTCTTGAAAAGAAAGGATTAGAAGAATCTATTCTTTCTAGCATATAATAACTTTATGATTGAATATGTAATTGCAAGTAATCCGGATGATCGGATTTTACAAAAAGCAAAAGATCTTCTTAGTAGTGGAGGTCTTGTTATCCTTCCTACTGATACTAACTGGGTAACCTTAGCCGATCCTTTTTCTAAAAAAGGTGTCGAGAGCCTCTATCAATTTAAAGGTGAAGATAGAAGTCATCACTTTAGCTTACTTTGCGATTCTATAAAAAGGGCCAGTGAATCCGCTCATATTGATGATAATGCCTTTAAGATTCTAAGAAATAAGATCCCATGCCCTTTCACTTTTATTTTTGAATCAAGAAAACCGATGATCAAGGCCCTTAAGGCTTCTAAAACAGATCATCAAATTGGAGTACGCTTTAGCCCAAGTATCTTAGTGACTAAGCTTATTGAGTTCTACGATGGCCCACTCATCTCAACTAATATTCCTTTTGAGAAATTCGCCATTGAGAGCTCTGAAGAACTTTATGGCTACCAAATCGAAGAAACACTAGGGCATCAAGCTTTGATCCTCGACCCAGGAGAATTTGAGCTTTTAGGGCAAAGTACTATTATCGATTTTTCTTCCGGTGTTATGGAGCTTGTGCGAGAAGGCTCTGGAGACCCTTCCCTCTTTCATTTATAGTTATGGCCAATATAAAAAACAAAAGAAATCAAAATGTAGATGGTAACTTTTATGTAGATCAAACCTGCATCGATTGCGGCACCTGTTATTGGATGGCCCCAGAAGTCTTCAAAGAAATCGATGGAATGAGCGCCGTTACAACTCAACCTAAACCTAAAGAAGAAAAGAGGGCCATGGAAGCTCTCTTTAGTTGTCCCACAAATTCGATTGGCTATGCTGGACAAAGAGTTGAGATGAGAAAGATAAGTAAAACCTTTCCAATTCTAATTGAAGAAAATATTTTCCATAATGGCTATCATAGTGAGAACTCTTATGGTGCTGCTAGTTATTTTATTCAAAGGGAAGAAGGAAATATCTTAGTCGACTCTCCACGCTACTCTAGCGTTATTTCTAAGAATATCGCTGATCATGGAGGAGTCTCTCTACAATACCTTACTCATAGAGATGATGTAGCCGATACTGATTTATATCATAAGAACTTTCAAGCAAAACGACTTATGCATAAAGATGATATCTCAGAGACAACAAATCATTTTGAAATTCAACTTGAAGGAAATGAGGATTACCCTATTGATAGTGACCTCATCGTGATCTCAGTTCCTGGCCATACAAAAGGTCATACTGTTCTTCTTTATAAAGATAAATACCTATTTACCGGCGATCACCTAGCTTTTAGTAAGAACCTAGGCCATCTCTACGCTTTTAAGACGGCCTGTTGGTATGACTTTAAAGTACAAATTGAGAGTATGGAGAAATTACTCAACTATGATTTCACTCATGTTCTTCCCGGTCACGGAGCTCCTTATAAAGCTTCAAGTACCTTACAGATGAAAGAGCAATTAAAAATGTGTATTGATTGGATGAAGAACTGAATCTAAAAGTGTTACTTCCAATGGCGGATCATAAATTCTGTATCATTGACGGTTTCTTGATACGACTTTGTCTTATTAAGCTTTAACTCAGGGGTTACTTTAATAAGAACTTTTCTCATCTCAAAAAGGTAGATCTTCTCTAAGCCCTGAGTCCCTTCATATGAAAGGATATGAACATCCTTTCCTCCAAGATCAATCTTGCTCTCTTGAACCTTAAGATCACCATTTTTAGTTAGCTCTTCGATATACTTTAATTTATGAAAATCCAAGTTCTCTTCTTTTAAAAGTTTCTTAAAAATAATCCTAATCTTTGCGCCCTTATTTTCTTTGTTAGTTAGAATAAGAATAGGCTTTTGAAGAAGTTTCTTTTGCTTAAAGTCATAACGGCTATCATTGAAAGGAATCTTAAAATCTTTCATAGGATATTCAAGATAAGTATCGTTCTCAATTTTAGTCATCAAAACTTTTGGTTCGGAAAAGATATTAATAGAAAAGAAAGAGATGATAATTAAAGAGACAAGGAATATTGAATCTCTTCTTCCAATCTTAAACTTATTATCTTCAGTTAAAAGAACATCTGCCGCTAGGTTCTTTACCCAAATGAATAAGACCCCCGTAAAGAGGACCAAGAAACTAAAGAACTTGAAGAATTCAAAGGAGAGAAAAGGCGCTCGGATCGCCCCTAGGATATGATGAATAGGAAGAGTTAACGCTATCATTGAGATAATGGGCTTAACTCCATAGAGTAACTCGGGGAGAAATAAATATAATAAAAGGATTGTTCCTATGGCGGAGACTTCAGATTGCTTCTTAGCGATGAGGCCCACTCCTATTCCTAAGATAGAGACAAAGAAGGATCCGACTAAGATTGCGAGGATGCTTGAGATTAAATAAGTCTCTTTCCAATGAAAGTAGATCACAATTGCCATGGTCACAACAAAGGTCGCAAAGGTATAGAAGACCGCTTTTCCAAAGATAATGCTTCTAGTACTTATAGGAGTCAGCAATAAGGCCGTCAGGGTCTTCTTTTCTTTTTCTTCAGTTGTTAAAAAGGCAGGACAGTAAAAGCCGATCATAACCAAGGACATATTCACGGTCATCTCAACAAAGAGTTCTCCTATTGCAAAAGATAAAAGGATGTTCATAAACAAAACAATGGAGAACATGGCAAGGCTTTGAGGATGCCTAAAGAAGTCCTTTAATTCTTTGAAAAATAAGGGCTTTAAAGAATTATTCATCATCCTCATCCTTTAAGAGAGTCAGAAAAACATCTTTTAATCTTTTTGCTGAATACTTAACAAGAAGCTCCTCAGGAACTCCTTCTTCAATCAAGCTTCCATTTTTTAAGAATCCAACTCGGTCACAAAGCTCTTCAACTTCTTCCATAAAATGAGAAGTGATAAAGACCGTTGTTCCTGACTTTTTAAGATTCTTGATAAAGTGATGAACCTTATCTGCTGCGATAGGATCAAGGCCACTTGAGGGCTCATCTAAAAAGAGGATCTTAGGCTTATGTAGAAAAGCCCGGGCAATAAGAACTCTTTGCTTAAATCCTTTTGAAAGTTCACTGGCCTTTGTGTCTTGATGATCTCTTAATTTTAATTCATCTAGGAGTACTTCAAGTCTTGAAACATCGAGACCTAAGAGCTTTCTGAAAAGGTCTAGATTCTCGTAGACAGTAAAGTTATCATAAAGACTTTGGGCCTCTTGAACGACGCCGATATTTCTTAAATACTCAGTATTTCGAGGAAGTGGTTTATGTCCGGCCAATAAAATGTCATCACATTCGCAATCGGTAAGACCAATTAGGATCTTTATGGTTGTACTCTTACCGGCCCCGTTTGGGCCTAGGAATCCGTAGATTTCTCCCTCACCAACTTGCAAGCTTAGGCCCTTAAGAACTTCTTTAGCTCCATAGGATTTTTTGGCGTTGATGATTGAAATAATTGATGGATTCATGACCTCAAATTATAGCAGTATCCTTACTAAAAGGTCTTTAATTACTTTTTGATCCAGGCTCTAGATTTGGCTCTTTAAGGAGGTCCCAAACAATAGCACAGCCTCTAGGCAAGGTTTCTAAAACGATAAACTTAACAACTACTAATCCACTCATATGGCCCTCCTCTAGTTTTACTAATTTAGTTAGAGCAAAGACCGTGCCGGCCAAAAGCCTAGTTTTTGAGGCCAAAATGGATCAATTCAGACCTAGATGCACCGTGCACCGCTGCTAAAATGGCCAAAAAGGACTAATAAATGTGAAGTGATCTTCAGAAGAGTTCGTCTATTTCTTCTTTAGTGATGCTTAAGTAAGGAAAGAGTCTTCCCTCTGCATTCATTACAGAGGTTCTGGCCCTACCGGGATAGATCATCATCCCTATTCCTCTAGTAGCGTCTCTAGGATTGCCTACGACGCCCGCCTCAGGAGGATTTGTTTTTAATAATTTATTTAATAAATACTGTCCCATTACTCTAGCATTTTCCATAAGATTTCCTGTGCGAACTCTTTTTAGGATCATGGTCGATTTAAGCATGGATTCTATCTGAGCTTCTTGAGTTACAAGAGGATTAATACTTGAATGCCTCTTAGCTGCTACACCTGCCACTTGAAGTCCTTTACCAAAACTAACATAGTCGGGGCTAAAGCCTGGATAGTGTTCGTGAGCCCAAAACTTTCCACTTCTTCCACCACCGGCCAAGATCTCATCAGCGAAGATGGGTATTTGGAGTTCCTTACAAAGCTCTTGAACTTGTTTTAAAAATACTGGTCGAAAGAACCAAACCCCATCACTAGTGGCCTGAATGCTTTCTAAGAAAAATCCCCCTACCGGCTTATCGGACTCTTTAGCAGCTAAGAACTTTTCTTTGATGGCCTTTAAAGCATCGGCTTCAATTCCTTCAAGGCGTGAGATCTCTTCGGGGTCCGTTGGATTAAAGGATAAAGTTCTTGGAGAAGGTATTTTAAATTCATCTAGGTTTGGAGCGACTTCTTTTCCCATGCCATGATATCCAGCACCAGAGATCTTTCCTCTCACACCTCCATAAACCCCATCTAAAAAGAGTATCTCAGCGTCTTTGGCCTCTCTATTTAAAGTACGCCTCACATTATCTAAGGCTACTGTATAAAAAAGGTTATTGGCATCACTGCCAGTTTGAGTAAAGGCCACTGGGGAGAACTCTGGAGATAATTGTTTCCACTCGTTCATAAAAGTATTTTTAATCATCGAATATTCATTTCGGCTTGTAGCGCTTAGGCCTCCGCCAAAAGCATTTGAAAAGCGGACTGTTAGTTGAAGGTATTCTGGATCATTCCAGATTTCATCATCATCAGCTAAAAGCCTCCAGGCCCAGCCTCTTTGCATATTCTTTGCTCCTTCAGGATACTCTGAATATCGGCTAACGACCTCATTCATCACTCCCATGCTTTTCTTTACACCGGCGACATTCTTACCAAAAACAAAGTTTAGGTCTTCTTTTTCTACTTTTTCTAGGAACTTTTTAAGGATTAACTTTTTGGCTTCGCTAGTATTAAGAGCCTCTTCACTGGTTTCCTCTGCCATTTCAAGGAATACTTTCTTGACTGGCTCAGCTAGCAAGATAAGCTTCCCATTACTTTGAAAACTTATATAGGCTAAGAGCAGGTCTTGATCTGAGATCTCATCGTGAAAATGAAAGCTATCCTCTCTTAAAGTTAGCGGTGTATCTTTAACAATTCCTTGCGGATTCTCTAGAAAAGCAGCCTTTAAAGCCTCTTCTTTTTTATCCGCCTCAGCCGCCTCAAGCGCCTTTTTTTCGAGCAGTGCAGTTTCTTCTCTTGTTCTAATCTCTTTTTGGGCCATGCTAAAAACATAGCCTAGATCATCTGCTGGCCTTAACGATTCGTCCCTTGTGACGATGTCAAAGAAATAGATCTTCTTATACTTCTCATTGAATTGTCTTGAGACTTCACTGTATTTCTTAAGTTCCTCTAAAGGCATCTTTTCAAAGTGCTGAGTTAACTCTTCAGCAGACATGCGGTAGAGCTTTATCAACTCTGGGATCAATGATTCATCAAAGTCACTTTCAGCCCTATTTACTAAGAGCAAATAAGAAGAGAGCTTTTCGGCTCTCGTTTTTGCTTCCCCTCTAGGAGAAACATAGAAAGACTCCATTACTTCTTTGATTTCAGTAAAGGATCTTCTTCTTACTTCACTACTGGCCCTTCTTCTAAATAAGAGGTCCCAATGAGGGGAAGCAAGGTTAAAAGACGGATTGTCTGATAACATATAAAAAAGCTCTTTCAGTTCTGAGTTTGGTAGGCCCTTAAAGAAATGCTGAAGCTCTGCTTCTGTAGCTGAAGTTAAAAGGTGAAGGTCATCAAGATGCTTTAACGATAAACGAAAAGCACTCTCTTCAATAGGAAACTTTGTATCAGCTAGGTATTTTAATTCCGTTTCACTAAAAAGGCTTTTCTCAAAGCGCTCAGGTCGTCCTTCAGTTAAGGCTTCAAACTCTGAAAGACGCCTCTTATCTGTAAAGATCTCTTTGAGATCTAAGGCCTTAATAGAATCATTAGCTTGGAATAAATCCCTAACTAGCTTTCGGCAAAAACTAGAAGCTTCAGAGCTAGCAATAGATCTCGAAGGAAGCTCTGGTGCATTCATTGTTGAACAAGATACGCTCAGGATAAATATCAAAAAGATAATGGCTCTACTCACTCTTATCTCATCGGTAAATAAATGATTTTATTGAGAAAATGAGCCTTTAGGCCTATAAGATTTTAGCTACTTACCACCACAGAAATCCTTTTTCTTGCTCCTCTGGCAGATAACTCCCATATGATCGTTGGTGAACTTATAGTCATTCTTAATAAGCCCCTTAAGCATGCTTTTCTCTTCAGCATAGGTCATTCCAAAGAAGGAGGACTGCATCTCTTTTAGCTCCTGTTCCGTAAAGCTACGTGGCTTCTTCTTTTTACCATTTTTAACGAGGGCCGTAAGGGCGCTAGAGTCACTTTTCTTATCCTTAACATCATCTAAAACATAATGTTTTATTCCATCGATTGTCTTCTCTTCAACATCTTCAGCTAGAAGGATATGACAATTAGCCGAGGTCTCATAATATTCTTTCAAATTAACTTCTAGAGAAATAAGTTGTTTAACAGCGTCTAGTATTTCTAAAAGATATTCCCTCTTTCCCTTCTTACAGTCTTCTTCGATATAATTTCCAGTCATTAAGTAATATCTTTCGATCTCTTTGGCGACATCTTTGATGTTTCTTTCATTCACTTCGAACTTAGGATACCAAACACTAAATTTCTTTGAGTCTTTAAGAAACTGAGCCGTTAAGGTTTTTTCTTTTACTCCTTTAGGAAAAAGTGGATCAACTAGTTCGTTACATTTTCCCTCAACTAATTCAGTGGTTCTTCGGGGATTAAACTGATCTTTCTTGATGCATGTATTAAAGCATCCATTACCGCAGCTAGGCTTAACGGGGCATTCCTTTACAGAAGTAAAGTTGAAGAGTTCTTTAACAGTTTCTACTTTTCCTGCAGCGGCATGTCCTTTTCCAAAGGGGTGAACATCTCCTGGGCAACGCTCTAAATAGAAGTTTCCACTATGACTCCATACAAAACCACAATAAGGCTCTTTAGATTTAATCATCCGATCAGGTGACCACATACAATGGGTATTATGCTCGGTTTCATATTCAGATGATGCATAGGTGGCAGTATAAATACCTGGAGTAAATGATTTATCGTATTGGTTTTTATTTTTAAGGACTTCTTCTTTAGCCCCTGTTTTCATATGTATGGTTTGCATGCCTAAGATCTTAAGCAAAGTCTCTTCCATCTCTAGTAAGTACGACCTACTAATTAAGAGTTTTTGCATAACGATTTGACTGTTTTTAGCTTGGAGTCGGTTATAATTATTCCCTCCGGCATTTCCCATTTTCTTAAGGGCCTTAAACTCACGGTCTAGGATCTTATGCATCATTTGCTCATGAACATACATATCCCGGTAGCGCATAGAGTTTTGAAGAGCGAGTCCTGGCATGGACTTCCAAAAATTAAATGGATCATCAAGAGCTGGCTTTTGACCAAGCCATTGCATGGCCATTAATTTAACATTCGCTTCATAATGTTTTTGGGCAATAATCTGTTGATGGCTTAGGTTTAAGCGGCAGTTCTTTTTATCGACTTGAACGAATTTCTCATATTGATAGAAAGGAAAACTGTATTCATTAGCTAAAGCGGTATTCATGCTCAGCCATAATAAAAAGAATATCCCAAGTAATCTGTACAAGTCTTCCCCCGATTTATCCTGGAACAAACGTACAGCACTAAGGATTTATATAGGATAAAGCCTCTATGCTTTATCCTATGGAAATTCTCTATTAATCTTATTAATTACGAGCACTTACTTGGAAATTCAGGTGATTTTTGAGAATAACCTCTGCCCACTTTCTAGGGGCTAGGCGCTTATTTACCAGTAAAGTTAGCAGCTACAAACTCCCCTGATTTCTTTAAGAAGATATAGAGCTTCTTACCTTTTACACCTTTTTCATTGGTAAAAGTCACAAGCCACTCCCCGTCTTTTAGGACTGACTTTTCAAAGGTCGCCTTCTTCCATGAAACATCAAGCTTCTTTTCATGAACAAGCCTTTCAACTTGAATTCGGCCAATGACACCTGTTCTTGATTTCTTAATTTCAAGTTTATTATGACCATGAGAATGCCCGCCTCCGTGAGAGTGACCATGCCCAGGGCCAGCAAGACTGTTAAAACTCAAAAGTGTAAAAGCTACCAATAAAAATTTCATATAAACTCCTTATGAATAATGCTGTTATTTTTCTTTTCCTACGCCCTTATCCTAGTGAAGATCCCCATGTTTCTTCATTAAGTAAAAGATCCTCCTCGAGAATATCGATAAAAAAATAGAAAACATATGTTCTATATTACCTAAACATACCAGATTCTAAGTTATACTGGTAGTAGAAGATCGAATGCTTCGGGTTAATGAGATCGCTAGGTGTGAATAAAACCTAGGGTGTGATCTTAAATTTTTGATCATTGTTTTTATCGTGAATCAAGATATAGTCTTTATAGGTCTCCCAATCAACGGGCTTAACCTTACATTTCTTCACCAAACTATCAACAGCAATAACATTATAAGGATAGACCCCAATAAATTTTTTCTTGGTCTTATTAAAGACGTAGGCTTTTTGAATTCTAACTAAACAAGATGTTCCCACTTCTCCATGATCAACAACCACAATATCAAATAGTGGATGCTTCTTAGACTGAATGATCTTTGGAATAGTTGGTCCCTCTAACTCTAGCTCCACAGAATCATTCTCCGTGCTTACAAGGGTATAGCCTTCAGCGGAAGCTTTGGTACTCCACTCCTTAGCAGATAGAGAAAGAAAAGGTAGACTAAGAGTAAGGAGGATAAATATCTTAATTAGCATCTCGCCTCCTCTTTTTAAAGTTACCAATATAAACACCTTCTAATCCATTCGATGGAGTATAAAACTTGTGATACGCGCCACCTGAAGACTTTGTCTCCAAGCCAGATCCAAAGTCCATTGAGAAAGGCTCAGACAATAAGTTCCAATCCCAATCTTTAGGCGTCACATAATTAGCATGGTACATATAAACATTATCATATTTTGAAGTATCTGTACTATCAAGCGTTACCATAGCATCGAGTACACTATCGAGAGTCTTAGTGCTGATGGCCTTACCAGGGTCTAGAACCTTTCTCCACCCAGGCTCTGCTGAATTGTACATAGAGAACTGCCAATCTGCTAAAGCAGCATCAAGCTCGTTGTACTTCGTATCCCCTTCTTTTTGCCTAGCAAAACGGGCCCTATTCTTGAGAACCTTCATGATAGACATATAGTCAGCTTTATTATCTAGGATTTCTACTTCACCAATAGAAGTAAAGAACTTGCCGGCAAAGGCCTGCTCTTTTGGGTTTAGTTTTGTGAACATATTCTTATAGAGGTTCGTTCTATTTAAGGAACCATCACTATTTCTAGCGTTCCCAACGGCGATGGCCTTTCTAATTGATTGAACACAGTCTTTTAAATCATCTTTATGCTCTTCTTTAATCTGATCTTCTTTAAGCGCTTCACAACCTGGCAGGTATTCCCCATTGTAGGCCGGAAGATCTTCTTCAGGAACAGCACCTGTCTGAGCGTTTGAGATACTACTAGGGCGAATTTCAGGTCTCGGGCTTGTTCTCGGAGCCAGGCTACCGTCAGCATTTAAGCTGTACCTTTCCATTAAGTCTGCCACTTCTTTAACTGAATAAACTTTTCTGTTCTCTTGTATTGTAAGAGTTGGAAGTTCAGGCCCTTTTTTCATCTGAGAGACTAAATTTATACCATAGTTGCAATTGATCTTAGGAACCGCTCCTATTCCATTTGGTGACCCTAAAAGACTAAGAGTATGATTTACCGCAGACCAGTTAAGCGCTTTATCAGCAAACTTCTTTGAGGTGTGGTAGATTCCTTTGCTAAAACCATCTTTTGAAAAGACCTCTATCTTATAGACTCCCTTTTTATTTTCTGAAATGATTCTAATCTTAGAGCCTTTCTTTAAGGTTGTAAGTTCTGGCTTACAACGTTTAAATCCATTGATTTCAGCACATTTCTTTTTTGTATAATCAGCAATCTCCAATGATTCATAGATAGGAATAACAAGGTCAGATAGACTAGAATCTTTTGGGTCCACAATAGTAGAAGAGTCAGTGGCAAATGCACTAAAACTTACTAAAATAAATAGACTCAAAATATATTTCATAGACTCTCTCTTTAACCTTATCGAGTTGCTTGACTATATTCTTACCCTCTTTGACGATTTCTTTTAAAAAATCTAAGGTAGCCCTTCTGATTTATAATAATTACGGACAGTTAAGAGATGATTCTTTCTAAGAAATCATTTAGATTAGAGCCTCAAATCTTAGGCAATTTCTCAACCTTTTGGCCGTTAAGATCCTAACGGCCCCTGAAAGATTTCCAAGTTTCCCCATGAGTATAAGCATTCTCGTTATCATAAGAGGTACCCCATTTTGGAGAATACCATGTTCAATTTAAAGACCGCTTCTACCCTATTAGTATCAAGCCTTATGGCCTTTCAATGCTTAGGCAGTGACTTTAATGGTGCTTGGAAATTAAGATCAGAAAAAGACGCTTCTAAGGCCGTTTTTACTTTTGAGGAAGGAACTGGTGAGCTTAGTTTAAACATCCTTAATAATCTAAAAGTTAAATGCGATGAACTTAGCTTTGAGAAAAAAGAAATGGGCATCTTAAAGCGCGGACAAGTAAGCGATGCCGTTTTGATTTGTAAGGCAGACGATGATGGAGCTTCAGCGGTTTACTCAATAAATTATTTAAATGATGAAAGATCGAAGGTTGTTTTTAGAAATATTGAAGACGGTGATGATATTCAAGAGCTTGAAAAGGAAGTCCTTGATCTGGTTAAGTCTAGTTCAAAAAGCGGGACTCTTAATAAATTTGTGATTTCTTCAGATGAAGATAATGCTTATTGTAAAAGAATCGATTTTACAAAGACTGTGGATTCAAAGATCTGGAACTCTCCTGTCACTTATTTTTGTGATATAGAAGAAGATCCAGACTCTAGCGCCATCATTGGTGTAAACAAAGATGGCTCTAAAGGACAGATTCTTTTAATTCAAGACCTAGGCGACGAAGAAGACCTTCTCTTAAACAAGATTTAGGCCTTCTTAATATTCCTCTTAGTCATTGGTATTTCTTGGAATACTACTGTCAAGTCCTCTGCTATTGCATAAGCTCTCAGCAGCATCTCCTAAACGGTAGACTCTATCATTATTAGGCCCATCATTATGATCCTTGGCCTTGTAGACTCCGGCCGTATGACCAAATTCATGAATGATTGTATCCACGAGAGCGCAAAAGGCATTGTTTCCATAAAAGTCTCTAATTCTATTATAACAAACGACGACAGCTGAATTGAATAAGTGTCTTGAGACACCGGCACGGTCATTATGATTTCTACAGACCGGCTTATGGTCCATACATTTTAAATTTACGTTCTTAACTTTCTTACGCAGCTTCTTTTTTTCTTTAGAAGTAATCCTCGAGGTATCACCCATGATAGTTTCTAAATTATCCTGAACGAAATCTAAGGCCTGAGCCATCTCTTGTTTTGCATTACTTCCACAGTGCTTAATCTTCTGACCAGCGTTAGCATTAAACGCAAATAATAAACCGGTACAAACATAACTCATCAATACAACCTTCTTCATTTCTCTCTCCTCTCGTGAAAATTAGTAATGCTAGGACTAAAGCAAAGGCCGTGCCAAAAAAACTTAGGCGATAACGCTGCTTGTGAGGACAAAAGGAATCTGATTTAGCAGTAATAGCGCACCTTGCAGTGCTTAAGAGTTTCGAAGTGACACTTCTAAAAGTTAATAATTAAAGAATGCAGGAACTGAGATGAACCTTTTTAAACTCTCTGCGTAGATATAGAGGGTATAATGAAGATGAGGAATATAAGAGACGCCTGAGTTTCCAACAAGGCCAAGTTCTTGCCCAGCTTTGATCTCATCACCAATATCCACAGTAATTGAGTCTTTCTTAAAATGAACAACAGAAAGATAGAAGGGATACTTCATCTTTATCGTCAAAAAATTATTTATTTTTTTTGAGAGATCCCCTGTCATAGACCTATCAGGGGCATTATCCATCTGATCAGAAACCACTCCAACGACAGTACCGCTAACTGGAGAATAAACGCTCTTATCAAAGACGTAATAGTCTTCTAAAAGGCTTCCCTCATTTTGATACTGCTTTCCCGATTCATCAAGTACGCCAAGATCCCAAGCAAAGTTCCCAAACATCTTTTCAAACTTATGATGACCTGTATTTCCAGTTAGAACATCGGCACCAGGAATGATTTCGTTTTGAAATCCAAGATTATTTCTCTTTAGGAACCACTCATATCTTGAAAATGGCGTCCAGGCTGACCACATTCTAAGGACATCTTTTCTTTGGATGATATGAAACTTTGCTTCTCCCTTTACTTGCTCAAAGAGAAGGTAGTACTTTTTAGTTTTTTCTGAATCCTCTTCGTAGAACCATCTATCTTCATAGCGCTCTATGAACTCTCCTGAAACGAGAGTTCTATCTTTTTTAAGAACTGTTAAAAAGAAAGAGCCTTTCGCTTGAGCTCCAACAGAAATTAAGAATAGAAAACAAAGCAAGATCCTCTTCATGGGAGAAATATAGCATTAAAGCCACTTTTCAGAGGTTTATTGAAAAAAAGTGATACTCCTATACTCTAGTTAAATGGCTGAATTCATGTAAAATAAACCTACGACGACGAACTCTTAACTCTAAAAAGCACCTAGGATGACCGTGAAATACCTTCTTCTCTTTCTTCTCTTAACCCACTTTACCTCCTGTCAAACTCCCCTTTCAAAATGGAGCTATGATCAATTTAAAAAGCATCAAAGATCAAGTGATATTCATAAGAAAGGTTATTGGGATAAATGGATCAACCTCCCTCTAGAAGAGAGGGTCATTGAAGGAACCGATGAGATCATTCAGTTTATAACAGATGATAATATCTATAATCACTACCGAGACAGGCCTTCAAAAATAAAGCTTAGTGCCGAGAACTTGGCCGTGATCAAAGAGGCCCTGGCTTCACTGCCTTCTTGGATAAAAAAGCCTATAGAAGACAATATCACCGCCATTATTATTTTAAAAGATGTAGGGGGAAGTGCTTTAACAGATAAGATTCTAAGCTTTAAGAATAAAGGTTTTATTATTTTTGATATAAAGACTCTTACAAAGTCGGCCAATGATTGGTGCACTTGGAAAGAGAGCTCTCCCTTTAAAGAAGGCACCCATAAATTAAAATGCATAATTGAAGAGGAAAGGTACAATGATAAAGTTGGTGCCTTTAGATACATCTTTCTACATGAAGCAGCTCATATTCTAAATCTTAGTACAGATATTCTTCCTTATTGGAATATTGATTTAAAGAGTGAAGAAGAAGTGGAAGCTTATTCATTTTTAAAGGAAAGTTGGCATTTAGGTAAGAAATCTTTTCTCAATCAAAAACGTAAATATAAACGCATAAGCTTCACTCCCTATTATAAGGAGAAGGACGCTGTTAAGAATAACCTCATGCTTGAGTATTATAAAGAATTATCCCAATCAGACTTCCCCACTCTCTACGGAACCAAGAACCCATGGGATGACTTCGCAGAAAGTTATGTTAATTATATTCACACTCAAGTCTTTAAGAAACCCTTTCGAATTGAAATCTATAATAAAGAGAAGCTAGTCTATACTTATAAAGACTGTTGGAATTCAAAGCGCTGTAAGAAGAAAAAAGCTCTTTTAAGAAACTACTTAATGGATAGAAGAAGTAAGGCTAATTAGCTTCGTTTCCACTTAAACTGAAACTCAACTTCTTCTTCATCTTTTGAACGTTCATGCTCAATATTAAAGACGGCAGAAACAGGAATATGAATCCTCTCCCCCGCAATTTGAATGGCAAAGTACTTATCATTTTCTAAGCAATCAGCTAAACGCCGAAGTTTCTTGATCATCTCAGATTTAGTGTAGGTCTTCTCTAGGTCTCGTTTTGCTTTCTTTTTCATTCTCTACTCCTCAGTTTCCCAGCCAATCTTCTCTAAGAACTCATCATAGGTGCCATCAAAGAATTCAGCCTTACCTTGATGAAAGATGATCAGTTTGTTCACTGATGATCTAAGCAGTAACTCAGAGTGGGTAACCAGTATAACAGCTCCTGGGAACTTAATAATTTCTTTACTTAAAGCTTCAATGGATTCCATATCTAAATGGTTAGTAGGCTCATCTAATAATAAGAGGTTTGATTTTTTAGCGAGGATCTTTCCAAGCATCACACGGCTTTTCTCGCCCCCTGATAAGACCTTAATCTTCTTTTTAGCAAGCTCATCGGTGAACATCATGGTCCCGCAGATCTTTCTCACTTGCCCAACACCAAGGTCATGATTGCTATCAGCAATCTCAGTTATAATGGTACAGTTCTGATCAAGTCTTTCAATATTTGTTTGTCCAAAATGCCCCATGGCCAGAGATGGGTGATTGGTGATCTTTCCTGTTCGAGGCTTTAATTCACCAGCGATAACATTTAAGAGAGTTGATTTTCCTTTACCATTCTTTCCAATGATCCCAATCCTGTCCTCTCGTCCTATGGTTAGGCTTAAGTTCTTAAAGAGGTCATCTTCTTCAAGGCCTGAATAAGAAAAACTTAAGTCCTTCCCTTCTAGGATCACCTTTCCGGGACAGTCTTTATGATGAAAGGTAAAGCCTAGCGTATTTTCTGAATCAAGTTTTTCAATGGTTCCCATCTTCTCAATCTGTTTAACACGAGACTGGGCCTGAGTTGCCTTTGAGGCTTTTGCTCCAAAACGATCCACAAATCCCTGAAGTTCTTTTTTCTTTCGCTCTTGAGTCAGCCTAGTGGCCTCATACATCTCATCAGCAATAGCTAGCTGCTCATAGAACTTAGCGGTATTGCCTTCGTACTTACTAAGTTGTTTTCGGCTAAGCCCAATCGTATGAGTAGAGACTGAATCCATAAAGTCTTTATCGTGAGTAATAAGGAGAACCTCTCCTTTAAAAGAAGTTAAGAAACCACGAAGCCATCTCAAAGAGACAATATCAAGATAGTTAGTCGGCTCATCTAATAGAAGAAGATGTGGGTTTTGAACCAGGGCCTTGGTTAAGTTGATTCGAACCTGATATCCCCCAGAGAAGCTATTAGGATCTTTTTCTAAGTCTTCATCAGTAAAACCAAGACCAAAGAGAATCTTCTCGGCCTTCCACCAATCATATTGCTCTTCTTCAGAGAGGACCTGACAGCATTCTTCAAGCACTGTTGGTTTGGTAAAATTGATATGCTGATCAAGGGCACCGATCTTATAGCCTTTTGGAATGATCACTTCACCAGAATCAGGAGCTAACTCACCAAGGATGATCTTAAAGAGGGTTGATTTTCCAGAGCCATTACGCCCTACAAAGCCGATACGCTCACGCTTTCCAATTAAAAGGTTTAAGTCTTCAAAGAGAACCTGAAGGCCAAAATGCTTTGAGATATTATTCAACTGAATCATTATTCTTCCATCTAGTAACTTTTGGTCACCATGCCATAGAAGTCACACTAAGTCTCAGACCTCTTAGGAGAATGTAAATGATATACCTAAATAGAACTTTGTTAGGCTCTTATCTCACGCAATAATACTTAAATGTGCGAGCGTTTACCTCGTTTGGGTTTCTCACAGGACTTGGATTTCTTAGACCTGGATGAAAAACCTTTCCATTAGGCAGGGCCCAAACAGCTCCTCCAAGCCCTACTCCACCAGACCAATCGCCGTAGCTACCAATAAGGTCTAATTCAGTTGCGTTTGGAAGCCTAGCTCCTAAAGTCTCACAGGCAAGGTCCGCCATGCGAAGGTTATTCACTTCACCAACGCTTCCGTTTAAAGCGCCCACAAGAGTGATCGTTCTGTTTCCGATTCTAAGCTTACTTGGAAACTGAGTTCTTTGAAAGTCAGTATAAAGCTCGCTAGCAATCTGGCTCATTACTGTGGCCGGTTTTCCCGTCGCTGTGTATGACTTTGTCTCGCCGCTTCTTCCGATTAAGTGAAGAGTTACTTGAATATTGCCTCTACAATTAGGGGCCAAAGTATAAGTTCCATAAGCAATATAATCTAATTCACTAAGGAGCTCATCGTTCATATTTCCGATGCGCTGACCTTTCTTTAAGGCGTCTATGATTGAAACTAAAGAATTGGTATGACGAAAAGAGAGTTTCTTCTCAATAGGTTTTAAGTTTCTATGGTACTGATCAACATATGCTTTTAAAGTCGACTCAAGAGTCACGGCAATGCCATAGCCGCTAGTAGCGAGTCTTTGATTCTTGTCATAAAGAGCGTCAAAGGAAAGAAGCATATCAAGGGCCTCAGAGCCAAGGGCCCCGGCGTACATAAGATCTTCAGCATTTCTAACCATGCCAGAGATGTACTCGTTTCTAGTTTGAGAATAAGCATTATGAAACTTGCAAAGATCCGCTCCTCTTAAAAAAGGAATTGAAGGCCAAATATCAGTTCTTGCCGCATGAGCGTAAGTAGATACAAATAAAGAAAGAATTAAAAGCCATTTGCTAGTTTTCATATAAGTCCCTGTGTAAATTCAGCCAGAGACTAACATTTTTGGCCCTTTATATCCGATAATATGTAATTTATTCAGTGGTTCTGGGGGTTTAAGATCAATTACTTAAGAGCTTATCTGAAGCCATCAAGCTGTAAATCATAGCTCTTCCCAATCCACATGATGTAATCAGAATGATCGGCCAGGTTATCTCCCGTATTGGGGTGGATAAAGAAATCTATTCCATTACGGTTACTTAGAAGCCAAACCACCACCTCTTGAAAGAGCTCATTTGAGACAGTCACCTGGCAAGAACCAATCGGATGCGGTCCCACGGGCTTATCCCAAACCCGGCCTAATTTAACGTCGAAAGCCTCACCTATCTTATCGCGAAGGGCCGTGGCCTTATCAATATCTTTAACGTCGTAGTATAAATGAAAATGGTAGTTTTCAATCTTCATCATCTCTTTGATCCTTTTCTTTTTAAAATAAAACTCTGTCCTGATTGAGTTAGCTGAAGTTCATTCTTAGCAGAGTTAAAATTAATGCGAATAGATGCTGGTGCAAAAATAAAGGCATCTTCACTTACAGGGCTTAAGATAAACTTACCCTGCCCCGTCGCTTGAGCATAGAGCTCTTTTCCTTCAACAAAGATCTTTATGTCCAGTGGAAAAGTTTTTGACTTATATGTTCCTTCAAAGATCTTTTTCTCTTCAAGAGAAAGACTTATAAGCTTCTCTTCAACTGGCAGCTTTATATCCTTTCCTGATCCAGTGGCCGAGCTAAGAATCGCGATAGTTATATCATTCATCTTCATGCTCAGGGCATTCGTTAGATTAACAACGACTGTATCTAGGTCAGCAAAATGAAAACCAATTGAGATAAACCCATCGATTCCCCCTGTATGGCCAAAACCCTTTGAACTATTAAAAGGAACACTAAAGATTCCAAGCCCATAATTATCAACTAAGGTCTTCATCTTCACTACGGTTTCTTGTTTTAGGATTTTATTTTCATTAAAAAGAGACCAGAGAAACCGAGCAAGTTCATTGGCTGTAGAAGCAACTGCTCCAGCCCCCATAGGAACACTTTCATGGGTATTGATGGCCTTTTCCCACGAACCGGAATACTGATAACTAATCAATTCATGTTCTCTAGGCTCGTTACGCTTATAAATATAGGTATCTTTTAACTTAAGGGGAGCGGCTATTTCATGATACAAGATCTCATCAAAGGGCTTCTTATGTAACTTCTCTAAGATAAGCGAAAGGACAACATAGCCGGTATTTGAATACTTATGTTTTTTACCAGGATTAAACTCAACTCCATTTTTAACAAACATCTTAATAAGGCTTGATTCAGTCTGCTTAATAGGTGCAATCTTTAAATAGTTTGGCAAGCTTGTAAAGTTAACAAGCCCACTTCGATGCCTAAGAAGATGCTCCATCGTAATTAGTTTTGCATTAGGAAGCTGAGGAAAGAACTTAGAGAGCTTTGTCTCTAAAGAAAGGTTTCCCCTTTCAACTTCTTTCATTATCATCACGGCCGTAAAGATCTTCGAAATAGAGCCAATTCTAAAGATGGATCCCATCTTTTGATCTTTGAAGCCATAAGCTTTTTGATAAAAGACCTTTCCCTTCTTTAGAATGATGGTTTCACCCATTGCTTTTTCTTTCTTAGCAACAAATTCAAGATAGTTATCTAGTTCTTTATGGTTAATTCCATTAACACTTCGGCTTGAGCAACCTAAAAGGGAAATAAGGATTACCAATTGAATTGTTTTAAACATACTAACTCCACATTTATGATTCTTTCTTTTTGAAACATATACTCTTGACGTTTAAAATTCAAGCATATATTTAAACGTTATGAAATTACCTAAAAAAGTTCAGGTCATCGATAACTGGCCAGATATGAAGCTTTTCTTCGATAGCGATAGAAAGGAGATCATCTCCCTATGCTCTCAAGAAGCCCTTTCCATTAAAGACCTCTCTGTTCGCATGGGCCTAAACCCAGGATCTATTCACAACCATGTCACTAAGCTCTTTAAAGCAGGTTATCTTGCCATCGGTGAGACCCGTGAGATTAACGGCATCATAGAAAAGAAATACGTTCGTTCTGCCGAATCAATTGATTTCGCGGAACTTAAAGGTGAAGAGAACACTCTCAGAAATAAGTATATCTCTAAGACCATGATGAAAGAGAGCTTTAATATCTTAGAAAATGGAGATGTCTTTTCCGTAAGACTGACGGACGTAAAGCTAAGTCCTAAAAAATATAAAGAGGCCTGCGCTCAGCTAAAGGCCTTACTTAAGTTTCTTAAAGACAATAACCGTTCGGGGGATTTAGAAGTGCAGCTTGTTTCTTGTCTTGGAAAGCTTGATTAGTTTATAAATCACTCAATGATCACATCAATTAACTTTAGGGGTGTCGATTAATCTGGTTTTTAAAAACTCATAAAACCGAGCCGATAAGAAAGACCTCACAACTTGTGAATCCTATCCTTAAAGATTGACGAAACCCTTCGATATCCAGACCTTTGTACTATATTCAAGAAAGAGGAAGTGTTATTTTCTTGGAAGTTAAGGATAAGTCTAAGAGCAGACTTATCCTAGGTGGTTAATGAGCTATTATCTATAGAGATTAATTAAACCAATCTCTTAAACGATTAAAGACGCTATCAGCTTCTTCTTTAATTTCATTTGTGCATTTTTGAAGGTCACCAGTATTGAGCTCTGAAAGCCTCATCTTGTTTTTAAAACAAGTCTCTTCTTCTAAGGTATCGACTTTTGAGATAAGGTTGATCGTCTCAACTCCTGGTCTTGAGTAAGCCTTTCCATCTTCACCTTCTTCAGTAAACTCTCGAAGGACATTGAGCGCGTGAATATTTTCAAAGTTACCACATTTTCCAATCGCGTAAGTTCTCACAGAATTATATCGAGTAAGAATTTCGACACACTCAAATTGGATGAGGTTTTGAATCTTATTGCAGTTTTCAATGAGCGCTGAATCAACTGAGTAGCTGCTTTCTTTCATTAGGTTAAGGCAAGCGGTGCTTGATTGAGTATGCCCTAATTTAAAATTAAGTCCTGAAGCGGAACTAATACCACTAAAGTTCTTACAATAAGCTTTTGATTGAACAATACATTTAACTTCATTTGTTTCTTTATTTAAAACAATACATTCTTCAGTATCACTATCTAAGTAATCACTCTCAAGTCCTTCGGTACAAGTTTGCGAGAAGAATTCATTAGACGCTTGAATAGCTGCGCTAATTGCTTTCTTAGTGGCCTTTTTCTTTGCAAAGAAAGAAGAATCACTGCTCGATTTCGAGACTGCTTTAATCGTTATCGCTCTTAAGTTTGAGAACTTTTCAGACTCAACGACTGTGATTGATTGTCCAAAAGAGACCGTAGAAGTAAGAGAAACGGCCAATAGTAGTAGGTATTTCATAAGATAAGCTCCAATTTGTAGTTCCCTCTAAGCTTATACCGACCTAACGATCTCTAGAGCTCTCCTTGTAAAAGCTATACTAGCTGTCTATTTTTTATACGAACCGGATTTCGACTTAAAAACTCATTAATTTCAAGTACCTGACAAGGCATCCTTTGCCACTTCACTAGTATTTTAGCCCTAATCTTTACTCAGAAAACTCAACTGCCGATTCATATTTATCAAATTATTTAAAAAAAGAAGGAATCAAATATGAATATCTTGGGAGTAATTGTTCTTTTCACGGCCCTCTTATGCAGCCATAAATCTTTAGCAATTGGGTTACCTTTAATCGATATTCAAGAATTAAACGGAAGATACACTCACCCTTCAGGCAGTGCCACAGCCAAATATTGGAATGTACCAAAAAGTCCCCCCTTACAGAATGCCAAGTTCACAGTTTTTCAAGAACAAGACCTCTTTGTCTTTGAAGGAGATGCTGGCCTTTATGAATTAAAGGGACTCCCTGATTCTATTGTAAAGATGAATTCCTTAAACTGGAAAGGCTCCTCCTTTAAAAGTGATGCCAGTGGATTAAACTTGAACATAGACTCCTTAACAGGTTCTGATGAGAGTGGTCTTCTTCTTATCAAGAAATTCAACTTCAGCTGCAAAGGCAATTCCTCACGAGCCGAATCTAGAGACGCTCTTTTTGATGTTTGCTTAAAAAGCAGTCAATTAAAAACCGTTCTTTATGATATCTACCAAACTGATAGATCAAATACGAGAACGACACTTGAGAACTTAGAGATGACCATTAAAAATGGAAAGTTTAATTTAAACGTAAGGGCCAAGTTTGATATCACGGCCAATATTAAGGCCAATGGAAAGATTAGTTTCTCGAAAACAATCTCAGGTGCTGAGCTTAGGATTCGATTAGATAAAGCAAAAGCGAGCTTTCTTACAGTAACAAAAAAAGTTTTTGAAGCCATAGAAAAAGAAGCTGCTGAAGGTGTGCGAGTTGAGAGACCCTATATAATCATTGATCTTGAATGATTATTTTCAGACAAAGAAAGAGCCTCTATCTTCGGGATAAGTGTATAGATTTTAGTCAACTCTTAAAATAGTCTATAGAAGTTTCAATCCTCCAACTTTCATTTTTTGATTCAATTATTATTTATCCATTAATTTAACAATGGAAAACATGATGAAAATGAAAGGATTGAAGTTCTCAATATTACTAATGACTCTAATATCTTCTATTTCTATAAAAGCCTCTACAACTTTAGGAGAAGCTCTAGGTCATAGGTATTATAACTTCAACGTAGTGGTAACAAACTCCTTTCAATGTAATCCCTGCCAGGCTCAAGAGTTCTTAATCGAAAGGCTCAAAAGTTATAGTGACGATAATATCTTCTATCAAATTGAATCAATATCAAAAGAAGAAGCTAAGAGACGCGGAATTAATGGGCTTCCATTTGTAACCATTACGGATTTAAATACTAAAAAGACTTCAAGTTACACAGGTTATAAAACACCTTCAACGATGATCTTAGAAATGGAGAAGCTCTCCAACATAAAGATCTTTGATAAAGTTCGAGATACTTACGACTTAATTCATCCACATGACTTCTTTGATATTGTAGAATAAGCTACTTCTTCTAAGTACCCTATTCCAAGATAGACATGAGTTTATAGCCTATGGCAATTCAACAATCTCAATCCAGTACTTCTGTATAGTCGTTATAATTTCTAAAAAATCCTGAAACTTAACGGGTTTTCTTATAAATGAATTTACTCCTAGATTATAAGAACCCAATTTATCTTCTTCCTCTGAAGAAGTGGTCAAAACAACGACGACGAGATTTTTAGACCTAGGATCACTCTTAATCTTGGCCAAGGCCTCTCTTCCATCCATTAAAGGCATATTTAAATCTAACAAGATAAGATGTGGCTGAGCCTCATCGGACTCATCTCTTTCAGAATAGTTCCCCTCGCAGTATATGTAATCGAGAAGCTCTTTCCCATTAAGAACTCTATGAACCTCATTTCTTAAGTTTAATTTTGTAAAGGCCCTCAACGTAAATTCGTAGTCATCATCATCATCTTCAGCCACAACAATACGTACTTTCTTAATTTGTTCTTTCATACTATCTCTCCTTTAGAGATTTTAACTTTAATAAGGTAATTCAATTGTAAACTTTGAACCTTTTTTATAACTATTGTCTAAGTAGATTCTACCATTATGTTTCTCTAGGATTTTCTTGCAAATAGAGAGCCCGATTCCATTGCCCTTATATTCTGTTCTCGTGTGAAGACGTTTAAAAGGTTGAAAAATCCTCTGAGCGTACTCAGGATCTATACCTATTCCATTATCACAGACTGATATCTTAATAAATTCTGAGTTTATAACTTCTGTATCTATTGTGATCTTAGGCTGAGAATCCTTAACCCTAAACTTCATCGCATTTGAAAAAAGGTTTTGAAAAACTAAGGTTAACATCTCTCGAGAGCAGTTAATAACCGCCGCCCCTCTTAGTTCTATCTGAGAACTCGTCTCATTTACTGAGACTTCAAGATAGGATTTAGCATCATTAACTATATCTGAGAGGGAAGTCTTTTTCTTCTTTAAAGCTTTCTTTGATACTCTAAAGAAGCTTAAAAGAGAGGAGATAAGAGAGCTCATCCTAATGGCTCCATCTTGCATGACCCTAATACAATTTTGAGCATCTTCGTCTAAATCTTCATAGTGGTCCTCGAGCAAGATTTCACCATAGCCTTGGATCTTTCTGAGAGGCTCATTAAGGTCATGAGTTGCAATATAAGAAAAGTGCTCTAAATCTTCAACAGAATTAGCCAGATCTTCTCTTAGCTTAACTTCTTCGGTTATATCTTTAAAAGCAATTAGACCAAAGGTTTTCCCATCAATGACAATCCTTGAGACAGCAAGGTCTAAATTAATCCTCTCTCCATCTTCTAACCTTCCTTTTCCTTCTATCGAAAAATCCTCCTCAGTCTCAATTGCTTTTGAAAACTGATCAAGAGAATTACCCTCAGAGTTCGTGAATAAAGAGCTAACTTTAACGGCTTCTAAGCCTATTCTGTCTTTCTTTAGTATTTCAAGTCCCACTCTATTGATCATCTCAACTTCTAAGTTCTTTCTATAAAGGAGGATACCCACTGGAGCGAAATTAAATACCTTTTCAAATTTATTTTTGCTTGATTCAATCTTGTCGAGCATATTATTTAATGTAAATGCCAACTCGCCAAATTCAGAGCCTTCTTCAACGAAAGTCCTTTCAGAGAAATTCCCTCTTGAGATGGAACGAGCGGAATTAATGACTGAGGCAAATGCCTTTTGTAACGATCTCATTCCACTAAAGATCAAGAAAAGCATTAGTAAGTTTACTCCTATAAGAAGGTATAAGATTCGATGATACTGACTATCGGCGAAACTTAGTGTTGAACGCTTAATCTCTTCTAAGCTTTCTTCTTCAAGAGAACTAACCACTTCAATGAGGTCTAAAACTTTTGTAATCTTAAAGTCCTGTTCCCCAAAGGCCAACGTTTTTGCTTGTTCATGCTTTCCAAGTAATAACTTTGGAATTAGATGATTATCTCTTGTAACGGCAAAATCAGAATAGAAAGACCTCGCTATTAAAATCATTTTTATTCTTTCAGGGTCCCCCATTTTAGCTAGCAGGATATCGAACATAACCTCAATTTCATCTTCGTTACTATTGATTCTATCCCATTCCCTAGAGATAAAATTCTTATCTTTAACATTTAGTATTTTAAGGAGCTCTAACCTATTAGTGACGATTCTTTCATGAAGATGAGATAGGATTAAAACATTTTCATTCACAGCGTTTAACTTATTAAAAGCAGGACCTCCTACTTTGACTTCATTCAATAAGCTTGTGAAGAAAAACATAGAGGAGAATGCCCCTATAAGAAGAGTAGAAAACAAAAGAAAGGATTTAAATTTAAGTGACTTTGTATTGACCTTCAATTATTTCTCATTATTTAGCTTTACCAAAAGTTGTTCAATTTGAATTAGTCTATTAAACACCTGAAATGGATATTTTCTTCCGAAGTATAATTCTTCAGTGATAAATTCTTTCTTACATATTTTCTTATGCAATTTATAAGTTTCAAAATTTAAAACAGAAGCAAAGTCATAAACATCTCCAGGAAAGATTGTCGTTTTATCGATTTTCTTTTTAGGTAAAATTAGTTTAACGATATCTAAACCAGCCTTCTCTAGGCTAACGCTTAACAAACTATAGATTTCAAATAGTTTCTTATAGACATCTCCTGGTGTTTTCTCAATATTTTTACCGTCTCTAACTTCGATCTTCTTTATATTTGAGCAATTCATAATTGAAATAAGTGTACTCCTCAAGACTTCCATTTTTTGAAAAACCTTTCCTGGAGAAATGGGCTTAGCAAGCATTAGATTAACCTGCCTATTAAGATAAAAAAGCTTTTCTGTAATTGAAAGAGCTGTGTACTCTCTTTCTTTAAGCTTAAATACTTTATGGCTATGACCTATAGTGAAATCATTATCAACACTCCTTAACCTCTTATCTATTTCTTTTAAAAACAGAATGGCTGAGGCAAGGGCATTTTCATTGCTTTGTAACTTTAACTTGCCCTCATGAAAGGCAGTTTGCTCAAAAACCAGTTGATTCACTTTCTTATATAAGACACTAATCTGAGAAAAGATTGCTGTATTTGAAGTTTGAGCAATTGCTATATTAATAGGAGGAGCTTTAGGTTTTCCCATAAAACGACGAATGTTCTCGATTCTAAAGGATACCTCATCTAATCTTTCACCAACTTCTTTAAGTTCTATAGAGCTAGAGCTTGCCTCTAAACTTAAAAAAAATAATATCGCTATGTAGATTAACTTTTTCATCAAAAAACCTTGCTGAATACCGTAAATGGAGCTAATCAACTCTTGAACGCTAAAACCAAGTATATTAGTTCACTTTTCTTAAGCAATTAGAAAAAATAACTGAGACCATTTACTTTTTTAATATTTTTTTTATCATATCACTAAACAATCCTTATTAATAACCGAGAAGAAAATATCTGGTAGATTTAAAGGTCGTAAAGATGTTAAAGGTATTATTAATTGAAGATGATAAAGATGACCATGTCTTCTTTAAAAGGAGTATGAAATCTTATACTGAACCCTACGAACTTACATGGGTGAAATCCTTAACCGAGGCAGAAGCTCTCCTAAAATCTAGTTCCTTCAACCTTATTTTTTCTGACTTAGGACTTCCTGACTCTAACGGAGCAGATTCTCTAGATAAGATTACAAGTTTAACTAAAGAAGCCCCTATTATCGTTTTAACAGGAAATGAGGATGATAATCTTCTAGCTGAAGCCGGCCAATACGGAATAAGTGACTACCTGATTAAATCTGATTTAAACCCCAGGCTTCTTAGCCGAGTTATTCGCTACACTCTTGTTAGATTTAATTCAGAAAAAGAGCGTATGGAAATTGAAAAGCACTTAAGGCAATCTCAAAGGGTTGAGTCCATAGGACTCTTAACAGGTGGTATTGCACATGATTTCAACAACAAATTAGCCATCCTAAATTGTACACTTGAGATCCTCGCTCAGGAACTCAAGTCGAGCGAAAAAGGAATGAAGTATATAGAAACTATGAAAGCAGCAATAATCAGCTCTTCAAAACTAACAGGCCAACTTTTGGCTTTTGGTAGAAAGCAAGAGATGGACAAAGCTAAAACCGACTTAAAAAACACTCTTTCTAACTCCCTTAAAATGTTAGAAAGAGTTATTAAATCGAATATTACACTAACTGTTGATCTTTCAGATGAAAGTTTAACAGGCCTTGTCGATGAAACACAAATAGATCAATTAATAATGAATCTCATTCTGAATGCTCAAGATGCTATCGGAGGAGAAAATGGATCAATCAATATCACCGCAAAGATAGTGGAGTCCAGAAACCCTATAGGTGGAGTAGACTCCAAGGACTCTAAGTTTATTAAGATTTCTGTCAGTGACAGTGGTAGCGGGATGGATGATGAGACAAAAAGAAGAGCCGTTGAACCATTCTATAGCACAAAAAGCATGACAGATGGTACAGGCTTAGGCCTATCCGTGGTGGATGGAATAATCAACCAACATAAAGGTTTTTTAACAATTGAAGATAATAATCCTAGAGGACTTTGCGTAAATGTTTTTATTCCTTGGGCCCATGTAACTCCTGAGAAGAGCACTGAAAAAGAGAAAAGTAGCCAGAAGAGCAACCTGATAGTTCTCTACGCCGAAGACGATGAAACCCTTAGAGAATTAACCACTGAGATGCTTGAGGCCGAAGGCCTGACTATTATAGAGGCATGTAATGGCATTGAAGCTTTAGAAAAATATGAAGAAAATAAATCCCAAATAGATGTTATCCTCTCCGATGTTGTAATGCCAAAGATGGGCGGCAAGGAGTTATTCCAAAAGATCAGAGAGATAGATTCCGAAATCGGCTTTATCTTCATGTCAGGATATTCAAAGAAAGAGCTAACTTCAGATAATGATCAATTGCCTAAAAATAGTAAGTTTCTTAAGAAGCCCTGCGAGCTCGATGACCTTCTAGAGTGTGTTTCGATCATGGGAAATACTAAAATAAAGAAAACAGAAGTCGCCTAAAAAAGGGTACGTGATACCTTTTTTTACAACTCTGCTGGCTTCTAATCTATCCTAGAATAGTTAGATGATTTCAAGGTGGCTAAAGCGATTGTTTCCTGCCCTCGAAAAAAGCCACCTTGGTTTTTCAATTATATATGAAGTATTGAATTGTTTAAGATGTTTTTCTTTTCTGCAAGTAACCAGGTACCTAAAATGGGTACCTAAAATGGCGGGGCGTGTATAAACCCCGTAGTTAACAATACTTAAAGCTTAAACTAGCACAAACTAGCCAACAAGCCTTAAATCTCGATGATGCCGACGTTAATCCTTTTGAAAATCTGAGAAGCTTACCACGTTATCTGATATTCCAGATTCCTTAGAGAGAAAGTTAAGGCACTCTGTAGCGCCTTTAGTATCTACTCCAGCAAGTCTTAGATAAATATCCATTGTCTTGGTATTCTTCCAGCCACCAATTTTCATAACTACAGGGCTCGGTACTCCACTTGCCAGCATCTGGGTCGCAAAGCACGCTCTTAAAGCATGAAACTTGATTGGCTTAACTCCAATAGACTTTAGAAAATCCCTTAAAGGCTTCGCCTGATTGCCATTGTCCCAGGTCTTAGAACGAGGAAGAATAAATCCCTCCCCCACTTTCTTAGGACCATTTTTAAGTTCGACAATAAGCATTCTCAAGCTTTCATTTATGGGAACTATTCTCCAGTATCGTCCTTTTGTTGAACCAATTGTTCTTAGGTTCGCCTCGTAAGAGCGATCAACAAGAATCAGATTCTTCTCAAAATCTATCTGCTCCCACTTAAGAGCATAGAGTTCACCAGATCGCATTCCCGTAAGTATAGCGAAGGCCCAGATGTGATACCAAGGATGGGACAAGGCTTTCGCCAGTCCCAAAAACTTGGTGATCTCTTCTAGTCCTAAGATGTCTGGAGCCTTTTCTTCCTGCTTCTCAAACACAAAGCCTCTCAAAGGAGAGCGTTCTGCATCGGAGATATAGCGAAATTCTATGGCCCACTCGTAAACCCTGCTGATGATATTACAAACCTTTTTCTGATAGGTTTTACGAAGTCCTGCTTCGTCCATCCTCATCAAAAGATCTCTAGCATCAGCACGAGAAATACAAGAAGCTGGAATTTTGGCCCAAGGTTTAGTCCACTTTTCAATTGTGGAATTATACTCTTGAACCGACCTTGGTGACATGTTCCCCATGTATCCCGCCTTTATTTCGACGTTCCACAAGTGCACAATATCTACCCAATCTATTCCTTGCCCATCCATCTTTGCGATTTCATAGGAAGCTTCTTTTAGTATCTTCTTCTCAGCTTTTTTGGCCTCAGCCATTGTCTTAAAGCCTTTTACATTCTTTTGAATTCGTTTCTTTCTAGACGTCTTACTTCGCACGTGAACATACACTCTGAAGTACTCTTTACCGTCCTCAAGATAAGATTTGATTGCCATAATTAAACTCCTCTAAACTCGGAAGTCTCAATTAGGTAATCTATTTCTACACGATCAAAATACAATTTTCCGAGGTACTTTTTACTCCGCAAATGTCCTCTACCCACTAACATGTGAATAGCATCGACACTTCGCCCGAGATAAAAAGCCACCTCTTTCGTCGTCAACCATCTTCGATTGTTAATGTTAAAGATCGATTCAAAGGGGGCTTTCGCCCCTTCTGAAGCCGAAGAATAGTCTTCGGAGCTCATCTTGTCACTCATTAGTGCTTGACCGGATGACCAAATGTTTGTGCCATTAAGGTATCAATTGCATGGTTTGTGAACTCAAGCTTACTTAAGTCCGTCCCCTCCTTAGCATTGAACCGGTCCTTCTTAATGCAATTCTTATCATCATTCGTGAGAGTACTAGAAATAAGATCACCATACTGAGAAGGATCTGAGAACCTCTTTACGATGAGGAACTCCAATACATCTTTGACCTCAATAGGTCGCCCATAAGGTCGACTATTTAGGTAGAGTGAGATCTTATTTAGGTTTACAGCAAGATCAGAATCTTTTCTAAGACGGATAGTGAAAGAGACCTTCTGGTCTTCTTTGTTAAATGAGTTTTGATAATTGTTTTGTAATAAATTTTCCATAATTAATTCCTTCTTCACGAGGGTAAATACTATGAGCAACTCGTTTTTCTTATGAATCACAAGCGTTCGTTGAAAACAATCATGGCAGAATGAAACATTTTAATCAAAGTGAGGACCATCAAAAAATGGCACTTGCGGTGACTGTGGCATTAGCTTGTGTCACCACAGAAAGATTTTTTTGAACCAGTTTTCTCTACATCGTTGAAAGTATTAGAAGGAAAATCACAACTTTCAAAAAAAATATTCGTCTCGAATAATCGATGAGTTACATTTAAATTTTCAGGAAATTGACCAAGAAAACATTCTCAATTTGTTAAGAAAAAATGAAAACATTGTTTTTTAAACTAGAAAATGATGTTCATTTGTTTGTGGGAAGTTGGATTTGATGACCCCATATTTGATACCATTTTTGATACCATATTGAGGAGATGAACCTATATTTGATACCATATTTGATACCATATCTTCCTCCTCCTATTATACGGAGTATTATTGGGGGGTGGAGGTAAAATTTGGTATGCAAAATTCCTTAAGGATTACTTAGGCTTAAGAGAAGGGAACGTGCAATTGAATTTGTGACCTAAGTTACCCACTAACGCTGTCTAGAACCATCAGAAATAAACATTTCAATCAAACCAGCCTGAGTGTTAAAATATAGCAATGAAATATTTTAAAATTATTGGTAGCCTATTTGTGGCCTTCCTAGTTTATTTCTCGTTCTTTTGGAACCTTGGTTCAGTCACAACTGATGATCTCATTGTTGCCAATAAGGATGGAAGTTTTAAGAAAAAATATCTCATGAAGTCCATGTATGACTACATTATTGGAGTGAAGTTTCTAGCTAAGTGGGAATGGGAATACGACTTAGATGTTCTCTTTCATGCTCTTGAAAATGGATACATTGCTATCAACGAAGGAAACAAATCAAAGTTAGTTCCTATGCAAGAAAGGATAGAGAAGAAACTCGGATTCTTTACTTCAAAAGACAATTTTAGAACTGTAATCCTCGAAGAATTGAAGTCGTTTAAAGACAAACACCTAGTTAGTAGTATTCTAGAAAAAAAGGAAACATTAGATATTGGTAAAAATATCGCACGCAATAGTTGGACTATTTTTCAGCATGCGGGGAATAGTGAAGTTGCTCTAATGGGTTTCACTACTTTCAACCTTTTCGACGAAAGTTACGAAATCAGAGACAAAATAGAGAGCGCCATAGAGAATTCAAAGGCTATTCTCATTGATCTTAGAGGTAATTTAGGTGGTCAATCAATCATCCCACTATATATAGCTGGCGAGATATTCACAGAGTATGCAGACTCTTACTACTCTATTCCAGGCTTCCTACAAAGAACCGATTTCATGAATTCAAATACGCACTATGCCTTGAGTGTAAACTGGGCCTTCATCTCGAGGATCACAAACCCATTAAGCTCCGAAAAGGGAACTACCGAGTTCAACTTCGAGGCTTCAAAAATATATTATAGGGATTCTGCAGATAGAAGTAGAGATGTAGCCTTCTCTGAAAGAACAGTTAAAACTCATGATAAAAGTTTATTCTTTAAAGGTCCTATTTTAATTATTCAGGATCGAACCTGTGCGTCTGCTTGCGAACACTTCATTAGAGCGATGAGAAAGCATCCAAGAGTTACGACATTTGGAACTAACACCTCAGGCATGGCGAATTTCGGAGGTATCGGTTCATTAATATTACCAAACAGTTCCTTACTATTTGGAATTTCTAACTCAAAATTTACCTTCAACGATGGTTTTAAAGAATTCGTAGGCATTCCTCCAATGATCAAAGCTAGGCCCGAAGAAAACATATTTAATCAGGCTTTTAAATTAATTGAACTTGATATGGTGAATAAATAATGCTGAACTGCCCATACTGTAACAATGAAATTGAGTTAACTTGGAAGCTTTACTTAGAAAATGCGGAAGGCATCCATGTTTGTCCTGAGTGTAACTCACGCTCTAAAGTGAGTATGGATAGCAAACTAGACTATGGCATTTTCTATACAAAGTTATTGATTATAAGTATTTTGATTCTTGGCCCGTTACTCTATGGAACGATTTATCTATTTAGAGACTTAGGATTCGGCATTGTAGTTGTTACGATATTTCCCATCCTAGGAGTAGGATATTTTGCAAAGTACTTAGATTTTCTTCACGATAAATCCCACAAGAAATTAATTAAGATTTCTTAAGGAAACACCCTATCCCCTTTCTTTATTAGGATTCAGACCTTATCTCTACTACTACCAATGTCTAATTAAACCCATCTTGAACTATCTTTTAATAATAAATTTCTTAATCAAGTAATAAATTACATATATTACAAAAAATGCGCAAGTGACCTTAAATTTAAACCTCATATATGAATTATTTGAAGGAATAAAAAAAAGTGTTCCTACAATAATAAGAAAAAAGTATCCCCACAATGGAATTTTTCCTTCTTTCTCTTCTTTTCCTGATAACTGACAACTTCTACAATAGGACGATCTAAGAAAAACAGGAGTAAATAGATTCTCCGTTATCTTATTATCGCAACCCTCTCCGCTACATTCGACTTTAGGTAATTCCCCAAACTTCATTTAAACCCACTTTTTATTTGTATTCAATTACGTAAAAAAAATTATCACGTACCCTTTTTACAGTATCTATAAGCCGCTAGAGAGGCTAAATAAAAAGTTCAAGAGATTGATTTTATCTAATTCAATACCTTATTCAAACTTTTCAGAGAACTTTCTATTTCCTCTTTAAGTTCAGAATCTTTTAGTAAACTACCAACTCGTTTTTTTAGTGTTTTCTTTGATGCTGGCTTAATATTAATAGTAACTCTATTGTTGTTCGTAAGACACCTCGTAAACCAATCGAGTTCAGTCTTACTTAGCCTATTTTCCTCTAAGGATTCTTTTGCCAAAGAACGAAATAAATCATCTGCTTTTTCCTCTAAGGCCACGGAAGAAATAATTTCTTCTCCAAGCAACCCTATTAATGTTGAAAAACTTAAAGTAGGTCTTGCAATCAAATCATCAACTAAGTCCCTAAAAAAAGTATCTCTAAATGAGATATCAAGGAAACTAGTCATGCTTCCCCACCTATTTTTCTTCCCTAACCATTCCGGTAATTCAGGCTCAGTTCTTTGTTTTTTTGTCTCCTTAAGAAGAGGGTCGGCGAAACATGCCTCAAGACTTAAAGCCTCTCCTAGAGAAACTAGTGCGATTCCAACATCAAGTAAGTCACCTTCTGATTCTAACTGCTCAATCCAAACGTCTTCGCCAGTTTCTTGAATTCCTTCAACAAGAAAGTCAACAAGGTCATTGTTATTTACAATTTCTTCTGTATCTGCCTCTGCTAAGTATTTATAAACCCTATCTAACGATTCATCAAAACCTTGACTTAAAATAACTTCGATAAGATCACTTTTCTCAGCTAAATCTAGAGCGACTTTTTCCAACTCATCAATTTTAAATTTGTCCTTAAGGGCTGATATATTGTCTATAAGCTGTTGCCCTGACATAGATTTGCTAGCCTCTCTATTTGAAAGAGCTTCTATCAACGCAGCTGTGGCCAAAGTTGAAACATTAGCATCAGCTAATAATTTCACAAATGAGTCAACCAGTTTAAACTCTTGCACGTAGTCTCCGAGAGCAGATATAATTTCCTTATAATTGTCAGGAGTGCTTTTAACTTGGTTAAAGTAGTTGCATCCGGTGTTTGAGTTTCCTATATTTCTTTGGTTTTGACCTGCAGGATTAAAGAACATCATTAAAAGAACTGCATCAGACTGATATCGTTGATTTTTTTCTGCGTTATACTGATGTAGATGATGTGGCAAAAATCCTTGGGAAACACAATGCTGGATAGAAGTTGTTGCGGCTTTTATGTTCGCATCAAAATGAAGAAATAATAGTGACTTTAACAGACCAGATGACTGAGCACCCTGGAGAGCTGTACCAGGATCAAGTCTAGTCTGAATTGCTGTAACAACTGATTGCCATTCAGTAAATCCTATCAGGTGTAAACTCTTTATCACTTCAGAGTGAGTTACAGTAAATCCACCACTATTGACTAAGGCTACTAAGGAGTCTGCAAGTTGCTTAGAAGTACATTTAGTCACAAAATGCTTAAGTGCTCTTAGTGATGGTCTGCTACTTCCAATATCATGGAGGACTTGAATATAACTAGATGCTTCTCCCGGTATATAAAAGTTCTTTTCGAGAATTGAAGATTGGCCTAAGTCGATAATTGTTTCTATAACCGGTGCAATTGCATCACATGAATGCTCTACCCATTCCAAAGTTGGCTCTTCTTTATCTCCATTTTGATTCGGGACTAAAGAAGTTATCCCTTTAACTATATTATGAATTAGGATTGAGCTTTTATCTTGTGGACTATTTTTCATTAACAAATCAAGTCCTTTCGAAGAAACTGAGTCTAAGCCAGTCCACGACTTAACCAAGTTACAGGCTCGAATCAAATCGGCCCAAGAACGTTGAGCAGGCTGTGATTTAGTCACTCCTAGTTCTGATAAAACATACGCTGTGTAGGCTATAGTTCTTGGCTCCTCTTTTGACCATTCTTTATAGCTTTCATTTATAAGTTGTTCACAGTTTTCTTCAAATGCAGGAACTTCTCTTACGGACTCAAGCCCCCCAGGCTCTCCTTTTGCAAAAGCTCGTTCAATATCTGGTCTAACTAACACTTGTAGTGCTTTATCTAGTTCCACATTAAAGTGTAATGCCGCTATATACTTCTGCCAATCAGTAATGTTGATTACACTCTTAAAGCTCTCATCCAAAAACTTTCCAGATGAAATTTTCTGCTCAATTTCACTTCTGTCTTTATTACGGTTCAGTACATACGCAGCTTGTAAGACGAGTGGTATATTTTCTCCCCATTGTCTATACAACTCTCCAATCTCATTAACAAATATCTTCATATCTCTAGGACTAGGTTCTCTATTAGATAAAAGGTATATTCTGTAAACCCCATGAAAGTCCTCTTCAGTATGTTCTGGCAATGCCTCCTTTAACTGCGAAAATAAAAAATTTTTCCAGTCAGATAAAACAGGAGGAGCCACATGAAATGTAAGTTGAAATGACTTATCTATAAAGCTCTTTGCAAAATTAACAGGAGTTCCATCATTTCCCTCTCTTCTCCAGAGAGACTCAATAGCATTTGGGTCAAAGGGAACAAGGAGCCAAAACCTATTGCGTATTTCCTGAGACTTAGTTTCATGAGTATCAAAGAACACCCTCATCGTAGCCCAAATATTAATAGCTGTTTCAGGAGCAATCCTATCAAGGTTATCCATCACAATAACTAGCTTCTTTTCGTTTCCCTTCAAAGTCTCTTCTAAAATATCAGAAAAGAGCTGGTTAAACTCTAGAGAAGTAGGATCAGGAGTCTTTGAAGTAATATTTTTAGTTATTTCCTGTTTTCCAGTTCTTAATATGGAATAGAATGATTCATCCTCATAAGGAGCCTTATTTGTAGTTATAAAGCCTTTCTGAAATATCTTCCTCCAAGGCCTCATTGCTAACCAAATCAATGTCCCAAATAAAATAGGAAATATCGTTAAGCCAATAGGAAGAAATTGAACTAATACATTTGGGGGATTATCAAAGAACATGCCATGCTTACTTACTAAAGCAACCCCCAGTGGAACAGCAATCGTAGAGAAAGCTAGCCCTTTACCATATTCACTAAGCCCGGAGCTAACAATCGTCTGTGACTCTTCTCGTCTTCTTGAGATCTTCTCTTTTTCAGTTTTCCACCTTTCCCCTTTTGTCCACTCAATATCCTCAAGATATTCTAAGAAGGACTCTAAGAACGATCTTCTTAGTGGATCACCTTCATGTGACCAAGCATCAAAAACAAAAACAGCTTCTTTATTTTTATCAACTAGACCCTCAAAAAGTTTTACAACCGTTGACTTACCACTCCCCCACGAACCAGCTAAAGCAATCGCTTTGCTACCGGGTTCATCTTGAATGACTGAGTACAACGCATCTGCAATTCTCTTGTGTGGTCCAAATGCATCTGAACTTGCAGGTGTATCAGAAATAGTTCTTACTTTAGGTCTTTTTTTTACTTTTTCTTCATTCACAACAAGCTTCCAAGTGTATTTAGTTATTACGAATCAAACATATCAGATATTAAATACTTTGACTTTAATCGAACCAAATTAAACTCGAATAGGTATTTAGAAATGCTTCTACACAGGGAAGTATGAGGTACTATCTCCTCAAGACAAAAGCCTTTAATTTAAAGTATTTAGTGGAGATTTTTAATGCCAAAGATGGACGGAACTAAACTACGAGCTTGATAATATCAACCTTGAATAGCACTCGCTTGTGCTTTTGGGCATCACCTCAAACTAAAAAGCACAAAACTAGCACACCAAAAAGCCAATCGAAGAAGGCCAACGTTAGAATCAGTTGGTTTTGAACGTTTTAGAATTAGATAAACCACATAGGACTTCGTCTATGGTTCTAAATAGTTAGTTGTTCTGTCTGAAATCATCGAAATTTGTGCATTGAAAATGGCGGGGCGTGAGGGATTCGAACCCCCGACCAATTGGTTCGAAGCCAACTACTCTATCCAGCTGAGCTAACGCCCCCGACTGATTTTTTATTATATTAATCTATTCTTTGATAATTCGTCTAGGTTAATGCCTTTAAGTGGAAGTCTATATGCTCCTTAATGAAGGTGGAGATATAGAAATAGCTGTGATCGTAACCTTCTCTGTATTTAACTTCTAAGGCTTGAGAGGCCGCTTCAGCTGCCTTTTCGAGGTTCTTGGTGACTAGTTCCTTTTCGAAGAATTCGTCGTTTAAACCTTGATCAATAAGCATAGTATCTGAGCGTTTTGTTCCTTTTTTGATCAATTCTGTGGCGTCGTACTGCTTCCACTCTTCTTCGTTTGATCCGAGGTATCCAGCTAAGGCCTTTCTTCCCCAAGGAGTCGCTGATGGGTTTACCATGGGGGAGAAAGCTGAGACTGACTTGAAGAGGTCTGGATTCTTTAGTCCTAAAGTCAGAGCTCCGTGTCCTCCCATGGAGTGACCCATGATGGAGAATCTTTTTACACCGAAGTTCTCGGTTAGGATTGAGACCAGTTCATCAGTTATGTATTGATCCATCTTATAGTGATCTTTATAGCCTTCCGTTGTGGCGCTTAGGTAAAAGCCAGCTCCAGAACCAAAGTCGTAAGACTCATGCTCTCCAGGAAGATCTAGTCCTCTAGGTGAAGTATCCGGGCATACGATCATTGTCTTTGTGTCTTTGAGAAATTGCTGGGCGCCTGCTTTGGTGATGAAGTTATCTTCATTGCAGGTAAGGCCTGAGAGCCAGATGATACAAGTATCAAAGTGAGTTTCTTCTTTAGGAAGAAAGGCTGAGAACTTCATCTTTGTTTTAGTGACTTTGCTTTCATGCTCGAAGGTCTTAGTGGAACCACCGAAGCATTTATTTGTTTTGAGTGTCTCTAACATTTTATTCCATTTCAAAATCTATAACGGTTCTGATGCTCTTTCCTTCGTGCATAAGATCGAAGGCCTTGTTGATATCTTTTAAGGGTAGTTTGAAAGTGACGAAGTCATCTAGGTTAATCTCCCCTGACATATAACGGTCCACGTATCCAGGAAGTTCTGTTCTTCCTTTGACGCCGCCAAAGGCGGTTCCGCGCCAGACTCTTCCTGTGACTAATTGAAAGGGCCTTGTTGAGATCTCTTGACCAGCTCCGGCAACGCCGATGATGATGGATTCACCCCAGCCTTTATGAGCGCACTCTAAAGCGGCTCTCATTAAGTTTACGTTTCCAACGCATTCAAAGGAGAAATCAACTCCCCCGTCAGTTAGTTCAACGATGACTTCTTGAATGGGCTTATCATAGTCTTTTGGATTGATGCATTCAGTGGCGCCAAGTTTCTTGGCCATTTCGAATTTTTCTGGATTGATATCAATGGCAATGATCCTTGAAGCTTTTGCCATCTTGGCCCCTTGAAGTACAGAGAGACCGATGCCTCCCATTCCAAAGACGGCCACCGTATCGCCTTCTTTAACTTTTGCTGTATTTAAAACGGCGCCAATTCCTGTAGTGACTCCGCAGCCTAGAAGGCAGACTTTATCTAGGGGCGCTTCTTTATTTATTTTTGCTAGAGAGATCTCTGGAACGACTGTGTATTCAGCAAAGGTGGAAGTTCCCATATAATGAAAGATGGGCTTTCCATCCTTTGAAAAACGGCTGGTGCCATCAGGCATAAGGCCTTTTCCCTGAGTTTCTCTAATCTTTTGGCAGAGGTTTGTTTTTCCAGAGAGGCAAAACTTACACTCACGGCATTCTGGCGTATAAAGAGGAATGACGTGATCGCCCTTTTGAAGGGTGGTTACACCTTCTCCCACTTCTTCCACAATACCGCCACCTTCGTGACCTAAGATCACAGGAAAGAGACCTTCTGGGTCAGCGCCAGATAAAGTAAAAGCGTCAGTGTGACAGACGCCTGTAGCAACAACCTTAATTAAGACTTCGCCTTTTCTTGGGCCTTCTAAATCAACTTCTTCAATTGTTAGTGGCTCTTTAGGTCCCCATGCAACTGCGGCTTTAACTTTCATATAATTTCCTTTTTGTTTTCTAGTGACGAAGCTTTAAGAGAGCAAAGGCCGCTATGGCCAAGACCATGATGGCGATTGTTGCGTACTTAAAGTGTTTTTCAATGATTTCTTGAGCTTTCTCTCCAAAGAAATAGACGATCCCACACATGATAAAATAGCGAGCGCCTCTACCTACTAGAGAAGTTCCCACTAAGGTCGCGATACCGATACTGGCTGAATAGACTCCGGCCGTAACGGTAAAGACCTTAAAAGGAATTGGTGTGAAAGCAGCGACAAATAAAGCCGCCACAGCATTTTCTTTATAGAGCTCACCTACTTTATCAAAGTTCTTGGCAAAGCCTGGGATCCACTCAAAGAGAAAAGGTTGAACCTGCTCCCATAAGAAGCTACCCATATAATAGCCAGCAATGGCACCTAAAACTGAAGTGACAGTGGTGATGGCCGCAAACTTGAAGGCCCTCTTTCTATCGGCGTAACACATAGGAAGCATCATCACTTCAGGTGGGATGATAAAACAGAATGATTCCGTAAAAGAAAGCAGCCCCAAAAGGTATGGGGCCGTTTTATGCTTACAGGATTCTAAGATTTTTAAGTAAAGACCTTGAAGCCAAGAAGTTGATTCTGCATTTTCCATTTTAACCTCTAAGCCTGAGCTACTGTTTTAGAATCTTCCTCAGCCTGCTTTGCGAGTTCTTCTTTTCCAAAAGGAGTGTCTTCCCAATCTTCTTTATGCTTACACTGAGGGCATTGAAGTTGGTGACCTTCTCTTTTAGTGATCCTCTCTCCCATGATGGCAAAGCCACAACCAGGACAAGGATGCTCAAAAGGTTTAGTCCACATAGCGTTTTCACAGTTTGGATAGTTTGAACAACCGTAGAAGATCTTTCCATAACGGCTTTTCTTCTCAGCAAACTTTCCAACCTTACAAGCCGGACAAACAATTTGAAGGGTATAAGGAAGAGTTGTCTCGCATGTAGGGTAATCTTCACAACGGACAAAACGGCCGTACTTTCCGGTCTTAACTTCTAGTTTCTTATTACAAGTTGGGCACGGATCGTGGAACCAGTTCTTTGGAAGGATCGTAATCTTTCCTTCTAAGTCTTTTTTAAAGTCAAAAGTAGAATTACACTCAGGGTATTCAGAGCAAGCAAGAAATTGTCCATTTCTTCCCCACTTAATATGATACTCACCGGCAGCGCACTTCTTACAAGTGATCCCTGTAGGGATAAGCTGTTTTTTGAGGTTTTTCATCTCCTCTTTAGCTTTCTCTAGAGTCTTCTCAAAGTCTTTCCAGAAGTCTTTAAGAACTTTCTTATAAGTAATCTCTCCTTCTTCAATCTGATCGAGAAGTCCCTCTACCCTAGCGGTAAAATCAACATCCATCACATTAGGGAAGGATTCAATTAGCATTCTACAAACAACCATCCCAAGCTCTGTTGGGATGAACCTGTTTTCAATCTTTTCTACATAACCTCTATCTTGGATATTTGAGATAATGGCAGCGTAGGTCGAAGGACGACCAATGCCTTTTTCTTCAAGGTCCTTAACAAGAGAGGCTTCATTGTATCTTGGTGGTGGAGAGGTCCAGTGCTCAAGGGCCGCGGGGTCTTTTGAAGCTTTGATCACTTCACCTTTTTCAATCTCTGGAAGTAGGCCACTTTTAACATCAGCGAGAGAATCATCATCGTCGCCGCCTTTCTTAGAGGCCTTCTCTGCGGCCGCTTCTAGATAGACAGTTCTAAATCCTGGAAACTTAATGATCGATCCCGTCGCTTTAAAGTAGTGACCAGAAGATTCAAAAGTAACTGAGGTTTGATCGATGATCGCCTGACTCATTTGAGAAGAGATGAACTTATTCCAGATCAATTCATAAAGCTTTTGTTGATCAGGCTCAAGGTCTCCTCTAACTTCATCAGGAGTAAACATCAAATCTGTAGGACGGATGGCCTCGTGGGCATCTTGAACCTTACTGTTTCCTTTTTTCTTATAAACGATTGGCTCTGGAGGAAGATAATCCTTTCCATACCTTTTATCGATATAATTAACCAATGACTCAAGGGCTTCTGGGGCCGTTCTCATTGAATCGGTTCTCATATAGGTAATCAAACCTTGCATGCCGTGATCTCGAAGATTGATACCTTCATAGAGCTTTTGGGCAACCATCATGGTTCTCTTAGCAGTAAAACCTAATTTATTAGCCGCTTCCTGTTGAAGCTTTGAAGTTGTAAAAGGTGGCGTTGGGTTTTGCTTTCTCTCACGTTTTTTAACGTCAGTTACATTGAAGTCTTTTCCCTTAACATCTTTAACAATCTTATCTGCTTCTTTTTGATCATTAAGTTCCATCTTTTTATTCGGCTCTTCGCCGTAGTACTTAATTTCAAAAGGAGTTGCTTCTTTGTTCATCTCTCCGTGGATAGAGAACCACTGCTCAGGAATAAAGGCCTTCACTGCGTCTTCTCTCTCGACGATGATTCTAAGAGCCACTGACTGGACACGTCCTGCCGAGATGCCTCTTTGAACCTTATCCCAAAGGATAGGAGAGATCTTATAACCCACAAGCCTATCAAGAACTCGTCTTGTTTTTTGTGAGTCATACATTGATTTATTTAATTCAGTTGGATTAGCAATGGCCTCGTTAACAGCTGTTTTTGTAACGGCGTTAAAGACGACTCTAAAGATCTTTGCTTTCTTTCCAATCTCTTCTGCCAAGTGATGAGCGATCGCCTCACCTTCGCGGTCCATATCGGGAGCGAGGTAGATGACTTGTGCCTTCTTAGCTAGTTCTTGAATTCTTTCGATCTTATCTTTCTTTCCCGTAATCGGAACTAGGTCGATGGCAAAATTAGCTTTTACATCAACACCGAGCTTTGATTTAGGAAGGTCTTTGATATGCCCGTTAGAGGCCACAACCTGAAACCCACGACCAAGATACTTCTTAATGGTCTTAGCTTTCGAGGGTGATTCCACAACAACTAGTGAGTACTCACCTAAGTCTCTCTTAACTGTTTTCTTTTTCTTCTTTTTAGAAGCAGGTTCAGCAGAGGCTTTGGTTGTTTTCTTAGCAGTCTTTTTTGTAACTTTCTTTTTGGCCACTTTCTTTTTAGCAGCTTTCTTTTTAGTTACTTTCTTTTTAGCAGTCTTTTTTGAGGTTGTTTTTTTCGCGTCTTTGGTCGCCACAATCTCCCCTTTGTAAAAAATTGAATACGGATAACGGCCTGGGATCATGGTCGGGGATACTATTTGACCAGTGCGCCAACAAGCCGCCTTCTTTATAGCTTCTCAGTATTCAACAATTCATCAATTTCTTCAAGGTCAAACTCAGTAAGACCGTAAGGATTTTCTTTGGCGTTGATATCCTCATCCATGTATTTACGGCCAACGTCTTGCTCAATTTCATCAAGAGATTCAAAAGCATTTGGATCAGGCTCACCTGATTTTCTCTCAACTTCATCAAGGTTCTGTTGTTCTAGGAATTTATCTTCATCGACCTTGGCCTCACTAAGGCTTGCCTCAGCTTCTACAAGTTCGTTTTCAAGACGTTCTAGCTCTTTTAAGTCACGTTCATGGTCTTTAAGAATTGAGCGTTCTCTTTCTTGACGCTCTAGCTCTTCAAGCTCGTCTTCTGTCAGCTGCACCTTGTCAGCCTGACGCAAGAGGTCTTCCCCAATATCATCTAAGTTAAGTTCGATATCAAGTTCGTCGAGGGCCTCTCCTTCAGTTTTATTAACCTGACTGAGTAGGTTCTTGTTCTTAAGACGGCTCTCTCTTGCTGCTTGCTCTTCAGTCTTAGATAGGGCGATCGCCCCCATGGACACTTCATTACTACTATTAGTAATCAATGCGGTGGCGAAATTATCAGTTAAGGTAATCACTGTTAACTCACCTGTCTTATAAGTTGGGTCTGGCGTAATTCTCTTTTCTGTATTTCTATCTTTAAAGGAGAAGGTTTCAAACACCGTTCCCATCTCAACACCATCGGCGCGGCCTCTATCAATATAGACCACATCCCCAAAGCTCATTCCATTAGCCGTATTATTAAAAGCACCAATGATGGCCGCTTCGATATTTCTTTTATTAAAGGTCTTAACAATCTTTGTGATCTTTGGCGTATAGATAGTTACCCTATCCCCACGTCTAATGAGTCCAGATAATTCAAAGATCTGGCATTCCCATAAATGATTTGTTTTTCTAATGGTCTTGATTTGTCCCGTAACAGTATAGCGGTAACCAGTTCTGTCAGAAACCTTATGAGCCACTTTTCCTTCTGGAGCATAAACGGAGAAAAGATCCCCTGGCTTTACTTTAACAGATGGATCAAATTTTACGTAGATCGGGTCAAAACGCTGTAAATAAACTTGATCTTCTGAAGAAGCATCAATGATTCCTAAATCCTGAACAATATTAGTTGTTACAAAAGAGTTTAAATAAAATCCCTCTTTGACATCAAAGACGATCTTAGAATCTTTATCAAACCCACTATCATCGTATTGCTCACCAGGCTCTGAGATAATGATATCAGCAACTGGTGGGTCATATTTTTCCCATTCTGTTTTCAAACTTTGTTTAGCAATTTCGGCTAAGTCTCCATAAGTTTCTTCTGATGCGTATTGAAAGTAGATACCTTCATCTATCAACTTACTTCTCTCGGCGATCCAATCAGGCTTTGTATCATCACCAAACTTTTTAAAATCAAAGTGCTCTTTGGTCTCTCTTTTTACGTCTTCTTTATTAAGCCCACCGGGAGTTTCTTCAAATGAGCCCAATTGCACTTCAGGAAGGTTTGTTGAATCCCCTGTATCAAAGACAAGAGTCATCCCTGGCTCAATTTCATGAGGATTTTTAATATGTGGGTTAAGTGACCAGATTTTTGAATAGTAAAAACCTGATCCAAAGACCTTCTTACAGATCTTCCAGAGCCAATCCCCCTCTTGAATCACATACCTTTCAAGCTTAGAGGCCGTGGCAATTTCATTCCATTCATCTTCAGGGATCTTACCCTCAAGATACTTAGCCACTTCCATTAATTCTTTTTCTTCGTTTCCAACGTCAAAGATCTTGGTCTTACCTTCAAGACCTTGAGATGAAACTGAACTTGCCGCTTCAACTGCTTGGGCCTCATTGATAACTTCAACATTTTTTTCAGGTTCTTTTTCTAAAGAGGCTTCAATAGACTTATCTTTTACTTCTTCAAATAAAACTTCACCAATATCGCTTTTTAAAGATTCAAGATCATCAATTTCTTCTGCTTCAGAGATATCAAGATTACTATTGCTATTATCTTCGTTTTCTAAAAGGACATTAACATCCGACGCGTCCATAAGGTCGAGGGACTCTATATCTTGAGAAAAAGAGCCGTAGCTACTCAAGAGAAGTGCAAAGAATATTAAGCTAGACCTAATCTTCAATTAAATAATTCCCTACTAAGCCCCAGACTCAAAAAAGTCATGGAGGATAGAATAGTATTGTTGTTGTTTCTTTTCTTGTTTTAATTTTTCACAGCAAACGATCAGACGCCCAAGAGACTTTAAAACCAATCCAGAAAATGCATCTTTGCTAATGATCTCTTCAAAGACCTGCATTGCAAGGTCATACTCTTTTTGCTTAAAGAGGATTTCTCCTAAAAGGAACTTGGCCCTGACTCTAACTTGCCTACTCGTTGAGTTTTCAACGACCTTTAGTTTGTTAAGCCCTTCATTGAATTTATTAAGCTCAATAAGACCTTCAGCCTCTCTTAGTTTTGTAATTTCACTTTCGATTGAATCAGAGACAAAGTCTGTTTCATGTTTCTGTAAGGCATTGCTTGTTGGTCCGCTAGGTGTATTTGAATTTCTAACGATTCCATTCTTACCGAAGACATCAACAGTTTCCGCAAGTTCTCCACTTGATCCACTTCTAACTTCTGGGGCCGTCTTTAATTGCTCTACTAATTGAGCTGGATCTTTAACATCCCCCATCTCTTCTTGAGAGATAGGCTTATCGCTTAACTTAGATTTATCGTAGTCACCATTTAAAAGAGATTCATACTTATTCTTAAGTTGCTCATATTCTTCGCGGGGAACTTCTGTAGACTTGCCCTGCTTCTTAAAAGCCTCATTTTTAGCTTTTAATTCTTTAGCCTTCTTTTCCTTTTCAATCTTTGGGTCGTCCCCAAATAGAGATCGCCTACTTGTTACCCAAGAACATGACTCAAGAAGTCCAACTCCAAGACTTAGAATGATCAATTGCAACAATACGAAATTAAGACTTTTAGGTAAAAGGGGCTTCAATTCGTCCTCCATGACGCTATCACTTCTCCTCTATAGGAGATGTGCCTATTGTCTTTAAATTTTCTCACGACAACTAAATTCAAGTCAATGAAATAAGGCAGTTTTCCTACCCATTGGTAAATAAGCATGATATTTCAATTGAAGAAAATGAGGATAAATCAATGGCAAACAACCAACTAGTTCACACAATTATTAGGGTTCCAAAAGAAGAATCGGCCTTCGTCTATTTTACTTTGGAGGCCAATGAAGGTTTATCATTTTACTCTACTTTACAAGAGTCCCTCGGGGAAGGCTTTCGCGACATCGCGATTAAGACCCACGAATGTTTTGAAAAGGAACTTGATCACTTGATTGAGACACTCGGATTAGAGATACCCATTGAAATCAGATTGAGAGAGAAGATCGATGACAAATAAATTTCCAAACACCAAAACTGTTTATGGACCGGTAAAATCTTGGCGCTTTGGAATGAGTCTAGGAATTGATCCTATTTTTGAAACAAGCACTTGTTCATTCAATTGCATTTATTGCCAGCTTGGAAGCATCGAAGTGGTCACTGATCTTGTAAAAGAATATGTTCCAACTTCAAAAGTACTTGAAGACTTTAAAGAACTTATCAATAAAGAAATTCCCATTGATGTCATCACTTATTCTGGTTCTGGTGAACCAAGCCTAGCTTCAAACTTAGGAGAGATGATTGATGGAATTAGAAAGATCAAGCCAGAGCTTCCCCAGTATATCTTAACCAACGCCACTCACCTAATTGATGATTCAGTGAGAGAGAACTTATTAAAGTTAGATAAGATCATTGTTAAGCTCGACGCCTCAAACGAAGAAACCTTTAAATCCATCAATAGACCGGCGGAGGGGATTACTTTAGACAGAGTCTTAGAGGGAATTGAGAAGTTAAAGAAAGACTTTAAGGGCGAGATTGAAGTTCAATCGATGTTCATGCCTATCAATGACAAGCACCTTGAAGACTTGGCCGTTCTTTTAAAAAGAATCTCTCCAAATGCCGTTCAGTTAAATACACCAAAGAGACCCTATCCCCTGTCATGGCATAGAGAAAATAGGGGCAATCATGAACTAATCTTTGACTATGAAGTGAGAGAATTAAAAAAAGTTGATGAAAAAAGGGCCTTAGAGATTCAAGACCAGCTCGAAGAGAGAACTGGTCTTAAGATATATTCAGTTTACAGATAAGAGAATTCCACAACTAAACCAAAGTGATCTGAGTAGCCTGCCTTACGGCGGCTGCTTGTTTTATGATCGTAAGCTGAAGGGATGCCTTTAATAATACTTCCCTTATTAGCTCCTTTTTCATAGCGGTAATCAGTAGTCGAAAAGCTTGGGTTATGAATAGAGTAAGACTTCTTAACCAGATCTAGTTTCTTTCCGTCATGCAGCCTCTTATTGATGATGATTCTATCTAATCTATTCCAGCTCATTTTAGGAGCGTAGAAGTATGTTCCAAGAGGCATTTCTTTCTTTAATGCCTTGGCAATATTGCGGTCACTCATGAAAAGCTCATGAACGTCGCTAAAACCAGTGTTTTTTAGAAGAACATCTTCAAAAGGTCTTGGATAGTTTTCAGGGATAGTATTAAAGTCACCAAGAGCTATAAGATAATGTCCTTTTTTATTTAAGGCCTGCATTCTCTTCTTAAGAGTCTTAGCCGCTGCTATTCTAGTAGAAGTAGGATTACTTAATGATGGCCAGTGGTTAACAAAGAAAGTGAGGGTTTCTTTTTTATTAATAAGAAAGCTTACTTCTAAGATGTTTCTCGTCGGTTTCTTTAAAAAGTATTTATCCTTTAAAGTGTGTTCTTTTTTAGAAATCATCTTAATGTCTTCTTGCTCATTAAAGAGAAGGGCCACATCGATGCCTCTTTTATCTGGAGACTTTGAAACCACAAATTTAGAATAGCCCAAAGTAGTGGCGATCTTCGAAACAACTGCTTCGTTTTCTATTTCACTTAATCCTATGAACTGAGGTTTAGACTTTAGAGACCCTACGTATTTTTTAATTTGATTTAACTTAAGTTCTATCTTTTCATCGGTCCAATCAATCTGATGACAAGCTTCTTTGTACCGCCAGTAACCGATCTTTTCACACTCAGCTTTCTTTCCTTTGAAATCGCTTGGTAGGAAGGTCCAGTCATTCTTGCCTTCATCTTTTTTATTATCAAAAAAGTTTTCAACATTATAATTTAGGACAGTGAACTTCTCTAAAGCTAAAAGAGAGCTTGAAAAGCTAAGGGTCAACAGTAGAACAACAATACGCATAAAAAATCTCCTTGGGCGCCTAAGCTACCACGAAAATTTTAATGCTTCCAATCTTCTAGAGTTAACTTCGTTATGCCGGAAAAACCCGATGGGTTTAAGGAGTCAAATGAAAAGCCAAAGATCCCGTAATTAGAAAAATAGATCTTCTCAAAGTTTACAGAGGCGCTTATTCCAACCGCCTTCCCTTTTACTCTTCCCACAAAATTCATCCTAAAGAAGTCTAAGAATTCATTAGAACTAGGAGTCACTTCAAGTTTATCGACCGTACAAGTATAGAATGTGGGCGGTGTTCTCTTAATGCATTTTTGAACAGGATCAATGAGATTAACTCTCACAAACTTCTTAAAAGCGCTAAGCTGGGTATCAATTGAGTAATTATTCTTAACAGATTTTGCCCCGTTATTAAGAGCGATTAAGCATTTTGTTTTCCAAGAAGTAATCTCTGCTCCGGTATAAGTTGGGTCAACAGGAATAAAGACTTTTACAACACTATAGTCCTTAATCGATACCTCTTTGATCGTCTCGGTGATCTTAGCTTTTTTAAAACTATACTTACAAGTGAACTTACTTCCCCCTTCTTCAATAGGGAACTCTAGGGTCTTTGTAATATTGTATTCAGCTATGTATTCAATGGATTCATCAAGAGTCGGCATGCCGATGCTTCTCTCTTCATTCATTCTATCCATCTCAGCTTGAAAGATGGCCACGGGGCTATCAAGAAGCTCATCAATCTGAGGAGTTGCCTTTGGGGTTCTGGTAACACTGACTCTTTGGCCACAGCTTACGAGGATCAAAAGGACTAAAATCATTGAAGTTTTCATGCCGTCTTATAGCATAATTAAAGACGGCAATGAAAAGACATGAAACTATTACAAGGGCTTAGAGGTTTTCTTTAATAAATTCAAGGACATCATCATGATGAGTCTTTGTTTTTACCTTGTCCATAATATGCTTAAGCTTGCCATCCTTGCCGATAATAAAGGTGCTTCTAATGACCCCCATATACTCTTTACCCATGAACTTCTTAAGCCCCCACATACCGTACTTTTCAGTGATCTTATGTTCGGGGTCTGAAAGAAGGTCAAAGTTAAGCTTATCTCTATCGATAAATCTTTGAAGCCTCTCTGGGGCATCAGGACTAACGCCTAATACAACAGTGTCCTTGGAAGTAAACTTTCTTTTGGAATCTCTAATCCCGCAGGCCTGAACCGTACAGCCAGGAGTCATCGCTTTTGGATAAAAATAAAGAACCACGTTCTTCTTATTCAAGAAGTCCTTTAATGAAACCTTCTCCCCTTTTTGATTGAGCATGGTAAAGGCCGGTGCCTTATTTCCTACTTTTGGTAATGCCATTTTTTTCTCCTACCATTTATTTCTAAGTTCTCGAAGCCTTAGAAAGACTTGTTTATCATTATCTGTATTACCTTTTAAATGACTAATGATCTCATTATTGTTTAGCCTTAAAAAAGTATTGATCTCTCGTTCTGTTTTCATATTAGTGACAAGGAGGTTGTCTTCCTCATATTCTTTAGTCAACTCCATGGCCTTTTGATTTGATGGCTCTAAGTTGAGGGTAAATCTCAAATTGTTCCCTAAATATTCATGCCCAGGGTAAACCAAGATATCATCGTCCATCTCTTGGAACTGCTCGCTGATCGTTTTATAAAGAACTTCAGGATCTCCACCATTATGACAGTTTCCAACCCCTGCATTAAAAAGAGTATCTCCCGTAAAGACTGCCAGGTTCTTTTTACTCACTTTTAAAAGTAAACAAAGATGAGCGTGTGTATGACCGGGAGTATCCATGACGACAAACTCTCTTGAACCTCCAAGGTCTAAAACCTCATCTTTCCTTAAGAACCTATCAACATCTTTAATCTTCCCGTTGGCGTTTTCATGGGCCCAAACCTCACAGCCAGTCTTTGAAACCAGCTCCGCGTTTCCTTGAGTATGATCCCAGTGTTCATGGGTATTGATAACCGCAAGCAACTTTCCAGGGAGGTTCTCTAATACCTGAGCTGCATCAAATGGATCGATGCAATAAAACCCCTTAGCGCCTTCAACTAAATAGGTAAAATTTCGAAGTGAGCTATGAGTATAAAGCTGAATGACCATTTGCCGCCTTTCCAAGGATTATAAGTTTAGGTATTCTATAGCCCATTAATACTAGGAAAATCACTATGGTAACAAAAGTCTTTTTATTTTTTCTTTGCACAAAAGGTCTCGTCGAAGCTTGGCTTGATTTAAAAAACAAGCGTCATATTGCAGCAAATCGAAATCAAGTGCCTGAAAAGTTCGCTCATAGTATTGAACTTCCTGATCATCAAAAGGCTGCTGACTATTCAATCACTAAGATCAATGTATCAAGTTTCTTTAAGATTTTAGGTTACGCTTTCTTACTCATATGGACATTAGGCGGAGGCCTTGAGGCCCTAGATCAATTCTCTCGTAGCTTTGAAAAAGGACCCATTGTAACGGGGTTAATTTTCTTTGGAGTCTTCGGGGCTATCTCTATGATTCTAGGCCTGCCTGAAAGCATCTTTTCAACCTTTGTTATCGAAGAGCGTTTTGGTTTTAATAAAACAACTCCCAAAACTTTTATCACAGATATGCTTAAAGGACTTCTCTTAGGATGCATCATCGGTCTTCCTATTTTAGCCGGACTTCTTTGGATGATTGGCGCTCTAGGGAATTATTGGTGGGTGGCTGGTTGGGCTTTTCTAACATCGATTCAATTCATCCTTCTTTGGGCCTACCCAAGATTTATCGCCCCTCTCTTTAATAAGTTCTCTCCTATGGAAGATGGCGATGTTAAAGATAAAGTACTAGGCCTTTTAGAGCGAACAGGTTTTACTTCTAATGGTCTCTTTGTCATGGACGCGTCTATGAGAAGCTCCCATGGAAACGCTTACTTCACAGGTTTTGGGGACAATAAGAGGATTGTTTTCTTTGATACTTTAATTAAAACACTAAATGCTGAAGAAGTTGAAGCAGTCCTTGCCCATGAGCTAGGTCACTTTAAGAGAAAGCATATTATGAAACAATTAATTAAGGCCGTGGTCTTTAGCTTTATTGGTTTTTATATCTTAGGGCTCCTTTATAATTGGATGCCTTTTTATGAAGGCCATGGGGTAACTAGATCTTCTTCTCATATGGCCCTCTTATTATTTTCAATGGTAAGTGGACTCTATACTTTTTTCCTAACTCCACTTACAAGTTATACGAGTAGAAAGTATGAGTTTGAAGCAGATGAGTTCGCCTCAGAGCATTCAGATCCAAAGAGTCTTATTACGGCCCTTGTTAAGATGTATAAAGACAATGCAAGCACCTTAACTCCAGATCCGACTTACTCAGCTTTTTATCATAGCCATCCCCCAGCCTTAGTGAGAGTGGCCCATTTAGAAAAACTACAGAATTAAGCAGGATCGAAAGGAAACCGATCTTTTTAATTTCGTCTGATAGAAAGTTGGATTTCTTACAATGACGCACTTAACTCTTTGAAAGTTCGAAAAGGTAATAAAAATTATAGAGCTACAGTTTTTGACTCATACCTAAAAGCGAGTAGAACTTAGGTATCGAGGAAATTATGAAAACACTTTTGATTGCCCTATTTTTAATTACTGTTGTTAGCGCCCCTAGTGCTTTTTCTGGAGAGAGCTCTCCTAAAAACACAACATCTGTTGATAAGAAACCACCTCATGGTGACGATGGAACTGGTGGAAATGGCGGTAATGGTGGAACTCTACCAATTATAATTGGTGGCGGAAGATAGCTAGCTGGCTTTTTTCTTAGCCGGCGCTGGTCTCGCAGCAGGAGCTGCGGCTTTTGCTTTCGCTTCAGTGCTTGCAGAATCTGAGTGAAACTTTTCTTTATCAACTGCAGCATGTTCAGCTAATAATCTTTTAATCATTGTTAATTCTTTTTTAAGGGCAGGCACCTTCGCTGCCACTTGGGCCAAGATCTTATTCACTTTATTTTCTAAAACTTTATTCTCTTGAGCATTCTCTGCAATGATTGTTGTTAACCTATGAGTTACTGCAATCTCTACCTTAGCTTGAAGTTCTATCTCTAAGATTCGATTACCACCAATAGCTCCTCTTAATTCATCGCCTAAGTTATAATTGGCCGCTCCTGGTGAAGCATGCATATAGGCGCCTGTAGAAACATTGGTTGGTTGCTGAGCTTGTTGCGCCTGAGGTTGAGCTTGAGGCTTTGCCTGAGGAGCAGCTTGTTTTTGAGGGGCTTGTTGCTGTTGAGGAGCCGCAGCTTTTTGCACTGGCTCTGCAGCAGGCGCAGCGACTTCTTCGTCGTCTCCGTCGTCTACATCAAACTCTAATTCACCCATATCAGCGGCGTGTTTATCTTCGGCCGCTTTCTTTTTCGCAGTCTCAGCTTCCCGAGCCTTGAGTTCATCGTCGTCTTCAAATTCAATGTCGAGCTTGTGAGCTCCCATTGTACTCCTAAGTTGCTAAAAATTTAGGGACTCCATAAGAGTCCACCTCGTTAGCTTATCGGGATATTAACTGAATCATTTAAGGGTTTTTTGACCACTTTAGTTGGTCTCTAACTACCTGATATTTATACGATAAATAAGCTGATTGCCGCGCTTAAATCATAGAGGCTCTTGATTCGCCCATAGAGCTAGGACAGCTCTATGGGGCTCTTATGGGCCTAGAAATGCTATAAATATGGGGATGCTTTTCTTTTTCCCATGTGAAGTTCTTGGAGATAATATTGAAACCCCTAACCTACAGACAAAAGCTTTAATAAAATGAAAAAATCCTTGGCCATCATTGATTGCTCAATAAAAGACCCGGCCTATACTTGCTTCAACCGCTTAGCTAGAGAAGTTGAAGAGAACTTGAGTTACCATAATTTTCCTAAGTATGGACTTGAAGGCCTAAGCTATGAAGGCGAGCCTGATGGAATCATCGCTCTTGGGAGTCATTCAAATATTGGAGACGGCTCTCACTGGCATAGTCCCCTCGCCACTTATCTTTTAGAACAATTAAAAAAAGGGATTCCTGTCTTTGGTATTTGTTTTACCCACCAATTGATGGCCCATGCTTTTGGATCTCAGCTTCAAAGAAATGCAATGAATAGATGCCTAGAAGGAGTTAGAGAAGTTCAGTTAAATAAAAGCCTTTTTGGTATAGAAAAGAATACTCTTTCACTCTTTACCGCCCATAATTATCAAATCGAATCTCTTTCTCCAGACCTTGAAGTGATTGGGACTTCAAAGGACTCTCCTTTTGAATTTCTAAGACATAAAAGCCTGCCTTACTTTAGCTGCCAGTCTCACCCTGAAGGATCTGAATTCTTTATTAAACATGAAATTAAGATTGAACTTAGTATTGATGAAAAAGAAAAAGGCCTAAAAGATGGCCTTTACCTTTTAAAGAAATTTATTTCGAGTATTTAAAACTCTTAGAAAATTCAATAAACCTTTTTTCAAGTTCAGGAGTAAAGGCATTTAGAGTATTGCTATCAATATCAAGTTCAGCGATGAACTCACCATTAGGTCCCTCGAGGGGAATCACAAGTTCTGATCTCGTGCTTAAGCTACAAGCAATATGATCGCTTTCCACTCTGACGTCCGCAACATTCACAATTCTTTCTTCTCTAAGAGCAAGGCCACACATACCGCGGTCGATAGAGATCCTAGTATGATCTGTAGGCTCTCCAATAAAGGGACCTAAGACTAAGTCGGTACTCTCTTCACCATTTAAATAAGAAGCTTTAAAATAGATACCGATCCAGTCGACGATCTCTGGGGCGATTTCACTCGCTTCTTCAAGCCATTTTTTTAAATCCTTCATCAGTGAACAATATCCTCTAAATCTTCAGGTGGACGGTAAAAACATTCCATCAAGACATTTTTCATATGAGCAAAGTAAGGCTTTCTATATTTTTCTATTTCATTATGGATTTCATGATAAGCCCCATTAAAAACCTTAAGGTCAAAGTCTTTTTCAATGAGGTTAAAATAATCCATCAACGAAGGAGCGTGGACCACACGGTCATCTGAGCCCACAGTAATAAAACCTGGGCACCTTGGCTTGATTGCTGAAGAAAAAACATCCTGACTAGACTTCACCATTTGAAGCAGAAGTTTAGTATGAAGTTTTTTATGGTTTAACTCATCTTCAAGATAATCTTCTTTTATATGCGGATCATGAGAGAGGTAGTTTAAGTCAACTAAGCCTCCAAGCTTTATACTGTAAGGAAGTTTAGATAGATTTTTAAAGATAGGAAGCGGTGACATGCGGATCATTTGCCCAAGGGCCCCGGGGAAACCAACAGGTGGTGCATTAAAGAAAACTCTTTCAGGATAAAAATCTTCACATGCAAAATCTTTTAAGTAACCGCAATTGATTAAGGCCCCCATACTATGGGCCACCATAACAAAGCGTTGCATCTTATAATGCTTCTTTAGAAAATTAACAATCTCTGCTAAGTCTTCCATATAAATATTGAAATCTTCAATATAGCCGGACTCGCCCATTGAACGTCCATGGCCTCTTAGATCGTATTGAAAAATATTAAAATCTTTACCAAATAGATCGGTAATATAATTATGCCTTTCTAAATGCTCTCCAATCCCGTGTGTTTTAATAAGCCAAACAGGAGAGCCAGTCTCCTGTATCCTTGCATGCAACTCAATTCCATCGTGCATTTTTAAAAATTTATGTTCTTGTATCATGACGCCATCCATTAAGAGGAAAGGGCTTTCCCATAGATTAATACCAAGTTTCATCTTACAATGGTTAACAAGTAATCACCAGTAAGAGTACGGATGGCCTATTATGTATTGCCCTAAATGTTTAAATAATTCTCTCTATATCAAAGACAGCGGAGTCATTGAGATTCTTATCAATGAAAAAAAGATGGACTCAGGCCGCTTTCTCTTCAATAGCAACTCTAGCAAAGAAGAACTTTATACTGACGCTCAAAAGAAGCTTGAAGAATTTGTAAAATGGCTTTCAAACTTTTCCAACCTAGAGCCCTTAAAAAAAGTAAAGTTTATCACTGGTGACGTCAAATGCGAGTCAGGTTGTGTTTCTGCATTTTCCAAACTAAATGTTGTGGGTCAAATCTTAAACGCTTCTCAAATAAATCAGATCCTTGAAGATGTCTCTGAAAAGTACAGCATGGACTTAGTGCTTGAATCTTAAAGAGAAACAAGCAGCCGCTAAAAAAGTAACCCTAATCGGTTCGGCCGTAGATCTACTCCTTGGAATCTTAAAGATCATCACGGGAAGTCTTTTTCACTCTCACGCACTTGTCATTGATGGACTCCATAGCCTAACTGACTTAGTCACTGATGCCTTTGTTCTTATTATTGCAAAGGTCTCCAACGAAGAACCAGATGATGAACACCCTTATGGCCATGGTCGTTTTGAAACATTAGGAACCGTAGTTCTTGGGGCGATATTGATTGCTACTGGTGGAGCTCTCTTATTTGAAACCGTTCAAAGATTCGTGGCCGGAGGCTCTCAAGAGCTTCCCTCTTGGCCTGTCTTCGTCGTGGCCATCGTCTCAATCGCAGGAAAAGAAATCATCTTTAGGTATTCAAAAAAGGTTGGAGAAGACCTCAACTCTCAGCTTCTTATTGCCAATGCTTGGCATTCAAGAAGTGATGCTATCACGACTATCGTAGTTCTTTTTGGCGCTATCCTTACTTCCTTTGGTGTCCTGTATATGGACGCCTTAGCATCGGTAGTTGTCTCAATCTTTATTGGGAAGGTTGGCTGGGACTTTCTTTATTCAAGTATCAAAGAGCTTGTCGATACAAGCCTTCCTGATGCTCAGCTGGCAGAAGTTAAAAAGACCATTCTAGGAGTTCCTGGGGTTTTAAGTATGCACGATTTAAGAAGCCGCTATCATGGGAACAAAGCGGTTCTCGACGTTAATATTCAAGTCTCACCTCTTATCACTGTAAGCGAAGGTCATGAGATCTCCTCTTGGGTGATGAAAGAGTTGATGGAAGGCTTTGATGATATAGAAGATGTCACTGTTCACACAGATGTTGAAGATGATAGATCAGATGCCTATCAACACTCTCCACTGTCACTTCTTCCTTTAAGACCTACTCTTGAAGCATTAGTCAGAGAGAATTGGGAGAAGATTGAAGAGGCTCCAAAGCTTATTGAGATTCAGTTTCATTACTTAGGAGGAAGAGTGCTAGTTGACCTCTTCTTAATAAACGAAGAGATCAATAAGGATAAAAGTGAAGCTCTTGCAGCAAACCTAAGAGCTGCTCTTTCAAGCACCAATTGGTTTAAAGATATCCGTATCTGGAATAGCTTTCAGTAAAACTAATTACCAAATTCGATTGTCCACCACTGTTGAATAAGGTCACATGGTGAGCCGTTAACACTTCCACAGATATTTCCACCCGGATGACCAAGGCCATTAAAACTACCAGCGGGCATTCTTACCAATTGATTATTTGTGGCCGAGCCTCCATCAGCAGGAGTTGGCTCAAGAAGGTTGTTAAAGTGAAGATCGTAGTTAACTCCATGGCAACTAGCACACTGAGCATCTAGAAGTGGCTTTAAATTTTGTTGATAGAAATTAAAACCTGCACTTGAAGTTGTATAAGCGGCAAAGGTCCACGGGGTCTGGGCCATTAAATAATCTTGATTATTTGAACTAGCATAGACATATAATTGATGTGTGGTTCCGTCTCTATAGCTTAAAGGAATATAAAACTGAAAGGCGTGAGTACCAGCATAGCCCCCATTAAAGCCAGGGTTCGCTGCTATAGTTGAACCTATAAAAGTTCCGGTCCCACCTTGCTCACCATCAATATAAAACTTAACAGTTACAAGTTCATTAACGTCATTTGGATTGGCACCCCATCCTGTAACTTTACCAAGAGCTGTTATATCTAAAACATCACCGGTTGGTGTTCCTGGATTATTATTTCCCCCAGTATTTGAACCTGGGTTTTCTAATTCATACCATTCCATGATGACATCACAAATGGGATCATTAACTCCGCCCGGGCATCTGTTCCCACCTGTGTGAGAAGGCTGGGCTTGGATCTTATTCATAAGGCTATTTTGCGCCCCTGAAGTTCCGGTCATCATCATGCCCTTCATAGTTTGATAATCATAAATAGTAACGGGACCTGGAACTGGAGGATTGTTCTGAGGGAGATCATGACAAAACATACAATTCGCTTCAAAGGTCGTCTTCACTGTTTGATTAAAGAAGTCCTCTGCCGCTGCCGTATTATTTCCACCGGTGTTTCCTGTATTTCCGGTATTTCCAGTATTGCCCGTATTAGAGGTGTTATTGATATCTTGAGTAGAGGTCGAGCTGGCCTTTCGAGCCGTCTTCTTTGGTGATTGAACCACGCAATGAGTGAAAGCAAATAACACAGTTAAGACTAACGATACCGACCCGACGACTTGAAGCCATCTTTTCTTCTGACCATTCATAGGTTCTCCCACCTTTGAAGTTATCCTAACCTATCGGAAGTATTGCGAATTTAACTTAGGGATTTGGTATTTTATTTAGGCTTACAAGTCTTTGATTTTTCTGTGTTTTTAGGCTTTGGGGCGGTTTTATCCGTGGCTTCAGCAGCCTTTCTAAAAAGATCAATGGCCGCTTCTGTATCGACGCTTAAGATTCCCTTGATCATAGGAACCATCTTTTTTCTACCGCTTATATATACATCATTAATTTGAATAGCTTTTGTCATAAAGAGATTCTCCTACTCCCATAAAATGGGAGCAGAAGCTTTTTTGTCAAGGTTAGTCTTATTCTACGATCCAAGTGTCGCCAGAATTTAAAAGAGCGGTCATATCACCTTCTCCCTTAGATTCCTTAACAGCTTTGATCTGATCATTTAACTGCTGATCATAAACAACGTCAGAAACTCTTCTTAAGACTCCAAGAGGAACCGGAAGCTCCCCTTTCATTGAGGCTAGAATTTGAGCTGAAATTGGATTTGTTTCATCGTGAATAAAGAGCTCTTCTTCTTTAACATCAGCTAACAAAACCACTTCAGGCTTGTTGTTAACAATACGAATCCCTTTATCTTTATCTTTACCAAAGATAAGAGGCTTTCCATTTTCAAGACGAACAGTATGATCATCTCTTGTTGCTCTATTTGTTTGAGCATCATGAACCTTATCGTTAAAGATCACACAGTTTTGGAAGACTTCAATAAAAGAAGTTCCCTCATGTTTTGAAGCTTCAACAAAGATATCAGTCATATGCTTAGGGTCTGTATCAATTGTTCTAGCATAGAAAGTTGAACCAGCACCTAGTGCTAAACTAGCTGGGTTGAATGATCTATCAAGAGAACCAAATGGACTTGATTTTGTATTTAGCCCTGGCTCTGAAGTTGGTGAGTACTGACCTTTTGTTAGTCCGTAGATCTCATTATTAAAAAGAATAATATTGATGTTCACGTTTCTTCTGATCACATGGATCAAATGATTCCCACCAATAGAAAGACCATCACCGTCACCTGTGATCTGCCAAACTTCTAAGTTAGGGTTTGTTGCCTTAATCGCAGTAGCAAATGCTGGCGCTCTACCGTGAATAGTGTGCATTCCATAAGTGTTCATATAGTAAGGAAAACGTGAAGAACAACCGATCCCCGAAACGAAAACCATATCTTCTTTTTTCTTTCCAATCTTTGTCATCGCTAATTGAACCGATGAAAGAATTGCATAATCACCACAACCAGGACACCAGCGGACTTCCTGATCACTAATAAAATCTTTTTTCTTATAAGTTGGATTCTCAGTCATAATTGCCTCTTAGAGTGTCTCTAGTTCTTGATTTAGCATTGTTACTAATTCAGAAATCTTAAATGGTAGTCCTTGAATCTTTGAGTATCCAAGAGCACCACATTCATATTTGCCGTTAATGATTGCTTTCATCTGACCATTATTAAGTTCTGCCACAATAATCTTTTTGAAACCTTTAAAGATAGTCTCTAAGTTACTTGGCATAGGATTGATGTACTTAAGATGACAAAGAGAGACTTTCTTCCCTTGCTCTTGAAGAGTCTTAACGGCCATTCTCGTGGCTCCATAAGTTCCGCCCCAACTAACAAGTAAGATGTCTCCAGTTTCTTCCCCTTCTAGCTTTTGCTGAGGGATTAAAGAAGCTGCGCGATCAATCTTCTCTTGTCTTAACTTAACCATATGCTCATGGTTATCAGGATCATAAGAAACATTTCCTGTCCCATCAGCTTTTTCTAGACCACCAACTCTGTGCTCATAACCAGCTTGACCAGGGATGGCCCATGGACGAGCAAGGTTTTCATCACGGCTATAGGCCAAGAATTCTTCACCTTCAGGCTTAGGGCCTTTGAGTTGCTTATGTTTGATAGGTCCAAATTCTTTAGTTAGATCAGGAATCTTCCATGGCTCTGCACCGTTAGCAATATAACCATCAGTTAAAAGCATGGCTGGAGTCATAGTCTCTAGAGCTAGTCTTGCTGACTCATAAGCCATTTCAAAACAGTCACCTGGTTTTGAAGCAGCCACAACAATCATTGGAGATTCACCGTTTCTTCCATACATGCAAAGATTTAAGTCTGATTGCTCAGTTTTAGTAGGTAGTCCCGTTGAAGGTCCCCCTCTTTGAACATTCACACAAACCATTGGGAGTTCGTAGATCATGGCCAGGCCTAGGGCTTCACCTTTAAGGGCGATCCCTGGTCCTGAAGAAGTTGTCAGTGACAAAGCGCCAGCAAAGCTAGCACCAATGGCCGAACAACAAGCAGCAATTTCATCTTCTGCTTGAAAAGTTTTTACGCCCATATTCTTATGCTTTGATAATTCGTGAAGAACATCTGAAGCAGGAGTAATTGGATATGATCCTAGGAATAGATCAAGACCAGCTGATTTAGCAGCTTGAATGAATCCCCACGCAGTGGCAGTGTTCCCGTTGATCTGTCTGTATTTACCAGGAGTGATCTTAGCTTTAGGAACTTTATAAGCTGTTCCGATGGCCTCGATAGTATTGGCAAAGTTCCAACCTGCTTTTAGGGCAGCAACGTTAGCTGCCACTAGCTCAGGCTTCTTTCCAAACTTTTCCTCAACCCATTTAATGGTTTGCTCCATCTCTCTTCCGTACATAAAATATGTCATTCCAAGAGCGTAAAAGTTTTTACAACGAGCTTTTGATTTATTATCTAGTTCAGAATCTTCAAGGGCCTTTAGAGTCTGCCCTGTGATCTGTGCTTCAATCACATTAAAGCCTTCCATCTCAGGAGTTCCAAGAGGAGATCCCTCGTAACCAGCTTTCTTAATATTTTTTTCATCGAATGAATCAATATTCAAAATAATTGTTCCGCCTCTTTTAACCGAACGAAGGTTCGCTTTAAGAGCAGCAGGGTTCATGGCAATCAATACATCAGGTTCGTCCCCTGGAGTGTTAATTTCATTGGCACCAATATGAACTTGGAATCCCGAAACACCTGCGACGGTTCCGATAGGAGCACGAATTTCAGCAGGGAAATCTGGGAAGGTTGCGATGTCGTTACCCATGAGGGCTGACGTGTTTGAAAATTGAGTACCAGTTAATTGCATCCCGTCCCCGGAATCGCCGGAGAAACGGATGACTACACTGTCGAGTTCTTGCATTAGGAAATCCTTATCGTCGCTATTAAAAATTCGTGAATACTTTATCAATTATGCTCTCTTTTGACTTCCTAAAAAGGAGGAAAAACTTGCAATAAACCGTTTGTGTCACGTTTAATTTACTAATTGACTCATGACTCAAGTATTATCCTCAGGAAAATTCATTTGATTCCATTAGAAAGGGCTACTGCCACAGTGCAAGGTTATAATATTAGCGCTCTAGGTTAAGCTTAAAACCAATGAAAATAGCACTAAATACTTCCCTCTTATACGATTCTCACCTTCGGGGTTGGAACCGTTATACCACCTCTCTCATCGAAGCTCTCATGCATAAAGGGCTTAACCTCTGCCTTTACAGTAGGGAGGAGATTCATCCTGACTTTAAAGAGAGGTTCAAAGGAAAGGGTATAACCTACCGAAGTGCTCCGGGATCAAATTATCTTTATTGGGAACAGATCCTTCTACCAAAGTGGTGCAAAGAAGACCGCGTGGATATTCTTCACTCCCCTTTTAATTATGGCCTTCCTATCAAGTCCCCTTGCTTAAAAGTGCTTACCCTTCATGACGCTATTGAACAGAAGTTTCACTTTCCTCTCCTAAGTTTTAAAGAAAAGATGAAACCTAGTTCACTCAAGTATAGATTCATTCAATCCATGGCCCCGAGAGTGGCCGATCATATAATCACTGTGAGCCAGCACGCCAAGTTAGATCTTATTAATGAATTGAATATTCCTAAGGAAAAGATCAGCGTCACTTACGAAGCTCACCCAAAAGAGTTCGAAGTAAGATTAAGCGATGAAGAAAAAGCAGCGGCCCTTAAGAATTACAATATAGATTTTCCCTATTTTTTCTATGTGGGAGGCTTTGATGAAAGAAAGAACCTTCCCTTTTTACTAGAAGCCTTTGCCAAAGCCTCTCTTACTAAACATAGACTAGTCTTAGGTGGAGGGGGTGATACCTCTGAGCTTGAAAAAATAGCCACAGAATTAGGCATCAACTCTTTGGTTCACTTTAGTGGCTACATAAAAGATGAGGACCTACCTGCTTTTTACCAAGGAGCGGAGGCCTTCGCTTACCCGTCTCGTTACGAAGGCTTTGGCCTGCAAGTCTGTGAGGCCATGGCCAGTGCCTGTCCAACATTTGTTTCAGACCAGGCTTCACTACCAGAAGTTTTAGGAAAGGGAGGCTTAGTTTTTGATTTAAATGATGCCTCTCATTTAGCGGATATGATCTCAAAGGTTGCGAACTCCAAAGAAGTTAGAGAAAAGCTCTCTAAGGACGCCAAAGCGAGATCAAAAGATTTCTCATGGGATAAATTAGCCTTGCAAACAATTGAAATCTATAAAAGACTGCTCGGTAAAGGATAAAGCTGTAACAAAACGGCCTTTAGAAAGACTAACTTATATGAAAAAACTAATCTTAGTATTATCGATTCAATTATTATTTCCTCAAGCAGGCTGGAGTTATGAAGTGAAGTTTGACAAAGAAAAGGCTATTGAGGCCTTAAGCCCTATACAAAAGAAAGTGACTCAAAAAGACGGAACAGAGCCGCCTTTTAGCAATGAGTATAACGACAATAAAAGAGCTGGTATCTACGTAGACATCGTCTCTGGGGAACCTCTCTTTGCTTCAACTCATAAGTTTGATTCAGGCACGGGCTGGCCTTCTTTTTACCAAACTCTCGTCAAAGAGAACGTGACGGAAAAAACTGATCGAAAGTTTTTTATGAAAAGAACCGAGGTGCGGTCAAAGCATGCCGATAGCCATCTTGGTCACCTCTTCAATGATGGCCCAAAGCCCACAGGCATGCGCTATTGCATCAACTCAGCCTCTTTGAAGTTTATCCCTAAAGAAGAAATGGAAAAAGCTGGCTACGGAGAATTCCTCAAATTGATAGAAGAACCAAGTAAATAAACGCGATGCAAAAGCATTGACAATATTCGGGTGCTCTATTAATTTAGCCGAACACTAAATAAGTGGGCGTTTAGCTCAGCTGGGAGAGCGCTACCCTTACAAGGTAGATGTCGGCGGTTCGATCCCGTCAACGCCCACCATTAGTTTAAAAAATCAAAGATTTTTTGAACTAATGGTCGTACAGACGGTCATAAGCGGTAGCGCATGGCCGGCCCGCGGAGTATCTTCGCAAACCCCCAAAAAAATCTTATCCCTACTCAATATCAAACTCAAAAATCAAAGATTTTTTGAACTAATGGTCGTACAGACGGCTAGAAGCGTTAGCGCGTAGCCGGCCCGCGGAGTATCTTCGCATACCTCCACAAAAATCATTTCCCTACTCAGTATCGAAATTCAAAATCAAAGATTTTTTAAACTAATGGTCGTACAGACGGTCATAAGCGGTAGCGCATGGCCGGCCCGCGGAGTATCTTCGCAAACCCCCAAAAATATCTTAAGCCCCCCAACAATTCCCAAACTTTAGCCCTGTCAAAACTTTATACACACCTGAAAACCTTTCAAGAAAAGCCCCCTCCAGCCTTTCTGAGGCTAAGATTTAGTCACTATTAAATTAAGCCAAAGGTATAAAATGAAGTTTAGACACGCCCTTCTCCTCCTCTCTGTTGTTTCAAATGTTTATGCAGCGGATTTCTTAACCGGATCTCTCATCGACAATAATGATGGAACCTTTGGGATCAATTCTCCAAAAGGTCAGTTTCAAATAGAAACTAGTGATGTGATTAAGCTCTCTCTTCCATCCTTAGCAAATCCGACTTATGTGACTCAATCAGATGGAAATCCTTATTCATATGAATTTAAAGGTGAGTTAAAAGGATCTGTCTTCTCTCTCGAGCAAACTCCAACGAATATTCCTGGCGCCGAGTCGCTAACAGGGACTCTTGAATATAATGAAGGAACGGGACGCTACCAAATAGGCACTCAAGAAGTAAGCTTTGGTTATACAAAGAACCTTAATAATTATGAGTTTGATGAAAAATCAAAGAAGTCTTTCATCGGTAAAGAAGTTATCGCTGAAGGAAGAGTTGGAAGCGGTGTCTTTATTATGCAGGCCCTTACACCAACGGGACTCTTTAGTGCTGCCCCTGCTGCAAGCTCTCCTTATGATAAAGAAATCGCCAAGAACCCTTATAAGTTTATTGAAAAACGTGTTTATAAGAATGATATCTCAAAGTCTAATAACTCTTTTAGAACCACTGTTTACAATAAAAAAGGTTATAGCGTTAAGCCTGGTGAGTCTGTCTTCTTAGTGACTCTTTCAGGTCGCCAAGGAGACTCTTTTGGATCTGTGAATGGTCACTTCGTCGCTGGTGTTGGAGAAGTTAAAGATGACCTCACTCTAAGAGGTGAAGTATCAAACGCCTATGTAACAAACGGAAAAGACATCCTTTCAGGAAACACTTCTTTAACCAATTATTTTTCTAACCTAGTTCAAGGTCAGAATAATTATAGACCAACCTATACTTTCCTCGTTTATGGAATTGATAAAGACAAGCTTCAGACCTTTAGAGACTTTATGGAGCCTTCTCATATTAAGTTTAGAACAGAGAAGCTTGATATCACTCTTGAATTTAACTGCACGACTGAAACGGCAAAAGGCCTAGTGCTTGCGGGTATTAAAGGTAATCATACAAGAACTCTTTGGAACCGTGTTGTTGATCTTAACAACTTGGCCATTCCTTTAAGAGCGGCGAGTGTCTTTGGAGAAGCAGGTGAAGCCCTAGGTTTTACGGCATCAAATGATAAAGAAGACTTTCAACCAAGACCTGCTTTTCATTCTTATATCGATTCTCTTAAGAAGAAATCTGTTATGAAGAAGCTTGGAATTAAGAGAATGGACTATGTTTTCTATTCACAGATTCCTTCAAATAGACCAGTGGGCGGAGCTCCTTCAAAGCATACTTTTAATGTAGGAGTTAAGCATGACGCTCTTTTTTATAAGAAGCTTTATGATAAGTACGAAAACACTGAGACGAAAAAAGAGGACATCCCTCACGCAGAATTCTTAGAGCTTCTTAAGATCTTAGATAAAGTAGAATAATCAGTTTACGGGAGGGCCTTTAGCTCTCCCGACATCATTTTACTAATATGCCGAGTGTATTCAAATTCCTCGCAGACAATCTTTAGAGCAGCAGTGAGAGGTACGGCAAGAAACATCCCAGGAATTCCCCAGATCATTCCCCAGAGGATCAGAGCCAAAAGAATTGTAATAGGATGAAGACCAAGATCATCTCCCATAAGCTTTGGCTCTAGAACATTTCCAACTAGAAACTGAATAATGAGAAGTCCAGGAAGTAAGACAATAGGCTGCCAACTCACTCCATATTGAAGAAATACCACTGGTACCGTAATGAGGACCGCAAAGAGGCTCCCCACATTAGGAATGAAGTTCAACATAAAAGTCAGGATCGCGAACATAAGGGCCAAATCTAAGCGCACAATGGCCATCAAGGCGTAGCTAAGAATTGAAGTTAGGATAGAGATAAAGATCTTATTAGTAGTGTACTTTGAAATACCATGACCTATCTTTTTTAAGACTCCTTCTTCCTCAGAGCTTTTCGTGCCCATTAATAAAAAGAGAAGAAAGATTCCAACAAGAAGAGAATCCCCTACAACACTAGTGAGGCTTCCTCCCATCTTTTTAATAAACCCAAGAATGGGAAACTTTGCAATATAACCTAGAATTTGATTCCTATCTAAGGGAACACCCCTATCTGTTAAGAAATCCACGCTGCTTTGACCGAAAAGAAGAAACTTTTCTTTATATAAATCCGCTCCAGAAATAAAACCCTTTAAACTCATCATGCTTCCCATAACAAGCAAAGTGATAACCACGGCAACTATGACAAGGCTTAAGATTGAGGACACACTATTAGGGAGTTTGAACTTTTTCTCTATCCATTCAACCAAAGGAAGGACTGAGTAATAAATAAATAGGCTAAAGATAAAAGGAACAAAGACGGCGCTCGCAAACTTTAAGACGACGGCAACGGCTATGATGGCCAAAGTAAAAAGGGATCCAGTGCTTATTCTATTTTCCATTTAAATAGTTTAGCGAATAAGCCTTCTTAACACAAAATATAACTTACTTTGTTAGTCCCTTTTGAGGAGCAACTTCCCTTTCAAAGAGTTTGATATCAAGCTTCTTAGCTTTTCCATCTCTTCCTAGGACTTCTTTGATCTGTTTACCAGCTTCAGAGCTTACAAATTCATAAGTCCCTTCTGGGCAGCTTATGCTTTTCCCCGTTACTTTCGTGCACTGTGAAAAACGATCTAATTCATCTTTTCTTTTTTCAAACTTTAGGCAGTGCTTATATTCTTCAGGATACTTCTTTTTATTGATCTCCGAACAAGGTGCAGTAGGTTTTTTCACAATTTCAGACCTAAGGCAGGCTCTGTACTCTTCAGGAAACTTTTTTGAATTGATCTGTGAACAAGCTTCAAAGCGCTCAGTCGCCCAAACAGTACTGATAGACCCAAAGATAGTAAGCAACAAGATCAATGATTTCATAAGACTCTCCCTATTCAAGCTTATCGGCAGTTCAATAGAAGTTCTTTACTCTACAACCTCCCGACTTTACTAGGCCTACACTGTAATTTCTTCAATTTATGGGCCATATCCCATTTACAGGAATATATTCCAAAAAAATTTATAAAATAGAGGGGTCTATTATGAGAAATTCGTTAATTCTAATTGCGTTAGTTATTCTATCTTCAAATCTAAGGGCAGCATGTTTTCAAAATGATTCAATCAGCTCTGTTGGCAGCTTAAAGCTTCCAAGCACTGTTTGTATCAAGTCTTTAAAGGCAGAGCTTAATGTCTTTGAAACATCTACGGCAGCTATAGAGCTTAGCCTTGATAGCGAAGATACTCTTAAGATAACAAGAAACTTACAAGGTAAGAAAACGGCCACAGGCTATGAAGTTAAGTTTGATCTTGTTTCTAAAGAAGTCTCTGATGGAGTTTGTGATCGTTCATCATCCTACTCAATATCAGGAACAGCAAATATTGATACTCAAGGAAATCTTTTAAAGCTAACGTCTTTAAAGGGTGAAACCAAGACTTCAAATGATTGGTGCCACGACTCTCCTCAGTACGGAAGCTTTTCTTTTACAGCACTTTAAGAATACTTAGGCCCTTAAATCAAGGGCCTTTATTTAACTTCTTCTTTTTGTTTTTCTTCTTCAAGAAGCTTTCTCATCTCTAGGATTTCTTTTCTCTGGGTATGAAGATCACCATTGTATTTATAATAATTCCCAGTGAGCTCTTGCCCGGCCGTATGCTTTGAACAACCTAAAGGCCCATAACATTCAGGGATAAGTGAATGCTTCTCAATATACTTTCCGTTTTGAATAAAATCTTCAACGATCTCTTTCTTTCTTTCCATGTATCTCGTCTCACCTAAGTGAGGTCCAGACCGGGCTATAATATTATCTTGAATGGTTGAGACCACGTCTCCTTCAGAGACATAATTAATAGCAAGGGCCTTTTCTCTGATAACCTGATCACGTTCATTTTCTGGGACCGTAAAGTAGCCAGGAGCTGGCATAAAGTTAACTGACTGAACTTCACTAGGTTCAGATTCTTTGGAAAGGGCCTTAGTCACGCGGTAGGAAAGCCCTTGGGAGAGGGCGCCTCCTAGACTATGGCCTGTAAAGATGATCTTTTTCTTTTGTTTCTTAGCGATCCTAATAGCGTCTTTAACAAGTTCAGCCGCACACTTTGTGGCCGCTTGTTTTCTACCTGTAGCGCCATCATTGCTTGTGGACCAATCTTCCTTATCTAAGTCTTCAGCAGAGAGTTCAACTTCCTTCATCTTACCGCCACTAAAGAAGCCACCTTTACGTTGAACTTTAAAGGTCTCTCTCGGTGATCCATCTGAGAAATTGGGACTGGCCTCTGTTCCGGCAATAGCAAAGACAACATGATCGGAGTCTTTATTGGGAGAGAACATGGCCGCTTTGAATCCAGAGTTATAACAAGACAAAGGGGCATTACCATAAAACTTAGTGACAGAATATCCTTTGGGAGTAGAGATGGACTTAGGCTTCTTTCTGTTTACAAAAGAGAGGTCATAGGCCGCTGCTGTGAATCTTTGGATACCGCTGTGAAACTCTGAGAGCTTATCATGACAAGTCTTAAGGAAGCTCGCATAGAGAGGAATCTGTTCCCTGGCCAAGAACCGACCTAGCCTATCTTGATTTAAGGCAGCAGATAAGTTCTTTAAGGTTAACTCTGGAGAGAGGGTCTTTAAGCATGAGTCGATATTAGAGCGTTTTTTTTCATCAAGCTTAGAGAGGTATTGATCTAGCTTTTTATGGCAGATTTCATTGAAGTCTAAGACCTCAGGCTGATTATCTACCTTTGAAACCTTATCGGCACTAAAGAGTGTTCTTAAACTTTGATCCACCTCACTTAAAGGTGAGGCGTATAGGTTTATAGAAAAAAGGAAGGTTACTAGATATTTAATTTATGTTTCCTATGGCTAGACACTTAAGCTTCTTTTATTTTACCACAAGAAAGTATATCAATAATTACGATGTGTTAGATCTTTAACCACCACTTAAAATTATTGATGGTCCTCATAATAATTGAGTTCTTATTGGCGATCTCTTCTTTTTTAGGAATATAGGATTGCTCTTCCATGGTGCGGACTTGTTTTTCTAAGGACTCCACATCTAATCCTTTCATGATTCTCTGTTCGAGTTTTTGAAATGCCTCTTTTTCACTTGCATCATAGCAGCCATCAATATGACCTATGGTTCTTATAAGATGCAAAAGAAAGGCTATGTCTGGCTTGTGAGTAATAAGAGGAAGTACTGTGTCTATGCTAAGTCCACTTTTAAGGTCATTACGGATGATCTCTCTTTGAGCATCACTAAAAGGAAGCTCATTAATCTTCGACTCAGCCCAAGCCTCTTCTTCTTTTGTTACCTTTCCATCTAAATAAATAACGGCCATAGAGGCACGCCACATATTAAACTTGCTATCGTTAACTTCCTTCATAGATCATCCTTTTTGAGCTTAAAGATATTTTAACACTACTTAGGATTCTGAACAATTAAAAGGCCCTCATAAAGAGGGCCTTAGATATTCGGTAAATTTAAAAACTGTTTTAGTTTGCAACACCCATTTCACCAGGAGTCTCATCTTTAAGAACCTTAAGGCCTACAACCTTCATGAACTTTTCTGGTTCAGTTAACTCAAGGGCTAATTTGAGCACATCATCAACATGAGATACTGGGTGAATAGTAAGACCAGATTTAATTTCTTCTGGAATCTCAACTAAGTCTTTAGCGTTTTGCTGTGGAATAATAATCGTGTCAACACCTGCTTGTTTAGCAGCGAGCATCTTCTCTTTTAGTCCACCAATTGGAAGCACCCTTCCCCTCAAGGTTACTTCACCAGTCATAGCAACTGTTTGGAATACTGGAATCCCAGTAATGGCCGAAACAAGTGCCGTCGTCATTGTAATACCGGCAGAAGGACCATCTTTTGGAGTCGCTCCTTCTGGCACATGTACATGGATATCATTCTTGGAGTACCACTCTGCATCGATTCCGAGCTGAGGGCTAATTGATCTCACATACGTTAGAGCAGCTTTCGCTGATTCTTGCATTACATCGCCTAATTTACCTGTTGTCTGGATCTTCCCATTTCCAGGAACAGTAATGACTTCAATATTTAGGATCTCTCCACCAACTGAAGTCCAAGCTAGACCGTTAACCAGTCCAATTTGCGGCGTATCTTCAATCTCTTTCCCGTCTCTTTTCTTAGGTCCAAGATATTTTGGAAGTTGCTTTGAAGTTACATTGAACTTCTTTCCTTTTTCATGATCTTTCTCAACGACTTCTGTGGCTATCTTTCTACAAACAGTGTTGATAAGTCTTTCGAACTCACGAACTCCTGCTTCTCTTGTATAGCCTCGAACGATCTCTTCCATAACATTGTCATTGATAGTGACTTTATAATCGTAAAGTCCATTACCTTTCGTTGCTTTCTTTAAAAGGTAGCGTTTACCAATCTGCATTTTCTCTGAAGGTGTGTACCCAGAGACATGGATGATTTCCATTCTATCGCGAAGTGGTCCTGGGATTGCTCCTAGATCATTTGCTGTCATAACGAACATTACTTTTGAGAGGTCGTACTCTACTTCTATATAATGATCGCCAAAGTTTTTATTTTGCTCAGGATCAAGAACTTCAAGCATAGCTGAAGCTGGATCCCCTCTCATATCAGAGCTCATCTTATCGATTTCATCTAAAAGGATAAGTGGGTTTGATGTTCCCGCTTTTTTAAGAGCGTTAACAATCTTTCCTGGCATGGCACCAACATAAGTTCTTCTATGGCCTCTAATCTCAGACTCGTCACGGACACCACCAAGAGAGATTCTTTGGAATTCTCTTCCAAGTGAATCAGCAAGGGATTTCGCGATAGATGTTTTACCAACACCCGGAGGACCTGCAAGGCAAAGGATTGTTCCTCTTCCTTCTTCAGTTAGTAATGATCTAACCGCAAGGTATTCAACAATTCTATCTTTTACATCTTTCATTCCATAATGCCCGTTATCAAGAACTTCTCTTGCGTGCTTCACAGAATTATTGTCTTCAGTGTACTCATTCCATGGAAGATTGATCATCCAATCGATATAGTTTCTGACAACGGCAGCCTCAGCTGACATTGGTGACATAGATTTTAGCTTCTTGATCTCTTTAGCCGTCTTAAGCTTTGCTTCTTCAGGCATATTCTTAGCTTCAAGTTTTTCTTCCATCTCTTGGATGTCAGTCTTACCATCGTCTTTTTGACCAAGTTCTTTTTGGATCGCGTTCATTTGCTCATTAAGGTAGTACTCTTTTTGAGACTTCTCCATCTGAGTTTTAACACGTGATCTTATTCTTCTTTCTACATTGATGATTTCAATTTCACCCTGCATCTTCTCAAGGAGTAGGTGTAGCCTCTTCTCTACTTCTACTGCTTCAAGAATTTCTTGTTTTTCAGGGATCTTCATTGTTAGATGAGCAACAATGATATCAGCTAGGCGTGAAGGATCAGTAATAGATGAGATACTCATAAGAAGTTCCGGTGGGATTCTCTTATTAAGTTTCACGTATTGCTCAAAGATACTCTTGATGCTTCTCATTGTAGCTTCAAGATTAACTTGATCCTTAACCGCTGGCTTACATTTAGTAACGTCGGCCCAGTAGCCTTCATTACTTGAATGAAATTCAGTTACGTTCGCTCTGTACTTACCTTCGATTAATACTTTTACCGTATTATCTGGCAGACGCAGCATTTGAATAATATTAACGACAGTTCCTACGTCGTAAACATCTTCCCTATCAGGGTTAAGAACGCTGGCATCTTTTTGGGTAACAAGGAATAATTCGTTATTATTCTTGGCCGCTTCTTCAAGTGCTGCTATCGACTTTTCTCTACCGACGAAAAGTGGAACAACCATATGAGGAAAGATGATGACGTCTCTAAGAGGAAGAAGAGGAAATCGTTTTGATGTTTCAGTCTTAGACTCCGACATAGTACCTCCTGTACTACTTAGGGTTTGTCTTCCAGATATTCAGGACATCTTGTCCAATCGGAAGAACCGTATACTCTATTTTAACCCTAAGTTAGGATTTTTTGGGAGCTTTTTTTTACGGTCAATATTTCCCGACGAAGTGAGACAACAATAAAGAATTGGTGTTTAGAAAGGCCCTAACCCCCTATTAATGGGGGATTCGGAAGGCCAAAAAAAAGCTGTCTCAATGACAGCTTTTTTAAGTTGATATTTTTTTTGGTTAGTTTAAGAGGCCGTTTCAATGTCTTTTTTAGACTTCAAAGTCGATTTAGTCTCTTTAAACTTCTTCTCACCTTCAATTAACTTAGGATTCTCTTTTCCTAGAATTGAGTTATGAGTAACTAGAACCTTAGCGATCTTATCGTTGCTTGGAATATCGTACATTACATCAAGCATAGTCTGCTCTAGGATTGCGCGAAGTCCCCTTGCCCCAGTTTTCTTAGCAAGAGCAATTCTTGCTACTTCATTTAAGGCCTCTGGCTCGAAGCTTAATTCAATGCCGTCAAACTCAAAGAGTTTTTCGTATTGTTTTGTAATAGCATTCTTTGGTTCTGTAAGAATTGATACAAGAGCCTTCTCATCAAGTTCTTCTAATAGAGCGTTCACTGGTAACCTACCGATGAACTCAGGGATTAGACCAAACTTTGATAGATCTTCTGATTCAATTCCACCTAGTTTTTCAACTACAGATTGCTCGACATCTTTATTAGTCTCACCAACTGCGAATCCCATAGGCTTTTTTGTCATTCTTTTTTCGATAATCTTATCAAGACCAACAAAGGCACCAGCCACTATAAAGAGGATGTTCTTTGTATTTACTTGTAAGAATTCTTGCTGAGGATGCTTGCGCCCACCTTTTGGTGGAACTGAAGCAACTGTTCCTTCAACGAGTTTTAAAAGGGCTTGCTGAACACCTTCACCAGAGACATCTCTAGTGATTGAAGGATTCTCAGACTTTCTAGCAATCTTATCGATCTCATCAATATAGATGATTCCTCTTTCTGCTCTTTCAATATCGTAATCACAACTTTGAAGAAGATTTAAGATGATATTCTCAACGTCCTCACCCACATAACCAGCTTCAGTAAGTGAAGTGGCATCAGCGATAGCGAAAGGAACGTTTAGATACTTAGCTAATGATTGAGCGATAAGAGTCTTACCAGAACCAGTAGGTCCAGCAAGAAGAATATTAGACTTCGCTAGTTCAACTCCATCATCTTTACGAGCATTACCACTATGGGCAATTCTCTTATAATGATTGTGAACAGCAACAGAGATAATCTTCTTAGCTCTATCTTGCCCGATCACATAAGAGTCAAGATGCTCTTTAATCTCATGGGGCTTAGGTACATTATCAAGGGCCGCTTTAGACGTAGTCTTTTGCGAGTCTTCGAAAATAATATCATTACAAAGTTCGATACATTCATCACAAATGTAGCAACCGGGACCAGCTATCAGTTTCTTTACTTCTTTTTGCGATTTCCCACAAAAATTACAGTGAAGGGTACTTCCGTAGCTTCCTTTTTCTTTTGTCATAAAACTTCCCTTATCTAGCTAGCTTTAGTTTTCTTTTCAATCTTGTTATCAATCAATCCAAGTGCAATTGCTTTATCAGGAGAGAGATAATTATCTCTGTCTGTTTCAGCAACAATCTTATCCATAGTCATATCAATAGATGAATGTTGAATATAGATATTGTTCAATTGATCTTTTAATTCTTGGATTTCATTTGCCTGAATTTGAATATCAGAACACTGTCCTCTTGCCCCACCTAATGGCTGGTGGATCATGATTCTACTATGGGGAAGAGCGTAACGATGTCCCGCTTCTCCGGCTGTTAGTAAAAGCGAGCCCATTGAAGCCGCCATACCTAAGCAATAAGTATGAACCGGACAAGAAATATACTGCATAATATCGTAGATCCCAAGGCCTGCATAAACAGATCCACCTGGGCTATTAATATAAAAATGAATAGGCGCATCCGGGTCACTTTGCTCTAAGAAAAGCATTTGGGCCACCAATAGATTAGCTACTGTATCGTTAACTTGTGTCCCTAAAAAGACAATTCTATCTAATAAAAGACGAGAATAAATATCATATTGTCTCTCGCCACGAGCTGTTTGCTCAATAACGATAGGGTTAGGAATGTGCATTTTAGTATCGGTCATTGAATTTCTCCGTTCTCGAACCTGTTTAAATTAAGAGTTACTATTTTCTTTTCGGGGACTTAGGCACCGAACTTTAGCCTTAAAGCATACGGATTATAGAAATTTTAAACAAGGTTCAAAGGGCCATTATACCGCGTAAAAAGGCTATATGAGTCAATCCTGAGTCTTTTGGGCAGGCCCTTAATGGCCGCATATGTCTTGATTATATCCTTATTAAGCTTTATCTTTTGCGTGATTTAACTAAGACAAATTTAGCCTGTTTTAACAGAGGAGAATACTATGTCAGAAAAAACTTACCCTACACGTCTTGTTGGTAACGCAGCACCAGATTTTAAAGCTGATGCCCTTGTTGGTGGAGACTTCAAAAATCTTTCACTAGCTGATTTTAAAGGAAAGTGGAAAGTCCTTTTCTTTTACCCACTAGATTTTACTTTTGTTTGCCCAACTGAAATTACAGCATTCAATGATGCATCAGAAAAATTCGCAGCTCTAAACTGCCAAGTTATCGGTTGTTCAGTTGATTCAAAATTCTCTCATTTAGCGTGGAGCAAGCAACCAAGAAACCAAGGTGGTCTTGGTGAGCTTCAAATCCCACTACTTGCTGATATGACTAAAGAGATCGCTAAAGATTACGGTGTTCTTCTTGAAGGTGGCGGAGTTGCTCTTCGTGGAACTTTCATCATCGATGAAAACGATGTGATTCAACATTCTTCAGTTAACCAACTAGGTGTTGGTCGTAATGTTGATGAGTACCTAAGACTTGTAGAAGCATTCCAGTACACAGCTAAGCACGGTGAAGTTTGTCCTGCTAACTGGACAAAAGGTGCAGATTCTATGAAGCCTGATCCAACTGGATCTCAAGAGTACTTTGGGAAAATTAAGTAATTTACTCAATCCAAAATTAAGTTAAAATAAAGGGGCTCCATTAGGAGCCTTTTTATTTGGAGAAAGACTTGGAAGCTGCTTTAGAATATATTTACGCCAATGCTAATAACGCCCCGTATATCATCTTTGGGCTTCTTCTCTTAGCGGGATTCAATATTCCAGTCTCTGAAGATATCATGCTCTTCACTTCAGCCCTGCTTGCAGCTAAAAACCCAGAGCTACTCTATCCCCTCTTCTTCGCTGTCTTTGCGGGGGCCTATCTTAGCGATGTGATTTGCTACGCATTTATGGGGCGCTTTTTAGGAGAGAAGATCTTTAGAAATAAGTTCTTAAAATCCATGGCCCCACCTGAGAAGATTGAACAGATCAATAAATTCTATGCCAAGTACGGGATCATCACCTTGATCCTTGGGCGCTTTATTCCTTTTGGCGTAAGAAATGCACTTTTTCTCACGGCGGGACTAGGAAAGATGAACGCCGTGAAGTTCTGCGTGGCAGACTTTATCGCTTGCTCAATTTCCTGCATAAGCTTTTTTGCTCTCTACTATACCTTTGGAGAATCCGTGATTGAGTATGTAAAGAAATTCAATGTGATCATCTTCTCTATCGCCGCCGTTGTAGGCGTCATCTTCTATCTAAGAAACCGCAGAAAGAAGATTGAAAGGACTAGTTAGTCACCAACTCAAGTAAACCAATCATGTTCTCTTAAAGTGATGAAAATTTACACTCTTTAATACAGCCTCCCTTCCCCCTAAGTACAAGAAGCCAGAAATGACTTAAACACTTGAAAAAGAAGGAATAGCTTTGAAAACATCACTCTTGATTATTGTCTTAATCGCCTTGGCCTCTAGCGCCTTTGCTGAACAAAAGATCTTCTCTGAAAGGACAACCTTTCCCTTTGATTCATCAGGACAAAGGCTTCTAGGTGTTTCTAGAAATACCATTTACATAACCATTGATGATGGTCCTACTAATGGAGTCACCGACGAGATCTTAGATATTCTAAGTCAGTACGGGGTTCCGGCCACCTTTTTTGTTTTAGGAGCTAGAGCAAAATCAAGGAGCGGCCTTCTTAGAAGAATGTTTAATGAAGGTCATTTAGTCGCCAGCCATTCTTATTCTCACCTTCTTGATTTTCCTACTAGGGACTATTTTATAAATTCATTGATGACCACTCACGAGATCATCACTCCCTATATCTCCCAGAATAACCTCTTTCTTTACCGTGCCCCAGGAGGGGTTTGGAACAACTGGAGAGCAGACACTGTTAATAGCCACCCTAGCTTACAAAAAGCGGTTGGACCTATCTATTGGAACGTTGGTGGAGGAAGCGGAAGCCGAAATGATAATGCCGATTGGAAGTGCTGGAAGCGAGGGGTTTCTTCGAAGTCCTGCGCTCTAGGATACCTACAAGGAATCTACCGCCATTATAGTAAGAACCGGGCCACCATCCTTCTCATGCATGACATAAACACCAAATCTGCCACTATGTTAAAGATCATCTTAGAGAATCTAAAACAAGATACGATCGATTGGAAATTTGAACTTATTGATGAGATTCCCTCAGTGAGAGACTACGCCGAGCTCTAAGAAAAGCTTCCCAAGAATATTTTATTTCTTTCATATCTTCTTGCAGGGCCCGGCTCTGCAAGAAGAAGTTAGACTAGTCCTATTTAGTCACAATAATATCAGTCAGTTACTACCATGTAAGTCCTACCCTCAGCCTGTAAATAGTATAGTGGCATAGAGTCAGCGGTTGTCGTTAGGGAATCCCTCCCGCATAACTATCCCATGATAAAAATAAGCGACATAACCCCTGATATGGGGAAATTACTAAGGCCTTGGGGAGGGTCAAAAGGGATGAGGGAAAACAACAAAAACGAAAACGTTGTCTCGATGGATGATTGGAAGAAGCTTAAAGAGGCTTCTCTTGCAGACTGGTCTCCAGAGAGCCAAGTAGACAAAAACGCCGAAAAACAGTTTAGCGACTATTTTAATATCTTAAGCTTTTCAGAATTGATCAATGAATCAACTGACATCATTAAGGAATTAAACCACCGTCCAATCTCTACAGAGATTACGATGAAGAGTAAGATCCTTCTAAGCCAATTCAGTAAAAGATTAGGTGGTGAGTCTAAAGAAGTAGCTGATACATTTTCAGACATGAGAAAGAAGATCGAAGATAAGATCATTGATCTAAATAACAGGATATAAAAAAGGAGGCCAACAGCCTCCCGTTTTTTCTTAAAATATCTTTTTAAACAATTTCTTTAACTTCTTTTTCTTCTCTTTTCTTCTAGCCCGTTTTTTGTTCTTCTTTAGAGCAGCACGTTCTTCATGGCTTAGGTGAGCTTTAACTCGGGCTAAGTTTGAATGAGATACTTTTAGCTCCTTTTGAAGCTGCTCGATAAGAGCTTTCTTAAGAGCAATCTTTGCGGCCACATTGCTTATCACTTTATTTTTTTCCGCTTGAGAATAACCTGCCTTATGACTATTAAAGTCTTTTTCAAAGCTTCTATTAATGCTTCTTAATCGCTTTTTCTGACAATACTCTCTATCTAGGCTGTCTTTTTGTTTCAGACAGCTCTCAAGGCTTGTAGGGGCTGCTATTAGCTGAGTTGTGAATAATACGGCTGCTATACTAAGAATCAGTTTCATTTAAATTCCTCGATTTATCGTTTTTTAAATCTTACTTGTACCTATGAGCAGAAGCTAGAATCTTAGAAAGAAGTACTAACCTGTATAAATAATAGACGCTCAAATATATGAGTTAAGTAGTTGAAATTAAGATTGAGGTGTTGGGTTTTATTCCTGCACATTAAAAGTTGTATTACAATTAGGGTAATGAAATCATTTAAACCAGCGATCATACTTCCATTATCCTTCAGTGTTGTGCTCATTATCCTTTGGTTCTTTAGAAGTCAGCCACCAAAACACAATACACATAAAGATCATGGATCTGTTTCAAAGCCAATTCAAAGCAAAGAGAATAAAAAGACTGATCAAAATCAAGAAGCCCCTCTCAAAGTAAATTCAAAGCCAGTAAAAGCGTTGGATGAAGTTTCCCATACTCCAATCAACGACATTCGGACTTTTTTAAAAAACTATTATCCAGATCTTATCTATGAAACGACTGAGAACTGTCCCGATAGTTTAGTCTATTCAAAGTATTGGAGCGAAAACACGACCATCGATTCTGAATGCAGTAGCACTTTGAAGTTAACTGAAGAATATGAATTTGTTTCAAGACATAATTATATCAATGGAAAGCTAACTGAGTACTTAGAATCCGTTGATGCAGTAGAGCCAGTAAATATAAAATTTGATTCAATTTATGAAATCGTTGAGTTTAACTTATGGTTTCAAGGAGCAGTCGTTTTTGGAGTTCAATTTGAAAATAACCTAGTCCTTACCTATCACAAGAATAAAGACTACCTTCTCGATTTGGAATTTGTTCTAAATTCAACCAACCCTGAAGAAAGAGAGCCTCGCTTTGAGATATTAAGAAAGGGAAAAAAGAAGATGGAGACCTTTTTATATCAACTCTGCACAAGCACTAACCACCAAAAGACCTGCCAGGCCCATAGCGCCCTAGCTCAATTTGACTATTTATCCATAGAGAAATTTTAGAGTTTAACCTCTATCTAAAGAGCCAGCTAGAAGAAGCTCCTAGACGTGGGTTATAAAAATTCGGGTTGATGTGGTGGTTTTTATGAAAATAAACACCACTCCCAAAGTAGTTCACAAACTTATAATAAAGATTATCATTGAGGTTATAGATATGAGTTTCCCCATTTTCAGAGGTTTCATGAGTCTTAAAATTGATATGAGCAAAGACAAACATATGAAAGAGGTATGATGGAACAAAGAAAGTTAAAAAGAGGTTTGGCCCTAGGAGGAATACCCAAAAGAAGATCCTTAAAGGTACACCTATAAAATGAAGGAAGACAATCAACTTAAAAAGAAGTCGGTTCTCTTTAGTATCACCATGGTACTCAAGGTATTTATGCAAAACAGGTTCCGTTCCCCCAAAGTTATTAGCAAAGAAAAAAGGAAGGAACTTCTTATCTTTTGGATTATGAGGATCAAGGTCACTATCAGAATGAACATGATGCATTCTATGATTGATCTCAAAGGCCGCCATACCTAGTAAAACGTAGATGCCTGCAAGCTCCCCTGCAATTTGATTTAATATTGGAGGTCTTAGGTTCCCATGGACACAATTATGAATGATCACCGGGGCCTTAACTCCAATAATTAACCCTAGAGGAAGCAGCATAAACCCCGTCCAGGAAAAGCTAAAGTCAAAGAAAGTAGAAAGGTCGATAAAGCTTAATTGAAAACCTAGAACCAATGAAGTCAGGGTCAAAGAGACCAAGAAATACTTTATAAGGTAGAGCCTATCCGTTCTAAATTTTCGCCAGTGACTAATCATTTGTAAGTCCTACTTCAAAGTATTTTGGGTTATAAAGGCTTGGATTATGATGATGGTTCTTATGAAAATAGACCCCATCCCCAACAAAGTTAACAAATTGATACCAAGCATTTGAGTTCTTATTTAAGATAATTGATTCCCCATTCTCATTGGTTTCGTGAGTGACATAGTTCACGTGTGCAAAAGAGAAGAGGTAGAAAATAAAAGAAGGAATATAAAGATAGTAAAAAAGCTCACTTCCTAACAAGGTATACCAAGCAGCAATTCGAAGTGGAATTCCGGCAAAGTGCAAAAATATATTTAGCTTAAAGATGATTCTGTTTTTTAAACTACCACCATGAAAATCAAGATGCTTCTTCTCAATGATTCCTATTCCACCAAAGATGGCGGTTAAGAAGAACATAAAGAAGCTCTTTCCTTCAGGATTATGTGGATCTGATTCAGTATCAGCAAAGCTATGATGAAAGGTATGATTCACGCACATGATACCAAAGCCCATGAGTACGAACGAAGAGGTTAACTCCCCTATGATAAAGTTAAATTTCTTAAAGTTCTTATGAAAACAATTATGCATCATAGTCGGAACCTTGATTCCGATAAATAAAGCGATGGGTAATAAGTAGTAAGGCGTTGATTCAAACTTTATATCTAGGCCTAATGAGAACTTCTTCACGAGAAAGATAACTAATACGGCCACAATACTCTGGAGCGCGAAGTACCTTAATAAGAAATAAGGATTTGTTCTAAATTTAGACCAAAAGTAGCTCATAAGAGTTCCAAAACAAATTAATAACGCATGATGTTACATCTTTATATTGAAACTTTGTTTGTCTTTAAACTTTTTACACTGATGCTAAGTTATTGAAACTATTTGAAATTATAAAGACTCTAAACTTTGATAGTCATGGAGGATCTTTTGGCGCAAGAAGGCCATCTGTTCCTGACCGTCATAGCCTAAAATATCGGCGGTCTTTCTTAGGACATCGACGTCTTTACGAGAGGATTCAAACTGATTTAAAAGATAGACAATATTCTTTGTAAAGCGGGCCACATACTCTCTAATTATGGCCCTATCTTCTTCTTCAGCTTTAACAAACTCGCAGCCCACTTTTGTAACGAAAAGCGCATCTATTTCAGACTCTCCTTCAAAGCGTCTTACTAAACGGGCCTTTACTCGTACGATCTCCCTTGGAAGTTCATCAACCTTTAAATGAAGAAGTTGAGACTTTGGAAGGCTTAGGAGATCGGGAATCTTAGGGAGGTCTAATACCAAGGGAATGGCCGGAACTTCTGGAACATGAGGGAGGTTCTCTAGCAACACTCCCCCTTCAGAAATATTTAAGAGCCTCGCCTTCAAAACAAAATCGTCGTCCTGAAAGAGGACTTCGGTTTTGATGGGGGCCCTTAAAAAAACTCTTTGAAACCTGCTCATCTTTATAGGTACCTTGAAGCAACCTCGGATAAAGCTGATCTCTCTCCTACTTTTAAAATAGTATGAGAAACAATATCTTCAGATTTCAATCTATCTAAGCAATAGATCAATCCATTATTAACTTCATCTAAATAGGGACTATCAATCTGCTGACAATCTCCCGTTAGAACGATCTTGGTTCCCTCACCAGCTCTTGTAATAATTGTTTTTACTTCATGAGGGGATAAGTTCTGGGCCTCATCTACAATTAAATACTGACCAGCAATTGAGCGACCTCTGATGTAAGTCAGGGGTTCAATATGAAGCAGACCTTCGTTTATTAATTCATCATAGTTTGCCGTTCCCGGACCTCTATGAACCCCAAAAAGAAAGTCCATATTATCAAAGATAGGCTGCATCCATGGGCCAAGTTTCTCATTAACATCCCCTGGTAAAAAACCGATGTCTTTTCCCATAGGTTGAACCGGACGAGAAACTAAAAGTCTATTGTACTTTTCTCGACCAATTGTCATCTCAAGACCAGCAGCAATAGCAAGCAAGGTTTTACCTGTCCCTGCTTTACCAACAAGAGTCACTAGCTTTATCTCTTCGTTTAAAAGTGCGTCTAGGGCAAATTGTTGTTCCATGTTTTTTGGATAGATTCCCCAAACACCTTCGCGTAGAGGTATCAAAGGCACGACGCCTTTTTTAGCTTTGTTATATCTACCTAAAGCACGCCTTCGATCATTTCCTTTTTCGCAAACAATCAAATACTCATTAGGATGAATACTCTGCATCTTAGCGTACTCATCATCAATGGCCAGGTAGCGGTCTTTTTCAAAGGCTGTAACTTCTTCGGGGGTAACTTCGTGAAGCCTTTGCCCCGTGTAGATTTCGTCTAAGGAAACATCTTTCTTTCCATAGTCTTCAGCAACAATCCCAAAGATATCTGCCTTAAGCCTTAGGTTGATGTCTTTTGATACTAAGATCGTCTCCCCGCCAGCTTCTTTTAAAGCAATAGCAGAGGCCAAGATTTTATTATCAGGAAGAGTTAAGTCAATAACGTCAGCAGCAGTTTTAGGTTTTAGATCAATTGAAATAATCAGCGTGCCGCCGTTATCCATTTTAACCCCGTCTGCTACGGAACCTTTCTTTCTAAGATCATCTACAAGGCGAGAGAAGTGCCTTGCGTTTCGACCGTTTTCGTTTTGATCTTTTTTAAACCGATCAACTTCTTCAACTACGATAAGAGGAATAAAAACTTTATTCTCATCGAATTTAAAAATAGATAATGGATCAAATAAAAGAACGTTGGTGTCTAGAACAAATGTTTTACTCAAATATGACCTCCCATCCTTGGGATTATGGACTTATAGCTGACTAAAGAGGTCCGGTGAAAACCACATAGTTTCAAATACTTATTTATTATAGGATTATTCGAGACTCATTGGAAAGCTTCATAAATACAAAGTGGTTAGATTTGCTCTCTACCCATGAAAGGCCCTTATTAGTTAAAATTAAAGGGAGAGACTATAAAGATGAGGACAAGATGTCCGAGGGATTAAATCAAGTATGCTTAAAAAACTTCTCTATTTAATTCTCATTTTTTCGCTTTTTACTTCTTGTGGAGCCACTGACGAAGAGGAAGTAGAGGACGCCATCTTTAACGCCCAACAACTTCTCACTTCAGGTCTATGTTCTGAGGCTTTAGAAGTTCTCATCAAGATTCCCTACCAGCCAGCAAATGATACTTATATTAAGACCCTCGCTTCAGCGCAGGCTTGCCTAGGTGGTTATAACACCACTGTCTTCTTTGATTCAGACCTAGCAAAGCTCGGTACTGCTCAAACAGCTTTCTTAGGATCTCTTGCTACGTTCTCAACAAGCAATATGACTCAGTCAAATAGTAGTAGTTATCAAAATATCTTTAGCGCCATTAAAACCTTAACCCTTGCCGGCGGATTAACAAATTCTTCTTATGCAGGGAGGACGACGGCCATAGGGGCTATTAAGAATAATAATATTAGTGTCTTCGCTCTTTACACAATCTTAGTAGAGCTCGGAAAGTTTTTAAACTATTACGGAAACGCTGATGACACCACAGGAGTAAAAGGAACTGGGGGACAGGCTAATGTTTGTTACTTTAATTATACAAATGGAACGGCCGTAGCCGCTGTTAGCGGTTCTACCTCGGGCTCTTGTGATCACCCAGGTTCAACAGCAGGGCATCCTAGCTTAGTCCTACCGGCCAATGCTGATACAAGAGAGAGGGCCTGTGAGGGAATTGTTCTCTTTAATAACTTCCTCGACATTATCGCCAATATTACTTTCTCTGGAACAAACTCTGGGGACTTAAATGACTTAAAATCAATTGCTGAATCTTGCAGTTCTATTCCAGGAGTAAACTCTGAGATCTGTACCACTAAAACAGTTGCTAGCTGCGTAAGCGATACAACTAATATTACTGACGTTCAATTTGAACTTTATTACTCCGTCATTTTCGAGAACATGCACCTTTAATGAAACTATTTATCATCTTAACCCTATTCACTTTTTGCCAAGAGCTACTCGCTAAAGAGTTTCGTTATATGGCCAGAAGCCCAAGAGCCCTTCTCATGGGCGATGCTTTCACGGCAGTAGCGGATGATGAGTACACCCTCTTTTATAACCCAGCCGCTCTTGGTAGGCACAATGGGATTCATATTACTCCTATCAACCCGAAGATAGAGTTACCTGATGTTCTCTCAAAGAGTTTAGGCAGGTTAAAGTTCTCCGTCGATGGCAGGTATGAGAACTGGCCAAAAGAGCCAGTCGGAATTGTTGATAGAGTCCTTGGAACCCCTCTTCACCTAGGGGCCTCTATTGCCCCTACTATGAAGTTTGAAAACTTTGCTTTTACTTGGCTTAATTCTTCTACAACGGATTTAACTCTTAGAAATGCTACCCACCCAACCTTGGATATGAACTACCGCTATGACAGAGGCTTCTTAATTGGCGCAGCCTTCCCTATCTTTGGTGGCGGCGGTGATAAGTCCATGAAGAAGCTCTCCGGTGGATTAACCTTAAAGAAGATTGACCGAAGTTCACTTCAAGGGGACTTTGATCTGTTTGGAACTGAACTTTTAGAAATTATAGAGAACTCTGATAGTTATAAAGATATCCGCCGTAGCCTAGGTTATTCAAAAGGATCTGGCTTTGGTTTTGATTTCGGTTTAGAACAGGTCTATTCCAATGGACCTACTAAGATCGTCCTAGGACTTTCTGTTTTAGATATAGCTGATACTAGTTTTAATACGGACGAGGGAATAGATGACATTCCAGATCAAAAGATGTCCACTAACTTTGGAGCCGCTTTTTCTCAAGACTTTGGGCTTTTTGATTATACCTTATCAATGGACTTCTCCCCTATCCTTGAACCACAAACAGACTTCCTAACGAAGCTTAAACTTGGGGCAAAGGTTTCGGTACCTGGTTTTGAATTATTAATGGGAATAAATGGTGGCTATTGGTCTTATGGTGTTGGAATTGACCTCTTTGTCGTTAAACTAAATTTTGGATTCTACGGAGTCGAATCAGGTCGTGCCTTTAGAGACCTTGAGGCTGAAAGAATCGTCATTACTCTCAACCTCTTAGAAATTGGCTTCGAACCTTAATCTTTAGAATTCAGAAAGCTTACAATTATTTCGAGGGCCTCTTTAAAAGGCTCCTTCTCCATAACTAAACTCATCCTCGCTGAATTATCCATTCCAAAAGCAACTCCAGGAACAGTGGCAACTCCTCTGGATTCTAAAAGGGCTTCACAGATCTCTGGAGAATGATCAGAAACATCATTTTCAGATGTCTTATATTTCTCAATAACTGGAGCATGACTAAAGTCGATAAGATAATAAAAAGCTGAACTTGATTGATACCAAGTATGGGCCAGGTCATTTTCTTTAAAGACTTCTCTCAAGGTTTGAGCATTATCTCTTAGGTGTTTTTTAATTGGCTCTAAGTAAGATTCAATTAAATCAAAATTAAAGTTAACAAGGGCTCTTTGTACTAATGAGTTTGCCCCAGAAGTGGTTTGCCCCTGAAGCTTTGTGATGGCCTTTGTTAATTTTTTCGGAGCAATAACCCAACCTAATCTTAAGCCAGTAGAGGCCAAGGTCTTAGAGATCCCATCAACGATGATGGTCCTCGCTAAGAGTTCAGGATTCTTTTGATAATAAAAGGTAGGCTTAGGATCATAATAAAAAAGCTGAAAATAGATTTCATCACAAATAATATTCACATGAGGATTCTCTACCATTAAGGCAGCGAAATCGCTCATCCACTGATCAGAATAATGTGTCCCTGTAGGATTGTTCGGGCTATTGACGATAATGGCTTTAGTTCTCGGAGAGATTTCTTTTTTGATCTGATCTATTGAAGGAGTGAATACATCAAAAGGAGAAGAATAAACGATTTTAGGTACCCCTTTACAGAACTTAATAATCTCGGGGTAGGTCACCCAATAGGGCGCTAGGACAATAACTTCATCCCCATGATCCAAGAGGGTTCCCATAATATTTGAAACCGCATGCTTACCACCGTTGGTGACAACGCAGTCAAAGTCTTCACCAAGCTCCATGCCTCTGGTCTTTTCCCAGTTCTTAAGAATCTTTGTTCTCAGTTCTGGGTAACCATTAACAGGACTGTATTGATAACTTCTTATAAAATCTAATTCATCTCTAATAAGAGCGCTAAACTCAGGGAGTGGGCGAAAGGGTAACTGACCTGCCGTTAAGTTATAGATATGCTTTCCACTTTCTGCCATTTCCACGGCCTTAGCATTTAACTTTAGGGTGATTGATTCAGAAATCTCACTAACTCTTGAACTAATATTCATTAAACGTCCTTTCTTTTTTTATCTAGGTATTTTCCAACGGTACTAGGAACAAAGGGAATGATATCTCCACCGTGCCCATAAACTTCTCTCACCATTGTTGAAGAAATAAAGTAATGCTTTCCAGCTGTCATTAAAAAGTAAGTTTCAATTTCAGGGTGAAGCTTAGTGTTCATTGCGGCCATTTGGAACTCACTTTCAAAATCCCCAGTAGGTCTTAACCCACGGATCAAACTTCCGATTCCCTTTTCTCTAGCATACTCAACAACCAGGCCGTCCCAAGTATCGATGACGATATTTTTGTTTTTAGAGAAGTGCTCTTCAAGCATGGCCACTCTTTCATCTTTAGTGAATAGAGGCTCTTTACTAGGAGAGACGGCTATCAGGATAGTTATCTCATCAAAGACTCCTAAAGCCCTGTTGACGATATCTTCATGACCGTTAGTAAATGGGTCAAAAGTCCCTGCATAGAGGGCCCGCTTCTTTTCTTTTGTCATGAATTCCTCCGACTTGATTATTCTATTCTAGGCCTTAGAAAAGGGGAAGTTATTGATGTTCAGTTATCTTTACGATTCCGAGGAAACTGTCGCCCTGCGCGATAAGATCGTAAAAGCTAATACCCTGTTTTTGTAGCTCTATTGAAGAAATTCCTTTTTTCTCGTCGGACTCTATCCAAAGCCAGCCCTTGAACCACTTCTCGCCTATAAGCCTTTTAAAGATAACTTTTTCATAAACCTCTCTTAAATGATAAGGGGGATCAAGAAAGAGAAGGCATTTGTTCTGGCTCTCCTCATCAAAGCTTTCATAGGTTTTTTGAAAGCCAATAAGCCAATTCTCAATGGGCTGGTTTGAGACTTTAAAGACATCTGCCTCAATTTGATTTTTATAAGATTCTTTTATTTTGTTTAGGTTTGCTTCTAAGATGGGAAAGACTTTTCTATGCTTCTCGACGAAGTAAGCTCTCTTGCAGCCTCTAGACCAGGCCTCAAGTCCAACAGCTCCTGTCCCTGCACAGCCATCAATAAAGATCCAGCCGTCCCAGTCTTGGTATGTATCAAATGCTTTTCTTCGTAGGATTGCAGAGGTAGGCCTTATCAAATCTCCTTTTGGAGTTTGCAAAGTATAACCCTTGGCCATTCCGCCTAAGATTTTGATAGCCATAGGTATTCCGAGAGAAAGTTCTAAGCTGCCTTAGAACTTTTCGCCTTAGTTGACATTGGTACAGAGAACTTTACTCCCCCTTCCATCTCAACTGTGCAACCCTCGGTTTCATTAACAGATAGGTGCATGCCATCTAAACTTACAACTAAACCAGCTTCTGTGATTTCAAGATGAGCTGTTTGACCAGCTACTTCAAAGTTCATGGCAAAATTCATTTGCCCAGATCCTTGAAATTCAACTTGTTGTTCACCACTGCTTGTATGTGACTTTGTTTTTACTTTTTGTTCAAAGCTAACAACATTATCTTCAGTTGTTTCTGCAATAGTTTCTTCAACTGAATCTTCTTGAACAACAACCTCAACTTCCGTTTCTTTTGAGACTGGTGCGTCGTCTTCATACTCACGTTCGAGGTTTTCAATCTCGCTCATGATATCTTGAAGCTCAGCATCATTAAAACCTTGTTCTTTTTTATTCGCCATTGCTAACTCCTGTGCATTGCGTCGCCACTTTTATTGGCTTTTACTAATAAGCTTATCGGTAGGTGCATTCAGCTATTTAGTCTTTTCTCAATTAATAAAAATAGTCGGTTATAGTATTCTTACAAGTGAGCTGTAACTTTATTTTCAGATAGTTCTTTTGACTCATGGATGGCTTTTCGGTAAAAATTCTCCTCAATCTAAACTAACAAAATTTGAGATAAAAGTTGAAATATATTAAACACTTAACTGGAGTCCATCGTTGAGCAGGCAGAGTTTTGAAGCCTCTTCATGGCTTCAGTCTACAGGTCCTTTGAATCATTCGGTAACCGCCGAAAGAGCTCAAGTAATGGCTAAATCTTACAGAGAAGATTTTGCTCCAGAACAATTTGACCCTAGTTCTCACTTTATTCCTGGTTGGAATGGATCAAGCCTACTTTCAAAGCCGGCTATTCTGCTCAACAATCTGATTCCTTTATTATCAAGTGATGCTTGCGAACAACTTAAAACGATTCAAGGTGGGAAGAGCCATCTTCTCAACCTCTATAATGAGTTCATCGACTGGGCCCAATTTAAAGAACTTCATTTCACTTTAGATAATGTTTCAGTCTTCGTTCAACACTTTAAGAATGAAAACTCTCCTTACAAGGCAGAGCTCGAAGAGTTTCAAAAACATTATTCTTTTAGAGCCGTTGTTAAGTACTTACTTAAGATAAAGTTCCTAACTTCACTCTCTTCTTCTTTAGAGATTCATTACACAAAAGAAAACCTCTTAAACCCCACAAGCTTTCTTGTTAAGATCTTTCAAGGTGGGGGTTCAACTGAATTAAGATGCGAGTCTCTACAGAGTTCTCCCTATAGCTGGTACAGACCAGGAAGGGAATTCAGTGAAAAGCTAATGGAACTTGGTTCTTCTTTTGACCAGATCAATATCACTGAACTCATGAAGGTCTTCACTTATAGAGAAGGCCCAAAATGCAGTGGCCTCTTAAATCATGAAGATAAAGATTACTCCCATAGCCTTAGCCACTTAAGCTTTGGGCTTTTTCTTAACAGCCTCTTAGTTTACCTACCTGATTGGATAGACAATCATAAAGACAATAAAGGCAGTAACTTCAAGTTTAAAAAAGTAAGCGGATCACTTGAAGTACTTAATACTAAGTTCACAGGACAAAAGCTCTCTTCACTTAGTCTTGCCCACAGGCTTGCTCAAGAAAATAACTTAAACCCAAGTTGGTCTAAGATCATTTGTCCTGATTTTGAAGGGACTGAGTTTCTCTCAGGAAAGTTCTCAAAGATCTGCCAAGAGCTACTTTTCTTAAGCTTTCTCATTCAAGTTGCAAAAAGCAGAAAAGAGAACCCTATTCAACTTATCTGTAAAACCTTCAAAGATAAAAATGCTAGGCAGTCCATTGAGAATAATGGACAGGCCTCATTTCTTGGAAGTATGGAAGCCTCTAATGAGCTTATCTATGAGAGAGTTGTTCTAAATATTCCAGAACTGCCAAAAAGAAACCCTCACTTTGCATTAATTAGTCAGATCACAAACCAGCTTGAAGAAGTTGAAGTTGGTGGACTTCTTTTTGTGATGACCAATCAAAACCTCTTTGTACCTAGTCAATCAGAGAGGGTTAAGCAACTAACTAAGTTAGCTAAGCTAGAAGTCTCTTTTGATTTCTCAAACTTAAAATGGCGAGGAGAAATTCCTGGTCATCTTTATATTTTCACAAAACGAGGGGGAGCCCTCCCTCTTCACCCATTTTTAGGTGATCAAGAATTAAATGTTAATGAAGATAAAGAACACTGCTTCTCATTCACTTGGAGCGGAGAGCTTAAGCATTTTAAGATGTTCAACGCCCTTTCTAAAGAGTTTTCAAACTTCTTAAAAGATAAGACCCCAACTACGACTCCTTTGTTTTTAAAAGAACTAGATGAGGGACTGGTCTTTGAGTTTCATCAGGACGCCATCATGGATGGTAAGATGATGAGCTCTATGTCTAAAGATAAAGAAAAGATCACTCACCCAAGGTTTTTTAAATGCCTTACAAATTCGAGTATCCCTTTTGATACTTTTTTTCATATTCAGGCCATAGCGCCTCATTCAAATATGAAAGAATCTTATAGTAATGATTCTCAATCCGTTTCTGAGAGCTTATTAGGTCTTCAATACCAACCAGAGTTTAAGTTTAGAAATATACTAGTGGCGAACTTTAGCAATCCAACTGATATCCATATTGAAATCATCGATGCTAAATCCTACCGCGCGACTCTTGAGAACTATGGAACAGCCTACTACCATTACTTTGGGCTAACTCCCAAGACCTCTCCCTTAAATATCAATTTATTTAGAGAGTACTTTAACCATCCAATGGGGCATCAAGTAATCCAGCTATCCCTCTCTGGTGGAACAACAAAGCTTAAGCCAAAGCTTAGGTCTCTTTTGATTCCTTCATTTTTCAAAGAAAATAATCTTCCTCCAGAGAACCTAGAGCAATGCCTTAGTCCTCTTAAGTTAACTAAGGATCAGATTCTTTCAATGGATCCTAAAGAGTTCTCAAAACTTACTTATAATATGGACTCTTGGGCCCTCTCCATGGGGGATAAGTACCCTTGGTATGTCTCTGGTCTATTGTCACATTTTAAGTTCAATGTAGATGAAGTCATCAACACAATGAGAGGAAAGCAAATCTCAGGAAATATCTTTGATTTTCAAAACCCTCTTATTATAGAAAAGCTTATTCAGCTTAAAAGCTTCTCTTTATTTCCAAAAAATGAAGATGCTTTCTTAGATTTTAATATCTCTTCTAATCAAGACATCCACCTTCCACTCTCAGAAGTAAAAGCCGGTGTTGAGGGAAGCAATCACTTCCTCGCTCTTTTAAGTGAAGATGATGTGATCGTTAAGATCTATTCCGATGAAGACCTTCTTAAGTTCGCTAAGTTTATCCTAAGTTCAGGAACGGGAAGACCTATTAGCCAGCTTCTTACAAAGATCAAGCTTCCTCGTGTTGCTGAGTTTAAAAAGGTGCTTAGTGAATACTCAGAACTTAGTGGAGAGATTGAAGCTGTAAAGACAAAGACTCAAAGCCTTCTTTCTCAAATTATTAAGAATCAAATCCTTTCCTAATCCATAGCTTTTTTCGATTTCATGTTAAACTATGAGAAACAATAGTTAGGAAATCCAATTGGCGAGTGAAATCCTCGGTCTTCAGAAAGGCCTATTTGAATACATGAAGAAGAAAGCTTCTGAATTTGAAGTTGAGGAATCCCCCTTACTAGAGAGCTTTAAGAAAAATCAAACTAAGATGGCCTCTAGAGACTTTGAGAATTGCAATATTGAAGAGCTTCTCAAATCCATTGAAAACTCAAGGCTCATCTTCCTTGGGGACTTTCATACCTTTGATCAGCAAAGTAGAAACCTAACGAGGCTTATGCGCTGGATGACTGAAAATGAATCCATCATGCTTGGAGTAGAGTTTGTTCAACAAGATAAGCAAGAGGCCATAGAGCTCTTTAGCGATCAGGCTATCACGGCCATGGAGTTTCTTGAGATGATCAATTACTCCGAATCTTGGAGGTTCCCTTGGCATGCTTATAAGCCTTTCTTTGAAATGGCGAGAAAGAAAAAAGTTGAAATCTTCGCCCTAAACTCAAAAGGAAGCCTCGATGAAAGAGATGCTAATGCGGCTTTTAAGATTGCCAAGCTTCTTGAGGAAAATCCAAAGTCAAAGCTATTAGTCTTCTTTGGAGAACTTCACATCGCGCCCAATAAACTTCCTCAACGAGTTAAGGCCCTGCTCCCTGATGTAAAGCAAACTATCATTCATCAGAACTTAGATGAAGTTTATTGGAAGCTAGAAGAACAAGATGATGAGGTGGTTAAGTTTACTGAAAGGGAGTTCTGCCTACAGACCTCTCCACCTTGGGTTAAATATGAAAGCATGGTCTATTGGTTTGAAAACCTTTGTGAAGACCCTGATTTTGATCTTCATCAGTATCTTATGGGATCAGGGACACTGGCCTTAAACTCTAATGTTCCTGAGAATTTTCATTACCTATGCCAAGAACTCTCACAGTCTCTTATCTTAAATTTAGACGAAGAGAGTCTTGAAGATTTTAACCTAGTTGATCATAACCAAATTCCCATCATCGCCGAGAAGATAGAACAGTTAGAATCCAAGGAGCTTATTGAATTCTATAAGACCTTGATCGCTCGCGGCAAGAGCTTTCATTTACCCGGAACAAACTACTTGTACTGCTCTAATTACAGTATGAACCGCTTATCCTTCTTAGCCGGACTTCATCTATTTGAAACCGTTCAAAAACAAAAAACAAACCTCAGTGTAGTCTATGATGATAGGATTAATTTCTTTTTAAGGTTCTGTCAGCAAAACCTTATTGGATACTTCTCCTCAAAGCTCATCAACCCCTATCGTAAGACAGATATGTTTGAAAATATTGAGCAGGCCTTTAATAATTCAGCAGAAGGCTCTAATGAGAAGAAAAATGCTAAACTCTTCCTCTCTATCTTAGAAGAGAAAGAAAATCCTGAAGCGCTAAAGAAACTCTTAGATTGCCACGATAGCATTACTCTTTTTTATGTGGGACGCTTTTTAGGAAAGTTCTTAGGTGAAGTTCTCTATCTTAGAATCTTTAATGAGAAAAAATTACTTTTACAATATGAAGAAATTAAAGAGAGGCTTTTTAGTAGCCAGGCAAGTTTAGATAACTTTATGGTTTTCACCAATTTGATCTTGCCTGGAGAAACTTATAAGGACTTAAGAAAAAGAAGCTTCTAAGTCTCTTTTCTTGCCTTTTCTTAAAGAAATAAGCCTCTTCTTTGGAAGTGAAACTCCCGGTGCTCTAAAGGCGATTTGAGTCTTCCCACCAGCTACTTTTCCATCACTACCAAGTAGGTTCTCAAAAGTAAGATCTGCTTTAAGAGACTTCGCAAATTCTTTAACAATAAGAAGGTCTTTATACTCTTCAGGACAAACTGAAGTTAGCCCTCTATTGAAGTCTAAGAACTCTTTTGAAAATCCATTTCCAGAGTCAAACAAACTTAGGAATGTGCTATTGCCTAGAATTTTGGCGTTGAGAGAAAGATGCCCAGCTACTCCAGAGTCTAGTCCTTCGCAGCTTCTAATATTTTGGTTTAAAAGAAGGTAGATCACTTGTTGAATCTCTTCTTCTCCTCCATAGACTTTTAATTCTTCAGAGATGTTCATATCCACCGTAATAGCAGAAGTCACAAAACGGCTGCTTAAGAGCTCAAGAGTGTTTGATAGAATATCATCTAGTGACACTGATTCAGGCTCATTAGTAGCGACCTGAGGAGCTCCTTTAGGGAGTCCTGGTTGAGCCGGTTGATTCCAAATTTCGTCGATCTGAGCATTGATAGCTTCTTTATTTTGGCTTAATACTGGAACTGGTTTTCCAGCAATATCATTTCTTAATTCTTCAGCTGGTAGGCTCTCACTTTCCACGCGAACACTTCCATTAACAAGAAGGGCCGTCTTTGGTAGTCCATTCAGTTCTAGAGCAGAAGTAATAAGAGCCTCAACATTTTGAGCCGAAACTCCTGGATCTTGAAGCATATCTTCAGCTTGTTCCTCTAATTCATTATTGGCCTGAGAAAGGTTCCAAGAGTTCCATAGCTCTCCTAAGAAAAAGAAACTCACTAGACCAATTAATAAGAAGAAAGACCACTTTAGTGACGAGTAACTCGCCATAGCTTTTCCACTAACCGCTTCGAGCTTTTCTAGGAATTCATCTTTTTTAGTTTCAAGTTTTTCAAAGCGTCTTCCGAGAACAGAAGCCACAATATTTTCAGGATTACCTTCAAGGCCACCTAGTTTATTGTGAAATTCATCAGTAAGAGAGTTCACTTCATTTAAGAGAGTTACTCCACCAGTTAAAAAACCATCGAGATTGGCTTCATAAAAAGACATCGTATCTGCAAGGCAATCACCTGTTGAAGTTAAAAAGCTTTGTTCTAAATAAGGAGCTGATAGATCCCCTAAGACTCTTGCTGTATAGGACTGGTGAATTCTTTGATAACAAGTCTGTACCCCTTCTCCTAAAACAGTAATCTGTCTGATTCGATTACTTAAGTTTTGAATAAAGAAAGAAGCAGTCACAAGGAGACCGACACATAACATGCCCGCTAAGGCCTTTTTGTTTTTAAAAAAATTCACAGGATTCACCTTCATGGTTAACAGCCTTTTCTCATCACAATCATTGTAATATAGGGAACAAAAGCCCCCTATATTAATCTTTACAAGACGCAACATAATAGTCAAGAATAGGAAAAAACCCCCTAGTAGATGACGCAGGGACGTATTTGAGGTTTATGCCAGCACAATTGAATCAAAACAAATTAATCATTCCCATTATTGCTAGTTTGATTCTTCACTTGCTGTCTCTTAAGTTGTTGGAATTTCTCCCTAAAAATTTCTTTTCTCCCCCAAAGTCCTCCTTTATAGAGAAAAATAAACCGATCAAAATCAAGAGTATCTCTCGAGAAGACCTTAAAAAGTACCGTACTGTTGGGATCAAGAATGGGAAAAAAAATTTTTCTTTGCCTATAAAAAGTGAAAACACCCCACCTCCTAGGCCAAAAACAAAACCAGTCATCCAAGTAAGGCCTAGCTCAAAACCAAAACCTACAGAGACAAAATCTGCAAAAAAACAGATTTCTTTAAACTCTTTAAGAGTTGAGTCTGAGAAAATAGAGGCCGCCAAGATTATCCAGCCAGTAAAACCTTTAAAAGAAAAAGAAGAGAAAACTAATTTAGAAATAACAACGAACAAAGAAGTTAGCCGTCAAAATAGAAGAGAACTTCAGATGGATGTTCTCAAGCAGTTAGCCAACTCTCCAGACAACGCCACCATTCTTCGCAAGACTGGTTTCAATATGCAGCTTGAACCTCCAGAAGGAGTCTCTCAAGATGAACTAAATTCAATGGAGAAGATCTTTTATAGCTTTCAAAAAAGAACCTTCCAAAGTTATGTGGGCTCTTTTTTAAAAACTTATAGGCAAGTCTTATTAAGCCGCCCGTCAGTTAAACCCACCATCGAAAATGACCTGCATAGACTTACGGCTCGGGTAATCTTTGATGCCGAAGGAAATATTGTAAGCATTAAGATCTTACGCTCTTCTCATAGTGATGATATTCATAAATTATTTGAAGATACTTTAACTGATATTAGAAAACTGCCCAATCCACCAAAAGATTTACTTTCAAAAAAAGGTCAATTTACCATTTATTATCAGTTAAATATTAACTAGAGAATCCAGTTTAGAAAAAGCGTTATCATTACCGCTGCAAGATAAGTCAGACCCATCTTTACACTCAAGAGAACAGATAAGGCATCCATAAGTGAGGCTTTACTTTCTTTTAAGACCCCTACTCCCATCTTTTTAGCTTTTGTTCTTGAAGAGAACTCACTTCTTTTAAGAAGACTTTGACAATTCTTTGCTAAATGAGGGGGCGTTAAGGTTTGAAATTCAGGAAGCAATTGATTAATCCGTCCCATGATGGCCTGATTAAGCAAGACCGTTTTCTGGCATTCTTTACACCTTGAAACATGATCGGCCATGTTCTTTGGAATATCTGCTTCTTCAACATCCATTAAGGCATAAACCGTATGAGTATGGGGACAGCTTTTAGATTCAAGTTCTTTTAAAACATTATCATAAAGAGGCTTTTGATCTTTTGAATAGAGGTAGACTGAATCGACTTCTTCCATTTAAAAAGTTTCCCTTAGATCATGCTCTCTCGATCCAGCTGTTTTTAAAATAGACTCTCTTGCTAGGTTTAATAGATTAAAATACTCAGTGGCAGTTAAGCTTAGGATTTCAGTAATCTCATCTTTACTAAGTTTTAACTTATGCCTTAAACACAGGACCGCTCGCTGCTCCATAGGAAGGAGCCAGTAAGCGCTCTCCTCAGTTCTTTGAGCGTAAGGTTTTTGGTATAGGTTATTTTTTCTAGCGATTCTAAAAAGAGAACTAAAAATAAAGCGTCTGCAATAACGAAGAAATGCTCCGGCGTTATCCTGAGCAGAGCAGAGCTGATGAGAGATCTCTTCTCTTTGTTCTGATAAAAGAAGAAACTCTGAATCCATAATGATCTTTTCACTCAGGTCTTCATCGGCTGTTAAGCACATGGCAAACTGAAAAAAGTCTGCTTGCTGCCTGATTAAATAGATCTCTATATCCCTGAGTTTCATACTCTTATTTTATCCCCTCCTTCCTTGTACTGGCAAGAATCCAAGGATTTCGAGCGGTTATAGGCGAGTTTTTTAGTTACCTATAGCTAAAGATTTTTTAGGAACAGGTCGATAAGTATTGAAGAACAGGAGTTTAAAATGAAAAGGCTTCCCTTATTCACGATTATCTTTATTGGTCTATCCCTTTCAATTTCGGGCTGTGCCCCGAAAACAAACAAGGTATCAAAGGCCACTACGGCGACTAATAATCCGTTTGGAACAGGAACGACTCCGGGTTATACCCCGCCAGGCTATCCTACTCCTCCACCTGCAACCCCCATTACAACTCACCCTGATCCTTATCAAAGCAATCAATGTGGTGCTAACTCAGGAATGGAAGGCGGCGGTGTCGGTTACGGAACCGGTAATGAAGCAGGCTATGCTGATGCAACTCCTCCTCAAACAATTGAATACTACAAAGTAAATGATCCATTAATCATTGCTCACGGAACTGGAACAGGTGTTGTTCAATGGTCTTCACAAACAGACCTTTCACCAAGTATTCCTCAGTCTGTTTTTTATACGGATCAAAGAATGAATATACGAATTGTTCCAAGAGCTATTCAGCAAGGGGCAACGGATACGAGAACTGGTCAGAGTTGTGCATACACTCCAAGGCCTTATCAAAAACTAAAAGTTACTGTAAGAGTAAGAAGAGCTGACCTATCAAGTGGTTATGTATTTACTTTTGGAAGCGTTGATTTAGATAATAATGGCCAAGGTGATGGTGTTCCATTGAACAAAGCTTCTAGAGTTCACGAATTTCCAGTGCCTCAAGGATCTTCAGCTCCTCTTGTCATCGAAGTGATGAATATTGAGTGGGATTATTCTTGTTATGAATATGAAACTCAAAACTATTGTGATGTTCCTGGATCTTGTCCATGGGCAAAAGTCTGGACAACAGAATGTGTTGGCGTTGAACTTCAATTCGCAACAGATGGAACAAAAGATATTGTTGGGGAAAGAACCAACTAATTTCAACTACATAAGGCCTAGGATTTCCTGGGCCAAGTTCTTTTTCATAGCATCTGATACTTCAACTAAGAGTCCTGGACAGGTAACGTTCACTTCAGAAATATTATCCCCTAAGATATCAAAAGCCAGCCAATCAGCTCCTACACGACTTAATTCTTCACAAAGAACAGCGCAGTTTTTCTTTTGAACAGGGTTTAATTCGGCTACCGAATAAGTTGCTCCTTGAGCGATATTCGCTAAGAAACTACCCTTTGGCGGCACTTTAACAATAGATCCAATTTCAACACCTTTAAAAAAAATACTTCTGATTTCACCTTCAATAACTTTTTCATCAAAGGGTTGAATGATAACGGGTCCTTTAAATTCAGAAGCTCTTTTTAAAAAATGTTCTTTTAAGTCGTTTATATCCGTTTTAAGCTCAATTTTTTCTACACCTATGCCTTGATATAGGTCGAGGGGTTTTAGAATGGCAGACGTTATATTCTGACTCTTTAAGCGTTCTATAAATTTAACGAAGTCGATTGCTCCGCTGCCAACAAAAGTTTCTAAGCTTGAAGGCTTCTCTAAGGCCGCTAACTTTTCGTTATAAAGCAAGATTCCATCAGGATTATTAAGAACTTTAACTCCAACTGCAGTCCTCATAGCTTTTAACATCCATAAGTATCTCAAGTAACGAGTATCAAAAGGCGGATCTAAGCGCATATGAAGAATATCGTTTTGATTTATATCAAGGCGTAGGGCCTCGCCTAACTTAAATTCTTTAACATAGAAGCTATTTTCCACCATCGAGCTTTCAAAGGGGTAACAGTTAAGCTCAGCCTTCCCTCTGTTGATAAAATGGAAGTCCTTCTCAAAGAGCATGAACACTTCATGCCCCTGTTCTTTTAAAGTATGGGCAAAAAAGAGAGTTGAGTCTTTTTTGATGGTTAACTTTTCAAGTGGATCGATAAAAAGAATATGCCTCATTTGGCCCGCCTACTATTATTTATTCAGAAACCAAACCTCAAAGCTATCCTTGCTGCTTGAATCTCTATAAGAATTATATTCTTTTTCTATATAGCCAAAAAAGTCCTTAAGTGAAAGTCCCTTTGAGTCTCGAATGCTATGAATCTTATCCATACTCTTCTCGTAAGTTAGAAAAGCCGCCAAAGAAGCATTATTCCACTCCCTCTTCAAGGGAAAGCATTGCGAAGGCTCAATACCAAGTTCATTGCACTTCTTTTCAACAGAAGGCCTAAAGCTTACTTCTAAGAACTCTTTCAGAATGCTTTGAGATTCCGTTTTAGACTTAGGGGATTTTTCTTTATAGAGTTCTTGAAGTGATTTAGCCTGCTTTACAACTTCCAAGCTGAGGCTAGAGTTCGATTCCCTCAATGCCCTCCTTCTCTCTTGCTGGTCGTTATCCATCTTGAAAAAATCGATGACCATTTCCTGTCCAAAATAGTTGGCTAAGTTCTCATTTAGATCAACTTCGCTTTTAGCAAAAAAGATTGTATGAAAGAGCTCATGAAAAACAAGCTCTGCTAAACCAACGTCATCATAATAAAAAAAAGAGGAAAGGATATTATCTTCAAAGTTGCCAAGAGTGGAATAAGCATAAACTGGCCGGACATATGTGATGAGGTCATCACTTTCTTGATCCTTTGCAAATTCTCGAGCTGAACTTTCTTTAAAAAAACCTAAGTACGGAAAGCAACCTGCAAAGATAAAGCACTCTTCTAAGGCTTCTATCTTATCAAAGGGAGATGAGATCACCAGATAAGTGACGGCCTTATCTTTTAAGATTGTCGTCTCAGAATAAATATCGGTGGTTTCTTTATCGAAGTAGTCGTAGAAGTACTTCTTATATTTCTCAATCTTTCTGATCTTTTCTTTATGCTCAGGTTTTACTTTAGGGTCTTTAAGCATCTTCTCATTTTCTACTCCACTCATAAGTAATGAGAACTGCCCTACACCTTGCTCGAGGACATAACCTAGCTTAGCGCAAGAACTTAAAAGAAGAATGCATAAGAAGGCTAATTTTAGAGAAACCAAGACAACCCAACTGAATACCTTAAATCATCACTGGCCTTATCAAAATCAAAAGCTGGAAAGATTGTACGAACAGAGCCTTTTAGTGAAAAGCGTTGGCTTAGAAAAAATTGAAGAGAGAACGAAGCTTGTACAGAGTCATACCTAGCACTTGATTCACTATCTTGAATTGATCCAGAACTTCCACTAGCGCTATCGCTATAATTGATAAAGGTCTTATCTTCAACAAACTGCCTGGCATAACCAAGACTAATGGCGGGCCTAAGACGGGCTTTCTTTGGTCCAAGGGCTTGCTTAATTCCAATACCAAACATCTTAGAGTCCACAATTGTTTTAAAACCAGTCACGGTAATGGTTGATCCATCAATAGCGATACTACTCTTTTCAACAGTGGTCTCTTCCGTTTGTCCGAAACTTAATTCTAAAGCTGTTAAGGTTAAAAAGTAGATGGCCCAAGACCCAGAGTAGGTTGTCGACTTAGTATTGTTCTCTCTATTAGATCCGTAGACCTTGCGAGAATAACTATAATCCACACCCATTTCCATGAGTGCATAGGAATTAGAACTGATAAAAAGAATTGTAAGAAAAAATATCGTTTTCAATTTGGACATAAATCCGCCTTCCCTCATCAATTTTACCAAGTTTTAGGCATCCATTGTGAGGACAGGCAATTCTATCCGTCTCTAATTACTTGATTCCAGGTGCTCGATCACTATGTGGCGGCAGTCTCCGACCATAATTGTTCAGCATTTCCCCTTGGCAAGAAAGGGCCGTAGCTGAAGTAACCTTCGCATCTACCCAGTTCCAAGTTAAATCCTGCTCATCATTTTCAGGTAAGAAGTGAACTATACGGTTACAATTAGTCCTTCCCTTCCACTTCTTAATTCCGCCCATGTTTCCATAGCCTTCAACTAAGATGCGATAGCTATTGCCAACCATTTTTTCACGAAGCTTGGCCTGAATACCCAACTGATGCTTTTGAATCTCACGAAGTCTTTCGCCACGGATGTCATCAGTGAGGCGATCTTCCATTTTTGAAGCTCTGGTATTGTTTCTCATGGAATAAGCATAAGAATAAATGAAGTCATACTGAGCTTTCTCTAAGAAATCCAAAGTCATTTGATGTTCTTCGTCTGTCTCATTCACAAAGCCGGCGATGATATCAGTAGAGAGGACAATCTCTGGGTTTGATTTTCTTAACTTTGCCAATAATCCTAGATAATGCTCAATCGAATACTCTCTGTGCATTCTCTTTAAGACTTCATCTGAACCAGACTGAACTGGCAGGTGTAAATGATTTGATAACTTCTTAGCGCTTCCATGAACCTCGACCAACTCGTCACTTACATCATAAGGATGAGAAGTCGTATAGCGGATCATCTCTAAACCGTTGATCTGATCAAGCTCCATTATGAGTTCTGAGAGAGTCTCTCCATTATCGTGACCATAACTATTTACGTTCTGACCTAGCAGAGTGACTTCTTGAATACCTTGATACTCAACTAGCTTTCTTACGTCCTCTACTACTTCAGCTTTCTTACGGCTTCTCTCTTTTCCTCTTGTGTAAGGAACAATGCAGTAGGTGCAATACTTGTTACAGCCTTTAATAATATTTACGAATGCTTGCGGAGACCCATGAGTGATCTTAGTTTCAATACTAAAATTTTCACTACGGTCCCATGAATTGATTGTGAACTTGTTATCACCGGAATAAGTTCTAAAAACCATATCGTTGATTTGATCGATAACATCTGTACCGAAAGCAAAGTCGAGGTGCTTATATTTCTTAACTAGTTCCTTTCCTTCAGTCTGAGCAACACAGCCACCAATGCCAACGACAAGATCTTCCTTCTTGGCCTTAGCATGCTTCATCTCTCCAAGCTGAGAATAGAACTTATTGTTTGATAGGTCTCTAATGGCGCAAGTATTAAAAAGAACCATGTCCGCTTCATCCACACTCTCAGCTCTAGAGAAATTAAGATCTGTTAAATGAGAGAGGATTCTTTCGGAATCATGATAATTCATCTGGCAGCCAAAAGTTTTCATCCAAACTTTTCTTGGGGGAAACTCAAGGTCTCCCATCTTGACTACTTTTTGTCCGGTAATAGGATTAATTGAACTTTGTTCTTTTGGAACTTCTGGGTTTCGAACCCCAAGGCCTGTCGACATAATAATTCTCCCATCGCTCCAGTTTTTAAATCTGGCGATGTCTGTAAAAGGTGGGATAACCTACCAATATGATTCAGTACTGTAAATAAGCCTCTGTGCTGTTTTTTTTTAGGGGCCTTATAGATTGGCTATGTCCTTCAAAAACCTAGAATGCTTTAAATCGCGGAAAATGCGAAGGGTCGCTTAGGTAAACTACCTTAAGTACCTGTTTTTTCTTGAAAAAAAGGCTATTTTTGAGGTGTTTTGGGCTGAGGTTTTTGGGTTTTCTAGTATAGGAATCGAGCTGAGAGGCTCATTTGAGAATGTGATTGGTTTTTATTTAGTTTTTGGGTGGCTTTTGGGGTTTTGCGAAGTATCTGATCTTGCTGTTCTTGTTAAATGAAGTGGTTAATTAAAAAAGTCGGCCACTGATCCGTCCATCGTGGCCTGGTTTTCTGGTTTGCGAAGTTCGCCCGCTCTCGGCTCCAGCGAATTCTAGTTAAATGAGGTGGTTAATTAAAGAATTCGTTCACTGATCCGGCCATCGTGGCCTGGTTTTCTGGTTTGCGAAGTTCGCCCGCTCTCGGCTCCTGCCTTCGCGGGCATACATTCCATCCTAGAAATAAAAAAAGGCTCCGTGAGGAGCCTTTTTGGAGAAAAATTCTTTAAGACTTTAAAGAAAGATTACTTCTTTTTCTTAGGAGCAGCTTTCTTCTTAGTAGCTTTTTTCTTCGTAGCTTTTTTCTTAGCTACTTTTTTCTTAGCTTTTTTCTTAGTAGCTTTTTTCTTTGTAGCTTTTTTCTTTGTTGTTTTCTTCTTAGCTACTTTCTTCTTGGCTTTCTTCTTAGTAGCTTTCTTCTTAGCTACTTTCTTCTTAGCCTTCTTCTTTGCTACTTTTTTCTTAGCCTTTTTCTTAGTGGCTTTTTTCTTAGTAGCTTTTTTCTTTGTAGCTTTCTTAGCTACTTTTTTCTTAGCTACTTTTTTCTTAGTAGCTTTCTTCTTTGTGGCTTTTTTCTTAGCCGCTTTCTTCTTGGTTGCCATTGACATCCTCCTGGTTTTCAATACTTAATTTTAGGATAAACACAAATTCTACTTAACGCAAACAAAAAAAGGTCGTTTTTCAAGTAGGATTTTTTCAAATTTTTCTCCGTTAACCCTATTTTAGTTTTTCTAAAGCTAAAATTTCTCTTCAAAACAGCCGAGACCCTTTGTACATCGGGCATTCAGTTTTTCGAAGAGAGTGGTTAGAAGAGATAAATCTCTTAAAAACACCTTTAAATTCGTGCCTTATTTTTTCGTTCATCGGTTTATTTGTAGGAAAAAATTACTTTTTTATTTAAAAAAGAACAAGAAAAGCAAAAAATGTTGGCAGTTTTATAAGAAAATTTAAAAATTAGAAAGTGAATTTTAGCTTATTTTCGCCATCTTCATCTTTTTCAAGACCCACAATGACCTTTCCACCATCAGATAATTTTCCAAAAAGGACTTCATTTGAAAGATGCCTCTTAATTTTATTATCGATTAGACGAGAAATTGGACGGGCTCCCATCTTTGGATCGTAGCCTTCTTTAGCAATCCACTTTCTTGCTTCATCGTCGATAATAAGTTCAACATTTTTAGAAGCAAGCTTTGTTTCAAGTTCAATAATAAATTTATCAGCAACCAGAAGTACGAGTTCTTCTGTTAGGTTATTAAATTGAATGATTCCATCAAGTCGGTTTCTAAATTCAGGAGCAAAGAAATTCTTTAAAGCCTTATCTCTCTTAGACTCTCGAGAGCCCGTGGTAGAGGCGAGTCCAATGCTTCCCTCTTCAAAACCTTTAGCGCCTGCGTTTGTCGTCATGATGATGATGGCATTTTTAAAATCAGTTGTTCTTCCATGGGAATCTGTTAATGATCCATGGTCCATAACTTGAAGAAGTACATTATAAATATCTGGGTGTGCTTTTTCTATTTCATCTAAAAGTAAAACACAGTGTGGATTCTTTTTTACAGCGTCCGTTAAAAGCCCACCACGATCATGACCAACATAACCTGGAGGCGCTCCAATTAATTTAGCAACTGAATGCTTTTCCATATATTCAGACATATCAAATCTTTCAAGATGACATCCAAGTTCAATGGACAATTGCTTTGCCAGTTCTGTCTTTCCTACACCAGTTGGACCTGCGAACAAGAAAGAACCTGTTGGCCTTCCATCATTTCCAAGACCTGAACGAGAAAGAAGGATGGCATCAGAAACCTGATCAACAGCTTTATCTTGTCCAAAAATCAACAACTTAAGGTTAGATTTAAGTGACTTTAGTTTCTCTTTCTCTTCTGCTGCTACTGAAAGCCTCGGGATCTTAGCAATCTTTGCCACAATCGTTTCGATATCTTTCTTAGTAATAGTGCTTCTTCTTTTGGCCTTTGGGAGCAATTGGATAGAGGCCCCAGCTTCATCGATGATATCGATGGATTTATCAGGGTTCTTTCTATCAGTGATATAGCGCTCACCTAAGCTGACGGCTAATTTTAGGACAGGGTTTGAATACTTAACATTATGATGTTCTTCAAATTTTGTCTTAAGCCCTTTTAAGATATTATAAGTATCATCGAAACTAGGCTCGTTTATATCGATCTTTTGGAAACGGCGGTTAAAGGCAGGATCCTTTTCAACAAACTTTCTAAATTCATCATGAGTCGTAGAACCCATAACTCGAATCTTTCCTGAACTTAGCCAAGGCTTTAAAAGGTTTGAAGCATCTAAGCTTCCCCCGCCTGTGGCGCCGGCTCCCATGACTGTATGAAATTCATCTATGAAGAGGATGTTATCTTTGCCTTGATCTTTTTCATCAGAGAGTTCTTTAAGTACATTTTTTAACCTCTCTTCAAAGTCACCGCGAAACTTAGCACCGGCTAAAAGAGAGGCCATATCCAAACTATAAACAGTAGTTCCAAGTAAGATCTCAGGAACAGTTTCTTTAACAATAGAAAAAGCTAGGCCTTCAGCTAAGGCAGTTTTCCCTACACCAGCTTCTCCAACAAGAAGAGGGTTGTTCTTTCTACGACGGCAAAGTATTTCGACAACTCTTTTAATTTCTTCTTCTCTACCGATGAGTGGATCGATCTTATCGTTTAAGGCCAGCTCATTTAAGTTTAGAGTGAATTTTTCGAGGGCTTTGCCTTTCTTTGGTTTATTAGGAGAGCCTTCTTTTGTTTCTTCTTGATCCCCTTCTTCACTTTCAATTAAGTCATGAGGTTCAGAGGGAGTCACAGCCTTATCAAGCCCGTGACTAATAGTTCTCACAACATCAAATCTTTCTATGCCTGCTTTTTGAAGAAGGTATAAAGCGAAAGATTCTTCTTCTTGAAACATGGCCACAAGAAGATTGATTCCACGTATATCAGTTTTACCAGAAGACTGAACATGAATAGCAGCCCTTTGAATAACCCTTTGCAGGCTTAATGAGATCTCTGGTTGATAAATAATGCCTGAATCAGCAGCTAGCTTTCTCAGTTCATCGTCGACAAACTGCTTACGGCTAAGTAAGTCCACTTGTTCATCTGTTAAAATGGAAAAATTATCTTTATTATTTAAAAATTGTTCTAGTTCTTCTTTGATCGCCTGAGCATCAGCACCACAAGAGACGATGATCTCCTTAACTTGTTCATCATCAAGCATAGCAAAGAGGATTGACTCTAGAGTCAAGTACTCATGCTTTTTTTGATTCGCCATCTTGATGGCCGAGTTAATGATGAGTTCAAGTTTCTTAGACATCATATTTTTATTTCCTATTCTGGTTCAATACTACAAAGAAGTGGGTGTCCTTCCTCTTTAGCTAATTCTAAAACCTTCTGGGCCTTGGTCTCTGCTATTTCGTAAGTATAAACTCCACAAACACCATGGCCTTCTTTATGCACCTTTAGCATCACTGTCATGGCGTCATTCTCTGACTTACCAAAAACAAACTGCAGGACATAGATGACAAACTCCATCGTGGTGTAGTCATCATTGTGGAGGAGGACTTTATAAAGCTTTGGTTTCTTAACTTTTTTCTTAATGGCCGTCGCAATACCGCTTTCACCATCTTCGTCATCCTCTACACTAAAGATGGGGTCAATTCGAATGTCGTCAAGGTCAGTGATTTCCATAACCTATTATCGCTTTTGCTTTTAAAGAGGGCAAGATGGACACATGTTCACTTGCCACAAATGCTGAGCTGATTTACCGTGTAAATATCTAAAAATTGGAGAATATAAATGGCATTTTGGGATATATTTGGAACTTCTAGTCAAAAAGAGAGTCATCTCTCAGGATTACACAAAAAGATCCAGGACCTCCTTCCAGGGGCGACTGATAATGAGCATATTCTTGTGGCCTGCATCTCTGGCCTATTTGCCCGAGTCATTTACATTGATTTTGAAGTTCATAAGAATGAAGTTAGTAAGATGAAGTCTGCCCTCGAACATTGGACAAAGCTGAGCGCTGAAGAAATCGATGCCATAGTGGCTGTCTCAATAGATGAAATCAAAGACCTCTCTGGATTAGAGAATCACAAGTACTGTCCACCCCTAGTTGAAATCCTTGAAAAAGATCAACGCTATGGACTTCTTGAATCCTTGTTTCAAATTGCAGCGAGTGATGGAAATGTTGAAGATAATGAATCTGAAGAAATTAGACTCATTACGACGGGTCTAAACCTTGAGCACAAGCATTATATTTCTGCTCGTGCCACGGTTCTTGAGTTCCTAGGCGCTTTACGAAGTTAATACTTATTTATTATAGCGAGAGCTCTTTGGGTTATACCAACATCTTGGACGAGAACCATTGATCTGTCCTCCAGCTCTAGTACATGTCCCAACACTTGGATCAACATAACTTACGTCGACATAAGTAGGAACCTGGCAAAGTGAAGCTCTTAAGAATGTATCTAATCGACACTGAGGCATAGGATGACCGTGGTAAGTTGTGTCCACTGGCTTATTCACTGGAGTATTAAAGCTTACATCAGTAGGAAGCTTTCTTAGGGCCTTAAACAGCGATGCAATCGACTTACCGGCCATTGCGGTTCTTGTACAAAGGGCCATCTTTTCTCTATCCCTATAAGCTGCAGCACATTTTGTTCTTACTGATCTATCAACGATCTTATTTCTCATCACTACCGAGTTACGCTCATTGGCCCAAACTTTTCTTAGGCATTTCATTGTTCCCCAGTAATCTGCTTGCCCTTCATTTGAGGCCCAAACAACCTTTCCGTTTCTAAACTTCTTAGGTGCCCCACCTAAGTGATGTCCAAGCTCATGGCAAACGACAAGAGCAAATCCATCTTCAGTTACAGCGCTATGACGAGCTAGACCACCGAACATACTAACTACCCATGTGTCACCAACTTGCTTAGCATAGGCGTTTACTGTTCCATCCATCCACTTTCTTTCAATAACAAGTTGGCCACCATTTTCTTCAACGATGTCTTTATAGACGTTAACAACTTTATCGATAACTCTATTGAACTCCGTCTTATTGATGCCTGCAGCGGCTTTATCATCTACTGAGATATAAAGATCATTCTCTTCTACGATTCCTGTTGTTCCGTGCATATCGCAAGCAAAAGAGTTTGCGCTAAAGCTAAGGGCTGCAATCATTGCAATGAGTTTTAAGATAGACATGTAAGTTTCCTTCTCTAATTTGGTTAGGAAGAGATTAGGAGGGAGTACCCGACCTTACAAGTCATGTAAGTTTTTGTTCGATTAATTAGAGGAGTCAAAAAAAAGACAGCTCTATGCTCCATGCATCAAGAGTATGATACTAGGAGCATAGAGCTGGTATATTAGATTTTTAGATAAATTTAGCCTACATCATCGAACTTATCTTCATCGTGATCCTGCCATGCGTCTTCTGGATCTAGATGCACTGGTTCATCTTGCTTTCGATGGATTCTGTTCTTAACTTTTTCCTTTTTCTTAACTAATTGCTTCTCTAAACGGTCCACAATCTTATCAATACTCTTATAGAGATTATCTTCAGCGGCCTTAGCATGGAACTCTTGACCTAATCCAAATAGCGAAACCTCGGCATGATGATCTTGATCTGCCGTATAGCAATGCCACTTAATATGGGTATTGCCATCTAGGTATTTATTCAGCCTTTCAGACTTCTCCTTAATTCTTTCATCAAGAGCAGGAGTATGGTCTAGGTGCTGAAATTCAATCGTTATTTTCATAAAAAAGTCTCCAAATAGTTAAGCCAAAGCTTGTTCGAAAAAGTGATATACCTTTTTCGGGTTTCTCTCTATTAGCCTTTAATCTTTCGTTTAGAAGAAGATAGGATTCCTAACATTTCTCTGTACTTGGCCACTGTTCGACGGGCAACTTTTACATCATCCCGACTAAGAAGCTCTGCAATCTTTTGATCAGATAATGGCTTTTTAGGTGCTTCGTTCTCAACCAAACTTTTGATCTTTAACTTTAAGACCTCGCTTGAAATATCAACGCCACCGTCTTTTCCACCAACTCCTGAATTGAAGAAATACTTAAGTTCGAACAATCCAATTGGTGTATGCATATACTTATTAGTCGTCACCCTACTTACAGTGGACTCATGCATTCCAATTTCATTGGCAATATTTTTAAGAACCATTGGCTTTAAAAACTCAGGTCCTTTCTTAAAGAATTCTTGCTGCTGACTCACTATGGCCTCTGCCACTTTATGAATCGTTCTTTGACGGTTCTGAATAGACTTAATGAGCCAGCGGGCCTTGTTAAGTTTATCAGTTACAAAGTCAGTCGCTTCAGCCTTCATACTTGGGTCTTTTAACATTTGTTGGTAAAGCTGAGAGATACGAAGCCTTGGGACTCCTTCATCATTCACTTTAACACTAAAGACACCATTCATTTCTACTACGTAGATATCTGGTACTACGTAATGAGTTTCCTGAGGAGATATAAGCCTCCCAGGTTTTGGGTGAAAGTTTTGTAGGAGTTCAATGGTTGATCTTACGATCTCTGTTGTCACTCCCGTAGTCTTTGCAATCTTATCAAAGTCATTACAACGGATATCTTCTAAGTGATCTCTAATTATCTTTTCTAAAAGTGGTGACCTCTCTTCTGCGATCTTGGCTTGAGCCAGTAGACAGTCCACTAAGTTCTCAGAGGCACAACCAACGGGGTCTAACCTTTGAATCATTCCTAGAATTGAAAAGGCATGCTCTCTATCTAGTTCTGTCTCAGCTATTATCTCTTCAAAGGGATGAGCTAGGTAGCCATCATCATTGATTGAATAAACAATCTCCATGGCAAAGTTCATCTCAACATCGTTGAGGTCTTCCATTCTTAGTTGCCATTCTAGATGCTCTACTAAGGTGGCTCCCTTACTAACGATATTTTCATAATTTGGTAGTTCATCTAAGTCAGCTTTCGCCATAGATGGAGGAGAGCTTGAATTATTTTCAAAGGTCTCTACATAAGATTGCCAATCAAAGTCGTCCCCTTCTTTTTTCATAAGAGGGTCTTCTTTCATTGTATCTGGTGATGATTCTTGATTCTGCCCTTCAAGGGTTTCAACTTTATAATCGGCTTCGTTCTTTGCGTCCGATCCGTCGACCCCGAGTTCTTCCAGCATTGGATTTTCGACCATCTCTTCTGAAATAAGATTTGTCATCTCCATGTGGGTTAGAGTGAGAAGCTTGATGGCCTGCTGAAGCTGAGGCGTCATCATAAGACTTTGCGTCTGCTTCATGCTTTGATTTATTTTAATCGCCATAATTTACTCGCAAGCGAATTACATCCTGAATTCTTCTCCTAGGTAGAACTTCCTTGCTCTATCGTTATTAATAATTTCATCCGGTGTTCCACTAACAAGCAGTTCACCGCTATTCATAATATAAGCACGATCAACAATACCGAGGGTCTCTCTAACATTGTGATCAGTAATTAATACGCCAATATTTCTTTGCTTAAGCCCGGTGATAATGGACTGGATATCGCTGACCGCTAATGGGTCAACACCTGCAAAGGGTTCATCTAGTAAAACAAACTTCGGCTCTAAGGCCAGGGCGCGAGCAATCTCAACTCTTCTTCGCTCTCCACCAGATAAAGCGTTTCCTTTACTATTTCTTATATGATCAAGACCGAAGTCTTTGATTAATGCATTCAATAAAGTTTTCTTCTTTGTTTTAGGTAAATCTCTATTTTCTAAAACAGAAAAGATATTTTCTTCAACAGATAAGTCTCTAAAGACACTTGCCTCTTGAGGAAGATAACCCACGCCCATTAGAGCGCGCTCATGGATAGGAAAGGGAGTTAAGTCTACTCCTGAGAGTTCAATCATTCCCTCATCAGCTTTAACTAGTCCCACCATCATATAAAATGAGGTGGTCTTTCCAGCTCCATTTGGTCCAAGAAGTCCTACAACTTCCCCTTGATTCACCTTGAGACTTACGTCCTTAACAACGGTTCTTCCGCTGTAAGTCTTTCGTAAATTTTTAGCTTCTAAATACTTAACAGTTTCCATAGTCTCACTTTAAATCAAACTTGGTGTTGGCATCATCTACTTCCACCACTTCATTATTTTCTCTAAGGACAATCTTATTGCCTTTAATAACATCTTTATGCTGGTACACCTTTGGAGCTCCCGTAAGAATAATCTTACCTTCACTCACTATCCCTTCAAGCTTCTCTGAAAAGGCCCTTCTGGTAAAAGAAGCGCTTCCATCGCTTGGAGAAATGGTTTCCACTACCTTCACATCGTCATAAAGGACAAAATACTTGAGCCTTTTGTTATAGTTTTCGAGGAATATTTCTCCCTTAAAAGCATCTGCGGTAAACGCTTGTTTTTTAATGCGAACATCCCCAACAAGGTCTATCTGATGCTTAATCATGTCTAGGTCTAACTCATTGGAATTGAACAAAATGTTCTCTTCATAGGCCCTCTTCCTTAAGATCTTCCCACGGACAGATCCCGTATACTGAGACTTTTCGAGTTTTGGGTAACTTAGAGACCTCTCCGCATTGATCTCTATCTCATCTCCGGTTTTACGGCTTTTAGAGAAACTATGAACATTTCCCGTCGAGATCAGCTCATCTTTGAGGATATTGTATTCAAGTTTATCAGCGCTATATCTTGAGAGCTCGACTTCCATGAAGACATCCCCTTCTAAGGTCAGCTCTTCCTTGCCTTCTTTAAGAAGGCCCGTTTTTCCTTTATATGAAATGGGTTTTTGAGTTCCCGTATAGGCGATGCCCTTAGGGGCTAGGAACACAGACTTTCCTGTAGTGCTATCAATGGCCATTTCATCGGAGATTAAGGTGAGGGATTTCTTATAATCTTTTAAAAAGAAGTACTCAGCGTTTTTAAAAAAGCTTTCTTCATTTTGTTTTTCACCTGATGAAGCGGCCTTGAGGTTTCTAAACTCTCCACCGTCCCAGTTACCTAGTAAGGAGAGCCCAACGATGGAGCCGCAGATACCGATAAAAACACATATAAGGAGCCATTGAGTAAGCTTCACAGCTCTATTCTAACAGAAAAAAACCTTCCTCTGCTTCTAATATTTTCAGAAACTTAAGCCCCCTGAAATGCTTTACGAAGGAGAATTGTTTCGATATTCTTGAGTCACCTAGTCAAATAAAAAGCAAGGAAGACCCATTTGGCACACACCACATTAGCAGAAATCCTCAAGCAAGATATAAAACTTACTCCTATGATGGAGCAATACGCTGCCCTTAAGAAAGACCATATGGATGACATCATGTTCTTTCGCATGGGTGATTTCTACGAAGTGTTTTTTGAAGATGCCAAGCGTTGTTCTGAAATCTTAAATATTGCTATGACTCATCGAGGGAAGATCGGTGGAATCCCTATCCCTATGGCGGGTATGCCCCATCATGCGGCCAGCGCCTATATCGATAGGATTACGGAACATGGATTAAAGGTTGCCGTATGCGAGCAAATTCAAGATCCAAAAGATGCCGTAGGAATTGTTAAGCGGGCCGTTGTTCAAGTGGTGAGTCCTGGGATGCCTTATGATCTTGAGAGAACTCAAGGGCATGAGCACCGTTTTATGAGCGCCGCTTATGAAGAAAATGGTTTCTATTTCTTAACCGCCCTTGATTTTACAACCGGTGAATTCTTTGGACAAAAATTAAAGTCCTCGGAAGACTTTCTTGAGGCCCTTCGCCTTATAGGTCCAAGTGAGTTCGTTACCCATATGGGTCAGTTTGAAGATCTAAAACCACTTGATCAACTACTCGAAGCCATGGGTACTTTAAAGACCCGCCTAAGCGAAGATTATTTTAATCCAAAAGTTAGCCACCTCTATACAGAAAAATTAATTCCGGGACATAACAGAGATAAGATTCTTAAGTTAAACAAAGAAGTCCTAGCCCCTATTGGCGCCCTCTCTTTTTATGTTTGCTCAACTCAACAGCTTGATGACTTCTTTCATATTCGTCCCTTTAAGATGAGAAACGACGAAGACCGCTTAAAGGTAACCCTCCCTACTTTAGTAGGGCTTGAGATCCTGCCTAAGTCTAGAGAAACATATAAAGATTCTCTTTTAGGTTATTTTAATAAAACAAAGTCTGCTCTTGGATCAAGAGCACTTAGAAAGCAGTTCATGACTCCGGTTAGGTCTAAAGAAGTTATTCATAATAGACAGAACCTTATCAAGTTTCTTCTTGAAGATATTGAAACTCTAGAGTCTATCCGTGAAGAACTCACTGGCGTTAGAGACCTTGAAAGAATCCTGGCTAAGACAGGAACCAATAGGGCCACTGCCGGAGACCTTCTCAATATTGCCAGCTCTTTTAGGGCCTATGAGAAACTAGACACTCTTCTTGGTAAAGGAAAGTTTAAGGTTTGGGTTGATTTAAATAAAAAACAAACCCTACTACTTGAAGAGCTTACTTCTAATATTGAAAAAACAATCAATGACGAAATTGGGGCTACCTTAGAAAAAGGAAACCTCATTAAAAAAGGCGCTAATAAAAAGCGTGACCGCTTATCTAAACTCTCTCAAAACGCTCATAATGAAATGAATGAAATGGAAGAGCGTTATAGAAATGAGACAGGAATTCCAAAGCTACGAATCAAATATAACAATGTTGCTGGTTATTTTATTGAAGTTAGCAAAACCCATTCAAATAAAGTGCCTAAGACTTTTGAGCGAAGACAAACGTTGGTTAACAGCGAACGCTATACCACTCCAGAGCTTGATGCCTTTGAGAAAGAAATGCTTAGCGCTAAAGAAAAACTAGAGCGTCTAGAAAGAGAGATCTTTAAAGACCTAGTCTCTCAGGTAAATGCTGGCTCTAATGAAATTCAAAAGATGGCCGATCTTGTGGCCCTTGTAGATGTCTTTCAAAGTTTTACTTGGATGGCCTTACAAGAAAACCTTTCTTGTCCCATTGTTCATGAAAAGAAGAAGATCATTAAACTTAAAGGTGCTTGGCACCCTCTTATAAAATCAGTTCTTTCAGAAAAATTTGTTCCTCATAATTTAGAACTAACAAAGGACTGCTTTTTTGGTCTCATCACCGGTCCAAACATGGCCGGTAAAACCACCGTTATGAGAGAAGTGGCCATCATTCAACTGCTTGCTCAAATGGGAAGCTTTGTTCCCGCTGAATCAGCAGAACTCGGGCTTTGTGATCACCTCTTCTCAAGACTTGGGGCCAGTGATGATATCCTCAAGGGTCAATCAACCTTTATGGTTGAAATGGCCGAAACTGCCGAGATCATCCGTCACGCCACTGAGAACTCTCTTATTATTCTTGATGAAGTAGGTAGAGGAACCTCTACTTATGATGGGCTCTCTATTGCTTGGTCTCTTTGTGAGCACTTTCTAAGTGAAACAAAGGCCATCACTTTATTTGCTACTCACTATCATGAACTTATTGACCTAGCTGATAAAGAAGCCTTTGCTAAGAACCTAACTGTTGAAACACAAAACAATAATGGGGACGTTCAGTTTCTATATAATCTAGTAGAAAGAGCCGCTAGCCAAAGCTTTGGTATCTATGTGGCCAAGATGGCAGGCCTTCCTCAAAAGGTCCTCTTAAGATCGCAAGAACTTCTTATGCAACTTGAAAATGGATCTGATAATCAGATCGATCTTGAGCCTAAGAAAGGAAGTCAGCTCAGTATGTTCCCTAGTGAAGAACAAGTTGTGATTCCTGAGCACTTAAAAAAGATTGATGGGGAACTTCAGGAACTAGATATTATGAACATGACCCCACTTGAGGCCATGAAGAAACTTCATGACCTTCAGCTTGTCGCTGAAAATCAAGTTCATTAGAACATCTTTAAATCTTTAAAGTTTTGATGACAGGCCTTTCCATTAGGAAGAGATCCGCAAGCTTCTATAACAATGGCCTTAACTCTTAGGTTAAAGGTCTTATCTTTTAACTTACTTAAAGACTTCTGAAGGCGCTCTAACCTTTTCTTATTCCTTCCATTAAAAGCATCATCTTGCTTTAATAATTCAGTAAGGATCACTTTAAAGTCTTTTGAGAAGTTCTTCTTTTTATTATTTTCAATTAAGTTTGTTAGATAGGAAGTTCCCCATTGAAAGCGAGTGCTGCCTCCTTTGGCCTCCATCCATGCACGTCTTCGCCACTTTATGGACTCATCAATATTGCCCTGTTCAGCTTCAACAGAAGCTATATAGCTCATAAAATAATAAGGAGCGATTGATTTATCAAGTTCTGCAATGGCGTAACTCTTAGCTTCGTCTAAGAGCTTAGATTTCTTTAACATCCAAATGGCCGTACTCATGGCATCTTGCCTTGAATATCCATCAACTGCTTTAAGATCCGTTTCTTTGACTTTCAAAAGAAGCTTCTTTTGAAATTTCTTTAATTCCTCTGGATTCTCTAAGACAAGGTTCATCTCATAGGCATAAGTAAAGAGCCTCTCTTCCACACTTAAGCTTGAATCCGTTGATAGTTCTTTTAAGAGAGTTTTTAATTTGGCGTGATGACTAACCCTAGAGTCTATCTTTTCAAAAAGATAATCTAAATACTGAGCACCGCTATAACTTAGATCTGAAGTAAAACGCTTTGCCAAAGCCTTATCTTCAAGAAGCTTAACAAACTCAACTCTTAAAGGATTCTTATCTCTTTTGACTTCTTTATCCTCTACCAATTCTCCTAAGTAAGCTAAAAAGAGGGAGGCCCTCTCTGCCCTTAATCTTTTAGGAATCTTGTTGTAGAGCTTTTCAAAAAGACCCAACCTTTCTTTCACTTCTTTGTTTTGTCCCCAAGAATAAAAAGCAAGTTGAGACCATTCAGAATCACTAAGCCTTTTTTTATCAATAAGCTCGGTGATGGCCATGCTTCGGTTACGGGTGGCCTTTAAAAGTTCTGTATATTTTATGGCATCGATGGAGGTGGGAAACCTCATCAATTCATTTCCCTTAGGGTCTAGAACGAGCATTGTGGGGTATCCGCTTGCCTTTAATTTATCACCCCAAATCTGCGCCCTATCTGTGTCTCCGTCTAAGTAGATCGCTAAGAAGTTCTTAACTTCCTTTTGAAAAAGAGGGTTAGTGAAAACTTTTTTCTTAATTGAATTACAGGGAGGGCACCATATAGCACCCCAATATAAAAAGAGGTGTTTGTTTTGTTTGGAAGCTTCTTTAAAAGCATCTTCAACAGAACCTTGGTACCAATCAACACCTTTTGGGACTCCAGCAAAGACAGAGTTTAAACAAAGAAATAAGATTATCGAGATTAAGTTTTTCATAAGCCTAACTTACCAAAAAGCCTCTATTTACGGCAATCTAAGCTTTTAACTCGCTATTAAATCTTACAAAACCAAGATAAGTAGCTAAAATTACTGCGAAATCTTTTTAGTATTTAGGCCCTCTGCTATCAGATTTTACCAAGAAGACCCGATAAGAGATTGATGGAATTAAAGGACTTCACCCCAAATGCTAGCTGGTTAAAATCTCCCCGAGAAGGTGGGATTCTAAGACGCCGTACATTTTCATTCTTTGTAGACCTTTTTTGTATCCTTCTAACAACTCGCCTTCTTATGGCCAGTTATATAAGTTACCTAAAAACTTTTATGTACTTAATGGGAGAGAAGTCTCAGTTTATGCTTACATCGCAGATGCATAAAGTTGAACTCTCCGTGATCTCTGTTGTCTTCTTTGGCTATTTTTTCCTAAGCTATTATATGGGTAATGGAAAAACTCCTGGAAAGATCCTCTTTCGCTTAAGAGTAGTTCCTACAGAGAATCCGGCACAACTACTATCTTTAACTTCGAGCTTTAAGAGAACCCTTGGGTACTTCTTCTGCTATATCACGGGGTTTATTTTATTTGCTCTTCCTTACTTTAATAAAAATAGAGAAGGCCTCCCTGATATCTTCTCCTCGACTCATGTTCTAACTGAGGAGCAATATAAGGCCACTGTTGCTGAGTACTTAGAATCAAAACTTACTGGCACCCAATTAGAACTTGATTTCAACGCCAAGATTGTAAAAGATGAAAATATCATCTATTTACCTGGCCCTGAATTTTATAGTGATTCTTCTAGTGATGATAAAAAAGCGGCTTAAAGACTTCTACTTTAATCGGTCGTCTAAGACTTCCATAAGATGTAATACCCTACTTTCTTGAACTGAATCTCTCATCTTTTCTCTAGCGATTAATTCCGCTTCTGTATAAGGCTCTTCTCCATCTGAGAAATAGGTATCCTCATCGGGCCATTGAGCATAAGCGATGTAAGTGTTCTTTGTTTTTGTTGTATGAAGCCTAGAACCTTGAGAGCCTCGGCACCTATAGATGGCTTCAGTAAAGAGGGCCCAGTTCTCTTCAAACTGGGCCTTCATATTTTCTTTAATTTTGAATTCATAAAGGGCAACTAGCATTATTTTTTCTGCCAATCCATATGCAGCTCATCTAGTTGAGCTTGGGCCGGAATTGAAGGCGTTGAACTCATAAGATCTGATGCTGAGTTTGTCTTTGGAAAGGCAATCACGTCTCTAATTGATTCAGTCTTACACATGATCATTATGATTCTATCAAGACCAAAGGCCAGTCCTCCATGAGGAGGTACTCCATACTTAAGAGCTTCTAAGAAAAAGCCAAACTGTTTTTGAGTGTCTTCTTCACTCATCTCTAAGGCCTTAAACATTGTCGATTGAATGTCATTTCTGTGAATACGAATCGATCCACCACCAAGCTCATATCCATTACATACGACGTCGTAAGCATTAGCTAAGCATTTTTTCCAATTCTCTACTCCACCCTCTAAGAATAATTCAAGATGCTCTTCTTTTGGCATAGTAAAAGGATGGTGACGGGCAGCTAATCTTCCTTCTTTTTTAGAGTATTCAAAGAGTGGAAAGTCATAAATCCATAAGAACTTATTTTCATCTCCTAATAACTCTAAGCTATGCCCAAGATGTTTTCTTAAGGCATCCGCACAAGAATGAACCGTGTCTTCGTCAGTATCAGCAAAGAAGAGCCACGTACCATCGCCTTTCTCAACTGCTTTTTCTTCGATGGCTCTCATGATGTCATCAGTGATGAACTTAGAAATCCCCGCAGAGCGTTCTCCATCTTTAACCTTGAAAAAGGCTACGCCCTTCCCACCGTGAGGCTTCACAACTTCAACAAAGGCATCTGTTTCTTTTCTTGAAAAGGTTTTTACTTCTTCAGGAACGAAGAAGGCCTTAACCATTCCCCCTTCTTTAGCTGGCTTGCTTAATACGGCAAACTCACTATCAACAAAAAGATCAGTTAAGATAATATGCTCTAGACCAAACCTAACATCAGGCTTATCAGAACCATAACGGGCCATGGCCTCTTGAAAACTCATGGCCGGAATCTTTAAGTCTTTTATTTCAAAAAGGCTTCCTAATGTTTTTTCTACAAGAGCCTTGATGTATTCAGGGGTCGTAAAAGAGACTTCAATATCAATCTGAGTAAACTCTGGTTGCCTATCATGGCGTAGATCTTCATCTCTAAAACAACGGCAAAGTTGAAAATACTTATCCGTCCCGCCGATCATAAGGAGCTGCTTTAATGTTTGCGGTGATTGAGGAAGGGCGTAAACATGATTAGGATGAACTCTTGAGGGAACAACATAATCTCTAGCTCCTTCAGGAGTAGATTTATAAAGGATAGGTGTTTCAACTTCAGTAAAGCCTTCGTCATAAAGGGCATTACGAGTATCATGCATAACCTTGCTTCTCATCTTAAGAACATCTTGAAGCTTCTTTGTTCTAAGATCTAGATAACGGTACTTAAGCTTTAAGTCTTCTGTCGATTCAACTGAACCATTTGGTAAAAAAGGAAGGTTATCAATATCACAGCGAGAAAGAACTTCAAGATGAGTTACTTGAACCTCAACTTCTCCTGTGTCCATTTTCTTATTTAAGGCATCCGATGGCCTAGCCTGAACAATCCCTTTAGCTAGGATGACTGATTCTAATGAGCACCCCTTTAAAACAGCAAAGTCGCCTTTAAAGTTTTCAAAACCTAGTTGAGTAAGACCATAACGATCACGGATATCGATGAAATGTAGGGCCCCTAGATCTCTATACTTATTTACCCAGCCACAAAGCGTTACTTCGCTTCCCACATCACTCGATCGAAGTTCCCCACAGGTATGACTCCGTAATAATCCGCCACTCATTTGCCACCTCTTTTTTAATCCCTTAGAGTTTTAAGGAATGAAACTAGTTATAACGCAAATGCCACAATGGCTCATCAAAAATCTCCTGCTCTTGGCCATTTTAAGTTCAATGGGCTGCCGCAGCGAAGCCAATCTAGCCAATAATCTTAAAAAGGGACTCCTTAGAACCCCATGGAAAGAGCTTATCCACGTAGAATTGGCCCTAACTAAAAGCGATCAGGCAAAAGGACTTAGTGGTAGAAAGAAAGGAAGCCTTAAGCCTAATCAGGGAATGCTCTTTCTCTATAGAGAAAAATCTCCTAAGAGTTTTTGGATGCCTGATACTTATTTTGATTTGGATATTATCTTTTTAGATAAAGACCTGAAGATCCTCAATATTCAAAGAAAGGTCCCTCATCACCCAGGACGGGATGAGCCCCCAGCTATTGCCAGAACTCCCGCGATCATGTCTAGGCATATTCTTGAACTACCCGCCGACTCTAAGATCTCTAAAAAGTTAAGAGTCGGTCAGCAATTTAAATGGGGCGGTGAGACCCCACTCCTTGAAATAATATCAAAAACTCATCACGGGCAATAAAGCCTAAGTGATCTCTCACGAGTTTTCGCTGATACTTACCTGAGTTTTGAATTTCTTCAATTTCCTCAACTAAATTTTCATTCTCAACATGAAAGGAAGCTAGCTCTTTTTCTTTATCACTAACTAGTTCAAGCCTTTCGTAGTAATCGAGGACCCCTCCTCCTGAGAATACTAAACGAACAAGTAAAACTCCTGCAAAAGCCCATCCGAGCTTGAGTAGGAATCCTTGTCCTTTCATTTTTTTCTTTTTTCTTTTTGGTGCTGCTTTTCTTTTAACCGGTGAAGTTGAAACCACTGCCCTACTGGTGGCGTAGCCAACATTGGCCGGCGCTTTACGGGGAGACTTTCTGATTGAAGTGGTAAACTCTACATCGTCTTCTTGCCTTGCTACCGTTCTTCGGGTGCTAGTCGGTTCTGCACGCATCTTAGTTGAACGCCTAGAAGACCAACCACTTGCGGGGGCTTCTGTTTTAACTGTAGATGACATGGTTGATGAGCGCTTGGCCTGTTTAGATCTATTGCGTTCAATGGCACGCTTTAGCCTATCGCTAGTTACACTTGTTGATTCCATACAAACTTCCTGTTTGTGATAAAAAGACCTAATCATTAAGTCTTCTTGAAACATCCTGTCATTTCATTATAAATCAAGAAGTTAACTCACCTCAAGCATAAAAGCGTTTCACTCGGTCATTTCTTTTTCTATATTAAGCCAGAAATGCCGGATCGCCGCTACCTCTTTGAAGTAGTAAAAGAGAGTCTTGCCCTCTCTTGATGGGGGGAAGGTTGAATCAGTCGTGTTGTTATCACCGGTAAGAAAGAAGTTCTTTAAGGTTTGAAAGTGAATATTACTTGGGTCAGTGGTGCTAATAGCAAAGCCTTTATCGCTGCTTACAAATTCTCCCACTGGAAAAGCTGTTCTAAAGATAGCTTCCGCTTTTAAGATCCTTGAACTTGCGATGGTTCTATCCCCTAGTGGTCCTAGGCGGATATAATCTTCGGCGCGATGGATTCCGTGGGACTTAAAGAAGACTTGAAAGTGATCTTCCCCTTCGTCCATCCACCAGCTAAAACCTGGATCGCTTAAATTACAAAGAATATCTTCTTCGATTGGAAAGCGCCTATTGATCAGCTCATCGGAGATTTGCTCTGCAAGCTCTGCCGCTTCAGTTGGGTAGAATCTAATTGAAGCAATATCTTCTTCTGAAGTAAGTTTTAACTTATCAGCGTGGGACTTCTCCCCTTCCATAAGCTCTTCGAATGTTTCATTAATATCTTGGCAGACAATGCCACGAACACAAAAGGTGCTCACACCTTTTTCTATCTTGTAAATAAGACCAGGCCCTTCTGGAGCTGGCGCTTCTTCTGTTTGTTCATCTTGATGTTCCTCTTCAATAGAGAGGAACTCATCTGAAAACGTAAACTCGCTTCCACGAAGACTTTGGCTCATTTCCATAGTCTCTTTTGCGAGGGTTTCGAAGCTTAACTGAGTGTCTTCCATAACAATCCTATTAAGTGTGTACACTAAATTTTATAAAGAATTCGTACTAAATGACAAGGTTTGTCTTTATTGGGCAAGGCCCCCATCACTAGGGGCTTTCAAAAGATTCCGGTCCTACCAAAGGGCAAAAATAATCGCAGGAATAAACTTTATAGCGAGAATGACGACCATTGGGGAGAAATCAAAAGGGATATCCTTAGGAACAATGTCCCTTAAGAGCCTTCTCACTGGTCTACAAGTTAAGTCCGCCCCTCTTTTGATATAAAGGGCCGCGGGATAGTTCTTAAACTGTGGCAGGTAAGAGAGGATCATATCCGCGATAAGAACCAAGATGTAAATATTTAGGATTGCACTAATCATGTTGTTTATTATGCCCTTTATTATCTTCATCCTCAATAGGCAGACCTATCTCTAAAGGGTCTTTTTGAAAGGCAAAGGATAAACAGGCTCCAAAGAAGAAGAGGCACATAACTAAGAAGATCCAGGTACAACCAAGGATAAAGGTATAATAGTCCCCATAATTTGAAACAAGGGAGCTTCTCGCGTTACTTAAGTAGATCCAAAAGAGGTTCTTGGCCAATAGGAGAAAGAAAACAAAGGTAAAGGCGCTAAAGAAGGACTCCCTCCAAGTTATCTTAAACCTAAAGAACCAACGGTAAAGAAAAGTAAAATAACCTAGGATCAAAAGCCCAATAAAGCTATTAGACCTTAGAAAGTTAAAACTGTTTATGTTTAGCTGGTTAAGCCAAATGAGAAAGGAATTTGAAGTTGATAATTTATCTGCAAAGAACTCTGCCGCAAATCCCGTCTTTAAAAAAGTCAGTAGACCCATAAGAACCGGGGGCAAAGCAATTAAAAAGATAAGGGTTATAATACTTAGGGCAATGATTCCTATTCCCTGAAGATACTTCCACCTCGAAGTATGAGAGCGGTCTTCAGTCATTAGGTATAGTCCATTCCAAATTGAGTTGAATAAACTAGTTCCTGTTATTAAAAGGATAAAAGTATTTATTAAGGTAAACTTTCCCCCCCCTAATAATGGTCCGGATAAAAGATTCTTAAACTGATCGAGGATCTCTGGTGCTGCTTCAGGAAAGAGTCCTCCTGCTAGGTATAAGATTTCTTCACCGCTTTTAGTTAGATCCCCAAGGGCAAACCCTACTAAACGGATAAAGAGAAGAGATAAAGGAACGATAGTGAGGATTAAATAAAATGAAGAAGAAGCAGCAAGAGTGCTTCCTTTTTTCTTTGAGAATATCTTAGCCGCTTTAATATAACGGTGGTGGATTCTTTTCAAATCTTTATCTTCCCAAAGCAAGAATTGATTCCTTTTTTTACACCATGAGGACCCATATGAAGATCGCCCTCTGTATAGCCAATAGTGATATGTGGATAAAAGAGATTAGGGTCAAACTGAGAAGTATTTCCTCCTCTTGATTTAAAGACCTCAAATATTTTTCTTCTTATCTTTAATAAGGCCATGGACCTAACGACTATATAGTAAGTCTTAGCGGTTTTGAATTCTCCCCGTCCGATGCAAACAGGAGTAAATTGACTTTCTTGAATTGAGTTTGTTTTTGCTATTTCGTTTATCTCTTCGATGCTTATATGTTCTTTAAGGACATTGTCGTATTCAGGTGGAGTTATGACTGTGATATGGGCCTCACTCCTAGCTTTTTTCTTATTAAGTCTTCCTTTTAAGAATTGATCTAAATTCTTAAACAAAGACTTAACAGGCTTGAAATGAATATTCATTCCTAGGTACGAACCAAATGGCTTATCTTCAGTATGGGCAACAAAGGCTTCTCTCTTAAAGACCTCATTATCAAGGACCCAAGTAAACTTCTCAGTAGAATAAGCTTTAGGTAGGTTTAGTAAAAAAAAGAAGAAACAAAGAGCTGAAAGCTTTGTAGCGAGTTCTTTAAAGTCGACTTTAGAAACAAAGCCTAATTTTTCAGCTTTTGATCTACTTAAAAACCAATCATATTTTATTCCATAAGGGCTATGATTTCCTTCAATTTCTTTTGAAGCTAACTTTATTTTTTTACCCACCCCCTCTTCCATTAGGTCAACGATCTCTCTAAGAGAAGGGTTTGCAGTGTAGAAGTTTAAAGCGCCCTGAGTCTTTCTTTCACCCATTTCAAAAAGGATCCGACCAGCCTCCTCGCTTGAAAGTACGCAGAACTTTGCTTCTAAATTTGGAAAGTAAATTTCTTCTTCATTTTTTATTTTATTAAGATGCCAATTCCATCTATCTCTCGAATCTCCAAGGCCTATGACAACAGGAGGGCGAAAAGCTCCATAAGTAAAAGGAGCTTGAGAAGCGAGATAAGCTTCCGCTTGCCTTTTTCCTTCTCCATATTCAAAGTCCTCGCTACTTCCCATCTTGAGTTCATGAACTTTAGGATCAAAGACTGATTCATCAATTTCGGTTCCATAATCGTAGACACTCTTTGTTGAGGTAAAGATTAAGTGATCAATCTTTCCTTTTAAGGCCTTACAAAGGATTTCCATATCATTTGAACAATACCCAATCTGATCATAAGCCAAATCCCAAGATCTTTCTTTTAGGACTTTTTTTAATGAAGAGAGATCTCTTCTATCGGCGACTAGTGATTCAATCCTTCCTTCAATATCAAGAGAGTTGTTCCCACGGGTTACGATAGTTACTTCATTGCCTGCAGCGAGATGAGACTTAACCAGCTCTTTACCAAAGAAACCTGTACCACCAAAGATAATAACCTTCATTAAAACTCCCTACTTAACTTAGAGTTTAAAGATAAAATGAGGAAAAAACTAGGACTAGTTTAAATTAAGGACAGGCCGGTTTATGGCCCAATTCACAGGACTGCGTAAGAACTTTCTTCCCCTCTTCAAGAGAGCCTTTTTTTATCAAAAAGTTTCCAAGTTCAAAGCAACCAAGGGGGTATTCCCCTTTACATGAGCTTCTAAGATACTTCTCTGCCATTGAGAGATTCCCCGATTCCAAGTAGATTCGAGAAGTTAAAAGGCAAGAGCCCGTGTTTTCTTCTACGTCACAAGACCATGCTTGAATATCAAGTTCATAGAGCTTGTAAAATAACACAAAGAGAAGAAACATTATAAAAACGTTTAACCACTTCTTTAATTTGTTCTTGCTTGGTTTTTTCAAAATAGTTTGAGCTGATCCCCAGTGATAATATCATCAAAACTCTTGTCAACTAACCATAGCACATCTTCTGCCAGTGGCCTAATTTGCTTATCTATATAGTGTTGATAGTCGATATCACTATGATCAAGTTCGATAGGAACGGGACCTCTTCTTGTTATGATATAAGTGATCCTTCTGAGAGAATCTTGCTCTTTTTCGGGGAGTTGAAGAGCGGCCTTAACATGGGGAGGAATTGATTTTAAGTATTCCTTTGGAGGCTTAGTTAACCTCTTTGTATATTCAAGCTCTTGATCGTGTTCCCCATTTTTTAGTTCTTCAACAAAAGTTCTTATATAGTCTTCCATTTCTTCATTTGAAAAAAGCTTTTCATATAAAGAGAACTGAAATTTTTTAGCCAGTTTTGTTGAATCTGAACGAACATACTCCATGCCAGCAAATTGAAGTTTTTCAACTGAATCTTTAACGACTAGACCTACGTATTTCTTTTTAGCTCCTGCCCCCGTTCCTCTAGAGGCGGGAAGAAAGAACTTCTTATAGTATTTTTCGAACTCCATGATAAGTTCGCTTTTTGCTCCATAGAGCTTCATTATTTTTTCTGATAAGAACTCCGTTAATTCAAAAGCGAGTTTTGCCCCTTTTTCACTTGGGTTGCTTCTATCTGTTCCCTTAAGTTTTACAAAGACAGAGTCTGTGTCACCATAGAGAACTTTATAACCTTCAGACTCAAAGAAACTAATGGCCGTCTTTAAGATCCATTGCCCTGATTCTGTGATAGCTGTGGGAAGATCAGCATGATAGAAACGGCAACCGGTTGATCCCATGACTCCATAAAAACTATTCATAAGAATCTTAATTGCCTGAGATAAATAAGGGTCCTGATCTCTTTTTGCCATGGCCCTTAGGTCCATAAGCTCTTCGATAAATTCAGGAAGGATATGCTCAGTTCGAGAAAAAGAAAGCCCTGAAGGAGTGGCTCCGGTATTTATAGAGTTCTTTATTCTTGAGTAGGGATCAATCTTAAAAGTTTTAATAATACTTGGGTAGAGGCTCATAAAGTCTAGAACAACAACATGATCATGGAGTCCAACTTCTGGCTCCATGACAAAGCCCCCCACAGCCCCGGCGTCTCGAACTAACTCAGGAACATTATTGGCGACAATTCCCTTACGGTGAAGCTTAGGTAAGAAGAAGTGGTCAAAGGCGGCTGTACTAACTCCAACTCGGTCCATAAGAAGACCACAGATCTGCGTCCTCTTGACGATCATTTCAAGTAGACCTGTTTTTTTATAGATTCTACTAACGAGAATACAATCAAGAAGATTATATTTTGCTAGTGATTTCTTATCTTCATGAAATCGTCTTTCAATTTCTTCAACCTTATTAGGTCCCCCTTCATTGATGTCTTTACCGACACCTAAGAGTTCATTCGCCACAGTATCGAGTTTAAAGTTTTCAAAAGAAAAGAAGTTTGATCTTAAAGTAGGTGGTCCGTCAACGACGACCCTCCCTTCTAGATGGGCAAACCACCCCGCCCCTTTTCTTTCATTGATCCTCGTTTTTTTACTACCTCTGCCAAAGTTAAACTCTATTCCGTATTGAATATACTTTTTCTCTAAGAAGGCCATATCAAAGCCAATGACATGCCAACCGATAAGGACATCCGGGTCTAAGCTTTTAAGCTCTCTATCAAAGGCCTTGATTAATTCTTCTTCAGTCTCTAAGAGCACGAGGTCACATTCCTCTATGGGGTGAGTACCACTAGGGCCTACCATTAAAACCTTTTTAAACTCCTGGCCTTCCTCTCCTTGCTTATATTGATGATAGCCAATAGAGAAAAGGTCATTCTTCATTGAAGTTTCAATATCAAAAGACATGATCTTTAATTTAGGGGTGTAAGTGCATGGCTTAATTAAAGGGTTTCTAAAGTACTTAGTCCCTCTCTTTTCAACGAATTCACCAGAGAACTCTAGGGCTCCATTAATAAACCTCTCCATCAAGAAGCGTTCAGGGGCCCTTACATCAGATTCATAGGTACGGACGCCCTTTTGAGCTAGCTCGTCTTTGGCTTCCCTAAGATCTCTGTAAGTGAGAAAGTATAAAGCATCCACAGGAAGTTCAGTCATTGACTCTAAGTTAACTTCTTTTCTTTCTTTTAATCCTCGAAGGTTAGGAAGGTTTTTTTCTGCTCTAGAAATAAAGAAGACTGGGTATTGACCTGTGAACTCCAAACAAAAAGGGCCTGACTCCCCGGTTCCAAAGAAACGTAAGAGATGCTCGCCTTTATAATCTTCAAAGTGGCTAGTTAGTAAGAAACCTTTTTCCATTTTGGCACTCTATTATTGATACCAAAGGACCGCAAGCAAAGTGGCCTTACATGGAGTGTTATTTTTATGGGAGTAAGCAAAATGAAGTTCTCCCTCGATTGAACTATGATTTGCCCACACTAATTTGGAGAAAAAAATGGCTGAGCTCTACCCACCAATTGAACCCTATAATACCGGAATGCTAAGGGTAGATGACCTTCACGACTTGTATTATGAAGAAGTTGGAAACCCAAGCGGTAAAGCAGTTGTTTTCCTTCACGGAGGCCCAGGGGGCGGATGCTCTAAAGACTACCGCCGTTACTTTAATCCTGAAAAATGGCGCGTGATCCTTTTTGATCAAAGAGGCTGCGGTAGAAGCACTCCTTTTAGTGAGCTTAAAGATAATACAACCTGGCACTCGGTCTCAGATATTGAAAAGATTAGAGAACTCTTAGGCATCGACTCTTGGAGTGTCTTTGGAGGTTCTTGGGGCTCTACCCTGGCCTTAGCCTATTCGATTAAGCACCCAAGCGTAGTGGACGCTCTCTTTCTTAGGGGCATCTTTATGGTGAGACCTCAGGAAATTCATTGGTTCTATCAAGAGGGAGCTTCAAGGATCTATCCAGATGCTTGGGAGAAATACTTAGAGCCCATTCCTTCTGAAGAGCGCGGGGATTTAGTTAAGGCCTTCTACAAAAGACTCACTTCAGATAATATTGAAGAGAGAACAAAGGCCGCTAAAGCTTGGGCCACTTGGGAAGGATCAACTTCTAAACTGATTCCTAATATGGAAATGGCCAGGAGCTACGGTGAAGATAAGTTCGCTGACGCTTTTGCTCGTATTGAATGCCATTACTTTATTAACAACTGCTGGTTTGAATCAGATTCTTGGATCTTAGACAATGCTAAGACCATCTCTCATATCCCGACCTTTATAGTCCACGGAAGATATGACGTGGTTTGCTGCGTTGAAAATGCTTGGGACCTTCATAAGGCCTTACCTCAAAGTGAACTTAAGATTATCGAAGATGCTGGACATTCTCTAAGTGAAAAAGGAACCAGTAGCTGGATCATAGATAAGACTGACTCCTTTTAGGAAAATACTTCCGATTTAGATAAATTCAAACAAGAATTCATGAATTCACTAAAATGAATTTATGAACAAATTCATCTTAATTATCTTCTTTGCCTTCTCGGCCAATGCCTCTGTCCTCGATAAAGGAGAAGGCTATTTCTATTCAAACCTCTCTTTCTCAACCTCTAAAGGTTTGTGGCTACGGGGAGATGAAAAGACCGATTATAAAGGTAGCGCTATCTTAGGAAATAATGACCTGGCCAAGAGGAATTACTATCAAATGGGAGTTAATGGATACTATGGGCTTGGTCATCATTTTCAAGTAGGAGCAGGCCTAGATTATGGGATCGTTCACTTAAGTGACGCTCCCATTCTTGGAGCTGCTAAAGGTGATACTCGTTCTCAAATAACAAGCCTCTTTATTGAAGGCTCTTATGAGTTAATGCAAAGAGAAACTTGGGACCTTATAACCACTCTTCGTTACCGCCACCCTGGTAAACAAGGAAGAAGACATCCTGAGTTCTTAAGTTTTAATGATTTTACAAGCTATGCCGAATTAGAGCTTAAGCACAATCTTTACTTAAAAAGAATTGAGCTAAGCTCTCTTATTAAATATAAAAAGACCCTAACAAGCCTCGGAAATGATCATATAGCTATCGAAGAAAAAGCTTACTATCAAATGTTTGAAAGATTCTCAATAGGGCTAAGCCTAGATTATTTTTGGACAAAGGGAGGCTTCGATATTGCGTCAACTTCATTTAATCAATTCTTTGCCACTGAAGGGTTTCTTCCCGTGTGGAATAAAAAAGAATCCTGGTTAGGTATGGCGCTTCTTACAAAGTACAACTTAACTGATGATTGGATGTTGGATTCATTTATTCATAGAAAACTTAGTGGTGAAAATACAGATATAGCCACTACTATTGGATTAGGCATTGGGAGGTCATTTTGATGAAGACTTTCCTTTTAGTATTTGTTTTTGCCATCACAGGGCTTTACTTCTTAGGCGAGCAGGTTCAAAGCTCTGGTACTTATACTCCTTCAGTTAATATAGGCAGCCGGAAGATCAGTGACAATCCTGAAGAGATCGCTAATAACATTCATAGCTACTTTAAAAATGCTTTTGAAGAGATTCCCACAATCCCTGGAGTCGAGAAAGCTTGGCGCCATAGGATTCACAACAATGTTATCTTAAGCCACTATAAAGTTGAGCAAGTAAGACCTCATGTTTTAAGTGATCTTAAACCAAAGGTGTATGTTAAGGCCCTACCTGAGACAAGAGAGTTGATTCACTTATTCGGTGGAATCCAAGATTGGAAATTAGTAAAAGCCGCTTTTGATAAAAAGAACAATCAAGGCTTAGCTAGGTTTAAACTAAAAGGTGTTTACAAAAATAGAAAGAAAAAGAACATCCTCTTTTATGAGCGTCATGTTTTTCAAGGTCGTTGGTTCTATCAGTGGCAGTTAAACCTTCCGGATGCATTAGAAGGAATTCTTAATGATAAAGTCGCCCTTGCCCTCTTTGAATACATGGAGGGAAGAAAATGAAAAACTATCTTTTCTTAACCCTCAGTTTCCTTATCCTAAATACAGCAAATGCTCAGATTAGAATTATTGATGACTGTAACCCTCCCATTACAAACTCATCGACCTTTGACCGCCTAGCTCAAGATATCGCTGACATCGAAGAGAAGACTGATGTTTGCAGCACTGTTCCTGCTGAAGATAGAAAGATAAAAGGTGCTCCCGATCCAACCTTTAAACAAGCTTTCGGTGGCGCCCTCCTTGGCTGCGGTATTGGATTATTAAAAGGCCTAATTAGTGGTCTCAAGGATATGGTCTTAGACTTTTGGGATCTTGGAAAACTAGGGTGGAAGCTTGCTAAAAAGTTTGGCAAGAAGATGGTGAACTATCTTCACCTGGCCTATAAAAGTGGAATCACCACCCTCTTTAGTGAATACGCAAGAGACTCCAAAGACTTTCTTGAGACAATCATGAAGGGCCTAGGTGCCATCCCAGAGATGATCTATAACCTTGGTCAAAAAGGAATTGAAAACTTCAAATGTCTTAATATAGAAGCAAAGTCTAATTATATCTGTACAGGAATTGGCTATCTAGGAACGGAAGTTGTTTTAAATATTTTAACTGGCGGCGCAAAGAACGTGGCCGTCCTGGCCCGGGTTCAAAAGGCGGCTCAGTTCGCTACAGCAACTCAAAAAGCCCGGCTAGTTGCAAAGGTTCTGCCTAAAGCTAAACGTTTATCTGCTGTTACTAGGTCTAAGAGGCTTGGGCGAGTGGTAGAAGGCCTAGAAGCTCAAAAGTATTTAAGAAGAAGTTTGAGATCCTTTGACCCTGTTAAAGCTAAAAAGACAATTAACTTCCTAGATAAAAGAACAATAGAACTTAAGAGAAAGCTCGATAAGTTAACAGATAGTGAAAGAAAGCTAACCAAAAGACTTGCCTCTCAAACAGACCCTGTTAAAAGGGCTCAGATTCAAGCAGAGCTCTTAAGAAAACAAAAAGAGTTAAGGTCTGTGACTAAGAATCTAACTCTAACAAGCACCAACCTAAGCCATCTTCGCTCAAAGGAGATTATCTACAATCTTGATAAACAAGGGCTTATAGAAGTCCGCTCTGTGATCAGTGATGGAAAGATTCCAAATAGAGATGCCTTAGCTAAAGGACGTTACCCACCTTGGTCTGAAGGTGGTCCCGTTTATGAAGTTAAGGTTAAAAAAGGTGTGCAGTTATGCCGTGGAGGAAAAGCTGGCGAGGCTTTACAGCAAGCCGGTCGTTGGTTCCTTCCCTGTTCAACGGATAGCTATAGATCAAAGGCAGATAATCAATGGGTAACCGCTACCGCTGACAATCCATTTGATGAGTTTACAAAATATAACTTAAAAGAAGGGGATGTGATTCAAATTGGCGGGATCAATCCTATCTTAAGTGAAACCGGTGGCAGCTTAACTTTTGTTGATAAAGCCTCTCAGAGAAGAAGTGTTGTTAGAGGCGGCGGAGGAGAGGTTCAGTTCTTTAGACCGGCAGAGGGTCCCTTAAAACTTGGACCTCAGGACGTTGTCCGCTCAGTAAAAGTGTATAACGATAAAGAGATCAGAACTCTTCAAGCTCAACTTGCTCGGGTAGCCAATAAAGAAGAGGTATTAAAGATTCGCGAAAGGATTAAAAGAAGGGTCAATGATACAGAAGCCTCATCATTTCTCTTAGAGATTGAAGACAAGCTAAGTGGAATGACTGATGCAGTATTAGGTCAGTAGAATTATTCTTCTGTTTCTGGAGTCACAACGATGTCAGCTTCTGCCGTCACGGGTGTCTCCGGAACCTCATCAATTGATTGGATTCTTCCAAAGTCAGTTCGAACATCATACTTCTTGATAACCACTTTTCGTTCAACATCCCCATCTTCGCTATCGACTAGGGTGACTTTCTTTAACTTCAATAGGTAATGCCCGCGGGCCCCACGCTGCTCTTCGCTTAGGCCTTCGTTGGCAAGCCTATCTAAAACAGAGGTTAGGTGAAGCCCCTCTTCTTTTCTCTGAGCAACAAAATCTAAGATTTGCTTGTTCTCAAGAAGTGATCCTATAAAAGTATAAGCTGATGCATTTAGGACAAATGTCATTGCAAATACCGTCACAAACCACTTCATTAATTCCCCCTCAGATTAATACGAAGGCTACTTATAACAGAAGTCCTTCTGAATAGAGAGAGGGCCTGTAAAGATTTTAGTGCTCTAAATCTTTGATATTAAAAAGATTCCATCTCTTATCGGTAACATTGTTCCATAGAGCTCTGGGGACTCACTTACGTAGTCATTAAGGGCCTTGATATGTTCTGTGGAGTTATCATCGGGCTCTAACTCTGAGGCAGATTTAAGGACCTTTCCGCTCCAAAGAACATTATCAACAACGATAATCCCCTTATCAGAGAGTTTAGGCAGACAGAGTTTTAAATAATTTAGATAGTTTTGTTTATCGGCATCTATAAAGACGAGATCAAACTCCCCTTCAAGTTTTGGAATGCTCTCAAGGGCTGGACCTATAAGCTTATTGATCTTTTCACCATGAACCGATTGAGACCAATGCTTCTTTGAAAATTCAGTTAACTCATCATCAATATCTAAGGTGATAACTTCTCCTGTTTTAGGAAGATTTTCCGCCATACATAGAGCGCTATAACCAGTATAAGTTCCTACCTCTAAAACCCTATTAACTTTTAAGGCCCTCACTAGAAAACCTAAAAGTGATCCCTCCATCTCTCCTACTAACATCATAGACATAGGCACGGATTCTCTTGTGGCCTCACCTAAGTCTCTAACTACTTGACTAGGACGGTTTGATTTTGTGATGGCGTATTGTTCAATACTAGGTTCAATAAAGTTCATGGGACCCCTTTTGTCATTGATTGAAGAGATAACTTACACCAAAGGAGTAAAATAGTCATTTATCGCTGTCATAAGTCAGGGCTATAGTTGATTCTCTAGTGATTTCCACCGGAAAGAATCTCTCTTTTTCTAATTTAACCAAACAATTTTTCTTTCAAACCTCTATCAAGCCGAAAAGTAAGAATCAAGTATTCAATTAACTTTCGTGAGGGAAGAATGATCAAACTAACATGGATGTTGTTAAGCGTATTAATTGCCTTTAGCGCAAACGCTGGTGAAGTTAAATTTAGCCATTTAAAGGTAAAAGATAAACTCTTTCAAGACTATCCTGGGCCTTATGAGATCTCTTCTAGAGACGGATCAAAAGTTAATCTAACAAGTGATAAAAGCCAAAGAAGTGAGCGAGGTATAAAGGACAACCCTCTTTATAAAAAACTCATCAAACTAGTTAAAGAAAAGTTACTCGATAAGGCCAATGAAATCACAGGTGAAACTCTAGCTTATAACCAAAATCACTCAATAGGTGATACTAATTTCTCTGGTTTTCATTGGAGTGGTTTTGTAGCAGGAGCGGGGATTAAAGCGGGAAGAAAGCTTTATCCTGATTATACTGAAGATGATGAAGAAAAACGCTGGGTCGTTGAAGATACCCTTCTCTTTGAAGTCGATGCCCAAAGCTTTTTAAATGACCAAGCTGAAAAAAGAAATATTGAGATCTCCTCAGAGACCATAAAGGCTTTTGCTGGAATCCGTTTTAGAAGATCTTATACCTATATTCACTATTCACCTTCTTATGTTAAAGGTCTTACAAAGAACTTTCAGAAGTTATTCTTAGGCTTTCTCAAATTTGGAGGAGATCGTTTTCTTAGTCTTGAGGATCATGAATCAGTCACTCGTACCGATTACTTAAGTGCCGATGTAAGTGCTAGTGCTTCAACTCCTTCGTTCTATTATTTATCAGCCTATGCTGGTGGAACCCTCTCTTATAGCTCAATCAATAATGTAAGCATTCATAAGCCTGGGGTTAGAGATTACCCAAGGGGTGAAGAATCATTAAGAGTAGGAATCAATAAGACAAAGCTTCAAGGAAAGTCCGCCGTGGTTAGCCTTCAAGCGGAGTTTTATAAATTGCTTAAGATCTCCCTCCTAAGTTATGAACTCTCTTCGAGTGTGACTGATTCAAGCTATGTCTCTCTAAGCTTTCAAGCAGGGGACGAGGAACTACTTGGAAACCAAGACTCAATTCTTCACCAAGAAGTTAAAGATGTTCTTCGAGGTAAGCTTCCAAGAAACAACCTAGACCTCATGGCCTATGTCATCTCAGAACAAGATACTAAAAGAGATAATGAGTCTAAGAGCTCTCATCTCTTTTTATATGATAAGTTCAAAGGTAATTCTGTATCAGAAGTGACCCTCAGAAATAATTCTGGAACTCGTTATATGTTCCGTTATAACCAAGAGAAGTCTACTTATAAGAAAACGTGGATTCAGGCCCTTGTTCATTCAAATAAAATTGATAAGTATAAAAGAAGAGTCACTGATACAGTCACTCTTGAGTACGAAGTTCAAAAAGAGCAGCGGCAGTTATCAATTGATGAAGTAAAGCTTGATGACCCAAATGCTGCTTACTTAAGGTTTAGTAAAGAGTTCAACGCCCCAAAAACAAATGGTGGGCTCAGAAAGAAACTACGCGCTGAGGCGATTGCCTTTGGAGAGCTTTATACTAATATTGATCAAAGAGTATGGGATAACTTTAAAAAAGGTGAACTAAAAGGAAATGCTACTGTTAGTGTTAACGCAGAAGTTAGCGGTGCTGGTATAGCAAGCCTGGCTCCTCATTCAAAAGAGTATTGGAGAGAAGTTACTCTTTGGGTTTGTACGAGAACAACACCTGCAGATGATCCAGGAAGACTTTCAAAGATTGAAAAAAAGTGTTTAAAGAAACTTACCAATACTTTTGAAGCCTATAAAAAGGTTTGGGACTCAGAAGTTAAGATTAGTGCTCTAGCCTTAAAAGACCTTGTTGAAGCAATTGCTGAATACGCAAAAGGTTTTGAAGACCTAGAGATGATCTTCGGAGTACAAAATGTAGGAATCACCGGATCATTCTCAGCAGAGACTTATCATGGATTTCCTTATGTAACTTATTTTGTTTTAGGAGAAGATCAAGGAAATGGATTGATTAGGGATAACTTAGAATAGGCTTATTGTTGGACATTAGGACACCAATAAGAAACTGAGGGGATAAAATGTCCCCTCTGTATAATTATAAATACGGCTACTTACATCTATAAGCATTGCTATGACATAGGGCACCTGTTTTGCAGTATAAACCCTAAATAGAAGCTTAGGAGATGGATTTCATAAGCATGGCATTATTAAAGGAACAGCTATGGACATTACACCTCTCAATAAATGGATACCAAATCTAAAGAAACCACTGGTGATCGCTGGGCCTTGTAGTGCCGAGACGAGGGAGCAATGCTTATCAATTGCTCAAGATATTGTAAAAAATGAAGATGTACGAATCTTCCGAGCAGGAATTTGGAAACCTCGAACTCGTCCTGGCTCTTTTGAAGGAGTTGGTGAAGAAGGCCTCTCTTGGCTAGATGAAGTAAAAAAAGAAACAGGTCTTCTGACTTCTTGTGAAGTAGCCACAGCAAAGCACGCTGAACTTGCTTTAAAAAGTGGAATTGATATCTTATGGATCGGAGCGAGAACTTCTGCAAATCCTTTTGCCGTTCAAGAGATTGCTGACTTTCTAAAAGGAACCAAGGTTCCTGTCTTAATAAAGAATCCCATCAATGCTGACCTCGCTTTATGGATTGGCGCGATAGAAAGGATTGCCTCCGCTGGAATTACAAAGCTAGGAGCTATTCATAGAGGATTCTCTACCCATGAAACAACCATGTATAGAAATCGTCCCCTATGGAGGATTCCAATTGAATTAAAGAGCCGTCTTCCTGGTCTACCGGTTATATGCGACCCAAGTCATATTGCGGGTAAGAGGGATTTGATTCAAAAAGTTTCGCAAAAGGCCATGGATGTGGATTTTGATGGTCTTATGATTGAGACTCACTGCAATCCAGATGAAGCATGGAGTGATGCAAAACAACAAGTAACACCTGATAGCCTAAAAGATATCTTAACTTCAATCTCAGTTAGAACAGAGTACTCTCATGATAGAAACTTTGGACAAGAACTTGATGATCTTCGAGATAAGATTGATAGAATCGACAATGATCTTCTTGAAAGCCTTCAAGAGAGGATGAAGATTGTTGACTCAATTGGCAAGGCCAAGATCAAATCAAATATTACAGCACTTCAGATCCATAGAATGGATGAACTGATGAATAAGAGAATGCAGATTGCCGAAGCGTTAGGACTTAATCCACAATATATAAAAGAAATATATGATGTGATTCATGACCATTCAGTAAAAGTACAAACTGAAATGATGAATGAGACTAAAACTAACAAAGAAGATTAACAATGCCATTTTCCCATCGAATTAAATCAGTAGAGGGATCAAAGTCGGTGGGTTTAGCCTCTCTAGTCGCTAAGCTTAAGAATGAGGGTCACGATATTATTGGCCTTCATGTTGGTGAACCTGACTTCCCTCCCCCTAACGAAGTAATCGAGGCTACGCAAAAAGCCTTAACCGATCTACAAGTTCGTTACTCCCTCGTACCTGGAATTCCAGAACTTCGAGAGGCCATTGCCCACAGGTTCTCTTCAAGAAGTAAAAGAGTTGTAAGCCTCGATAATATTCTCATAAGTAATGGATCAAAGCAGATTCTCTATAACCTCTTTCAATGTTTAATTAATGACGGGGATGAAGTCATTATCCCTGCCCCTTATTGGGTAACCTTTCCTGAAAGTGTAAAGCTTGCGGGGGGCAACCCTATCATTGTTAACTCAAGAGATGACTTAGGATTAGATTTAGAGGCCATTGAAAAGGCCATTACTCCTAAGACAAAGATGATTCTTTTTAACACTCCTAATAACCCTACTTCCGCGGTTTATGGAAAAGAGGACTTAATCAAGCTAGGAGCATTAGCAACTAAGCATGACCTAATAATAATCGCTGATGAAGCTTATGAGTCACTTGTCTTTGAGCCAAATACCCATACTAGTATTGCAGCTCTTTCAGACGATCTTTTTGAAAGAACCATAACCGTACAGACTCTCAGTAAGTCCCATTGCCTAACCGGTTTTAGAATCGGTTATATGATTGCACCAACAAAGTATGTTGAAGAAGTCTCAAAGCTACAATCTCATCTCAATGGGAATGTTTGTACCTTTGCCCAGCACGGAGCCTTAAAAGCTTTAACAATGGATCAGACCTATTTTGAAGAGATGATCAAAACAATGTCTAAAAGAAAAGACCTAGCCTTTAAGCTCACTAAAGAAATATTTTCTTGCCACGAGCCTCAGGGGGCCTTTTACGTTTTTCCAAGCCTTGATGGCTACGAAGGACGCTTTAAATCCAGCGCTGAAGCCGCAGAGTTTATCTTAAGGGAAGCTAAGGTTGCTGTACTTCCGGGGTCTGCCTTTGGACTAGAAGGATACCTAAGGTTATCCTTTGCTTCTCACGAAGATAAAATCATTGAGGCCTTTAAAAGAATCAAAGAGGCCCTAAAATGAAACTTGGAATAATAGGCTTTGGCCGCCTTGGTAGGCTTATTACTAAATATGTAGCTCAAGACGCCGATGTCATTGTCTATGAGAAGTTTCCAGACGAGACAACAGAGAAGATGATTAAAGAGTTAGGGGCAACTCTTGGCACTTTAGAAGAAGCTTGCGACTCTCCCATTGTCATCCCCTTTGTTCCTATTAGCGAACTTGAAAATGCCCTTATTGAAATGAAGCCTTTTTTAAAAGCAGGAACTTTAATCGCCGATGTTTGTTCTGTGAAAAAGCACCCTATCGATAAGATGCTGGAGATCCTTCCACAAGAAATTCAAGTATTAGGCACTCACCCAATGTTTGGTCCTGACTCAGCTAAAGAATCTCTCTTTGGTTGCAAGATTGTTCTTTGCAAGGCCCGTATGGAAGATAAGCTTTATACTGATATTAAGAACTATCTAAATAATCATGGATTAAAAGTCATTGAATCTACGGCAGACAAGCATGATGAAGAAATTAGTCATTCACTTTTGCTAACTCATTTTATCGGCCGAACTCTTATGGAGCTTGGCACTAAAGAATTGGCCATTGATACCAAGGGATATAGAAGGTTGATGAAGATTCTTGAAACCGTTGAAAATGATTCCTGGCAACTCTTTGTCGATATGAATAAATACAATTCTTATAGTGAAAGCACTCGGGAAGAATTCTTAGAATCCTTAGCTAAGGTGAATAAAAGGATTACTGAATGAAGATTGCCTTTCAAGGAACAAGGGGCGCCTATTCTGAAGAGGCCCTTTATCAATTCTTTGGTGAAACTAAGGTTGAAGCTGTAGGCTATGAGCTCTCTGAGCAAGTCGGAGACGCCCTCGAATCAGAAGAAGTGGCCATGGGAATCCTTCCTGTTGAAAACTCTATCGCAGGGAACGTCGCCATTAATATGGACCTACTTTATCAGCATAGATTCTTTGTCATAGGAGAGCTCTACCTCCCCATTCATCACTGCCTTATGGCGAGACCTGGAGTTCATTTAAAAGATTTAAAAACTGTTCATAGTCATCCGGTAGCTTTAGAGCAATGCCGAGATTTTTTGAATAAACATAATATAAAGGCCATTCCCGATTTTGATACTGCCGGGGCTTCTAAGAACTTAGTGGAACGTAAATCCGTTGATCAAGGGACTATCTCTTCAAGGCTTTGTGCCGAGTACTATGGGCTTGAGATCCTCGATGATGATGTTCAAAAGGTTAAGCATAATATCACCCGGTTTCAAGTCTTTGTTAAAGAGGATCATATTCCAGATGGAATCCGCCAAGAGAAAACAAGCATTGCCTTTTCCACAAAACACCATCCCGGAGCTCTATTAGGTTGCCTTCAGCAATTTGCAAAAGCTGATATTAATCTTACAAGATTAGAATCTAGACCTATACCGGAGAACCCATTTGCTTATGTCTTCTTTGTGGATTTTATGGGTGCTTTAACAGATAAGAAAGTTATTGAGACATTAAGAAACCTAAAAGAAGATGCCAGTCATATTAAGGTTCTTGGCAGCTATCCTGTGGCTTCAAAATAATTTAAAGAAAGAGTTCTGGGTAAAGAGACTTTATCAATTCTGCAGACTTCTCTCCCTCTCCAACTCCTATGATATCCATTTTTCGAGGCTGTTGTTCTAAACTGGTAAAGAACACTTCTAAGATCTTAGGAATAAACTTTTCAGAACCTTCGTGAAAGAGAACTCCTTCCGGAGCCGTGGGAGCCAAGATTAGCCTATTATCTTTAGCAGCAACACCAAGTAGATGATTAAGAGATTCAGAAACCACCTCTTTAGATTGATCTCCTGAGCCAAAGGCCAAGAGGATATGATCAACACTATCAGGGACGAAGAGACCGACTTCAACAAGGGTCTTTCCACCGCCAAAGATCTTAATAAAATTGAATTCCATTTTTTTCTCGAAGTATAAATTTAAGTGGTTTTATTCTAGGAAGGATAGATGGGACGGTCAAATAAACGCGCTATTCTTTTAAAATAGCGCGTTTTAAAGGTTACCTAACTCCAGTAACCAAAAAGAACACTCCAATAAACCCATCCCCACGGGCCAAAGATTAAGAAAAAAGGAAGAGTTATGTAAGACACCATTACTGTCAAAACTCTGCCTAGGCCCTTATTCTTACTTGTAAGTGCTTTCTCTTTCTTTGATGCTAATCTCTTAAAGTTTTTTACAGAACCTGCTTCTTCTAATCTTAATGTAGCCGACTCTAGAAGAAAGTCTTTGGTCTTATCTGAAAAAAGAAGCTCAACATTTCCTCTAATTCCTTCGTCAATTGAAAGCCCTGCTTTTGAAACTAAGGTTGAATCAGAATAAATAATCTCTAGGATGACATCTCCATACTTTTCCATAAGCTCTTCATCACTAAAAGAATTTAACTCTTCTCTCACTTCTACTTGAGTTTGATCTAGCTGCCTTTGTATCTTCTCTAAAAAATTCCTCTCGATCTTACCTTGAACGGCAAAGGCGTTTGAACTCATTAATAAGAAGAAACTAAAAATCATTACACGAAAAGTCTTAGTCATATCTCTCTCCCAAGATAAGTTGAATAATCAAAGCCTTTCTAGCAAAAGAGATAAGCCCCTCCTAGAGTCTTTGTTGCCAAAAAGGGGTAAAATCTGTCAATAGAGCCTATAAACACCTAATATAACGGGTGTTGTAATCCTAACAGGGCCCTGTAAGCTTTACTTCCCACCCCTTAATTTTTAGCCTTTAGATATAATCTTCTTATGAAATCTTGCTTAATTTTCTCATTACTTCTGGGCTGTATTCCTTTTATGGCCAATTCATCCGTTTATGAGCCAGAAGTCTTATGGCAAAAAGCGGCTATCAAGTATTGCTATGTGGACAAAGAGAGGCTGATCAAGAAGACCTCTTTTGATAGAAAGTCCTATGACTTTGCTTTGGCCAAGATCCCTCAGAGTTACCGAGAAAACTTAGATCAAGTTGTTCAGGAACAATTTAACCCAAGAGATACCATTATCCACTTTGTAGGTGGTCAAGATTGTAGCAAGGCCCCTTCTTCAGATATCTATATTATTCCTGTTCAACCAAAAATAGGAAAATCAACGAAGAAACGAATTCCTTATGGCAAGGCCAGTGTTGGCTATTTTGGAAAGGTCGTCTATCCTAATATGTTTAAAAGAGAGTTTAAAACAGTCCGCTCTTTTAGTAAGCACTATGTTCTCTTAAACTTAAAGCCTGTTCAGTATAATCATCAAACTAATATCTTCTTTGAAGAATCTCTTCCCTATGTTTTATTACATGAGCTCGGGCATATCCTCTCCTTTAGACATGAACATGGACGGGATGAAATGCAAGAAGACCCTAACTGTAATAAATTTAAAAGCAGACAAGAAACAATGAGCGAGACAGCTAAGATCAGTGGTGCTTATGATCCCTTTTCAATAATGAACTACTGCTACGTACACGCCATTATAAAAAAGAAGATTCCACAGTCTCCCCCTGAACTAAGTGAGAGGGATAAAGAGTTATCAAGAGAGCTTTACGATCCACTATTCTAGAACTTCTTAAGCAGTTCTGCCTTCCTTTGATTTTCAATCATCCTTTTCATTTTAAGCCTTATATAAACAAGCTCAATCAAAAAGAATCCGATAAAGACAAGGTAAAACCCTGCGGTCTTAAAGAAGATCCAGCGGTCACTTGAAAGGTAGATGGCCACGTAGCCCATGAAGATTCCGTAAAGAAGAAAAAAGACACTAGAATGTAGTTCAAGAGTTCTAATGATAAAAGTAGGAGGCCTTCTCGCTTCGTCCATCATAGCGATCATCATCTCTTCCATAAGACCAATACCTCTCCATTGCTTAAAGAGAAGATAGCCCCCCATGATTACGCCAGTAAAAAAAGGCTGGAGCTTAAACCAAAGGCCTTCATCTCCTAAGAGTGAAAGTCCACCTAGCAATAATAATAAGAAAAAATTAAATTTAGATATTCCATGAATATGCTTAGTGAAGATCTTCTCTAAACTAATTTCAAGAAAGGCCAAGATAAGCCCACCAGTTACAGCGATTCGTATAGGGTAGTTTTCTTCTAAATACCAATAAGCTATTGCTGGCAAAAAAGAGATGAGAAAGAAATTTTTAGAAAGCTTTTGATCCACAATTAAGTTTTACATCTATGAAGCCTTTTTCAAATTCTTTTTTTCCAAATCCTTTAATTTAATTTCACGGTATTTTTGAAACTCTGATCTCACCCCTGCTGGATCTAGGATCTCAACATTATCCCCCATGCTAATAAGCCAATCGTATAATGGTGAAGAAATTTCAACGGAAGCTGCCCAGATGAAGTCACCTTCAGAGTTTGCCGTCATATAAGGATGACCTAAGAACTGATAAGCAGGGTTTAAGTTAACAGGGTTATTTTGATCTATCTTAAGAACAAGCCTTTCTTCTCGACCTGAAACGGCTCGAATGGCCATGATAAACTCATTCACTTCAAAGCGGCTATAGTTCGGCGTGTAATCGTTGATACTATTTAACTTAATCTTAGTGACTTCATCAAGGGCGTAAGAAACTAGGCAACGGTCAATTGTTTCTTCACCGACTAAGCTAAGATCCCCTTCCAACATTATCAATTTATGTGGGTGGATCTCAAAAGTCTTTTTTCCTACAGTCACAAGAAGAAGAGCCTCTTTCTTAAAAGCTTCTTCAATATGATTGACGTATTTAAGGAGTAAATCAGATAAATTTTCTTTAAAACAAAAACTCAATTCTTCATTTGAATCGCTATTATTATTAATATCAAAGGCGGGATACTTAGCTGAAATATCAGCGAAGGCCTTATGGATTGATTTACTAAAATCATGTTCTCTATAAGTATTAAGAAGGGGGAAATGAGCCTGTAAAGCAATCCAATCAGAGAAGCTTAGAGAGAACTGAACCTTCTCCTGCTTTGAATTAGGAATCAAATACTTCTCCCCTTCGACTTCTTCAATCTGAACGGGATAATTATGCTCGCTTAAGAACTGGATGACATCGTAGATAAGCTCGCAATTAAAGTCTTTGCCTGAGAATTCTGCTAAAAAGCTTTCAAGTTCAGTCATCTCAGTTAATTCATCAATACTCTTTAAGATGGCCCAAAATTGATTATTGAAAATTGGTAAACTCATTAAAATCCTTCAGGTGCTCAGCAAAATTAGTGATTTAGCACCATAATTAACACAGTAAACTTGTCGGGTATTGGGCAACTTTACTTTAATGATTTTTTTCGTTCTAGCCCCTATAATTAAGGTATGTTTTTGAAATCATTGATGAACAAACCTATTCTGGCCATTGGCATTTTACTTATGTCGATCTTTCTTATGAACACTTTCACCGACGGTGGATTATGGAATAGGGACCGTTTAAAGCCCACTTCTTGTAAGGCCGTTCTGGTCATGCTCGACCGCAGAATATCGGGAGGCTGGACAACTAGCTGTGACGGAGAGAACTTAAACCTGGCCGTTGCTCATGTGGTTTCAGAGAAAGAACCTACTGATTTAGAGACAGTTAGAAGAATCGTTTATAGAGAACTCGCTAATACTTTAGTCTTTATTGCAAAGAACTCCCCTAGTGATAATTTAGAGAGAACCCCTTGGGTAAGCATTCGTTATGTTCATCCTAAGTTAGAAGTTGGTGCGCGCTCTGAGGGCAAGTTTGTGGTTAAATTTGCAACGATTAAGAATAAAAAAATGCTCATGAGCCACTTACAGGCAACTGTCGAGGTCAAAGAACTTATCAAAAAGTAAGGCCGTCTTATCTTCATAAGAATACCTATCTCCTTTATACTCAAGAGAATAATTATAAGCGTGAAGATAGATCCTCTCTTCCTTGTTTCCACCATAGAGCTCATCACCTAGTATAGGAAAACCTTCTATTGAAAGCTGAGCCCTGATCTGATGTCGAAGACCAGTTTCAAGCTTAATCTTCACTAAAGAACAGTCTTTCTCGCTATTGTAAAAGCTAGAGATAATGCTTAACCTAGCCTCACTGCCCTCAGTTGATTCTTTTTGCTTAGAACCTTTAACTTCACTTCCTTTTAGAAAGTGCCTCTTCTCCCCAAGTTCGGTTAACTTCCCTTCAACAATGGCTATGTAGATCTTTTCTTTAGCCAATTCAGAGAAGTTGTCTCGTAGTTCATTAAAGACGGTCTCATCCTTGGCCAGGATAAGAACACCGGAGGTTTCTTTATCTAACCGATACAGCAGTCCCCTCTCTGCTCCACCGAAGGCAGGGCAAAGCTTCTTATAATTTAAAAAATTTAAGACCGTTTCTGTCTCAGCGTAAGACTGGGGGTGCCCATGAATACCAAAAGGCTTAGATAGGACGATGAAGTATTGATCCTCACTAAGGATTTCTATGTCATTGCCCTCGTAAATAGGGTTAACCTCTCCATTTCGAAGGAGGTCAACCGGAAGCTCTAGGAGGGCCCCTTTCTTAAAGCTTAGGTTCTTCTTCATTCCAGATTTTTTATACTGACTCTTTGAAAGCCCAAGAGGTTTTAGAAGATCCTGATAAAGATCTTCTAAGTCTTGAATTAATGAAATTGATATCTTCATGAATTAACGAGATTCAACCTTATGCCCTTCAGCACTAAGATCGCTCTTTCGGATAATGAATTCAACTCTTCTTTGTTTTTCATCGAAAGTTCCTTCCACATTCCCTTTGATCTTATCAGGTCTTGTATCTCCATAGAAAACGGTAGTTACCTTATCAGGTCTAACCCCACCTTTAATTAGAGTTCGAGAAACTGCTGTGGCCCTTGCGGCACTTAACTCAAAAGCATCTTTATTGCTTCCTTCTTCCCCGCGGCTAGCATGACCTATGACAAAAATGGCCCAGTCTTTATTCTTAAGAAGCTGAAGCATCTTATCGTAGACGGCAATTGAGATCTTAGAAGGCTTAATGCTGCCTTTTTCAAAATAGATCTTATCTTTAATCTTTACTTTAATTCCTTCTGGCATCTCATAAACATCTGCTTCTTCAGCAAGATCGAATTGATCAAGATCATTCTTCATAGAATCTAGGTCTTCATCAGACTCTCTATTAATCTCATGTTTATCAAGAATCCCTTCCATTGTTAAAAAATCAATGGGAAAAGGCTTAATGGGCTCCTGACTTTCTAACATTGTTGGTGAATTATCTGGTGACTTTCCTTTTTGAATAACTTCACCATGCTTGAGGACGTTCCCCCCAAAAGAATTTCTAATAGAACCAAGGGCTGCTTCATATTTTGCTGACTCCGTCTTAGACATAGAAAGAAGGAGAACGAAGAATGTCAAAAGTAGAGTGATCAGATCCGAAAAGGTCGCCATCCAGCCTGGTAATCCAGGAGGACACTCGGGACATTTCTGTTCTGCTTCTTCTACAAAATCAGCGTCATCGGCCATTTATAAATTCCTATTCTTCTTCGCTACTTTCTTCAACATCTCTTTCTGCTGGAGGAAGAAAAGCGATAAGTTTTTCTTTAATAAGTCTTGGGTTTTCACCGGCAACAATACCTAGAGTTCCTGCGATGATAATAGACATCTTAGTCTGCTCCATCTGAGATCTCTGAGTGAGTTTATTTTTCATGGGGTTAGCAAAAACGTTTGCTAAAACCGCACCGTAAAAAGTTGTAAGAAGGGCAACGGCCATGGCTGGACCAATGGCGGCCTGATCAGATAAGTTCCCGAGCATGATCACAAGACCAATTAGGGTTCCAATCATTCCCATAGCAGGACCATCATCTGCGACGCCTTGAAAGACATCGATTCCAACTTTATGACGCTCTTCCATAGCATCAATCTCTAATTGTAAGATGGCGCTTATAACTTCTGGTGGTCTGTTATCTGCAGCAAGAGTCATGGCCTTCTTTAAGAAAGGATCTTCAATTGGTACTTTCTCAAGGGCAAAAACTGATTCTCTTCTTGCTGTTTCTGCGAGTTCACTAATTTGATCAATGGTTCCCTTTGGATCCGCTGGGCTAAAGAAGACAGTCTTCATACCGAAGGCGACAATCTTTTTAACAACTTCTATAGGCCACTTCGTAAAAGTGGTTCCAATAACACCTAGACCAACTACAATCACTGAAGGTACATCGATAAAGGCTCCGACGTCGCCACCGGCTAAAATCGCGCCAGCGACTGCACCTACTGAAAGAAGAAGACCAATTACGGTTGCAATATCCATAAATCCATCCTTGGGGTTTTTATGATTTCATAAACTTATCGCCAATAACCCTTAAGGACTTTAATCTAACTCACTGTTTATACTTGAATACCGTGGGTGAAAAACTCCAGTATTCAAAACCCCCTCTCCATCGGTCTCTTCGTCATGCCCAAAAGCATCGATAGGCAGGAATTTCTTACCAAGCACTCTACGGACGCTTTTAAAAATGATAAGACTAACCTATGAAAATACTCGTCTTTTTTGTTTTCTTTATAAGCTTTGCAAGAGCTGATCAGCTTAAAGATTATTGTGATCAAAATAAGGGTGTTATCTTAAAAAAGTATAGATGCCCAAAATCAAGATTAAATCTTCCTATAAGAACCTGTGAATTTGAAAATAGTTATGGGGATCTACAGTTTGTTAATGGCTGCTCTGGTCCAACTGGCGGTCACAAAGAAACCTTTTTTAAGGCCTGTATCAAGCACGATCTTTGTTATCACCATGAGCCTTCAACTGGCGGCCTTAATCGAAAAGACTGTGATCAGCTCTTTCTGGAAATTGCTCTCAAAAGTTGCAAAGAAGAATCTCAGGATAAGAAGAGCTGTAGGTTTTGGGCCAATACAATGTACAAGGCCTTAAGGATTGTAGGAACAGCTGCTTTTGCTTGTTCAGATAGGCCAGCAACTTACTAGAATCAATACCTTATGTCCTCTGTAGCTTTTTCAATAACCGCTGCCAAAAGAGAATCTCCGTGTTAGAAAATAAGCATGAATTTAATAAAAGGTTTTTTTGAAGCGGTAGCCGCTACTAAACTCTGGGGGATTATCCCTTTGGATATCGTGCTACATTTTGTTCTTGGAGCCCTTATCTTTTGGGCCTTAACTAAGCTCTTAAAAAGATCCATTCTTATCTCACTTCTTATTCTTTTTTTCATCGCTGTATCAAAAGAAGCTTTTGACTTAGGTGTGGTCATGAGAAACCAATTCTACTTAGAACCCTTCAAAGATATTATCATCACTATGGCCGGGGCCTTCATCCTCCTCAAGCTACCAGGACTCCAAAAAAGACTTTCATGAAATATCTTTTTCTCATTTTAATCTTTTCTTTAAACGCGTACGCGCTTGAGAATAAGCTCCTCCCTTTTACAACAGATGGCTGCTCAAAGATTCCTGATGCTAACTTAACTGATTGCTGTAAGGTTCATGACCTAGCCTATTGGAAAGGAGGAACGGAACAGGAGAGGATTGATTCAGATAAGAAACTTTCTTCCTGTGTGATCAAGAAGACCAATCCTTTTTTTGGAAACATGTTTTACTGGGGTGTTCGAATGGGAGGAAGCCCAGCTCTTTCAACAAGTTTCCGTTGGGGCTATGGATGGATTTACAAAAGAGGTTATCAGGCCCTCAATCAAAAAGAGCGAAAGTTAGTAAAACTCCTAGAGCCTAAGGATCCAACCCTCGTTCCTATCTCTTCTCCTAAACTTAACATTAAGCAAAGACCAGTTCTCTTTGGTAACTACTGTTTTGATCAAATTCATGAAATCTTAAGTTCTGACGTCAAAGACCCAACGGTTTCTCTTTCAACCTCAAGGGATGCTTATCAGGTTGTGGTAAAAGTTAGCCTTGATGATAAGAACATTCTTTTCACTTATAAGAATACTAAGTGGAAAGAATGTCATACCCCGCAGTTTGAAGCTAAGCTTCCAAAGTTTTATAAAGCCGTCTATTTTGAATAAATATAGTACAAGCTTCCGTTCTTAAGCTTATCAATCAAGGCCTTTGATCTTTTGCTATCTACAGCGGGACAACCATGTGAGCGCCCTGCTCTTCCAACATTCCGGATAAATTGCTTAGTCATATAGCTTGCTCCGTGAATAACAATGGATCGTCCTCTCGCCTCAGAGTTTGTGCTCTCCTCACCATCCATTCTTAAGCTATAACCGTGCTTTCCAAAATAAGTTTCTGCTGTAACGTAAAGTCCCTTTGAGGACATATAGGACTTATGCCTATTAGAGAAACGAATAGCATTCCCAGCGCCATCTCCTGAACCTTTTCCATGACTCACATGAAAAAGTTCAGCCGCGCCAGTCTTTGTATTGATTAGAAAGCCTCTTTCTTTTTTAGAATTCAAGGTAAAGTCTGCAACCATCATCCAGTTAGCATTAGTAAGTTTACTTGGATGAAAATAAGAGCCTTTTTCAAGAAGAGCTTCTAAGGCCTTTGGAGGAACATTCTTAGCACAAGCTAGTTTTGAACAATCATGATCTGGATAAAAGGATTTCCATATCTTAATTGATTTCTCATAAACTTTTGGCGCTGCCATAACTTTAGGCGCAGCAATACCTGTAAGGGCCAGGGCCCAGGCTAGTGTAAAAATAAATTTCATTAATTTCCTCTCTAGGTAATTGGTGATTTTAACTAACCAGAATTCCTAACTTTTATCAAGAGGCCTTGGAATCTTTACACGGCGAGTCGCTTTTTAAGCGCTTTTAAGGCCGTCTTCAAGATGATACCGTTTTCCCCTATCAATAATGACGTTAAGGAGTTTAGACGTGCCATCTATAAGAATAATAACAACTATTTTTGCCCTTTTTATATTTACTAACGCCACTATGGCGGAAGATTTTCTAGGTGAGAACTGGGATAAGGTTTTAGGTACGCCACCAGCCATTGGTTCAGTGGAAGAGCAAGATGATTACCTAGCTCTTATTGAAATCCAAGAAAGCAGAACAGAAGCTGAATGTGCTGAAGCTGCTGCAGAAGAAAAGGTAACTCTTAAAAGCCTCTTTGGCGGTGACAATGGTCCTCTTTCAGATGACGAGGTCTACGCCAATACATTCTTATTCTTTAAGTACTTTGCTATGGCAGGTCTAAAGACCAAGTCAGCTAAAAGTCACTTCGCAAGACAAAGACCCTTTGTTCGTTTTAATGACATTGTCCCTTGTATTAAAAAACCAAATCCAAATACTAGTTACCCAAGTGGGCATACTTCAATTGCTAGAGTCTTAGCTTATGCTCTTTCTAAGAAGTACCCAGAAAGAAGACTACAGTTCTTCAAAAGGGCCAATGATGTTTCTAAAAATAGAATGATCGGCGGAGTTCACTTCCCAAGCGATGTTGTTGCTGGAAAGAAACTCGCCGACTACTTAGCTAAAACATATTTTGGTTTAAACTAGATATTTAAGGGGGTCCAAGGAAAGTCATAGCTTCCACAGCCCCCTCCCATTGGGTCACTCGAGCTCGAGCTTTGATCCTCCTCAGCATCTTTCATTGTTTCCCCATCATAAACACTTTGGCAGTAAAATAGCTTAGAATCTAAGTAAACCCACTCAAACCGACTATATTCACCGGGGTTGAATGAGTCCTCACCATTGAGAGCTATAATCACCCTCTTTTCATTGTCAAAACTTAGGATCTCATAGGTTGAACTAGATTCCCCAAAAGAGACCACCCAGGAATGAGAAGTTATCTTATGCTGGGAATTATAAGAATCTTCATAGCTTCCAAGAATTTGTAAGGCTTCAAGGGCACTTGAACTGCTTCCTAAAACTTGTGGCTTTTCGGCTCCACAGGAAACCAAAAATAAGACTGCTAAGACTAATAATAATTTTGTTTTCATCTCTCTCTCCGTGTTGATTAGTTAGAGAAAGTAAAAGCAAGTCTTATGCCGAAAAAGGCCCTTGGATACGGCGGATACAGGGGCAATAACTGTTCTTGGAAACAGCTTCTGTAAAAAAGTAAGTCGTATCCAACTGGATACGCTAAGAGAGAAAAGAAGTTAGTTCATCTTCATTTAAATCTAAGATCTTTGCCGTATCCAAGATAAACTTCTTAGAAGCGGGTCTGGCGCCTTTAATGATATTGGCCAAGTAGCCATGACTGACACCTAGCTTTCTTGCAAAGACTCTATAGCTAAAGCTTGGGTCTTTAAGTTTTTCGCCTTCGTAAATATTCTTTAAAAATTCAGGGTAGCGGCTAACGCCATCTAGATAAGACTTCAAGTTTCCTCCTCGGGTAACTTAGGATCGGACTTAGCTTTTTGAGCAATACCGTTGCGGGACAGTTTCGGAATCTCACCGAATTCACTATTTAAAAAATAGTAAACTTATCCATTGAAAGAGACAAGAAAGTTATAATGTAATTGGATTTTAAAAACGAATAGGAAGTAGAACAGGCGTTCTACCTCCGAAGATATTGATAGATTCTTTAAGCGTCGGTCTTCTCTACGTTTAAAGCAGTAGTTTCTAGATAACTAATCATCGATGATCTCAGATCAGACATACTAAGCTCTTCACCCTTTAGTAGAAGCTCTTTTTTAATGAACTCAACAGGAAATCCTGTCAATTCAGATAAAGAACTCAAAGGTACCTTCTGATCATCCCCAAGAACATTCCCGTTCTCATCTAGCCATCCTGACTCTGGTGCATTTGCGTTTGTCATTTACACTCCCTTGTAAATTCTCAAGCCAGCTTAAAATCTCATTCTTTAAGCTATTCCGTGGCTAGAGGTCATCTTCCCATCTAGGATTTTTTCGACAAAGGAATCATATCTATCAGTATTTATTCATGTCAAACTTATGAGGCCCTGTAAGGTCTTATGTAAGTTTTTGTTTGTATTGTGGAAAATCTATATAAATAGTTGATATTTAAGAGGTTTTAGACTGTATCCGGCTGTAAGACTAAAGTAAAGCTATCGACTTTGGCGAGCATCTCTTCGTACTCACTAGAGGCTTTACTCAATAGAGTCACTCCCCCGCCGGCCCCATAAGTAAAAGTATTCTTAGCTGTAAAAACCTCAGCGGTTCTTATATTTATTGAGGCTTTAGTTTCATCTCTAGAAAAGAAAAGAGTGGAACCGCAATAAGCCCCCCTCAATCTTTGCTCAAGCTCACTTAGTATTTGCATTGTCCTTATCTTTGGCGCTCCAGTTATAGAGCCCCCCGGAAAGAGGGCCTTGATGGCCTGATCAAGTTCAATCTTTTTCTCGCTCTTAAGTTCTATATGACTATATTGATGAAGGAGACCTGGAACTTTTAAGGGAACTCTTAACTTAAGTACTTTTGCTTTTGCTTCTATCTTATTTAAATCGTTTCTTAATAGATCAGTGATCATAAAAAGTTCAGCTTTGTCCTTTTCACTAGCGGCCATCTTCTTCCAAGCCCCTGCCTCATCTTTAACAGTTCCCTTAATAGGTTTTGTCTCTAAGATATTACCTCGCTGATTAAAAAGGCATTCCGGAGAATTACTTAAGATGCCCCATTCAAGGCTTGGGCAATAAGTAGCATGAGCAAACTCACCTTGGTGATCAGGGTTTCTAAAAAGATTAGAAGCTAAGTTTAAGAAGTCACCTACGTATTTATATTCAAAGGGAAAGGTTAAGTTAAACTGATAGCTATCCCCGCGCTCCAGAGATTGATAGCCTTTATCAAAGGCTATTTTATATTCTTCAAAGCTTGGTGCCACAACCTTTTCTAATGAGAGGCGGTGATACCTTAAAGGGACAGTCAGGCTCTCAGATTCATAAGTAATATCTAAGGCGAGCCAGGCATCATCGGGGATGAGATCAATGCCTTTATTAAAGAGAAAGCCCGCTTCATAGGAGAGGCTTAAGATTCGGTTTGGTTTTTCTACACTCTCAAAGATACTGTTTAAGAATTCTTCTGTAGATATAGAAGTTTTCTCTCCAGTGATTAAGTTATGCTTTAAGTTCTTAAAGTATAAAAAGGCCTTTGAAGGATTTGAATAAAGCCTCCACTTATTACCAATTGGAATAATTGAATAAGGAAGGTTATTGGTTTCCAGGTGCATAGGATAGGTTTTCAAAAGAAGTATGAGCGCCAACCCAAGCAAGCTTTGCTGTACCGATCTCACCACCACGGTTTTTCCCTAGGATGATCTCAGCAACGCCAGGCTCTTTTGTATCCTCGTTATAAACTTCATCTCGATAGATGAACATAATAACATCGGCATCCTGCTCAATGGCACCAGACTCCCGAAGGTCAGCATTATTTGGTCTTTTATTAGGTCTACTTTCAACCTGACGGTTAAGCTGAGAGAGGGCCAGGACAGGACATTCAAGTTCTTTGGCCATTGATTTAAGACCCCTTGAGATCTCAGAGATCTGCTGCTCTCTACTTGGGTTCTTTGTATGTGAGTTCATCAGTTGAAGGTAATCAATAATGATCATCCCAAGCCCTGATTCAGACTTAATCTTTCTACATTGAGATTGAATATCAAGGATGGTCGAAGAACCTGAGTCATTGATAAAGATAGGAAGGGCCGAAAGATCATTGACGGCCGTTCCAATATTGCGAAGATCAGTATCTAAGAAGTCTTTGGTTCTAATCCTCTTACTATCAACCTTCGCTTGCTGAGAGAGAAGCCTCATAGATAATTCGTTTGAAACCATTTCCAGAGAGAAGATAGCGATAGGAAGCTTAGTCATTCCGCATGAGTTAAGGGCGATATTTAGAGCAAAGGCGGTCTTTCCCATGGCGGGACGAGCGGCTAAAACAATAAGCTGCCCAGGCTGCATACCAAGCAGCATCTTATCTACTTCATTATAACCAGTAGGAAGACCTGAGATCTCACCAGGCTTTCTAGAAGTGTCCTCTAGTTCTTTTAAGTTTTCGATGAGGCATGACTTCAGCCCTACCATCTTTCCGGCCTTAGCATCTGTTGTAAGCCCAAAGAACTTACTCTCTACTTCTTCTAAGAACTCTTCTGCGTTTCCTTTGAAGTTTAATCCTAGAGAGGCCACATCTTGAGAGGTTCTTACGATATTTCTAAGAGAGGACTTATCTCTAACGGTCTTAGCGTAATGATAGATATTGGCCGCAGAAGCAAGCTCTTCGGCAAGATCAGCGATGGCCGACTGACCACCAACTTCATCTAATTTCCCTGAACTTGTAAGCTTTGAACATACTGTCACATAATCAATAGGCTGATTGCTTATGAAAAGGTCATTCATATTGTCAAAGATCACACCGTACTGAGGGTGATAGAAGTCTTCTCGGGATAGTTTCAAGTCTGAGATTTGTTCAAAGGTATTAGAGTCAACCATCAGACAACCAAGTAATGATCTCTCGGCAAGTAAGTCGTGAGGTAATTCGTTCATCCCATTTCCTTTGAAAAAAGAAAGTCCCCAAGCAGAACCCTGGGGACTTCTATAAAAAAATTAAGCTTCTGTTTCTTCACCGTCAGTTGCAGCTTCAGTAGCTTCACCATCAGTTGCTTCTTCACCAGTTTCACCGGCTTCTAAAGCAGCAGCTTTTGCTTCTTTCCTTTTGATAGCAGCACGCTCAGCAGCTTCCTGCTTAGCTTTTAATTCTTCTGCTTGCTTAGGATCGATCTCAACCTTAACTTTGAATTCTGCAACAACTTCGCTAAAGATCTTAGCCGTTACGTCGAACTCACCAAGAGTCTTGATTGGAGTAACAAAAGAGATCACTCTTTTTTCAATGTCATGACCAAGCTCTAATAATGCCTTAGAAACTTCAGTTGAAGTAACAGTACCAAATAGGTTCCCATTACCACCGACTTTCTTAATCATTGTTAAAACTAAACCATCTACAGATTTCTTAAGGGCCAAAGCGGCTTCTTTTTCCTCTGCAACTTTTTTAGCTAGAGCTTTCTTTTGGTGCTCAGCTTGTTTCTTACTTCCAGCATCAGCAATAACTGCTTTTCTGTTTGGAATAAGAAAATTACGTCCAAAACCTGGACTTACATTAACAATTTCCCCAACACTACCAAGTGCAGGTACTTTTTCTGTTAAGATAACTTTCATTGGATATCTCCTTCATTATTTTTGTTTTTCTTGAAAAACTTTCTAAAATTAACCCATGTATCAAATAGGCCGACTAAAACGACAATCCTCCATGCGGACCATAGAGTTATAACAACAAGCATGCTTCGAAAGAATCCCACAATGTTTACCCATTTGAGAAAATCTATCAAAACACCAAAACCTTGAAAGAAATAAAAGATTCCTAAGCAATAAAGGATATTGCTTCCAATTAAAGACGCTGTCTCTCCGCCTAAGTATTCTTTTCCGAGGAGAAGAGCTAGGGAGAAAATAACAACATAGATAATCGGGTATGGAACTTCGAACTTTAAAAGGTTCTTCATACTATAGGGATAGGGATGCTCTGATTTCCAGAGGATTCCATTTCTAAGTACGATCATCAAAGACAAGTAGAGACCTAAGAAGACGCTGATAAAGATTCCTGCCGGGATCCATTCTACGATTCCTTTAGCAATTTCATCTGGCTTATTAAGCATATCTTGTAATTGAAGAGCTTTTGTTCCTCCACCCTCTAACGCTTCTTTAACTCCAGGGTTTTCCTTTTTTGCAATTTCAAAGGTCTGGATTAAAGAATTCTCTATCTGCTTTACAACCGGTGTCTCTGAAGTGGTGATATACACCCCTAAGAGAAGCGAGGATAAAGCGACAACAATCATACCCGTAGTCAACAAGCCTTTCACAGGATGAACCTTTCTTAAGATAACCTCACCGATTAACACGGCGTTGATATAAAAAAGAAGGTATCCAACGACTGAGGCCATTGAGAGCTGAACTGTTATCTCAGGAGCGCCAAGTTTCGCTAGAAACCAAAGTGCCACTGAACAAGCAATTGTTAGAAGGACGGTTTTTGATCTCCCAAATAAAAGTATTCCAAATATAAGTGGAACGGGAGTCAGCATGGCAAGAGGTAAGAACTTATAAAGGGCAATCGATAGGACTCCTAAGAAAGCGAGCTTTCCAAAAGAAAAAGAACTCTCTGAAGAGCGGAGCTCTTTCACGTTAGTTCTTGAATCTTGTGAGTATTCTTGATTATCCATTACTGTTCAAATCCCTAGCTATTGCGCCCTTGAGCGGTTCTTCCTGATAAATGACTTAGTAGACCAATATTACGAGCTTGCTTGATAGCCTTATCTGCAAACCTGTGATGCTTTCTACTAATACCTGAAACTCTTGCTGGAGAAATCTTTCCAAACTCGTTAACAAGCCAAGCGTATGTGAGTGGATCTTTCCAATCAGCCTTGATCTTTTGAGCAGCAAACCAACATGATTTTCTACGTGAAAAACGACGACGGTCTTTACCACCATCAGCATCTTCATCAGAATCAGTTACAGAACCTGCGTACTTCTTAGAAAAAGGAGTCTTTACGTTCTTAACGATCTCACCAACTTTATCGTCATCTTCTTCAACAGCGATAATGAGGTGTTTCATGATCCCTTCGTTAATCTTAAAACGACGGGCAAGCTCAACGTTATTAACGTTGTTAGCTTTGTACATAAAATAAAGATAGTGGCCTTGCTCGACACCAGTACTAGTTGGTTGAGCGAAAGTGAGTGTTCCCCAATCGTCTTCGATGAAAACTTCTCCATCGTGTTCTTTGACAACTGCAAGAACCATCTCTTTTACTTTTGCGACTTCGTCATCAGACAACTCCGCCTTTGTCACTAAAGACAATTCGTAAATCATGTTACCTCCTGGGCAAAATGGCCCCCTACTCAAAATGGCGGGAGCGAGTTAACGTTCATAAATGTGGTCGGAATGTAGCAAACCTGTACCCAAAGGTACAGTTCGCTATAAGGATAAAGGAAAGAATTTAATCATGGCCTTATTACCCGGCGCAATACAAAGCAGGGTATAAGAGCTAACTATTTGATTTTTAAGTCTTGATGGTTCTAATTGAACACAAGTCTTAGGCAGCTTAACTGATAAGGCCGCAGGTCTAATAAGCTTATTTCCTTCTTTGGCCATGGTGTAGAGCCTGTCTCCGAAGATCAGAGTTGAATTGATATAGATGCCGGCCTGCATCTCATTATCAGTCCCCTTGAGGACAATAGGCTGCATTGTCTCAGCAAACTGCACCCCAGGAAAAGCACTATCTCTGTTGATCGGTAGCTTTGATTTTGTTCCATCTTCATTCATGGACCAAACATGATAGCGGGACTCAACAAAGAGGCTCTTCTCGCCATTTGCTTTTTTAAAGCCGCCGATAAAAGTAAAGACAGGATCACTCCAGCTGCTGCTTTCAAACTCAACATTTAATTGAGAACCGCTTACAGGGTCAAGAGAGCTCATTCTCGCTCTCTTCTTATCAAAGCGTGCCATGAATAAGCTTTCGTTAGCAGAGTTACCAGTTGTCACATCAGTAAGTGGAAAGACATTATTAGAAGCTAAAAACTTCTTTCTATAAGGTGCTCTTACAATTGAGTACTTCCCAGCCTCAGTAAAACTTAGAATATAGTAGCGGCGGACAAATTCTCTACCGACTGAAACAAGTGAGGTTACGATACCCTGATCAGCTTCATCTTTAGTTTGAAAGAATGGAGGAGCAATTTCAATCTCTTCATCAAAGTTTGCCATCACTTCTTCTCTTACCTCATCATAGAGGTTCGATGAATCGAGGGCCCTTACCTTAACAACGATCTCAGATCCTTCTTGAGTAGGCTGTAGATAATAAAGATGCCTATCAATTCCTTCAAAACCACCAAGGATATCGTCACTATTATCCTCTTCAGGCATGATCCAATTCTTAGTAATGGCCGGAGTTAAGATATTTCCAAAGGTAAAAGTCTTAAGCTTTACCCACTTAAAAGGAATCTGATCTTTCTCTGTTGGAAGTCCTTCAAAGCGAGAGATAGGAAACCTCCAAAAAGACTTATTTCCAAAGAGAGGCTTAAGCTCTGAATCAAAGTAACCAAAGATTAAGTTCTCTTGATCCTTTCCTATTGAATAGGTCATATAATCATCACTACCGTCTTGATTGATATCAACTCGGTAGATCTTAATCACTTTGTCGATCTTAGGCATTTCAAGATCACGGCTTATGAACTTATCATCCTTTAAAGTTAGGATTGAAAGAACAGTCAACTCATCTGTTTGCTTCTTAGGATGGATATACTGAAATTCAGGACCCTTTGATCTATTATAAGGATCTTCAATTCTTTTCATTCTAGAGAGCTTTCTAGTTCCCTTAAAATAAGAGATCAGCCTAGCGTCAACACCTACAACAGGAGCCGTTGTTACATTCTCCTCTCCTAGCTTTCTGGCCAGTGAGATTAAGGTAGAGGTTGTTTTCTTAAAGCCTTCTTTTGTTTCAATAGTGACACTTAATTTTGCGTTAGCATCTCCAGAGAGGTCAGTGATCTCACCTTGAATAAAGTTATTGGTTACTTCATCTTGCTCAATCGAAGAGATTACAAAGTGATCAGTCTTAAGCTTCATCTTTTTATTATCAATTGAGATGCTCACCTTTACGTCAGTGGCGTCTCCAACTAGAGCGGCAATCGGAAGATTAAATCCAAAGCTTCCGCTTTTGATACTGTATTCTAGGGCCAAGAGGTTCTTAAAGTCAGGCTCAATGAATTGCTTTGGCCTTTCAGTCACGGCCTTCTTCATATCAACAAGACCGTACTTAGCTGACTTGCCATCAATCTCAGCTTCAGAGACCTCTCTAGCAGAATCAAAGAGCCTTGCCTTTAATTCATTCAAAGAGATATCAGGATTCATTAATTTAACAACAGCTGCAATCCCTGCAATATAAGGAGCTGCTTGAGAAGAACCACGTTTCTTTTCATAACCTGTGATTCTAAGAGTTCTTGATTCTTTATTCATAGGGTAAGTAGAAATAATACTCTCCCCAGGGGCCAGAAGATCAATCTTCCCGCCGTAGTTTGTAAACTCTGTGATCTTTCCTTTGTTATCAATAGCGCCCACACAAAGAACACCATTATCAGTACAAGGAAATACAGGGATGTCCTTATTATTATTTCCGGCAGCGGCGACAATTAAGATCCCGGCTTCTTGGGCCAGACGAATTTCTCTGGTTATCTTTGAAGTCTGAACTAATTTAGGCCAACCTAAACTTAAGTTAATAATATCTGCTCCATGCCTTCTAGCGAAGCTGATCCCATCAGCAAAGATATCAGTGATAAGCTTATTGTCATAAACAAAGTCTTTAGTTTTTGCGTTAAGAATCTTAACCGGCATGATCTTGATATTCTTAGGAGCAACTCCAGCGATTCCAATGTCATTGGCGTTTGCCGCGATAATTCCAGCGACGTGAGTTCCGTGCCCCACATCATCTTTAACTGAAGTCTTGCGGTCAAGAAAATCAAAGCCAGCACACTTCACAACAAAGTCATCTCTTACTGAAGAAGGACGACACTCATCCGAACTCCAGATCCTGTCTTTTAAATCTTTATGATGAATGTCCACTCCCGAATCGAGAACGGCAACGATGACTTCCCTATCTTTAGGAAGGTCAGATTCAGTTAAATGAAGATAGTTAATATCAGCACCTGCGATGCCTTGAACTTCATCTCTTGTCACTTCACCAGTAGTTCTTTGAATTGTTTGTCCAGAGTTGACCAAACCCCACTGACGGTGAAAGAAGGTATCTTTAAAATCAGGAACCTGATTGGCAAAAGCAGAAAGCGATAAAAGAGAAATCAAGATGAGCTTTTTCATTAGAGACTCTCCCTTATCCAAGAGCCTTCAAACTCTCCTTTTTGTACACCGATCACAGCGCGGACAGCGTCCACTGGACCATTCCAATAACGAGACCCAATCTTTCCAATGGTATGAGAATCAATTGGATCAGCTAAGATCTCTGATTCATGTCTAAAGCCAGAAATACTTCCGTAAATAAAAACATTCTTTTCACCAACAAGTCTTAAGAAGTGCTCAAACTTAAGGGCTTCTTCGAGTTTCTTAGTAAAGCTTAGCCAGCATGAAGCTTTTTCTTTAGCTTTCTTATCTTTCTTTTCTAATTTTATGCAGGACTTAAGATCACTTATCAGTGGCTCTAAATGCCCACATGCGACAGTTAGTCCTCTTTTTATATTAGACCTAAGTCGAGGATCACATCCTGCTGTAAACTGTCTTTCTTTTTTATAAACTCTTTGAAACTTCTCTAAAAGAGCAGGTGTTGTTTTCTTTATGTTCTCAAAGCCTCTTTCATAGATATTTGTATTCATCGAAATATCATAGAGCTTTAATCGTTTTGCATCTTCAAAGGCATGCTTATCAAACATTACTCTTCCGTATTTTTTATTGATCTCACCGATCATAGACTTGAGTTTTTTATTACTCATTGACCAGCCTTCTTTTCGATCTGTTAAGCTAACAAAAGGCCCCTTGATCTTAAGCTCATCAATCTCACTTTCCTCATCCCCAACAAGTTTTGATTCAAATCTTGCAAGTCTTGAGGCGCTTACACCTTTAAAGGTGTGAGCAGGATTGGTCCAATCAGACCCGCCCCATGAGATGCCATCATAAAGTTTCGCAAGGTAGAAGTTGATTATGTCTTTCGCGAATTTTTCATAGTTAACACCAGATTGGCTTTCATCTTTCACTGAAAGATACTTTCCACTTCTGCCTTTTGGGTCTTCTACGGCAAAGAGAGAGTTTCCTTTGAGGTACTTTGCTCTCCATACAAGAAAGGACATCTTCACAGACTTATCTTTAAAGTTATTAGTGATCTTATGTGGATTAGCATTGGCCTCTAAAAGTTCCGTTGATCCTTCATTTAATAAGTAATAAAGGGCCTGCGCATTTTCAAAGAGCTTTGGATTAGCATCTAACTTTGGGTTGATGTTGATTGTATGAACGATGACATCGTATTTTCCCTTGAGAGTCTTAGTTCTTAAGTTTAAAACAGGGATATAAGAGTCTAGGCTAAAGTTCATGGAAAAACCTAAGGCCTTACCATTATCATCATAGATTTGAATATGATCTGCGTCTTTTCTATAAAGATGAAGTCTTCTTACAACAACCACCTCAGACCCAACACCAACTCCGATCTTCCAATGAAGATGACCGGCGTTTACCTTTAGGTTTACATTAGGAACGATCTTTTCAGTGATAATGATTGACTCACCAACACCTAGGCTCTCATTTATATGGGCCATCATCTTTCCAAGTAACTTTTTCTTGAGCCTTTCTTCTTCAGAAACCTCATCATCCTCTTCTTCAGGAAGTGCGTCTTCATCAATATCAGTTGTTTCCTCGGTATCAGTTGAAGCGCTATCATCAGTTTCTTCGGCTTCAATTTCCTCTAGGTACTCATTACAGTTTTTAGAAAGTTCACCTTCTTTAAATTCAGCAAGGCATTGAACATGACGCTTTAAGTTTAATTTAATCAAAGGCACGATGATGTTCTTATAAGGCTCTTTAAAGGAAGACTTTAAAGTCTTAACCGGCTTTAAGTGAGTCCAAGTCTTAACTAAAGAAACCCCAGCTCTTAGAAAGCCGCCAGAATTAGCAATAGGAAGGTTTTCAATCCCAAGGTGACCACCAAGATTAAAGGTAACACCAAAAGTATCTGCTAGTTGAACAAGGTTATCTGTTCCCATGTAGCTACCAATAACAATGTCTCTATTGGCAATAAGACCACCAGAGATAGTAGGAGCAAACCAAGTGGTGACAGGAAAGTCGATAAACTCTCCCGTTTCAACAAAGTGATCAAGCCCTTCTTGAAATTGACCTCTCGCAAAGTCACTTCTTCTTTCACTAATAGGGCTATAACGAATAAACTCGTTAATCTTTCCTAAGATATTATCAAAGCTAGCAGATTGAAGCTTTGAAAAGATAAAATACTGAAAGTCTTGAAAAGGACTGTCGGGAGAACCATGGGCAAAGCGGGCAGCGTAGGCTGGCCAATCTTCTTTTGTGATCTTTCCAGAGTCTAGAACTCCCGTACCATCACTGATCTTTGCATTATAATCAAATTCTTTTGTGTTTCTTTTAAAGAGTTGAAAAAGTGAATTTCTTCTCGCCTTAATCTTCTCTTGCAAAAGAAGTTCTACTGGCTTTGGAAAAAAGGCCTGAGCCACAGCTTCGTCGATGTCTTGGCTTGTTAGTTTCTCTAAGCGGTCCATCATCCAGTTGGCATCATCCATAGTTGTATGGAAGATTCCAAAAGTATTATGAGGAAGAATGATCTCTTTATTCTTTTCTCTTCCTACAAACCAGTTCACTTTATTAACAGATTCACCAATGTCAGCAAGAGCGTATGGGATGATCAGTGATCTTGTGATTCTACTTGTGAGAACTCTAGGAGGTACTCCGATTGCAAAGTTAAAATGATCTTTTTCTTCAGGTCTTAGGATGGCCACATCTTTAAGAGTGATTTCTAAGTTATCCTTATCTGTTTCGTAGTTCTCTAGCTCTTTTTTATCAATCCATCTTGAAGGAGCACCGAAGGTTCCTTCAGGAATCTTTCTTTTGATAAAGTCTACTTTTTGATCAAAATTAGAAAAGACAAGAGTGACTGTCTTTAGGTATTTCATTTTTGGGACAATAAAGCCCAGTTTTCTAAGTAAGTTCTTCTTTAAAAGTGTTGTATGCAGAGTTTTATCTAGCATCAAAGTATAAGTACGGTTTTCATCTGTAAAAGTGGAAGCGTTAAACCTGAACAGTCCTGAAGGAGAAGCGATAGTTGCGCTGAACTTAATTCTCTCACCATCTTTAACAGGAAGCTCATCTTGAAGGGGATCAGAATTATGGATGATCCTATCTTTCCAAACTTCACTCTCACTTGGGGAGAGCTTTGAGAGGTCCACTGTTTCTGAGAGTTCAAAGGCCTCTTCAGGGGTTAAAAGACGCCCTTGATAAATAAGATCGTCCCCGGGCATCCTGATTGACTCTAATGGGATATTGGCTTCATCAGCGAAAACAGCGCCTGATAGCAAAAAGCTCAATAAATAGAATAGGACCTTTAATTTCATACTTCTTCCTGGGGGGTTGTAGGTCTACTTTATCAGAATTAACACATTGCATCATTCTGATTGTAATTACTATAGGGTCCTTAACACTCTGTTTTTGCTCAAAAAGAAGGGCCCTAAACAGGGCCCTCAATATATTCACTTCAAAGTTAGGTTTTAAGCTTAAAGCTCGATTCCTAGTAGATCAGGAAGCAATCTGTTTTCTAAGTTATCAGCTGTTGTACCGATTTTCTTAGAGATCTTTTTGATTAGATCAGCTTTCTTAGACTCATCAGTAGCTGCGGCTACAAGATCAGAGATAGAGGCTCCTGTTAACTTTTCAACGTCTCCTGCAAGGGCCAATTGATCTTCAGCTGTTAACTCCCCTTCACCTTTAGAGACCATCTTCTCCATCTTTTTAGAAAGAGAAACTAAGCTCATAGAAGTCTCGATTGAAACACTGTAAGTATAAGATACTTCAGAAGCTTTCTTGATGAATTGGATCTGCTCTTTTTCTGAAGCCATTAAAGCAACATCTGTTGTCTCTTCTTCGTCTTCATACTCAAATCCAGAGTTACGTCCCCAGTAAGAATCTGTGAAACCATCATAATCAACAACTTCATAGTCATCTCCCCAGAAGTCGCCATTTACGTCGCCGTCTAGGATGTCATCAGTTTCAATATTTCTGAATTCTTCCGCTGTTGAATAATTTGATTGGTAATAATCATAATAAGTAATAGCTCTGATGTACTGAAGGCTAACGGCTTTGTATTCGTCAAACTTTGCGTCGTACATAACAAACCATTCGTCTTGACCAGCTTCAAAAGACCTATAAGTCTCATCAGTATCAAGGACCATGAATGAGTCATCATACTCACCGTCAACTGCGCTGATATTATCGATGAACGCCTGAACAGTTATACTTGGTGAGCTATAAGTACCGTATGTACTTGTTCCGCCGCCAGTTGATCCACCACCACCGGTTGATGATCCACCACCGCCGCCTCCGCCGCCACAGCCTACTAGTGCTACCATGGTTAATGCCGCGCCAAACTTAAATACTTTTCCTAATACACTTGATTTCATTCTCTCTCCCTCTATGTTGTTTTAATGCAGCCCCAGATTTCCGGGGAGGCCATTATTGTTTAAATCATTTAAACTTTTTGGTTTCGAAGATTACTTATACAAGAGCCGTGCCATGCGTATCGCGTCATAAATTTAGGTAAATTTGAAGGGGGGCCACTGGCCCTCCCATCCTGGTCGGTCCTGCGTTGTTCGGCGTCAATTAGCATCCTGCTAATTGGGCGCCTCCAAAAAAAAAAGGGGACCAGAAGTCCCCTCTCATTTAATATAAATTTATGCGTTACTACTTGATGTTGAAAAGCTCAGGAAGGATTCTGTCTTCAAGGTTTTGAGCAGATGTTCCAAGCTTCTTGGCGATATCTTTGATCATCGCGTCTTTCTTAGCGTTATCAGTAGCAGACTCTAGAACCTCAGCAAATGTCTTTCCTGTTAGTTTCTCAAGGTCACCAAGGATAGCCGTTTGATCTTCAGCAGTAAGTTCTCCCTTACCCTTGTTGATCGCTTTTTCAACTTTGTACCCTAAAGATACAAGGCTAAGTGAAGTTTCAATTCCTACGTTATACGCATAAGAAACAGCAGCGGCTTTTTTGATAAAAGACTTCTTTTGCTTCTCAGCAGCCATAAGGGCAACGTCTGTAGTTTCCTCTCCATCTTCGTAATCAAATCCAGAGTTTCTACCTACGTATGTTCCAGACCATGAGTCATAATCAACAACTTCATAATCGTCCCCGTAGTAATCTCCGTTAACGTCACCACTAAAGATATCGTCAGTTTCGATGTCTCTGAACTCTTCAGCAAGACCTGTGTTGTTTGAATAATAATCATAATAAACGATTGAACGGATGTACTGAAGGCTTACGGCCTTATACTCGTTATACTTTGAATCATAGATAACAAACCAATCATCTTGACCAATATAGGCTGAACGAATTGTTTCATCAGTATTAAGAATCACATAAGACTCATCATAAGATGGCGCATAGTCAGCGTTATTAAGACCATTTACAAAGGAAGTGGCTGAAATATAAGGAGAAGAATAACTTCCGTAAGTTGATCCTCCGCCGCCTCCGCCGCCACATGAAGATAAGCTAACTGCCATCGTTCCTAAAAATGCACCAAAAATTAGTGACTTAAGTGTACTTTTCATATTTTAACTCCCAAGTTTTCCGCCGTTTCAGGCAGAGTTTTTTATAGTTCTGTGTTGCATCAATTTGAGACTATTAACCATGGCAAACAAATGACGCGTTACGGCATTTGTAAAAATTGTAAAATTTTTCATGGTTCGTTTTGGTACTACCCGAGCAAAGTGGTTCACTATGGACCCACCTAAATGGTGCCTTTAAGGGTGCGCACAGCGTCGCATCCCCCTAAACATAATTTACCCGGACTCCCTAGGCCCAAAACTTTAGTAAACTAAGCTCATCTTAAAAATATTGAAAAAGGCGGATCCATGAAATTCTTGGTTATCTTTATAGTAAGTTTAAACCTCACCCCTCTCTTTGCTGCTTCTCTTGATGAGGCCCCCCTTGAATGGCTTGTGGCCCAAAGCTTAATGCAAAAAACTGATGAAGACGGACACGTCACCGAAGATAAGTTGGTTAAAGAAATCTTTGATGTAACAAGCTACGATGCGGACAACGATGAGCTTAAGATCACGGAGAATAAAAGGAGCCAAGATCTCAAGAGTAAACTGCGTCTCTTTTTAAAGAACTCTGAGCAACGCAATGCTGTTGATCCCCTTTATACCAAATGGAGAAACGAAGGAACTTCTCCTATCAATGTTAGAACCAAGAAAGTAAACCTAAAGAGCAACGGCTTTTATTTCTTTAATCATATCCACACCAATATTAGCCAAGATAATGATTCATTAAAATTTCTAAAGATCTCCCCTTCTAAAACAATTGATCTGGTAAAGGGATTCGTTTCTCTAAGGGATACCAAGGCCGTCGCAAGCATTACCGATCATGATACTGATAGGGGTTTTGATCAGGTGTCTCATCTTGCTGATGATGCGGTTCAAATCAAAAGAGGAATTGAATGGGGGGGAAGAACTCATATGTGCCTTGTTGATATCAAAAAAGATTGGGAGCTTCTCTCTAAAGGAAGAGAGTTTCAACATGAAGAATCAATCATTAAAAGTAGAAGCAGTGAAGGCTTTAGAATTGCCAATCACCCGAGTAAAAAAGATGATTTTCCCCATACAAAGTGGCTTGATGTTGACGGAGTTGAAGTATGGAATACCATCATGGAAGATGCCGCCTTTAGGAAGATTCCTCTTAAGAAATCTAATAATAGAGCGGCCCTAAAACAATGGGCCCTTTCTTTAAAAGCAGGTAAGCGTCATACAGCAGTAGCAGGAAGTGATTTTCATTTTACCATTCCTTGCTTAAGAGATAGATCCCTTCACTACCCTGCCAACTACTTTCCTTCTGGCTCAAGAGATGATGTGAAGACTCTTTTAAAAGAAGGAAGAAACTCCATCATCACAATGCCTACGGCCCCTCAACTAAACCTAAAGGCTTCTTTTAGTGAAGAAAATAATTGGCTAGGAATGGGAGATAACCTAAAGGGAAAGGGAGAGCTTAACGTTCTTCTCTCAGCGGACTTTTCGCATTCAAAAACAAGAATGAGATCCGCTTGTTATAATGTCATCAGTAGTTTTACGAAGCTTTTTACTTTTTGGAAAAAAAGAAGATGGGAAGTTCGCTTTTACAATATCAACAATGAACTGATCGCTAAAGAGACCATCAATCCTAAGAAGTTTGGAGGAGAGAAATCTTTTGTTTCTGGATTTAAGGTTCAGATTCCTGCTGGTCAGAAGGACTTAATCCGAGCTGAACTTTGGTCTATTAATAAGAAAACTTCGAGCGTAGACCTCCTCGGGATGACTAACCCTATCTATTTGAACTAGGGTTATATACTTCGAAATATCAATATCTTAAGGGGCTCTTGGCAACTACTTGAGCCGCTTTAGTTCCCCCTATAATTTCTTAAGCTTTTTACTCTTCTTAATTCTTAAATCATTTCAAGGCTTTATAAAAAGACCTCAATACCTAAGCTTTAATCACCGATAATTAACCTACGGAAATAATGAAAGACCGCTGAACGTTTGTTGATTATTGGAGTAAGAAATAAATTTAATTAAACTCGGTTATATTCTATTTGGTTTAGCTACAGTTAGTCTTGTAGTTCACCTAAGTGTTGATTCAGACTCTGAAAAAAGTCAGTCCGTAAACTCTAAGATCCTCTCAAATAATCCAAGCTTTAAATCTAAGGTAATGATCAATTCAAATGCTGAAAGGCCCGTGAGATCAAAGGCCTCTCCCTCAAGATCAATAGCAAGCGTTAAGAAGAAGACCTCAAAGCCTTCAAGAAGAAAGAAAAGCAATGCTGCCGCTGCCCTTCCAAAGAAAAGGGCCTCAACCTTTGATAAAACAAAAGCCGGAAAGTCCACTGCTCCTAATGAGAGTAATGATTCATACCTTCCCATTGATTCAAACCAAGAAGGTTCACGAAAGCCTTCTTCAGTTATCTCTGATTCAGATTCAACCAGCTCTAAAAAAGACTTAGGCTATGGTGGAAACTTAGGTCTTCCTAAGAAAAAAACCGCTGATACTTCTGACTCAACTGATAGCTCTGATAATAATGTTAGCACTAGTGGTGGTACTGGGGAGTCAGTAGCAACTATTGTTGGAACGGTTCCGGCCCTCTTAGGATCTATCGCGAAGACCCAAGCGTTTCAAATCCTAGGTTCGGCTCAAGCGGCCGTTTGTACTACTCCTTCAGTTCAGATCTTCGACTTAGAGAGTATGACGGTTTTAGCAGATAACCCTATTGGAGCTGAAGGCCTAGACTCAACAACCAAGTTTACTTTTGACCCATCGTCTATTGGCATCGATCTTACTACTCCTACAAGGTATATGCTGCGAACGACAGGCTGTTCAGTTAACTTTGAAAGAATTATAACAAGTTTCTATACCAATCAGGCTATGGGGCCTGCGACCACGCTTATTTCTAATACAATCTATGCAGCAATTTCTATCCCCTACGCGGATATTGATACTACAAAGTTTGCAGAAGCCACTGCCGTTTTAGAATCTGTTACGAATCATACTGATAACCTCGATCAAATCTATGCCAGTTTAACCGCTTCTCCTGAAGCGACCAATAAGTTTAATGAGGCCTTCGGGGTGACTCCTCCAGTCTTAGCTGAGGCAGCGCCTAAGATTACAGACAATACTATTCCAACGTCACTTCAAGAAAAAACCGCGGGTAATTTTTCAGTCACAGCCTCTCATTGGAAGCCAACTTATACAGTGGCTTATGAATGGTATGTGGATAGTGTCCTTATCTCAAATCTTTCAACGGCCAGCTTTACTCCAAGCGCTAATTCAAAGGCCACCGTAAGCCTAGACGTCTATGTGGGGATGAAGAACTCTGGGGACTCTAATGTAAATAGATCAAAACCCTATCATAATTTCTCAGTGACAATTCCCGTCACTAACGACTTTCCAGCAACGGCTATGCCTTATGTTTTAAATGCTGGAACAAGTAACCCCACAAACACCCTGGCCATTAACCTAGACTTAACGACGGGAACCCTTGGTGGAGGCGTTTATTCAAACTGTGAAACCTTTACGAATTTTGCCATCACTGAAAATGCAACTTCTCCCGTAGCGGGAGACTTTACCAATACCTGTTCGAGCGCTACTCCTCAGGTCTTTCCTTATACTTTAACGAATACCGCTGATGGACCAATCACTATAAAGATATGGGGAATTGATGAAAGAGGACTACAGTCTTCCTCTGAAGATCTGGTTGTTACCCTTGATAGAACTGATCCTGTTATTACATATACTGGGCTACAGGCCAATTATAGATCTGATAGAAATACCACTTTTAACTGGACCCTAACTGAAGTCAACGCTGGAGGGAGTCAAAACTTTAGCCTCCAATTTTATGATGGTACTTCTTGGAGCGCTCTTCCTAATGTTGCAGTGACAGGTGGTAATAATTCAGGGACGGCCTATTCAACGAGTTTTAATCTTCCTAATATAAACACAGCATCAGCAAAGTTAAGAATTTCTTATACTGACTTAGCAGGAAATGCTGTTACTCAAGATTCAGCAGACTTTGGTATTCAAGCCCCTATCTTAGGTATATCACCGAGCCCGCATAATTATGGCTCTGTCCTTAATAAGGCCAATAGTGCTGACACGAATTTTACTGTTTCTAATACTGGTGTTGTAACTGCTGATAGCTGTTCAATAGCTACTTTATCAGGGGCCAATGCTTCAGAGTTTAGTATTTCAACTGATAATTGTGGGACCAATGATCTTACGGCCTCAGGAAGTTGTAGCATCTTAGTCAAGGCCATCCCAACCACTAAGGGGGCAAAGACGGCCAGTCTCAACTGGACTTGTGGATCTGATTCAATTAGTTCGAGCCTAAGTTATACCTCAATCAACAACCAACCCGTATCAGCAGGAACCGAATCATTTATAACTAATGAAGATACGGCCCTGAACTTTAATATTACAGCTGGTAGTGATATTGATGGTGATAGCATTACCTATTCAATTGTTTCGAATCCTACAAATGGAGTTCTCAGCAACTGTATGGCCACAAATGCTGATCTCAATTGTGACTACACACCAAGTGCTAATTATAACGGAAGCGATAGTTTTATATATAGAGTTCATGATGGATCTGCCTATAGTGTGGCAAATACAACTGTTAACTTAACGATAAATTCTATTAATGATGCTCCAACGATTCCCACAACTCAATCAGTAGGAACAAGTGAAGATACCCCGGTTAATTTTAATTTAAATGCTGGGTCTGATGTTGATGGAGACTCTCTTAGTTATACTATCGTCACTTCTACATCAAACGGATCCCTAAGTTGTACTGGCGGAACCTCAACGGCCTGTACCTATACACCTAATTTGAATTTTAATGGAGTTGATAATTTTACTTATAAAGTGAACGACGGAACCGTTGACTCTAATACGGCGGCCGTCACTATTAATATTTCATCAACTAATGATGCTCCTGTTATGGGCTCAAATCAATTTGAAGCGACTAATGAAGATACCCTTGTTAGCTTTACACTAAACTCCGCCACAGATATCGACGTGCCTTCACAAACACTTAGTTATAAAGTTATCACTGCTCCAACAAATGGAGTGCTTTCAAACTGTATTGATTCTTCAACTTATAAGACTGATATCACCTGTGACTATACTCCAAACGCTAATTATAACGGAAGTGACTCTTTTACTTATAAAGCCTATGACGGTGTGGTTGAATCTTCAACAGCGGCAACTGTTACTTTTTCAATCGCTGCTATCAACGACGCTCCTACATTAACCACTCCGCAAGCTGAAGTTACAAATGAAGATACAGTTCTTAATTTTAATCTAGGAAGTGGAGTCGATATTGAAGGCTCAACCCTGACTTACTCTGTTGTTTCAACGACTAGTAGTGGTGCCCTATCCTGTACGGGTGGAACTTCGAGAGCTTGTACCTATACTCCTAGCGCTAATTATAATGGATCAGACTCTTTTACTTATAAAACAAATGATGGTTCTTTAGATTCAAATACGGCCACAGTTAATATCACCGTCAACTCAATCAACGATGCCCCTACTCTAGTAGGACCTCAGGCTGAAAGTACAAATGAAGATACGGCTCTTAATTTTAACCTAGATGCAGGGACTGATTTAGATGGAGATAGCTTAAGTTACTTAATTGTCGGCGGAGTGAGTAACGGCGCTCTTAGTTGTACAGGCGGAACTTCAAGAGCCTGTGTCTATACCCCAAATACTAATTATAATGGAAGTGATAGTTTTACCTATAAAGTTAATGACGGAACAGTAGATTCAAATACTATTACGGTTAATATTACCGTCAACTCTATAAACGATAGCCCAGTCCTAACGGGCCCTCAGTCTCAGTCAGTTAATGAAGACATCCTTCTAAGTTTTAATTTAGATGCGGCAACAGATGTAGACCTTGACGCTCAAACTTATAGCGTTGTTTCAAATGTTTCTAATGGAGTTTTAAGCTGTACAGGTGGAGCTTCTAGGGCCTGTACATACCAAGGAAATGCAAACTTCAATGGTGCTGATTCTTTTACTTATAAATCAAACGACGGAACTGTTGATTCAAATACTGTCACCGTTAATATAACCGTCAACTCAATCAATGATGCTCCTACCCTTTCAACACCCCAGGCTCAATCGACTAATGAGGATGTGGCCTTAAACTTTAACCTAGGCACTGCAACTGATGTCGATGGGGATGCTCAAACTTATGCAGTTGTAAGCACGACAACGAACGGGTCCTTAAGCTGTACCGGTGGCGCTTCAACAGCTTGTACCTATACTCCTAACGCTAATTTCTTTGGATCTGATTCATTCACATATAAATCAAATGATGGAACTGTTGATTCAAATACGGCCACTGTCAATATCACCGTGAACTCAGTTAATGATGCTCCTGTTCTGACAGGACCTCAGGCCCAAAGCACTAATGAAGACGTCGTTCTAAATTTCAACCTTGGGGCGGCCAGTGATATAGACGGAGATACTCAATCTTATAGTGTTGTCTCTACAACAACCAACGGAAGTTTAAGCTGTACTGGTGGCGCTTCAACAAGTTGCTCATATACACCAAGCGCGAATTATAATGGTGCTGATTCTTTTACTTATAAATCTAACGACGGAACTGTTGATTCAAATACTGTCACCGTTAATATAACCGTCAACTCAATCAATGATGTTCCTACCCTTTCAACACCTCAGGCTCAATCGACTAATGAGGATGTGGCCTTAAACTTTAACCTAGGCACTGCAACTGATGTCGATGGGGATGCTCAAACTTATGCAGTTGTAAGCACGACAACGAACGGGTCCTTAAGCTGTACCGGTGGCGCTTCAACAGCTTGTACCTATACTCCTAGCGCTAATTTCTTTGGATCTGATTCATTCACATATAAATCAAATGATGGAACTGTTGATTCAAATACGGCCACTATCAATATCACCGTGAACTCAGTTAATGATGCTCCTGTTCTTACAGGACCTCAGGCCCAAAGCACTAATGAAGACGTCGTTCTTAATTTTAACCTTGGGGTTGCTACGGATGTAGATGGAGACACTCAGTCTTACAGTGTTGTCTCTACAACAACCAACGGAAGTTTAAGCTGTACTGGTGGCGCTTCAACAAGTTGCTCATACACACCAAACGCGAACTATAATGGTGCTGATTCTTTTACTTATAAATCAAACGATGGAACTGTTGATTCAAATACTGTCACCGTTAATATCACAGTCAACTCTATCAATGATGCCCCGACGCTTGTTTCTACTCAGTCTGAAACGACCAATGAAGATACTGATAAGATCTTCCTCCTTGGAATCGGCTCTGATGTAGAGGGAGATACTTTAAGTTATATAATTGTTTCGACCCCTACTAATGGTGGGATCAGTTGTGTAGGCGGAACTTCTAGAACTTGTACTTACTCTCCAAATCTAAATTTTAATGGAACTGATACTTTTACCTATAAAGTTAATGATGGAAGCTTAGATTCAAATATTTCGACAGTCACAATGACAATTGACGCTGTTAATGATGCTCCGGTACTAAGCACTCCTCAGGCCCAATCTACTAATGAAGATATTGTCTTAAACTTTAACCTTGGAACTGCCACAGATGTTGATGCTGACGCTCAAATTTATTCAGTTGTGAGCACGACAACCAACGGAACTCTAAGCTGTACTGGTGGCGCTTCAACAAGTTGTAGCTATACTCCTAATCTAAATTATAATGGCCCTGATTCTTTCACTTATAAATCTAATGATGGAACAGTTGATTCTAATACTGCAACTGTGAATATAACGATCAACGCAGTTAATGATGCGCCAACTTTGGCCTCTACTCAAAGTGTTTCCACTAATGAAGACACAGTACTTAACTTTAACCTAACTGCAGGCGCTGACGTTGAGGGATCTACTCTTAGCTATACTACCCTTTCAACTCCCATCAATGGAGCTCTTAGTTGTACTGGTGGAACTTCAAGGGCCTGTAGCTATACTCCAGATGCCAATTATAATGGAACTGATTCATTTACTTATAAAGTAAACGACGGCTCACTTGATTCAACCACGGCGACTGTAACAATCACCATCAATCCGGTTAACGACGCTCCAGTTTTAGCCTCACCTCAGTCTGATGCAACCAATGAAGATGTTGTTCTGAACTTTAATTTAGGGGCTGCCAGCGATATTGAAGGTGATGCTCAAACTTATACAATTGTCAGCTCCACAACTAATGGATCTTTAAGTTGTACTGGTGGCGCTTCTACTGCTTGTAGCTATACTCCAAATGCCAATTATAATGGATCAGACTCCTTTACTTATAAATCTAATGATGGAGCCCTTGATTCTAATACGGCGACCTTTAACCTAACCATCAATGCGGTTAACGACGCTCCTGTCATGGTGGCCGATCAAAGCTTTAGTGTTAACGATAATACGGCCACAAATTTTACCCTATCCGGTGCAACTGATATTGATGTGCCGGCGCAGACTCTTACTTATAAAGTCATCTCTGCACCAACTAACGGAACTCTTAGTAACTGTATTACAACCGGTGGCTACTCTTCTGATGTGACTTGTACCTATACGGCCAATACAAATTATAATGGGAGTGACAGTTTTACATACTTAGCAAACGACGGAGTTGTCGATTCTGTGGCAACTAAGACAGTTAGCTTTACAGTGACTGATGTAACTCCTCCAAGCGCTCCATCAGTAACACTAGCCTCTGTACAATACACAACTTCTCAGGCCACGACTTACACGGCCAGTACTTGTACTGATAACCCCTTTATCTACTTTAACGAAGGATCAGCTCCTAGTGCTGGAGCTGCGGGATGGCAGGCCTGTACAACGACTGCTGCTGCTTTAACTTATACTCTTAGCGCGAGTGACGCAGTAAAAGCTGTTAAGGTTTGGTCAAAAGATCCTAATGGAAATGTTTCAACAGTAGCCACCACAGTTAATGTTAATTACGATACAACAAATCCAGCCTTTGGGATTACCACTCCTACAATAGTTAAAGGTGGAGCCAGCTATAACTTTGATTGGACCCTAACTGATGCTAGTACAAGTTCTGCTCAAAGTTTCTCCATGGATTATTTTGATGGATCGACTTGGTCTAATGCAGTAGCGACGCAAACCGCTTCAAATGGACCTTTAACGGCAGCTGCCTTTAATCAAAACTATACCGTTTCAAGTGTTAATACGACGGCGGCAAGATTTAGGGTCAACTTTACTGACTTAGCAGGAAATTCAAACTCTATTCAATCAGGGACCTTTGAGATTGATTCCATCGCTCCGTCAATTGCCATCTCTACTCCAGCAGCGAGTTCATATCATCAATCAAGTTTAACCATGACAGGAACTTGTGAAACGGGCGCTGATGTTAACTTCTCAGGGGATATTCAAGCGGCTTTCTCACTTACTTGTGCTGGAGGCTCTTTTTCTCAGCTCTTAAACCTCTCTGATAATGACGGTAATAAAACGATCACCCTGACTCATACAGACCCTGCAGGAAATCAAAGCACTACAAATAGAACCTTTATCCGTGATGAAGTTCCTCCTTCAATGGCCAAGACAACTGGGGCTAACCCAGGTTTTACTGGGGCTAATAATTTTTCATGGGGCGGAACTTGCGAAGGAAACTATACTATTAACGTGACTGGTGATGAGACCACAAGCTTTGCTTGTAGCGCGGGCACTTGGTCATGGACAACAGCTGATAAATTAGTTGATGGAACCTTTAATTATAACCTCTCTCAAACTGATGGAGCCGGTAATACTTCAACTCCATTTTCATTAAGTTGGGAAAGAGATGGAACACCTCCTCCGTTTACTATTTCAGCTCCTATAACAGTAGCTTCCTCAGGGACCGGAGCTTTAACTAATAACTTAGACGCTATTACAATCTCTGGTAACTGTGAGGGGACAAACTCTATTGCAATCACGGGAACTGTTACGACGGCTACAAGTTGTTCTTCTGGTTCTTGGTCTTATACAACTCCGACCGTTTCAACTGATGGAACTCGTGGTTATACCTTTACTCAATCTGATAGCGCTTCAAACACTTCTTACGTGATTGTTAATTGGACAAGAGATACAACTGGTCCGGCCCTTACACTTAGTTCTAATTTAATAAAGAGTAATACAGGGACCGTTAGCTTTGGCGGCGGTTGTGAAGATGGTCTCTCTATTGATGTAACAGGGGCAGAGACTTCATCAGCTACTTGTAATACGGGATCGTGGACTTGGACAACAACCTCTCAATCAGTCGATGCTACGAGAAGCTATACCTTTACCCAAACGAATGCGGTCCCTAATTCAACGGCAGTAAGCGGAGATTGGATTAGAGAAACTGACGCTCCAACCATTTCAGCTTTTTCAACCTCTGCGGTCAACCCAACAAAGAACGCCAATGTTCCAGTAAGTATGACGGCCACCAGCCAGAACGCAGCTGTTAATCTTTCTCATATCTGTATAAAAACAAATGATAATGTTCAGCCAATCGAAACTGATACTTGCTGGGTTCCTATTAACGGTCCAGCTGTTGGTCTTCCACTCGCTCAAACATTGAATCTAAGTGAAGAGTATTTTCACCTTTTAGGCTGGACTCCAAATACAACTCTTTCAGCGACAGCTTGGGTAAAAGATGAGGCTCAGAATATCTCTAATTTAACTAACGCTGGGCTTGGAACTGATAGCGTTGATAAATTTGACCGTGTCTATGACCCAGGTTCACCACCTCTTGTTTCAGATGTGATCGCTGCTAATATCCCAAATGCTCCAAACCCTCCCACGAGAGCTCAAGCGGAAGTTCCAGCGGGATCTGACGTTTATATTAGATGGATCGCAACTGATGATGTGGCCTTTCCAGCGGGAACAGTCTCTCTTTATTATTCAACCGATGAGATTAACTTTACTCAAATTGGTGGAGCCGAATCTCTTAATCATTTAACTAACTACGGCTGTACCGGTTATACCCTACAGGCCAATGAAGGTTGTTTTAAATGGACTGGTGGTTCTCCCTTAAATACAAGTTATAAGATTAGGGTTAAGGCTACAGATTCAACGGCCATCAGCTCGCAAATGATTTCAAATCCATTAAACTCAGGACTAATAAAGATTATCGCAGGAAATACTGAAGCTGGTCTTGGTGGCTCTGCCTCTACGGCCATGTTCTTTACAAGAAAGGCTGGCTCAGAATCAGACCCAGGAACTCTCGTTGTGACTAATGACGGGCAAGTTTTCTTTAACGACTACAAGAGAGGGATCCTTCAAGTCGACCCCAATGATGGAAAACAAAAGATTTTCATTCCAAATACAGGAACCAGCTCAGGAGACGGTGGTCCCGCTGTTAATGCGACTTTAAGATACGCGACTAAGATTGCTCTTGATTTTCAAAACCGTCTTTTAATTATGGATACTAATCGCATTCGAAGAGTTGACCTCAATGTCGCAACTCCAAATATCGAAACTATTATTGGTGGCGGCGCTCAGACTGGAGATACAGTTGTTAACCCACTAGACCTCTCTATTTACTCGCATTCAACGAATTCTTGGACCGCAAGAGGAATGGCCTTTTTTGCAACTCCAAATGGCGACATTTATTTTCACTCTGATTATGCTTTAAAAAATAACACCGTTCCTACCTATAGAGTTAGAAAGTTTAATGCAGCAACGGGACAGATTGAATCTAAGTACTTTACCGGAAATGGGCATGGCCTGACTTCAACTCAAGACTTATCAAAATGTCGTCTTCAAAATCCAGGTCTTCGCTATGATCCAACGAATTCACAGATCACGGGTGTCACTCTTATCACAAGAAATGCTTCCGGCTACACAGACTGTGAAGCCACAACAGAGCGTTACTCAAGAAGTTATTTTGATCCAACAACTTTTGCGACTCTTCCTACTCAGTTAGATGATTCTTATCGTTACTATAGATATTTTCATATGAATGGTATGGACGGAAATGTTTATGTCATCGTCGATAGAAATTATATCAACAGAGTTAATTTTGATGGAACTTATACAAGAGTTCTAGGGCAAGGAACTAGAGGTCACTGTGAAGATGGGACGGCCAATCTTTCTTGTAAGATGGACATTCAAGATCTTTTTGTTACCTCAACTGGAAAGTTTTATTTTACAGATAGAGGACAGATTAGAACTATCGATAGTAACGGCAATGTTGTTACCCTCTTTGGGCAAAATCCAGGTTACGGAGACGGTGTTAACGCCCTTAACTCAAGATTTGATTCGATCAATACACTAGCCCGTTTAGATAACGGGAAAATTATTGTAGCGGACGCTACTTCATATTATTTCAAAGAATTTACTGTTGAAGGAAATATCAATATTATTGCAGGGAACGGAAACTATCAGGTTCAAGACACCTCTACAGTAGCGACTTCACAAGGTTTTCTTGATGGTACTTGGTGGCTAGCAGATAAAGCGACTGGAGAAATTTTCACAAGAAGGGATTCAGCTGCTTATATGGTCAAGCTTAATCGTTCGACAAGTAAGTGGGAATATGTCTTTGGAACAGGAACTAATGAGTATTGGAATAATGATGGTCAGCCTGGTCTTAGTAGAAAGTCAGGAGGAAACCAGAGGTATTCTCTTCCAATTGGATACGATACAGCCACTAAACAATTACTAACGGCGAACATGAAATACAATTCTACTGAAGCCCATTGGGAAGATTTTATGCTTAAGGCTTATGACGGAAATGATGTTTACCGTCAGTCTCATGTGGCAGGAACAAATGATCCCGCTCAAACTTATGTGGGTGGCTATAATAGTATTTGTGCTGATGGCTCAGCAGCTGCTACTTGTAAGATGCCTTATTGGGATACCTGGGGATTAAATAACTATTGGGACGCAGCTAATAACCGCTGGATCATGATGGCCATGCATAGAAATCCAGAGCGAGAGGTCTATTCGATAACTCCTGGTGGAACAGTTGATATCATCGCGAACTTTCCAAGGAATGTGGACGCTTCTGCTATTTGGTTAAAAGAGGGCGCTACTGACGTGGCCTATTATTGCTATGGCAGTAGAATCTATAAGCATAATATTACAACCAATACTGACCTTGGCGTTCTTCCTTGGCAGATGTCGAACCTCTCTTGTAAGGGCTATAAGATTGACTATAACCCAACCAATAATTCACTGATCTTTCCTTTTGAACAAAATGGATTGTATGGGGTTGGTGAGTACTTCTTACCTTAATATTCTTGCGGGAAGATCTCGTATTGCTCGACATGATAATTATTTTCAGAACGGATAAGAAGAGATTTACCAAAAGTCTCCTCTAGCGTTTCAATCATATCAAGGTCATCACCACAAAGCTGAGCGGTCACTTCTGGGTGAGCGTAGATAAAGACTTTACTGCCCTTCGCGTTCTTTAAGACTTTTGTAAGCTCTCTTACTAATTCATAACAAACAGTGAGGATTGATTTAACAGTGCCTGTTCCTTCACAATATGGGCAAGACTCACACATCACTCGAGTAAGAGTGTCGCGGGTTCTTTTTCTAGTCATCTCAACTAGGCCTAAGCCAGAGATAGGCATTACATTTGTTTTAGAACGGTCTTTCTTAAGGGCCTCAACTAGAGCGTTATAAACGGCGTCCCTGTTTTCTTCCCGCTCCATATCGATAAAGTCGATGATGATAATCCCACCACAATTTCTTAATCTCAATTGATAGGCGATCTCTTTAACGGCTTCTAAGTTATTTCTTAAAATAGTCTCTTCAAGGGTCTTTCGCCCTACAAATTTTCCCGTATTAACATCTACAGAAACAAGGGCTTCGGTTTGGTCAATATTTAGTGAACCTCCAGATCTAAGATAGACCTTATTAGAAATCCCACGTTCAATTTCAGTATCAATACCGTTCTTTTCAAAGAGAGGAATCTCTTCACTATAAAGCTGAGCCTTTCCCTTTAAAGAAGGAAGGTATTTACCAACAAACTTCTCAACTTCTTTTAAGTTATCTTTATCATCCACTGAGATCTCATCCACATCTTCGTCGGTGATATCTCTTAAGATTCTTTGAATAAAGGTTAAGTCTTTATGCAGAAGGTTCGGTGCTTTGACTCGGTCAGATTTTTTCATGACCTCTTTCCAAAGCTTGACCAGCATACTGTAATCGGCTTTTAGTAACTTTGAACTAGCCCCCTCAGCTGCGGTTCTGGCTATGATGCCTTTTCCTTCAGGGCGGATCTTATCGAGGATGTCTTTTAAGCGGTCTCTCTCTTCGTCTTTTTCTATTCGTCTTGAGACACCGGTATGCTCAATAAAGGGCATAAAAACAACATGGCGACCGGCTAAGGTTACATGCCTAGTAACCCTAGGACCCTTGGTCGATATAGGCTCTTTAGCCACTTGAACGAGAATCTCTTCCCCTTCTTTTAAAAAACTCTCAATAGTTACTTCTGCTGGGCGAAGCTTCATGTTCACGGCTTCACTAAGAGTTGAAAATTCATCAGGGATAATCTCCCCAACCTTTACCCGGGCCCTTTCTTCTTCAAGCTTCTTAGCTTTCTTGGCCATCTCCCGCTGCTCATCGAGGCTTGGAAGATAGGCATCATCAACATAAAGAAAGGCGGCTTTTTCATAACCAATATCAACAAAAGCAGACTGCATTCCAGGAAGAACACGAAGAACTTTCCCTTTGTAGATATTTCCTACATGCGGGTGGTTGCTTCTATCATCGGTCTTTCTATCCATAAGGAAATCTAAGATCTCCCCAGACTCGACGAGTGCTGCGCGGCATTCATTTAATGTTTGGTTTATTAATAAGCTCTTTGCCATGACGAATAGATTAAGGTGCTTAGAGAATTAAGTCTAGGCGTCCCCCATTATTCCTAAATAAATATTCCTGCAATACAGGCCGTCATAAAACAAGCTAAGGTACCGCCAATTAAGGATTTAATACCAAGCTTGGCCAAATCCTGCTTCCTATCTGGGGCGATGGTCCCAATCCCACCAATCTGAATGGCGATTGAAGAAAAGTTAGCAAAGCCACAAAGAGCGTAGGTTGAAATTGTTATGGCGCGCTGAGATATCTCTCCATTTTTAATCATGGCCTGAAGGTCTAGATAGGCCACAAATTCATTAACCACTAGCTTCTTCCCTAATAAAGTTCCTACGAGAAAAGAGTCACTCCAAGGAACACCCATAAGCCAAGCGATAGGAGAAAAAAGATACCCAAGCATTAACTCAAGGCTTAATTGTTCAAACCCAAAGAGACCACCGGCCCAGCTAAGCCCGCCGTTAACCATAGCGATCAAGGCAATAAAAGCTAAGAGCATTCCACCTACATTCATAGCAAGCTTTAGGCCCTCACCAGCACCACCAGCGGCAGCGTCAATTAAGTTAACTGTCGTCTTAGGAAGATCAACATTGACCATTCCCTTTGTCTGAGACTCTTCAGTTTCAGGGACAAGTAATTTCGCGCAAACTAAAGCAGCAGGGGCCGACATAACTGAAGCGGCCAATAAGTGACCAGCATCAACACCCATCCCAACATAAGCAGCAAGGACTCCCCCAGCGACCGTGGCCATCCCACCGGTCATAAGGGCCATGATCTCAGATTTAGTCATCGAAGTGATATAGGGTTTTACAACAAGAGGAGCTTCCGTTTGCCCAGCAAAGATATTCGCTGCAGCTGAAAGTGATTCTGCACCAGAAGTACCCATGACCTTCATCATAACCCAAGCCGCGGCCTTGATCACATGTTGCATGACTCCCACATGATAGAGGACACTCATCAAAGAGCTCATAAAGATAATGGTAGGTAGAACCATAACAAAAAAGATAAATCCAAATTTTGGAATATTTGTTAATGGTCCAAAGATAAAAGCGGAGCCTTCATTGGTATAGCTTAGGATTCCATTGAAAAAGACTTTGGCTCCTTCAAAGACAGATCTTCCCGCATCTGTTTTTAGAATCAATAATCCAAAGATGATCTGCATGGCTATGCCAGTTCCAACCGTTTTCCAATTGATAGATTTTCGATCTGAACTCAGACCAAAAGCGATGGCGACCATAGTAAACAGGCCTAACAAAGAGATGAGTTTTTCCATTTTTATTTATCCTTAGGAACTAAAATTAAAATGTAAATTGGTAGCCGACCATTGAAGGCGAAACGGCCTTCTTAACGTTGCTACTGTGCTTAGCAAAGTGCCACTGGGTCCTAGTCGTCGTCGCAAATTCAAGGTCATCACTTGGCTTTAAAAGAGATGCTCCTTCAACGGCGTTCTTACTTTTCGAAGCGGCCATATAAGCCACCAAACCTACACCAACAATGATCCCTACGGCAGCACCGACAACGATATTTTTCAAGTGATCCCCAGGCTCTTCCACAAAGCTTAGGGTTGAAAGACCTAGGACGGCCCCTCCAACTGCGGTTGCCCCGACAATAGAGATATCGCGGAAAGAGTCTTCAAAATAGGTGCTATCCCCGCCAGCAGGTGCATCCTGGGCCATAAGGGGAGAAGATACTAAAATTAGAGAAAATACAGAAAAGAGGATAGTAAGTTTCGATTTCATATTTAATTCCGATAGCTTAACGTTTCGCGCATGATCAAAAAGCTTTGCTTTATGCAGCCCCAGAGCCTATTATGAGCCCTTTAAAAGCTAGATGAGAGCCATTTTCCCCTTTGGGCGAATAAGTTTCATCTTTATAGCTTCTCCTATAACGATGCTTTGTTTTTCAGGAGGAGTCAAGGATTGCGGGGTGTTATGAGCTTGAGCGCTTATCAAATTTTATATAAAAAACGTGAAGGCCAGGCTCTTACTAAAGAAGAAATAAAGTGGTTCGTAAACGGCTTTACTGAAGGCTCTGTAGCGGATTATCAAATGGCGGCCTTCCTCATGGCCGTATGTACTAAGGGAATGGACGTGGATGAAACCGCTTCTTTAACCGATGCCATGCTTTATTCTGGGGATGTCTTAGAATTTGAAGAAGCCTCCGTGGTGGATAAGCACTCAACCGGTGGTGTGGGCGATAAGACTTCTTTTATCCTAGCCCCTCTTGCAGCAGCCTGCGGCATAACAGTTCCAATGATAGCCGGAAGAGGCCTAGGTCATACAGGTGGGACTGTCGACAAAGCAGAGTCCATCAAGGGCTTTAATACTGAAATTGATTTAAAAGAATTTGAAAACCTCTTAAGAACAAAGAAACTTGCCATGATCGGACAAACTCCTGAGATTGCTCCGGCCGATAAGAAGATCTATGCCCTTCGGGATGTTACCGCCACTATTGAATCGGTCCCCCTTATCACAGGCTCCATCATGAGTAAGAAACTCGCAGAAGGGGCGCGCGGGATTGTCATGGATATCAAGGTTGGTAATGGCGCCTTCATGAAGAATATTGAAGAAGCCAGAGTTCTGGCCCAAAGCCTAATGAATACAGCAGAGCGCTTTGATAGAAATATGATGTGCTTTTTAACCAATATGAATGAGCCTCTTGGAGATACTATTGGTAATTCCCTTGAGATCATTGAATGTATTGAAGTTCTCAAAGGTAAGGGTCCAAAGGATTTAACAGAGCTTTCCCTGGCCCTAGCAGGAGCTATGGTTCATATAGGCGGAAAGGCGAAAACTCTTGAAGAAGGCATAGAGCAAGTCACAAAAGTGATGAACAATGGCGAAGGCCTAAAGAAGTTTAGAGAAATGATAGAGAATCAAGGAGGCCTTGGAGATGTTATTGACGACTACAGCCTTCTTCCTATGGCAGCTCTAACAACAGAAGTTCCTGCCCCACAGGATGGTTATGTCGAGTCTATGGATACCACTAATATTGGTCTTCATTGTGTAGACTTAGGTGGTGGCCGCCACGTGGCAGAGGACAAGATTGATTTTGGAGTAGGTTTTACTATTCATAAAAAAGTAGGAGACCAGGTTAAAAAAGGTGAAAGTCTTTTAACTATCCACCATAATGAAGACCAAAAAAATATTGTCGAGAAGCTAGTCACAGAATTTAGCTCTAAAGACTATAAATTCTCAAACGAACAAACAAAGAGTGATCCCCTCATTTATGAGCAGGACATTCGTTGGAGCAAATAATTATGTACGAAAAACTTGGCGCGGCAGCAAAACATATTGGAACCTTTAAAGATACTCCTCCTAGGGTTGGTATTATCTTAGGTTCTGGTCTTGGTGCCTTTGTTGATAGTGTTGAAGAACAGATTCATATTCCTTATCAAGAGATTCCTCATTTTAGAGACTGTACAGTTGAAGGTCATCAAGGCCGTTTGATCCTTGGAAAAGTAAGCGGTGTTGATGTGGCCATCCTTCAAGGAAGGCTTCATGCTTATGAAGGTCTACCAATGGAGGAAGTTGTTTTTCCAACTAGAGTTCTTGCGACTTTAGGTGTTGAAAAACTTATTCTTACCAATGCAGCAGGTGGGATTAATCAAGACTATATTCCTGGGGATATTGTTTGCATTAGCGATCATATAAATATGATGGCGGCCAACCCCCTTATTGGTCCTAATATTAATGAACTAGGACCACGTTTTCCAGATATGACTCAAGCTTATAACCTTGAGCTTCAAGATGCTTTTAAAGCAGCGGCTAAGGATATGGGCTACAACTTAAAAACGGGAATCTATGCCGGTGTTTTAGGTCCGACTTATGAAACCCCAGCGGAAGTTAGAATGCTTGGGATCATCGGAGCTGATATGGTGGGAATGAGTACTGTTCCTGAAAGCATCGCTGCTAATCACTTAGGCATTCAAGTTTGTGGCCTCTCTTGTATTACGAATATGGCCGCAGGGATTTCTAAAAATAAACTTGATCACTCTGAAGTTAAAGAACAAGCCCTTAAGGTGATGAAGACTTTTAGTGACCTTCTAACGACAGCTATTGGAAAGTTTAAATGAGCCTTGAGTTAAGAGATGCTGCCATAGCTGCCAGCAAGATGGCCCATTCCCCCTACTCTAAAGCACAAGTAGGCTCTGCCCTTTTGACAGAGTCTGGGGAAATCATTAGCGGCTGTAATATTGAAAACTCAAGCTTTGGTGGAACTGTTTGCGCTGAAAGAGTGGCCATGTGGAAAGCCGTAAGCGAAGGCAATCTAAAATGGTCAAGTATCTACGTCTATACTAAAGAAGGCTGGTCACCATGCGGGTTTTGCCGGCAAGTTATGGTTGAATTTGCGCCTAAAAATTTAAAGATTATAATTGGTAATGAAAAAGGCATTGAGACAGAGCATCTTCTTGAAGATCTTCTCCCATTAGCTTTTTCTCCAAAAGATATGAATTAGACCAATAATTGCGAGTGGATGCTCGAATTGGATAAAAAATGACAAATAAAGAACCCGTATCAGTTTCCGATGAAATTCAAAAGATGAGCTTCTGTGTTTTCGACCTTGAAACCACAGGTGGTAATCATAAGAACGATAAGATCATTGAGATCGGAATGGTAAGAATTGAGAACCTGAAAGTTGTTAAAGAAGCTTCCTATTTAATCCAACCTGAGATTCATATCCCAGAATTTATTCAAAAGTTAACTTCTATTACCCCTGATGATGTATCTGACTCCCCTAAGATCGAAGAAGTTGTTGATGAGATCTTAGCGTTTATGGGAGATAGTATCTTAGTCGCTCATAATACCAGCTTTGATGTCCCCTTCTTTAACTCAGTCTTAAGAAGGTTAGGAAAACCAGAACTATCTAATAGAAGTCTTTGTACCAACTTAATGACAAAGTACTTAATACCTAATCTCATGAACTCAAATTTAAATTACATGAGTAAGATCTTTGATATTCAACATAGAAAGGCTCATAGGGCCCTAGATGATGCTTCAGCTACAGCGGAACTACTTCTTAATTACCTAAAGATCTTTATTGATAAGAATATTCAGAAGGTAAACCACCTCTATTATCCTAGAAACAGATATGAGCTAGATAGGATTCATTTTAAGAATGATGAATCAAAAGAAGTGATTAAAAAGAAGCTCTCTAGTATGAGGACTCCTGGTCTAATCACTTTTAAAGGGGAAAATGGTGTTATTCTTTTTGCCCTACCTCTAAGAAACAGTACCAAAGAAAAAGAATTCATCGCCGAGCAGATCGATAAGATTGACTGGGAAATGATTACAATAAGAGTCTATGGACCATTTCTTGAAAGCTTAGTTCATTTCTCTAATCTTTTTAGCAAGCTTGATACTAATGTTAGGATGGATGTCCTAAGATTTTTATGGGAAGAGCATCTCCCTAGCTTAAAGATGCCAGCGAAGATGACCGATGAAGATGCAACTTCAGTAGGACCGATTCTTGAGAGAGGCTTTGGAGACTTTGTGATCACCAATCATCTAGTCCCTGAGCAGATGATTATCTTCCCAATCTCAGCTCTCCATCAAAAATCTTGCCTTATTTTTCGCTACCCTAGTCATAGAAAGAAGCTGATTCAGTACATCAATTCAAAGTCGAGTAGGATGACTAATAACAAACTTAAAAAGATTCATATTCATCCGACTCTAAAGATCTTTATTGATACTTATTTAAAGAATTCAAAAGAAAATAAATCTGATCTTTTTATCTTTAATAAGAATATTCCACAAAAGAACCCTGATCAATTTGTCTCAGAGCTTGAAGAGTTCTTAACGAATAATCCCAATACCTATAATTATCCCAAGGAATATATTTAACGAGAAAACCAGAAGGGCCTCAGTCGGTCTTCCTGCTTTTATAAGAGAAACGACTTCGTAGGAAAATGTCGAAAAAGTCGTCAAGCTCCCAAGAAGCCCCGTTTTAAAAACAAGTTCTAATTCCTTATTGCTAGGCTGATACCTTGAGATTAAAAAAAAGACCAGACAACCCGCGAGGTTTGCAATAAGTGTCCCGCTCCACATCTTTCCGGTTAACTTATTAGAAAAATGACTCGTAATCCAGCGTAGGTTAGCTCCTAGGCCACCTGCCACAAAGATATAAAAGAATAATTTATAACTGATGCCCATACTTCCTTCTAAGTTAGAGTCCACTCACTCAGGATAATCTTCTTATCTTCAACTTGAAGTGAAATACCTAAAAGATCTAGAAGATGTTGTATCAACTTTGATTCATCGAGTGCTTTTTGGAACCTAAAGCCTTTTTCCATTTCTATAATTATCTTAGTCGGGTGCTCATAGAAATGCCCTTTTAGGACATTGTCCTCTGCACCTGAGACTAACTTATGATGACTAAAGCTGGTTAGGATTTCATTAAGAATCAAGTAAAACATCATAGAGACAACTGAAGTATTGAGCTCTCTTTTAAAAGGTGAGCTTCCTTTATGATGAGAAAATTCGAACCTAACATTTGATTCAATTGTTCTAAATCTTATAAGTTCAAGGGATTTTAAGAAGTTCTCATTGATTTCATCAGTCTCTCCTGCATTAGGAAAAGCCTTTGAGAATCCTAGAAAGATCTCGATCAAATCCTTACAACGTCTCCCACTTTGCTTCATTTCAATTAGGCCTTGAGTGACCTCAGCATCTTCAAGCCATTCATCCTCTAGTTCAAGAACTGAGATCATCGCTAAGATACCTGCGAGAGGATTATTTAATTCATGGGCAATTGAAGAAGAGATGATCCCTAGCTCTTCAGAGGAGCCAGAGTTGTTTTCTATCTTTGAATTATCCGACATTAGCATCAGTATTGATTGCTGCTGCTCTCCCCTATTGATCTCTAAACGGTTCATCTCAAAGACTGTCCCTTGAGACTCTATCTTTTCTTGATTCGATAATTTTGAAAGCACAACCGGCGATAAATTGAGTTTTGAAAATGATGGGTTATGCAGGATTAACTCTCCTGTTTGAGTGATCATGGCACAAGGAAAAGGAAACCTAGAAAAGGCTTCTTCCCAAAGAGCATTTTCTGCGTCTGCATTTCTCGGATAAACCTTTGCAAAAGAAGTGCTAAGCATTGAATGAAGAAAGTAGGTGTAAAAAGGTGTAATGGGGGTAATCTTTTTTGGAAAGCGGTACAGGGCCAGGGCCGATTTATCTCCATGGACAAGAGGAAGAATCATACCTCCCCCCATGTCATCACTTAAAAGCAAATCAAAGTCTTCGTAGATCTGAATAGACTTTATTAATTTTTCTTTTCCTATAACCTTTTTAAGCAATTTATCTAATTCATCAAAGTTTTCAGTCGTATGAAACTCTCCGTAGTGCTGATAGATCGTCTCCATCACTCCTAGGGCACTTTTTCCATGAGTTCCAAGATCTTCCCCTCGGTTCTTAAAAGAGTCTTGTAACTCTTCTAGGAAACTAACTGATTCTTTGCCTAAAACTTGAAAGTTCTTTAGAGCATTCTTAGCTAACTGCTTTTTCTTTTGCTGGCAGAATTCTTCGTTGATTAGTTCTAATAAGGCGGGGATTTGCTCTCTGGTGTTTTGATCTAAGACGATCAAATTATTAGTATCAGGGTAATCTTCCCCCACCACATCTACCAAAAGAAAAAACCAAGAGTTCTTCCATTTAGGAATTTTCTTTTTGAGCAACTCATACTCAAGTTGAGTTAAAAAGAAAACCTTCCCATTATTTGGTTGATTCTTCTCATTGGCCGCTGACTTAAGGTTCACGATATTGAAAAGATAGGGGAGTCTTTCTATTACTTTTAAAAGCTCTCCATTTTCATTTGAATTAAAAGTCTCTGCCAACCTAATCTCAAGAAGATCAGGTGCTTGCGTTAATGGAAGAGACTGCTCTCTCATCTATTCCCCTAGCCACTCAGTGGCCCTAACTAAAGAGTCACCTTCAATCCATTCTCCATAGATCTTAATTCCCCAATGTAAATGAGGTCCCGTCACTCTTCCTGTCATACCTGCAAGTCCGAGAAGACTTCCTTTTGGAACAATATCACCTTCAACAACATTGAGTTTACTTAAATGCCCATAGACAGTGAAGATGCTTAAGCCATGATCGATTGTAACGGTATTTCCTGTGTAATAGAGGTCTCTAGCCACAACAACCTTTCCCGCATTAGTAGCGTAAATAGGTGTTCCAACTGCCGCTCTATAGTCTGTTCCTAAATGCTGACCTTGTTTCTTATTATTATAAAGCCTCTTAGATCCGTAGATACTTGTCACGTATGAATCAAGGGGAATATCGAATTTCTTAGTAAATAATGGTCTCATAGGAGAAGAGGCGTAATTTTTATTAAGAAACTTTTGCTCCTTACGAATTCTTACTAAGGCTTCTTTAGGAGGGAAGATCTTCTTCTTTGCTACGTTTAATTTTTCTGAAGGAAAGACTTTTTTTACTACTTTCATATTGGCCACTACAGTGGTTTTATTTCCAGAAGTAAAAGTACAAGAATAGGGCTTCATCTTACTAAAGTAGGATTCTGCCACGTAAGCTTCAAGCCCATTTTTTCCTAAGTAATGAGGAATGGTCTTCTTGCGGCACTTAAGTGTTCCTTTTCCATTGACTCTTAAGTCAGGAAAACTAATAAAGTTAACTTCTCCGGGTTTAATAATATAATCATTAGGAACAAAGGCTTTTTCAGGAAGCTGAGTGACCTCTTTGTTTTTTATTTGAGAGTTGGCTTTATTCTTTACAGCGCACGAGCTTAGTAAAATAAATAAAAGGATTAAATACTTCATCATTCTTCCTTTAAAACTTTTGCTTTTCCAGTTCCATCGGAAAAGGCGATAAGTATACTTGATTCATCTTTTAGTTTTTTATAATCTTTGTGATTTGCAACAACTGAGCCATCAGCAGATTTAACATAAGAATACCCTCTATCGAGAACGTTCTTAGGACCTAGGGCCATTAGCATTTGATTATAGCCTTCTAATCGAGAAACTGCAGCCTGCATCCTTTTTTCTATTGAATGCTTCATCCTAACCCCATATTCGTCTAAGGCCATAGAAAAATCGTGAAAACCCGTTAACTCATGAAGCCTATTCTTTATATCTACAGCTGAGAGTCTTTTTTGCAATTCATTAAACTGCGACCAAAGTAGTTCTACTAACTTTGAGGGATTTGAATTCTCTAGAACTTCCTTAGACCTGCCCATAGTTAATTCCATATGGTTAAGCAGGGATCGTCTGCACTGGCCTAGTTTTTCAATCACCTTAGTTTGAGTTTCCGTTAAGGTTTCTGCCGCTGCTGAGGGAGTCTCACAGCGTTGATCGGCGACAAAGTCAGAGATTGAAAAGTCCACTTGATGCCCTACTGCGCTTATAATGGGGATGGGACAATTATAAATCTCCCACGCTAAGGCTTCATCATTAAAGGCCCATAGATCTTCTAATGATCCGCCCCCTCTGGTTAGGACTATGACATCAATCTTCTTTTCTTTTGGAGCGGCTAAACTATATTTGATCGTCGCAATCAAAGCATTTCTAAGTGAAGCCGGAGCCGCATCCCCTTGAACCACTGCAGGAACCAACATGAGATCCATTTGGATGCTTCTTCTTTCGTAGATATTAATAAAGTCTTGAAAGGCAGCAGAGCTTCCTGCTGTTATAACAGCGACTCTTTTAGCAAGGCTTGGTATAGGTTTTTTATTTTCTAAATCAAAGAGGCCTTCCGCTGCCAACTTCTTTTTAAGTTTTTCAAACTCAAGCTTTAAGTCACCCTTACCGGCCACTTGGATTTGCTTGATGATCAATTGGAAGGTCCCTCGTTTTCCATAGACGCCAATTCCACCACTGCAGATAACCTTATCCCCATCCTTTAAGTTCTTCATAACAGGATTTCTTAAGGCATCCCCTTTAAAGACCGCCGCAGAAATGGCTGACTGACTATCAGAGAGGGTTAGGTACCAATGCCCACCAGAGCTACAGCTTAGGTTAGAGATTTCTCCTAGGACCATGAGGTTACGAAAACTCGATTCTAGGTTTTGTTTAATGGAGGTAACGACTGACGTCACACTTTGGGATTCGTCTCTCATTTGCGTGATTATTTTAACAAAGGGCTGGCCTCTATCGCCCTACGCATCGCGCCAGATAATCAGAAACAATCCGCCCCCAAGAAAAAGGATTCTCTCCTCGGTAAGGGCGGTATTCCCCTTGAATAAGGGCTTTAAGGCCTTCTCTATATTCTTCAATGTTTTTAGAGAAGCGAATATTTTTACAAGATAATAATTCCTTTTCTGTATAGGAGGAAGAATTGGTTAAAACCGGACAACCTAACTCAATTCCGGCCAGAAGCGAGCCTCTTCGAAGCGTCGCACCATCAATAAAGTAAGTCAGGAGCACCTTAGAATTTGAGATGATTTCAGCCACTTCCCGGTCTTCTAGAAAGCCTGTCTTAATGATCTTTTCTGCCCCTAGATGCTTTAAGTTCTCGTAGTCTGAATCTGTTACCCCAATATGAACGACGGGAATATTAAAGGGCAAGAGCTCCTCTAAGATAAGCTCTTGCTTCTTACTTGAATGAAAGGAGCCGAACAAGCAGGCGTACTCCCCTTTTTTAAGCCCGAGGCTTGAACATTTATCATCAGAAATATCTTCTTTTAAAATATTACTCCCTACGGGTAAATGAGAAACCGGGCATAGGGACTTTGGCCTTAGGAGTTCTACAAACATTTTCGTGCTACAAAAGATATGATCAGAGGCTAAAAGTAAGAACTTCCCCATGATCTGATGGATAGAAAATAAAACACAAGACTTAAGATCACCAAGATTTGGATAATTATATTCATGAACCATAAGGTGAATCTTCTTTCTTTTAAAAAGCGAATAGAAAAAAATGAGAAGGGGAAATTGCAGATTGATCCCTCTTTTTCCATACATATAAGGAACGTATTGAATTAAGAGAGTGTCTGAATCGCTGCTTAAAATCCTGCAGAATCTTGAAAGAAGCCTTGCACCTTTCCAATCTCTTTGATTATTCCCAGTTATGACTTCAACTTCTAAATGCTTTTTTAACTCTTGGCTAAATTGATAACTATAGTCACTCAAACCACTACGATGCGGAGGAAAATGAGGCGAAACCAAGAGTGTTGAGCCCTTAGGCATCTTTATTTCCATAGGCTAAGACCAAACCTCCCCATCTTTTTAAGAAGGGAATCTTTGGGGCAATCTTATCACAGCGGAACTTCTTTAAATGAGTAAACCTCGTGGTTAAGACTTTTGTATTTTTAAAATACTTTTTAAACATAAGCCCAAAGCCTTTGAAACTAAAAGCGTAATGAACTATTGGTAAATCAGTCAGAGGCTGCCAGAGGTTATGAAAACGAGGGAGGAGTTTCTCAGAAAAGACACTAAGAAATCCGAAGACATAAGTCATGGGGTTATTACTTAAGAATTCATAATGTAAGCTCGGGGCCGTGATGATAAAAGCGCCACCAGGCTTTAAAACCTTATAAGCCCCTTCAATCATCTCTTCAGGTCTTACTAGGTGTTCAATAACTTCGGTGCTAAGAACAGCATCAAAGCTTTCTCCATCAAAGGATTGATCCTCAACTGAAGCCAGTGAGATGATCTTAGTATTTGGATCTTTCTTTACAGCTCCAACCACTCCCCACTCGCCAAAGATATTAGTTGCCATCAACTCAGCCTCTGGGAAATGTTGTCTTAATACCCAAAGAAGGCGACCATCCCCACAACCATATTCTAAGATGCGATACTTTCCGTCTTCGCGGTGTGGAATAATTCTCTTTAATAATTTGGCTACTTCTTTATGAGACTCTAAATGAACATCGTAATGACCAACTTCTTCGTCTGGAGGGTTGGCGATGTGACAGGCTTTATAATAAGCCACCCCATTGGTTTCAAGTTCGATGATTTCCTCTGTAGAGGCCTTATTGAAGACTTCTCTCGAGCGTTTATACTCTTCTTCAGCTAAGTCTCTCCAAGAGATAAGAATTTCTTTTTCATCATGATTTAATAAACAATCTTCTGGCTTTGCTTTTTTTTGTAGCTCAAAGAAGCGCGAAACAGCTGTCTTTCTTATCTTAAAAAGAGGGAGTCCTAGCGCTGGCTTTAAAAAGCTATTGATTCTTGCGGGGCTTGAGTCTAACGGTAAGGGGTCTTTTCTAAGGAAATGAAGTTGTACAAAGAGACGAAATTCTTTATCAACATTATATTCAAATCTATTTCTAGGTTGAAACTCTGAAGTATAGGTCTTAAGCAACTCTCCTGTTTCTCTTAAGACCTCATCTGAATAAATTGTCTCCATTTATCCTCAATTTACCAAGCTTTTAAAGAGCTTGAATCCTTTTAGGTAATTCACAGCTTGCATCACTTGATAATCTTCATCAGCATTGTATTTCTTAAAGAGGTCTTCTTTATCTGAGTCATCATTTTTCTTTGAAAGCCTCTTTTTTCTTAAAGCTTTTAGCCTCTCTTTACGGGCCTTACGTTCAGCCTTTTCTGTAACGAGCCTTCTTTTCTTTTCTTCTTCAGTTTCAATCGTTGCGGTTAGGTGGTTTCGAAGGTCTTTTTCTCTTAAATATCTTCCTTCGACCTTATTTTCCCCTACCCATTTACCTTCAAAATCAGAAACTTCAATATCAGGCTTTATTCCTACGGCTTGGATCTTTCTTCCACTTGGAGTCATGTACTGAGCAATTGTTAACTTGACCCCTTGTACATTATCGATCTTTGCTACAGTTTGGACTGAGCCTTTACCAAAACTTTGAGTCCCCATGATGATGGCACGTTTTGAATCCTGGAGTGCTCCGGCAACAATCTCTGAAGCACTTGCACTGGCGCCATTTATAAGAACCACTACAGGAAGTTTTAGCTCTTTATGACCGGTCTTTTTTACATACCTAATTTCTTTATGTTTTGGGTCTCTTCCTTCAGTAGAAACGACGATCCCATCTTTTAAGAAGATACTACTGACATTAACAGCTTCTTCTAAAAGTCCACCTGGATTGGCCCTTAGGTCAAGGATCACTCCTGCTAGGTTCTTCGTTTTCTTTCTATATTTCTTAAGAGCTTTTCTGACTTCTTCGCCAGAGTTCTTTTGAAATTGGATAAGTCTAATATGGGCGTACTTATCATCTATTAAGCTCGACTTAACAGACTTAATCTTGATGATCTCTCTTTTGATTTCAAAATGCTTTATGCCTTCACTACCTTCTCTAGAGACTCCGATATGAATCTTTTGATGTAGGTCTCCGCGCATACGTTCAACGGCTTCTTCTAGAGTGATTCCGACTGTAGAGTCATGATTGATCTCTACAATTCGATCTCCTGCTTTAAGGCCTGCTCTAAAAGCCGGAGTATCTTCAATAGGAGTGATGATAACAAGGACACCGTCCTTTTGAGTCACTTCGATGCCAAGACCACCAAATTCACCTTTTGTATCTTCTTGCATCTTTGTAAAGACTTCTTTATCTAAGAACGCACTATGAGGATCTAAGGTATTCATCATTCCTCTGATAGCACCTTGAATTAGTTTTTCTGTATCGACGTCTCTATAGTATTGAGATTCAACAAGAAAAAGAACCTTATTAAAAAGTTCTAACTTCTCGAAACGAGACTTTCCTTTTTTATTTTTCGCTGTAAAAGCTGGTAAGGCAAAAATAAGTGTGCTCACCCCTAAAAGGGCGATCAAGGTTTTGCGCATAGGTCCTCCACCTAAATATTAAAGACGCTGGCTTTGATTATTCTTCAATGCCTCATTTCTGTCTAGTAATAGGATTGTATTTTGAGCTTTGTTCTTTTTTCTTACTTCAAAGTAGAGCTTCCCTTCGTTCTTAGCAACATCGAATGTTTTTCCAATGCTAGCTCCGGCCTTAAGCTTCTGCCCCTTTTTAACTGTGGGAAGAAATTGACCTAGGAAAATACTCTTAACTTCGTTCCCATGATCCACCATGACAACATTCCCATAGGTCGATAGAGAACCGGTATGGATAACTTTACCCGCCCTAGAAGATTTAACATTTTGGCGCACATCGAATTTATAGGTGACACCTTTTTTCTGATATTCCATATCTGAGATCTTAGCGAGGGGTGCCAAAAACCTCTCCTTAATCATCTTCGACGTTTTTGTTTTTACTAAAGAGCGGACATGTTTCTTGGCCTTATTTAGCTTCAGTTTTCCTTGAAGCTCGTCTTTAAGTTTTTTTACTTCTACATAGCGGAGGGACTTCTCTCGCTTGGTCTCTTCCATATCTTTCATCAAGTTAAGTAAGTCCATTTCAACTTCTCTAACACTTGATAACTTTGATTGAAGGGCCGTCAGGCTGGTTCTAACTCTTGCGTTATCTTTCAAGAATTTTTCAAGAACAACAGCCTCCTTCTTCAAGTTTTTTCGGAGTAAACGCAGGTAAAGCAATTCCCCTGGTTTTTGGTTCTTTTTAAACTTAATAACAAGTAGGTTCTTAATAGATTTCTCTAATTTCGCTTTTCTATCATTACCTTGTTGCTCGTTATCTTTTAGTTTTCTTTGAAGGGCAAAGATAGAATCTTCGATTGATTCTTTTTCCTTTAGTGTTCTTAGGTACTTTTTATTTCCATTTCCTAAACTCTTCTCTAAAGAATAGATCTCTTTAGTGATGATCTTTAGTTCCTTCTTTTGATGATTAAGGGTCTGCCTTAAATTAGGAGCTTTAGGAACAGCAGCGAAAGCTACTGAACTAAGAAGAAAAAGAGAAAAAAGAAGTTTCTTCAAGCTGTTTTCCAACCTCTCGTTGATGTTACGAGGAAAAAGATTAGGCTAAGTGAAGCAAAGACTAATACTCCAGCAAAGTTTACTTTCCCAAAGACAAAAACCGGAACAAGCATAAGTGCTGAAGAGGCTAAGTATCCTAAGGCTGCTGAAACTTTAACGACATTCTTACGGCGGCTAAAGCGCTCTACAAGATAAGCTTCTTTTCCTAGCTCTGTTCCTAAGCTTAATCCAAAGACTAAATAAAGAAGAGCTGCCAATAAGACAAGAAGCCCTCCTACTTTTAACTTCATTGAACTTTTAAAAGAATTAATCCAATCTGTTGTTTTCTTCTGGCTTCCAATCGTAGGGCCAAGAGTTACTTCCTCTTCACCAGTTAATCGAGCTAGGTATTTTTTGATTAATTTCTGGCTGCGTGCTTCAAGTTCAGGGGCAAAAGAAACTTTTAGGCCAGAAATGCTTGGAGAGACAAAACTCTCCGGAAGGTCAATTCCAACATCCCCGATGACTTCCCCTAGTTGAGCCTTGATCTGATCTTTTGAAATATTTCTCACGGCAGAAACTCCAGGAAGTTCCATTAATTTACGCCTTATTCCTTCTGAATTTATTTTTTTATCGACTAGAGCAAAGAAGTGTGGCGCTTCTCCCATTGAAGGAAGGTTACTCATCAAGCTGTCTTGAAGTCTTTCTGATTGCCCTAAAAAGAAACAAAGAGTGAATCCAGATAAAAAGAAGCCAACTGCCCTTAGAGGATTCTTAACGAGTATCTCACCAAATAATTTTAAATAAAGCATGCGTGCCCCGAATAGACCAACTTTCCTCGGTCTAAGTGTACAATTCTACCACTAAATTTCTTAACTAATTCTCTATTATGAGTGGCCCAGATAACTGTAAGCCCACGCTTAGAATTATAAAAGCTTAGAACATCAAATAACTTTTGAGCGTTGGCTGAATCTAGTGAACTAGTAGGCTCATCTAGAACCAAGATATCTGGTCTTGTGAGAAGAGCTCTTATAATGGCCACTTTCTGCTTTAGCCCACCATTGGCCTTATCCATTTTCATATCAAGGCGGTCTGTGATGCCAAAGACTTTTGCTAATTCATTTAATTCTTTTAGGTATTCTTTCTTTGAGCCATGGACAGAACTGTCATAGCTAATCCAAAGGTTTGCTTCACATGTTTTTCTCTCTAATAATCTTAAGTCTTGAAAAACCGGAGCTACGAATTTTATCTTTGGCGGAAGGATGACTTCGCCGCTTGTGGGCTCTAACTCTCCTGTTAAGATCTTAAGTAGAGTTGTCTTCCCTGCTCCACTAGAACCAGTAACAAAGAGAACCTCATTGTTATTGATTGAGAGTTGAACATTTCTAAGACCTTGAATCTTTCCAAAATCGACAGTGACGTCTTGTAAGTAAAAACTCTGATCTCTAATCGAATGTTTTATTTTTTGTGATGAGAGGCCTGGGCCTAAACTCTGCTTTTGAGATAGCATCTGACTCTTCCTTTAAGTCTACTCAAATCATCCTGATTTAAGCTAGAGACTGTTTCAATGTCTCTTGTCTCATATTATAGCAAAGTGTCTGATTTTATTCAAAGGAAGGGAACCTGAGAAAAATGTTCCGGTCGGATATTCTTCTCAGGAATTTTAACTACTTATCGAACTTCAAAATCTAACACAAACTCACCGCCAGCTTCTCCGTCCTGATCTCCATCAAGCTCCTGTCCAAATGGACCTTTAAAAGCTTTTGGGTTCATTCTCGCTCGGTAGCTTCCAGAACCAGCCTTTACTTCAAACCTTAGGATATTTGTCCCTATCTCATACTTATTGAGAGCTTTTAGTGAAGACGAAATCAAGTCACCTTTTGAGTCTTCTAGAATTATTCCACCTCTAGTTAATCCTTTTGGATCAAGAATCCCTTGGATATGAATATTCAAAGTCTTGTTACCATCTGCGTACCATGCTCTTCTTATTGTTGGAGCTTTCACCTTTTGAGAAAGGGCCTTAAAAGAATCAATCCTACCATTTCCTAATTTATGCTTATATTTTTTATTAATAGGATCAACATCTGTAGAGTTTTTCATAAGAGTGGCAAGCACTTGCTCTCTTGTGTAATCAGGATGAACAGACCAAATAAGGGCGGCAACACCAGCAGCATTTGGGGCTGCCATTGAAGTTCCACTCATATCAACATATTTTCCACTTTTACTTGTGGAATAGATGGGATTCCCAGGTGCCGCAACATCAACTCCATAACCGTAATTTGAAAAACGGCTTCTAAGATCATGCTTCCTCACATCGCTTCCCGATTGAGTTGAAGCTACTAAAAGGATCTGAGTATTCTTTGTTCTCGCTGACTGCTCTGCATTTCCGTTCCCGGCACTATTAAAGATGATAAGACCTTTGTCATAAGCGTAGGCCACTGCTTCTTGGTAAATCTTCTTTGAACTCATTCCATCAATATTATAACTAGTCGTGATTATCTTTGCGCCATTATCAGCAGCGTATTTATAAGTTTTAAGAATCATCTCACCAGTCCAAGACTTTGTTCCATAAAACTTTAGAGGCATCACCTTAATTTTAGTCCCATGACCTACAACACCTAATCCATTATTAAAGTCTGCTCCAATGATCCCGGCTACGTGAGTTCCGTGACCGCCATGATAACCTGCAACGTCTGGGTTATTATTTCCTTCGTTAAAGTTCCAGCCAATCACATCATCAATGTATCCATTTTCATCATCATCAATTCCGTTTCCTTCAATCTCACCTTCATTCTTATAATAGATTGCTGAGAGGTCTTCATGATCAAGCTTAAAGCCATCATCAGTTGCCGCGACAATAACTTCCGCTACACCGGTTGAGATATCCCAAGCTTTTTCACTTTGAATGATCTTATGATGAAACTGCTTTGCAAACTCAGGATCATTAGGCGTTGACTCTCTTGGGTCTCCAATAAAAACGGGATTTGCTTCGGCCCAAAGAATGTCTTCTCTCTTATTAAGATCATCAATATACTGACTTGAAATTAAGGTCTGCGGGAGCTCTAACTTATAAAGAGCGCCACGGGCATCAGTTTCAACGGCTAATTCATTAAAAGATTTATAAGAAGTTAGGCTGGCTTTTTCAAAGCTTGCCCCTTTTTTGAAAGCTACGATTATCTCTGTAGGATGATCGACGACTTCTGAAAAAACTGAGGGACTTACTAAAAGAAGACCAAAACTAAGTAGGCCTAAGAGACTAGATTTCATATTCACTCCTGTGACTAAAACCATCATGGTTAAAATTAATCTGCTATTAGATTAGTCTTAGGAGTGCTCATTTGCAGTTCATGTCAGAAATTAAAAGCCTGACCTAGGAAAACTATCGGACTATTCCGTAATAATCCCATCTTTTGTTAAAATATCAAAAGCAGACTGTGAACAAAATACGTTTGGAGTATAGTTAGAGCAGTTCTCTAGTCTTGAAATAACCGAGTTTTCAACTTCGGCGAGAAGCTTAATATCTCCATTTTCATAACTAATTTTTACGGGATCTCTAGTTAAGAGAACATTTCCGCCATTCACATCCTTAACGATATTCTTTCGAGACTTAACAAAGATGATCTGCTTCTTTGGAAGATCTGGAAGAAGCCAATCTGCAGGGCTTCCTTTTTTATCAAGGACGGCCTGCATCTCATCAACTTTTGCCTGAGCTTTTTTAATAATCTTATCTGAGTCTTGCTGATTATCTTGATCTATAAGAATCTGCTTTAACTCTGGAGACCTAGCTGTTCTTGCTCCACGTTCTAGTAAAAGCGTATGGGCCATATCTTTAATGCGAGGTTCTTTATCTAAGCTTCCATCAATATAACGAGTTTGAACCAGGTTCATAAAATAACTATCGTTAAATTGATAAAACTTCATAGGATCATTTGTGATCATATCTAAGAGTTCTGAATAACGGTAGATCCATCCCTTTTCTAAGAAGAAATAGGTTAGCTTTTCAGCGATTGCATCATAACGGCTTCCTCTAGGGGAACGGATAACTTGAGAATACCAAGCAAAGCGTGCCATTAAGAAATCCTCCACACAGTGAAGGGCATTATGCTTAATAGTTAAGATATCATGACCGTCAACCTTCATAGGTTGAAAATGATAAAGAAGATAGTCTCTATCATAAGCTCCGTACTTAAGTCCGGTATAGTGTGCATCTCTTAAAAGATAGTCCATTCGATCGCAATCAATCTCTGAATGCAGGATTTGATTGGCCATAATCGAAGGGGCCACCCCTTTTACGAGGTCAGAGATATTTTGTGGATCTTGACCACCATCTTGTAAGATACGCGTGATGCCACCTTCATAGTCTGTGTTCTTTATAATAAAACTTCCAAGATTCTCATGGTCGTCTTTTAGGCCTTTTCCATTCTTAGTTGTCGTAGTTTCCCCAAAAGAGATATAAGCCGCTTCTGTAGTATGAGAAAAAGCAAAGGTTCCCATATCATGCATAAGAGCACCTAAACGTAGGGCCTGATGATAAGTCTTTTCTTTAGAAGTTACCGCGGGGTTCATAAGCTCGTCTTGAGTAACTGCTCGACCACAAGATCTTAAGATACGATCAGCATTATTCATGACTCCAATAGAATGCCCAAAGCGCGAATGCTCAGCTCCTGGGAAAACATAGCTACTAAAACCTAACTGCTTAATCCATCTTAGCCTTTGATAAAAAGGGCTATGAATAATGTCATATTCAAGTTCAGTTAATTTGATAAAACCGTAAATTGGATCGAATACGACTCTTGATTTTGTTGGGACATCCATGCCTACTTCCTAATTTCTAGTTTCTTCCATGCAAAAGGCCAGCATTGAGCTGGCCTTTTATTATAGCGTAATTTTTAATAATTTTTATTGAACTTTCTTTCTTCCACGTCTCTTTGATTTTTTATTCAGTTCTTTGATTCTCTTTTGAACTGTTTCCACAATCATACGAGCTTCGCGTCTAAGACCGTTATCGTTAACAAAACGGTAGAACTCTTCAACATCTGTAGAAGTCTTAAAATTTCTTCCACCTTTTGCCGACTCGGCGCTTCCTTCTGTTTCTATAACTTTTGCCATTGTATCCTCCGAAATTCTTATTTACTTTACCGTATCTTTAACCGCTTTAACCAGTGTTTATGCCTCTTTTGGGGCAATCATTCCATAACTATGCAGCTTGTTATAGAGAGTCTTAACTGTAATCCCGAGGATTCTAGCGGTTTTTGTTTTGTTTCCACCAAGATGATCTAAAGTTAAGCAGATATGTCTTTTCTCTAGCTCATCTAGTGTCATCTCTGTGAAGTCAAAAGAGAGAACATCTTCTTCTTCTACAATCTCTTCAACTTTATGAACTGAGTCAGCAAGGTGATCTCTTTCAACAATGATTCCATCAGAAAGAATATAAGCTCTCTCCATTACATTTTGAAGTTCACGAACATTTCCTGGCCAGTTGTACTCTTTAAGCGCCTTGATTACACATGGAGAAAGTGACTTTTGTTGCTCACGCCCTTTTCCTAAGTTTAGGAAGTAGTTTGAAAGCGCTTCCATATCATCAAGTCTATTTTTAAGAGCTGGAACTTCAAGACTCATAGTATTGACTGAGTAATAAAGGTCTTCTCTGAACTCACCATTTTCAATAAGCTCTTCAATATTCTTTGAAGAAGCAACGATAAGGCGAACGTCTGATTTATAAGGCATTTGTCCGTTAACTCTAAAAGTCATTCCTTCAGTTAGGAAACGAACTAGTTTTGATTGAAGACCAGGAGTTAGTTTATCAATATTATTGATAAAAAGTGTTCCACCATTAGCGGCTTCAATAAGACCGTGCTTAAGTTTTGATTCAGTAAAGTCTCCAGACTCTTCACCAAAGATTTCAGCTTCTAATCTAATCTCTGGAAGGGCCGTACAATCGATGCTTACAAATGACTTTCCACCACGCTCACTTCTGCAGTGAATACGTCTTGCTACCATTTGTTTTCCAACACCTTTCTCACCTGCGATAAGAACGTTAACAGAACTTTGACTCACTCTATCAGAGATAGAAAGAAGCCTTTTCATCGCTTCAGAGTTTCCAATGATTTGTTTTTCTTGGATTCTATAAGTATCGGCCATTTGAAGACCTGTTTTATTTTCTTGGATTTGCTTTTCTTTAGATTCAATCTGACGAAGAAGTGATTCGTTTAAGAACTTCGCTTGAAGGTACATCTTAATATTTGAAAGGGGCTTCTTAAGATCGGCTAAGATTGATAAAGCATTTGTAATATCATCTCTTTCAAACTCTCTCTCACTCTCTAGTACTTGAAGATGAAGAGTTGCGATAACAATTCCTTCATGAACAATAGGAAGAGTTAGCTCAGCTTTTACACCCTCTTCAGCTTCTTTAGCGAAGAGTGGGTCTCTTTGAGTACAGTTTGAAAAATAAGGCTTCTTTGTTCTAATAACATGACCGGCAGGTCCATGACCTTTTTCAAGAACGATTGATCCGTCTACTGGTTGTCCATTTTCACTAATAAGAACAGCTTTTGAATCTTCTTTAACCACAAAGATATTAGCTTTATCAGCTCCAAGCTGGGCAGCCATGAACTGAGCTAAGTGACTGAAAAATTGTGCTTCGTCTAAAGTTGATAAAAGAACTGTCGAAAGGTTTTGGATTTCTGTTGATTGTTTAGCCAGTGAATCACTCATCGTTTAACTCCTATACACTATATTAAGATCGGTTTTTTCAATAACGCTATGCGTAACTGAAATTAGTGTAATAGATGTATGAATTTTTTACAAGACAAAAATGCGCGGGTAATCAAAAAATGGACAGTAAAACTGTGATTACAACTACTTAGTCCATCTAGGAGTTATACAGTTTCCAAATCCCTTAGTCACAGACCCCAAAATCTCCCCATCACGGTCCATTATGTATATATTTTGGACAGCGCTGGTTCTAGAGAGGACTCTTTGGCTCGAAAAAGCGATAAACTGTCCATCATTTGAATAGCTAGGATCCTCGTTAGATCCGAAGTCTTTAGTTAACCTACTGAGATTATTACCATCAGCATCGATACGGAAGATATCAAACCTATTGTCCAGCCAGGAGGAAAAGGCGATCTCACGGCCATCAGGAGAGAATCTGGGCGTCGCATTATATTGACCTACAAAAGAGATCCTTTTCACGCTTTTCTCCATCCCTGAGGTGAATGAGGTATAAATCATAGCCGCCCCAGGCCTTCCTGAAAGAAAGGCCATCCTTGTGCCATCGACACTAATAGAGGGATCCACATCGGGGGAATAATGCTTTGTTAAGCGCTTCAAAGAACCAGAGCTTAAGTCCATTATATAAAGCTCAGCATTTCCCGTATGAGATAGAGTTAGAACTATCTTGTTTTCATCATTAGGCATAAAGACCGCCCCAGAGTTAATCCCTTTTCTTTGAGAGACCAAGGTGTCCTTCCCTGTTTTTAAGTCGAGCATCCTAAGATTGATATTTCGTTTCTTTTTCTGATTCACATTTCTAATTAAACTGTAAAGAACCCTGCTCCTATCTTTAGAGATAGCAGGAGAGATAACAGTCCCACCATGAAAGGTTAACTGCTTTCGGTTATTTCCATCGAAGTCCATTATATAAAGTTCCTTCTTTGGGTTCTTTCTGCTTCCTGTTCTGTCACTGACAAAGAGGATTTTACTTTGAAAGATTGAACGCTTCCCTATAATGGTTTGATAAATATAATCAGCCACCTCATGGGCCACATCTCTAATTTTACCTAAAGGAAGTGTGCCCTTTTCTGAGACGATCTTAGTTCCTCTACTCACATCATATGTTTCTAATTCATAATTTAGGATTGAAGTTTTTGAAAGCTTGACCTGAGTATAGAATGATACCTTCTTTGCTTTTAATGCGGACATATTAGGTTTTGAAAATCCATTCGCCGCTACGCTTTCTTGGGTATTGAACTTCTTCTTATAAAAAGCAAAGTCATTTTTAATAATTGAAATGAATTCTAGTCCCGCTTTATTTTCTGCACTACTAAGAGTGCCTGAGACATTGGGTAGTTCTAAGAGAAACTTTGAAGTCTCTAGCTCTGCCTCACCTACCGCGCCAATAACAAGTTGCGCACTAACTGAAGTGCTTAGGAGAAAAGATAGAATTAAAAAATATTTTTTCATCATAATGGAAATCCTAATAGTACATCACCTTTACTTGCCCTGGTTCTTATCTCTTTAGAAAGAGAGGGAAAAGGTGCCGAGCCTTCTATGGCCTCAATTGCCTTACTGTCATACTCCGGATCACCGCTTGATTCGTAAACCTCGGTGCGTAGTAAGTTCCCACTCGCCCCTAGGTAGACCCGGATCCTACATCTTAAATCTTTATTTAATAAATAACTTGGAAGCTTCCAGTTTTGCTTAACCTGCTCAGTCATTTGCTGAACATAGCCTTGGAAGGCCGTTACAGCACCGGCTCCGTTACCAACGGTGCTTGAGCCTTTACTTAACTTATTTCCGGCGAGGATTAAGTCTCTAAGCTCTTTTTGGCTTTTGGCATCTTGCTTTTTATTAGCTGTTGAAGAGCTTCCTTTATTCTTTTGTTTTTCTGCTTTTGCTTTTTGCTTGGCCAAGAGTTTCATCTTCTCCATAAAGCTCATAGGCTTTTCGCCTTTCTTTTCAAACTCGATCTTACTATCGTTCTTACTCTCTACTTTTTTAGGGGGCTCTTTTACCGCAGATCCAGCGTCTCCCCCTAAATCAAGAGGCTTAATATTACGAAGTTCTTTGATAGTCATTTTAGGCATGGCCACCATATCAATACGAACCGAACTCTCCACTAAGACCATGTTTGATTTTCTTTTACTCTCAAAAGAAATATCTAGCAGCTTAGTCACTCCTAGAAATAGGGCGATGATAAAAAAGTGCAGGAAAATGGAGTGACCTAAAAAGTACTTTAAAGGTCTTTGTAAGTAAGAGTTTATCATTTATCTAATTCAGTAACTAAAGCGATTTGGCTAATCCCTCCTCGCTTTAGAAAACTCATTAATTTAGCAACCTTTCCATAAGAGATGCCAAAGTCGGCCCTTAAGAAAAGAGTTTGTGTTTTATTTTTCTTAAATAAGGCTTGCACCTCACCTATGATCTCTTCATTTAGGATCTTATCTTTTCCAAGAAAGAGTTCCTCTTCAAGAGTATAAGAGAGCACCACTTGAGTTGTGTTTAAATTGAGCGGATTAACTTCTTTAGTCTTTGGCAAATCAAGCTTTATTCCATTAAGCATTAACGGTGCAGTGATCATAAAGATCACCAGTAAGACTAACATCACATCAACTAAGGGAGTGACGTTGATCTCTGAGATAGATTTTTTCTCTTTTCCAACGTTAAAGGCCATAATTTATACCAGTGATCTTTCCACAACATTTAAAAACTCTTGCCCAAAGCTTTCCATGTCTGAATTAAATTTTGCGTTTTCTGCATTGTAGTGATTATAGAACCACACGGCAGGAATAGCTGCTGCAAGCCCAATGGCCGTAGCAACGAGAGCTTCAGCAATACCAGGGGCAACTGCATCAAGAGTAGCTCCACCACCAGCGATACCTGTAAATGAATCGATGATTCCCCAAACTGTTCCAAAGAGTCCCACAAAAGGAGAGATTGATCCAATTGAAGCTAGGACTGAAAGAAGCTTCTCTAATTCAATATTGGTTTCATTCACACCTTGCTTAAGAGCCCGCTCAATCATCCCTAGTCCAAAGCCCTCAAAGTGTTTCTTTAAATGAGAATTCTCTCCATCTTCAGAACCTTTATTTCCCCGGGCCTTTTGAAGCTCTTTATAGCCATGCTCAAAAAGAGACTTATAAGGAGAAAAGGGCATCGATTGACTCTTCTCATAGACTTCACTGAGCTTTGTTGAACTCTTATAGAGGTCCATAAAGAGTTTATTGTTTTTCTCGACCGATCTTACTAAAGAGCGTTTCTTGAAAACAATGGCCCAAGAAACGAATGACGCTAAGATCAAGATTCCAAGAACGGACTTAACAACTAGCCCACTCTCCAAAATAATCTGTAACATATCTAACTGTGTTGATTCCATGATCATCCTCTTTTTAATTAGTGAATCTATTATAACCGATTAAATCTTCTTTGATTCTTATAGAAGAAATATCCGAGGCTAACTATGACAATTAGACTCAAGTTTATAGGGCTTATAGGACGGGATAAAACTAGCGGCGTAAAACTAGCCTTCCAAATAGGGTCAAATCCCAACAGAGCCCCGAGGGGCGCTATACAAGTGATTAAGAAGAATGCCGTCAAAGTCCAATTGCTCCTTTTCCAATCTGATAAGAAAAAGCTGATAAAACCAATGAGGTATATATTAAAGCTTATATCGAGCCCATAAAGAAAGGTGCCCTTACTTGAGGCATAAAGAATTGACGAAAAAATTACATAAGCAGACCATTTTTCGATTCGAGTAAAAGGATGAATGGATTTTAATCCGTTAAAAACCATCACATCGCATAAATAAAAGATGATCAATCCCCAATATGAAGTAAGGGGTTTATAAAACTCAAGAGAAACTAAATGTCCTTTTGTAGGTCCACCTATTCCAACAATAAGTAAGATGAAAAAAATCACAAAGACAATAGTCTCTTTTTCAGGAATTAAGAATCCTCTTACAAAGATATCTCGCACAGGGTTTCTTGAATCCGATTTTATGCTTATAAACTTGAGTATCAACCAAGAACACATAAGTTTTGTAAGAATTATTATTTCCCAAGCCTTCTCAAAGATCCAATCTTCAATTGTTCCAAGGGAATGATCTAATTGAAAATGAAAAAATGCTGCTGTTGAAATAAGAATATGATGAATGATGAGGATAGAAAGACTGTAGAAACAGTAATAAATCACGTTTTTAAAAAGAGAGGTGTAGTAGACCTTCCTGAATAACTCGAGAATACTCATTGCTTAACGGATAGTCTTTTTAGGCCTAAGCCAATTCATCTGCAATTCAGGCGAAGGATAGATTTGATTATACTTTCTATAAAGTACATTAGACTTAACTAAGTCATCTATTTTTTGCAGCATCTTATAGTAAAGATTCCAAAGCTGAAGGTCAGTCTTTAAGATATGATCCATTTTCTTTGTGATGGCGAACTGCTGTTGAAAATTAAAGCCTTTATCAAAGATGATCTCGTCATACTTAGTCTCTAAGTTCTTCAAAGTCTTTAGGTTAACTTTTTTTCCGTAAAAATTCTTTCCTATTAGGTCACGAAGTTCATTTGTGCTAACCGCTTGTACAAAGTAGCCATTGTCAGCTCGAAGCATGTCTTCAAATAAGAGAAGTGAAATCTCTAGTTTTGTCAGGTCAAGAGTTCTTATAAAAGGCACTGAAATAATAAAGACATACTCATTAGGATCAGCAGGCAGGGCAAAGTGAGTTATGTTGGGGGTATTAACCATTAAGATTCTAAACCTCTTTTCATAATACCCAAGTTTTTCTAAGAAATATTTAAAGCTATCATCTAATGCGTAGTCAGGTTTTTCAAAATCCCATTTCAAGATAGTGGCATTTTTAACGAGCCAATACTCAGAAAAGAATGTCCAAAAGTCACTTCTATCTGGAGCGTTGTAAAGGCCTTCTTTTTTCTTCCTGGCCGCTTCGTTTTTTTCTATTTCGCCAGCCCTATTTTTTCTAGCCTCTTCAGTTAAGAAATCATTCTTAAGAACTGATTTTATAGAATCAAAGTTTAAGTGTGAGCCTTCCTTAGCCTTTTTATCTTGAGCTGATAAAAAGCCCATGGATCCTAAAATGAAAAGCATCATCAATATTTTTTTCATTACTTAACCCTCGACTTTCCAAAAACGTATTGATCATAAAGGCGGCCCCAGTAGTAAAGCTCAGTCAGGTCTAGTTCAAGAGCATCAAAATACTTGGGGTATCTATCTTGAAAACAATTCGGTTTCTTTTCATTTAAGTACTTTCCATCAATATAACCTTCATAAGGCCCAACCTTTACGAAGTGCCAAACCTTATTAAAGACCGTGACTGGTCTTCCTTTAGCTGGAACCAGCTTAAGGACCTTGATAGGGTGACCACAACTAATCGTGGTTAAAGAACTCGAATAGCGAGAAGGGTTTCTATGAACATGACCAAAGATAGGATTAAAGTAAGCCACTCTGAGGATTTCTTTCTTTGGCGCTGCACTTAAAGGAAGAGGTCCTAGAAGGGCAAAGATCATAAGCCATCTTTTTATCATACTTTCCACCTAAACTTGATCGTCTCCCACTCATGGCATTGCGGACATCTCCAAAAGATACTGTCGGAGTTATACCCACATTGACTGCAAAAGTGTTTCGTCAGTGATTGATGTAAATTGTCTAAAAGATCTTTTGTATTCTCTACTGCCTCTTCGAACATTTCTAATTCTATAAGAAGCTTAATGTATTCAGCCTTCATGACTTCTGTGTTTCCGCCATGCTCGCCCATCCAGGCCTTTAGGATCTCATGAGCGCTGATCGAACGTCCGCTCTCCTTAAGAAGCCTTACCTTAGAGAGAATCACTGAAGGAATTTCAATCAGTTCTTTATCATCTAGGTCTAAGAAGAAATCTCTTAGCATCGCAAGCCTAGCTTTATAGCCAGTCGTCGTATTCTCATCCCCTTTAAAGCCCTCTTCAAGGGAGACAAAGATAAATGAAGCATACATCGGATGCTCTTTTAAGAGTTCGATCAATAATGTCTTAGCCCCTTCAAGGTCACCATCAGCTAAGAATAATTTAAGCCTAAGGATCTTTCCAGATACTGAAGGAGCAAATCTAAAAGCATCATCTAGGTCTTCGTGACAACGCTTAAAGTCTCCTTCCTCAAAGGCGATCTTAGCCTTTTGAACTAAGATATGTGAGATGGTCTCCGCTTGGTTCTCATGACCAACCTTTGATAACATGATTCTATAGTTATAAGCCTGTCCCCAATCTTCAAGGTCTTCATAGATCCTACAAAGAGATTGGATCACTTCGTATTGGTCTCTATTAATCTTTAAGACGTCTCTATAAGTTTCAATTGCTTTTTCAAGAAACCCACCCTTATCAAAATCTAAGGCAAGTTCTTTGAGGGCACGAAGCCTAACTGATTCAGAGATATTCTCTCTAGCAATTAAGCTTCTATGAATACTAATGGCCTTTTCAATCTCTCCGTTAGAACGAAAGAGTCCTCCAAGGGCAAAGTAAGTATCAATGGTTTCTCTATTAATATCTACAGCACTCAGAAATTCTCTGATGGCCAAGTCTTTATTACCAGAGATTAAGTATTGGGTGGCATTTAAGAAAACTTTTGATTGGGCTTCGAAGATTGAGTTTCTATAGCGCTTTGAAAGCTTAACACCGGTGTCTCTTTCAATTAAGTAGTGATAGATCAAGACCACCGTTAAAAGAACAGCAACAACTGCGAGTAAATGATCCTGAATCCAGACTAAGTATAAATCCATAAATTAATATTTCATCTTTGCCATTAAAAATGGAACTTTATTAAAGATTGTTGAAAAGCTAAGTTTATTAGCGGCCTCTTCAAGGCTATCCATAAATTCCCAGACACTAACCTTTTTCTTTTTCTTAATATACTTCATGGTCATCTCGCCTTCTAAGTTCAACTCTTCGTGAACTTCTCTAGCGGCTGTCCATAAAGAACCCATTCTATCAACAAGACCATACTCGAGCGCTTGTTCCCCTGAGAAGATTTGCCCTTGAGCAAGCTCTTTTAAGTCTCGCTTTAACTTCTTAGCGCGAGGAGCAGAGATATGATCACGAAACTGCTTATGAACTCCAGCAATTAGATCAGTTAACATCTTACGCTCTTCAGTTGTCATAGGACGATCAGGATGACCGGCGTCTTTATAGCGACCGGCCTTAATTGTCTCTTGCTTCACCTTTGCTAGTTCATAGAGTTTAGATAGATCCATGAACTGCATGATAACCCCAATAGAGCCAGTGAGTGTTCCAGGATTAGAATAGATTCTCCTGGCCGCCGCCCCTATATAATAACCTCCACTAGCGGCCATGGTTCCAAAGCTTGCGTAGATTGGTTTGCCTCTTTCAGGAATATCAGAATCTTTTTTCTTTTTATCTTTGCCTTCTTTCATTCTAGCGTCGTAGGCCATATCAATTCTTCTGATCTCTTCGTAGATTTCTTGAGAAGGTCCTACGGCTCCACCGGGAGAATTGATTCTTAAGATGATCGCTTCAATGGACTTATCTTTTTCTGCTCTATGAAGAAGCTCCACCGTATCTTTTGAGTCCATGATGACCCCTTGAACCTCTATGATTCCGATCTTGCCTTTAGAACGCGAGGCAGTAATGCCACTACTTTCGTCCTGAAGCACCTGCATTGTATAGGTGGCAAAGATCATCAAGATTATAAAGAAAAGAAAAACAAGAAAAAGCACGCCAAAGACGGCCCTATTTTTGGATTTACTCACATCAACTCCAGTGATTACGATGAGTTATGGTACTCATAAAAACCTTTTCCATGGTTCTGGGATATTGTCCCAAATTCCCCTCACTCCTTCAAGATTTTAGGCCTCAAATACGCGAAAATTCGTAGGTCTCAAGCTATTTCATGGAATAGCCGAAAAGATATTAACGGAGTGAATTATGAAATCAATGTTAGCTCTCCTTATTTTGGTCAGTTTGTCCGCAGGAGCCGAAGAATACAAGGCCCCTAAAGTAAAACTTGGTCTTCATCCTCATAGCGAGCCTACAGTTAAAGGCGCAACTAAATGGGAAGAAGATCATTACAAAGTACAGGAAACCCAAGAAAAAGAACGTGCCCTAGCTTCTGAAGAAGAAGAGGATGATTCCACTATGCTTGGAAGAAATCCTTCATCTAAAGACAAAGGCTCAATCGAACCAGAAGTTATGTTTTGGAAGTGGGAAAAGTAGGTACACGCTTCCTTTTCCACCTTTCAATCAGTTAAAGGCTTTTTTTTAAGCCTCCAACCATCTATAAATAACTTCTTTAAGGAATCCTTATAATTTTCTTAGCTTTTTAAGCAATTAGTTCTCTTTTTTTTATTTTATGAGTAAAAAAAAGGCCATCAATTATTTTTTTCGAATGACTCAACTTATATACGACCAAAAACAAAAGCTAAGTTCCTAGATTCTTGAAAAGGAAGCGTGTACCTCAAAAATGAAATAATTATTATTCAAATAAAGTTGAAAAGAGACTCCAAAAGATCATTTCGCTAGAAAGCTCGAATGCCAAGAAAAAATCTAATCCGCCAAAATGAATTTCCCTACCATGTTTATATTCGAACCACGAACAAAGATTGGTTTAAGATTCCCCTCTTTCGGATTTGGGAGCTTTGTTATGAATGCTTAAGTTATGCTTTAGAAAAAGAAACTGTCATCATTCACGCTTTTGTCTTGATGGGAAATCACTACCACCTTCTAGTCTCGACTCCCAATTCCAATATCGATAAATTTATGGAGCACTTTAATCGCCGCCTGAGTAAAGAGATAAATAAAGAAGCAAGAATTCAAAACCACAAATTTGCCAATCGTTATAAATGGACAATCGTCGATTCCAAGTCTTATTTGTTCAATATATACCGTTATATCTATCAAAACCCGGTCCGTGCAAGTCTATGCCAATTTTGCATCGACTACCCATATTCAAGTTTACGCTATAGTCCTGCCCAGATTAGAAAACTTGGAATCAAGGTTCACCTCGACTATTTTGACTACAGACAATGGATGGAAGAAAGACACGGAAGCGAGTTAGAAGACACAATCAGAAAGGGACTATCTAAACCCCTTTTTAAATTCAACAAGCAATGTAGAAGAGGAATCCAAAATATACTTAAAAGTCAGCCAACATAAACAATTGAATTTTCGAAAAGGAAGCGTGTACCTATTCCCACAAGTTCAACTTACCAGTCTCAGCATGACTCTTAAGCTGCCCACAGGCGGCCAAGATATCATCACCCTTCGCTGCGCGAACAGTAGTGACTATACCTCTTCTGTTTAACTCATCCATAAACCACTTGATGGTTTCATTGGTTGGTTGCTTAAACTTAGACTCAGGGTATTCGTTAAAAGGAATGATATTGATCTTAGATTCTTTTTTAGGAAGAAGCTTTACTAGAGCATCCACGTCTTCAGGACGGTCGTTTAATTCTTTAATAAGAATATACTCATAAGTAATTCTTCTATGGGCCTTAAGAGGTATTAACTTAATGGCCTCAAAGAGTTTTGTTAAATCGTATCTTTTATTGATTGGCATAAGCTCTGTTCTAATATCGTCGTGAGCGGCGTGAAGAGAGATTGCTATATTAATCGGTGGAAACTCCATTAGCCTTTCAATGGCAGGAATTAAACCCGAAGTTGAAAGAGTTACTTTTCTTTGAGAAAGACCTAAGCCTTTTGGTTCAATGAAGACTTCTGCTGAAGCTTTTACATTATCAAAGTTATGAAGAGGCTCACCTTGTCCCATATAAACGATATTTGATAATCTTGGTTCATCTTTTTCGTGTAGAAACTTTTGAACGGCTAGGTACTGACCAACGATCTCTCCACCTTGAAGATGACGAGTAAGTCCCATGGTTCCTGTATGACAAAAAGTACAACCGATGGCGCAACCTACCTGTGAAGAGATACATAAAGTCAGCCTATCTCTAGCGGGAATAGCAACGGCCTCGACAGTTTTACCATCGTTCATTGCTAGAAGAAATTTTCTTGTTCCATCTTTTGAAAGGCCGTTCCAAACAATCTTTGGAATTGAAGTATCAAAGTTTTCATTGATGAATTCTAAGGTCTTCTTTCCAATATTAGTCCACTCGATAGGATCATATTTAAAATTTCGATAGGCCCAGTTAAAGATCTGATCAGCGTTGAATTTAGGTAATTTATTATCTGCTAAGACTTGTCTTAGAAGCGGCAATGGATAGCCGTAAATATTTGGTTTAGAATCAGTTTTCATCAACCGGAATCTAGCTATTTAGCCCCCTTCTGACAAGCGGGTATGCAGTTTATACAATTGTCTAAGTAGTTAGATTCTCAGGCTAAATAGCGCTTTTGTAGCCTTCTTAAACCCCAACCAAGAGCGAAAAGCATAAGAAATTCAAGAATACCTTCAGGCCAGCTAGGTCCATTTGAACCGTCCGTACCTGAGGCAGCTGCTGAACAACCGCCGCCGCCGCCACCTGCAACAGGATTAGAATCGACTGGAGGAGGTGCAGGAGCAAAAAGAGCTGCTGGAATCGGCATAGAGGGATCACCAAAGAGCATAGTTGATCTAGTGATGTCTTTTGAATAATTATCTGTTCCAAGAGTGATCTTCGTCTCCTGAAGAATCTCACCTAAAGTGACTCTATGATATACCTTGTTAGTCTCTTCGATCACTTTTGAATAAAAAGCTTTAGCAAAATAAGTTTGGGCCGCTGGTGTTGTTTGAGTACTCGAGCCAATAAAAGAAATAGCTCCGCCATTTTCATTTAAGATCAAGGCCTCTCCCATACTTCTTGTAAGGTTGGTCCTTTCAGGATCATAGAATTGGGCATTATCACAATTTAAACTCATGACTACTGGAAGCTTAGAGTTATTTAAAGAATCCATATCGTCGTTAACCATAAAGCTAAGTGATCCCCATTGATTAGGAGCCCCGTGACCCATATAAGTCATCATAAATGGTGTCGAATTAGTGAATCTATCGATGACAGCAGTTTTAGTTGGAGCATTTCCACCAAGGGTATGCCAGTGAAGTGTATCATTAGTAAATCTTGAGCTTAGACTTGTCAGTTCACTAATACGTTCATCAAACTTATCTTCATTAGGATCAGTTACATCCCCTGCTCCATTCTCTTCACCAGAGATAAAGCTTAACTCCATAAGACCTTCAGATGGTGATGTGGTTCCATTTTCATAAAGAAGCATCTTAGAAATATATGATTCTATCTTAGCAGGGTCATTGGTTGGAATCCTTCCCACAGCTAATTGTGGTAGATATGAAGACGTTGTACTGACAAAATAATTATCTGTGGCGTAGTCAAAGAATCTAGCCCCTTCTAAAGTCATTGGAATATCTCCTGTTTCTTTAGTTGTAGAGGAGAGGTTCTTCTTAGGGTCAAAGCTCCCGTCCCCTAAGAGAAGAAGATACTTAGGGTAAGGTGCACTCCAGTTTGACTGGGTATAGCTGACAAAGTCTCTAATAGCTTTTGCACTAACAAGCCCATTTGAGAATTCAGCATAGATTTGATCTAGTGTAATTACTTTAGTCGTAAGCCCTTGCCCTTCTCTTTGAGAAACAAGTTCAGAAGTTTTATCAGTTAAGCTTTTGTGACCGACAATCAATAGATCAGCCTTATTAGATGAACTCTTAAGAGGTAATTGAAAGCCAGAAGATAAACTTAAGCCTGATGGTTTTAAATAGCTTCCAACTAGCACACCATAATACTTAGTCCCAAGTTCAGCAGAGTTATCATTGGCCTCAAAATCCATTTTATAAGTGGTGTTACCGTCAGTACTATAGACAGAACCGTTGGTAACAAATCCTGGTTGAGTTAAGTCTGATATATCCCAAAGTTCGATTGCGGGTCCTGAGAAGCCTTCCATCGTTACTAAAGTATTCGGGTCATCATTAGTAAATTCAACTCTATCACTAGTACTGCCTTTAGCACCAAAGTAGGTTAGGCTCAACTTATCAATAGCCACAGTTTCTAAGACACTAACAGCTGAAGCATAAGTACCTAGAGCCTTCACTACAACTGTGTTCGTACCAGCTGTGAATAAACTATGTGGCAGAGTAAAGTCTAGGGTCTGAATTTCTTTTGTTGAGAAAGTAAAAGTCTTATTAGCAGTTCCTGAACCATTAATAAAGACTCCTACATGGTGATCATATTCTGTTTCATTCCAGCCAAGTTCTTTACCTTTTAAAGTAAGGCTTAAATTAACGTCATCAGTATATGCTGAGTTTAAATAAGGAAGCTCAATGCTCATACTCAAGGTATCATAGCCTCCAGTTGCTCTTAAGACTTTCCAAATAAAGTGATCTTGATCATCTCCTAGATTTTCATACATTAAGATGTCATTATTTTGATCAGCGACTACCGTATAACTTGAATAAGGATTGGCCCCTACTCTTCCGGTCGTTGCTGATCCATCGATAGTAGAAAAGCGAAGTGGAGCCGCTGCCACCCCATAAATATTTTGCGTACTAAGAACTCTCTGATTCTTTAAGTCATCCTTAGCTTCAACGTAATCACCATAAAAATAAAGTTTATCACCAGAGTTAAAGACTCCATCCCCATCAACTAGATAAAGAGGAATCTCAGTATTACCATTATAAAGACGGAGCTCTGAAGTATCAGCATTTTCAAAAGGAGCTTCATTATTACTACTGACGATATCGTCATACAGAACTTCGATCATACCCTTAGAAGTAAAATCAATTCTTAATGTATTAGCTACGATATTAGCATTATAGTCAGTAGCGTCAGCAGGAGGGTCAACTTCCCAGCTATTTCCATCAATAGCAATATCAATGATTGCCGAATCAAGACGATTTAGATCACTTGTTACCGGGTTATAACTAAGAGGATCAATGGAAATCTTGATGAATTTTTTCCCACTTACACTTAATAGATCCGTATCGACTGTGACAAAGTTTGCTGGTCTTAACTGACTTACATTATAAAAGCTTGAATCAATGGCATAAACAGGTTCTAAGATATTAGATCCGTTTAATACATAATCAGGAGCTGGCTGCATTGCTTTAGGACCAATTGCTGATTGAGTTTGAGTATTATTTTGAAGTGTAGCTGAAGTAGCAAAAGGATAAACTTCAACTAAAAGGTTTCTTTTTAATAGTTCAGGTTTACCGGCTTCTTGAGTCTTAGCATAGCTAGACATGCTTACTTGTTCATAAGATCCATTCCATGAACTCGCGCTAAAGTTAGCCGTAGGGGGAGTGATCTTTATTCTTAAATGAGTCGAAGTTTGAGAAAGGATCTGTACCCCATCACCTAAATCTTTAAATGAAGGATTGGCAATGGATCCTGGGTCCGTTACATCTGCTTCTCCATCATCATCATTAGATCCACCATCATTAACCCCGCCACCAGCAGCAGGCACTGCTCCGTAAGTAGCAAGAGGTGTTACCGTTCTCGGTCCATGAAGCTCGGTATTTCCAAACTTATCAATATCTTGAATATAGTATTGATATGTTTCTCCATTTTCCACGTCATTATCAACAAAACGATACTTACCTTTATAGGAAACTGAACTTAGGTTATTTCTTATAAGCTCAGGGTTAATCTGTAAAAAGTTTTCGCCATCTTCACCTGCTCTAAAGACGTTGAAGCCAGAGTGATCTTGCTCAAAGATTGTTTCCCACTCAAGGTCAACTGCTGCATTATAAGGAGTGGCCGTATAACTTAATAAACTTACCGCTGAAACAGAACCATTGAAATTAATATTACATGATGCCGTACTAACTTTAGTACTTGTATCAAAAGTAGTTACTTCATCATACCAGTCACCATACCATTCTGTGATATCCATAGTCTGAGAACCACAACCAGTTGAGGCAGCTAGCTGATAATTTTCTGTATTCGCCGGGGTATTTCCTTCAGTTCCAGCACTAGTTTCCCAATTGATCCCAATCTTAGTGGCAGCAGCAGGAATACTTCCTGTAGTATTTATGTTTAAAACTTTTACTGACCCATAGCTCGTAGATAGACCTGCAAATTGCCCACCATCCATATTTGATAATACCGCTGTTCCACCGATGCTTAATCCATTGGTATCAAGACCATCAAAAACAAAACCATCAAGACCTACAGAGCCTGATGTCGCGCTAAAGCCAAAGCTTCCAGAAATAGCTTCCATCTTTGCTTTCTTTGATGAGAAGTTTGAATAGTAACTTGCAGCCTCAGTATTAGGCATGGCCTCGGCGACTCCATCCATATTTAAAGTACCGCCCGAAACAGTCATTGTTTGCCCAGAAGCAACTTGGGTCGTTCCGCCACCTTCAATCTTTAAAGTCGCAGAACTAACTGTAGCCCCACCATTTAATTTTAAAGTCTTTCCATCTTGAACATTAAACTCAAAGCTATTAGATGCTCCAAAGTTTAAGGTATTTGTTATCTCTAGAGTTCCAGAACCAATGACTATTGAACCACCAGCCGTTTTGTTGAACCCGAGAGTTTCAATTGCAGACGTTGTATCAATAGTCTGAGTGGTAGGGTTAACCCCATCATCCACCATATTAAATGTTTGTCCATTTTGATTAAAGGTACCTGTGTTTGTAAATCCACCATAGAGGTTTAAAGTAGCACCGCCACTCATACTCAAAGTACCATTTCCGATTGTTAAAGATTTACAATTAGCGGTTACCCCAGCAATTGAAGGATCATTTGCTGCATCATTAATAATACAATTTAATGTCGAATTTGGAACGCCGCCATTCCAGTTCCCTCCATTATTCCAAGCTGTACTAGCTCCACCTGTCCAAACAGTTGTTGAGCCAACAATTGCTCTGGCCGTACCTAGATCAACTGGAGGAGAAGCCGCTCCGTTATAAGAATATCCTTCGGAGTTAATAACATCATTATTAGAGTCAATCTTTATACCGATTGTTTCGTCCGCAGTTGCCAAAGAGGCTATATCAAGTTCTACATAAACACATGCAGTAGGAGGAGCAGTAGCGTGGGCCGAAATTGTTGCCCCTGTGATATTAGAAATAGTAGCCTTCGCAGGAACTCCACTAAAAGTAGCTGTTCCAAGAAGAGTTCCGCCAGCACTATTACAGTCTGTTTCATAATATGCTTTTAGTTGTGCTACATCCGCCCCATCACCTGTGCCGTATAATGTGAAGGCAAGCTCTGTAATATCTGTATCGTTAAAGGCACCAGCTTGAGTTTGTTTAAAAGCAAAACGTCCAATGACGTAAGTAGAACCTTGATCCATTCCACCTGATGTTGTTGCATCCTGAGTGACATCAATTGTATTAGTCTGCGTCCCCCAAGTAACATTATAAGTCGGATCACTATCAAAAGATTCTCCGCCCCAATCACCATTCCAGTCGGTAATATTTAACGTTCCAGCTGCAGCACTTGTTGTGATATTTGTAATCCCCGTTCTTGGGGATCCACCTGAATCAAAGGTCACATTGTTAAGGGCGTTGCCAGGAATTTGTCTATTAAGAGTTAAGAAAGTCGTCGTATTGTTAACAGGATACGAAAATGTTCCATTTTGCAGATAGTATGTAGCATCAATACTTGCACCGCTATTAATTGTTACACCAGTCGTATTAAGGTTTGAAAAAGAATAGTACTGAGCTGCAATGGTTCCATTTACAACCATGTTCCAGTCTTCGGCCGTCGAGGCAGTTCTGATATTTGCTGTTTGTCCCGATGTTCCAAGAACCCTAATTTCACCTGAGGCCCCTACGGTAACTGTCGAGTTATCTGCAACTTCTAAAGTTGCACCAGGTTCAATAATCAATCGACCGCCATTAACAGTAACTGATCCACCAATGCTCAACGTATTCCCTGTCGTCACTACAAAGTCACCGGAGTTAACTGTTAAGTTTCCACTTACAACCCAATCATTATTAAGCCAAACGGACCCACCTGTGTTGGCAATATTTAAATTGCCAGGAAAATCAGTCTCGGCCGAAATGGATTGGTTCCCAACACCTTTAAAGGCAAGAGTCCCAGAAGCCGCTTGGGTAAAGGTATAATTATTTCCGATAGTCAATGATCCATAAACTGACCAAGTTGTAGTTCTATTTTGCCAACTCATTCTACCGTTAGCGGGAAGAGATGCATTTAAACATGAGCGCTCCGTTGTATCAGCAAAGAATGGAAAGGAATATCCTTCTCCTATCTGACAATCGAGGGTCGAGTTTGGAAAGCCAGCTGGGAGCCACTGATTGTTTTGAGCAAAATTGCCACCTGTTGTAGGGTTTCCATAGCCCCCGGCCCAAACTCTAGTATTTGATCCATTTATTTCAGCAAACCCACCAACTAAAGGAGGTCCTCCGGAAGTTGACCAATCATAGTTCTCACTATTAGTAATATCATCTGTCTTTGCAATTGAAACAGCTAAGGTACTTCCATCTTGAGCGGAAGCAGAAGTTGCCAAGAAAACAAAGATACATTTTTCCGTCGTATCTTGGACTACAACATCCGTAGCACCAAGAGTTAAAGTTGCTTCGGCAGGAGAGCCTATCGGAACCAAGTCAGAACCTATTTGCGTATCCGTCCCTGCATTATAAGTACAGTTACTATTAACATCTTTATAGACCTTCAATGCTGAAATATCAGCAGCATTGTTAACACCGCCAATTGTAAAAAGAATCGTATCTATATAAGAAGAGGAAGTAGCAGATCCAGTCATGGAAAAACCAATTGTGATGAATTGTGTATCAGCGGAACTAACTCCAATAGTTGAAGGAGGTTCTCCTACCGCGGCCCTATCGACAATTTGAAGTTTAGGTGTCGCTTCAGTACCCCAGGAGATTCTTCCATTAGGATCCGTTTCATTTGCGGTGTCTCCAATCCCACTCCAATTACTAAAACTTAAATTTGAGACATTAAAAGAAGTCGCGTTTACATTTCTTTGGGTTCCCGTCCCACCTTCTTCGAAAAAGCCTACACTTGAAGAAGTTGAAGGAATTGTTGCAGCAGCGCCAAGGGTCATGGCATAACCATTTGTAGCTATAAAATGAAAGTCTCCATTATCAAGCTTTTGTATATTACCGGTGACATTCAGACCCGCTGCCGATGTTCTATTTATACTAAAGTATTCGGCGTTAAAATCTCCAGCCACATTGAAAGTAAAACTTCCTGCATCGTTAGCATCTACCTTTGCTACATTCCCGGGAGATCCAGCGAGCTGAATCAGTCCACCTGCTGCAACTGTTAGGGTACTTCCATTTCCAATTTCAAGTAGACCGCCAGCTTCTACTTTTAGCACTCCATTTACAGTTAGGTTTCTTAGGACTCTGAATATTGCCCCTGACTGAACCGTTACAGTTGCCGACGAAGGAATCGTAACATCAGAAGCAGTCGAATCAATCGTTACTGAATCTTCAATATTAATATTCCCGGCCCCTGCATCTATCAAGAACCTATTTGTTATATTAAATTCTTCTTTTAGATTTACAGTTGTACCGTTACCAATTCTAAGTCTCGCGATTGGGTCAACGTTTAAAAACTCTTGGACGGCAGTACCATTCATGTACACTTCCCAAGTATTTCCTCCGATAACAAGAGAGTTTGTATTTGGGTTTCTAAAATAGTCCCCCGTAAGTGTTACAGTTCTATTTCTCGTCACCGTAAGCTTACCTGATTGAATGTCAATACAGCCTAATGTGTAGGTACTATTTGGGTATCTTGGAAAGAACCAATCTGAAACAATAAGAGCATTCTCTCCTGCAGAGTTTGGTCTATTGGCCGCGTTCCAGTTATTATTTGTATTCCAATTATCAGACCCTGCATCCGCTTCCCATTGCCTTGTGTTTGCACCACAGGCAGCACTCGCCATCTCAACTCCAAGAGTTGAAATGATTATCAGAAATAGGATTAAGTTCTTATACAATTTAAATAACTCCGTTGTTCCTTATCGGAACTTCTTAGTAGCTATTTAAATTTTAAGGCCGTTTAAAGAAAATATTTCCTATTAGTTTGAAATGAAACCTATATTTCCTTTATGAATAATGTCAGTGACTTACATAGGGTTATTTCATAAGAAAAGTTAAGGTATATATTAAGAAAATTAAGCTTTATAAAAACTGCAAATAAAAGAAGGCAGATGCCCGATTAAGTATCTGAAATATCGAAGTGGACTACTTAACTGCGAAAACAACTTCCATCGCCTTTTGGAGGCGGCATCGGCAGGACAGCCGATGAAGCCGAACAACGCAGAGAGGTCCAGGATGGACCGAACAGTGAAGCCTAATTTACTTTAAAGACAACTTCCATCGCCTTTTGGAGGCGGCATCGGCAGGACAGCCGATGAAGCCGAACAACGCAGAGAGGTCCAGGATGGACCGAGCAGTGAAGCCTAGTTCACTTTAAAAATAACTTCCATCGCCTTTTGGAGGCGGCATCGGCAGGACAGCCGATGAAGCCGAACAACGCAGAGAGGTCCAGGATGGACCGAACAGTGAAGCCTAATTTACTTTAAAGACAACTTCCATCGCCTTATGATCAGCACCCTCAAGCTCGCCCCAAACAGTCTCACTCTTAAGTTCAAGCCCGCGGTAGAATACATAATCAAGAGGAAGACCAAACTTGATCATTCGCTGATCATTACTAAACTTAACTTCTTTTAAGTTATTTCTCACGGCCATCATGCGAACGAAATTAAATTTCCCAGGAGACCAAGTATTAAAATCCCCAGCGAAAACAATAGGCCCATCATATGTTTGCATGACTTCTTCAACGTCTTTGATCTGTCTAGCAAGACCTTCAGTTGAGACAAAATTAATGGCGTGAATATTAATAGTAAGAAGATCTTTATCACTTCCCGCTATAGGGTAAGTTGTAAAAAGAACCATTTTAGGAGTATTGATCACTGGCTCGCGAACAACTGATTGCTGATAAAAAACATTGCTGGCTTTTATCTTTGAAGCTGACGTAACACCTGTTCTAATCTGACCTTTTCTATAGATAAAAGAAGTGGCTAAATGGTATTGGTGATCAGCATCTTCCTCAAACGAACTCATCATTTTTTCGTCTAAATACATTTCTTGAAGAAGAAGAATATCTCTATCTTCGGCGAGAGACTTAAAGTCGTTTTGCCAAGATTCGTTTTGACCTTTGTACATATTCCAAACAAGGATCTTTATATTTTCTGGATCAAGCTTTGATCTATTTGGCTCACCAATTGTGGTCATAATATCTTTATGTTTTGGAACAAAGATATTGAGGCTATCCCAAATGTCTCCACCAAAATTTTGCGCCATAGAAGCTTGACTAAAAAGAGTGGCCAGCAAAAGGGCCATGATATTTTTCTTAAGCATGTTGGTTTCCTTCAAATTTAAATTAATGATGCTTAAGAATCTCAAAGAAAACACAGATTTACCAAGATTTAGGTAACTTTTTACCGGTACCTAAGACTCCGGAATTATTAATCATTTTCCTCTTTCAATGCCCCGATAAGCTAAGCAACAACTATTTATGGGTCTTTTATACTAAGGAAGGAATATGAACCGCTTTACTCGTTTCACACTAATTGCATGCCTCATTCTTGTGAGTGCTAATGCCAATGCTTGGCGCTGGCAGGTTCCAGAAAATGATGAAGTCATGATTAGCATCAATAGCGATCGTAAAGAATTTGTCACTTCTAATACTTTGAACCCTAACGCTATCGATGTCTTTGTCTGGAATATGTACAAAGGAGATAAGCCAGATTGGAAGCGGGACTATGAAAACCTAACACCTAATTATGACATCCTCATTCTTCAGGAGCTTTGGCTTGATCACCAAATGCTTGAGACCTTTTATGAAGATAAGCTCTTTAGTTACCATATGGCGACTTCCTTTATAGACACTAAAAAGAGTGATACCCCTACGGGAGTAGGAACGGCCGCCAAGATTGAACCTCTAAGAATATTTTGGCAGCGCTCTCATTATAGAGAACCTTTTATTAAAACACCTAAGATGGTCCTCTTCACTGAGTACGCCCTAGAAGGAACAAGTAAGACTCTTCTTACAGGAAATATCCACGCGATTAACTTTGTCAGTTCAAAGAAGCTGCGCCACCAATTAAAGAATGTAGCTAAGGTCTTTGCCGCTCACGACGGTCCCGCCGTTATGGCAGGAGACTTCAATACTTGGTCTAAGAAAAAGATGAAGTACCTTCATGAGTTTGCAAAGGATGCTGGTATGACTGAGGTTAAGTTTGATAACGGTCATGAAAGAATGAAGACCTTTGGAAAGTATCTTGATTATATCTTTGTTAAGGGCGCAAGGGTTGATGACTCTCATGTCTTTGGGAATATTGAAGGGTCGGATCATAAAGCAATGTCCGTAAAGATTTCGGTTCACTAGAGTAATAAACGCCCATTAATTTGGGCGTATTTTCAGATATCTCTTTTTCCACATTTTCTCATTCTTTTGTAAGTCTCTATTTTTAAAGGCATTAAAAATTATTTTCTCAAGTTTACTTCCAAAAGGCTGGGAGGGATTAAAATTAGATCTAGAAATGACGAAAAGAAGTAGCATTGAGGTCAATTTTTTATGAACTTAAAGAAGCTTTCCCTATTCCTTATGATCTTTATCCTTGCCGCCTGTGGTGGAAAAGGAGCTAAGGTCACCAAAGCAAACCTAGTTATACTAGGGGGGATTGCTAGTGGTATTCCTGGAATGACCGGTGGGACAAAGATCTTTGGTTACAATACCTCTACTGGTGACACCATCAATTTAACCTATTCTGGACAAGGCTCTCTAACTGTTCCTAATGGAGTTTGGGAATTTGCGGCCATCACTTGGGATGGATCAACAGGCAATGGAACTGGTCAGGTTATGGAAGGTGATACCTTTTGTGGCGTCTCTAATCCGATTGCTCTTTTTGGTGGTGAAGTCGCTATCGATATAACCTTGAGCAACCTAGGTTGTAGTGATGAATTCTTTGGGAATTCTGAAACTAAAGAAGTAAATGGTGAGCCTAAGATATTTAGGCCCTTCAGATGCTTAACAGATAAAGAAGTCCATGATGATGATCAAGCTTGTACTCCTTCCGTGGCTGAATCCTTTCAAGTTCAATTACCTGATGGACCATTTGGTGGTCCAGGTTTAACAACTCGATGTATAGACGCAGATACACCAAGTGGTGTTCCTGAAATGGTCGACACTGGTGGTGAACTAAGAATTCCCATCATTGGTTGGTTTGATAACTCTTTTCCTATTAGAGTTAGGCTCTTTGATGGAGCTGGCTGTACAGGAACCTCTCAAGATGTAGAAGTAATCAATGCCTACGCCGGACTTTCTCAGCCCTTTGCGGCGCGAATAGAAAGCGGAACTGCCCAAGGAGATGGCAATCCAAATGATTTAAGAATACATAATGATCCATGCCTCCATGGAGATGGTACAGGACCTGCCCCTTACCTCGCCTCTAGTGAATATATTATTTGTACTGAAGCTCAGTTTGAAGGAGCTTCTGGAATTGAAGCTAATTTAGCCGGAACTTATCAACTCAATAGAGACCTAGACTTTAGCCTTCTAGGCCCTTTTGCAACGAGCCTGGTTTCAGGGACCTTTACTGGTCAACTTCACGGAAACAACCATAGCATTTCTAATATAACCTTTGTGGCGACTAACCGCCCATCACTTGGAGTTTTTGATCATATCAACGGAAGTGCTGGTACTACGAGTGTTGAAGATCTAACTCTAGCTAATATAGACATAGACGTTACCGATTCAAGTGCTGTTGGAGCACTGGCCGGTTACCTCTCCCCTGATACCTTAATAACAGGCATTCAAGGTAAATCAATTGATATCGATCTAACCAGATCGGCTGGATCATACAGCGGAGTTGGGGGCCTTTTTGGGATTAGTAATGTAGCGACAGCAGGAACTCCCATTCAAATCCATGCTACTCAACTCAACGACGTAACCATTACAGTGGATGATCAGTATTCAAATGTAGGTGGAATATTCGGGAAGATGAACTCAGGTAGTTATCTTAGAATTTCAAAGGTTTCAAGTATCAGCATCCAACCCAAGGCCGGCGGAGAGATTGGCAATAATCTTGGCGGCGCTGTTGGATCTATTTCTACTCAGGACACTGAGATCTACGGAGTCGTTGTTGAAGGATTAAGCATTGGCACCGCTGGTCTTAGGTTCTCAACCACATACAATTATATTGGTGGCGTTGTTGGAGAGGCCCAAAACTCAAGAGTCATCGACAGTAAATCAACTGGCTCTATATATGCTTCAGGTAATGGTATAGGTGGATTTGCCGGGTCCCTCTCGGTAAATAATGCTTCAGCCCCTATCATTGATGGAAACATCTCTAACGTTTATGTAAATCATGACTCAGGCATTAATGCCGGTGGATTTGTCGGTGATATTTATAATGCAACACCAAGTGCTACTATAACTTTAGAGAACAATAGAAGCTTAGCCCCTATTGATTGTGTAACAGATTGCGGTGGTTTTGCAGGGAGAGCTTTTCTTAATGACGCCACTGGCACAATAGACATTAAAAAGTCATACTCTAAATCTGATGTCTCAAGTTCTAGCGGCTTAACCACTGCAAACGTTGGCGGCTTCATTGGGTTTGTAAATAACAATATTGCAGGCACATTAAACATAACTGAATCTTTCTCTGAAGCCGACGTGCTGGCCCCCTCTGCAGGTAAAGTAGGTGGTTTCATTGGACGATCTGATAAGCCTACTATTACGGATTCTTTTTACAGAGGAACCGTTACAGGAACTGGCGCCGATGTTGGTGGTTTGATTGGTAATTCTTTAACAACAACTATAAATAGGGCCTTCGCTTCAGGAGTCTTACCCGCAGGAAAAGAATGTATAGGGCAAGTTGTTGGTGGTACATTAACAGATACTTTCTATGAATCAGGATCAGACTCAGATGCTGACTGTCCTACAGGCACAGGTGGATACTTAACAAGTGCTCAAATCGTAGATAGGTCTAACCTAACTAACTTCGTAGCCACTACATGGGATGATATCGACAGTTCCACTCCAGTAGAACTTAATTATGCAGAGAAACTTAAAAGTGTAGGAGAATCCTATACTGGATCCATCTTTGATCCCATCATCTTAACAACCGCAGCTCAGTGGAATGCCATTGGTGACACACCAGAGTATATGAAAAAGACTTTCAAACTCGGAGCAGATATTAGTTTCGGTGGAGCAGATTGCGGATCAGGTTTTGAGCCTATTGGCAGCAACACCAATCCCTTTATTGGAAACCTCAAAGGTAGTAATTTCTATATTAGTGATATCAATTGTACTGATGTCGGAGGTTCTGAAGCTTTAGGTCTCTTTAGAAAGATGAGCTTTGATACAAACTATGGCATGGGACAAGTAGAAGACTTTGAAATCTTTGGAGATTCTTCTGGTAATGCCCTTTACATTGATAATGTCTCTTTTTCCACAAGCTTTGGTGATGTTGGAACTCTAGTTGGAACTGTAACTGATTCAGGTTCAGCGGGAAGTACACATGATCACCGCATGGCCTTCAAAGCCTATAAAGTTCATGTCACTAATGGAAGCATTACTCAAGGGGGCGCCTTTAAAGCTGGCGGTCTAATCGGAAGTATGTACCTAACTAATCAAAATTCTCATGTCATTCGTTCAAGCTTTCAAGGAACCGTTTCTCGAAGTGGTTCTACAACCGGAACAGGTGGACTATTTGGTGTTATCGGTGGTGGTCCGTTAGCTGGCGGGAACACAAGATATTTAGACTTTGCCGTTTTAACATTTAACGGTGATGTTTTAGGTACGGATGGAAATGCCGGCGGGATCGTAGGAGAGCTAGATCATCTTCATATGGAAATGGCTTATGCAGGAAGTACACTTACCTCTCAAATAGATTCACTTAATAGTGCTGGAGGCTTTGTTGGACTTCATAGAAATGGGATCATAAGAACCTCTTTTGCAAAAGGTGACGTGACCTGTAGTAATACAGGCTGTAATGCTGGAGGGTTTGCTGGGCATATAGATGGAAATACGACAACTCCAAAGTCCTATGGAAATTATGCTGAATCATTGTCTGTTTCAACTTCAACTGCAGGTGGGGATTCAGCAGGATGCTTTGCTGGAAAACTCTCTGTTACTCCAATTGTTTACAATACTTATGCCAACTGCGGTACTGTAACAGGATCAACCGCTAGTTATTTTGCTAATGGTGCTTTTACTCTTGTTGATAGCGGTACCCAAGCTAAGAATACATATGCTTCTAATTCTGATGAAGTCATAACTGGCGCAGACGTCATTGGATACGAAGATCTTTATAACCCATCAGTAGTTTCTTCAAGTACCGAGCTAGTTTCAAGCGATCCATGGATTCACCTAGAAGGTGATGTGCCAAGACTCTTTTGGGAAATCTTTCCAGAATACCTCGGCAACTAACCCCTAAAGGTACCTGGTCACTTGCATAAAAGAAAAATAGAGACTTAGATTCTTATAATTTAATTACAATATTTAGGATGGCGACAATAGTACTAGAAAATCACTTTGAATAAATGTGTTTTCTGGTGTGGTAAAAGCCAAGTTCCTGCAGGGGCTAAGTTAGCCACCACACCAGTTTTTCAATTATAATTCTTAGACATATCTAAAATCAATAACTATTTCATATTAGCAAGTAACCAGGTACCTCTTTAGGTACCTCTTTAGAGAGAATCGGCTACCTTATTGACAACTTTTTGGTCGAAGTAATTTACGGCCATCCCAGCGTCAACAACGATTCCAGATGCATTGATCCCACTACTAGCAGGACTTAAAAGAAAGAGTGCTGTATTTGCTGTCTCTTGAGTTTTAAGAGCTAGTTTTCGAAGGGTTAATTGTTCGGCAAAGATATAATTATTAATATAACCAGGAATGCCTGCTGATGCGCTTGTCTTAAGAGGTCCTGAACAAACAGCGTTGACTCTTATATTGCTAAATTCGCTTAGAGATTTTGCAAGAAAATCTACGCTTGCATCAAGAGTGGCCTTGATAGGCCCCATATATCCATAACTAGTCGCTCTGGTGTTTGAAATGGAGATAGTCACAATACTCGCGTCCTTTTCAAAGCACTCTTTGAGGGCGTTTGTTAAGGTGATTAAACTTAGGCAGCTAATATTAGTCGCCTGAAGAAAGTCGGCCACCTTTGTTTCATGAAAAGGTTTGATTCCTTCTGAGTAGTTGGCAAAGGCAATTGAGTGAACAAATCCTGCGAGTTTGACTTCTTTTTTAATAAATTCAGCTGCCATTTCAGCAATTGAATCTTCGTCTTCTACATTACAAACATAGACGTCAGATTCAGGAAAAAGTTTTTGGCACTTCTCTTTAACCTCGTCGTTTAAGACTGAGAAAATAAGTTTAGCCCCATTTTCTAATAATCCCTTGGCCGTAAAATAGGCGACTGATTTTTTATTAGCGACGCCAGTTATAAAATATGTCTTTCCACTTACTTTTAAAAAATCCATCTAGACCTCGGCCACTTGAAACTTTATTTGAACCACTTTTTTACCTTCAACTTCGATATGCCCCTTGCAGTAAACAGCATTACTAATACGCTCTTCTACTTCGACTTTGATATCAAGAACGTCCCCCGGTCTTACCATGCCTTTAAACTTTGTATCACGGATTCTGGTAACGACTCCAAGGCCTTCTCCTCCAGATAAGAGTGCAGCACCCGCTTGAAAACAAGCTTCACACATTAAAACCCCTGGCATAATAGGGTTTCCAGGAAAGTGACCTTTAAAGAAATCTTCTTCTCCGGTTAAGGTCTTTTGAGCGTGGATATGAGCCTCCCCTTTCTCAACAACTGTATCGATGAAAAGAAAAGGTTCTCTTTGAGGAATTAAGTCTTTTATATCCATTATAAACCGCCAGCTACTTCAAGAGTTGTTCCTGTAATATAACTAGCTTCTCTTGAGGCTAGAAACATAACCGCGTGAGCGACTTCTGTGGTTGTTCCAAATCTTCTTAAAGGAACTGATTTTTTATATTCTTTAACCTGATCTTCAGGTAGGTCTTCGATGAGCTCTGTATCAATGAATCCGGGGCATACTGAATTGACGGTGATCTTCTTTTTACCAAGTTCTTTAGAAAGAGTCTTAGTTAAGGCCACTTGACCGGCTTTTGAAGCAGCATAATTAGCTTGCCCCGCAAGACCTAAAGATCCGCCAATAGAACTCATATTAATAATACGACCATACTTATTTCCCATAAAGTGACGGATGATCCCGCGGCTCATAAAGAATGTTCCGCCGAGGTTTACATCTAGAACACGGTTCCAATCATCATCACTCATAAGGGCCGTCATAGAATCTTTTCTGATGCCTGAATTATTAACTAAGACTTCAATTGAAGGATACTTATCTTCAATATGCTTATAAAACTCTTCTACGGCTTTAGTGTCAGTGACATCAAACTTATAGGTTTCAATATTCTTACCAAGCTCACCAAGGTCATTCTTAAAGTCTTCTGCCGCTTTGTCATTACCTGCGTAGGTAGCGATAACAGTGGCCCCTGCTTTTAGAAATTCAGTAGCAATTCCTCTACCGATTCCTCTGGTTCCACCAGTGATAATGACTCTTTGATCAGTAAAATCCATCATAATATTTCCTATACCCTGTCTAAGTAGTTCTCTACTTCGTAAGATTGAATAACGCCATAGTTTGCAGCCCCAAGCCAACCAGACATGATAATGCCAACACTTCCTGAATGAAACAATCCATCAACTTCTTTATGAAGACCCATTGAAATATCAAGGCCCTCAAACTTAGTCCCAAATGAAGATCCTTTTTCATGGTGAGTGTATTTCTTAATAGTCTTTGGTGTAGAGGCCTGAAGAAAGTCGATCTTTTCACGAACCCCAGGAACCAGTTTTTCTATGGCCACAAGTGTGTCTTCAATCATTCTATTCTTTTCAACTTCATACTCTTCGTCAGTCAAATTATTCCAATCTTCATAGCGAGCATTGGTGGAGGCGACGATTGTATAGCGGTCATCGTCTCTCGTTTTAGGATAATAAACAGAGAAAGTTCTAGAACTTGTCTTAATATCTAAGAGTTCATCTGTTTTAAACTCAGGAGCTTCAGAGTAGAAGATAAGGTCTCCAATATTAGGAATGCTCTCACCTTTTTTAATACCCATATAGACTTGGCATGAGCTCGTATTGAGCCTAACTTCTTTTGCTTTTTCAATGAACTCTGGCTTGAAGTTTTCTTCCCCTGCCATCTTAAAGATGGTGCTCATCAAGTTTCCATTTGAAAGTACTGATTTAGAACGAATCAGTTTACCGTTAACTTCAACGCCAATGGCGCGTTTGCCATTAGGGCCTTCTTCAAAGACGATCCTATCCACTTTTGATTGAAGCTTAATATCAACTTCATTCTTGAGAAGCTCATCCTTCATCATTGAGATAATAAGATCCGTTCCCCCTTCGAAAGTAAAAACGCCCTTGCTCATAAAGTTAGAAAAAACGATTCCATAGGTAATGCCCGGGTCTTCTAAAGTTGATCCATTAGCATAAACAATCGGCTCTAATAAGAAGCGGTGAACATCGTTTCTATCTGGGAAGTAATGATTAAGCAGCTCACCATTAGTCATCTTTGGAGCGTCATAATAATTCATATTCATGAGTTCATCAAAGAAGGTCTCTACTTGTTCATTAGGGCATTTAAAATGATCTGTTAGCTTGCTCTTAAAGTCATCGACGGTAAAGTCTGATTGAAGGGAATACATAGGGTTCACAAAACGAACGCCCTTTAACTGAACAATCCTACTGGCGATGTCTTTGTTCCAGTACTTCTTACAAGTCTTGATCATTCCTACAGGAAATCCGTGTAAAGAAATATCAAAGATATGATCTCCTTGAGCTCTTTTAAACCAAGTAGCAAAGCCGCCTAATTTATTATGGGCCTCTAGAAGAAGAACCTTTCGTCCATTCTTAGCGAGCTTATTTGCTGCTGTTAAACCTGCCAGTCCCCCACCAATGATAATGGTTTCGTACTCGGAAGTGATTTCATCTTTTTTCTTAAATAACATTATAGCCTCACTGTCTCATCTAGGGCCTGTTTCAATGAAACCCTAGGAACAAATTCTAAATCTTTTTCTGCATTTTTATGACTAAAGTAATGGGAGCACGAAAGCTGAAGCGCCATGAATCTTGTCATAGGTGGTTCTGCTTTGATTCCAAATAGGCCGTAGCCTTTTTCCATAAGCCAGCCGATCTTATAGGCTGCGCCTTCAGAGATCTTACTCTTTAGAGGGGCCACTTTATGGCGGACTAAGATATCGTCAATAAAGTCCCATAGATTAACCGGATCTTCTTGCCCGAGAAAATAGGCTTTTCCAGAGACCTGACTTCCAATTTCTAATTTTTCAAAGGCGCTAATGTGTGCATCTACTGCATTTTTAACATAGATGACATCCACCATGTTCTTGCCGTTTCCAACTCTTTTTAGTTTTCCTGACCTTGCTCTATCAACAATGCGAGGAAAGATATGATGATCCCCAGGACCAAAGATAAGATGCGGTCTTAAGGCAACGGTGGCCAAGCTTTCATCATTGGCCTTAAGAACTTTTTGCTCTGCTAAGGCCTTTGTCTTTGCGTAGTGAGAAATATATTTTTCAGGATAGGCCTGCTCTTCACCAACACCTAAAAGGCTTTCGGTTCCAAACACAACTGAAGGAGAACTTGTATAGACAAGTCTGGAAATTCCGCGTTTCTTACAGCCATCAATTATATTTTGAGTCCCAATGACATTGGTTCTATAATAATCTTCATACTTTCCCCAGATCCCAACCTTTGAAGCGACGTGAAAGACCGCATCCATTCCTTCTAAGGCCATCTCCACTGTTAAGGCATCTGAGATATCCCCTTGAATGGTATCAATCCCCTGTTCTTTTAGATCGGGGTAACTACTTCTTGAGAAGTTAGTGATGGTGTGACCTTTTTCTTGAAGGCTCTTACATAAGTGACGGCCAAGAAAGCCCCCTGCCCCTGTTACTAGTATCTTCATCGACTTCCTCTTTGAAATTCATCTCGGATCTTTAGGCGGTCAATCTTAATATTATGCCTAACATCAACGGGAAAGGTTTTCTTATAAAAAACGTCTTTAATATCTTTGGTATGAGGGTGGTGAGAGGCCAGTTCTACTAACTCTTGTTTAAGCTTATCTTTATTGATTGTTTTTCCGATTTTATTTCTTTCAATAACGATGCGAGGAATCTTATTGATCTCAACAAGGGCCGATCTTCTAACTCCTGGATGATTATTAAAGATGGCCTCACAAGGAATCGTATAAAGTGGTCCACTAAGAGTTTCTACTTTATGAGACTTACGCCCACAAAACCATAGCCTTCCTTTTTCATCAAGATAACCCATATCACCGATCCGGTGCCAGATCTTATCAAGATCGTAGATCTTAGCCGCTAAAGTTTCATTTTCCGCATTAAAATAGGTTCTAGTGACAACGTCACCATGGACGATGATCTCACCGATCTCACTAGTCTTTAATTCAACGGCTTGATTCAAAGTTGAAATTGGTCCATCAACATACTTGATGATTTTAACCATTGTTCCAGGCACAGGATGCCCAACACATGTCCCCATTCCAGACTCTGTTAAACTTGCCGTCTCTTTTAAGACTTCTCGTCCAGATATATTCGCCACAGGAAGAGATTCAGTGGCACCATAAGGGGTATAGGTTGTTCCATTAGGTAGAACATCTTTAAACATGCGGTGGATTTCATTTCTAACTGGAGCGCCAAACATAACTAAGTATTTAACTGATGGAAGAGTGATCTTATTTTTCTTGCAGTACTTTCCAAGTCCTTCCCAAATTGCAGGGCTACCGGCCACAAAGCTAGCGTTTGTATCAAGGATATTTTGCACTAAGCTTTTAGGATCAGCCTTTGCTGGCTTAGAGGGATCCATATCGGGAATAACTGAAGTCATTCCCATGGATAAGGTAAAAAGGCTAAATAATGGAAAGCCAGGAAGGTCAGTTTCGTTTTCATCTAAATCAAAGAGCTCTTTTAAAACATTGGTTTGTTCGTAAAGAATCTTATGACTATAGACAACTCCTTTAGGTCTACCAGTTCCTCCTGAAGTAAATAAAATGGCGGCCATTTCATCTTCTTCAAGTTGCTCGGCCTTAAAAGTATCTGGATAGTTTAAGAGATCTGAGAGCTTTCTCATCTTCCCCCAAGTTATCCCCTTGGTTGTAATCTTATGCTTAACTGATTTAAAGGCATCAGAGAAAAGAAGGCTTAAGAAATGAACTTCAGCTTCCGCTACTAAGCCTTCGGGCTGAACTTCTTTAATCGCTGACAATAGATTCTTTCTTCCCATACCTGGGTCGATGAGAAGAGGAATTGCTCCGATCTTATAAAGAGCAAAGACTAAAGCGTGAAACTCTAAAGAGGGTCTTACAAAGAGAAGAACCTTTTGACCTCGCTTAAACCCTGCATCGATAAGACCATTAGCGTACTTATTGATCTTTGTTTCAAGCTCATTAAAACTTAGATCCTTATATAAGTAGCCTTCTCCTGTTTTCACAGGAAATCGAACAGCTGTTTTATCAGGAAATTGAGCTGAGATCCTTGTGAGGTTATCCGCTATATTCATATAAAGGCCCGCATCTCTTTGATAACAGCGGCACTCTCATCTTCAATGACATAGTGACCGGCCTCTTCAAAGATCTTATAGGTCGCTTCAGGATAGATATTCCTCCAGCGGTTTAAGAAGTAATCATTAAAACAAAAGTCCTTTCTTCCCCAAAGAACGAGCTTTGGGCATGTTAGGCTAGATAATTTGTTTTCAATGGTCTCTAAAGTCTTATAGCTCCTATGAGTTTTCTTCATAGGGATATCTGTGACAAACTTAGCAGTAGCGATTCTATTTTTATAATTATTATAAGGAAGTAAGTAGCCTTTCTTAACATTCTTACTTAGTGGTTTTTCAACGGCCATATGAGTGGCAGGACCAGCAAAAGCGTTAAAACCGCGGATCACAGCTTCTCCAATGATAGGGGTTCTGCAAATATTGATCTGTGGTGGGATATAATCACAAGTATAAGCGGCCGTGTTTAAGATAATGATCTTTTTAATAAGATCAGGATGACGAGTGGCCAATCCAAACCCAATGGCCCCGCCCCAATCATGAACCACTAATGTGATTCCTTTAAGCTCAAGCTTTGCCACTAACTTTTCAATATTCGAGATATGATTCTCTAACATATATTCATAGTCTTGAGGCTTATCAGAGAAACCGCAACCTATATGATCAGGAGCTATCACTCTATTAGACTTAGAGAACTCTTTAATAAGATCTCTATAATAAAAAGACCAAGTAGGGTTACCGTGAACCATTAAAATAGGCTCCCCTTCTCCTTCATCAACGTAATGAAGTTCGTTTCCTTCGACGGTCATATAATTATTCTTAAAAGGATATAATTCCTGAAGCCACGCTGGTCTCACCACTCTACTCCTAGCATAATGGAATTCAGACCTGAGCCAATTCCTAGTAAGGCCAGTTTTGAGCCTTTCTCAATCTTCATCTCATGATTCAATAAATCAAGAGTGACCGGAAGGGCAGCTGAACCTGTATTTCCCAAGAAGGGATATGTTTTAAATGTCTTTGTTTCTGTTAACCCAAGAGCTTCCATAGTTAGGCTTTCATGGGCCTTCCCCACTTGATGACCAATAGCAAAGTCAATGTCTTCATTACTCCATGAAAGTTCGGCCTTTGTTCTCTCCCAAGTCTCTTTAGCTAGGACAACGCCTTTTTTCATCAGCTCTTCTGAGTCAGTCTCCATCATCAGGGCCTGGGTATCACCGCCTCCCTGACAAAGAACATTGGCCGTAGTGTCCGCCATGCTGATTCCCCCCACAAGCTTTGGGCCATCTGCATAGTCTTTATGAGAAAGAGTATAAGCCACAGCGGCAGAACCGATAGTGAGGTTAGCTATGTACTTCTTAATATTCTTTCTCGTAATTGTGTCGTCATTTAAAAGAGTTTCAATAGTTTGAAAAAGAAGAGGTCCACCATTTTCACCACTAACGACTAAGGCATGCTTAATGGCCCCGCTTTCAATTAGATTTGCCGCTACCACCATAGAACTCATCACTCCAAGACATGCGTTTGAAAGATCAAAGAGCATCGCTTCAGGCTTAAGCCCTAGATCGCAATGAACAACCGCGGCCGTGGAAGGCTCTAAGAAATCACGGCAAACGCTAGCGTGCATAACAAGGTCAATATCAGATCTATTAATCTTTCTTTTTTCAAAGAGGTTATTAGCCGCTTTTGTAGAAAGGGCCGATGGCCTTGTGCCTGGATCCCAATAACGGCGTTCAGTGATTCCCGTCATCAGTTCAAGACGACCTTCGGGGAGTCCTAGTTTATTATAAAGAGGAGCAAGCCTCGATTCTATTTCATCAGAAGTCATAACCTTTTCAGGTAAATAATGAGCAAAGTCTGAAAGAACCACATTATTAAAACGCATTAATTACTTCCTTCCATTAGGCAGTGAAGATTGGCCATGGAAATTCCCGAGAGCATGGCCCCCACGATTCCTAAGAAGCCTTGATCAGTTCCAATTATATAAAGCCCTTTGATAGGTGTTCTTCCATCCCGGCTTTTATCAGTTGAGCCATACACGGTCCCGCCGTGGTGACTTGTAAATTTCTTGATTGTTGTAGGGGTAAAGATATCGACAAAGTTTGGTTCCTCGTCCATTTGAGGATAGAGCTTTTTCACAATATCTTTTGAAGCCGTGAGAACCTTTTCTTTTTCTAAGTCATACTGCTCAGAAGATAGATCATTCCAAAGGTCAAAGTTCGCCATGAAAGTTAAACGGATCATCCCATCTTCATAATCATCTATTTCAAAGTTATTCGGTAAACAAATCACGGCACTCTTTTCATCAAAGAGGGTGCTTGGTTTTCTATAGTGATACTTTTGATTTTCATTATAAAAGACAATGGTGTCTTTAACCCCAAAGTCTTTAGGCTTTTTATCATAACAAAGAATGGTTTCTGTAAAGCTAAGCTTTCCAACCTTCGGGTCTAGATCAACCTTTTCTTTAAGACTCGCTACCGTTTCGGGAAGTCCAATTGAAGAGAGTACCTTTGAAGCTGTGATCACTTCTCCACTTTCAAGCTTTACACCTTTAATCACTGAGTCTTCTGAGATGATCTCATGAACCCCGGACCTAAAGCGAACTTCTCCTCCAAGGGCCTTGTACTTTTTCATAAGTAAAGAGATCACTCTCCTCACGCCACCTTCAGGGCGAGAAAACCCCTCTAAGAAGATGCTCTTAAACATGATCACAAATTGAGAAAAATCCATATCATCTTCCCAAGCTGACCCATAGATCAAAAGTGGACAAAAGATCATCTCGCGAAGCTTTTCATCCCCTATCATCTTGGCCACACGCTCTTTAGCAGATTCATAAGGATTTTCTAAACTGACTTCATTAAAATTTCTAATATCTTCAAGGAGGGCCATAAAGCCATCTTTCTCCTTAGGAAATTTTTCAAGGACATCGTCAGTAAAAACATTCAGATCATTTGAAAAGCTAAGCTCTGTATCAGGAAAGATGATTTTAGAGCCTTGCTGTTCATTTAAAGCAAGTTCTCCATAAGGAATGCGAAGCTGCTTTAAAAGCTTAGTAAGAGGGGCTCCCCTCTCACCTTTTTTGGCAAAGTTAGTCATAGCGTGAAGACCAACATCTAGCTTACGACCCTTTCGGGCATAAAAAGAATTCAACCCACCAGCAATAGTATGCTTTTCAAGGATCAAGACCTTCTTATCAAACATAGCTAGGCGGATTCCGGCCGCTAGACCAGACATTCCCGCCCCTATGATAATGGTATCGTAAGCTTTGTTCATACTATGTTCCAAGCCTTGAGATTTTTGCTCGCGCAAAAACTACTGAACGAACTTAGGCGTTAAATAAGATACGCAGCTGTCCATAGTCGCAAGCTGAGGATAATCAGCTTCTGGAACGATGATCTTATGACGTTTCTTAAGTTCCATGACGATATCAAGGAAGTCCATTGAATCAAGATCAAGTTGGTCTCTAAGAGCAACACTATCATCAATTGTTGTCACATCATCATCCATAGCAATGTCAGCGATGATGTCTAATACTTTTTGTCTTACTTCTGTTGTTTCCATAATTAGCTCCTTTATAGAATTTATTTTGTGTATTTCTTAATAATTAAACATGAGTTAATCCCAAGCATTCCAAAGGAACTGTTGAGAATAGTATTTACTTCTTTTTCAATAGGGTCCCCATTAACAAGACCTTTTAGATTACACTTTGGATCAACCTCTTCGATGATCTTACAAGAGTGAACCTTGTTGTCTTCAAAGCTCGGGAGATTCCCTGCAAGCTCAAGAGCACCAGCTGCCCCCATGGCGTGACCGATAAACCCTTTTGTGCAATTGATGTGAGTGTTTTCACTTGAGCCGAAGGCCATGCTTACTGCTTCACATTCATTGATGTCTCCCGCCGTTGTTCCCGTAGCGTGAAGGTTCACAATATCAATATCATTTGGTGTAAGTTCAGCCTTTTTCATTGCGGCCTGCATACACTGAAGTTGTCTTTCAGGATTAGGAAGAACAAAGTCAGAGGCATCAGAGTTCACATGATAACCAGCAATCTCTCCATAGATCTTTGCTCCACGTTCAAGAGCAGTTTCAAGTCTTTCTAAGACATAAACAGCTCCCCCTTCCGCTATAACAATTCCATTTCTATTTGAATCAAGTGGCTTGATCGCCTTAGTCACGTCTTCATCTTCCCCTAAAGCCCCTTGAGACTTAAAGGCTGCATAGATCCCAAAGGTTTCTGTACTCTCTGAAACCCCGCCAGCGAGGGCCATATCAACTTCTCCAAGTTGAAGCATTTGAAGCCCATGAATAAGACCAATATTTCCTGCAGCGCAAGCAGCGCCAATACAATAACTAGGTCCAGTGATCCCAAGGTTTAAGCTAACCTCTCCGGCTGGAGCGTTGGCGACAGTTCTTGGGTTATGATGATGAGACCAAAAAGAAGTATCTAAGTTGTTTTGATAGAGCTCGTGAATCTCATTTTCTGTTTCGACATTTCCATGCTCAGTGATTCCTAAATAGATTCCAGTTCTTTCTTTATCAATATCTTCAATCTTTAAACCCGAGTCCTCTAGCGCTTCGTTGGCGCAGTAGATTGCAATTGATCCCGCTCTAGTTCCTCTTCTTCTAGTCTTCTTCTTCTGATGCTTGAATTCATCAAAGTCACAAAGCCCAGCGGGCTGCATTCCCATATGACGGATCTCAGTTCTTTGAATACCCGAGACTTGATTTAAGAGAGCATTTCTAAACTCGCTTAGGTTGTTTCCATTAGGAGCTGTAAGACCAACACCAGTGATAACGATTCGTTGCTTATTTAACATGCTGATCTCCTGATAATTTACCCATATAGTTCTTCATTCTATTTCCCACAATTCCTTTGAGCTTATTCGCTACATCTAAGCCTTTTTCAGCATTGGTTGTGACGAGTTCAAGAACGTTTGGAAGCTTATCTGTTACTTTTGGAAGGTGCTGGCTTAGGCCCATTTCATCTAGAGAATAAACAAACTTGATGATGACTTCTCCAAGCTCGCAGGTTGAAACAATTGATTTAAACCTTTTTACTCGGACGCTGTTTTCCGTGGCCCCTTTTTCTCTAGAGACCTTAAGCACTCTTTCAGCCATTAATTTATATTCGCGGATAAAGTCACTCTCTCTTTTCTTGAAAACATTTGAAACAATACTAAGGCAATCTTCAGAGGCTTCATAAACTCTACAGCCTCGTTCACGGTCTTCACTTGAATCGATGGCCTTATAAAAAGTAAGAGTCTTTAGTGAATTACTTACGGCAGATTGAGAAAGACCAAGGCCTGCTTGAATGTCTTCACTTGAAAGTGAAGTTTCTGATAGGGCCAAGAAGCCGTAAACAGATCCTTCAATTCTTTTGAAGCCGATCTTCTTTAAAAAATCTTCAAAGTACTTAAGCTCGTGGAGTAAATCTTCAGGTTGCATTTTATATCCCTATTACAAATATTTTAAATATTTCATTTTTGAGATATGAGAGTAATCAATAGTTTAATTGATGTAAAGGCGCTAGCTGCAGGGCTTTTGCCCTGCACGCAATGCGTTTATTTTGAAATTGAAATTATCTTTTTCTTGGAAGAAGTTCCATCTTATCGAAAACAGTTCCATCTGGGAGATCAACTGTGTAGATCATTCTGCTTGGTGTCACTTCTAGGGTCATAACATGGTGCTTTGACGTGGCGTAACCTGGGCTTCTTAAGAACCATCGGTCCTTCTTAGGATTCCTTTGCTTAACACCAAGTCCCCCCTCACCCACATAAACAATCCCTCTAACTGGGTCTTGCCTATTTTGATATATAGGAACCGTTCTCTTTAAAACATGCCCATCTGACTCAAAGGCCATATCTATCTGATACTTTTCAAAAAGAGGCACCCAGTGCTTAATCCCTCTTCCAGGCTTCTTCACAGCAGGCCAAAGAGGACGGTGATAGTTGGCCACGATCCACTTAGAGTCTTTTCTCGCCTTCTTTAAAGTCTTCTTAAGCCAACGTTTTTGCCTACCAGCAGCTGAGGCATTTGAATTGAGAGTAATAATGGAGAAGTCCCCAATCTTGATACGATAGTAGTTCTTCTTAAAGAGTCCACCAGGTCTAGCGAACACATCATTAAAGAGCGGTGAAGCTAATTCGTGATTCCCTCTGGTAGGAATTATAGGAAGCATCCTTCCCTTGCTAGTCACTGTTAAGAGATGATCCTCAAGCCAGTACTTCCATTGCTTCCAAGAAAGTCCGTTGGCGATATAATCACCCCCATGACAAAGAGCTAGGATGCTAGAGTCTGATTCAAGCATCTTTGATAGGCTTCTGTTGATCTCTCTTCTCTTAGGTCTATCAGAGCGGCTATCCCCTCCGAAAAGAATCTTAAAGTTAACCCCTCCATCAGGAGCCGTCTTAAAATGATATTCCTTAGACTTCATCCCATTAGTGACGGCCATAAAGTAATACATTGTATTTGGCTTAAGCTTCTTAAGCTTAGACTTATGACGAGTGTCTAAGGTGTAGAGGATGGGTTTGGTTTTAGCATTGTTTTTATAACGATACTTTGAAAGGACCCCTTTTCTAGGGACCGTATCATAATAAAGATAAGACTTTGTTTTATACTTATCTGTTGTCCACATAACATAGGCTTCGTGGGCCGGGTCTTCATGCCAAACAACTCTTAAGTGTTGAATGCCAGCCCCCGCTCCAGCGAAAACTTTAAGTGATAATAAAAAAATACTGAGAGAGAAAAATAACTTTTTCATTCCTATCCTTTGACTGAACTCCAAACCTTCCATGGCTGAGTAGCTTTTCTTTTTTCTAATATGGTCCAAACAACTAATGCAGGAAGGGCCCAATGAGCGCTTCTTAAAAGCATAGGAAAGACCCCGTCCCACTGAAAATAAACCAAGCGGCATACTGCTGTGACTAATCCCCAAGTTGCCATCCAAGTGTAAATCCAGGCCCTAGGTTTGATCAAACCGCTTATGGCAAAGACAATATCTGCCGCCCCGATAAGAGCGAGGATTTGAATAGCGGTTCCTTCGGTTAAGTCATAACCAAGGAAAATAGCGGAGGACTCTATGAGAAAATCAATAAACTTTGGATGCTCTATTAGGGCTTCAATACCATGGCCTATAAAAGTCATGGCAATAGCAAAGCGGATGATAAACCTTTTCTCAATGCTCCACACTTGCTCACCTTTATAAAAGAGATAAAGCACTAGGGGCAGGCCAATCCTCGCTCCGTTAGAAAGAAGAGCATACTCATAAGCAAAGCTGCTATGAAGAATGATCTGACAAATAGGCAGAGCAAGAGCATATAAAGTAGGAATAAGGAGTAAGGAAGCCCTTTTTGTAACCATGAAAAGAGCAAAAGAGCCTAATAGAACAAAGCTTGAAACCATATCAAAGGCAGTTGCAAAGCTATCGCTTAAATTAAGGTTTAAAAAGAAGACAGAGTTTATAACGGTGCTATTAAAGTAAGCTTCATAGCTCCAAGCTGAGATCTGTAAGAAAAGAGCGAGCAATAAGAAGTTGCCCCACTTTTTATCATTAGTACCTTCTGTACTTAGCATCTTGTCCTCCTGACAATGATAGATAAATTTTATCGCGATTTTCTAATTAGCGCCCACGCTGCGCGTCAATGAAATAATTTCCCGAGTAAACCGGTTTTAGAACTATGATCTAGGTTCTCAATCCTATTTCCCTTCTCCGTTAGGTCTTGAAATAGATCTACACCAGTAGTGGCCTCTTCTAGTATGGCATTATAATCCTTAACAGAGATTAGGCTCACCAGTGAGTTGTCGTTTTTTTCACAGACCTTAAAGGCAAATTGATTTAAGAAGTTTAAGTCTTCAAAGGGCCCAAGAGGAAGGTGTCCAGTCTCAGGAGTTTGATTGATAAACTCCTCGTAAACCTCAACCATGGTATCAAGTTCTACCAATCCATTCTCATCAAAGGCATGAAATAAATAATAAGCAGAGGGCTTCAGATCAGCCCCTTCTTTATAATCATAGATCATAACAATGGCGTCATTATTGGTCATGAGTACACTCCAAAATCCATAGAAATAACTCCCCCCGGAAGCATGTCGATGACCTGCTCATTAGGAGATGATTGGACGCTTACATTATGCTCATCAAGAACTTTCATGAGGGCAAAGTTTTTCTTCATCTTAATATGAATCTTTTGTTTATAGCTTGTTGGATTATAAAAGCTCGCTCTTCTAATCTCTTCGTAATTAAGCTCACTCGGAGAACTGGTTCTGGTTCTCCAAAAATAATCAACGCCTTCAGTGGTCTTAACTGAAATATGTTTTAAATTAAAAGTATCTAAGAGTTTTTTCCAAAAGGTTAATTTTACTGATGGATTTAAGTCTTCAAGTTTATCACCTTCTAAGATGATCAGGCGCCCTTCTCCAAGAACGATATTATGAATGATGGTGTGAAAATTTACCTTCTCAACCTTTAAAGAATTCTCTAAGAAAAAGCTCTCTAAGCGTTTTAAATAATCAATCCCCAGCCCAGAGCGGTTAAGGATAACCTTACCTCCACTCATGAAGATCTTTAAGAGAGTATTGAAAGCCTTTCGGTTCATCCTCTCTCCATGATAAAAATGAATCTTCTCTTCATGATCTGTCGTTTCATCAAAGGGAATACTGGTCTCACTGCTGAGGGAAAAGCACCATCTGTAGTCACGGGAAAAATAATGAAGAAGGCCTAAGCTATCCCATGAGGCATGGTTATGGGGTCTACCCGTTTCATAGTCATAAACTTCAAAGAAGCGCATAGGGACTAAGGTTATATGAGAATCATCATCGTAATAATCTTGTCTTAATTTTGATTCTAAAAAAGAATTCGCAATAAGATCACTTAGTTGTTTACCAAGAACACCCTTCTTGCTCCTATGGGGAACTAGGATTGAAGAAGGAACCACATTTCTAATCATGGATTCCATCACTTGCCTTGAATAAGCTAAGGTATCATCGTTACCTGAGAGCCTCTTGAAGAAAGCTTCGCTATTGGCCCCTAAAAAACCAAACTTTAAAGAGCCTTCCCAATTTCCGCTAAGAGATTCCTTAGCTTCTTGGTAATAAAGATCTTTAATCGTATTATGAAATTCAATCTTTTGAGCTTCTTCGTCTCTTACGCAAACAACTTCATCTTCTTGCCTCTCGCTTTTCTTTGCTTCTAGATAGCGGCTAAAGCCTTGTTCAAAAACGCTTGATCTATCAAAGAAAAAATCAGTGAAGCTTCCGTCGTCAATTCCATTTTCAATACAACCAAAGCTTGCTCCCCAAATATCAGAGTCAACTCCTGCTTCAGTAAAATATTCTCCTAAGGCCCCTACAAACTTACAAAAAGCTTGATAAACACGGGTATCAAAGAAGCTATAGATTTTATTAAGATTTCCATCTCCATCGAGATTTCCATAGACCATATTGTTTGGGCTTAAGCTTAAGGTTCTAGCCAAAAAAGAAGGAAGCCCACCATTTGGAAGAAAGGGTGCTGGTGTAATAGGGATGATAAAAGTTATTTCTTTTCCAGCGGATCTCGCGGCTTCAATTAGTTTCTTTAAGTCTGTTTCCGGGCGCTCTTTGGCGAAGTTGTATGTATCGCCAGTTTCAGTATGAAAGGCCCAGTTAATAGGAACAACAATTCTATTTGATTCTGTGTATTCTTGAAATTTGGCCTGCCATAAGGAAGCCGAAGTCTTCCAATAAAGAAACCAGTTCTCACCAGGAAACACTGCATCAAAGTCCCTAGGCACGGGGGTGGTTAGGGACACGGGTACCTCATCGATCATCATCATCCTTGATTACTCACTCCAAAAAGAGCTAAGTTACGGAAATTTTACCAATTTTGTCTATGACATGCCAAGCCCTAAGAGGATTTCTTCATTTTGTCAGACCTTGTCAGAAAGCAGCCATATTTGTATAAATTTTCACTACTTGCCTTTCAAATCCTAACGGAGGTTCACCCCTATATGTGGTTTTTCACTGATGAAGAAAAAGAACTAGCTAAAGTCTGTCGTGATTTCGCAAAAAATGAGCTCGCTCCCTTTGCAGAAAAACACGATGAAGAAGATAGCTTTAACATCAACGCCTTTAAAAAAATGGGAGAACTTGGACTCTTAGGAATAACGGCTGATCCAAAATACGGCGGCTCTGGTCTTGGGGCAACGGCGGCGACTATTGTGATGGAAGAATTTGGAGCGGCTTGCGCTGGTTCAACTCTAAGTTATCTCGCCCACTCTATGCTTTGTGTGAACAATATTGAGGCCAATGCCTCAGAAGAACAAAAAGCCAAGTACCTACCAAAACTTATCTCAGGTGAACATATCGGTTGTATGGGAATGAGTGAACCTGAATACGGATCTGATGCCATTGGTATGCAGACCCGAGCAAAGTTAAATGGTGATCACTACCTCATCAATGGAACAAAGATGTGGATCACCAATGCGCAGTTCTCTGACATTGCCTATGTCTATACAAGAACAGGGGATGAGAAAAAAGACCTGACTACTTTTATCATTGAAAAAGGAACTGAAGGCTACACCACTGGCAACCCTATTCATAAGATGGGAATGAGATCCTCCCCTACAGGTGAATTGATCTTTGAAAACGCTAAGGTTCCACTCGCCAATAGAGTCGGCGAAGAAGGTGACAGCACTTATCATATGATGAAGAACTTAGAGATTGAAAGAATCACGATCTCTGGTATTTCTTTAGGAATCGCTCAAGCTTGTGTTGATCAATGTGTAAAATACGCCAATGAGAGAAAGCAATTTGGAAAAACAATTGGTAATCATCAATTGATTCAAAAGATGATCGCAGAAATGGCCACAGAAACGGCCATGATGAGGCACTTTCTTTATTCAGTTGCTAAAGATTACGACAATGGGAATAAAGGGGCGACAGTTGCCGCTCAAGTAAAACTCGCTCTTCCAAAGATGGCAACAAAGATAGCCTTAGATGCTATCCAACTCCACGGCGGTTATGGTTATAGCCGAGAGTTTCCTCTTGAAAGAATGATGAGAGATAATAAATTAAATGAAATTGGCGCTGGAACAAATGAAGTCATGATTATGATCATCGCCAAGAACCTATTAAAAGAAGCGGCCAAGTAATGAATGAATTTCAAGTAGAGATCAAGAATCAATTAGAAAAATTCCGTCTGAATAAGATCGAGCCTTTTATGGAAGAAGATGATCATGACGAGAAGTTTCGAATGGAGATCTTTACTGAATTAGGCCAACTTGGCTTTACCGGAATGGGCACTCCTGAAGCCTATGGTGGCGCCGGGATGGGACTTGAAGATGTCTGCCTGGCCCTTAGCGAAATTGCTAAAAGCTCAATTGCTTACGCCGTTACCATCTCAGTTTCAAGCATGGTTCAAACCATTATTAATGAGTGGGGGAACGAAGATCAAAAGAAAAAATACCTTCCCGCCCTTACTAGTGGACAAGAAATTGGCGCTTATTGCTTAAGTGAATCAAGTTCAGGTTCGGACGCTGCTAGTTTAAAAGCAACGGCTAAGAAAACAGAAGGCGGCTATCTTCTCAATGGCGCAAAGATGTGGATCACTTCAGCAGGTCTGGCTAAAACTTATATTGTTATGGCAAGAACTGGTGTTGAAGGATCTAAAGGGATCAGCGCTTTTATTGTAAGAGATGGAATGGAAGGATTTACCTTTGGTAAGAAAGAAAGAAAGATGGGCTGGCGTGCTTCTCCAACGAGAGAGATTCAGTTTCAAAATTGTTTTGTCCCCGACGAAAACCTAATCGCAAAAGAAGGCGAAGGCTTTAAAGTTGCTATGAGTGGTCTTGATAAGGGACGAATCACTATTGGATCTTTAGGAGTAGGACTCGCAGAGAGGGCCCTTGATGAAGCTGTAAAGTATTCTCTACAAAGACAACAATTCAATAAAGCCATCTTTGATTTTCAAGGACTACAATTCATGATGGCCGATATGGCGACAGAAGTAGAAGCCTCAAGGCTTTTAGTTTTTGAAGCGGCTAAGCAGTTTGATCAAGGACGCCTTCAGCAAAAACTCGCTAGTATGGCCAAGTTAAAGGCCACAGATACGGCCATGAAAGTCACAACTGACGCTGTTCAAATTTTAGGTGGCGTTGGTTATACAAGTGAATACCCTGTTGAAAGATTTATGAGAGATGCCAAGGTTCTGCAAATTGTAGAAGGAACCAACCAAATCCAAAGAGTGGTCATTGCTCGTTGTTTGAAAAAACAATACCAATAGAGGAAATTATGAAATTATCGTTTTCACCAGCTTGGGATAGCTCTAAGCTCCCCTTAACTGAATGGTTTGAATCTTTTAAGAAGACTATCTCAGATCCAGCTATTGGTTTTTTTAATGTGACCGATCGATCTGAACTCTTAAACTCTTGTAAAGATATTTATTCTAAATTTAAGAACAAGAAATGCTTTGTACAAGTTGGTATTGGAGGAAGTTCATTAGGTCCTGAGATGTTAGTTTCGGCTCTTCAAAAGAATGACTGCAAGTTTCAGTTCATCAATAATATCGACCCCGATATGATCCATGATCAATTATCAGGAATCAATATTGAAGAGACTCTCTTTTACTTTGTTTCAAAATCTGGTGGAACCGCTGAGACAATGGCCGGCTTCTCAATTGTTTCAAACCTATTATTAGAAAAGGGCATTAAAGAATCTGATCTAAAAAACTATTATGTCTTCGCAACTGATCCTTTAAAAAGTGAACTCTTAGACTTAGGGGCTGAACTTGGGGTTGATTGCCTTGAGATCCCTTCTAATGTTGGAGGACGCTTTAGCGTTCTAACCCCTGTTGGTTTTCTTCCTGCTCTTTTTGCGGGCCTAGACTGTGACGCCCTTTTAAAAGGTGCTAATAACTTGAAGAAAGATTTATTAAATGAAGACCTCGCTAATAATACTCTTTTAGAAACAGCTAGTTTCTTAATGAATCAAAAGTCTTTAGGTAAGAATCAAACTGTCATCATGCCCTACTCTTCAAAATTAAGAGACCTCGGTTTTTGGTTTGTTCAGCTTTGGGCCGAATCTCTCGGTAAGAAACTGTCCCTAAACGGTGATACTGTTTTTGAAGGACTCACTCCTATCCCAGGTTATGGAGCCACGGATCAACACTCTCAAGTACAGCTCTTCATGGAAGGACCTCAAGATAAAGTCATGATTATGTTGCAGGTCAATAAATTTGATAATGACTATTCGTTAAAGAATTCTTTTAATGCTTCGCGACTCAAGATGCTCTCTTCTCACTCTCTTTCAGACCTGATGGAAGCCGAATTTAGAGGATCTCTTATGGCCCTTAAGGAGCAAGAAAGACCCTATATTCACCTAGAAATACCTAGAAACAATGAGGAATCCCTCGGTGAGATGATCCTTTTCTTTGAATCATTAACGGCCATAATGGGCTCCGCATTAAATATTGACCCCTTTGATCAACCTGGGGTCGAGCTAGGAAAAATCTACGCCTTTGCCCGTTTAGAGGAGCGAAATCACTAGCTTGAGGAAGTATCATCTAAGCTATTGAAAGAATTAAGTATCAGGCGTAGAATTTGGGTTATCTTTTATAAGAAGTTTCGGAGTTTAGAAAATAATGAGTGACGATTCTACAGTTGTAATTACCGATATCAAAGCCGCCTTAGCCTCAGCAGATAAGGAGGCTCAAGAAAAGCCAGCGGCCTTACTCGTTGTTGGTGGTGATTTAAACGGAACAATCTTTGATTTAAAAACTGAGGTCACTACTGTTGGTAGATTTCCAGATAACTCAATTCCCTTAGAGTTCAATGGCATCTCTCGTTATCACTTCAAGGTTTGTCAGTCTGAAAATGACGATGATGAATACTCAGTAGAAGATGCTGGTTCTAAGAACGGAACATTTCTCAATAATCAAAAGATTGAAGGCTCTGTTGTCCTTAATAAAGGTGACATGATTAAGGTTGGGTCAATGGCCCTTAAGTTCTTACCTAAAGGTGATCCTGAAAGATTAACTTACGATAAGCTAAACCTTGAAGCCAATACAGATGCTCATACAGGATGTTTTAATAAAGGTTATTTTAACAACGCTATTGCTCTAGAAGTTAAGAAGTCTAAAGTAACAGGGGATCCTCTTTCATTAATTCTTTTTGATCTCGATCACTTCAAGCATTTAAATGATAACTACGGACACGATGCTGGCGATTATGTTTTAAAGACAATGGCCGACGTTATCCGTGATCATGGTTCAAGAGATGATGATATCTTCGCTAGGTATGGCGGAGAAGAATTTGTTATCCTCCTTCCTAAAACAAATCTTAAACAGGCCTTTGAAATAGCTGAAAGGCTTAGAAAATTAGTTGAACAAACTGACTTTATCTATGACGAGCAAAAGCTCCCCGTCACGGCTTCTATTGGAGTTGCTGACTATAGAAAAGGTGTCAATACTGGAACAGATCTATTCAAAAGATCTGATAAAGCAGTCTATATGGCCAAGGAAGGCGGACGAAACCAAGTACAGTTCTATCGCGAATAGACTTGTTCTCCATGGACCTGCAAACCAATCCAACAAGAAAGATACACTTATTACCTGAACATATCGTTGATCAAATCAAAGCTGGCGAAGTTGTCGAGAGACCAAGTGCTCTTTTAAAAGAGCTTATTGAAAACTCCGTCGATGCAGGATCAAGCCGTATAGACCTTCAGATCAGAGACAATGGATTAGAGTTAATATCTGTTGAAGACAATGGACAAGGCATGGATAAGGAAGATCTTCCTTATGCTTTTTGCCGGCATGCCACTTCAAAGATCTCTAAGTTTGATGACCTGTATAATCTTCATAGCTATGGATTTAGAGGAGAGGCCCTTGCTAGTATCTCTAGTATCTCTAGGATCACTTGCACCTCTTCTCCTAAGACAGACCCCGCAAGAGGTGGGAAGATTGTTTTTCACGGAGGAGCCCAAGAAGAATGGAGCTCACTTCCTAGCACAACTAATGGAACTTCCTTTTTCGTAAAAGACCTTTTCTATAATACGCCAGCGAGGCTTAAGTTCTTAAAGTCAAAAACTGCTGAAAAGAATGCCCTTCAGAGAGTGATCAATGCTTTTATCCTTACTCAACCAAGCATATCTTTTTCAATCAAGTGGGATGATAAAGAAAAGCAACTCCACCCTCCTTGCAGTAAAATTGATATAAAGAAAAGAGTTGCTGGTGTCTTTTTTAAAAAGAAGGCGAATAAAGAATCACTAGATCAGGTTGTTGAAGTTAATAAAGATTATGAAGGGACCACCCTAAGAGGTTTTTATTCAACGACAACCACAAAAGGTGCTGCCGGAAAGGCCCATTACTTCTTTGTTAATGGCAGACTCTTTGTTGATAAAGTCCTGCATCAAGCCTTTATGAGGACTGCTCAGAGGGTCTGGCCCCATGGAGAATTCGGGCATTATTGCTTCTTTATTGATCTTCCCCCAGATCAAGTTGATGTCAATGTTCACCCTGGGAAGATTCATATCAAGTTTCTTAAACCATCAGTAATCTTCGGGCTTATTTCAAATTGTATCGATAAAACAGATAGTGGCGAAGAATATATTGAAAATAGTGAAGACCATCAGTATTCCACTGAGGCTATTTGGAATAACTACAAAGATATAGTCTCAGGAGAAGCCTCTCCTACACAAGGAACTGAAGTTAGTTTTGGAAAGAGGTTCTTTGAGCTTAATGAAAAACACCTCATTCTAAGAGATCACCTTGATGAGATCTATCTTGTGGATTTGAATATCTTTGTACGCTCCTTTCTTGAAGATAAGTTCTCTAAGAAATCCAATATCCAAGGAACCCCTCTTCTTATAGGAGAGGCCTTTAGTTTTCCAAAGGGTGGAATAGATAAGAAGCTCTCCCTCTTATCTGATCTAGGATTTGATTTAGATAGAGTTGATGAAAAGACCTTAATCTTAAGAACTATTCATCCAGACTTTATGCTCTTTAATTTAAATGAATTGTTGCTTCCCTTTTTAAGCTTTATAGATCAAAACGCTGAGTTCAATCTAAAAACTGCCTTAGATAGTATCGAACATAAACTTTATAAGATGATCCGACCTAGTCGTTTTGAATCTCTTTGGAATAAAGTTGAAGATAAGAATCCAAGGTCACTCGTTAAGTTAGATCCAAAAACCTTACAAAGCTTATTTGCGAGAACAATTTGAAGAAGCTCATCGTCATCTCTGGCGCAACTGCCACGGGAAAGACTTCTTTTTCTCTTAAGATAGCTTCCCTTATTAAAGATGAAATACAAGGCCTAGTTAAAATAATCAACTTTGACTCGCTTTTATTTTATAAGGAATTAAATATAGGAACGGCCAAGCCAACTCTAAAAGAGAGGCAAGGTCATGAACACCTTCTAATTGACATCACTAGCGCAAAGAATCCTATGAATGCTCATCAGTTTATTCAATTGGCTGAAAATGAAATAAATCAATGTCATAAGGCAAACATCATTCCAATCCTCGTTGGAGGAAGTGCTTTTTATCTTAGGGCCTTAATAAAAGGAATGTATGAATCAACAAGTATTTCTGAAGAGTTAAGATCGAAATTAGATCAAGATTATAAAGAAAACGGGATTACGCCTTTTATCGACTTTCTAAAGAAGAATGATCCTACTTCTATAGAAAACCTTCACGAAAATGACCATTACAGAATAATAAGAGCCGTTGAGCATTATAAGCAGACAGGAAAGCCACTAAGTGAAGAGAAGAAAAGAATGGATGAGCTTGACCCTTATGATCTTTCTAAAGCAAAGAATGATTGGGAGCTTCATCATATATACCTAGAACTACCAAGAGAAGAGCATTGGTCCTATATAACCCGTAGGACCAGCCAGATGATCTCAGAAGGCCTCGTACAGGAAGTAAAAGAACTTTTAGACAATGGATTTACTGGAGAAGAAAAGCCTCTTCAATCTATTGGTTACTTAGAGACTATTTCTTTTCTCAAAGGGGAATTCGAAGATGATTCTGCTTACAGTGAAAGGATTTCAATCTCAACAAGACAACTAGCAAAATCTCAAAGAACTTTCTTTAAAAAGATAACTCCGAAGTATACTTATCATCCCATTATAGATGAAGAGAAGCTCCTAAGGGAATGCAAAGAGTTTGTCCTAGCTTAAGACCCAAGAGATTGGTCAGTTAGTGTAAAAAGGATTTTTTATGTCACATGAAAGAAGAAGATTAAAGATTATCATCATCTCTGATGGAACTGGTGAAACGGCTACAGGAATATCTCGCGCCACTATGACTCAGTTTACTGGTAGAGACGTCTACTTTACTCGCTATAAGAATGTCAGATCTAAAGAACAACTCGATGCCATTTTTAACGAGGCGGCAGTTCATCATGACCTTATTGTTTATACTTTAGTTCAGGCTGAACTTAGAGAACATATCACTCACCTCTCAAGAACCAAGCATGTGAGAACTCTTGACTTGATAGGCCCGGCCCTTACTGCTTTTTCAAATTATTTTAGCCAAGAACCAAGCGCTGAACCGGGGCTTCTTCATCAAGTGAATGATGATTATTACAGCCGTGTTGCTGCTATGGAATTTACCTTAAATCATGATGACGGAAGAAACCTACAGTCACTGCACCTAGCTGATGTTGTCTTAGTGGGAATTTCTCGAACATCAAAAACACCTCTCTCTGTTTATTTATCTCAGCATGGAATCAAAGTAGTCAATGTTCCCATCATCATGGGACAAGAACTTCCTGAAGAAATTTTTAAGATTGATCAAAGAAAGATCTTTGCTTTAACCATTGACTCAGATGCACTTTCAGAGATTCGAAAGAAGAGGCTAGACCGATTAGGGGCTAATAAACATACTGGAGACTATGCGGACATGTCTAAAGTCCATGAAGAGATTGAATGGGCCAATGAAAAGTTTAAAGAAAATAAGAGATGGCCTATCTTTAATGTAACCGACAAGGCCCTCGAAGAAACTGCTGCAGATATTATCAAACTTAGAAGCATGAGAAAAAACAATATCTTTAAGCAACAAAGCCGTGAAGAAGAAGATAATGATTAGAACTAGAGCTTAGTACAAAGGTCGACCACTTCTTCTCGTTTTGAGAAATCAACCGTTACCTTTCTTTGTAAGTCCTCACCTTTTCTCTGGTAAGTGATCTCATAAGAAGTTTCCGCTGAAGGCTCCCTACCTGAAGGGGCTGGAAAAGAGATTCTACCTGCTATAGGAAGGTTTTCTTTTCTACTTTCTCCATACATCTCAAATTGCATCTTACCTATAATACAATTTCTTGATGTAACGAGGAAGGCATAGACTTCGTCTTGCATGTCAGGAATAGAAACGGATTTCTCTCCGCCAGCTTCTGCTGTTACTTTAACAACATGATGCTTTTTACCATATGATTGGATTCTTAGTGTTACTTCTTTACCGGCAGGAACAACGATCTCTTTTAAGTAGTTAATCTTTGTTTTAACTCCATCAACAAAGAGTGTATGCTTTTTCTTGTCGAAGTTATCAATAATGACAATTGCATCTTCACTCTTTTCCCAAATCTCTTCTTCTTTTGGAACTTCGACTTTCGGTACAACCTTTCCAACACCAGCAGGGTCTCTTTTAGCAGCTTCTTTTAAATAGTCTTTTCCAATAAAAGCTAAGACCGCTACAAGTGCTATAGCGTATATAAAAGACTTACTAGATTTTTTCTTCTTTGATTTTAATCGAACCTTTCTTGTATGAGTTGAGGTTCCTTTTTTGGTTTTCTTTTGCTTTCCATTAGGATCGCCAGGCTTTGCTGCCCCAATGTCACTTCTCTTAATTCTACCAATAGATGTGGATTCAATCTTAAGGTTGTCACCTGAGACAACAGGTCCATCTCCACCAAACTTTGAATCAAGATCAACTGCATCAGCTGTTTTATCTGGGTTAGATTTCTTTCTTTTAGAAACTCTGCTTCGGCTTCTTGACTGAGTGGATTCTTCTTCAAAACCAAAGTCAAGTTCAGCTTCTCTTCCCTTGGCCCTTGGAGCTCCAACATCAACGCTCATTCCACCTACATCTCCAGATGCAGCTTGGTTTGTTCCGCCTTCGTTTTCTCTTTTTAGCTCTTTTAGGTATTCTGTAAGATCGATCTTTCCAAACTCAAAGAGTTTTTCTCTATCTCTCTTGATCTCTTCTTTAAAGAGCTCTTTAGCAAAGTATTGTAAGTCAGTTGCGTTGAATTCAGGATAATTGGCATAGAGAAACTTGATCAAGGCTCTATTGAGCTGATCCATATTCTCATGCCTCTTTGTTCTATCACGGCTAAGTGACTTTAAAACAATTTCATCTAATTCTTTTGGTACATTTGGGTTAATGCTTGATGGTGGTGGAACCTTGCATTCTTGAATCTTCTTAAGAACAGCTAGGTCGTTATTGGCCTTGAAAAGCTTTCTTGAACAAAGCATTTCCCACATTGTAATACCAACAGCAAACAAGTCATACCTTGGGTCTAACTCCATTCCTTCTAAGTACTCAGGAGCTAGGTAAGAGAGTTTTCCTTTAATCGTACCCGCTTGGGTAGATTCAGAGTTACTCTCAGCTTTTGCAATACCAAAGTCGATAACCTTAACAGCCCCTTCATAAGTTAACATAACATTATGAGGTGAGATATCTCGGTGAACGATATTAGCTTCTTTCCCCGTCAACTTATCCGTATAAGTATGAGCGTAATGAAGCCCTTGGCAGATCTGCGTAATAATATAAACAGTGATCTCAACAGGAAAGACGAACTTTCTTTGTTTTAACTTATCTAAGTATTCTTTTAGATTTCGACCATCGCAATATTCCATGGCCACAAAGAGTTGATCGTTATGCATTCCATAATCATAAGTTTGAATAATATTTGGGTGAAGAAGTCCAAAGGTTAATCTCACTTCATCCATAAACATAGTCTTGAAAGACTCATCTTTTGAGAATTGAGGTTGAACCATTTTAATGGCAACGACTTTAGAGGCCTGTTCTCCTAAGAACTTAGCTCTACAAATCTTGGCCATTCCACCATCAACTAGGTGATCCAAGATTAAGTATTTTCCAAATCGTTCGCGTTTTTCTTCAGTCATGAGACGTAAGACTCCTTAGATTCTTATCGGAGTACTTCTTAGAATCTTAAAGGCTTTTGCTGAGTTTTATGCTCTCTAAGTGCCTATTTATTCATGAATTCAAAGGTTTATCTTAGAAATCCACTCATAAAGGTCCTCAAACATTTTCTCTCTCCCTACTTCATTAAAAAGGTCATGCTTGGCATGAGGATAGAGGTTTAGTTGAGAGTTTTCTTTGGGCATACTTTTAAAGAACAACTTGCTGGCCTCAACATCACAAAGAGGGTCCCTCTCCCCTAAAAGAAGAAGTGTAGGCAAGTCTAGAAAATATGATGAAGTTCTAAGGGCATGAGAGTTCTTAAGAATTTCTTTATAGAGGCCCGCACTTATTTGATGAATCACAAGAGGATCAGCATTGAACTCTCCCGCTTTTCTAATATCCGCTCCAATCTGATAGCCATCAATATCATAAGGAAGTTTTAACTTTGAAAGGGATTCATGCCAATGATCAAAGACGAAATCTGCCCAACGAGGTAGATCAATCTTTAGCCTAAGAAGTGGGTTTGATAAGATAAGTCCTTTAGGAGAAATCTGTGGAAAGTGATGCCGTTGAATCAAGCTCAAACAAATAAGAGCTCCCATTCCATGGCCTAGAAGAACAATCTTTTTATCTAGTCCTTTTTCTTTAAATTTTAAGAGAAGCTGAGCCAAATCAAGTGCGTATTCTTCAAAGTCCCTAACAAAACCTCTCGTTCCGCTTGAGAGACCATGACCCTTTAAGTCTAGCCAACTGACCTGAATCTTATCCTTCATCTTTTCTTTTAAATAAAAAGGAAGCTCTCTATGGCGAGCATGATATTCACCAAAGTCATGAACAATAACAAGATGGATAGGCTCTTCAGTTTCATTTTTTTTAAGAGATTCTAATCGGCGATAATAAATAGTCTCCTCCCCTTTTTGGGAAGGAAAGTGACCTATCAGAGTTCTTCCGAGCTCACTTTCATCAATGACTTTCTCATCATCCATTTAATTTAATTACCTTGCAAGTAGGTACTGATGGCGTTCTTTGCTTCGTCCCCTATTGAGTGAAACCTAAGGGAGAATCCACTATTTCCGTCTAAGATTCTAACGATCTTACCTGTGGCGACAAAACTAAACTCACTATTTTCAGGATGAACATTCATCGTCACTTCATCATTGATTTGCCCAGGAAAATTAGAAACTAAAACCTGTAATCCTCCAATAGAAATGTCTCTACAAACCCCTTCAAAGAGTTGGCTTTCATCATGAAAATACATATTCGCGACAAAGGGTTTCCTTGTATGTGCGCGCCTTTCATCTTCTTCAATATGAGAGATCTGGCCACCTGAGATCGTGGGGAATAATTCAAAGTCCGCTATGATGGTCCAGTTTTCCATTCCTGTCGTAAAGATATATGTCTTATCGTTGATTCTATTTTCTTCAAAAAGTCTTTTAAGTTGATCAATACTAAAGGGCCCATACTCTGCCCCAAGTTCATTCTTGCTTCGATCAATTCCTGTTTTAATATAAAAGATCCTCTCGTTCTCCCCAATAGATTGAAGGTCGATACTTGGCTTTTCTATGGCCGGCTCCCTTCTCACCTCTGCAGGGGCTTCTTCTTTTCCTAATAAGTGAGAGAGCTCAGAAACTTCATTAAGCTTGATCCAGTTTTCAAAACCTTTGGTCCAAATAAAACCATCTTCTTTCAAAACACCTGTTTCCAATAAACTTCTCAGTTCACTTTCTTCCACAGGCCCTTTGCGATCACTGCCTTCTACGTACCACCAGTTCTTGGACATAACTCTCCCCTTTTGAAGATCAATTACTTCTATTTTACCTGTCTATAAAAAGCCATAAACCGAGGTAATTATTGCCTTTTGCCTCAGATTTAGTTCTTTATAGTGAAACTTAAGTTTTCCCCTCTCAATTCCGATAAAGAGATGAATAGCTATTAAGCTTAATTGATTAAAATAGTATGTTTCCGGGACGGACCCATGAAAAATTTGAAATTTACCCTCTTTATCCTACTCTTTGCCTTCCTAAGCGGTTGCCCAGAAGGAGCGTTCAAGCCAAATGAACAAAAGGAAAGTACGGTAGCTAACCCCATCCAGTTCAGCTCTAACACCAGTTGTTCTAGCTTTACCCTTATCCGTCCAAAGGTTGATTTTCTCTTTCTTTGGGATAACTCAACTTCAACAAACTTTATTAATGAATCAACAAAAGCGGCACTTAACCAAACCATCGATAGTATCTCTAGCCGTTTTGATTACCATATCTTGCTCTCTCCTCTTGTAGGAAACGGAAACACAGATTCAAAGCTCGTCACTTATGATCCAACGGGTCTGACAGCTTCAGCAAACTCAATGAGAATTGACCGCTCACAAGCTTCGAATGCCCTTTCACAATTTCAAACAGCACAAGGATCCTATGAAGCTGGAGTAGAACGCTCTGTAGATTTAATCTCTTCAAATATTTCTAACGGTATCTTCAGGCAAGGTGCCTACACCATGATCGTTGTCATGAGTAACCAAGATGATAACTCTTGGGTTCAAGGGGCTTTCCCTACGGCCTATGATAGAGACAATTATATCAACACCAAGATCGCAGAACTTATGTGCCTAAGAGGTAACTATTCAGGCTCTTGTTCAGGGACATCTCTAAATTCACTACAGATGAGATACTTCTCAATCGTGGCCCACACAGAAGATTGCGGTGGTGGTCAGTCTCAATATGATTCTAACTTTGTTTATAAAAGAATGAGTGAACTCGCTTATTCAATCCCTTATACAAATGGAAACCCTTCCCCCGTTTCAAGCAGCTACCCATACGATAGCTTCAATATCTGTAACGTTAGTAACTTTGCCACCATCTTTGATGGCATCAATAGTTCAATTCAAGATCAAGTGATCAGCCATCAGTATAACTATTGGCCAGTAGCTTCTTCAGGAGCTTCCCCAATTGATCCTAACGAAATCACAGTTACTAAGAATGGAACCAGCTTAAACAGACTTACCGAACCAGTTGCTCCAGGAGCTAATGGTTTTACTTTTACAAATAATGTTCAAACTCAAAACACAAGATTTGCACCAACCGCTGGTGAGCCCTATACAGGCTATCTTGTTAAGCTTTATGGTTCAGCTCAAGTGACTTATCCTGAATGTTTAAACGTAAGCACTCAATCACCAAAAGAATACTTTGGTTACGCCAATATGGTGGCAAAGCCATACGAGCCTTCCATCACTCTTACTATCGACGGACAAACAATTCCTAATAGTTCAACTAATGGTTGGACTCTCATGAAAAATGGCAGCGATCCCGCTTATTTCGCAACCTTTAACATCAAGGTTCAAGGACCAACTAATGATGCTCAGGCCTTCCCTGCTCTTAATCAATCAGGTTACTTCTTGAAGCTTCATGGGACGGCGGTTTATTCGAACAGCTCTGTCGTCGATGTTCAGTACGACCCTCAAAATTAACAGGTTAAAAGGTACCTAAAAGGTACCTGGTTACTTGTAAAAATGAAATTATTATAGCTATGTTCGCTTACGAATATGCTCGTGAAAAACCGAAGGTTTACTTGGTCTATTCCATTTGTTGATTTTAATTTAGAGAGATACTCCGCGCGCTTTGTGGTGCGCTACCGCTTACCAGTCGCTTACGAATATGCTCGTGAAAAACCGAAGGTTTTTAACGAGCATATTTATTAGTCTTATTCTTCCCAGTATTAACACGCTTGATGGCGTTCATCATCTTGATCGCCGGGTAGGATTTCTTTAATTTTTCGTAGTCGACCACTGCTGTTAGCTTTCCGCCATCACCGATGATGATGTCTTCGGCATAACCCGCTACAATAGCGTCGTTTAGATCTTCGTCAGTAATAGGAAGATGATTTTGTTTGAACTCATCTAAAATGGCCGAGATATCTGCAGCATGCTTTGGTGTTTCAACTTTTGCTAAGATGAATTGATCAAGAATTGCTTTTAAGAATCTTTCACAGTTATCAGAAATAACGAGCTTCTTTTCGTCTACAGTAATTCTTTGCGTATTAAAAAAGACCAGAAGACTTCTAAAGCGATCAACACTTGCAACAATAACTAAGCGCGGAAGACCATCTTCGTCATCTCCGATTTCAATAAAGTGCTCATTCTTAAGCATCTGAATAAATTCTTCATATTTTACTTCTTGGATATTGAAGATATCGAGCATGTAGAATTTAAGCTTACTCATATGGATATCACTCTTCCCACCTTCCATATGACCATGAGTCTTGAAAATTAGATAGAAGAGAGAGAGCATCTTAACGACGTCGGTATTATTAAAGAATTTATATTCGGCGTTAGCGCCATGTCCGGCAGAGTTATTCTCTAAGGCCTTTACTTTTTCATTTGTCTTTCTAAGTCTATCGGCGAGTGTATTAATAATGGTCTTGAACCATGGATTAAGACCTTCCATTGTTTTTTCAAAAGCATTAAAAGAAATTTCGATGGCTTCCGTTGGCATGATCGCAGCAGCAGAGCAACTTCTCTTGCTTCCACTTTTTTTATCAAAGTAGGCCATCTCTCCAATCACTTCTCCTGTTCTTAGGATTGCGATTTCAATAAAGCCCTTACCTTTTGGCTTATACAAACGAACTTGCCCTGACTGAATAATATAAAGTGATTCGGCAGAGTCACCATCATTAAATAGCACGTCAGAAGGTGCAAACCTTTTGATACCTGATTTCTTTTGAGCTGCCGCTTCAGCCATTTATAACTTCTCCAGTACGAGACTTAATGCTTCACCACCACCTATACAAATAGATGCCATACCATATTTTACACTATTTCTTTCCATTGCGTTCATTAAGGTAACAACTATCCTAGTTCCAGAGCAACCAATAGGGTGACCAAGACTGACTCCGCCTCCAAAGATGTTGACCTTTTCTCTATCCAATTTTAACTCTTCGATAGCGGCCATAGTCACAACAGCAAAAGCTTCGTTGATTTCAAATAGACCAATATCCTCAATCTTTAATCCCGCTTTATCTAAAGACTTCTTCATTGCTTCTACAGGAGCTGTTGTAAACCAAGTTGGATCTTGCGCATGACCTGCGTAAGAGACAATCTTAAACTTAGCTTGGTCTTTATATTCTTCTCCACCAAGTAAGACAGCAGCGGCACCATCATTAATAGTTGAGGCATTCGCTGCAGTGATAGTTCCATTTTTATCAAATGCTGGTCTCAAAGCCGGCATCTTTTCAAAGTTTGCTTTAAAAGGACCTTCGTCAGAGTCGACTACAGTATCGCCCTTTCTGCCCTTAATGGTAACGGGAGTTATTTCGCTGGCAAAGATTCCTTCAGTTGAAGCCTTCTGAGCCTTTTTAAAAGAAGAGATCGCAAATTCATCCTGCATCTCTCTGGTAAAATTAAATTTTGAAGCGCATTCTTCCGCGCAATTTCCCATGGGTCTATCTGAATAAACATCCCAAAGACCATCCCATTGCATAGAATCTTTCATCTCTGCTGCGCCAAACTTTGATCCCACTCTACTTCCAGGAAGAAGATGAGGAGCAAGAGACATATTCTCCATTCCACCTGCGACAACCAACTTGTTGTCTCCAGCGAGAATACTTTGAGCTCCCATAAGAATAGTCTTCATTCCAGAGCCACAAACTTTATTAACGGTAGTGCAAGGAACTGATTGAGGAAGTTCCGCAAATAGAGCCGCTTGCCTAGCTGGCGCTTGGCCAGTTCCTGCTTGGACAACATGACCCATAAAGACTTCATCAACCTTTGATCCATCGACCTTAGTTTTCTCAAGAAGACCTTGAATGGCGCGGGCGCCTAACCTGGTTGCTGGGACACTACTTAAACTTCCTAAAAAACTTCCGCTTGGGGTTCTAGTTCCCCCAAGAATATAGACACTCATGGTCACTCCTAATCAATTAATTTGGATGATATTAGAACAGAAAAAAGATGGGGTGTAACCTAGCGACGGGCCAGATGAAAGTCCCTATCAAAAGAAAACTTATCCATACTATCGACGACGATCTTAAAGCAGTCCGTATGAACTTCTTCATGAAACCTAGTAATTGGCTCAAGTCCTAAGACTTTATAGCGGCGCCACTTACGCCCCCAGTATAAAGCAATCTCCATACTTCTGATGTTCTCCACCTCTTCCACGGGTATACGACCCTTGATCTTTAGGAAGTTCTCATTCATCTGAACCACTTCAAAGGTGTCTGCGGCTCTTTTGCCTTCGAGCGTAATAAAAACTTTCGCTTTAACTGTTTCGATATTAACTAAGTGCATAATTGGTTTCCTTGTCCTCGTATAACTCCTAGTGTAAAGTCCCGACTCAAAGATTTGAACGAGGTAATAAATGCTTTCTAGGAAAGAACAGACAGTTAAAGCGAATTTTTTTCCAAAAAAATGGACCGCAGAGGTCAAGAATATCCTTGAGGGACTTTATAAACCCCAGTGCGATGCAAGAGATCTCTATATTGAAGTTCACGCTATCACTTACCCAAATGAGCTGATCTTAGCTGTTAGCCTTCTCGATAAAGAACTAGAAACAGTTATTCCCATAACTTATATGGCCAGCGCCGATCTTAATGAGAAAGAAAATCCTGAAGAAATACTTAATTTACTCGTTGATAGCATTGGCTTCTTCTTCGACAACTTCTTTAATTTAGAAGAAGACCCAAACGAAACTATTTACTCAAGTGATTGGGAAGAATCGAAGGTTAAAGACAAGGCCTTTCACTTTAAGATCACTCGTGAAAATATTGGGCTAAGTTTGATGGCGGATGCACTTCTTGGTGATGAGTTCGAGAGTTAGGTTTTTTGGGTACAAAAAAGCCTGCGGGTCTTGCAGGCTTATAAGTTTTTAATTTAGATTTTACTTTTGCGGAGATACTCCGCGTGCTTATTCGCAGGATGCGATGTATGTCCGTGAAGGCAGGAGCCGAGAGCGGACGTTCTTTTCAAATGGGTTTTGATTTTATGCAGAGATACTCCGCGTGCTTTGGGCCGCCCTTCCGGTTGGCCGTCGCTTTACGATGACTCAGCGTTAAAACAGTCCAGTGGACTGTTTTACTCGCAGGTCATTCATCAAAACCAGGCTTAGCTACAACCGAAGTTTCAGCAGCAATGTCTTGATCATCATCGCCATCAAAGTCTTCGCTGTCGTCAAAGTCATCTGATTCAATATTAAGTTCACCTAGAATATTAAAGAATGATTTATCGTCTTTAAGATCAGTTAAAATACTTTCGATATGCTTAAGTGGGTACTTACCAACTAAGTCTTCGATTAAGTCTTGTAGCTTTCCTTCTTCAAGAATACTTTCCTTACGTTTCACTTCATTCCAATTAGAAATATAGTGGTAACGGCAATATCCCATTGTAGAAGCTGGGTTTTCACAGTTCTTTTGATAACACTCGTCAGTTTCAGGAATAAAGAATTCCATTGAACGAATAGCTTCAAAAATATCGGCTAAAGGATTAGCTTCTGCAAGAACAGCTACTTCTTCAACAATCTTATTTTTTATTTTCTTTTCTTCAGCATCTGTAGGTTTTTTAGACTTAGCAGCTTTTTTAGAAGCAGCTTTTGTTACTTTCTTTTTAGCCGGTTCAGCTTTTGCCTTCGCTACTTTTTTCGCTGGCGTTGCTTTCTTTGCTACTTTCTTTGCAGCTTTCTTAGCCACTTTCTTAGCGGCTTTCTTGGCCACTTTCTTAGCAGCTTTCTTTGCAACTTTCTTAGCGGCTTTTTTAGCAACTTTCTTTTTTGCTACTTTCTTAGCAACTTTTTTCTTAGCAGCTTTCTTTGCAACTTTCTTAGCGGCTTTTTTAGCAACTTTCTTCTTCGCTACTTTCTTAGCAACTTTTTTCTTAGCAGCTTTCTTGGCAACTTTCTTAGCGGCTTTTTTAGCAACTTTCTTCTTCGCTACTTTTTTCTTAGCTACTTTCTTCTTTGCTACTTTTTTCTTAGCCATATTAACTTTCTCCAAAATTTTTTTAAGCACGGTGTTCCTTGTGGATGCTGCGCACTAAACGCCAATTTCTAAGCATTAACAGAGGTTATTGGTACCCTGTGTGCCTTTTCTTGGCAATTACTAGTTAACAGTTTTCAGCTCTAAGGATGCAATAACAATCCGTTGAACTTCTGAAGTTCCTTCATAGATTTCTGTAATCTTAGCATCTCTGAAGAATCTCTCTACTGGGTACTCTTTGGTATAACCGTTACCACCACAAATCTGAATGGCTTTAGTCGTTATCCACATAGCCGCTTCTGAAGCAAAAACCTTCGCTTGTGCTGAGCGTTTACTATAACTTTCTTTATTATCTTTTTTCTCACTGGCATCCATGATTAATAGACGTGATGCGTCTATTTTTGTACTCATATCGGCAAGCATGAACTGAATGGCCTGAAGGTTTGAAAGAGGTTTACCAAACTGAACCCTCTCTGTTGAATACTTAAGAGCGTATTGAAAGGCGCCACATGAGATCCCAAGAGCCTGAGCAGCAATACCAATTCGTCCACCATCAAGAGTAGCTAGTGCAACTCTAAAACCTTTCTCGTAAGGGCCTAAAAGATTTTCTTTAGGTACTTTTACTTTTTCTAGAATGATTTGGGTTGTTGAAGAGCCTTTGATCCCAAGCTTATCTTCTTCTTTCATGATATTGAAACCTTCAGAGTCGGTTTCAACTATAAAAGCTGACATTCCTTTATGATCATCAGTCTTTGTGGTCTTTGCAAAAACAATTGCGATACCAGCTTCCTTGCCATTAGTAATCCAGTTCTTTGTTCCAGAGATTTCGTAATAATCTCCTTTATCTTCAGCAAAGGTCGTTAAAGAACCAGCATCAGAGCCAGCGTTTGGCTCGCTTAGACAAAAACAACCAATCTTCTCACCGCTAGCAAGCTGAGGAAGATATTTTTTCTTCTGATCATCATTTCCAAATTCAAGAATAGGCCAAGTACAAAGCGAAGTATGAGCCGAAATAAGAACACCAGTTGAAGCGCAGTTTCTACTAATCTCTTCGATGATAATGGCGTAGGAGACATAATCCATCCCTGCTCCACCATATTCTTCTGGAACATAACTGCCCATAAAACCATTTTCAGAAAGCTTCTTAATCAACTCTTCTGGGATCTTACCATTGTGATCAATTGAAGCGGCAATAGGGCCCACTTCTGCATCACTAAACTTGGCAACCATGTCTCTTACTTCTTTGTAATCATTCTCAATACTCATCTTATTTTCCTGTAAATTGAGGAGCACGTTTTTCCATAAAGGCCGTGGTTCCTTCTTTCATATCAGCTGATGAAAAGATCTCTGCAAACTGCTGAAGTTCACACTCTAGCCCTTGGGCTACAGTTAGATCATTTCCTAAGTTCATAACGTTCTTTGAAGAGCCTACGGCCAGTGGCGAATTCCTAAGGATCTTACTAAAGATATCCTCTACACCAGAAAGCATCTCTTCTTTGGTACTAAACAACTTAACGGCTAAGCCTAAGTTTAGAGCTTCGTCTGCTTTAATATTTCTTCCTGAATAAATAATTTCTTTAGCTTTGTTTCTTCCGATCAAACGGGCTAAGCGTTGAGTTCCACCATATCCAGGAATAAGACCGAGCTTAACTTCAGGTTGACCAAACACAGCTGATTCAGTTGCGTAAATAAAGTCACAACTCATGGCCATTTCACAGCCACCACCAAGAGCAAATCCATTTACGGCAGCAATAACAGGAACTTTTATCTTTTCAAAAAGAAGAGAGACATCTTGCCCTAGTTTTCCAAAGTCCTGAGCTTCAGCGGTAGTCATTCCATTCATTTCAGAAATATCAGCGCCAGCGATGAAGGCCTTATCCCCGGCTCCCGTTAGGACAAGCCCTCTAATAGAATAGTTTTTATCTTCGTTGATGATTGTTTCTAAAAGGTCTTTCAATTCTTTGAGAACATTAGAGTTCAAAGCATTTAACTTTGATTCTCTATTGATGGTTATCGTACCAATTGAGTTTTCTTGTTCAAAGAGAATGGTCTCGTAATTTTTTAGGCTAAACATAGTTTTCCTTATTTATTATATTCGTAAAAGCCACGACCAGACTTACGCCCGTATCTTCCTGCTAGTACATATTTCTTTAACAAAGGACAAGGACGATACTTTGTATCTCCAAGACCATCATGAAGAACTTCCATGATCGCTAAGCAAGTATCAAGACCTATAAAGTCTGCAAGCTCAAGTGGACCCATCGGTTGATTACAGCCAAGCTTCATGGCCTGATCAATATCTTCTACTCCTGCCACCCCTTCGTATAAAGTGTAAACAGCCTCGTTAATCATTGGCATTAAGATTCTATTGACGGCAAAGCCGGCTACATCATTGGCCTTGATAAAAACTTTTCCCATTCTAACGGAAACGGCTTCAACAGCATCAAAGGTCTTTTCACTGGTCTCTAGACCTCTAATTCCTTCAACTAATTTCATCACTGGAACTGGGTTCATAAAATGCATTCCAGCAACCATCTCAGGTCTACTTGTAACTGCTGCGATTTCAGTAATAGAAATTGATGAAGTATTTGTGGCTAGGATAGCCCCTTTCTTAGCGATCTTATCTAGAGATTTAAAGATTTCAAATTTAATCTTCTTATTTTCAGTAGCGGCTTCAATGATCAGATCACAATCACCTAAACCATCAACACCGAGAACTGGCTTTAATAGGGCTAGGGTTTCATCTACTTTAGCTTGGTCCCACTTACCTTTTTCTAATCCACGCTTCATTTGTTTTTCAATAAAGGCCATACCTGCCTTTAGTGCTTCTTCGTTGGCGTCACAGATACTTGTTGTGAAACCATTCATGGCCGCAACCTGAGCGATCCCGCGGCCCATCTGACCCGCACCAACTACTCCAATTGATGAAATTGTCGACATAGTTACCTCTTTATAGTGGAATTTAAAATGACCGCATATTAACGTTTCTTAGTAAGATAAACAAGTTAGCTAGCCTCTCTAATTGGCCTGTGCGCTGCGCATAATAAATTTTATATTTTATCGTTCTAGCATGTTGTCATCTCACCTTGATTGAATTAGAAATAAGCCTTAATTTAGTTAGTTGACGCTCCATAGGAGCAAAGCGGAAAGGAAAATATTGTGGCCAATCATAAATCAGCTGCCAAAAGAGCAAGACAAACAATCACTAGAACAGCAAGAAACAGAGTTGTGACTTCTGAAGCAAGAACTGTCGTAAAAAAGATACGTGCAGCTATTGAAGAAAAAGACAAGGCAACTGCTACTTCTCTTCTTGGGAAAGTTCAAAGACACTTTGCAATCATGGCAAAAAACGGAATCATCAAGACAAACACTGCTGGACGTAAAACTTCTCGTTTAACGAACCAAGTTAATAGTCTTTAAGAAAATCTAAAAAATTATTTTGATATTAAGCCCGTTGAAAAACGGGCTTTTTTTATAGTTCACCTAGAAGTAGAGTTCTAACCTTTTCTTTTATATAAGGACTTTTAGTTTTTGCATCAATCTCTAACTCGCTAAAGCTTCTAATCAACTTCTGTAATTCTTCTCTCTCCCATAAAACTCCATGAGCGAGGATTTCTTTATCATACTTTGAAGGCCTAGGTTTCTTATCGACATAAGAAGTATCGATCAACTTTAGAAGATGCCCCTGAAGGAACTTGAAAAAGAGCATTTGATCTTCAGGGTCCATTTGCAGCTTTTCTAATTCCCTGTAAAAAAGAGTCAATTTCTTCCCACCTAGTAAGGAAGCCAATTTAAACTGATCTAACCTGGTGGGGGGAATGATGGTTTTGATTTGATCTAATTGATAGGGACCAGCTCCAAAGCTAAGCCTGATACTTTTTAAGGCGTTAACCATATCTGACGATTTTTGAGGAACGGCCTCTAGCAGGTAGTTTTGAACATTCATGGGAAGCCGCATCGACATTTCATCGGCAAAATAAGTAAGCAGTTTACCAAATTCCCAAAACATAGGTTCTTCCACTTGTAGGAAACTTCCCTTAGCTTTTTTCTGCCATTCATTAAAAAACTTCTTATCTCCATTCATGAATACGATAAGATGCCTTCCTGAATCATTAAGATCATTCTCCAAAATAAAGCGCTTAGTGGCTGCATTTAGATGCCCAGCTTGAAGAACACAGATGGGTTGGTCAGATCCAAAGAGTGAAAGGGTTAAGATATTTTCTTCAATCCAATCAGGAGTAAATTCCATGGCGCTTGTAATAAGAGCCGATTGCCCAAACCAGTTCTTAAAATCAATCTTATTGCGAAGAATCCTCTCCACAAAAGGGTCTGAACAATAAAGAACGCTAAGCCCAGGATTGTCTTTATCAATGACTTCCGGATGATGCTTTAAAAAATCCCAAGGTCGCCATTTAGAAGACATCAAGTACCGTTTCCTTAAACTCAATAGCCGCGGCCTTTGCCGTGTCGCTTAAGCTTTTTTCAAAGTTACCTTTATTCTTAGTGAAGTTAACTGTTCCAGGTGAGTCAGGTGAAACAGTATCTCCAGCTTCTCTACCAAAAGTGTTTTCAAGTTCCATGACATGGTTGAAAACAATCTTCATAGGATTGGTTTGTAAGTATTTTACTAATTCAGATCGGGCCATCTCAAGTTCTTGGGGAGTCGGGTTCTTAATTAAGATTAGCCTAAGACTAGTTTTATAAGAAGTTGATGTAGGAATAAAGAACCTGGCCCTTCCTCCGGTGGAACTAATAAGTTTATTTGAGGCCTGTGAGGTCGTTTCTGTTTTTGTGCTAAAGGTTTCTTCTCTGTATTTTGGAGTGGTTACGATACCAATTAAGATAGCGTCGACACCAGATGTATCCTCGCCTTGATAAACTCTTAGGCTTGGGTAACTGGAGAGAACATTTGAGATCTCTCTTGTAAAAGCAACTGAGGCCTTTGCGATATTTGAATGATTCACAAACATGGGGATAGTAAGTTTTCTGATATTATATGAATCAAAGGGGTTAGCAGCATTTCTAACGCGATATCCCGAACAAGAAACAAGAAGACACATAAGCAATAAGCTTACGGACTTAATATTTAGAAATAATGCTTGAAAAGATAGTCTCACAAGGGAACTATAGCGTTCTAGCCCCTCGGTTGGCTATTGTATCGGGAATTAAAATTGGCAAAAAAAAATGGTTTCAAGCAGTTAGGAAAACTTCTGAAAGATGGTCTTTCTTCTTCTGATCTTAATAAAAACCATAAATTCAGCTTTCATTCAAATAAGGTCAAAAAGCCTGGATCCGGAGAGGCCTTTGATTTTATTAAGCTGATTCAAAAATGGTCAGAGGTCATAGGGCCAGGTCTTGCAAAGCATACTATCCCCTTAAAAAATACCCGCCGTTCATTAACAATTCTAACTGACCACCCTGCCTATTCAGAGCAGCTTAAGTTCATGGAAGTTCAGTTATTAGCAAAGATAAAGGAGAAGTTTCCAAGCCTCGAAGGTTCACTTAGAACACTTTATTTTAAGACCGACTCCACTTACTTTCAAAAACAAAAACGAATGGCTGAAGAGCGAGCAGGAATGGATCATGTTCAAGAGGAAAAGATTGAAAAAGCTTTCCATCCCTACTCTCCCGAGTTTAGAAAACTAAGGGCTCAAGCTGAAGTAGAGTTTAAAGATATTGAATCCGACGAAGTTAGAGAGAGGTTAACCTCAATCTATATCCAATCCCGCCAAACAGATTAAGGTTGCTGATTCTGTTTTTCTCTTTTTAACGAGCTTGAAAGAATTGAGAAAGAAAGCTACCTCTTCTTCATCTTTAATACAAAAAAAGATCAACCCATTTTTCGTCAGTGCCTCTTTTAATTTCTTAAAGAAAATGTCCATACCGTCAATTTCAAAAGTGCGGCAAACCTGTCTATTTCTATTCTCTGAAACTCTACCTGAACCAGGTTTAAAATAAGGAGGGTTTGAAAAGATGATATCTACCTTAGCTTCAAATTGACTAAGAGGTATGTTCAAGATTTTGGCATCATTAATTTCTGCGAGCTGTAAGTTCTCAATTATAAAAGGGATAAACTCCTTTTGAACTTCAAGGAAGGTCATCTTAGAAATATTTGGATTCTTTAAAAGTGCTTCAATTCCAATGACCCCACACCCGGCACCAAGATCAACCGCCGATGTTAGGTCATTCCTAGAAGCTAAAACTTCTGAAGCAAATTGAACTAGCTCTAATGAATCTTCAGAAAAATGATAAAAGTCAGGTTGTGAGTAATCTGAGATGTTCTTCAATTTCCCCTACTCTTGTTCCAGACCTTAAGATCTTAAAGTTATCTTCTTCGTTAAAGAGAACAATGGTTGATGAATGACCACTTAAGGCTTCTGCCGATTCAAAAAGTTTTGCTTTAGGAGCGATCCTCTTTTTTAAAGCAATGACTTCTTCTAGATTAGAGAGGGCCTTCTCACCTTTTAGGTTAAAACTAGTTGTGTAAACCGGTCCTCCTGAAAGAGCAAACATTGATGAAATGGCTTTTGAATCTAAGACGCGGACACAGATAAAATCAGACCCCGCATAAGCCTCCTCAGGGATTTCTTTTTTCATCCAGCCAGTAGGTAACCCGAGAGTGGCCTCTAACTCGAAGAGGCGGATCAACCAATCTCGATCAAGGAGTTCAAGCATAAAGTAGTCAGAGAGCATATCTAGGTTTAGAAAAAGAATAGAAAGGGGTTTTACTTCTTCATGCCCTTTTATCTTATTTACTAAATGCGCCATCCCTTCAATATGTACCGCCCCACCAATGCCCCAAACAGTATCTGTAGGATAAATATAAACACTCTCCATCATAATACATACCACCAAAAAAGATCCGTATCCTTTTCCCCAAGTAAAAAGAGATTATATAAAGCAAATTGCGAAGGGAGTCCACTTCTAAGAACTTCTTGATAGACGTCTCTCTTTATCTTGAAGAGAGGCCGATTGTAGCTTTTATTAAATTTTCCTAAGGTTTTCTGAATAGCTTCTTTTTCTAAGATTTCACTTAGGACTAAACTGTCATGAATACTGGTAGATTTCTTCACAAATTTTTCAAGCCTATTATCAAGAAGTTCTCTTCTCTCATCTCCTGGGTAGAAGTATTTAAGTACCCAGAACTCCTCTCTAGGCAGTCTTTTGATCGCACTTTTTTTGAGAACACCATCTAAGAAATTATTAACTTCCGATTTGGTTGTTCTATTCTCTAAAACATTAAACCATAGACCAATTCCTGATTGCCCGTACTCACGACTCGTTACAAACTCTCTCAGTTCATTGAGAGACCAGTTCGCGTTGAAAAAGGATGTAAACCTAGATTTTTCTTTAGTAGGAAGAAAGAAGATCAATCGAGTGGCTATCATTCTCACCAACATCGGATCAAACTTCTTAGTCTTCATCAAATTTAAAGTGTCAAAGATAGCTTCAATATATTGTAAGAAAAGCTTATTGGTAAACTTTCTCGGTTCTATATAAGAAGCGAACTGAAGGTCAGAGGTATTAACGAGCCTCTTACCTAGCTTACGAACCCATTCTTTATTTTCTGTCCTTAGGGCAACAGAGAGTTCTAGCAAGAGCCTTATTGGGTTTTGAATGGGTACATCTTCAACAAATTTTAAATGTGAGTAGAGGTCTTTATACTTTAAAGATTTCTCAGTATCGTTAGAAACAGTTGAAGAGACCTCAATAAAGCGATCTACCATTGAGATCTGCTTATTATGTTTTCTTTTAAGTTCAAAGATCGAAAGCACTGTTTTTTGCTGCTCACGATTAGCCCCAGAGGATATAAGGTACTTGCTCAATGTTTTTGAATCTCTCAAGTCTGCCTTACTCAAATTCAGTAAGATTAGAAAACTCTTATCCATTTCCAAGAAGCATTTATTGATGAACTCTTCAAATTGGCTTGTTCTTTCCTCAGACTTAGATAAAAGGATATAAAACTTAACAAAGAAGTCTTTGACCCGTTCACATTTAACTAAGTTAGGAACTTGAGTGGCTTTAATATCAAAGCCCTTAATACTTAAGGAGGGAGAGAAAACTAATTCTTCTCCAGTTATTTCTTTGAAATTAAAAAGGCTTTTTTTTTAACAAGACTGCTTTGAGCCTGTACTTTTGGGATAATTAATTCGAGGACCTGACTTCCTATAAAGGGAAGCGGTTTGTTTAAAACTTTTTTATAATAAAAGATAACTGAGGCTAAGAGAAAGGTGACGCAAAAGATGGCCGTTAAAATAAAGAGCAATTTATCATTTCGTTGTTTCTTTCTAATCTTTGGGGCCTTCTTGGCAGCAGGACGAGGAGCCTTTGATTTAGGCGCTGCTACCTTTTTCTTAGCAGGGCTTGCCATGGGAGTAGGGGCCTTCTTTACTGGCATAGGTGTTGGCTCTGGTGCTGTCTCTAGAGGAGTTATCCCAGGGTCTGTCTCTTCTTCAAATTCACTAATTGAAGGGTTCGTCTCTTCTTCAAATTCATCTAAAACAATATTATCATTTGTCGAATCAGCGGAAGATCCCATATCCATATCGGGGTATTCTAAATCCTCTTCTCCAGGCAAGAGACCTTCAATTTCATCATCAGGATTAACTTCTTCTGGCAATGGCTTCGAGGCTGAAGGTGCTGCTGCAGGAGCTGGCCTTGTATCAAGAGCATCTAAAGACATATCTCCCGATGGGCTCCCCAAATCTGGGTACTCTAAATCACCAGAGGCCGGAAGGTTCATATCTGGATATTCTAAATCACCATCGTCTGGAAGAATGACTTCATCAACACCAGCTTCTTTAGCTTTGACTGGCTTTGTGATCTTGTTATGAGTGCCGGTTTGTTCTGGCGAATGATTGGCCGTTAAAACATTTGGCGCTTCGGAGATCGGGTTAAATGTTTGAGGAACATCTCCTAAAAGATATTTTTCAACGAGGTCTTGCTCTTTAATTAAAAACCAATAGCCATTTCCACAAGTGACTTCATCTTCCCCCTTCAGGGAACCCTTGTTTAAGAACTCGATGATCTTTTCTTTAGATACTGGACCTAGTATCTGAAAATTCGAAGTTCGAATAAGCCAGTTTTTTTCTTTTATCATATCTATAAAAGGGCGCTTCTTATAAAAGCGAGTTTTTATGTTTAAATCTAAGCATTTAGCCTGTTCTAAGTTTACATGGTCCTTGAATATTTTGCTATAGATTCAAGTATTTCTTCTAAAACAATAGCAGAGGAAAGAACTCGAGTTTAAGACCTCGAATATGTTCTAGGGACTCGCTCAGTTAAGGAGCAAAATAGAGTATAGGGCGTATTACCAGATTCATCTGAAAGGTCCATCACAGAGCTTTGTTCATGATTCCAGACCTGAAACTCATCCCCCTTTTTATAGGGGCAATGACCCTCGAAAAAGACTTGGGCCATATCCATGTTTACCCGCCCAAGCACTCTGCCCTTCGCGATATGAGAGCTTTGATAAGAAGTTTGAAAGCCATCTCCATAACCTAAAGCGATGACAGCAACTTCTCCAGCTTCAGGACTTGGAGTTGCCCCATACCCTACAGGTTGTCCCCTATCCACTTTGAATACTTTTAAGACTTCCGTTTTGAGAGTAGAGATATTTTCTCCCATCCAGAGGGATTGATCTCTAATAGGTGGTATCAATGAACTCGGCCCATAAAGCATAAGCCCAGGCCTTACATGGGACTCATCAAGACCAACTCCTTGCTCAAGAGCACCTGAGTTTGAGATTGAGGTTTGGCTAAGAGTGACTCCACTTCCTTTGAAAGAAGACTTTAAGTTTTCCCAGTTTTTAATCTGTCTTTTATTATGAGAATTTGTCTTCATAGAATTTGCCGCACAAGCAAAGTGTGTCATCAAATGATCAATCGACTTTCTTCCATTTTTTTTCAAAAGATCAATTACTTTTTCAATTTGATCCATCTCAACACCTAGCCTATTCATGCCAGTATTAAAATGTAGCCTTAAAGGAAAGTTTTTAAACCCTGGGTCTTTTAGAAATATTTCTAAATCGACCAGATCAGAAATGACAGGGATGATTCGATGGCTCTGATACAGCTCTCGAAGATCATCATTACCAAACTGTAGTTCAGAAAAAACACTGGCTTCGAATTCTAAAGCTGGCAATTCAGTCCGAAGCTTCACAGCTTCCCCTAATGAAGCCAAACCAAATTCTTTAATGCCAATAGCTTCATTGGCAAAGCGGGTCGTGCTGACAAGGCCATGCCCATAGGCATTGGCCTTAACCATAAAGATGATTTCATTTCCTTTAATTATTTTCGATAGCTTTTGAAAATTTCTTTCTAAGACTGAAAGGTTAACATTGAGTTCCGTTTTAAATCTCATTTACTAAGCGTCTAACCTCGGAGCTGGTCTCCAGATCTTTGGCTTTTCTTCCAGGCTTAATGGCTTTGCAAAATCAAAGTCTTCATCTATTTCTAAGCTGTCTAAGAAGTTCATATAGGCATCTTTTGACAACGGAATCATCTTAACTTCAGGCTTCATATTTCTTGAAAGAATGATGTCGGCGTCTTCAAAGTAGCGCCAATAAGGGTACCTTAAAGCAAAGGCTTTCACGTCATTCATGACTTTCATGGCCTCTTCAGTACGGACGAGAAGCCCTACATGTTCAACGCCAATGGGACAGATCTTTGCGTCCATTTTCTTTTGATTGATCATGCGGCTAAAGAACTCTTGAAAGAATTGATTCCAATAAAAGCGAACTAATTTTTTTTCTCTAACAAGACCAATTAAATTCGAAAAATCAATATCAAGAAGAGTGTACTCATCTTCCCATTTATTCTTTTCAGAAACATCAGGATCAGAATTTAGTTTTCCAAACCTAACTTGGTCTAATTTTGAGAACAATTGCCACGGGTTCCAAATCGTTTCATCTTTTTCTAGGAATGAGTCCTGCTTCCATAAGAAGTGGCATAAATACCCACTTAAGTATCTTTCCAGTAACTCCCAATCAAAATTGGTTAAGAAATCTTGGTCATCTACTTTTACGAAAATAATAAGCTTCGGATTATCATCTCTATCTCTAATATTAAGAGACATAATATCTCCGCCCATTAGGTCAAGAACGACTTGTGAAGCCATGTTTTGAGCGAAAAATTCAATCCCATTATTTGAAGTCTGACCTAGCCAAAGACTAGGAACATGACAAAATTTAGAATGAAAGAGTTTTGGAGAAACTAGTTTTTGAGCATTATGACTTAATTCTAAAATAGAGAATTGTTTTATTTCCTTAACTGAAGATAGAACTACTTCTGCTGCGGAATAGAAGTCCTCTGCCTTTTTCTGAATCTCTAATCGTCCAACTATTGATTTTAAGAGCTGATCGTAGAATTCATTCTCGCGACCTTTTTCATGAGAAGCGACAATCCTCCCAACTTGATTCGAGAGTTTTTTATTTTCAATATTTAAGTTTAGTTTTTCTTCTTCAGTCGTTCTCATCTTATTAAAACGTCTAAGAAGTGACTTCAACTGCCCTTTCAAGCTCTGTTCTTTATTAACAGTACCAAAGTTAAAGATCTCATAAGTTGAATACAAAAGAGGCTCTGTTTCTTTTCTATGATAAAAGGCTAAAGGTAATTGTTCATTTTTTATGTAGGGATGATTCTTTAAAAGAAGTTCTCCCTCAGTCATCATCTTTACATCGATGATACAAAGTGAAGGAATCTTCTCTAGGGTTTCAAACCAAAATGTTTTTAGGTCTTGATAGATATAAGGAAGAACTCCGGTTTTTCTCAAGATATCAGAGATCTCTTTTGCTTCAGAAATATCTTCCATGAGAAGAGCGATAGATAAAGGCGCCTTTTCGGTTTTTGTTCTATGATCAATGCTTCGCATAATAACTCCTAGTAAGACTTCCTGTCTCAGTCAAAATTATGCCTTAACTTGGCACTCATCGTCTAATTCTTCGAAGCATGTGATCCTTTGCTGAGCCTCAATGTTCAAGACAATATCTGCGCTGCAATATATGGATTCTCTTTCTAAGAAGAGCTTCTTGAGAAAATCCTTCCCTTTCTTAACTAAGGGCCTATTCTTAGAGCCTGATATCCTCTCCCAACAGGTTTCAAAGTCTGTCTTCAGCCAGATCAGCTTAATATCTTGATCTTTAGAAATGATCTCTAGAACCTCGGGCGAAAGACTTCCTCCCCCCAAAGAGATCAAAACATTGCCTTGTTCTTTGAGTTTTTCAATCAAAAGAGCCCTTTCTACTAATCTGAACTCTTCAAAGCCAACTCGTTCAATAGCCTGGCCTAAATCTTCTCCATCTAAAGAAATCTTTTCTTGGACTAAATCATCTAGATCAAAGCCAGAAACTTTGGGAGAATTCTCCATAAGTCGTTTAAAAATCGTTGTTTTTCCCGAACCCATGAAGCCGCATAGCAATATTTTCATCCTTCTATTCTAGTTTTCAATCCTCATTAGCGACCATACGCGAAGCGCAATTTTCCCTGATCATCGATCCAATGCTTTACTTCCTATGTGCAATAACGTAATGATACGTGATTCATATTACTGAAAGTGGAGTAAAAAATGGCAGTTCCTAAGAAAAAAACCAGTGTTTCTCGTAAAGGTCTAAGACGTGCGGGGCAACACCATAAATTATATGACAACGTAAACACGATCACTGATCCAACCTCTGGTGAGTTAACTAAGAGACATTGCATCACTCCTTCTGGTTACTACAAAGGGAAAAAGATCTTTGAAACAAAGGCTGATCGTGAAGAGGACGAAGGCGAAGAATAAATTCTTGCCAAAATAGTTCGAATTCAAAAGAATACATCCTACCCTTAATCCTGACGAAATATTCGTTAGAATTAAGGGTTTTTTTATGCACTTCATAAACACTTTTTAAAAGAAAGCTGTATAAGTGCCTTAAACAAAAACGGACGTTGAATATGTATAAATCAAAGATCAAAGGCACCGGTATCTACTTACCTAAAAAAGTCATGACTAATGATGACTTATCTAAAACAGTAGAAACAAATGATGAATGGATTTTTACGAGAACAGGTATCCGAGAAAGAAGGATCTGCTCAACTGAAGGTGGAGAATTCCCCACTGACATGGCCCTTAATGCTGCTAAGGATTGCTTAGCTGAAGCAAAGCTTGAGCCTAATGATATTGATATGATTCTCTTTGCCTCTGTTACACCGGATGCGAAACTTCCTAACAGCGCCTGTATTCTTCAAACGAAATTAGGCATCACTAACAAGTGTGCGGCCCTAGATATCGCTGCTGCTTGCTCTGGATTTGTTTACGGAATCAACATGGCCGACTCAATGATTAAGACAGGAATGGTTAAGAATGTTCTTGTGGTTGGATCGGAGATGTTAAGCCGTGAAGTAAACTGGGAAGACAGAAGCATTTGTATTCTTTTTGGTGATGGTTGCGGAGCTGCTATCATTGGAAGAAATGATGAAGATGATCAATCAGAAGTCTTATCAGGTATCCTAGGTGCTGATGGAACGGGAGCTGAGTTCTTTGATCAACCTGTTGGTGGATCAGTTGAACCTATTCAAAAATCGCATTTAGAAGAAAGAACACATTTTATGCAGATGAAGGGACGCGACATGTTTAAGGTCGCAACGAGAACTCTTGCCGATAACGCTAAGATAGTTATGGAAAAAGCTGGCGTCAGCATGGAAGAGATTGATTGGTTAGTTCCTCATCAAGCCAATATCAGAATCATAGAAACCACTGGAAAGTTACTTGGCATTCCTGATGAGAAGGTTATCGTTAACATTGGCAAATACGGAAATACTTCAGCAGCGACAATTCCTATTGCTTTTTACGAGGCCATTAAGGAAGGAAAGATTAAACGAGGTGATCTTGTTTTATTTGACGCCTTTGGTGCGGGCCTTACTTCTGGTGCCACTTTACTTAGATACTAAGGAATTTTTATGACAAAATCAGTAACTCTTGTTTTTCCTGGTCAAGGCTCTCAGTACATAGGAATGGGGTCTCAACTAGAGGGGCATTCATCTTATGATTATCTAGAAAAGGCTAATTCTGCTTTAGGCTATAGCATCTCTAAGATCATGCTTGAAGGTCCTGATGCTGATCTTACCCTTACTAAAAATACTCAGCCGGCTATCCTTACCCACTCTATTGCTTTGTTTCAAAAAGCAAAAGAAGTCTTAGATAATAAAGGAATAAAAATTGACCGCGTTTTAGGTCATAGTGTTGGTGAATACGCCGCTCTCGTAGCAACTGATGCCATTAAGTTTGAAGATGCCATCAAAGCCGTTCACCTTCGTGGAAAGTACATGCAAGAAGCCGTTCCTTCGGGAAAAGGTAAGATGTACGCCATCATGAAGGTTCCTGAAGAAATCATTATAAAGGCCTGCGCTGCTTGCTCATCTGAATCAGAACAAGTCATGCCAGCAAACTTTAATGAACCCAATCAGATTGTCATCTCTGGTCATTCTAGTGCCTGTGATCTTGCTGTTAAATGGATCGGAGATAATTATAAAGAAGCTTATAGGGCCATTGAACTTAATGTTTCAGCTCCCTTTCATTCAAGCCTCATGGAGCCAGCGGCAAAGAGCCTTAAGGCCCACCTTGAAACTATTGAGTTTAACCCCAACAAGATTCCTTACGTAGCTAATATAGATGCCAAGGAATATGGAGTTGGAACTGAGGCAAATGTCATAAGAGAAAACCTTTTCAAGCAAGTAGCTGGATCTGTTTTATGGACTCAAAGTATTAAAGCATTGGCAGATGATACTTTGGTTTTAGAAGTAGGTCCCGGAAGAGTCTTAATGGGGCTCTTGAGAAAGATTAATAGAAATATAAAAGTGATCTCACTTGATAAAGAAGGCGCTTTTGACGAACTAGAGGAAACACTCTCATGAACGTAACTTACGAAGACTTAAAAGAAAAAAAGATCTTAATCACTGGTGCTACTCGAGGAATCGGAAAGGCCTTGGCCCTCTCCCTTGCCACTCAAGGAGCCCATGTTGTTTTTAATTATAGAGAAGGCAAAGAAGACGCTGCTAATTCTCTAAAAGATGAATTAAAAAGCGCTGGAGCTGCTAATGCTACGGCCCTTCTTTTTGACATCACTAATACCGCTCAAATGAAAGAGGCCATTGATGCCTTTATCTCTGAGCATGGTGCTATCACTGGCCTTGTTAACAACGCTGGTATCTCAAAAGATCAGATCGTTTTAAGAATGAAAGAAGAAGATGTGGCCCAAACCATCGACACCAACCTAAAGGGAGCCATCATGCTCTCTCAGGTTCTCTCTAGAAGCTTCCTAAAAGCCGAAGACGTAAGTGTGGTTAATATTTCTTCAGTTGTAGGTCTTATGGGAAATGCTAGCCAAATAGCATACTCTGCCTCAAAGGCTGGATTGATTGGGCTGACAAAGTCTTATGCTAAAGAACTGGCCAGCCGCAACATTAGATGCAACGCAATATGCCCAGGCTTTATTCAAACAGATATGACAGATGCCTTGAACGAAAAGGCCAAAGAAGCCTATTTGAGCCAAATACCACTAAATCGTTTTGGTGATTGCCAAGAGGTTGCTAACTTAGTTAGTTTCCTCCTTTCAAAAGCTAGCTCGTATATTACAGGTGAAGTGATTAAAATTGACGGTGGCATTTATATATAAAACAAGATAAAAATTCATAGTTAAAAAACACGGAGAAAATGATGGAAGACAAAGTTATTAAACTCGTTAGCGAAGCAACGAAAATTGACCTAGCAAAGATTAAAGCAGAGACGAGTTTCGTAGATGATTTAAACTTAGACTCACTAGATATCGTTGAGCTAATGATGAAGATGGAAGATGAATTTGGAGTTGAGATTCCTGAAGAAGATGCTGAAGGACTTAAAAATATCCAAGACGTTGTTACCTATTTAGAAAAAAAGAAATAAGAATTGAGAGCCCCGAACGGGGCTTTTTTCATGGTCATGATGACCTGTATTTCAGATCTCAGTTGAAACGAAGTATTCGGAGATGCTGCTGAAATAGGACAAATCCAATGAAAAGAAACCGAGTAGTCATTACTGGCATGGGTGCCATGTGTGGACTAGGACATAATCTTAATGATGTCTGGTCGGGTGCAATTGCCGGCAAGCCTGGAATTAGTAAAATCGAAAACATTGATAGTGAACCTCTAACCGTCAAGATTGCCGGTGAAGTTAAGAACTTTCGTCTTGCTGATGAACTCTTAAGTGAACGTGAGCAACCTCGTTACGATAAGTTTATTCACTACGCTGTTCAAACCTGTCATGAAGCCCTAAAAGACGCAGACCTTTTAGACGGCCTAAAGGGCTATGACCCTTATAAAGTTGGTTGTATCTTAGGTGTTGGAATGGGTGGTTTTCCCCTCATCCAAGACACTTGCAAGTCTTGGCTTGAAAAAGGACCAAGAAGAGTCTCTCCTTTTTTCATTCCTTCAATTATTCCTAATATGGCCTCAGGCCTCTTAAGTATTCTTCACGGAATTAAAGGTGTTAACTACACCATCGCTTCTGCTTGCGCTTCAGCTAGTCACGCTATCAGCGCGGCTGCTTATGATATTGAATCAGGAAGACAAGACGTTGTCGTTACTGGTGGGGCTGAGGGAGTTATTGTTGATACTCCTCTTTGGGGCTTTACCAATATGAAGGCTTTATCAAGAAGAAATGATGAACCTGAAAGAGCATCTAGACCTTTTGATACAGGACGTGATGGTTTTGTTATGGGCGAAGGCGCTGGTCTTTTAGTCTTTGAAAACTATGAAAAAGCAAAAGCCCGCGGGGCAAGAATATATGCTGAAGTTGTAGGCCATGGCGCCACTTCTGATGCTCATCATATTACAGCACCTCATCCAGATGGAGATGGAGCCTGCGCTAGTATGAAGATGGCCTTAGACTATGCAGGAATCTCTCCAGAGCAAGTAGGTTATATCAACGCTCACGGAACTTCGACTCCTCTTGGAGATATTGCTGAAACAAAAGCCATTAAGAAAACTTTTGGAAAACATGCTTTTGATTTAAAGGTTAGTTCTACTAAATCAATGACTGGTCACCTTCTTGGTGCTGCTGGTGGAATTGAAAGTATCATGACTATTAAAGCGCTTCATGAAGGAATCATTCCTCCGACAATTAACCTAGAGAACCAAGACCCTGAATGCGATCTTAATTATGTTCCTAACAAGAGTATAAAAGCAGATCTTGAATATGGTCTTAACAATTCTTTTGGCTTCGGCGGAACAAATTCAACCCTTATTGTAAAAAAATATCTAGGAGATTAAGCATGACATGGTTTCATCAAGACTCTAAAGACATGAAGACAATGGACTCTGAAATTGCGGAGCTTGTTGAAAAAGAAAGGACAAGACAAGAGCTTGGATTAGAGCTTATTGCCTCAGAGAATTATGCTTCTCCAGCGGTCATGGAAGCCCAAGGAACTATTCTTACAAATAAGTACGCCGAAGGCCTTCCGAAGAAAAGATACTACGGTGGTTGTGAATTTGTAGATACTGTCGAGCAACTTGCCATCGATAGAGTATGTAAGCTCTTTGGTGCAAAGTTCGCTAACGTTCAGCCCCACTCAGGATCCCAGGCCAATATGGCCGTTTACTTCTCAGTGCTAAGTCCAGGGGATAAAGTTCTTGGAATGGATCTTTCTCAAGGTGGTCACTTAACTCATGGCTCTCCTGTTAACTTCTCAGGAAAGCTCTTTGATATTGTCAGCTATGGACTTGATGAGAAATCAGAAACAATCGATTATGCTCACCTAGCCGAAGTTGCTAAAAAAGAAAAACCAAAGATGATCGTGGCTGGGGCTTCTGCTTACCCAAGAGCACTAGACTTTGCTAAGTTTAGAGAGATCGCAGACAGTGTAGGGGCTTACCTTATGGTAGATATGGCCCATATCGCTGGACTTGTGGCGGCAGGTGTACATGACTCTCCTGTTCCTCATGCTCACTTTGTTACTTCAACAACACATAAAACTCTAAGAGGCCCACGAGGCGGAATTATTTTAACCACTGACGAAGAGCTCGCTAAGAAAGTTAACTTCAACGTCTTTCCTGGAATTCAGGGTGGACCACTTGAGCACGTCATCGCTGCTAAAGCGATTGCTTTTAAAGAAGCTCTTCAGCCTGAATACAAAGAGTATCAAACAAAGGTTATTGAAAATGCCAAGGCCCTTTCTGAGAGCCTACAAGCTAAAGGTGTTGGGATTGTTTCAGGCGGAACAGATAACCATTTAATTTTACTTAAGACAGATAGCCTAGGTGTTACCGGCAAAGAGGCTGAGAAGATCTTAGAAGAAGCTGCTATTACTTCAAATAAGAATATGATTCCAGGAGACTCACGCTCACCATTTGTAACCTCTGGAATTCGTATTGGAACTCCAGCAATAACCACCCGAGGGCTCGATGTTCAGCATATGGGAAAGATTGCAGAGTGGATTGTCGAAGCCATAAAAAACAAAGACAATGCGGATGTTTTGAAGACCATAAGAACTGAGGTACAAGACCTCTGTAAGGAATTTCCGGTATATAAATGATTTGCCCACAATGCAGCGACAGCGAAACAAAGGTAATTGATTCAAGGCTTCAGCTTGAAGGTCAATCTGTGCGCCGTCGTAGAAAGTGTGAAAAGTGCGAGTTTCGTTTTACCACCCATGAAAAGATTGTTCATCAAATTCCACCTCTTGTTAAAGCAGATGGAAGGCGTGAGACCTTTAATAAAGAAAAAGTATTAAAGGGATTGAATAAGGCCTGCCAAAAAACAGATATCTCTAGTTCTCAGATTGATGATGTTGTTGAGTCTCTTGAAGGTATGCTTCGAGATTACCCAGCCAAAGAAGTCCCTTCGAAGTTAATCGGAGAATATGTGACAGAAAAATTACGCCAACTTGATCCAGTGGCTTATGTAAGATTTGCTAGCTTCTATTGGAACTTCAATGATATTGAAGGATTTGTCACCAGCTTAAAAAACAATGAAATAGAAGTATCTACAAGGACATAAAGTGAAAGACCTAGGTAAGAGAACAAAAGCTAGAGAGTTTGCTTTTAAATTTATTTATCAATACCAACTGCCTGAACTAAAGAATTCTCCGAGTGATAATAGCGCAGAGTTATTAGAGAAAAAGCTCGTTGATTTTAGCAGTTCATACTCTGAAGAAGATAAAGAACACCCTGATAATATCTTAAGCTCAGACTCGTTAGCTTTTGCTAAGAGTTTAATTTCAGAAACTCTTACTAACTGGAGCCTTTTAGAAGAAAAAGTAATGGAGAAAACAAAGGGCTGGAAGATTGAGAATATGGATAAGATTGACTTGGCCATCTTAATGATTTGCGCTTGCGAGTTAAAGCATATCGACTCTACTCCTCCTTCTGTCGTTATCAACGAGGGAGTGAATCTAGCTAAGAAGTTTGGGGCCGGAAATTCATTTTCATTCATTAATGGTATCCTAGACGCTCTTTCTAAGGATTAATGGTGCATTCAGATATTGAGCAACTTCAATCAAAGCTTAATCAACATACAAGAGGACTTGTGTGGATCACTACAGAGCCTCTAGAGAAATTCCCGAGACCTTACTACGCTTTAGACTATTTTCTAAATGGCCTCTTACTCAATATGGTTAAGAACCAAGAAGAATCCCTTTCAAAGAACCTTTTTTGTACTCAGCATTTTGGTAAGAGCTTCTTCCTAGGTCACTTGGACTCTCGCAGTGACTCCCTCGATACTGATATCGTCTCCATTATGTCTTGGGTTAAGACCCAGCTAGCTGATGGGGACAAGGTCGTCGTCCTCGATCAAAGCTCAAAAAAGGTCACAAATGCCCTTTCTAAGAAGTACCCAAAGCTTAAGTTTGAAGAAATTATTCTAAATTGATTTTTGGTTTGCATTATTGTGCACAGCTTTGTAAAAGCTAGTTAATCAATATTACGGGGTGCAAAATAGTGAAAACTTTAATAATTTTAAGTAGTTGTATACTTCTACACACAAGCGCTTTCGCTGCTTGCGAAGAAGCCTATAAGGCCTATAAAAGAGATACCATTGTTGCCCCTGTAAAAGCTCCTATGATTTCCTCTACACACGTCTCTGAGGGCATGGCCAGTACAGCAGGCTCTCTGGTTCATGGAGCTATTAGCACAGACTCAGGACTTATTACGGCAGGTTCCGCCAATGGCATCGCCTTTAGCTATGAAGGACAATTCTACCTAGAGCTTATGAGTTCTAACCTTAGGCACTTTCGTGGAAGAAATAAGGTCCTCAATATTCTTGAGCAGGCGCGCATTGGAGTAGGAGAAGAATTAGAATCACTTCTTGATGATCTCAATGATGTGTTTGAAGAAGAAATTAAACTTATTGATTTAGTTGAAATCATTAATGATGCCAATGAAGAAAATATTCTTTGTCCTCTAAACAAAGAGCTTTTTACTTATAAGAATTTAATGAATTTAATTATTTCTCTTGAGAAATAACTTTGGCAAAGGCGCTTAAGAAGCCTTGATATGGGCGCTTATAACTACTCTTGTTAAAACGCTCATTATATTCTTGAACCATAATCATAATATTATTCAAAGAACCTGAGATAAGAAGATCCCTTGCAAAATTTGTTGAAATGATAAAGAGTCCCTCTAAAAGAGAAACCTTAGTGCCGTCAAGCCCTCTAGGATAACCGCTTCCATCGGGTTGTTCATGATGATTTTGAATCATCTTTCTTGTGTCTTCAGGAAAGTAATTACTGGCAGCTTCAAGCATCTTTGCTGCATCCTGAGGGTGCATCCTAACTTTGGTTTGATCATTTTCATCTAAGGCCTTAAATTCCTCTGAATCTAAATTTATGATCTTTGCCAGTTTATCACTCTCTAAAGTGATGTTTTGAAAGAGAGAAGCAAGGATTATATTCTTCCATATTCCTTCTGATTGCCAACTCATGCGATCAGCAATCAAGCAAGCGATATAACAAGTTAAGTAGGAATGATCTTTTATAAAGCCGTCTTTAGAATTTAAAAGTCCTAAGAGGTCTGCTAATTTATCGTTCTTTCTAATAGTCTCTTCAGTCATTGCAACGACACTATCAATATTTTCGATAGTCCGTTCATTAACTCCTAAGTTTCGAACATAATCTTGGACTGAATCAATGGAATCAAGAACAAGCTCCACCACTTCTTCCTTCGTTCCATTTTCTTTTACTTTTTCAAACTTACTATAAAGTCCATCTAAAGAGGTTTTCTCAAATTCAATATAGTCAGCTCTTTTGATATAGATATACTCAACACCTTTATCGATGTACTTCTCAACAACATCAAAGCCTTCAACCGCTCCAGAACTTACAATCTTTACATACTTCTTCTTCGCCAAGCGAACATAAATATCAAAAGGTTTTTTAATACTATTGACTCTCATAAAGCGCCTAGGCTTTACACGAGCATACTCACTAGGAGCTTCATCAAATCCAGTAAGGTCTGAAAAACAATTTTCAATGTATTGAATGATCTCTGTTGATTTAAAAGGTTTTTGAAAGTATTTATTTTCAGGGTGATCTTCAAAGAAGGTCTCAAACCCTTTTACATCACTTGGCGAATAAGTGGAGCAAAGGGCAAAGGGAATATTTAGGTTTTTACTAACAAGAAAATGATAAAGATCTAAACCTGTATCAGTCTTCATATTGTAATCACAAAAGATTAGATCGACCTTTCCATTCTTTTTAATGGCTTCGATGGCCTCAGCCGCATTTTGGCACTCAATGATTTCATGATCAAAGTTAGATTCGATGATCATACTAAAAACGTCGCGAATACCTTCTTCGTCATCCGCAACTATGATCTTTTTCTTTGAGCTCTCTCCCATATATCAATTATATCACCGATAGAGGGACTGATAAATTTCAATAAAGACGGGCAGATATAGGCCCATCTCCGACTATTTTAATCCAGCGATATAGATGACCCAAGATTCGCAGTTCTCTTCATTGTCTGAAAGAGTGAACTCTCCATCCCCGTCACCATCTTCGTCTTCGCCTTCCCAGTAGGTGTAAACCTCAGAAAAACCAGCTTCTTCCATAAGCTCTTTGATTTCAATCGGAGTCCAGTGGCGCCAATCATAGGTGAAAACCTTCTCATACTTCTTCCCATCTTCATGGGTTTTAAAGTGTATATAATAAAGGCATTCGCTCGTCAGTGGGTTGAACTTATCACAATCCCAAAAGTAGCTATGATTATCATGTTCAGTTTCTTCTTCTTGCTCTTCATAGCATTCAGTTCCACCAAAGATATCAACCATAAAGATGCCATCATCATTTAGGCCAGCGTAGGCTTTCTTGAAATACTCAAGAAGCTGCGCTCTTTTTTTGAAAATAAAGTAAGAGAAATTAAAGGCCGCAATAATATCAGCTTTGAAGTCAAAGTCTTCAAGCACATTGCCTTCAATATATTTCATTCTAGTTTTTTGTTCGTCCGTTAACCTTTGATAATGATTTTCTTGTCCGTACTTCATAGGCTCTGGGTCAAGGTCAATTCCCCAAGCGCGGTTTTCAGGATGAAGTGCTACCCAATCACAGGCCATAGCAGCAGTTCCACCAAAGTCTTCTCTTACAGTTCGAGGCTTTCTTTTTCTAAAATGTTCAAACTGCTCTTCCATAAATTCAAGATCAGCTTCATGGTTTTGTACCGACTCTTCATAGAGGCGATGCTTTAGTTCAACTGAAATTGGTGTTGCTCCACTCATAAATATTCCTTAATACTTCTCGTAAGATTTCACTTCTTTAATATCAGAACCGAATTTTAAATTAATACGGTTTTTAATATCAAATCTTTGATCATTTGTTATATAAACGCTACGTGCCAATTCAATAAATTCTTTATCAAACTGTCCTTTTCTCTCTAAATCTCTAATATCATCTTCGATTTTCCACAATTTTCTATTGACCTGCAGCAATTGGTCGAGAAAATCTCCAAGCTCTAAGCTCTGCTCCTCAACTCTCTTAGTTAACTGAGCTTCTTCATTTCTAATTTCTTTTAACTTATCTGGATCTGTGATCATTTCATTCTTAATTTTAAGGATGCTAATCTTGTCCATAACCTCACCAAGACTTGCTGGAATTTCTAATCGCATTTCCAATCCTCCATTTCAATTTCTTTGTATTCAATATGACTAATGCTGTATTCGACTTCTCCTAGTGGAGTTCGAACTAAGACTTCATCATTTTTTTCCTTACCTATCAAAGCACTTCCTATAGGAGATCGCCAACTAATATAAAACTTTTTTGTATCAGTCTCATCTATTCCAACAATAGAAAAAACCTTAGTCTCCCCTTCTTCATTTTCTAATGTAACTGTAGCACCGAATTGAACCTTTTCTGATTGAATCTCTAATGGATTAACTGAGACAGCGCTATCGATCCTCTTGGCCAAGAATCTTAGGCGCCTATCGATCTCTCGAAGCTTCTTCTTACTGTATTGATAATCTGCATTTTCAGATCTATCCCCAAGGCTAGCTGCCCAAGTAACAACCTTGGTGGTCTCTGGTCTTAAGATCTTTATGAGATACTCTTGCTCATCAAATAAGCGCTTTAATCCCTTTGGAGTAATATAGTTCTTATCAGATTTCATTTAGGTATGGGCCTTAATGATTCCACGGCAAGCGTCCTCAACAATATCAAGAACCACTTCAAATCCTTCTGCTCCTCCATAATAAGGATCAGGAACCTTACTCGCCTCAAACTTTGAACAGTAATTAGTCATCAACTCAATCTTTGAGGAATACTTTTTATTTAAATCTAGGTTCTTAATATCCCGCTGATTATGCTCATCCATAACGATGATCTTATCAAAGGCCTCGAAATCTTTATGGGGATCAAACTTTCGAGAGCGGCTCTCTAATGAATAACCTCTCTCTAAAGCATGGCTTCTCATTCTTTCATCGGCGCGCTCTCCAATATGATGCCCACTAGTTCCAGCAGAATCGATCTCCCATTTAAGCTGAGCTTCAGCGCAAAAGGATTTCAAAACTCCCTCGGCAGTGGGAGAGCGACAAATATTACCTAGGCATACAAAAAGAATCTTCATAATTTCCTCATTCCTTCTGAGATTTTACAAATTGTTGTATAATAGGGCAAAGTTGCATCTTTAGGAGATAGCTCATGGCAGTAAAAAAAGTCGTTCGAATGGGACATCCAGTACTTAGAGAGCTGGCAGCCCCCCTTACTAAGGAAGAGATCCTCTCTCCTGAAACAAAAGCCCTTGTTCAAGACATGCTCGATACAATGGAAGTTGAAGAAGGAATAGGCATTGCTGCTCCACAGATTGGAGTTAGTAAACAAATTGCCCTAGTGGGAGTGCCCGCCGATTCAGAAAGATATCCAGAGACAGAAGAGACTCCACTCTATGTAGTTATCAACCCATCGATTAAAGTTATTGATGAAACCCCTCAAGGTTTTTGGGAAGGCTGCCTTTCAGTTCCAGGGCTTCGCGGCTATGTAGAAAGGCCTAAAAAAGTGCAAGTGGATTTTCTCAATCTTTCAGGGGAAAAAGAAAGCTTAGTTCTCGAAGGCTTCTCTGCAACTGTTTTTCAACATGAGCTCGATCATCTTTTTGGGAAACTTTACGTGGATCATATAAAGGATAGTAAAGAGCTCATGTATACTGAAGAGTTTATGGAATTTCATGCTCCCGAAGAATACTCTGACGAAGAGTAATTTCGAAGACTTACTTTCCCTTTTTTAAACAAACTCTTCTTAGTTTCTAGGCCCATACTCCGATAAGTTTAAAGTCGGAAGTGTAATGAGAAAACAGGCCAAAAAATCTATATTTATCTACCTATTCTTAGGTGCGTCCTGCTTATTTATAAGCCGCCATCACACTGAATCTTATTGGAATATCCAAGAGGAAAAAACTCAAAGAACGCCTTCAAGTGAACTCCTAAGTGACAAAGCCCCCCTTCTTCTAAAAGACTTCTTCTCAAGTGATCACAAAATGAGAATGGAGTTTTGGACTGATAAAGAAGATGAATCGGTTAAAGATCGTGGGCGCCTTGCCCTTCATCAAGCACTCTCTCATACGCTTTTGCTAAGTGATCCTAATGGACCTTCCCATGAAGTCTTTAAAGAGAATATGATTGAAAACCTTAGTAAGAGCTTTCTCAGATCTCTGTCCTCACTAAAGGTTACAGGCGGAACTTTTCAAATAGACTTTCATTTTGAACCCCGTGAAGAGGCAAGCTTTAATGAACTTATGAGTTCAAACCATTTAGTCCATCAATCCTCAAAAGGATCTTTGTTAAACGCTATTGAACAGAAGCCTGTGAGTTTTGGAAAAAAGGTTTTAAGCCGAGTGCCACAAAATCAAGATTCTAAATACCATGCACTAGGTGGCAGTATTACTCTTTGGTTTCAGATCGGTGACCTCAAGTCGAACTCGGTTTCCTTTATGGAAGATGAGGTTAATGGCTTTATAAAATATAGGCGTTATTTTTCAATGAAAAGAGATTGGACCCCAAAGTTAAAACTCGATGAAGAAGGACTTTTCCTAGAAGGAAAATGGGAAAACAATAGTTACCCAAAAGTTTTAACTGTCGATATCACTAATCCAATTGACTTAGACTCTTTAGTTCCACGACCAGGAAAGCTTGAAGTCTTTTATGGAAAGATAAAGTTTCCCAAAAAGTATGAATCAGGGTCTATTAAGAACATCGATATATTTTCTAAAGATATCACCGTAAATAAGCTCCTTTTAAAAGGTGAAGACTTCTCCTTTCATATTAAAGAACTAGAATTTAATTTAGATGATCAACTCTTTTCTCAAAGCTCTAAGATTCAATCCTTTGGGAACTGGGGAGGGTTTTCTTTAGAGCAAAAGAGGTCATTTAAAAGTAAGACCAGAAGAGCTCTTCTAGGTTCAAGGGCCACGGCCTTAATTAAAGAGTTCTCTCTTTTTCGATTTGAAGAAAGTTTTAAAAAGGTAGGTTCTAAATGAAATACCTTTTTTTCATTGCCATTCTCTTAAGCTGCCAACTTCAAGCAAATGATATTTACATAAGAGATTCAATTGAGCTTCGAGAGCTTTACTTAAAGAATTACCCTGCTTTATTTGGGGATCAAACCTATGCTCTTGAGAGTGAATTTATAAAAACCTATAAAGCTTTAGATAAGAAGACTAAAAAGAGAGTTACCAAGCTTATCAAGAGCCTTGACCCCTATATTCCAGGAAAATTCTTAAGACCCCTCATCTACTGGAAGCATATTTCACCTAATCAAAAAAGGCTTGAAGAAGTCTTAGTTGCGATTCAAACCGATAAGCTTTCACTTTTAAGAGATTATATTCTAATTCCAGGATCCAAAGAAAGGCTTAAGGCCCTCGCCCTTTTAAGAGAGCTTATTCACGAACCAGAGGCCGGAGCCTCAAGCTTTTATTCATTTTCAAAAAATGATATTGCTGATAAAGCCGCCATACTTTCTCGGATTGAAGAAGATAGTTTTTTCACCCAGGCCATGCTTGAAACAAAACTCATTACAATCAACTTGAATGACGACCTTCAGGATATCGATAGTTATAGCCTTGATCCCTATGGACTGACAGCTGGAAATCAAGTGAAAATTCTTGAAGATGATCTAACCTATAAAAAAACAATAGTAGAGATGATTGAGAGATCAAAAGAAAGTGTTCTAATAGATATCTTTCAATTTGATGATTCAAAAGGTGGAGGATTTTCAAAGTTTCTCTTGAATCAAACCCTTAATAAAAAAGAAGGGTTTAAGCTTTTAATTCTTCATGATTATAAAACGGCTTTAAATATAAGTGATGATATGAATTCAAACTTTGAATATATCAAGAAAAGAATTGGAGAAGACCCTAAGCTAGGAGAGAGGGTCATCCTTCTTCAATCAACATTACGGGATCATGATAAAAAGAATCTTTTAAACCTAGCATCTCTAAATTCATCGAGCGATCAAACAAACCTCCTTCTTATTGATGGAAACTCTCCTAGTCCAGAAGCCCTCTTAACCCCGAAAAATTTAAATGGGCTTAGTCATTCAAACGCCCTCTGGATTAAGGGACCAGCGGCGGCTCTTATACAGGATTCTTATCTTCAAGACCTAAGAGCAGCCTTTATTAATTCAGATAAAAAAGATTCAATCGACTCTCAAACTCAACGGTCTGAGACCCTAGAGCACTTTAAGATAAATAGAGACCTCTACCCAGCTATGGGTCAAACGGTTGTTCGTATTACGGAAGCCAATGTAGATGGAAAGATTAAAAATGTGAGAAACACAATCATCGATCAAATAAAAAAAGCTTCTAAGCATATCTATATGGAGCAATTCTTTCTTTATGATTCTTATATAGTAGACGCCCTCATCCTAAAGAAAAAGCTTACCCCTTCTCTAAAGATAAAGATCCTGCTTAATAATAATGAAAACCTCGGCTTCAATGGTTTTCCCAACACTATCTTTATTCAAAAGATGAAAGATGCTGGAATCGAGATCCGAACAAGAAAATCTCATGCTGAAAAGATCCTCTTCGAAGAAGAAAGTCATAAAAAGATTTCAAGCTTCGATGGAAAGACTCTTATCCTAGGTTCTACAAACCTCTCCCCTGATTCACTTGAGGGTAACTTTAGAGAGTTAGGCGCAGTCGTCTATGACTCAAGAGAGGCTAAAAGGTTTGAGAGGGAATTTGAGATGTCTTGGGCGAATAAAAAAGATGTTCAAAAGATGAATATAGAAGATTTCAGGTTTAAATTAGGAGATAGTTTTCTTAGTAAGCTATGGTCTACATTTATCAATGACTTCGCTGGCACAATTCTTCGTTCAAAAGATGAAATAGAAAAAAGGTATTAAGCTCTAGCCCCTGGAATCTTAAAGATAAGCCTATATAAAGACCGCGGCATCTTATCTAAGAGAGTCACTAAGATCTTCATTCTAAAAGGAAAGACATAAAGCGGACGCTTTCTAGCAATGGCCTTTTTAATCCTTCTTGCCCCTTCATCAGCATCCATTAAAAAAGGCATAGGATGCTTATTTTGTCTTGTTAAGGGGGTGTCGATAAAGCCAGGGCAAATGGCCGTTACATCATAGCCTTGTGGCGTTAGATCAATTGATAAACTCTCACAAAGCTTTAAGACCGCAGCCTTCGAAGCGCAATAAGCTCCAGCCCCAGGAAGCCCCATAAAGCCAGCCACTGAAGCGATCCCAACAAGGTGACCTCTTCCCTGCTTCTTCATAATATTAAGCGCTCCTTCGAAAGTATAAAGAACGCCATTCACATTGATATCAATTACATTTCTATAAGATTCAAAATTAGGCCAATTAGGTTTTGTCCCTTCACTGATTCCTGCGTTAGCTATCACAAGATCAAGCTGCCCTTTTGAAAAGTCCTCTATCGCCTTGAGCACTTCTTCTCGCTTAGTCACATCAACATTGAAAGCTTCAGCCTTTGGGTAAGTACTAAGAAAGTCCTCTGGAAGTTTCTTTATATTACGCCCACAGACAGCAACCCTATGACCTTCTTTCAAATAGGCTATGGCCAGTGTTAGGCCAATTCCAGAAGTTCCACCTGTGATAAAGATCTTCATTAATGACAACCTGCTTTTTCTTTTTTCAACCTAGGCTGAATCTCTTCTTGAAAGATTCCTTTAAGAAGCATGGCAACTAAAATGACGGCCGAAGCGCTCTCCCACCAAGCAGCCCCATGGCCGTGATCGTGAGAAGCAATATTGAAAGTTAAAGGCCAAGCAAAAGCAGTGTAGGCATAATCCACTAGAAAGCTAAAGATTAAAGTCACCACAGCGATAGCAAGGATATTGATAAAGATACCCTTTTTACCAATATACTTTTGTAGAACTAAGATATTGGCCAAGTTTGTAGCAGGTCCTGTTAAAAGAATAATAAGAGCTAGTCCAGGAGAGAGACCCTTCATCATCAAAGAAGCTGCAATAGGAGTCGTTGCCGACGCGCAGATATAAAGAGGTATTCCAACGGCCAATAAAATAAATCGCCCACCCCAACCATTTAAAGAACCGATCCATTCTTCTGGAACGGCAAAGCTAATAACAGCACCTAAGACAATTCCAAAGGCCAACCAAAGTGAGATATCATTGATTAGATTGTGAAAGGCAAACTTGAAGCCCTTCTTAAAAGGGTTCTCTTTAGGGGCTTCTGCATCTTTCTTAGTTTTACTACAACAGCTTGTCTTAATCTCTTCGTCTTTATCTAACTCAAAGTCATTGAAGAAAAATTGTAAGATCCCCGCAATAAAGGCCGAGAAAAAAGCTGCGACAGGTCTGATGATAGTCATCGGAAGATCCATCATGGCGTAAGTCATGGCGATTGAATCAATCCCTGATTCAGGCGTTGCAATCAGAAAACTTGAAGTCGCCCCATTACTGGCCCCACTCTTTCTTAGAGTAACGGCTGCAGGAATAACCCCACATGAACATAAAGGCAGAGGAATCCCCATAATGGCGGCTTTAAAGATGGAGCTAATAGTGTTTCCACCAAGAACCTGCTTAATCCTCTCAACAGTTATAAATCCATGTATTAGTCCAGCAACTGCAAGACCCAATAATAAAATGGGCGCAGTCGTTATAATATAATTCCAAAGTTCAGTTAAAAAACTCATATTTGTCTTCCATTAACCCAACCCTTAAACTGGTTGGATGTTCCTTATAATCCTATCCCTAACTGGGGCCTTTGTCGGCATTCTCTCTGCATTTTTTGGTGTAGGCGGGGGTGTGTTAATAGTACCGGTGCTCTACACTCTTTTTCCTGATTCTCCCCCATCCCTAGTGATCGGAACTTCACTCACGGTTATCTTTTTTAACTCCATTGTGAACACTATTAATTTTAGGCGCTTAGGAAGAAAGGTCCCAGCAGATTGGGGAACTCTTTTAGCAGTTGGGATGATGATAGGCGTAATCATCTCAACCTATGTTGTGCAGCATATCGACCGCGAAACAGTCCGCCTTATCTTTGCCCTAGTCCTGATCGCCACTGGAATAAGAACCCTCTTCTTTAAGGCCCCCTCTGAAGAGAGTAATCAAATAAAAAACCTTAACAGCTTAGGCTTCCTCTATGCCTTTCTAACCGGCTTTGGAGGAGGAATGGTAGCGGGCCTCACAGGACTCGGAGGAGGAATCATAATGGTCCCTATCCTCCTTACCATCCACAGGTTGCCTCTCCCCTACGTACCCGCCTTTTCAAACTTCGCCATGATTGGTGGTACCTTTGTAGGAATGATTCAGTACGGATTAATTGCCTCACCCCTGGCCATTACCGAAGGAATCTTCAAGAACTTTCAAGTAGGATCAGTCCACCTTGCCATAGCCGCCATCATCTTTTTAAGCTCAACTCTAACCAGTAAATTAGGGGTAAAGCTTAGTGGCACCGTTTCAAAAACCACCTCAAAACGCCTTTTTGTCGCGCTGCTAATTATCATGTCCGGAAAAATATTAATTTCCATTTACCAAAAGTAGAATTTTTTCTTGACTGCCAAGCCCTCTAACTATTATATTCATTACACTTAATACGCGGGGGCGTAGTTAAGTTGGTTATAACGTCGCCCTGTCACGGCGAAGGCCGAGGGTTCGAGTCCCTTCGCTCCCGCCATTAAAATTTCAAGATTGCATCATCGCCTCGTTTAATACGGGGCTTTTTTGTGCCCAAACTAAAGATTAATAGTCCCAGGTATTCCCATATCCTTTAAGACCGCCCTTTCTTTAGGCTTATAAAAGCGCTGAATATAAGCATCGTTACCTTGCATAACTTCAACCTTCTCTAGGAAGATCACCTTAGTGTCATCAGTCATCAAGTTATAAAATTGCTCGTAGTTTTGCTTTCCTCTAATAATCTTTCCAAGATAATTCTCAGAGATACTCCAAGGGTCTCTTAACATTGAATGGGCTGGCTTTTGTTCTCCTATATAGAACCAGCTCTCCTCAATCCACTCTTTAGAAGCACTAGCTTCACAAAGTTGGAAGCGTTTTTTGTTTTGTTTTTGAACAGTCGTGCTGCTCAACCATCCACCAGTGCTTTCTTCGTAGAACTGACCTTGAAGAAGTACGCAGGTTTTAAGCTTAGCATTAAAGCCTAACTTTAATTCATCGACGAATAGACTTCTGCTTCTTGAGAACTGGGCCCTTGAAGTTGTTCCTGTCGTCTCATCTTTAGACCACATCTTTGAAATATCTGCATTTACGCCAACACCGAGGCTTAAGATCTTTAGAAAGGGAATCTCTAGCTTTGAACTTAGAGAGGCGCCAAAAGATAACCTCTTCGCAACAGAGGTTCTTCGGCTCTTTCCATCATAGACAAGAAAACCAGTTCCAACACTGATCTTATCTGTACTTGAGTACAACTTCTGAGGGTTTCCTATAATCTCTTGCATATGTTTATGCCGGCTAATTGAAATGAATTTATCAGGATTGCGAGTACACTCATAAAGCTTTGGATCTATTTCATGAGAGTTATAAAAGATCCCTGTTGAAAGCTTCCTAGGGAAGAAGGCCTCACAAAGTTTTCTTTTGGTTTGAATTGATTGAGTTCCTTCTAACAACTGCTTTTTCTCTGTGGCCGTTAACTTATCTAACTTTAAGAGAGAGATGGGTTCTTGTTTTAACTGATTTTCCTTTTGTAAGGCATTGAATAGATTCTTTGTATCCCCTACCCATTTAGATTCAAGTCCTACGCTTGGATCGCTAGAGTCTTTGATCATGTCTAGCTTTTGCGCCAGTAAATAATTACTGATATTAAGTTCTGATTGAACATCTAGGTTATTATTATGAGGTCTTAGGCCCACACTTAATTGATGTGATGATGCTAGGAAGTTACCTGAAACTACAACTGGCTGAAGATTCGTTTCATCTGAAAGAGGTGACAATTCTATCACGGCCACTGTTCGCGCCGAAGATTCAGCTAGGTCTTCGAATTTAAATGGAAGGTCAATTGAGGTGATGATCTTATTGTTCACAACCTCAACGATTTTTTCCATTCCCGTAATATAATTAAACTTTGAGGCGCTTTCCACTGTTAACTCAGCGGTTCCTTGATTAGCCCCTAATATCCCGACTCTCAATCGAAAGCGACCTGTGTAGATATCTTCAATCATTCTGTTGCTTGAAAAGCTATGTCCTCTGTCAATCTTTGGTCTTAATTCAATTAGGTAGCTTTTAGTCACGGCAAGGTCTAAATACTTATTAACCTGATATCCATTTTCTTTATTTCCAAGAAATGTATACCTAACATTATCAACAAAGAGCTTTGCTTTTTCCCCGACTGGATTTGCTGGAGGCTCACCAGCACGAGAGTCCCAACCATGATTTCGACCATTGACCCAAGGGTTAATAAAGATTTCTCTTTCTAAGATTTGACCTACTAAAGGACCTTCTACTACTTTTACAATAAGCTTTCTAGAGATCCAACGGATGGGCTGAAACTGATCATACTCAGTATTGAGATTGGCCCGCAGGCAGCCCTTTAAATCAGTTTTATTAACTATCTCTTGAACAATTTCTCCATCCTCATCTATGACTTTCATTTCGACGATTTGATTGGAAAGAGATTGCATATCAACTTTGTATTTAAAACAACCAATCCACTTTGAAATAACATTCTTATTGGTTCGAGAATCATCATGAGCTGAATCATAACCCCCAAAATAAATGGTAAGATCAGTCATATCAAAGTCTACTTTTAATTCTTCTTTTGCTGTCGCGTGAAAAGCATCCTCAGGTAAACTGGTGCGTTGTAAATCAACGAAGCTATCATTCAAAAGATTAAAAGCGTATTGAACTGTCGTTCTACCCTGAACATTTCCTGTTAGGACTATCTCTTTTTGAAAACGAATATACCGCTCCTCCATACTCGAACTCATAGGGGCTTTTTCATTCCAAAAGACGCAGCCATTGGTATCACTTATATAAGAGGTCCCGGAGACAATAAACTCTTCTCCTCGAATGGGCTCAAGAAAGACGCTTTCTTTAAAACAGGCTTTTACAAGAAAAGACTTATGAGTTGGTCTCGAAATACTTAAGGCGTTATCATAGTTTTTTTGAACGGAAGAGATGCTTAAACTATCTAAGATAATGGGGCTATTCACACTTTGGTCGGCTTGTTCATCTTCTACTTTTAATGAACATGACAGGGTCAAAGTGGTGGCTAAAAAGATAGTCATTAATTTAGAGAAAGTCATAGCTCTTCCTTAAAGATAAATAGATAATTCTTTCTTTTTCTTGAAAACTGTTAAATTCAATAGGCTTCGTTAAATAGGCATTTATTCCATACTCTAGGCTCATGGCCTTATTCACAATAGAGAGACCTGTCATTAGTCCTTCTCTATTAGTTTGCCCCACGTACTTCGATGAGTAGTAAGCCACAGTTGAATCGGATTCGTTTTTAAGAGTCTTTATTTCAAAAGAGTAGTCATTTTCTAAGGACTTTGAAGTTAAAACTGGTCCTATTATGTACCCTAGGTTTTTCCCAGAAGCTGCCATTTCATTTCTATGAGCAGCTGCCTCTATGGATATATCCATTAGACTCATTCTTTTATAACTAATTTTAAGATCACTATTAAAACCAATATATTTTTGCTTAAACTTATTATTAATACTTCCAACGCCAGAGACAGTATTTCCTAGCAAGCGGCTATGATAAGCAATCGAAGAATTAAGCCTGTCAAAGGCAAAGTGTCCAATACTAGCTTCAACGCTTACAGTATCCCCGCTTCCGATAACACGGATTTTCTCGTTAAAGAATCGGCTTGATCCTTCCTTAACATTTCCAATCCTTTGCGAAAGGCTATAATTAGAAGGAATTCCTTGGATCATATCAAGTTCGAACTTCCATTGATTAACTTCAATGGAAAATACTTCGCGAGCAGAAACAAAAGCCGTGCTCGTGAGAAATAATGGATTGTTATGATATGACTGATTAATGGCCCCGAGTTCGAGCCTTATGTTGTCTAAAGGGTTTATTTCAACAAAGGCATGCCTTAAGCTCAATGAGTTGCTTGGCCTGAAGTTTCTTCCTGAGTACTTTGACTCACTTTCACCAGCCTCTAGTGAAACTCCTCCATTGGCATTGATTCCAATTAAACTGCTTAAGCGGTGTTTAAAATCGAGGTTCACAGAAAGGCCAAAGACATTCGCTTCATTTAGCTTTCCTGTAACCTTTGATCCATTGAGATTAAAAAGCCCTGTAAGAGAGCGCTTCTCGTTAGCAGTAGCTTGCTGTATTAAAGAAAAAAAGATTCCACAAATAATGAAAGCTTTCACCGTTCACCCCAGTTATTGATTTCGTGGGGATTATTTAACACGCTGAAATTTTAATAGTTAAAATGTGTAAAAAACTGGAACTGCTTTTCGTCATCAAGAAATTAAGCTCCCTTAAGACGAAAAGCTGAAGATATTTCAACAACTTAGAAGGCTGTATTTACCTATCTGCTGACACTTACACTCTAAAAAAGAGGAAAGAAGATCTCTGAGAAGCGTTTATAGTCCTCAAATTGAGGCATATGCCCTAAACCTTTTAACTCGAAAAGTTTAATCTTCCTTTTATTTAATCTTTTAATTTCTCTTCCAAGTTTATCGTAGCGCCCAAGCTCTCTTTTTACGCCTTTCTTTTTCCAGCCTCTCCCAGGTCCTGTTCGATCTCTCGTCCCGAGAATTAGATAAGTTTTCATTTTTAAGTTTGAGAACTTAGAAACAACTTCTTCCGTGAAAATAGGACCGTAAGTAAGGGAGTTGTTCCATGCAACTAATGGCCAGTCCTTCCCGCTTAGTTGTCCTTTGGTGGGTACTATAAGCTCTTCATAGCGAGGGCTCCATTTTCCATCATAGTAGTTTTTCTTCTGATAGGAGATCACTTTTTCAACACTCTTATTCAACTCACCTTTATAAAAGAACTCGGGGTCTTTAAACTCCACGTATTCAAGATACTTTTCTAGACCAATAGGGTTGATCAAGACCAACTTATCAATCTCATTAGGAAACATATTCGCCATTGTTACGGCGAGCATCCCTCCCATTGAATGACCTACTAGGATAAAGTTATTAACCTTTAGTTCATCTAACATGTTCTTAGTATTGAGAGCCAACTGAGCGAAGCTGAATTGGTAATCACGCGGTTTAGAACTTTTTCCAAATCCGATTTGGTCAGGAATGATAACCCTATGGCCTTTGGCATTCAAATCTTGTGCAATTTGTTTCCAATAGAACCCTGAAAAATTCTTTCCATGGAGAAGAACTACAGTTTTTTTAGATTCCACTCCTGATAAGTCCATATAACTCATCTCTAAAACTTGTCTTTGAGAGCTAAATTGATAGTTCTTCACTTCGAAGGGGTATTCAAATCCACTCAAACGAGCATCATAACTTAATTGTTTTGAACTGCAGCCTACTAAGATCAGGCTTATTAAAAGAATACTTAAGTATTTCATTAGTATAATCCTATTGAAAAGGTGAACTTTTCTACTTCGAGAAAATAATATTTTAGTGAATCCTTCATCTTAAAGATAGAGGGTTTCAAGATTTTTTTATGAATTGATTGTCTCATTCCTAAACTAAATTTAAGGAATTTATGAGTAAACCAAGTAAGAAACCATGCTAAAATAACCTATGACTCTGATAGTTGCCATTAATAAATCATACCACTCCTACTTCTCCCCTAAGTACATAGGAACCCTGAATAAAAAAAAGGAATTCCGAAAGATTAAAGAGGAAGAAAAAGCCCTGAAAGGAAAACTAGGTGCTTATCAAAGCGCTTCAGAACTAAATAAGATTAAGCAAAAAAAATTCTACGCCAGGGATTTGATGAGTAAAGTCACTTATTCAATATCTCAAAACGAAAATCTTGAAAGTGCTACCAAGAAGATGGGAGACCTTGCCATTCACCATTTACTAGTTCTTGAGGATAAAGAGTTAGTAGGACTTATCTCAGATAGAGATATCTTGAAGAACATCCAGTCACCTAAGAAATTAGTTAAAGAAGTTATGAATGAAAAGGTCTTATTATGTAATTCAGAAACTGAAGTCAGGTTGATAGCGAAAGTACTCTATGAGGAACAAATTTCAAGTATAGTGGTTGCCAATGATGATCACCACCCTTTAGGGATTATTACCAGAAGTGACCTTTTAAACTTCATTGTTAGCAATATGCCATTAGATGTTTGGGCCTAAAAAGAAATCTGAACTTTAAGACCTTTTTTCTTTCTTTCATGAAGATAATCAAAATTAGTAATTTCAGCCTTCCAATTTACTCTTTCACAAAAATCATAAAGTGACTTTAACCCTAGTCCATGACCTTCTTCTTTTGTTGAGGAGAAGTTTCCTGACCTAAAGTCTTTAATTTGATCTTGGGTAACACCGCCACCATTATCTTTAACTAATAAAAAGTTTTCTCGAAGTTCGATCATAATCTTATCGGCTTCTGTTTCAATAGAGTTTTTAAACAAGTTGATCAAGACTCTTTCAAATGCATTTGCAGAGATTTCTTTTACAGGATCTCGCTGCTTAAGAAAGTCAGTCTCAACATCGTAGCTTTCACAATACAAAAGAGCCTTTTGAATACATTCACTTAGCCTGACTTCTTCAATCGCCTCACCATCCATTGCCTCTTTGCAAGAAATGATAATCTTATCTAAACTAATCTCTAACTTTCTACTCAAAGAGACTGCCTTTTGCTTACTGGCCTTAGGAGAGAAAAGCTCCTTAATAAGCTGGCCCACGACTAGCTTTACTACCATCATTTGATTGTTTATATCATGCGCCAAAATCTTTACATCTGAACTCATCTCGTACCCTTTTTATTTATAAGATACATCCTAACGTAATTATGCAGAACTGCATACAAGGAACAATCAATTCCCAAGTAAAACCATAAAGCACTGAAATTACATTTAAAATTGCTTCAAGTTATGAGATCTTCCTCCGAAACGAGTAGTTCATCATGAGTAATTTAAATAAAATCTTAAAAAGAGGAGGCCCTGTTGACCTATATACTTGAGCATTCAAATGAGGCCCTAAGGCTTGAATTACAAAAGGAGATTGAAGCCTATTCCATCCATTCTGAACTAGAAGGCGTAGGGCTTAATAATAAAAATATCCTAGATGCTGGATGTGGAGGAGGAGATGTTTCAGAGTTTCTCATTTCAAACTCTACTGGGTCTAATGTTCACGGTTGTGATCAGTCAGAGATAAGAGTTGCCCACGCCAAAAAAAAGAACCCCACGGGTCATTTTTTTACTTCTTCACTTGAATGCATAGATGCTGAGGATAATAGTTTTGACTTAATTGTTTGCCGCTATGTCTTTGAGTATCTTAAAGACCCAATTGCCGTCTTAGAGGAATTTAAAAGAGTATGTAAAAAAGGTGGAGAAGTCATTGTTATTGATATCGATGGAGTCTTTCAAAACCTTTTCACTATAAATGAAAGTTTTAATCAACAACTCTCTAAATTAGTTTCAACTGTGGATGTTGATTTAGAAGTGGGAAGAAAGCTTCCCGCTTATTTTAAAAAAGCGGGATTCGAATCATTCACCTCTAAGATGGACTCGTATTATTTTAAGGGAGATGACCTAAAGTTAGAGGTTGAAAATAGCAAGATGCGTTTAAGCGCTATCAATAAAGATATTTCAAGGATTCTAGGTGAAGAGGAAGGCTTATACTTTATTAGAAACTATCTACGCCTCCTAGAAAAGGATTCTTCCGTCATGTTTTTTAATAAATTCATTGTTCGAGGCCTAGTGTGATTAGAAACTTAAGAATCCTTGTTTTAGACAATCCTTTTGCTAGCTGGGACTCCCCCTTTGTAAGAGAGATGTTTAATAAGATTATCCTCCTTAAAAAACTTGGTTATCAATCTCGGTTCCCATTGAATTATGCGCCAGTAGATAAAAGTGACTTTCATGGTACGCACCTAGCATTTTGCCAAGAAAGAAATGGTGAGCTCTTCCCAATCACTGCTTACAGAGTAATGGAAAAAAGTAGATGCGAGAAATATGGGATGCCCTTTAGTGGAGAGGTGCTCTGTGATTCAACTGGCAGCGAAGAGCATAAGAGCGCTCTTCGTCATTTTGTTCATAAATATAAAGATCTCAATATTGCTTACTCAAGTTCTTTTACCATTGATCCAAATATTGAAAGAGAATTTCGAACTGAAGCGATAGACTTTCTTATTCCTCTTTTTGCTTACTCACATATTCACTGGAAGATTGAAAAATCATTGGCCCTAGGCTCTTGCAGAACCCATACAGATACCATGTACCACCGAATGGGACTTCTTCCCCTAAAACATAATGGAGTGCCTTTAAACTCAATCAAGTTTCCTTGCTACGCAGGAGAGGAGTTTGAAGTTCAAGCCTGTGAGGAGTTAACTCCCTATTGCTTAGAGATGGCAAAGAAGTATCTTTATTTATGGAAAGGTAGAATTCAAATAAGTGACGCGTCAGTGGGTCACGATACCGTCGAAAACTATCTCGTAAGTACAAGTGTTTTGACCAAGATGAGCGCATGAGATCTTTCTAACTTTTGCTGGGTAAGTATAACGATATTTAACGAGCTCTTCAAAGAAGCCCTGAATATTTTGACAAAAATTTAGGTTTCCGAAGTGCTTTACAGAAAAGAAGTCCTTAACGGATTCTTTTGTTTCGTACTTAAATACAATTCTGTTTGGAGTTGCGCTAAGAATTGTATAATCCATGTTCTTTTCAACAACTGTCGTGCAGTATTCAAGGAAGTAGGAATACGCTTCAGCTGGAGACTTAAACTGATTCAACTCTCCTTTTATTTCACTCTTAAGAAAGTTCTTACAATTAACATGCCCAACAACATCTGATTCTTTAGCATAGCTAAACTTTGCTAAGTCATTAAAAATGGATTTAATAAGTTCTGCTGAAACTAATCTTGACTCAAAAGCGAGAACTTCCTCTTTAAGTTGATATTTCCTCAAGATCAATTTGCGGCTTTTTTTATCAACAAGACTTAGGGCTGAAGAGACTGTCTTTAGACGCGTTCCTCGGTTCCCTATAAGTCCTTCTCTGATAGTTAGAGAGTTTCCTTCAAGTTGAGTCTTTATTGTTTTTCGGCAAATAGTTTTACTTTTAAGTTCACTGAGATCGATATTAAGCTTATCAGCAATCCTATCTCCTTCTTCAATTGATAAGGAGGTTAAATTACCTAGACCTTTTATCTTACAAAGCTCGTAGATATCTTTCTTTGAAAGACCTATATCATGAAGTAGTTCTTCAAAGTTACTGTTTAGAATATTCAATTCAGATTTTAATCTTTCCATCTAGGCTGATTGAATCAACTTAAAAGAAACTTCTTCTTTGAAATTCTTTTTCTTATTCGTTGGAGTCTTGGCTATCAGAGCTTCGTACCCAAAGGCTTGAGGTAGAGCAGAAAAGAAGGCTTGTTTGTAATCAACAATAAACGAGCCCATCCCTGAGTTTGAAAAATCTAGCTCACTTGCAAAGTCCTTCACCTTAAGGCCAATTGTCACCGCTCGATCAGAGAAATCGATGACATTATGCTCGAAAGCCCCTTCATACTGTGAAGAATTGTAGCAGTAGGCCTTAATAATTTCGATCGGGCTAGATTGTCTTTCATAAACATTATAAAAGGAGCCATGATACTCACTTGATTGAGTGGTAGCTATTAGTTCTGGGATATCATCTTTATTAACGAGTTTACTCTCTAACGCTCCTTGAAGCAGGTCGAAGTAGCAATGAAAACTAATCCTTTCACTTGGGCCCATGTAGATTAAATCATCTAGTCCAAAAGAATTTAAAAAAGACTTTAGACCTTCTGGTTTTCTCTTTCTTATTATTAGACGCATTAATGGAACAAGCTCTCTAACGAGAGAGTCACTATTTTCTATATACTTTGGATTGATCTTCATTGGTACATCAAACTTCTTAGCAATCTGCCAATAATTCACATGCCCACTTAAGAGGTCCTCATAATTGATCTCAAAGAATTTTGATAATACGAACACAGACTCCACGCTCAAACTTTGAGTTCCTTTTTCAAGGCGTGAAATAGTGGCTTGGTCTCTTTGAAGAATCTTTGCCATTTCAATTTGAGAAAGGCCTGCTGTCTTTCTTAATTTTTTAAATATAAAACCTAAGTCTTTTACTTCCATGTTTTTAGTTTCTCTCTCTATTTATATTCATATTAATATTATTCTTTCTGTTAGTAATGAAGGCAAGGCAATAGATATTAAAATCATCAAAATTATCTTGATGAGTAAAGTGACCTGCAGATTCAATAGGATGAATCCTATGTTCAAAACAATTTTCAAAAAGGTATTCTTTATTGATCAATTTTTCCTCAAGTCCATAAAGAAAAAGAGTCCTTCCTTCAAATTTCTCTAGTTCATTAAATTCATCTTTAAAATTAAAGTTAGTAAACTCTGAGAAAAAGCCCTCTCTAAAGCTTTGATCCGTTTCTCTGAAGTTATTAGAAAAATCGATAAAGCCTTGAGCTGTACGGTTTTCATAACAAGCTTCATATAATTCTTGGAGATTCTGATCATGCACTTCGTTTCTAAAAAAGTATGCTGCACAAGGAATAGGAGCAAATATTTTTTCCATGACCGGGGGGTTTGTCAGAGGAGGAGAGCCCCAAGTAATCAAATAGATTGGTTTTATTATATTTATTGACTGCAAACAAATATGTCCGCCAAGAGAGTGTCCAAAGAGAGTGTTAACTTCAAGACCTAGCTCTTTAACAAAAAGAATTAAGAACTCGCTCAAAAGCTCGAGTGAGTAATCTGCCTTTTGAAACTTTTCTGTTTCTCCATGGCCAGGAAGGTCCACAGCAACCACGTGATATGAACTCTTAAAGCTTTGAATTTGTCTTAAGAAAGTTTCTTTTGAAGAAGAGTTTCCATGAACAAAGAGCATTGTCGGTGAACTCTTCTTGCCCGCTTCAAAGTAAGAAGTTCTCAAGGTTTGATTTGATAGTTCTAAGCTTATGTAATTTTGCATAGTTCCCCCGGTAGAACCATAACACCTGATAAAGACCCGTCAAAGACGCTCTGCATTCATCAATACTCTCTTAACTAAAAGGACTTACAAGAACTTAATATTACTGAATCTTCCGCTCTTAAGAGGGTTCCTTCAGACTTGATTACACCCTGGTTATTTACAAGATCAATGACAATCTCGGTGTCATTATCTTTAAAGGAGAACTCCAATTGAGAGTGCTCAATAGATACTTCTGGTAATATCCAGTACTTCTCAACTTCATCTTCATTCAAAAAAAGAAGATAAGTCCTAAAGGAACTGGGGCTTTTCCTTACTACCATCAAAAGGTCATCCCACTGGGTTTGGCATTGGATCTCAAGGGAGAAGCATTCCGCACTTAGGCAAAAACTGAGGATAATGATAAGGTTTTTTAATAATCTCATGAGCGCTTCTACCAAGTTAAGACAAACAGATCAAGCCTAGCTTCTCTTAAATGGGTTGAATAAGACTAGGTTCCCCAGAGCTTTTCAACTAAGATCAGCTTTGTATTTATGACTGCTTTTGACTTAACCATGGAGTCCTTATGACTGAGACAACATCCCTTACCTCGCGGGAAGAAGATTTTTACAATGAGAATGAAGAGTTCTTAAACAATAGAAGAAGCCTATTAGATGACAAGAGAGACTCTCAAAAAAATAAAAGGGCAAAAGATCCTCACTGGTTAAGGTGCCCTAAGTGTAGCGCTCAAATGCATGAATTTAAATTACTCGATATTATTGTCGAGCAATGCGAAGGCTGCAACGGCCTTTTTTTTGACAACGGAGAACTTGAAACTCTTCTCAATATTTCTGATAGAAGAGGATTTTTCTCTTCAGTAAAAAGGGTCCTTTATAGTTAGGGATAAGTTCTATTATGGATAAATGCATCTTAATCATTGGTCTCCGTTCAAAGTGTTATAAGGCTGCTTTGGCCCTCGGTCATCAAGTCGTTCTCTGGAGTGATGAGAAATTAAGTAAAAAAAGAAAAGAAGCTCTACTAGGCTGGATTGAGGAACCTTATTCAGAGAGTTTTAATTCTCTAAGTACTAGAGTCATAGAGCAACTAAATAAGTTTCAAATAGCTCGAGTTATTTCTAATACTGAAGAAACTGTGGTTCTAGGCGCTAGAGTGAGAGAGCATTTAAATATCAAGAGGCTCGCAGTAGATGTTACTGAAAGGTTTCACGATAAGTTAAAGATGAAAGACTTTGCATCGAAACATAATATTCCTATTACAAAGTATAAGCTTATTGAAGACGGCACTACTGCTGAAGACCTAGCTGAATACCTAGGTTATCCCTTAGTTATAAAACCCATCGATGATTCAGGGGCACGAGACGTCAAGATTGCGAAGAATCTTGAAGAGGTTAAGAAATATTTAACCAAGGGCCTCCTCGCTGAATCATTTGTGGATGGATCCGAAGTAAGTATTGAAACCTTTATTCAAGACGGAAAACCAATCTTTCACAATATCACCGAGTATCTACATCAATGGAGAAAGTCGGCCATACCTGCAAATATAGCCCCTGACCTTAAGAGTAAACTGCTAGAACTTAATGACGAAATCATCAGAAAATTTGGTGTTGACCGAGGAATGACTCATGCTGAATTTTACCTTACAAAAGATGGGCCAGTATTTGGCGAAATAGCCATCAGACCTCCTGGTGGCTACTATATGGAGCTCATTCAGAAAGTTTATGGATTTGATTCATGGAAGCTCTACGTAAGCCTTGGTTGTGAAAGTAAGATCGACTTTATGCCAAAAGAAGATGGCTGTGCAGCAGTTTATATGATCCATCCTGGTAAGGGAAAGATCATCTCAATCGAAGGAGTCGAGAAGATAAAAGAGAAGGTTAGTGGAATCTTTGAGTTCTCAATTCGAAAAGGACCTGGTGATGAAATCACTGAACATGAAAACACCAGCAATGAAGTTGGGCATATATTATTTTGGTCTAAAAACCAAGAACAGCTCCACAAGGATCTAGAATTCATAGAGACGACTCTGAAGTACAACTTAGAAAACTAAAGAGATTGGTGTTATAAGAATCTCTTATAACACCGATAGCCATTAGCTTAATTACAAAAAAGCTCCTTGAAGTTAATTTAACTTAAAGGAGAATGTATGAATGTAGATAAACTTTTTAAAGTCATTGTTGTTGGTGGAGCACTAATGACATCCGCTGAAACGATGGCCTTTGGTCACCTATCCCTTGAAGTTCAACCAGAGATTAAAGAAGAACTTAGCCCTACTTTTTGCAATCCAGAAGATGAGAATCAATGTGTTGAAAATGAAGAAGGCGAAATTGTTGTTAAAGAAGGATTTTACTGTTGTTGGGGGACGTCTTGCTCGACAGAGGAATAGGAAATAATCTTTCACATGCCCCTGCTGAAGTCTTTCAGATCTGGAGAAACCGGGAGTCGATCGAAATTGAAGCAACGGTTATCTTCAAGCAGCTTGGGCATGACCTTCAAGCCCTTTATGGAAAAGATGACCTAACCGCACTCCTCTCTTTAAAGTCTAGTGATGATGAACTTAGGCATGCAAAGATGTGCCAAGAGATTCTCTCTTACGATCATAATAGAGAATACTCTGCCCTTATACCTGATTTTAAGGTTCAATTTGGTCCACAGTATCTAACGGATAAGCAAAGAGTTCTCTACATGTCTCTAGGCGTTTGCTGTATCACTGAAACTCTAAGCACCGCCCTATTGATAGAAATGCATGAACGAGCTTTTTCAGGAATCATAAGGGAAACCATTCGTGAAATCTTAGTTGATGAAGTTGATCATGCCCGAATTGGTTGGGCTGAATTAAACCGTCAATCACATAGCGAAGACATCTCTTGGCTAAAAGAATACCTTCCTACTCTTGTCAAAGAAGCTTTTTCTTCAGATATCGCTCCCATGCTAAAGCCTAACCAAGACCTTTCCATTTGGGGCATCCTCTCTCCTAACGATGCAAAACCAATTATGGAAGCAACACTTGAAAAAGTAATCTATCCAGGATTAAAGAAATTCGGAATTCTATAAGTACCGGCTTGAAATCATCTTAATAGCAACGATCATTAAAAAAAGAGAAAATCCTTTTTTCATTCTTTGCTGAGGAAGTTTATGAGAGATCTTTGCCCCTAAACGAGCAAAATAGGAGCTTGTTAGAATGACTCCTCCTAAAGCAGGAAGATAGACAAAGCCTAAACTGAACTCAGGAAGTTTATCGATTCCTAGCCCATTGTAAATATAGCTAGCCGTTCCAGCAATCGCGATAGGGACACCTAAAGAAGCTGAAACTCCTACTGCTTTTTTCATAGGAAGCCCTCTCCAAGAAAGAAAGGGGATGCTTATGGTTCCCCCACCAATGCCAAGAATAGTGGATTTAAAACCAATTAAGAATCCTACAAGAGCGTAAAAAAAAGTTCTAGTCTCTTTTAATTCACGTTCTACTTTTATGTCCATGAACATCTTGATGGAAACTAAGACGACATAAATAGAAAAGATCAATTCAAGGGTATCAGCTGCTATCTCTTTACTGACAAAACTTCCTGCAAGAGCTCCTATGATTAAAGGCCCTAAGAATTTCTTTACAATCTTCCAGTCAATATTCTTATTTAAGTAATGACCATAAGTAGAGTTTGAAACGGTTATAAGGATAATAGAAAGTGAGGTCCCTATGGTTAGATGCATGACATGACTTTCAGGGAAGCCTAAATATTTGAAACAAAAGAGCAAGGTTGGAACTATCACTAGGCCCCCACCTATCCCAAAGATACCTGAAAGCATTCCAGCGAATATTCCAAGCCCAATATAGATCAAAAACGTCATTCTTTGGTTTCTCTACTCGTCTGTAACAACTTTGTAGTGAGGATCTTCCATAATGTTGACTTCAACCATATTACCGGCCGTATCTAATAGCTTCCGGCAATCTTCGCTTAAATGCTTAAGCCTAATTCTCTTATTCATAGCTGAGTAACGAGCTGTCAGTTTCTGCACGGCTTCAATACCACTATGATCGATAATTCTTGATTCTTTAAAATCTACGATAATCTCTGTTGGGTCTTGATGAGGCTCAAATTTTTCTTGAAAGAGTTGAGTTGAGGCAAAGAAAAGTGGTCCCCAAACTTCGTAATGCTTTACGCCTTCGTCATCAGTATGCTTCCTAACTCTAATCCTAACGGCACTCTCCCAAGCAAATACGAGGGCCGAAGCAATCACTCCAATAAGGACAGCAATGGCCAAATCAAAGACAACCGTTAATACCGTTACGAGTACAAGAACCAAGGCGTCTGCCTTTGGTATTTTGTGAAGGATTCTGAAACTAGTCCATTCAAAGGTTCCGACACAGACCATGAACATAACACCAACTAATGCTGCCACAGGAATTTGCTCAATTAGGCTTGAGCCAAATAGGATAAAGAAAAGTAGGAACAACGAAGCTGCTATCCCAGAGATTCTAGTTCTTGCCCCTGAGCTTACATTGATAATACTTTGTCCGATCATGGCACAACCACCCATCCCGCCAAAGAAACCAGTGACGATATTTGCAGTACCCTGAGCAACACATTCTTTATTACTGCGCCCTTTTGTCTCAGTGATCTCGTCTAATAAAGTCAAAGTGAGAAGAGATTCGATAAGTCCGATCCCCGCAAGAATTAATGAATAGGGAAAGATAATCTTTAGAGTCTCAAAATTAAAAGGGACATCTGGAATTCCAAAAAGAGGAAGACCGCCTTTTATAGAGGCTAAGTCTCCAACAGACTTTGTGGGAAGTCCCATTGAAATAGCGATGACTGAAACAACGATAATACCAACAAGAGAAGAGGGAATAGACTTTGTTAATTTAGGAAAGAATTGAATGATAAGCATGGTTAAAGCAATGAGAGCAATCATGATGTAGAGGAATTGCCCGCTGATCCACTCTAATCCTTCACCGCTGGCAGCCGGTACTTTAAATTGTCCAAATTGAGCCAAGAAAATAACTATCGCTAGTCCGTTAACAAATCCATATATCACAGGTTCAGGAACTAGGCGGATAAATTTCCCAAGCCTTAACCATCCCATAAGAACTTGAATGATCCCCATGAGGATAACCGTAGCAAAAAGGTATTGGACTCCGTGATTAGAAACAAGCGATACCATAACTACTGCTAATGCACCGGTAGCACCTGAGATCATGCCAGGTCTTCCGCCCATCAAAGAGGTTATCAAGCAAACAATAAAAGCAGCATAAAGACCAACAAGAGGCTGGACCCCTGCAACAAAAGAGAATGCTACCGCTTCAGGAACTAGGGCCAAGGCCACCGTGAGCCCAGAGAGAATCTCTACTTTATAGTCTATTTTTTTCAGTGCGTTCTTTGAAATGTCCATTAATGTGGGCCTTTGAATATTCTTCTTTTGGATGAATTTGTGATTTAGGTCATGATACCAGAGTAAAATTAAATGTAATTAGATTTGAGTAAGATTTTTAGATACTTAGAACAGGGAATATTGTTTATGGTAATGACGCAAGGAGAAAGAGTCGGCTACGAGTTAAGTTAAATGAACAAAATCTTAATAAAATCGATAAATTTCATTGTCTTCTCTTCGGTAGGCACTAAACTGAATAAGTTAATATTAGTTAGGATAAAAATGTTTTTTGGAATAGATACCTCTTCTTTTATGCCTCATGGCCATTGCATCCTCTGGAGCCCAGAGATTCTGATTCCGATGGTTATTGCTGAGGCCCTAATCATTATCTCCTATTTTCTCATCCCTGTTGCTATCTTTGTCTTTATTAAAAGAAGAGAAGATTTAACCTCACATCCTAAAAGAATCTTATACCTTTTTATTTCCTTCATTTTCTTTTGTGGCCTCACCCATGTTATCTCTCTTTGGAATTACTGGAATAGTGATTACATCCTCGAGACTTTTGTTAAGTTGATCACTGGTGTTGTGAGCTTTGCAACAGTCGTCGTTATCGTCAAAAATTTTGAAGGTCTTATTGCCCTAACAAATGTTAAAAATCATAACAAAGTCTTAGATGAAATCAGGGACTTAAACTTAAAGCTAGAAGAAAAAGTTCAGGCTAGGACTAAAGAGCTTGAAGAAGAATACCGTAAGATAACTGCCATCCTCAAAGGCTCTAATGATGGAATTGTTCTCTATACTCCTAAATATAACCTAGATGGTGTTGTAGTTGATTTTAGCAATAAAATTTTAAATGAAATGGCTCTTACTTTAATGGGAGTTAAAAACTTTGATGAAATAGAGACTGATTCTATCCTGAGGGACTTTCCCCATATTAAAGAAAACGGTCATTTTGAAGATTGTATACAAGTTCTCAATACAGGAATGACAATTACCAGGGACCCCGTTTTTAACCCTACTACGAAGACATACACAAGGATTACAGTTTCTAAAAAAGAGCTTTCCGACAAGGTCCTCGTCTTTTTTACAGATGTGACTGAAAGAGAAGACTTAAAGTTAAACATCCTCGCTACTTCAAAACTAGCTGCTATAGGCGAGCTAGCAGGAGGAGTCGCTCATGAAATCAATACCCCTCTTCAAATACTAGATGGGAATATCCGTCAGTTAAAAAGAGAAATTAATAACGAAGAAAAAGCCACGACTATCATAGAAGAGATAAATGCCGGGAAAGAGAGAATCAAGAATATTGTTAAGAATTTAAAAAGACTTTCAAGGAACGAAACGAGCTCAACAGCTGCTATATCAAGTGAAGACCTCCTTAGTATGATTCATAACTTCATTTCTCTTAGGCTCGATTTCAAAGGAGTTGAACATGAAATCATCAAAGATTTTAGTGAAGACTTTGAAGTTTCTTTTATTGAGATTTCCCTTAGCCAAATATTAAATAATTTAATAACAAATGCCATTGATGAAATGCAAGAAGCCGATCAAGGAATGAAAAAGGTTTTTGTCACAGTTTCAGCTAAGAAAGATGAAGATCATATTTCTATCTTTGTTGAAGATACGGGTGATGGAATCAAAGAAGAGCATATTGAAAAGATCTTTGACCCACTTTTCACAACAAAAGACGTTGGAAAAGGAACTGGACTAGGTCTGTCCATATCAAAAAGGCTAGCTCTAGATATGGGTGGAGATCTAAAATATGTTAGAAGTGATCGGACAAGGTTTGAGCTAAGCCTGAAGAGGATTAAATAATGAAATTGCTTTTTGTAGAAGATCATCAGGATCTTCTTGATATTTACAAGATTGAGATTACTTATGAATTAAAAGGAATTCCTTCATTCTTTGCTCTCTCAGGGGAAGCTGCACTTGAAATACTAGAGAATGAAGAAATCACCCATGTCTTTACAGATGCAAAGATGCCAAAGATGAGTGGTATCGAGCTCACTAAAGAGATCGTTAAGAAATGGCCAATGGTCGATGTCTTTATGATCTCTGGTTATCCTGGGCAATATACTCAAGAGGAGCTAAAGGATATTGGAATAAAGAAATTCTTTGAAAAGCCAATTAGCTTTGATGAGCTCTTTGATTTTATAAAAACACTTTAATCTCTATTTTTACTGCGCTTAGTTATCTTTATGACAAGAAACTGACAATCCTTGGTTTGACACAGGTCTCCTTCAAGCTTTACCATCTCTAATATGCGCTATCTTTTAATCCTTTTGTTCTTATGCAGCTCTATTTCTGCTGAAACTTTCCATCGTAATCCAGACTTTCCTGTCAAAGGCTCCATGAGGACCAGAGTCGATTTTTGGAAGAAAGTTTATACACAAATAACCACAGAAGAAGGCTTTATACATGATCAAAATGACCTCTCTGTTATCTATAAAAAGATTCGCTTAAAAAAGAATAGACGAGGAAGAATCGTTCAATCGCGAAAAGAAAAAAACATTATCCGAGGTCTCCTTAGATCAATAGCCAAAAAAGATTATAAGAACTTAAATAAAGAAGAGGCCGCATTAGAAAAAATCATTGGGAAGAGAAGTAAAAAAGAGCTCTATTCCATGGCAAAAGATGTCCGTATTCAATATGGACTACGAGATCGCTATTATAGAGGCTTGATAAGATCCTATTCTTATTTAAAATACATAGAAAAAGTTTTCGCTGACTTAAATATTCCTCACGAATTAACTTACCTCCCTCATGTTGAAAGCTCATTTAATTACCATGCCTATTCAAAGGTGGGGGCTGCTGGAATTTGGCAGTTTATGAGAAGCACAGCGAGGATCTACGGACTTAAGGTAGGTTATATTGTTGATGAAAGACGTGATCCCTTAAAAGCAACAAAAGCTGCGGCTAGGCTCCTAAGAGATAATCATCGATTGCTTAAAACTTGGCCCTTGGCCCTTACCGCATACAACCACGGTCCTAGAAGTGTCTCCCGAGCGGTCAAGAAAGTTGGCACGACTGATATTAATGAGATCATTGAAAACTATGGGGGCAGAAGGTTTGGATTTGCCTCTAAGAACTTCTACGCCACTTTTATGGCCACGGTGGAAATATCTGAAAACCCTGAAGGATACTTTCCGAGTTTTAAGAAACCTAAACCTTATATCTTCTCTTCCATTGTACTTGAGAGACCCTATACCCTCTCTCAAATTAAAGCTGAGCTTAAACTCTCAGATTCACTTATAAAAGAGTATAACCCCGCCATAAGAAAAGCGGCCTACCGCGCGAACCTCTACCTACCCAAAGGATTCGAATTTAGAATTCCAGTCACAGAAGAGTCAAAGCTATCAAAGATAAAAATAGCCCTTTCTAAAATCAAAGATAAGTTTCTCGGAACCAAAGGCGGGCAAAGTCATATTATAACTAAAGGTGAGAGCCTCTATGATATTGCAAGGATCTACAAGGTTTCACTTTCAGATCTAGTACGATTCAATAATATCCCGAACCCTTCACTTATCTATGCCGGAATGAGAGTTAAGATTCCCGGAAAAAAAGATACTATCCCTCTGATCGCTTCTAGAAAGATAACAAAGAAAAAAGTAACAGTTGCGCCTCAGATAAAAAAACCTGATCCAAAGATTGTTAAGCCGTCTAAAGAAGTAAGCCCAACAATTGCTCTAAAACAGTTGAACCCTAAAGTTAATTTAGAGTCTTATCAATTAGAATTAAAGAAGCTTAATAAAAACACATATCAATTTGTAATTGAGACAGAGGAAACTCTTGGTCACTTTGCGGATTGGGCTGGGATTAAGACTCAAAGGATTAGGAATTTAAATAGATTAAGATTCGGTAGAAGCATCCATATGGGGCAAAAACTAAAGATCAACTTAACTGAGGATCAGCATAAGAAGTTTCTTAATGAGAGAGCTGAGTACCATCTCTCTATTCAAGAAGATTTTTATGAAACCTATGATATTCAAGGTGAACAAACCTATACAGTTAAGCGAGGTGACAACCTCACTGAGATTCTTCAAGAGTTAAAGCTCCCCTATTGGCTGCTTAGAAAAAGCCAGCCTGAAGGAAGGCTAAGCGATAAGATTACAGTCGGACAGAAGATTAAATATCCAAAGATTGCAACTAAAGGCGAAGAGACTTCACAGATTCCAGAGGAATCCTAAAGAACTTAAACAGGTAAAAAGGCTTTCTTAAGTGCGTCTGGAACTCTAGGAAAAAACATGGGGTTCCACTTTGAACCTCGACCATTTTCTAACATCTTAATGGCCAGTTCCCACTTCTTCACGTCAGGCTTCAAGCGGTTCTTTACAAGAAAATTATCAAGCTCATTGGCCATGCTTAAGATAGGCGTATATTCATAAAGATCCGGCCCCTTTGTTCCATTAGGGTATCCCGCTCCATCCCATTGCTCATGATGCTCTAAGATCATTCTAAGAACTTGCTTTGGTATCCCTTCAGATTTTGCAATAATCTTAACTGATCCTTCGGGATGAGCTTTCATCAATGATTCGTAATGAGCGTCGCTGGGATTTTCAATTATATGCGGAGGTATTTTTACTTTTCCAAAGTCATGAAAAAGAGCCGCCATATAAAGAGTTTCAAGAGCGTACTTACTTCCTATTCCAGTAATCATTCCAATAAAGATGGCCAAGTTAGCCGTATTTGATGAATGAGCTGCGAGAGTTTCGTTACGTTTTAAAAGAGCAGAGAGTGCCTTTTTAAAGTTTTCTTTTTCTTTTACCTTTTCAACAAAATCATTTGAATAAGCTTGGAGCTTATCGATCCTTTGAATATCCAAGGGCTGGTCAGAGAAAACATCATAAAGCTCTTGTTCCATATCAAGGGTATCTTCAATGATCTCTTTTGATTCAACCCCTGCCTCTTCAATCAACTCTTCTTTAAAAGTATGCCTTACAGTTAAGCACCAATCCATCATAAGATCGTAGTCAGCATCTTTAACGTAAACACTTTTCACGTTCTTATTAAGAAAGTGATCATATTTAGGAGAAGTAACAGAGTCTCCAGAGTTTAAGTAGTGAATAAATTTATCATTAATAAGCAGATACAGATTCACCGGTAAGTTATTTTCCGGATCTACCATTTTTAAAGGAACTTCTTTAAATTCTTCAGACATAGCTTAATTTTACCAAAAATTATCTCTCCGCAGTAGTAGAATAGGAAAGAATAAATTAAAATACTCCTACATGACTAAAATCTACGGTTTTTCATTTCTTAAAGATGGTGTTCGATACGATTATCCATTTAAAGAGGCATTCAAGTCCCTCTCTAGCATCGCCTCAAAGACCTATGTAGCCTTAGGACAAAACGATGACGGAACCTTTGAGGAACTAAAAAAGCTACCTGAGTTAGAAATCATTCACACTGTTTGGGATATGAACCTGCTTGGAAAAGGTGGAGTAATTTTCTCAGAACAAGCAAATATTGCCTTAAATAAAATTAGAGAAGTTCATGGAAAAGAGCCCTCTGCATGGGCCGTTTATCTTCAATCAGACGAGATTATTCATGAAGATGCCATTGACCAATTAAAGAGGGATATTGAAAAGGCTGATGTTGAAGGCTGTGATGCCATCCGCCTTCGCTACTTTCATTTTTGGAAGAGCCATTACGAAGTGGCCATCAATAAAAGATGGTACCCCACAGAGATTCGAGTCGTGAAACTAGATTCAAAAGTTATCAACCACGGGGACGCCCAAGGATTCTCAGGTTTTACAAAGGTTTATGATAGTGATGTATATATTCATCACTACGGTCACGTTCGTGATGAAGAAAAAAGGCAAGAAAAACAAAAATTTCTTATCAAATCAATCCGCCAGTCTGAAAAGTTTCAAAAGTATTTTAAGCGAGAGCAAAAAGCCTTTGCTGATACTAAGACCTTAGCGGTTCTCCTCAAGCACCCACTTGTTATGAAAGAGAGGATTGAAAAAATGGGAGAGAGCTTTAACTTACCTCAAAAGGATATCGTCTATATCGTGGGAAATGCAGAAGAATATCCATCTTCCACCCAAGAAAAGATTAATGCAAAAGTAGTTCGGTGGTGCTCTTCACTAAGGGAAGTACCAAAGGCCTTCCGTTCGAGTGCCGTCATCTTAAAGCCAAGCTTTTTAGAGAGAATCCTCTACCCTACAAAGATTCCCAAGGGCATGCTCTCAGAGCTTGCGAGACCTTGGGATAGGGACAGCTTCCTTTTGTTGAAATTGTCTGAAAAAGGAGTGTCCTTTAAATAAGGAAACTCTCCCTATCCTTCCGTCTTTAAAATCAGTTCTAAAAGAAAATCTGGGTCTAGATCTGGATAAGACCTAGAGAGGTGCTCCATCTTCTCCTCTAATTCGTGTAAGTCAGCTAATAGCTTTTTACAGTTCCTAATCACCATAATACGCCCTTGTTTGATATGTCAAACTATAGTTTCATAATACATACTATCGGCTAAAACTCAAAGAATAATTAGATAAAAATCTTAGAAAAGAGCACTTCCTTTCGATCACGATTTAACTATGCTAAAACTGTCTCCTTCTCAGGAGAGCTTATGCCATCAAAGTTTTATATTACGACTGCTATTGATTACCCAAATGGAACCCCACACATGGGCCATGCTTACGAAAAGATCGTAACCGACGCTTACGCTAGATGGCATCGTTTTCTAGGAGATGATACTTATTTTTTAACGGGCACAGACGAAAATGGTCAAAAGCTTCAAGAGTCAGCAAAGGCCGCTGGCAAAGAGACGCAAGCTTTTGTTGATGAGAATGTGGAAGTCTTCAAGAATCTTTGCAAAGACCTGAATATCTCGAACGATGATTTTATTAGAACAACAGAAGAGAGGCATTCCAAAGTAGCCACTTCTTTTTGGAAGAAGCTAGAAGAAAAAGGTGACCTCTATTTTGGAAAATACAGTGGTCATTACTGTATGAGCTGCGAGAATTTCTATACAGAGCTTCAAGCTCCCGACCTAATTTGCCCTCATCATAACAAGCCTCTCGAACTCAAAGAAGAAGACGGGTATTTCTTTAAGATTACAAATTATAAAGATTGGATCTTAAATTATATTAAAACGAACGAAAAATTCATTGTCCCAAAAAGGGCCTTGAACGAGATTGTCTCTAGGCTTGAAAAAGAGGACCTAAGAGATATCGCCTTTAGCCGCCCTAATAATGGTTGGGGTATTCCGGTTCCAGGTAACCCTGATTTTGTCATGTACACTTGGTGCGACGCCCTGGTTAATTACTACTCTGCTTTAGAAGCTGAATCTAAACTAGATTATTGGCCTGCTAGTGTTCATGTAATTGGAAAAGACATCACCTGGTTTCATACGATTATTTGGCCTTGCATGCTTCACGCTTTAGATATCCCTGTTCCTAATCAAGTCTATGTCCACGGGATGGTTTTAGGTTCTGACGGAAGAAAGATGAGTAAGTCTTTAGATAACGGTGTAGATCCTTACGATATGATTAAGAAGTATCCTCTTGATACTTTTCGTTATTATATCTTGAGGGGAATTCCGGCCCAAAGTGATGGCGCCTTTTCTGAAGAAGAGCTGATCGCCAAACACAATAATGAACTTGGAAATGATTTTGGTAACCTAATCATGAGAGTAGTTAAGCTCTCTCTCAAAAACTTACCGGAAAAAGTTAGCGGTGAAGGGGTTGATCAAAATGTTCATTACGAAGAAGTCTTTGAGAAAATGAAAGTTCATATGAACAATAGAGAGCATAACAAGGCCCTTGATGTTTGCTGGGAAGCGGTTAATCAGGCCAATCAACTAGTTAATGATACAGAGCCTTGGAAACTAAAGAATGACCCAGAGAAATTAGTGCCTGTGGTTTATAACTGCCTCTACGCCATTCATGCCCTCTCTCTTTTACTAAGTCCTTTTATGCCAGACTCCGCGGCCAACACATTTGAATGCCTCGGGGTTAAAGCGGGAGGATTTGAAACCCTAGAGTTTGGAAAAACCGTTTATGACCTAAAGACTCCAGAGGCCCTCTTTCCAAAAATAGACGCTTAGAGCTCTATTGACGCAGTCCTCTTGCAGGGTATTTTCGCATTTGGTAAAAAAACGCATCACACAATCAGGGATCTTATATGATGCGTTTTTTAGGCTTACTTGGAGTTCTTTCTCTCTCAACAGCTATGGCCGGACAATGGAGCCATACTAATGCTCGCATCCATTCCGTAAGCACTCAAGCTGATATTTGTTCAGAGCTTGTTCTTGCCAACGAAACCCCCATCATCATCGACACTCAACAATGTATTAAGCGAGGAAGCTTCAAGGCCTATGAGAGGTTTGTGACTGAATTTGAAGGAAACTCTTTGACTACGCTTATGCGAGTTAAAGTCATCGTAGGAGCTCTTCAATGCCGCTCTAAATTAAGACGAGAGTTTAAGACTATGGTCGTGGACTTCACTGGAGAGATCACTGTTAAGCCAGCGGGCTGGAAGGTTATCTCTGTTTCTGAATGTAAGTCTGATGTTGATTATAGAATCTTAAGAGCAAGGCCTGGCCATAGAAACGTAAAATACCTCTCTACTTCTAGGTTCAATCTTTTAAAAGAAGAAGTTAAAGAGAATATAAAGAAAACAGACCTCTCTATTGAGCTTGGTGATGGTTACTATGACTACCTTTCTACTGCTTATTATATTATTGTCTCTAAGAATGAAGTTGTTGGTTACTTAGAAAAAAGTAAACTCAATTATCACGAAACAACAGATCGGATAACGGCCCTAGTTAGGTATAATATTAAGGGTGAAAGAATTGGTGAAGTTGAAGTTTATTGATTCGTGGAGCAGCTTAATAAAACAGGCATATGATCACTTAGAAGTTCCTGCTGAACCTTATAAAAAGTACTGCTCTTCAACTGAGAAGCAAATAACCTTGAGTCATAGGCCTTTACTCTCTGCTCAAATTGGTAGTCATCCCAAACAATCCTATCATCTTTAATGGTATAGATGCTTTTTAGATAATTCTTAAATTGAGCTAAGTGATACTTTCTTTTTTGCTTTCCTGATTTACTCTCTAAAAGAGTTCCTGACTTTCTGATAACATAATGCTTATTGATATAAGTATTAGTCGCTCCTTTATAAGTATTGAAGCGGCTTACTCTTATCTTCCCACTTGAGGTGGCGCATTCAGTTAGCTCTTTAGGGTTTAAAATAAAATGATCGTAGCTAGAACTTAGCCCACCTGTTGGTTTGCCATTATCAGTCTTCTTTAATGTAACTGTTGAGGCCTGTTTTTGATAGAGCTTCGCTCCGGGATGGCGTTTAAGAGTTTCTTTCCAAAACTTATTCTCAGGAGTTAAGTTAAAGTCCCCCGTATAAATAAGGTCTTCTTCGCTATAGTAATACTTAAGATTTTCCATAAACTCGAGGGTAACTGCGGCTTCAGCAAAACGAGCATAAGTTCCTTTAGTCACTCCAGTTCCCAATTTTTTGTAGTCTGTAACATTGAAACTAGACTTCAAGATCTTCTTCATTTCAGTTTTATCTGATGGAGAACCAAAGATGACATGACTTCCTAATAAACTAAAATCAAAGTTTCCTGATTCAAAGGAAGCTAAAAAAGGACGTCTTGAAAAAACATGAGTCGTCTCTCTTCCCATAAAGCTTTTTCTAAAATTAGGAAAACAACCATACGCTGCTCCTCCCCCTTTAGGCCTATACTCATCACAATGCTCATTAATCTTAGGCTTTACTGTCCGGGCTTTATAGAAGAAGCCTACCAGCTCTTCTACTTGACCTGACTTTGCTGAATCTCCTCTTGGAGAAAGAAGTAAGGCCCACGATTTATCTAACTTTCTTAGTTCATCAAGAATATGAACATAACCAGGCACTCTATAAAGATCTTTGTACTTCTTAGAAGATGAGCCGGAAATCGCCTTAAGCACTTTTATATTATGCTTTAGATTCCTACCTACTACAGGGAGAAGCTCGAGGGCCACGACGATGTCCCAATTGTTCATCATGTTGGCCATAAGCTTAATATCTTTAAACATTGAACGGGTAGATCCAGGATGGAGCAAATTATAGCTCGCGATCTTGATAGTTCCCTTAGATTTAGCCTTAGTTTTTGAGTAGCTCTTAAGAGCTTTAGAATTGAAATGCTGATAATTGGTATAGCAATCAATACTGTATTTAGTCTTAATAAAATACTTTTTGATGTTTAGGCATTGTCCGCGATACTTCTCTATTGCGAGACGATCGGCAGAAACGGATTTTGGCGAAGCGCCAAAAGCAGATGTAATACCTACGAATAGAATAACTATTAAACTACGCAATATGCCCCCCATGCGAAGGACAAGCCTACCGAATCATAGGGGCAAATTCAAACACTACGTGACGCGTCAACCCGTTGTAAATATTCAAAATTGAGGATTAGATTTAGTCGTTTTCGCTGATTGCGTCATCTAAAATACTTTTAAATCTCTTCATGCGAAGACCCTCTTCGTATGATGTAAGACTCTTACCTAGCATCTTAGGAAGAAGGATCTGTTTTCCATAATACTCGATGGCCTTTTTGCCAGCCTTTGTCTTTCTAAGTGCATCCCAGTCAAAATCATCGGAGTCGTAAAAGAAGTAACGGGTGATGGCCCAATGAGAAGACTTTTTCTTTGAAAGCTCCAACTCTGCAATCTCTCTCACAAAGAGTTCCGCAAATCCGCCAACAGTATTGTCTCTCAAAATAGCATTAGCCACATCATTTTTAATCTTTTCGCGGGTATAGCTACTAACTTCGTCACCTATAAGTTTTGGCAGTAAGTGATTTTCTTTGATTAGCTTTAAGAGCCTTCCACCTGCAGTAGATTTAGGTCTGATAATATGACTAAAATCGTAATAAGAAGTCATAGTCTTGGTATGGCCTCTTAGCTTTCTAAACTTGGTTTTCACTTCAGCTTGGGTATAGCCTGAGCCCTGTCTCGAGGCTCTCAACTCATCTAGCTCCATGTCTCTAATAAAAGACATAAAATTATCCCTTACCATTTCACTCACCATGGCCTGAGCCAAGTGATCGGCAAAAGTACTCTCACTAAAGAAGTCACCAAGCTCAGCAATGCGGATGGGTCTCGCTTGACCGTTGATCCACTTTAATGCCCTTTTAAGTTCTTCCCTAAAGATAACGAGCTCCGTTTTCATCTTATCCTTCTCATAGATAAAACCATCAGAGATATAGCCTCCAAGAATCTTCATAAAATTTGAGAGGGCATCAAGGGTTAGCGTTGAAGTTACGACCTTTTGAGTCGGATCATCTTCAGCAGAGTTTAGCTCTCCGCCTTTATCCCCTTTATGGATCTTTAGTCTTAGAACTAGCTCTAATAATTCCGCATCGAGAAAAGACTCTAGTACTTCTTTATTACTCTGGCCCACCCTGTTGACACCGTTATAATTGATAGCAGGGATCATCTGAACAAGATGATTCTTAAGCCCTTGCATCAAAAAGGTATGTGTTCCATCACGGCATTTTTTTAATTTTTCAACAAACCAAGACTCATTTAAAAAATCAGTGTGAGAGACGGCTTCTAGAAGTTTATCATTATAAATTGTATTACCTGCCGTTAAATATGACCCAGAGTCTTCTAAAATTTCGCGGGTTAAGTTCTTATCACCAATCTCTTTAGCCACTTCAACAAAAAGAACTTTATGACAATAGGCTGAAGTTAAACCTGAATAGCGCTCACCTCCACCACGATGATCTTTCATATAAGGCTTAAACTTTCTAATCTTCTCTTGATCGATATTGTTACTAATCTTTATTGAAGTTAGTTTGATGCAAGAGCCTACCATCTTTTCATAGTCCCCTACTTCGAGATCTTTATCATCAAGTCCATCAATACATTCTTTCATATAATGAATAGGACTTAAGGCCCTGTTTGCTGCGTCTGTTGATAAAGGAAAGCTATGAGAGATAAGAATTTCAAAATCTCTTTTAGAAATAAGAAATTCCTTCAAAGAGAAGCGTTTCTTTTCACAGTATTTATAAACCTCTTTTAGGCTTTTCTCTCCCTTAGGTTTAAATTCATCGAGACATGCCTGAATATCTGAATCTAGGATCTTAGCAAGAGAATCTCGATCGTCTTTGATAAAGACTTCATTCCCAATCTCCTTTACTGCGATGAAGGGACTTGCCACTTTTACAAAATCTTGAAGTAATGCACTAGAGCGAAGCTTTGCTCCTTCTATTCCTTCTTGCTCTACCTCTTTTAAAACAAATCTTTTTAGCTCATATGTAAGAGGTTTATTTGAATTTCCTGCAATCAGGAAGAACAGTTTCTTTTGTATTTCTCTTTGAGCCTGTCCATTAAAGACAAAATTTTCATCATCTGAAAAATTCCCTTTCATGATAGAATCAATCGCCCCACCTAAAGCCTTTGCTAAAACCGTTGGAAGTTCATTGACTAAGGCTTCATTTATTTTTGAAGGATCTGTTAAATCTCCAATCCGTCTTTTAATGAGCCTAGCTGCGTATTTTCTTAACGCTTCCTCTTCCCGGGGAGACCATAGATACTCACCAAACTCTTCTGCTATTTGATCAGCATAAAGATCTGGGATTACTTTCTTCGCTGCTTCTACAGCACAAAGATACTTTGATGAATCAAACTGCTCTAGAGAATTTGTTCCAATTTCTTTGACTGCTTTAGAGAAGCATTCTTCATAAGTTTCTTTAGCCAGTTTTGATTGTTCTTCACTTAAGACTATCTTTTTATCTTGAAAAAGATCAATGCTATTTATGATCTTTGAAAAATCATAAGCGTTCTCTTTCATCCCAAGTCCCTTAACAACCTTGCCTGAGCAATGGGCTTGAGAGCCTAGGATAGAGCTAAGTTCAAGCCGTCCGTTTAGATAACTTTGATGGATCTTAGAGATACAAGATTTGTAGGTTTCAACAAGATCTTTATGCTTCTTTAAGCCTTCTTCAGAGCGCTCATTCTTTTGCCAAAACCGGTGGCTGATATCGGCGGAGAACACAAGAGTATCTTTATATAGAGAAGCAAAGCTTTTACACTCAACAAATTTGTTTCCTTTAGAACCGAGGCATTTTTCATATCCCTGCACTAAGACTTGAGTTAAGAAACCTTCAAAGATATTTCCCGCGGGGATGATATCAGAGATTTCCCCATCCCTTCTAATCTCTTCAGTTAAGAGACTCTTTACCATAAGCGAAGAAAAGCTATCTTTACACTGAGACAGTTTTTTCTCAACAGTACCAATATTCTTTGAAAGGTATTCAATATTATAAATAAGATAGTCTTTTCCTAAATGAAAGCCTTCTCCTTGCCCTAGACAGACACGAAAGTCTTCAGAAAGAGTTTTAATCATCTCATTAATAGCTACTTTATCTTGAAGTGACTTTTCAAAATAGTTTCCTGCTTCGATCTTTTGAACTTCTAAAGAGACTTCAACTTCAGCAACAAGTAAACAAACCTCACGATTAGATTTCCCTTGGATATTGCGGGCCTTCTCTTCCATTACACGGTCCATCATACAAGCCGCGAATGCCTTTCTAGATTTTGTCTGAATATAATCAAGGCTTACCTTATTGCCGCCGAGTTTTTCAATCAGCCCCTCTAATTCATCTTCATCAATTCCTTTAAAGAAAGTATCACTATCGTTTACTTGATAAACTGGTTCATGAGAAACATTGAATCTAATTAACGGAACTCCATTGATGGCCTTACTAGATTCAGGGGAAGAGTTAAAAGTCTTCACATCCCAACGGGAGTCTTTTTGAGTTAATGAAAAATAGGTTTTATGAACATTTTCTACCCCTTCCGACTTAGGTGTCATCAAAAGGATAGAGCCTTTCTGATTATGAGAGAGGTTTGGCTTAACAATAAAAAGAAGTTCACCCTTTGGTGAAATAAAACGGTATTCACCATTTTCATTTTTCACAGAATAATCTTTAATACTTCCATCCGCTCTAACAATACTTAGTTTAACGAGGTGATTCGTTCTGTCTAAAACGCCTCTAATCTGAAAGTCTCCTTCGTCTTCTAAAGCTATATCAAAAAGTGGAACGGATCGAAATGACTCTGGCCCCATTCTCTCAAGAGCATTTATCCTCTCGACTTCCGAGAGAAGATTATCAAAATTGGTGCTTCCATGGGGGTTTCTTGAGTGAAAATGGATCACTTGGCATTGGGACATGTTCAAATGCTGAAGTTCCTCTAATTTAGAAAGAAACTCTTCAGTATTTTGATCATTCGCTTCCATCTCTTGAAGATAACTATTTACCGAAGCCTCAGCAGTTTGTACTTCTTCATCAGTTTGAACCTTAAAGATCCTCGTCTTAACTTGTTTTTTATCTATCCCGCGAAGATGCTTAAAGTGAAGAACCCTAGCGGAAACATCATATTCAAGGATGTAGTGGTTCTTATCATCTTTAAATTCTGAGAATATAGGCAAGTCTGCAGCGAACAGAGCTTGACTGAAGATAAGCATAACCAACGCTATAAATGGTAGATTTCTATGTCTTTTCAATATGTTGTCTCTCAATACCTTATAAATTCTCTTCTCTAATATCGGTTGTTTAGGGAAAAATCTTAAAAGAAAGTTTCCCTTAAAGCTGTCACTTACTTTTGCCGAAAAGACTCTAGTGAGATTTAAATTGAATTAAATTGAGAGGAATCAATGAGAAGTAAAAAACTCCTTAGTTATTTTGCGGCCCTGGCCATCGTTCTATCATTTACCCTTAATGCTCATGCAGCTGGTGGTAAGCTAATTGAACTCTTATTAAGTGAATCAGGTGTCATGGAAATCCTTGGAAAACGAGGAATCAAAGGCGGTTCAGCTAAGAAGGTCTCAGAATACATAACTGAATCAATCCTCAGTATAAGTTACAGCAATAAGAAGCCTGTTGCCCAAGAGCTAAGAAAGATTATTAAAAGTATCGCAGGATCAGATATTGATAATGCTTATAGAAAAGAATTAATGGAGCTCTTAGATAAGCCCGCTGAAAAGGTAACAAAAGAAGACTTAGTTACAGCAGTGAATAATCTTATCTACCTTTCTAATCGTTTCGGAAAAAGAGGGTCTACCGTACTGGCCTGTGCTGAGTGTGTTAGTGAAGCCCTTTCTCGCCACGGATTTAAATTTACCCTAGAAGTCTTAAATGACAGCTCTTCAAAAACAGTATTAACTAAGATTCTTCCAAGAGAACCGCGACAGTTAACAACATATATCTCAAAAGAGATGTCTAAAGGTGGCCTAGGAGATTACTCTAGAGCTGCAGCAAGAACAAATTTAGTAAGCCCTGAAGAAGAAAGGGCCTTAGGACTCTTTTTAGGTTTAAGAAAATTTGGAAATAAGAAACAAAAAGATCTAGCCGAGGCCATAGTTTCAGTCTCTAAAGATGGAAATGAAACAGCTCTCCTTTCAAGAGAGAATCCACATAAGCTTTGGAAACTCTTCTCTGAAGATATGAGCGATGATGTAATGGATAGCTGGACTAAGATGCTTAAAGAAGTCAGCCAAAAAGCTGATGGATCCGAGGGCTCTTCGAAAAAGGCTTTTTATGATTATCTAGATAGGGTGGCTGGAGATGATCCAGTCCTTCGTGAGCAGCTTAGTGCTTTGAAACGGAAGAATTGCTTTTTCAAATAATTTATTTGGCTCCGACGGGAGCCTTTTTTTTTGCTGAGATACTCCGCGTGAACTTTCGGGCGCTACCGCTTCCTCAGTTCTTTACGATGACTCAGCGTTAAAACAGTCCACTGGACTGTTTTATTCGCAGGTCATTACATAATTTCAACAACGCCTGGGTCTCTATGGATTACAAGAATCTTAAGCGCCTTAAGAAAGTCATCAAACTGATTCATTCCTTTATAAGCTGATAATTCCTGAACTACTCTGTGAGCAAGCTCACCCATTTCTTTCATGTCAAACATGTCATCAACTTGCATTGACTTCCAAACCGTTTCAGCAACAGCTTTTTCATCAAGAGACGCTGGGTAGAAGATAACTTGTCTAAAGTTCTCAGGAGTCAGGTGAATGACTTTACCATTAACTTTAAACTTAGCTTCTTTTCCTGCCTTACTTAAGTGAGTTGCGAACTTCTCTACTAATTTTTCTTCAAGCTCACCGTAGCTCTTAATTAATTTAGCCCCTTCTTCTTCACTAAGACTCTCCGCCGCATTAGCTACTGAGTTTTGAAACTGGCTAAAAGCCTTAAAAGTCGTCTCTGCTGCTACATACTGAGAAAGCCCGAGAGAAGCTCTCGCTTGAGACTTAAGAGACTCATAAACCAAACGCCCTCTAGCATTGAAGAACTTTCTCATAACGATACCGTCAGCAAAGCCGTAGATGATAGGTATTCGAGCGCCCTTCATGATGCCACCAACGTGTGGTCCACCTTGCAGAAGAAAGATGTATGGAATCTCTCTTCTTCTCATAGGTATCTTCATAAAGATGTCTGTCATATCGTCGATATTAGCCAAGATAAAGTTATCTAAGCGCCCACCGTTTTTTGCAATTCCTTCTAATCCTTTTTCAAGGTTTCTTATCTTCGTTGCATACTCATGAAGATGCTTTAATCTCATCTTCTTAATAGCGTTCCACGCTGGACCTAGAAGAGGAACCTTTCCAAACTTAGACGGTCCTAGGTGAACAAGAGAGATCTTATTAAGTAGAGGGATCCTTCCAAGTAGAGGAATGTCTTTAATCTTAAAGGGCTTAGTATCATCAAGCATCTTCATGACCTTTGCCGCTTTATCTAGTTTCTTAGAGTAAGTACTCATAAGATACTTTAGAGCTTTGGGGTTATTACCCCAATACCTAGCAACTACTTTTGCTGTCTTCTTATTAATTTCTTTAACTGATTCTTTTACAACCACGTTAGAAACATACTCAGCAGACTCTTTTCCAGTTCCTCTCACAAGGGCCTTTAATCCATAGACAAGTTTTCCAAAGCCTTTACTGAAAGCCTGAGATGTAATCTTTCCTGAGTTTCTTAGGTAGTGTAGCTTTCTTAAGTCAGCTAGGGCCTTAGCTACTTTTTTAGTCGGAACCCCATTGCTTAAAAGCTTAGCTCCAAAGTCATCAATGATCTTCATAGCCTCTTTTGATCTATTTCCAAGTCGTCCAAGCTGAGCGGCAACATCATCAAATCCAAGAACAAAACGAGCAAAGCGAACATCGGTTTCTTTTACCACAAGTTGCCCTGCTCTTCCGGCAGCGCCCCAAGCTCTTCTAAAGCCAGTCTTTCCTACGTTCTTCATGAAAGTCTTCGTTGCAACGACTCCCATCTTAGTTCCCATCTGGGTTGTTCTCGCGACGACACCTATAAGAGGAATAATACAAATCGTTTCAAAAGCCGTCCAAAACCAACCGCGGCTTACATTATTACTAGAATCTGTTGTTGCGTAACCTAGCCTTTCAAAGTTCTTAACTTTCTTTTCATAAACATCAGCCTCTTTCTTTCTTTCAAACTCCCGCCCTACTAAAGTGATTTGCATTCCAAGAGCAGATGCTCCCATGGCCATGATCCCAACACCTAGAGGCGCGCATAATCCCCCAGTTAATCCAGTACACAGACCACCAATAAGAATAGCTCCAACACCAAGAAGACCAGCTCCTAAACCTAAGCCCATGTCTACCCACTCTGCAGGTGACATAGAGTTAATCTCATCTAGAACCTTATCAGGAACTCCAGGAAGACCAGCCATTTGGTTAAGCTGACTTTGAGCTTTTGTTGTCATGTAAAAAAGTGTCTTTCTACGAGCGTGATCATCATCTTCAAGCTCACAGAATTCAGCAAGTTGAGCTTGAACAGAGCTTTTTCTTTTTCTTGCTGCTTCTCTGATCATTTCTTTATAGATTGGACGCTTATAACTATTATCAAGTCCTAAGAAGTTTAGTTTTGCTACGAATTCATTTTCAATTCCATGATCCTCCGAAAAGGCTTGAAAGATATCAGCCTGTTCTTCAGGACTTCCCTTTAGATCATAAAGACCTTTAAAGAAATCCCCTAACTTGGCTTCATCAGACTCATAAACCGCTTCAAGTTCATTCTTTAGGTTGCGGGAAGCCCCATAGGGAAGCTCTTTAGCAGTGAAGCTTTCAACTTCTTCTTTAGTTAAGAATGTTTGATAACTTACTTTCTCTAGGACATCGTAATAAGACTTATCTTTTCGAGCATCGACCTTAAAGAGTTGTGAGTTTGAGTCATTAGTTTTCTCTAAGTAGTCTTTCCAAAGGTATTCTTTTTCATCAGAGTCAAGAATAGAGTTAGCGTAGTTAGGAATCAAAGGACGGTTAATTCCAAGTTCTTTACCAGCTTCTTTTAACTTCCCAAGAACTGAACCAGTATTTCTATAGAAACACTGATTTTGAGAATAATCGTATTGCTCTCTACCATTTGCTGCAGTTCTCATTTGAGGCTCATAGCTTGATCTAAAACCTTCCAGTTCTTCTAAACTAATTAGGTAACTAAGTCGAAGCCTCGCCCATGGGTTTAAGGCTGACATCTGATCTAAAAGAAATTTATATTCTGTTGGTTTTGCTGCTTCTAGAGCCGGTGAATAATCTCTAAGGTTATCCCAAAGTCTTTGAAGCATTGGATAGATATCAACGATAGATTCTTCTTCAAGTCTTCTAAGGGGAATATGAGTATCTACTATTGAGTAAGGTCCAACTATCTTCGCTAGCTTTTCTAACCTCTTCGCAAGTGTCTTCTCTTTACAGATTTCATTACTTCCAAAACTCATGCAAGCGCGGCTTACGGCCATGCCTACTTTACTAGTAGACTTAAGATCTGATCCATTGGCCTCAATGGCCCAATCACCTAGGGTTCTAAGCCCCCAAGCTCTCCAAATGGAAGATCCATATAGTGAAGGCATCTTGATTCTTAGTTTTGATTTCTCTAACTTTGACTTCATACCTTTTGTAATTAGATCTTCATAATGAACAACGTTCTTTCTTTCCATTAATTCAGCAAGATAAACGGATAAGTTTTGTCTTTCAAAGTTGATCTCTGTAACTTCACCATCCTTGTCTTTAACTTCATAAACATCCATTTGAGTAGGTTTTGAAGTTATCTTTTCAAAGAGCTTTAATCCTTTATATGTGTATTTCTTTTCATCTCTGATTCCAAGCCAAGTGAACCTGTCTTTCTTAAAGACAGACATAGCGCTTCCCATTTTAATTCCGAAAGCTGAATCAAAGTGTGTGATGTCATCGATATCTGGCTGGATATTATTGTTTTCATCGAGGGCCATCTTTGCGTACTTATACTGCTCAAAAGGCATAAGCCCTGAGTAACCATCTTTAGTAGGGTCTTTATCTACATTATCCATATAGTATTCTAGGAATTGGTAATTATCGTAACTAAAGATAAGACCATGACTCGCTAGAAGGTTATCAATGAATTGATCACCCTGACCGTCAACAAACTCAAAATTAAATGATTCAGGGAGATCGCCGTTTAGGTGATTTTGGCATGAATTAGGTACCTTAATAGGAGCCTTAGTTCCTAGCATGGAATCATAGATAAATATTTGTGAAAACATCATATGAAGAGTCATCCACTTAAGTGAACGGACATAGTTCTTTGTCGTAGGCGCTTTCATTAGAGTCATGATGTCACGGCTAATAACTTCATTTCTTCTAAACCTAAGGCGGGCCCTTCCCCATTTTCTTTCTTCAACTTTTAAATGAAAGGGACGGTTTGAAGGATCAACTCCCATATTAAGCTTATCCATCATCTCTTGGCTTCCAGCATAGATCTCTTGAGGAAAGTCAGGAAGAAGAGATTCGTAGTAATGAATACCATCGTACTCATCTTTAATATAGGCTCTTCTAATAACAATTAAGTCTCGTAGGCTAAGGGCCACTTTATCAATATAAGTGAGGAGAAGTTCCTGACGCTCTTCAAGCTTCACGCTTGAATCGACCAAGTACTTTCTAACTTGCTCTTGAAGGTACTCTGCTTTCTTGTGCAGCTCTCTTACAACCGGATCATTACGCTTCATAGCGCTTAATGGTTTCTCATCAACTTCATCTTGAATTGTTTTTTCTGCGATTGTTTCAATTAGACCTTTTTGTCTTTTGGGCTTACAGTCTTTTGCTTCTTCAGCTGGTTTCTCTGGGTCCCAAGAGTAGATATACTGACCACAGGCATTTGTTTTAAGAGTCGTTAAGTATTTTTCCCACTCATCAACAGTTTTCGCATCTTCTTCAACACTAATTCCAGAGTTAGAGATAAGCTCTTCAGTTACAACTTCAGCAACTTCTTCGCTAAGTCCACCTTCTGATACAATTTGATCAATTTCTTCTAATGTTTCTTTAGTCTCAAGAGAAGCCTTCGCTTTTTCTTCTTGAACAGCAGCTTCAAGAACATCAGCTCCTTCAGAGTCACAATCAGAATCTAAGTCCTTCCCGTTAACTTTAACGTTAAGATCATCGATTTGTTTATTTAGCTCTAGTAGCGTGATTTCATGACCAAAGTCTTGGGCAGGAACTCTTCTATTTGCTTCAAATACCGTTTGTCCAAACGCCATCTGAAAGCAGCTAAAATAAATGACTAGAATTGCGATCGCTTTTTGCACGAGCTTCTCCTTAAAGTTTATGTACTCTATAGTGTTGCAAATAAGCTGCCAGAATAAAGCGGCTAAAGCCGACCTAAATGATTGAATTTACGAAGATTTAAATAAGGAAAGCGACTAAAAAATAGACAGTGTTATAGTCCAAAAAGTTTTCTTGCAATCGTCTTAACTTCTGGAAAGTAGTAACCAAAACCCATGTAATACTCCCCCCAGCTCTCAAGTTGATACTCATTTTTTTGAGTAGTCTCTTTAGAAGGAGAATAAAACCTCTGACCAGCCGTAAAATAGAAGCGCTCGTTAAAAAACTTATGATAACTCAAATTAAGTTTTACGATTAATCCAAATTTCGAATTTTCATAGCCCGTATTATCTGAAAGGGAATAGTAGGAACCAAGAAGGCCTATCCCGATATTTAGTTGCCCAATAGGAGTGAAGCCTGTCAACGATGCCGTATATCCCATATGGTAGGATTCAAAATCATAGTTATAAGCAGTCCCGTTTATTGAATAGCTAGTTCTAAAAGAACTTGCCCCAAAGTTAGGGGATAAAAAAGCTCCCCAATCCCAAGAAGAAAAAAACTGAGGGTGATGAACTGATTCAACGCTAAAGAGAGTTAAAAACTTTGGAAAGGCCTCGGGATGAGTTGAAGTATCAAACTCACCATTTTGAGTTGGATCAGCAACCACTATTCTTTTTTCTTTTGGTCTTGCGCTATAAGAAAGAGTCAAAGCATTCGGAAAAAAATCAATATTTCTAAGAGCTCTTCTCCAGAAGTTTGCCGGTGTTTGCTTTTCTTTTTCTATTAAATATTTATTTAGAAAAGAAGCTTCTTCACTTTTAAAAGTAAAGATATCATAGAGTTTTGGAGTCACAATAAATTCAGTTTTGGTTTCTTCGATTGAAAAATGGAGCAAGTGAGTCGCCCCAAATTTATGCCCAATTTCATTGATAAACCGGCGCTTAATTTTTAAAGGTTCGGTATTAGCATAGAGATCAATTCCCCTATAGATAAACTCATGTTCAATAGACTCGTTCCATAGGAATTCTTCGTCAATATGATTAGTTTTAAATTGGTTTTCGTGCCAATGATCTCGAATCAAGTCAGCAAGACTCCCTCTTCCGACTGCAATAGGAAGAGCTATGATTTTCTTCTTACTCTTTTTTTCCAGAGGCTTTTTTTCAGTTTCTACAAAAAGTGAATTCTTACAAACATAGACTGCTTTAGAAGCGCTGTCTGTGAATAAAAACACGCCACTTAAGATTGTCCCGATGGGAAATAAGGGTGACCAAATAATATTTGGAACAATACTCCCCCCCCAATCTAAAGCACATTTATATTCCTGCTGCCCTACTTTTTCTCCATTTTTAAAAAAAGAGAAACTCCTTTTTCCTTTGGGCCTCACTTTAAAAAACATAGGCGTTGAACCTAGGATATCGTTTTTTTCATTGCGAACTTCTAGACCACGGGGGGTTGAATCAGCAAAGATTATATTTTTCTTTGATCGCATAGTCCCGCAAGAACAGAGGACCAGTAAAAAGGAAAAAAAAAGGACCACTCTTGAGTGGTCCAGCAACTTATTTTTAATCTCTTAACTCTTTTCTTAAGATCTTCCCAACATTTGATTTTGGGAGGTCCTTTCTAAACTCATAGAATTTTGGAACCTTATAACCTGTTAGGTTCTCTTTACAGAAAGTCTTTAGTTCTGATTCGGTTAAAGAATCATCTTTTTTAACTACAAAGATCTTTACGAGTTCACCTGACTTCTCGTCTTTAACTCCTACAGCGGCAGATTCAAAGACTTTTGGGTGAGAGCAAACGACTTCTTCGATTTCATTGGGATAAACATTGAATCCAGATACTAAGATCATGTCCTTTTTACGGTCGACAATCTTAAAGTAACCCTTTTCATCCATGATTCCAATATCACCTGTTCTAAAGAAACCATCGGCAGTCATCACCTTTGCAGTTTCATCAGGACGGTTCCAGTAACCTCTCATTACTTGAGGTCCTCTAATACAAATCTCACCTTCTTCTCCTTGAGCTAAATCATTTCCATCATCATCTTTAATGGTAAGCTCCGTTGAAGAAATAGGAAGACCAATCATGCCATTGTACTCGGGCATATCAAGTGGGTTGATACTGGCAGCCGGAGACGTTTCAGTTAGTCCATAGGCCTCAATCAAAGTCACGTTAGTAACAGCCTTCCATTGATCGGCCACAGATTTTTGAACAGCCATCCCTCCACCAAGAGTTAATCTTAAGGCAGAGAAATCGATATTTTTAAATTCAGGGTGATTAAGTAATCCGTTAAATAAAGTATTCACACCAGTAAAGGCCGTGAATTTCCATTTCTTCATTTCCTTGATAAACCCATCAAGGTCTCTTGGGTTAGTAATAAGAACATTACAAGCTCCAAGCGTAGAGAACATAAAGCAGTTCGCAGTTAAAGAGAAGATATGATACAGCGGAAGCGGCGTCATAATAATTTCTTTACCTGGAACTAATTTATTTTGAACCCAAGCTTTAGCTTGAATTAAATTGGCACAAATATTTCTATTGGTTAGCTCAGCTCCCTTAGAAACCCCAGTCGTTCCCCCTGTATACTGAAGGAAAGCAAGATCTTCACTAGCAATATCAGGTTCTTTAAAATTAGCTTCATTAGCTGAGAAAAGCTCTGCTTTAAAACATTTTGAAGTTGGAATGCTCCATGCAGGAACTATCTTTTTAACGTTCTGAATAACAAAGTTAACAATCATTGATTTTGGAAAACCTAAAAAGTCACCAATACGAGTGGTAAGCACATGCTTCACCTTTGTATTATGAAGAACTTCTTGAAGAGTCTTACAAGAGCCATCAAAGATCACGATCGCTTTAGAATCTGAATCATTTAACTGATGCTCTAATTCTCTTGCCGTATAGAGTGGGTTAACGTTTACAGCAACCATACCAGCTCTAAGAACTCCAAAGAGCGCTACAGGGTATTGAAGAATATTGGGCATCATCAAAGCAACACGGTCACCTTTTTGCAGTCCAAGATTATTCTGTAAGTATGAAGCAAACTTTCTTGAAAGAATCTCAAGTTCACTATAAGTAAAAGTCTTCCCCATGCAATGAAAGGCTGCATTGTCTGGATAAGTTTCAAAACTTTTCTTTAATACTTCAGGGATGTTTTTATATTCATCAGCATCGATCTCTTTAGGGACTCCGCTCTCATAACTAGATTGCCAAATTTTTTCCATGGGTCTTCCTTTTTTAATTAAATGATTACTCAAAGATTTTAAGAGCATTAGGGAATCTAAACAAGGAATGGCGAGCCTAGAAAAACTCTCTCGGCCTCACGCATCAATGCATAATAGAAAAAACGTATGATTTAGACAGGTATTATTCAATTATTTTACTTTATCTAGTGTTAGAGCTCTGTTAAAAATGCCCACACTTTCGATTCAAAGGAACATTATGTTCTTACAGGATAGGATAACTTGCTGATTTCAAAGTCGAAATAGACTCTGCTTAGCAAACATACACACACATGGGATGGAGTTCTCTGCGGACCCTTGGAATCAAGGGTCAGACTTTCTCCCCATCTTTAATTTACTTGAACTTCTTTATCAGCCGCCCTAAAGTTTCCTACTTTTACCTCTTAAAAGACACGGAACGTTATATGAAACCGACTCTCTTCCTTATTAGTTTTCTCTTCTCAACTCTTGTCTTCGCAGAAATGACTCATGTCCCCTTAGATATTAGCTTCGAAGAATCTCAGGCCCTTTGGAAGAACCATAAGATTGATAAAGAAAAACCAACCCACCCTAGTGTGGCAAAGGCCATCGCTGGTGGAGAGGTCTTAGGAAAATGGCTAACAAAGATAAATGAAAACAGAAGATCAGATAATCAGCTCCGCCTCACTTCAGGTACAAGCCGAGGATCAGGCATTCCTATTGATAAGCCTTCAAAGTATGGACCAAAGACAATCGACGTAAAACTTAAAGAAGTCTTAGCAAGCGCCCCTGCAGAGTTAATCTCGGTTATCTATGAGAACTCCCCCATGACAAATTCAAATCCCGTCACGGATAAACTCTTTATAGAACACGGGCGTAAGATCTCTCGCCTCTATCAATCAGCCGTTCGATGGGAGACCGTCGTTAAGAAGTGGCTTCCTTATTATACTCAAAACCAAAGACGTGATGTTCGCGGTTACTATTATCTAAAGCAAATTGAAAACCTCGATCTAAAACTTAATAATTTTAATACCCTTCCCTTAGATGAAAAAGAGGCCATCAAAGGTCATCTTTATAAAGTTTGCCTCAACAGCAAGTTCTTGGGCTCCCTATGTAAGAAAAGCTTAGACAAGGCCATTAAGAAAAATGAGCTGGTCTCTTTTAAAAATGACCACTGGTCAAAGGCCAAGACCAATTGGGACTCATTTTGGAAAATCAAGAACCCAAGACGGGATGTTATCTGGACAAGTAAGACCCCAAACATCATGACCGTTACTTTCAAAGACCCAAATAATGACCGCATCGCTAACTGGCTTAAAGAAAATATCGAAGATGAGTTTAAAACTGATACCTGGCAAATGGAATTCAACCTTATAAAATCAGCCCCTGGAGTTGCCTATCTTCAATTCAAGCCAGGCGTTACTCCCCATGTCTCTGGTGGAAATATTATCGTTATGGACGCTAATTCATCCATCGAAGAGTACTCAGTAAAATGGACCATCCGTCATGAATACGGGCATATTCTTCGAATCCCTGATTGTTATGTAGAGTTTTATGATGAAGTTGAAGAGCTCGCCGTTAATTATCAACTCGATGTAACTGATCTTATGTGCTCTCGCTCAGGGGACTTTAACGAGCGCCTTTATAAAGAATTAAAAAGAGTTTACTATAAAAACTAATGACGACTGAAACACTACTCACCGAAGGTGAAGACTATTATTTTAATGAAGATGGCCTCATGGTAATGACCGAGGCTTACCTTCTTAAAAAAGGCCATTGCTGCCAAAGCGGATGCAAGCATTGCCCTTATGGTTACTCGCAAAAAGTCGACCCAAATGTCCCAGGGGAATTACAACCTGAATGGAAGGATGATACTTCAGTCTATGATGGTGAGATCCCTGAGGACCAAGACCTCTAATTAAGCTTTAATCTTACACAATTTCAATTTTTCAGCCCGGGTAAGCTTCTTAACTACTGCTTCTCTTTTTGAAGCTGAGGATCGGTCCTCATGCTTCTCTATCCTAACTATCTTATCGGCTTTGTCTGAACGAAAGAACTTCGCTCCTTTTGGGGATCCTGACTTATGCTCTTCAAAACGCCTCTCAACATCAGTTGTGATCCCCGTGTAGAGGCGTTTTTTTTTCGTTTGAATAATATATAAAAACCAGCCGCTCATTTCCAGTTGGTAAAAAAGATATAATCAGCAAAGGCACCATAGCTACGGCTTCCAAAGAGCATCTCTCTATAAGCAGTTATATCAAGCTCCGCCTTATCAACAATCTTTACCGTAGTGGTCTCATAAACATGAGTCTTACCAATCTCTCTTACGACTCCATCAAGATAATCAGAATGAAAAGCTCCCACAATCAAGAACTGCAGATCAAAGGCTGAATAGGCCATCATCTGATGGGCCATTATAGTATCCGTATAACACTGGGCCTCAAAGTAGTTCCTAATCTTATCTTCAGGAACATGACCGCCCATCGCTTCTTTAAACCTCTTTAAATAATTCTTTGATCCAATCTCATAAGTAGGTGGAAGAAGATCTCTATCAAGAGCATCAATCCCATCAGCAGTAATAACCCTCTTATGCTTTCTTGGAGCGTTAACAGCAATCACTTCTCCACCAAGCTTACTCGTCACATCAACAAAAGCTTTATAGGGAAGGTTCTGCTCTGGCTTAGTTGAAGCTGGAAACCACTTCTTAAAAAGCTCTAAAGCATCAAACTCACCATTTCTGTAACCTAGAAAGCTCTTGGCCACTAGGGTTTGATCCGTATAGTTTAGAAATTCCCAAGACACAGAAAAATCATCATAACGAAAATGACGATCAACGATGGCCTGAATAATAACCCCTTGGGCCTTCTGAATATTCCCTTGATAGTGATACTCACCAAGGACAACTTGCCCGCGCGGAGGAATCAGATCAGCGAATTCCTTAACCGTTAAAAAACGATTCAATTTCGTATCAAAGACACGATCTTCAGAAAAGCTACTAAATGAAGCCAGAAAGAGGCATAAAACCAATAAATAACGCATAACAACTCCAAGGATTACTCTTACGCTACGCTACTAAATTATTGTCAGCTTTTAAAGCTTTTAGTAGACTCCAAACTCATTGAAATGTCGGAATGTAGCGCAGCCTGGTAGCGCACTTCGCTGGGGGTGAAGGGGTCGGAGGTTCGAGTCCTCTCATTCCGACCATTTCATGAATTCAGTGACCCTCAGAAATGATGAGTGCCCTCTAGGAAGTCACAAGCCCACTATCACCTAATCCACAGAGTTATTCCTTTTTCAGCATGTTCCAAATATGGTAATTATTTTCCTTTCACAAATGATTAAAACTGAAGTGCTGATTGGATCAAGAGCCTATGAACTTTCTTAAGAAGATTGAAAAAGAAATCTATATTATTTTCTTTGTTTGGCTCCTCTTTTATATCTGGAGGCCCTTTGTCTTTGGCTTCTATAGCGACGACTATGACCTAGTCTCTTCAGCGGCTAATTTAAGCTTTTTCGAAAAATTTGAGTTTTATTTAAAGAGTTTTTCAACAAGGCCTATGTCAATTGTCTTTGCTTCTGTATTCTCAATTTTTTTTAAAAATAACCATGTTCTTTGGCAGTGGGGCCTAGCCCTTTTTAGTCTTCTGACGGCCTTCTTACTTAATAAGGTTCTTCATAAGATCGCTCTAATTAAAGGCGAGACCAAAGACTTGTTGCCGGCTATGATTACTTGCCTGTGGTTAGTATTACCTTCTAATTTCGGCTTTAATGCTTGGCCTACTTTTTTGTTTCACTTACCAGCCTTGACCTTCTTTCTCCTTTCTTTTTATACGCTAATTAAAGATACAGAAGTTAGTTTAAAAAATATCTTAGTCTCCGTTACTTTTTTTACCGTCTCCGTTTTTACTTATGAAGCTTTTTATTTTTTATTTATCATCCCTATTGGCTATCTCTGGATTTACCGTTCGAAATTTAATCTTGGGAAAAATAGTTTCATAAAGATCACATTTCTCTTTTCATTTATTCAGATCATCGCCATCTTGCAAAATAGAATCGCGAAAACAGGAACCAAGAAGAGTTTCCATTTTGATCTTATTGTTAATAAGCTTAAGTCGATCATAAATAGCCCTTCGAATTTGATTAGTTTCTATCTACCTTTACTTGCTATTGGGCTACTTATTTTTATTTCTTTTAAGATCTATAAAGCGGTTAAAGAGAATCGCTCAACTAAAGATGATTACCTCTCACTTTTCTTACTTAAGATAGGCTTTCTTGCTTCAATTGTTCTTTATTATGCCGCAGGCTATGCCATTCAACTAACGGGGACTTTTTCAAGAACCACTTTCTCACTTTCAATCCTTCTTTGCTTTATGCTTCTTCACTATTTTTCTATATTTCAGTTCAAGAAATTAAAGCTTATATCAATGGTTATCTTAGTACTTTGTGGTGGAATTACCTTAAAAGTTTCGAGCCAGTGGAAAGCTTCCTGGGACCTACAACAAGATATCCTCTCGAAGGTTCCTTATAAGAAACTTGAAAATATCGAAGACGCTCTTGTGGTGGCCATCGTTCCCAATAACTTTGGCCCTGTGGTGGTATTTGACGAAGAGTGGTCTATGACACCGGCCGTTCGCCATAAATATCCAGAAGCAAAGATCAAGGGTCTTTTTTTTCTACCTCATCGAAATAATAAAAAATCTGGATTCAACTCTGTTTTTGAGAAGAGCTTGTTCATATACGTGGACAAAATACACCATAAACAGAATATTATATACAAAAGGAAGCATTACTTTCTCTGGAACTACTTTAGTGGGAAACTCTACCGTGTCATCGGTGATCTTAAAATAAGTTCAGGGGCAGACTGGAGAAAGATTACTAGCGAATCCCTTCTCGAACTATAGCTCTCCGTATAAGGCGAAAAAAGTTGCACACACACTTCTACAAACAGGAAAAAAATGGAAACAGCCGTATACCTTCATAAATTAAAAATAAAAATGAGAACCTTAAGGGATAGAGCGAAGTTCGATCCAAGTCAGGTCCCGCAAGCAAAGGGGGAATTTTTTGAAGTAAATAAATGGCAGGTTTCTGAGTTTGTAGAATATAAACTTCTACCAATTACTGGACACCGTCCCTTTCCACTTACTGAACAGGTCCTACTTGCATCAGCCGCATGCTTTTTAAGACCTTCACATATCTTTGATTGGGGAACAAATATCGGTGTGTCGGCTCGATTATTTTATGAGACTTGTAAGCATTTCGAGATTAATTCAGAAATCCACTCTATTGATTTACCTATGGATCAAGATCACGGAGAACATCCCAGAAATGATAGAGGCAAACTGGTAAGAGCTTTAAAAAATGTTTTTCTTCATGAAGGAGATGGCGCTGAAAAAGCTGTTGAAATTGCAAAATCAGCTGAAATAAAGAATCCCCTGTTTTTTTTAGATGGCGATCACAGCTACGAAACCGTTTGCAGAGAGCTTGAGTATATTTCCCAACATATTGAAAGCCCGAATTTTATCATTCACGATACTTTTCTCCAGTCTCAAGAGTCTGATTATAATGTTGGACCACACCTAGCCGTTAAGGAGTTTGTTGAAAGAAACCCTGGTGTTTTTCAAAAAATGGAATGCAACCTCGGTCTTCCAGGCATGACTTTTCTAAAAAGGCTTTAATATAATTAGCTACACTTTACTGCCAAAGTGAAACTAGTTCTTAAGGCCACTTACTTTCATCAAGCCCCAACTGAGCAACTGATTTGGAAAGATATGCTTTTTGCAGAAGGTACTCTAACCGAAGAATTATTAGCAACCATGACCACTTTTTCCCGCAGTAACAATAATTTTATATTCTCCTGAGACATTAGTGTGACAATTTCCTCTACGTACAAAGGTAATATTACCCTTTATAAGTCGGGAGTTAGGCCATGCTAAGATTCGTTTTAATTTTATTTGTTAGTTTTTCTTTTAACGCTAGTGCTAAAGACTGGGTCGAGGTCTATCAAGAAGATGATATTACAATCAAGACAATCAACGAAGCCGATGGCGTGATGCCTTTCAAGGCCGAAGGTGTTATTAAGCATAGCCTTCCTAAGATCGTTGCTGCTCTAAAAGACTATCAAAATAAGCACCGCTGGAGCCCTAAGCTAAAGAGCGTCAAGCTTCATAGTGAAAGTAAAAATGATACCTATATATTCTCGGAATTTTATAAAACACCATGGCCAGCATCAGATAGAGAGTTTCTTCTCGAAGGCTCAATTAAGAAAATCAAAAAAGGTGTTGTCTCTTTTGAAGCTTCTTCTGTAGACCTCCCATCACTAATTGATGAAGACCACGTTCAGGCCCAAGTCCATAAACTTAACGTCCTCTTAGAGGAGCTAGATAAAGATGTTACTAAGATCACTTTTGAGTTCTATGGTGATTTAGGAGGATGGATTCCAACATGGTTAATGAATGTCATCCAAAAGAAATGGCCCCTTCGTTTTATTCAGGGTCTTAACTTCTATATTAATAGTCACTAGGTACGCGGGTCCTTTTCAAATTCTCATCGTATGTTAAGATGTATCCATGACATGGAAATCAAACTCAGACATTAAAGTTAATTCAATCTTTCTTGATATAATCCTAACTCTTTGTACTTTCGGTATTTGGAACCTATGGGTTCAGTTAAGACAAATCTCTGATGCTAATGAGATTCTTGGGAGTAAAGAATTCCCTTCCATCCTTAAGTTAGTCCTTCTATCTTTAATTACTTTTGGGATTTATTTTATCTATCATGAATATACACTTACCAAGAAACTACACGTCCTAAACTTTGGAGAAGAGATCTTTCACATAGAGATCTTCATAATTATCTTCACAGTCTTTGGCCTTTGGTTTCTAGTAGATTCCTATCAGCAAAGCCTTCTTAATAAATTTATTGAAACAAATAGATAGAGCTAAAGGATTTCTTTGGCGAACCAACAAGCAGGTCTTAACTCCTCATCAATAGGTAGAGGAGTTGCGGCTAAGGCACCAGCCAAGAAAGTATCTAGACGACATTGTATGGTCGGATAACTATTAAATAGGGTCTCTGGAACAATTAATTCCGATGGAGTCTCAAAGGAGAATCCTTGTTCAGGATTTAAGAAAGAAAAGACGCTCGCAAGATCTTGAGCTGCTTTTGTAATTTCAAAACAAACTTCTCTTTCAATTAATTTTTCGAACCTTTCAAAACATCTTGAGGCTGCAACCGCATCAAGAGCAGTCACTTCATCTTGGATCTCATAAAAGCTTATATATTTCTTCATGCAGGTTGAAGCTGCAAAGAAGTCTGACTGCCCCTCAGCGCTCATGTTCTGACTCGATCCTGGTAAGTGATAAGGACTTCCGCCAATGATGTGGCCAATTTCGTGGCAAACCGTTAGGGCCAGGGCCCTGTCTGTCATACCAGGGATGCGGGCAAAGCCTCCCCAGAAATTGATGGTAAAGGCCTTGTCTGTCTCAAAGGCCCAGGCTGACATATAGGGAACCTTCCAATCAACTATGCCAAGCTCTAGCTTCCGTCCCATTTCATTATTGGCATAAAGGGCGAAGACCTTGGTGATAATCGCGTAAAATGACTCTTCAGTAACTTCAGATCCGAGGTCTTCATCGACTTCTATGGCCCAGGAGTTCCTCTGCTTATTAGTATCAATTCGAAGTGGAGTCGTATCAGCTAAAGCACTAAGGCTTATTAAGATAAAGAGAATGGCTATGGTCTTTTGCATCTAGAGGAAATTACGTCTCTAGTGCCTCATAGACAATCTCATTGAAAACATTTCATTACTGCAAGTAACCAGGTACCTAAAGGCCATCAGGGAGTGAATCGCTTACACACTGAAAGAGCTTCTTCATATTAGAGCCAGTTGAGTTTTGAAGGGGTCCAAAATGATTATAGGCCCAGCCTGCATAAAAATGAGGTGTCACACATCTATTGGCCCCACTCTTTAAACCAGAGCTTCCACGGTTGTCTGGGTGGGTATGCTTAGTCGCGCGGGTGTTGACCTGTATCGAAAATGTCTGCAATAGTTTATTTACTCCACAAAAGGCATTGAACCTTTGATGACTACTTCCAAGAAGTTTAATAAGCGAGTCTTTTGAAGTAGCGCTGGTTGAACAACTTGGGTAATCCTGATTCCATTGTTTAAGGCATGGATTGATATTACCACTGGCCTTTGGAGTGAATTGAAAGAGGCCAATATTTAGGCGGCTTGAAGCTGGTTGATAAGGATCGTTATAGAACTTAACTCCTGCTGGTTTTCTATAACCACTTGGAGCTTCTGAGCTAGCAACACTTTTTGATGAAGAGCTGTCAGCCGTGCTTAAAGATTCAGTATAGGCGAGGCAGCCGAAGAAGGCTCCCCAATGTCTTTCAAGTTTTATTTTCTCTGCTGACTCTCCATTTAGATAACCAGTTCTATATTGGTTATGGAGTTTGGCGAATTGATTGGCCCTAGAGATAGTCGTACTGTCAGCGACTTTCTTAACTGTCTTACTTAGGCTCGATCTAGTTACCTCGCAAAGTGGGTGGCTAAAAAGCCCAACGTCTGTATGAGTTGAGAGGTCCCCTGAAGTGGCATAATAACTAGCGATACTTTGAATAGTTACTTTCCTAGGAGCGCTCTGCTCTCTGACAAAGAAAGCTATAGTATCTGAGAAGCGGTCTTGATTTTCAAAATCATCATGACAACTATCGGCTATAGTCTCAACTTCATTGCTTCTCAATTCTAAGAGTTCATTTTGAGATTGAGTATCATCAACCCAGCGACCAAAGTAAGTGGCGACCTCTTCAAAGACATCTGTCTCAGACGTTGGAATTGGCTCTTTTGGAGTTGTATCCCCTACTTCATCAGGAAGATCTGCACCATCTCCTAAGTCATCTTGAGATGGAGAGCATTCCTTTGAATCTGCCACTTTAGAATCACCAGAGCAGTTTTCAGCTTGGTCTTCCACACAAGAGGAAAGGAGGAGTAAAGAAGTAAAGATTAGGGTGAAGGTTCTATTTTTCATACCTAACACTTCGGGACTTTAGCTTTATTTGTGAGGAATCGATGTTTGAACAAAAGAGACAGGAATGCCCTTCCTCTCAGGTACTCATAAATAGCTTATATAAGCCTTTTCTCACTAGTTTTACTCAATTATCCTCCTTCACCACGACTCAATAATTTTAGATGACGAAGATAAAGCTAGTACTAATTTCATAGACCTCATGCCAATCTTTTTTAATGTTAGGTTGCCTTTAATTACTAACTTTGGAGGAAATATGAAAAAATTATTATTAGCCGCGACTATTTTAACTTGCACAAATCTTTTTGCTTCAACAGCTGACATGACTAACCTTCAGTTCCCATCTGAAAGTGGTTGGGCCATTGCTATGACTGAGAAAGCTTGTAACGTTGATCTTCCATCAACAAGCGTTGGAAGAATTACTGAAGTAGAAGGCGGAGTTGTCTACCTTGTAGAAAATCAAGAAGGTGATCTTTTAGCTAAAGCCTATGCAAAATCAACAAGTATCTTTGCCAAGAAAGAGTGTTTATAATTTAATAATCGTGCACTCTCTCTTGAGTGCACGTTAAATTCAGTCAACTTCAAAAAACAAACCACGATTAGAAATATGCTTGAGTAATTCAGCACAAGGCATCCCTTTAGGATTTATAAAGGAGGAAGACTTTTCAGTTCTAAGAGCAAATAAAGGATCAAACACAAAGCGTTCAGGGCTCGGACCATAAGCCTTACCCCGGTGAATGGCATGAGCTGAGAAAACTCTTATTTCCCCTCTTTTACAATCATAAGACTTAGAGTGACCAAGTGCTGAGTTGTTAGAGTTCATTCGGACTTCAAACTCCTCTTTACTATCCCATCTTTTATGACTTCCTGGAACTAATTCAAAGTGATGATCATCGATAAAAGGGATATGAAAGTGAAGAACAGGTTCATTTAGGATAGCCTTCTTTTGTTCTTCAACTGCCATTCCCGTGTACTGAGTGTCTCTGTGCCAATACCCTTCTTTAGTATGATCTTTAGGATTGAAGAAAACTTGTGACCCTAAGAAGAAGGCTTCGTTTCCAATAAGTGTTCTTACAAGACTATTTATTTTATCTGAAGTTATAAAATTGAAGAGGTTTATTCGATCAAAAGAGTTCTCTGAATCAAAGTGATCTTTAATGGTTAAATTATTTGAATAGATCATCTTATACTTTAAGTATTCTTTTTTATTTATCTCTAACCATCTTTGATGAACTTTTAGAATTATTGGATAAATATCTTTAAGCTCATTCTCTAAAAAGAACTCTGGAATAACAACGCAACCCTCATTTTCATAAATATCTTTTATCTGTGATTTATTCATTTTTTCTAGAATTAGCAGCAGCCATGACTATCAAGATCATTATCTTTATGACAACGAATCCATTCATAGATCTTGGCCCCTAAGACCGCCCCTAGGATAGGGGCCACAATAAAGACCCAGAGGTTTGTATAATTGCCTGACATAATAGCTGGAGCAATCGAGCGTGCCGGATTCATAGAGGCATTAGTAAGAGGTCCCCCCACAAAGGCGCAAAGAGCGACTGTGGTTCCAATGGCAATACCGGCCATCTCTCCTACAGCTCTTGAGTCCGTCGCCACACTAATGATAACAAACATCAATGCAAAGCTTAGGATCACTTCGACGATAATTCCACCTGATAAGCTGAGGCTTAATTCAGTAGCTCCAAATTTAGAAGAGGCTCCAAAGATTACCAGATGAACAAGTGAGGCCAAGAGACCACCTAGGATTTGAGAGATTAAATAACCAGGAACTCTTTTAGCTGGAAAGCGTTTCACGCTCCAAAAGGCAAGAGTTACAGCGGGATTAAAATGAGCCCCAGAGATATGCCCAACAGCGTAGATCATCATGGCCACAGAGCCACCCCAGATCACAGGAATAAATCCACTATCATAAGTAGGGTAGAGCTCCCCTAAGATCATCGAGCCACAGCCAAAGAAGACAAGAAAGAAGGTTCCAATGAACTCGGCTACGTACTGGGGAACTTGGTGGTTGATTTTCATAACTATCCTCTGTTTTAATACTTTATTTTAAGAAACTCTCTTAGTTTGTATAGAGGTTTAGGGCAAAATTTCCGCTACTGCTTCTATTAAGTTTCATGCCCATCTGCTCTTCCTCTTTAAAATAGTAAGTCTTTAGATCTATCCATTTACCATTTTTGAAGTACCAGCTTTCATTAAATGAAGAGCTAGTTTCTAGAAGGACCGGTTCAGCATTTTCTCTTTGAGAAGGGTAAACTTTAGGCCCGTCATAAGCATACATTCCTGATTCAGTGATCAGCTCTACCCTGACTTTCTTATTTATCTTGGTTCTGTTTCCGCAGGCCAAATCTAAAAGGTAGAACCCTGGATTTGAGAGGGACCTATTTTTTGAATGGCATAAGATATTTCCTTTTAGATCACTTACAATTGCAACCGCTGAATCGTCAGCAATGACCGTATAGATGCCCACATTTATGGGAAGCTCGTCTTTTAATTCATAGAGGTTTGATACTTTTTCTGCCTTAAATTCGTATTGCCAACCATGATCTGCGTAAGAATAGATATTCTTAAAACGTAAGAGCCTTACTTGATTGAATGCAACACCACCGGACTCTCTATCTTGCCCAACTGATGTTCCTCCATAAGGAGTTAGAAAGTAGTTGACGCCACCACGAACTCTACTATCTTGAACAATCCAAACTCCAGGTAAGAATGGCGGAATCACTCGATCGTTATCCCAGCCAATGATGTTTACAAATTGAGTTGGAGGAAGAGAACGGAAGTTTATGTCTATCACCTCACCATCGAGATCATATTCCCAAGGCTTAATAAACTTAGTCGATCTTGAAGCCACACTTCCATTTTGAGAAAGACTTTCTTGAATACGCTCGATATTTACTTGGTAGCTTCCGTGAGTAAGCCATTCAATTGAGCTTGGAAAATACAAAGCCTTCTTGGTGGCTGTTCTCGCGCCACCATGATTACTTAGGTACGCCGCCACTAACTTATAGTCCCCACCTTTATATATTTGAGATCGAGCATTTTTTTCAATCATATGTTCTTCAGAGAGATCAACAATTGTTTGATCATTCCATGAGCCTTCAATAAGAATATTACTCTCTAGTGAAGAGATGCTGGCATAGGCCCAAGATGAGTTTGCTCGATCAACCTTAGGGGCTGAAACAAAGCCATTTTGCCTAAGATCAAAAGAGCTTCCGGCCCAAAGAGATTCTATACAAAGAAAAAACAATAAGAGGTTACGCATAATGGAGATTATAACATGCTAGGCACGGCAGAATTTTGACATATTTTCAGTATCTCAGAATCTAGAGCTGCCCCTACTTCCGATCAAGTTGATCCTGATAGAAAAAAAGAGTTTCTTTTAGAAAGCTTGAAAAGCCTTATTCATGGGAAGAGCAAGGCCTTAGCAAACGCAAATAGAATTAAAAGAAATTTGCTCAAACTTAAACCCATTGACTTACGCACGACTTACGCAAATAATAGAATTAACAAATAGAGTGATTTCGAAACCGAATCACCCTATCCCACGCCACTTGTAGAAAACTCATGGAGGTGACTATGCACACGGGTAACGAATTTAAGTCAGAGTCTCGGGAGATAAGAGGGCCGCCAAAAAGCGGACTTCTTTTCTCGGAGGGCTTCCTACTTCCCTAAAAGAATAGATCCTAATAAAGCAGCTCCAGCACTAAAGATCACCGCATTTGTAACAGTATCACTCACACCACTTATTGTAGCCTTATCAGGCTGACCTTTTTCCCTCATCTCTGATTGGTAGTTGTTGGAGCTACTTATGTTGATATCAGTTGGAGATAAAGACCCTAAAGAAATTGAATTAGCGTGGGTTACCTTAAGTACCTGAACAACCTTAGGATTCTCTCCGATCCAAATTCTTTTCTGATCTGGAGTGGCGTAGATCAAGAATTGCGATGAACCACCTGCCCTAATCTTCTTAAGCACTTTTTCATCAGTTATCAAGACTGGATAGGCATATCCTTTTCCTTTGTCATTCGTTAAGGAAAAGAAGAATTCAAAGTCCTTCACAGGATTCCTCTTATCGCTCTTCTTTATATAGTGAAATTTCCCTAAGAGCTTTCTTCTACCAGGAACCTTCTTAGACTCTAGGATCTGCGAGACAGAGGGCTCAGAAGCGGCATTTAGGCTAAAGAGAAGGCATAGGATGAGGCTAATTGATTTCATGGTAACTCCAGTTAGGCTAAAATATCGTATAAACTTTAGACAGTCATACATTATTACAATAAATCCTCTACTAGTAGCCCCTATAACCCCCTGAAAGCAGTGTAGCTCCTTTGGCACAGCCCTTGCTTTAATACAGGGTGTAGCCCCTCTAATTATTGATGGGCTTTAAGAGAGGACTTTATGAAAAAATTGGCTTTAGTTTTAGGACTTTTAATTTCAACTTCAAGCTTTGCAAGCATTGAATGTCATACTCCTAGAATGAATAAGACATTTAAGATTGAAGATAACAGAATAACTTTTTTTAACGACCAACCTATTAATGGTGGAAGAGAAGTAGCTTCTGTTGCTGGAATTAGAACAAAAAGAACTGCTACTGGGTTTACAAAAATCCTAAGTTTTGAAGGTAAGAAACATACGATTCATATCGATAATGCTTCTAAGTTTTCAGACGTTGATGACTATATGGTTGTTAAAAATAGCAGAGGTCATGAAATGACTTACCCACTAAGTTGCAAATAGCCCCTAGGCTTATCTTATAATCGAAAAAGCGGACTCGGGAGAGGTGTCCGCTTGAGTAAGATTTCTTATCTACCGAATTTAAAATCTTGTATATTATCAATTGTAGAATCATTCTTAGGAATCTTAAAATCCTTACAACCTTTAATATCAACGCTTGATTCTTTTGAAATCTTTAGAGCTTCATGTAGCTCAAACCAATTACTCTTTCTCAGTTTATCTTTTGCATTAAACAAGGCAATTTCAAAGTGGTATTCACCTATTAAGTCCTTTCCCCCATTGATAGGAAAAGGCCTATAAGAATAAGGCTCAAGCTTTCCTGTAGTAAGGCTAGCATTTGTTCTGCTGGCCCTAATCGCTTTTTCTCTACCGACTACATTAATAATTTCAAAGTCTGTGACTTCTTTTGAATGATCAAAGGCAGGGCACTGAAATTTTTCAAATCTTGAAGAAATAGCAGCGGCTGAATAATAAATATTGAAAAAACCTGCTTGGACTTGCTTTATCCTAAAAGTGGTCTTTCCTCTCCCAGGTACAATTAATGGGACATAGAAAGTATCTAAGGTTTCACTAGTTACTAAGGTTTTTCTTTTAACTCTTATAATCCAGCTATCAATCTCAATCGTGTTGACTAGGTCTTGGAGGTGCTCTTTTTCTAACTGAGGAAAATCAAGTTTGATCTTAATTCCCTTAGAGACCTTTTGCCTTCGTAAGGGACCCACTCTCCAATCAGAGACTTCAGCAGAAGAAATGCTAACTCTATTGGGAATAATGGTCATATTCCTCTCGCCTTTGATGACTTTAGAGTAGTCTTGGCAACCTCCAAAGAGAAATAAGAAAAGAATGAGCGATAGAGTTGATTTCATTATTCTACCAAAAGCAGACTGCCTGCTTCCTTAGCTTCAATTTTAACGGGTGATTTATCTGATTCATCTCGAACAAGAGACTGATACTCATCTATCTTGTTCCCATCGACTTCGATGCTTCCTTCTAGGTTTAGAATGCTTTTAGCCCGTCCTAAATCCTTAGGGTTGATCTCTACCATTTCTCCAGCTTCGAGAGTTACTTGCCTTAAGTTAAACTGGGGATGATCAACTAATAAACTATTACGCTCTTTAAAGATGTCTTTCTTTATCTTAAAAGTCTTAGAATCATTATGCTTATCTTTGAAGTTGATTACTTGCATGGCCTTTTCAATATGAAGCTCTCTAGAATTACCCTTACTATCAACCCTGTTCCAATCCCATACTCTATAAGTTATCCCAGATGATTGTTGAACTTCTGCAAGAAAGACCCCTGAGCCGATAGCATGAATTGACCCCGCTGGAACATAGAAGAAGTCCCCTCTTTTAACAGGATAGAAAACGAGAAACTTATCCATGTTCTCTTTTGACTTAAGTGAGTTTTCAAAGTCGGCTTTCTTAACACCTTCTTTAAGCCCAAGATAAATGCCACTTCCTTCTTCGGATCCAAGGATGACCCAACATTCGGTTTTCCCTTGAGAGTTCTCATGCTCTTTAGCATACTCATCCCCAGGATGAACTTGTACCGACAGATGAGAGCTTGTATCAATTAATTTCACTAAATATGGCATTTCAATATCAGAGATATACTCACTTAGTTTTTGATTTTCATAAAGGCTAGGCCCATCGGAATGAACACTAACTTCCCAAGTCTCCCCAAGGAAGTCCTCACCTTTTGAAGAAGGTAGGTTTTTAAGAGACGCCAGTTTCCTGCCCCCCCAAACCTTATAAACTGCAGCTGAATTAACCAACTTAAAGCCATGACCTAATTTCAAAGCCCTACCTCCTAAGCTGACTCCGTATTGAGTCACTTTTATATCTTTATTATTATAACCCATTAGTCCTAATTCTCATCTAAGAGCCTGAAATAACGATAATAGAAGTAAAAACAGGAACCTGTCCATTTTGCTCTGATAAAATAGATGGATGAACTTGAATAAGGTTGCCGTTCTTCCTATTCCAAACCTGGTCTTCTTTCCGGGAACCTCACTTCCCCTATACGTGGTGGAACCGGTTTTTATTCGCATGATAAAAGAATGCGTAGAAGAGAATATGCTCGTGGGTATTTCAATGGCCGAACCCTTGGTCTATATCTTTGGTCACAAAAGACCTACTCCTAAAAATATTTGCGGCATTGGAAAACCAATTATTTTAGAAGAACTCTATGATGGAACATTGAGAGTTTTGATTAAAGGGTTTGGTAAAGTTCGCTTAGGTGCTGTGGAGCAAAATCTGCCTTATCTCATTTATAAGTGTGAAGAGTATCCGGATATTAAGGATGAATATGGCTTGGTTTCTGACTCTAAGATTGAACGCTTAAAAACACTTCTTGATAACTGGATCTTAGAGACTATCTCTGATTCAGTTGAAAGAAAAAGTTTCCAAGATAAAATTAACTCTGCAACAGAAGTGATGGATTATATATCTATGTTCTTAATTAAAGATCACGAGATGAGGCAACTACTCTTAGAGAACACTTCATTGAATGAGCGCATTCAAATGCTAGACACTCTTCTTAAAGGACCAGCACCATATTTTGAAGATATCTCTGCCACTCACGCCATAAAAAGCTTTGAGATCTTAGAGAAGATGGCCAAAGTTGGTCACTAAGTCTTAGTAAAGCCCAAAACCAAAATTTAAAACAGTAAGGCCTAATGTCGAAATGATGGGAACTGTTAGGTTATCGTCAACAAAGATTGAAAGCAGTTCACTGATAGATCCAATGATTCCTGCGGCAAGGGCAAAGCCTAATAAAGAATAAGTTAATGGAACAAAGTTTAAAGTATAAAAAAGGGCCAGCATATAGCAAGTGACGAAGCCTGCAGCAGCACCTTGAATGGACTTCTTTCCTCCTAAGATCTTATCTTTTCCAAAAAGAATTCCAATGGCCGAAGAGATTGGGTCGGAGAAAATGAGAAAAAGGATGCCAAGAATGGCAATCTTTTCATCAAAAAAATAAAGGCTGATAGAAACGCCTAGTGCGTAAAAAGGTAAACCAGATAAGGAATCCTTTTCACTTTCGCGCATAAACGGGCCCATCATGGTTATGGCGAGCTTATTGATAGCGGGGTTTCTTAGTCTGATAAACTCAAAAAGGAAGCCAATGACTGAGATGCCAAAAAGGATCAATGCCATGCTTTGCGCTTCTAAACCCGAATAAGAGTATATAAAAAGCCCTGTTAGGCCTGTTCCCATATGCCAGAACTTCCTAAGGAGGTGCAGGTCATGCCTGGCCCTTAGGCTTTTTGAATCAAGAGTGCTTGTATCGCTGCTGAGTTGCATAAAATAAAAGTCCTAATCTAGAGTGAATCAGTCGGTATCTTATCTCAAATTCTAGATCATTTCTAGCGCACCGCGTAATAATTATAGGTCCTTAACCCCCTTTTTTTCTTAGGATTTGCCCCTATAATAGATGGAGAATAGGGAAAACCTATAAAGAATATTTAAGACCTTCAAGGATGAAGTTTGGATATAAATAGTGCTCAATCCAGTTCGGATTTGTCATCAAAGATCAGCTCCCAAAGCAATGTAAAAGTTTGGGCGATCGGTGGTGGTAAAGGTGGAGTTGGTAAAAGTCTCGTCACAGCAAACGTTTCAATCTGCTTGGCCCTCATGGGCTACAAAGTAGTAACCATAGATCTCGATCTAGGGGGCGCGAACCTGCACACTTGTCTTGGGGTTCCTATTCCAGATAAAACCTTAAGTGACTACCTCTCTAAAAAAGTGAAGAGCTTAAAAGAACTCCTTACACCGACTCCTATAAATAACTTATCAATCATAAGTGGAGCGCAAGACGATGTAGGTATCGCTAATCTAAAGCACATGCAAAAAGCAAAGATACTTGGAAAACTCTCAGAGCTTGATGCTGACTTTGTTTTATTGGACTTAGGGGCAGGGACAACCTTTAATACCCTCGACTTCTTTATCAGCGCTGACCAGGGAATCCTTACTGCACTTCCAGAGCCTACTTCGATTGAAAACACCTACCGCTTTATTAAATCGGTTTATCATAGAAAATTAAAAATGGCCGAGGACCTCTTAGAGATTGGTCCCCTTATTGACCAGGCCATGAATGCAAAGATGGGACAAAGCGCGACCCCTGCTGATCTTATCAATAGAGTCATTGAGATTAATCCTCAAATGGGTCATAAGTTAAAAAATGAGATTTCACGTTTTCAACCTAAGCTGATCATTAATCAAGTTAGGACTCAAGCAGATATTGATATCGGATTTTCTATGAAGATTATCTGCAGAAAATACTTTGGAATAAATTTAGATTATATTGGTTACCTCGAATACGATGCAACTGTTTGGCAAAGTGTAAAAAAACGCCGCCCTCTCCTTATGGAATTTCCAAATTCTGGACTTGTGGCAAACTTTGATCGAATCGTTCACCGTCTTCTCAACTCGTAGGCATAATGGAATTTAAAGATAAGAACTATTATGAAATTTTAGAAGTCTCTTCTACCTCTACGCCTGAAGATGTTCATCAAGGTTACCTCCGTGCCAAGAATGCTTACTCTCAAGATTCTTTGGCCCTTTATAGTTTAATGAGCAAAGAAGAATGTGAAAACATCCTCCAACTCATCGATGAAGCCTACACTATTATCTCAGACCCTCATAAGAGAAGACAATACGACGAGGCAAGAGGAATCAATCAAGACTTATCAGATTCTTTTAGGCAACAAAGCAGGCTTGCCTCAGCGGGCTTCACTAAAGATGGAGCTGATCATAAGATCAATCAAACAGAGGAATCAGCTAAACCTCAGTCCATGACTAAGATAGTTGCTCAGAAAAAATTTCAACTCGATTACAAAGTAAGTGAAGAGTTTGAAAAAGAAATTGAGCAAGCTACAGAATTTAGCGGTGAGTTTTTAAGAAGAGTTCGAGAATATAAGGGCGTTGATATAAATAGAATGAGTGAGATGACTAAGGTCTCTAAAACTTATATTAAGAATATCGAAGATGAAGACACTACTCGGCTTCCGGCCATTGTCTATGTTCGTGGCTTTGTTTATCAATATGCGAAATGCTTAAAGCTAAACCCAGACTTAGTGGCCACTAGTTATACCTATAGACTAAAAAATCAAACAAGCGAATGAGCGAAAAAGAATCTATCGATGAGGTAAGAACACTTCTCGTCGCTGCCGAGGATTTTAATGAATTCAAAAGGCTCGATATTTTCTTAAAAACAAAGCTCGAAGATCTTAGTAGAAACTTTATAAAGTTTCTTTTTGAAGATGGACAGATAACAGCAGAAAAGGGAATTAAACTCAAATTAAACAAGCTCCCTTCCCCAGGGACTGTGATTAATATCAACATCCCTCCTCCTCCCCCTCTTGACGCTAAGGCTGAAAACATCCCCCTTCCTATCCTCTTTGAAGATGAACACTTAGTGATAGTAAATAAACCGGCAGGAATGGTTACTCATCCAGCTCCTGGAAATTATACCGGAACTCTTGTTAATGCCATCCTTCATCATTGCCCAGACCTAAGTGGAATTGGGGACGCTAAGCGCCCTGGAATCGTCCATAGACTTGATAAGGGTACTAGTGGAGTCATGGTTGTGGCCAAGACTCAAAAAGCCCATGAAGGTCTTGTTCAACTTTTCTCCAAACATGATATTGATAGGGTTTATCAGGCCCTCTGTATTGGAAGTTCAAAACTTTTATCGGGAAAATTAGAATCAACGATAGGCCGAGATCCATCTAACAGAATCAAAATGGCAGTGAATGTAAAAAATGGCAGAGATGCTATTACTTACTATAAAGTCTTAGAGCGTTTTGAAAATTGCACCCATATGGAATGCCAACTTGAAACAGGAAGAACTCATCAAATTAGAGTTCATATGGCGAGCCTTCTGAATTCAGCAATCGTTTGTGACTCAACTTACGGCAATTCAAACCAACACCTGCTTCGCATCCCTAGCCAGCTCGCTGAACATTTAAAAGACTACCCTCACCCGCTTCTCCACGCTCGAAGGCTAGGTTTTATTCATCCAATTACAAAAGAAAAGATTGATTTCGAAATAGATCCCCCCGAAGTTTTCCAGAAGTCTCTAGAGATTTTAAGGGGCTTAGATGAGTAGTATCAGTTTCGAAAAAGTAGTCAGCGGATATCTATTTCGTGTCTATAGAGAAAAGCCTAGTTTTAATTTAAATCAAGTTGATCAAGTCCATGGAGCTGTTGTTCTTGATGATCAAGCTCTAACTAGTAAAATGAACGAAGCTGATGGTCTCTATTCAAAAGACCTAGAAACGCCCCTCGCAATCAAAACAGCTGACTGCTTACCTATCTTTGTCTTAGGAAATAAAGGGGTCTCCCTCCTTCATGCTGGATGGAGAGGTGTTCATCAAAAGATTGTTTTAACAAAAGAAGTTCAAGAGATAGAGCCTTACTATTTTTTTATAGGGCCTTTTATCCAAGTTGATCACTTTGAGGTGACAAATGACTTTCGCAAAAATTTTCCTGAATCAAAACACTTTAAAGAGGCTTCAGGTAAGCTGTATTTTGATTTAGGGGCAGAAACGCTGGATCAAATAAAATCCTGTTACCCAGAGGCGAAAATAGAGGTTTGTCCTATTTCTACCTTTAACGACGAAGAATTTCACTCTTTCCGCAGAAATGGAACCTCGCAAAGAAATTGGAATGTCTTATCAAAGATAAAATAAAGAACTATAATTTAAAAAAAACCACTTAGGAGTCACCATGTCAGATAATAAAGAATTAAACAGCGCCACCATGAATTGGCATATTATAAATTGGGTCGCGATTCTTGGTATGATCTCAACATCGCTTTATCTAACTAGTCATTACTTCGATGTTCATTTTCCAACTGGCTTAGTCGGCGGGACACTTTGTGATATCAACTCTTTTTTTACTTGTAGTGCAGCCACGAATAGTCCCTTTTCAAATGTCATGGGTGTTCCAATTTCTCTCTTTGGACTCTTAATTGGAATATTTTTAGCTTCTGGCTATCTTTTCAAAAGTAAAGAAATCGAAGGAACAAATCATTTTATACTTATGATCAACGCTGTTGGTTGTTTAGTTCTCTTTCTTTATTCCCTAATTGCTCTTGGGACGCTTTGTCCTTTTTGTACGCTTTATTATGTCTTTTCGTTCCTGGCCCTTTTTGTTTTCTATAAGCATTCAAACTTAAAGACTCCATCACCCAAGCCAATGGCGGCTTATATTCTAGTAGGGCTGATTGTTAGTGGCATTACTTATGCCAATGTAAGTGAGAAGAACTCTAAGAAGGGAGCCCTTGCTAAAAGTCTAATTGAACAATTCTTTAATTTGCCAAACCTTGGTAAACCAGCAACTGACTCTCCATTTTTCGTTGCAAAGGCCGGAGACAAGTTTGATGATGCCGTTATTAGGATCACAAAATTTAGTGATTTTGAATGTCCCGCTTGCCGCATGCTTTCAGAGCACCTGCTTAAGATTGCAGATAAGTACCAAGGACTAGTCTCAATTCAATACAAGTTCTACCCACTAGATGTAAATTGCAATGCTTCAGTAAAACAACAGATTCATCGCAATGCATGTAACGCTAGTTATTTATCCTATTGTGCACCATCAAAGTTCTTAGAGCTTCACCACGAAATCTTTAACCAAGTTAATTCAAGAGGTTTAACGACAAAATGGCTGACAGAGAAAGCTAAAGAACTAGGTGTTGAGGATTGCTATAAATCTAAAGAGACAAAGGATGCTGTCGTTCAAATTATCAGTGAGGCTAAACCATTCAATATTACTTCAACTCCAACTATGCTTATCAATGGGGTTAAGATTGAAGGGGTTTTACCTCTAGATCAAATCAATATCATCCTAGATGAAATCGTCGCTAGATCTAAGAAATGAGCCAAACAAAAAAGAAGCGGGAAATCCCCCGCTTCTTAAATCCTATTATTGAAACCCACTGTCACCTTGATTATCTCAAAGAAGACAGCTTAAAAGAGACCATAGATAAAGCTATTGATGTTGGTATAGAAAGATTCATCACCATCTCTGTTTCTCCAGAAAATCTCGATTCCGTTCTTGAGATCGCAAAAAATAATGATCCTATCTACTGTACTCAGGGAATTCACCCCCACGAGGCAAAGCAATGGAGTGATGAAGTAGAGAAAAAGATAAGAGAGCAAGCTAAGTATGAAAAGTGCTTGGCCATTGGAGAGATCGGATTAGATTATCATTATAATAATTCACCTAAGGAAGATCAGCTAGAAGCCTTTGATAAACAATTAACGATTGCTGGAGAAATGGACCTTCCCGTTGTCATTCATTCTCGAGATGCTGAAGAAGATACGATTAAAATCCTAACTAAGCATTTAGGCCTTTTAAAAAAACGCGGAGTCATCCATAGTTTTACTTCGAGCCTAGAGCTTGCCAGGTTTGCTATCGATAATGGCTTCTATCTAGGTTTTAATGGAATCATCACTTTTAAGAATGCCCAAAATGTTAGGGACGCTCTTGAGATTACCCCTCTAGATAAGATCCTTTTAGAAACAGACTCTCCTTTTCTCACTCCCATCCCTTTTCGTGGACAGGAAAACTCTCCAAAGTACCTCCCTTTAGTTGCTCAGAAGATGGCCGAGGTAAAAGCTCTCCCCATAGAAGAACTTCTTTCTCAGGTATATAAGAACAGTTTTTGCCTTTTTTCTTTTTCCTAAGAGAAATTTAAGCCCCTCAAAATAATCCTCCGAACAGTAAGTATCGGAGATGAGTATGAAGAAAATATTCCTATTAGGATTAGTCACTGCGCTTTTTATTACTAATGTTTATGCTGAAGAAGGCTGGGTTCGTGTGCCTATAAAAGGTCTTCAAAATACAGAACTCGATGGGGTCTTTGAAGTTCAAAGCAACGGTCAATTCTCTAAGATAAACCTAGACTGCGTCAGTTTTATTCATGGCATGAATTTTTATGACCAAGATAAACAAAGTGAATGGGAGCTCTCTTACAGCTTTCCACTTTCAGAGGGCCAATGCTCAGAGATCTATCAATTTATTAAATCAAGTATTGATCAAGCAAAGCCTGCTTGTGTTGAACTTGATGTGGTTAATCAAGAGTATATCCTTTCTAGGAAGGAAGGATCTTGTCGACTAGGCTCTTAAGTCGGGCTTGGTCTGCATTTCTATTTCTAACGGCATCGCCTAAAGTGCCGTTCAACTTATCAAAAACCATAAACTGAACTTCGCTTGACTCAGAAAGATCAGATCCCGCTTCTGGTCTTAGCTCATTGATCACTTCAGTCATCTTTGTATTGCGAGCAATATTTGGCCCGTCGTTAAAAAAGTAATCACTGCCACTGATCACGTTAAAGTTCTTAGCTACGTTTTGAGAAATAATGTCATTATCAAAACCAATAGAGTCCATGGTGATCAGCATATCTACTTTTCTAAAGCCATGCTCTAAAGTATTAAGCTTATTGCTAACTTCAACGGCAGTATCACCACCCATCCCCTGACCTACTAGAATCACGGGCTGCTCTATGGCCGTTCTTTTAATACGGTCAATAATCGCCTCTTCTTGATCCCATTTAAAAACCTTAGACCTTGGAATATTAGAGGCCATCATATCGAGCCCCGTTTCGGAATCAAAAATATTTAGATCATAGCCATTGATAAAGATCACGGCCGGTTGATTAAGGGTCTTAGGTAGAATTGGTCCACTAGCTTTTGAAGCCTTAACTTCTTTTAAACCACCACCAAGATCGGGCATTAGGTTACTTAGCCCTGGGGTTTGAAGTGCTTTTTTAAAGACTCCACTGGCTCCTTCAAGAAGATGCTTTCCGGCCTTAACGGTTTCCTGCGCCTTCTCTTTCACTTTACCAGGAAGCTCCTTAGCCTTTTGAGCCACTTCCTTAGCTGTTTCAGACAAGTCCACCTTACTTGGAGCTTCTTCTAAGGCCTTCGCTCCTTTGGAGCTATTGCCGAGACTCGGGGCCGTTGGGCGCTTGGCCAAGTAGTCCGATCTAGAGCTGTAATGAATGATTCCGTCATTAGTCTTCATATCACCTTTAATTGTATAAAATATTGCTCCCTCCCATAAGAGAGCAAATTCCCCCCCTATTTCTGACGCTCAAAGTCGGCTATATAAAGAAAACCACTAAAAAGACGTTCAAAAGGCGCCCCGTTTGTGGCATATTGCCGGCAATTTCAAACTTTTAGGAGTATTTATGGCGCAGGTCAAAATTGGTATCAATGGTATGGGGCGTATCGGGCGCACGATTCTTCGAGAAATATTCAACCGAAATCTTCACGACTCACTTGAAGTTGTCGCGGTTAATAACCCTGGAAATCCAAAAGACTATATTCACTTAATGAAATACGACTCTGTACATGGAGTCTTTGATGGCGAAGTTTCTTACGACGAGAACAGTAAAACTTTGAGTTTTGGTGGGAAAGAGATTTCTTTTTTCACCCAAAGAGATCCTTCAGAAATTGATTGGAGTTCAAAGAATGTCGATATTGTTATCGATGCCACAGGTGTTTTTAAAGATAAAGCAGGTCTTGGAAAACATAAAAACGGAAGCGTTAAAAAAGTTATCATGTGCGCTCCTGGTAAAGACCTAGATGGTACTTTTGTTATGGGTATCAATAATGATCAATACGACCCTGCTACTCATGACATAATCAGTAATGCCAGTTGCACAACCAATTGCCTGGCTCCTGTTGCAAAGGTTCTTAACGACAAGTTTGGAATCATCAATGGATTCATGACGACTATTCATGCTTATACTTCTGATCAACAACTTCTAGATGGATCTCATAGCGATCCAAGAAGAGCGAGAGCTGCTGCTCTCTCTATGATCCCTACAACGACAGGCGCTGCTAAGGCCGTTGGTCTTGTAATTCCAGAACTGAAAGGAAAGCTCGATGGCTACGCTGTAAGAGTTCCAACACCAAATGTTTCTCTTGTTGATCTAACAGTACGCTTAGAAAAGAAGACCACAGTTCAAGAAGTTAACGCTGCTTTAAAAGAAGCTGCTGAAGGAAGCCTAAAAGGAATCTTAGCCTTTGAAGAACTTCCACTGGTTAGTATTGACTTCATGGGGATGCGTCCTTCAAGTTGTGTTGATGCTGCCTTAACAAATCAAATTGATGACTCCGTAAAAGTTGTTGCTTGGTACGATAACGAAGCTGGATTCTCCAACCGTGTTATTGACCTGGCTAACTTTGTAGGACAGAGGCTCTAAAATGGCATTGAAATTTGTAGACGAGCTAGAACTTGAAAATAAAAGAGTTCTAGCTAGATTTGATTTTAACGTTCCTCTTGATAAGGACGGAAAGATCACTGACACAACCAGAATTGATATGGCCTTGCCAACAATCAAGCATATCTTAGAAGCTGGTTGCAGTAAGCTCATCCTAATGAGCCACCTTGGTCGCCCTAAAGGACAAGTTAAGAAAGAGTTTTCACTAGAGCCCGTTGCTACTTATCTAGCCGAAGTTCTTGAAGAAGATGTGGTCCTTACTGAAAGCGCTCTTGATAGAGGAATTAAAACTCTTTTAGATCTTAATGAAACAAAGATCGTTCTTCTAGAAAATATCAGGTTCCACCCTGAAGAAGAAAAGAATGACCATGAATTTGCTAAGCAGCTCTCTGAATATGGTGATGTTTATATAAACGACGCCTTTGGTACGGCCCATAGAAAGCATGCATCAACTTATGAAATCAATGCTTTCTTTAAGGGATCTGCCGCTGGTGGCTTTCTTATGAGAGATGAAATTAACGCTTTAAATAAGATTGTAAACAAGCCGGAAAAACCTTTTGTCGCTATCACTGGTGGAGCAAAGGTTTCTGATAAGATTAAAATCATTGAAAGACTCTTAACCACTGTCGACTCTTTAATCATCGGTGGCGCCATGGCCTATCCATTTTTAAAAGCAAAAGGATACTCAGTAGGTTCTTCAATGTGTTCAGACACAGACGTGGAACTAGCAAGAAAACTCCTCCTTCATGGATCTAGTTCAAAGATCATCCTTCCTGTTGATCATATTGTAAGTGATGACTTAGATGGTAATCCTGAAACGATTAATGAAGTTAATATTCCCGACGGAATGATGGGGCTTGATATCGGACCGGAGACTCTTGCTGTTTTTAACTCAAAGTTAGATAGAGCAAAAACTATTCTTTGGAATGGACCTATGGGGCTTTTTGAAAATGCTCATTTTGCAAAGGGAACCAAAGGTATTGCTCAATCCCTCTCTATGAATACGGGTTATACTCTCGTTGGTGGTGGTGATTCTGTATCAGCAGTTAAGAAATCAGGACTCTCAGCTAAGATGGGACATGTCTCTACTGGCGGCGGAGCTTCCCTTGAATATATTGAACAAGGAAGCCTTCCTGGAATACAGGCCCTTAAGTTTGGCATCAGCTAGGATATACCTATGACTCATAAATATTATATTGTTGGAAACTGGAAGATGAATCAGACTCGCTCTGAAATCAAAAGTTTTTTTAAAGACCTCGGAACTCTTCCTGATAATAAGAAATACGAAGCTTGGATTGCTCCTCAGGCCATCCATTTAAATATCGTTTTAGAAAATGGGATCAAAGCTGGGGCTCAAAATGTTTCAGATAATGATTCTGGTGCCCATACAGGAGAGACCTCACCATCAGCCTTAGTAGACCTAGGGGCTGAATTTACTCTTGTGGGACATTCAGAAAGACGAGCCATTTATAAAGAAGATAATGATTTTATCAATAGAAAGCTCCGCCTCTCCTTAGAGAAAGGTTTAAAAGTCATCCTTTGTTGTGGAGAGAGCTTAGAAGAGCGTGAAAATGGGATGACTGAATCTGTCGTTAACCGTCAGATCGAAAAAGGGCTTCAAGATGTTCACGAAGCTCAAAGACAAAATATTATCATAGCTTATGAACCTGTTTGGGCCATTGGCACAGGTAAAACTGCTAGCCCAGAACAAGCCGATAGTGTTCATGAATCTATCAGAGCAAAGCTAGTAGAACTTTGGGACGAAGAGGCCGCCAAGACCGCTTCTATCCTTTATGGAGGCTCAGTAAAGCCAGCAAATGTAGCTGGATTACTTGCTCAAACAAATATTGATGGGGCCCTAGTCGGTGGCGCTAGCTTAAAAGGAGCTGATTTTAGAGCTCTTTGCGATGCGGCAGAGGCTAGACCAGAATAATATAGCATCTAAGCTATTGATTTTTAAATTGCAGCTTGCCAAAAAGCAGTGATTTTTATATTTCTAGCTACTAACTTAATTAAGAAGGATTGTGTAATGGTCACAACGTTAATGATTTTCCACGTAGTTATTTCAGTTTTACTTATCGTTTTGGTTTTACTCCAGTTTGGTAAAGGTGCTGAAGCAGGTTTAATGGGTGGAAGTTCTGGTGAAGTATTCACAGCTTCTCAACAAGGAAACATTCTTTCTAAGATGACTGTTGTTTTAGCCGTTCTCTTTTTAGGAAATTCAGTTTTCTTAGCAAAGATTCAAAGTTCAAAATCAAGTTCATCTCTTTTAGATTCTGAAGCTCCTATCGCGAGACCACTTAACAGTGATGCAGCAAAAGCTCCAGTAGCCCCAGCTCCTACAGAAGCTCCTAAAACAGAAGCTACTACTCCAGAAACTAAGTAAGTTGTCGGCGGGTTTATGAAGTCTGAACTCGTCGAGCTCATCAAAAAAGAATACATGCACCTAGGCACTGTTTATTTCAACACTGCCTATTTCGGTCCAAGTCCCTACTCAGCAAAACAAAAGATCATGGCAGCGACTCAAAAAGAGCTCGATCCAAGTTTTTATTCTTATGACACCTGGATGGGGATCCCTGAAAGAATTAGAAAAGAAATCGCCAGACTCCTAGATGTTAGTGCCGACAATATCATGCACTCAACTTCAACAGGAGATATCATCAATACCATCGCTAATGGCTATGACTTTGAAAAAGGTGATATCGTTTGCGCCATCGATAAAGACTATCCTTCAAATGTTCTTCCTTGGATGGTTTGCGCCGAGAGAAAAGGCATCGACTTTAGGCTTCTAAGCTTAGGCGATGAAGTTGTTCCTACAGCAGAGTGGCTTCGCGCTAACCTCCCTGAAGGAACAAAGATCTTTGATATGTCCTATATTACCTTTGATACTGGTAAGAAGATGGACATCATCGCTATTGGAAAGGTCCTCAAAGAAAAAGGCATCCTCTTTGTTCTTGATGCGACTCAGGCCCTTGGCGGAATGGAAATTACAAAAGAAGAATTTGAATACATAGACGTCTTAGCCTGCTCTTCTTATAAGTGGATGCTTGGTCCTTACGGTCATGCCTTTGGTTATTTTTCTGATAAGGCCATCGATCTTATTCATGCTTCAACAGGTAACTGGGTTGTCAGCACAAATTCTAAGGTTGTCTATTCTCTACTAGACTACACAACAGAGACTCTCCCAGGAGCAAGAAAGTATGACCGTGGACAAACGGCCAATCCTTTAACTATGGCCTGTCTCGAAGCGAGCTTAGACTTTCTCAACGAAATTACTCTTCCTGTCGTTAGGGAGCACAACAGAAGTATTCGTGATTACTTTTTAGCTAATTTTCCAGAAGATAAGTACGAATTGATCACTCCAAAGAGCAATATGGGAAATATCGTTTGCCTTAAGACAAAAGGAATCGATCCTATCGAGCTAGAAAGAGAACTTAAATATAACAATGTTGATGTTAGTGTTCGTCAGGGTAATGTTCGTTTAGCTTTTCATATCTTTAATACTGAAGATCAAGTTGATAAACTGATCGATGCTTTAAATATCTAACCGGCTTTTTTCTTGTTTCCAAAGAGAGAGTCTCCCTTAACTTTTCCAAATTCTGCTTTACCTTCATCTTTAAAGATATCTTCTGCCTGCTTCTTAATACTAGGAGCCACAAGTGGCAAAACATTTTGAGGCTGACAAGGATCAAAGCTATCAGGCAACTCAACTCTTAGTTTACCTTGAAGTCCTAGTTGATTTACATTCTCGCAAAAGATTTCAAAGATCTTTGGATCAATCTTTCTTCCCACTGACTTAGACATAACGGCCAAAGCATCCTCAGTAGAGAGGACTTCGTGGTAAGAGCGCTTGGTTGTAATAGCATCAAAGAAGTCTGCAATAGCACAAACTCGCGCCAAGACATGGATATCCTTTCCTTCCATTTTAAGTGGATAACCAGTTCCATTGTAGTTTTCATGGTGCTCCATGATAACTCGTCTAATGACTTCAAAATCAACCCCTTCACAGCAATGGGCCTTCTCATCGAGAAGCTCTCCTCCAAAACCAGGGTGCTTTTTAATCATAGCAAAATCTTCGTCTGATAATTTTCCAGGATTGTTTATAATAGTTGTTGGAATCTTTATCTTACCGAGGTCATGAAGGAGACCTCCAAGACCGGCCAAAACTAATTCTTCTCTTTTTGCTCCTGGCTTAATCGCCTTAAACAAAGAGATGCAATACATAGAAACATTTATTGAATGATCATAGGTATAAAAATCGTGAAAGCTTAGATCGCCGATTAAATCCTGAACTTCGTTAATGGCATAGTCTTCAAGAACATCAATCATATACTCAACTGAGTCGCGGCAACCAACAAGGGTTTCCCCTAGGATATCTGTTGTGAATTCTTTTGTAGGATCAAATATTTTATGAAGGTAGCCAATGGCAGAATCTTTGATGACTTCTGTTTTTTGGATATCAGAAAAGTTCACATTTTTAACTAAGCTTTGTAAGTACTCTGCTCGTTGAGATTCTAAAACGTAGAGCTGATGATACTTACTTCTAAAGGTTTCAACGTCTTCTTTTTGAAGACGACCGTCTTTCGGAAAGATGCGCACAAACTTTTCACGGTTCTCTCTTGTGCTTGAATTGATGTAGAGATCATAAGTTAGGTTCTCTTCAAGAGTGATCAGATCAAACCCGACGGAGAAAAAGCTGTCTCTAGATAATTGTTCTTTTTCCATTAACTACCTTGAGTCCATTATTAGACATATGACTTATCGGTAATTTGAGCTTTTAGGTTAATTTTTGGAATAAGTTTTAGACAGTACCCGAGTAAAAGGGTTGCCTCTTTTAGGACAACATCCGCTCTCGCTTTGCCTTCGCGGACATACATTCCATCCTGGAAATCGCCCGCTCTCGCTTTGCCTTCGCGGACATACATTCCATCCTGGAAATCGCCCGCTCTCGGCTCCTGCCTTCGCGGACATACATTCCATCCTGGAAATCGCCCGCTCTCGGCTCCTGCCTTCGCGGACATACATTCCATCCTGGAAATAAAAACGCCCTCGTATTTAGAGGGCGCTTGCATACAATATATTTTAATTATTTATTAAAACGGTATGTCATCAGCAGTGAAGTTTGCATCAGTGTTGATGTTGTATTCTTGATTCATCATCCCTGCACTTTCTGGCTGCGCTTGAGACTGTGGATCTTTTTCTGTTCTTGGTCCGCCAGCAGTTGCATTTCCACCTAGGAATTGAACTGATCTTGCGTTGATTTCGGTAGTATAACGTTTTTGTCCGTCTTTACCTTCCCATGAACGTGTTTGAAGTGCACCTTCTACAAATGCTTGTCTTCCTTTTGCAAGGTACTGATTACAAAGCTCAGCAAGCTTTCCCCAAACTACAATACGATGCCACTCTGTTCTGTCTTGCTTCTGACCTGATTTGTCGTTCCACGATTCTGAAGTTGCGAGTGAAAAATTAGCTACGGCCGTCCCTGATGGTGTGTACTTTAGTTCGGGATCTTGTCCTAGGCGACCGATCAAAATAACCTTGTTGACGCTCATTAATGCCTCCGATGATTGATTAAAAGAGTCTATTTTTATAAAGAATAACTTTATTCTTTCGGGAACTCTTTTAGAAGTAGAATTTTAGCAAAATTGCTGAAAAGACCTATTCATAAGGGTTTGGAGCGGTGGTCCGATAAGTCTCTGAAATAAGATAGAATTAATAAGGAAGGGTTTCTCGCTTAAAAGCGGTGGTCAAAATTAGCTTCTTCATATGGATCTTCCGGAGCGCTATTAGCCGGATTGATCTCAGGCTCGGCCTCACCTTTGGAGTTCTTCTCTGACCAATAAGCCGCCACTAGGCGCCTAGCTACTTTAACATCTTTTTTATACCAGCTTGCGTCAAACCCACAGTGAGGACATGGGATCTCTTTACGGTAATTGGCCCTTCTCACCCACTCGAATCCAGCTAAGAAAACAAAGAAACTGAACACGCCTCTAAAGCTCATAAGAGGATAGCAAATGGCCGTGGTCATCATAGTTAAGAGTATGATCTGAAGGTAGTTTTTAAAGGTCATCCGAAATGAAGTTGAAAGGGCCCTTGGGGTTCTACAAAGAGCACAATAAAAGCTCAAAGTAGGCCTTTTAATTTTAAATGTTCTTTTTTCTAATGGGCTCAGATTCACGATTACCTCTACCTTAGTCTAGCAAAATTTAGCGTTCAATTTGAGAGGGTAAATAAAGACCTTCGGGCCATCTCCATGGCCCGAAGGAAGGCAAAATTCTTGTGGACACACTTTCGTGCATAGACATAAATTCGCGATAGGACCGCCGATCAACACACGTACAACAGCTTCCATGCTTCGGCTGCTCATGGACACCTTCTATACTTCAATATAGATGCCACGTGGCAGCAATAGATTGACTAATAATATCAATTATTTGTCATGATCCTTTGACGATCACAGGGGGACACCAGTACCATTTAGGCACTATCAAGTGCCATTTAAGGGATGAAATGAATCCAAATTGTGGGTCCAAAAAACCAACAAAATTTAGATTGAATAAGCAAAAGGGGCAGCTCTCCGTCTTCCTCGGCATATCAATGACAATCATTGTGACCCTTCTGGCATTTATCATAAACGTAGGCCTCTTTGTTAAGGCTAAGATCAACTTACAAAATGCCACTGACGCCGCCGCTTGGGCCGGTGCCGCTGTTCAAGCGAGGCAAATGACAAATATTGCTTATCTTAATTGGGAGATGAGGAATAATTATAAAGAATGGATGTTCAAGTCTTATGTCTTAGGACAAATGGCCTTAAGCACAGTTAAAGATACTGGCATAACTCCTAACAATGGAAGTTCTAATAATATGCAATTCAGAGGCAAGCCCTTTGACCCTGCAAATTATCCAGATGAATATGAAAGGTTTAACTTACCTAGTATTTGTATTCACTTTGGGAGTACCCATAATATTTGCGACTTAGTAAGGCTACCGGGTCTTCCTAGATTTAATACTGTAGGCCTTCCTTCAATTTCTTCCCATCATGAAAGTGTTTTAACTTCTCTTGTTGATACTAAAGCAAAAGATTGCTCTAGAAGAACAGCGACTAACTTTGGTGCTGCTCTTCTCTGGGCCTATGGCACTGGCAAGCCGGGGCTAAGTTTTTCAGACATGCCATTGATTGCTTCGACTAGAGTAGGAGCTTGGGTCAAGGGCATGGAGCTTGGTTTAAGAATGAGAAACCTTGAAGCTCAAATAAATGTTCCCCCTGTTACTAACGGTATCTGCTTTAGTTGCGGCGATGGCGAGAGTATCTCTTCAATTGATTCAAGCTTTCCAGGAAATGAAAGACCTATTAAGGCATTTTGGTCCGCCTTTAGAAGCTTAGGTGGTGGTGATCTGAAAGCTGATGGTTCAGGGCTTGAAAACTTTGCTATCTCATTTAAGTTAACAGAACTAGAACCTAATAAGGTTGAATACTCAGGGTCTAAAACATTAAGCAATTATCTAATCCCTAATTCTCCTGTTCAAGGACAAGGTTATAACGCCAATACAAAATACTATATAGACCTTCAGGCCTATCCTTTAAACCTTGTCACTTTTTTTACTACCTTTGTCTCAAGCACTGGTACCTATGATGGAAGTACCGCTCAGGAAGCTGACTGTGGTGGCTCTAAAACGGGATTACCGGTTCCAGGCTTTCTTTTTGGCTTTGTTAAGAACCCAGAACTCATGACTTATTATGCTGTTAAGTCTGAAGCAAAGTTTGTGGGACTTTTTAATCCCTTTGCCGACCTTGATGGAATTAAATTAAATGCCTACGCCGCTGCTAAACCTTTTGGTGGAAGGATTGGTCCTAAGCTTTTTAATATTACTGAAAATAAATCTGTCACCGCAAGGACTCAAAGTAGTGTAAACAGAAGCGCGGCTTACTTAAGCGCTCCTAAGATTACAGCTGCCATGCAAACAGCGCCTCTGGCGGATAAATACAAAAATGGAAATCCAATTCCTCTAACAGATAACTTCTGGATTCAAAGTAACTCAGATCCTATTGGAGGAACTCCAGATTCTGGAGATGTCTTTTTCTCAATTCCTAATCTTCTCTATGAATTTGATGACTCCACAATGGATACTCAAGTAACAAGTGGTCCCTTAAGTTTTATTGAAAGTGTTACCTCAATCCTTAGTTCTCAAAACCCAATTGAACTTCTAGGTCTTCACTCAAAGGTTCAGTTTGATTTCTTTAAATCTAATTTTACTGGCAGTGTTACTGGTGCAGCTATCACTCAAGATTCCATTGAAGACTCTATCAATCGTGTAAGGAGACCAACTAAGTATGATGCCGTAAACTATCTCATACCTGTTGTTCCAGAAAGTGGAGCTCCACCAAATGAGAGCATTCCTTTTGTGAGGCAAAACCTTGAATGCGGAAATCCTTTTCCCCCTGAATCAAATCCAACTCCTTGCTATAAGCTTTATGCTCCCCTCTATGGAGATGGAACCCTTTTTCAAGATGCAACAGCTACCCAAGAAGTTATCGCTGAGACGATTGACCGCTTTAAGCCGGCCGTCGCAAAGTTTGTGGCTGCTCTAAAAGAAGTAAGTGAAAGTATTCTAGCTCAGGCCTCAAGAGGGCCTGGGGCTTACCAGGATGCGGCAGATTCTATCTTCAAGCCAGGAACCTTGCCGGCCATTACTGATCCATTTGACCCTCAATGTAAGAACGCATCTCTATCCCAAAACTTTAATCACTTCTTTAATGGAACAAGTAAAGCCTGTGATATCACTCCTATTGTCGATCTTATTGTTGAATACCTTGATGGTCAGGACCCGTCTTTTGGTGTTTATCATGTAGCTCCTCTCTCAGGGCAATATGATTATCCGAGCAGTTCCTTAATGACCGCCTATATGCCAGGGCCTCGACAAGGCGCACAAGACGATGGAACTGTCCCAGCAAGAGGGCCACTCTCTGGCGGTGCTGATTCAATAAGCGCTAGACGCTCGTCTTATTCCACCAAATTCGTACCCTTAGAGCGCCTAATAGGTGGTGTTGATGCATATGCTAAAAATGGTCAATGGATGCTTATTGAAGAAAGCCTGACTAATCCTCCTCAAGACGTGCCGGGTGTCATCAAGAATACTCTTAAGAAGAGCGACTTAGATCTTTGGGATAAGCTCTTTTTCTAAAACTACCTCCTTGAAATGACTCCCTTCTATCACCTATACTAGAGCTAAATTTTGGCGCTGAATCATCAACTTTCATAAGAACAATGGTAAGAATTAGCAAGATATTAAGTATCGTAAAAAGAGGTTATAAAATCATGGCAAAGAAAAAAGTAGCGAAAAAAAAGGTCGCTAAGAAAAAAGTTGCGAAAAAAGCTACTAAGAAAAAAGCTGTTAAAAAGAAAGTGGCTAAAAAGGCCACTAAGAAAAAAGTAGCTAAAAAGAAAGTTGCCAAAAAAGCCACTAAGAAAAAGGCCGCTAAAAAGAAAGTTGCTAAAAAGAAAGTTGCTAAAAAGAAAGTTGCCAAAAAAGCCACTAAGAAAAAAGTAGCTAAAAAGAAAGTTGCCAAAAAAGCCACTAAGAAAAAAGTAGCTAAAAAGAAAGTTGCTAAAAAAGCCACTAAGAAAAAAGTAGCTAAAAAGAAAGTTGCCAAAAAAGCCACTAAGAAAAAGGCCGCAACCCCAAAGAAACCTGTAAAAAAAGAAAAGAAGCTAACCGCTGAGGAACAAAAAGAATTAGCCAAAGCTGAGGCAATCCGCCGATATAAAGAAGCCCAAAAGCCAATCCTTCCCCCTGCCCTTCTTGAAGAGGAAGACGAAGAGGAAGAAGAGGTCTTACCAGTAGTAGTTGAAGTTGCTCTTGATGCTGAAGACTCTACAGAGCCAAAAGTAAAGGCCTTTCAACCTGCTAAGAATAGTGATGAAGGTACAACAAGGTTGAATGAAGAGTACAACCCTGATGATGACGCTGATAATGAAAATGAAGGTGAGTACGGATTTGGATGGGGCTATAACGAAGCTTTTGATAAACCAGATGATGAATCTCAAAGTGACTTTATTGATGAAGATGAATTGTACGCAAAAGGTCTTGATAAAAAGAAAGATAATAAAACTCAATGAGCACTCCACACCTTGCCCTCTATTATTTTGAATCATGCCCATTTTGCGTCATGGTTTTAAGAACAATTGAGAAATTAAACATTGATGTTGAGTACAGAGATATCTTTTCAGTAAAAGAGCATTTAAATAAACTTGTCTCAGACACGGGAAAACAAACTGTTCCTTGTCTCTATATTGACGGAAAACCAATGTTTGAGTCCTCGGACATTATGGACTGGTTAGAGCAAAATGCTTCTAATCTAAAAAAGAAGGCATAATGGAAATCAGAGATCCGGTTCATGGTTCAATTCATATTCTCAAAGAAGAAAAGCCGATCATTCAGCATCCTTTTTTTCAACGGCTTAGAAACATAAAGCAACTTGGATTCTCAGATTTAATCTTTCCTGGAGCAACTCATAACAGATTCCTGCATTCAATTGGAGTTATGTTTGTAGGTTCAAAGGCCTTTGACACTCTTTTTAAAGAACGCCTTAACAACAAAGAAGTTTTAAAACTAAAAGAAACCTTTAAACTGGCCTGCCTTCTTCATGATATTGGCCACGCTCCCCTTAGCCACTCAACTGAAACTGTGATGCCACAACTTTCAGAGCTAAAGATTCCAGAGCAATTTTTAAAGGGAAAAGATAAATTAAAAGACAGGCAAGCGACTCACGAAGACTATACGATCAAGTCAATCGCCGACAGCTCTTTTGCTGAGTCTTTTAAGCAAGTTGAAGACAAGTTTGGTGTTGAAAGGGTAAGGATAGCAGATGTCATTGTTGGACATACCAATTCATCAGAATACTTCACAATTGATGGCGTTGATTACTTTCCTATCCTTCATCAATTAGTCTCAAGTGAACTAGATTGTGATCGAATGGACTATCTTTTAAGAGATAGTTATTTTTGCGGAGTTAGTTACGGAAATTATGATTTAGACTGGCTTATCGATAACCTTGAAACATGTGTAATCGATGACCGCGCTTTTTTAGGAATCAATGAAAGAGCGGTTGTAACTTTTGATGACTTTCTGCTTAGCCGTTATCATATGTTTATGATGGTCTATTTTCACTATAGGTCAGTGGCATTAGAGCAACTTCTATATAAATACTTTGCCTCATCCCCAAATGAGTACACCATCCCTGCTGATATTGAAGCTTATGTAGAGCATGATGATAACCTCCTCATGAAAACTCTTCATAGTAGCCAGAATAAATATGCAAAAGATTTGGTTCAAAATAAGATACCTAAAAAGATTTACGAATCCTTTAATGAGTCTCAATTAGGTACCTTAAATAAAGTTCAAGAATTCCTTGAGCATGAGAATATTGAGCATATACGATGCTCATCCTTGGGCCGTTTATCAAAGTATTATACTGACGACTCACCTTCAGATAAATTCACCATGAAGGTATCTCGTAAACTTTTTAAATCAAAAAAGAAGCAATATTTTAATATTAACGATTCTACTGACTTATTCCAAAAGTTCTCTAATTCTCACGCTGTGAATAGGTTACATTGCGACTTTGACCTTTTAGACGAGAAAAAACAGCAAGCAATTCTTGAACTTATACATACAACTTGAGTTAAAGCCTTTCTTTAGAGATAATATGAGAAAGTTTGAATTCACCCAGGAATAGCTAATTGAATAAGCTTTCTCTATATACACTACTCATCTTGCTCTTTTTGGGACTTTCCAAAAACTTTTCCCCCTCTGAGCAAAAAACCCCCTATATTCAAGATGAAAAAGTCTTAGGCCATTTTTTTGTAGGAGCCCCCCTAAGTGTGGTCTTAACGGAAACATTTCAGATTGGCTTTCTCATAAGAACATATTTTATGAGGCTCAAGATTGTCCATGGCTTTAAGAGCCCTGAAGAAGTTATAGTCCGGACCTCAAAAGACTTTTGGGATAAAAATCAAAAGTACTTAGGTATGTCACTTTTTAGAAGATACGAAAATAAACAAGAAGAAAGTGTTATCCCCATGCCCCCAGGGTCTCTTTATATTGGAAACTTAGCTTTTGGAAGATGGGGATACGCAAACTCCGGAGAAAAAATCTGGCGCTTTCATAAGCCTTATCAACACTATAGCCGAGTTTTTGGTTGGCTTGATTTTGTCCCTAATTATGAATTTTATAAGATCATGAAGATTCATATTAAAAATGAACAAGCCTTTTTTGGACTGAACAAAGAATTTGGAGCCGATGGAGTAGTAACTAAGAAAGCTTTCACTGAAAAAGTGAGCACCAGAGAATTTGAAAAGCTAAGCATCAAAGGCTTTATCCAAAAATTTATCGCCGCCCCTAAATGGACAGCAAAAGTGAAGGTAGAAAAAGATGAATGAACTATTTGATAAACTCATACTAAGAATAGTCCTAACAGTATTCATTTGTTTGATCCTGCTTATTTATAAGTATGCTCATGTATTGCTCTACCCTTCGTCACGCCAGCAGCTTTTTAAACGTTTTTATCCTTCGAAGAACTCCCCTGATACCCTTCATCTTTTTTCTAGGCTACTTGGGATCGGAATTTTATTTACGGAATTTAGATTCTTTATGGCTGAAGGTTTTTGGTTCGCCCTTTTAGATTTCTTTATTCAAGCTATTGCTGCTTGTTTTTTATATTTACTCTCCATCTATATTCAAGAAAGCATTGTTCTCTATAATTTTGAATATCAAGATGAAATCCCTAAGCGAAAGAACTTCGCCTATGCCATGATTTGCTCTACGCATGCTATTGCTGTGGCCTATGTTTTAAAAACTATTATTGCTGTTTCTGATAGTTCCTTAATTATCTTAGCTTTCCTATGGTTGCTCTCAATGGTTCTTATGGGCTTTGCTAATAAAACCTTCGCTATCATGTCAAAGCTTTCCTTTAATAGATTACTAGTCCAAAAAAGCATGGCCCTGGCCATAAGCTACCTCGGTTTTACTTGGGGCTGGACTATGCTAATTGCAGGCTCACTTAATCACGAACTCAATGATATTAAATGGTATGGGATTCAGGTTATTCTAAAGCTTATCCTCTCACTCATTATTCTTCCGGTCTTTATCAAAGGAATTAAGATTATCTTCAAGATGCAAGATGACTTGGTTCAAATCGAGTCTATAGATGGCAAGATGGAGCACGATGAAGTGGAGTTTGGATATGGTGTCTTTGAAGGCGCAGTCTATTTTACTGCCGCATTTTTAACCACAGTGATCACTGGAAATATCGTCTTTGGTGACTTTTACCCAATATTCTAGAGCAAAGTAAAACACTCGGGTTTGATTTGCCTCCTGCGAAAAAGTTCTTTTTCGAGCTAAAATAAAAGCAGGAGATTTCTATGAGCATCAATTTTCTTCAAGCAATAGAGTTTATGAACAACAGGCTTAGCAATATCGAAAATGGTATTGCCCGTATTGAGGATAAACTCGACTTCTCAATTCAGCTGCAAAGAAACCACCTTATAAGAATAAAAAATGGTGAAGACGTAGATGATTCTATGATCTTGATGGGTCGTCCTTATAATGACCTCAGTCCTGAGCAGGCTTATAAGATTTATTCTGACCAAGATGGGGATTTTATAATGATTGATGTCTCATCTCATAAATACAAAGGTAAAAGAATTAAAGGCGCTATTCACATTCCTTTAGAAGAATTAAATAGAAGATATGCCGAAGTTCAAAGTAGAACCCTTCCGGTTCTTATCGTTTCTGAACAAGGACTAAGGTCAATTCAAGCTGCTGAACTTTTAGTTAAGAAAGGGTTCTTTAATATTAATAATGTTAGTGGGGGTCTTAAGTTTTGGCCTGCCTTTAAATTTAAGCAAGCTGAAGTCGGTTAAAGATTTAAATTAAGCTGGTCTTTAGAAGCACCATTGAGTTTGGTGTGAAAGTTTTTTAAAAGATGCTCTACCCTATCTAATTCAACTTCACCCACGATAGTCGAATAGTTTGATTCGATTTCATCAATACAATCAAAGAGATTAAACTTAAAACGTTCTCCATACTCAGTAAGAAAGATATTCTGCTCTCTCTTATCTTGAGGATTGATACGTCTTTCTATATATCCCCTCTTTTCAAGTTCATTTAAGTGACTGGTCATAGTTTGTTTCTTAAGGCCGCAACCTAAACCAATTTGCTTGATTGAAGGGCCTTCATTTTCACAGATAAAGAGGAGGACCTCTAGAAAACTAGGACGTAGGTCAGTGAAACCTCTCTGTTGTAAAGACGTCAAAAGTTCAGAGCTATAAACCCTGTAGATTCTTTTTAATAAGCTTCCAATTTGAGAGATCTTTTTCATACTTAGTCCTGCATACGAATATAGTATGCTTTTAAGACTTTATAACAGCTTGTACCAAAGCATGCAAGTAACTGAAATCATGTGGGGTAACTAGTTGAAATTTAAAGACCTCTAGCCTTTTCCAGGGCCTTCTTAAGCTCCTCAGGTAGCACTAGGACTTCTTTAGAAGGGCTTTTAGAAGCTATCGTAGGAGTTGAGACTCCCATGTACCAAAGGTTGGTTCTTAGCTTTTTGAAAGTTGGGTTCTTGAATTTCTTTGAGGCTGCCTGCGATGAGAAGCAAATCATTAAGGCCATAACAACTGTCGAAACTTTGATCACTTTTTTCATTCTCTGCTCCAAAGAAATAGGTATTTAGTAACTTCTCCTATTTATAGTGCAATGCAAATGCCAAGTATTTAGAAAAGGTTTCTTGAATTACTTATGGAAGTGGCAACTCCGCAGCAGATCCCAAAGGTCATTAGGCTAGATCCTCCATAGCTCATAAACGGAAGAGGTAGGCCCACAATAGGAAGCATCCCTGTCACCATCGCCATATTAATGATGGTGTGCCAGAAAAAAAGCGCAGTAATGCCTATGACGACAATCGAATCAAAGATCCTAGTCACCGAAGTCGCTAACCAAATAAACCTAATGAATAAAATAAGATACAAGGCGATGAGAAACAATGCCCCGAAGAATCCATGCTCTTCATTAAAGATAGAGAACACAAAGTCTGTATGGTTTTCTGGAAGGTAGTTTAGTGAAGCTTGGGAAGATTTCTTAAAACCTTTTCCAAGGAATTTTCCAGAACCAATTGCGATCTTTGATTGAATCGCATTATAGCCAGAACCTCTCGCATCAGATCCGGGGTTCAAGAAAGTTAAGACTCTTTTTTTCTGATATTCCTTCAAACCAAAGTTGTACATAACAACACCGGAGAGCATTCCAAGGATCCCTATGACGGCGATGGTTTTCCATTTTAATTTTCGATAAAAGGCGATGGCCATAAAGATGAGTAGAATCAAAAGCCCTGTTCCTAAGTCTGGCTCTAAGATAATAAGGATAGTCGGGACAGCAGCCATTAAAAAAGGAACAAGAAGATCTCTTAAGCCTAACTCTTTATCAGGATTATACTTTGCAAAGAACCTAGCTAAAACAAAGATGACCGAAAGCTTGGTAATCTCTGAGGGCTGAAGCCTTAGGGGTCCTAAAACAATCCATCTTTGAGCCCCCATACCTTTATGTCCTAAGAATAAAACTAAGACTAAGAGAAAAATTGTTAAAAGATAAAACAAGACGCTATAGCGGTAAAAGTTCTTAGGTTGAATAAAGCTAATAGCCATTCCTACAGTAATCGAGGCGAAGAAATAGAGAAGCTGAGTTTTATAAATACTTGCAAGATGAACTGAAGCTGAAGCGTGTGTAGCTGAATAAAGATTCACAATCCCCATAAGAAAGATAGCGCCACAGATTCCGAAGAACGTGAAGTCGTATTTTTTAAGAACTTCTAAGAAACCTGATAAATTCATTCACCATCTCCAGATTCATTGCCCGTGGCACCACTGGCCTCTGCTTCTTTTAATTCTTTTAATCTCTTTGCTTCTTCATTCTTTCTTTTTTGCGCCAACCAAGCTTTATTGGCGATGCTTTTATCTTCAGCTGCATACTTTGCATAAAGCTCTGGCTCGTACTTTTTCATAAAGGTTGTGATGATATCTCTTGCAACAGGAGCCGCAGCAGAAGAGCCGTGACAACCATGCTCTACAATCACAGCTACAGCAACCTTAGGATCTTCATAAGGAGCAAAGGCTGCAAATAGCCCATGGTGCCTTTGCCTATAAGGCATCTCTTCACACTTAGAGAAAAGCTCGTCTTTGGTCATTGAAATGACCTGACTTGTCCCTGTTTTACCGGCCATGCGGATTCCGCGGCCTCTATACCACCAAGCAGTTCCACCTTGGACATTAACAACTTCATAAAGTCCTCTTCTGACAGCATCTAAGTTTTCTTTCTTAAAAGTTGCTTTGCTTACAATTTCTGGTGGGATCTTCTCTAAGATATCTCCATTATTATTAAAGATTTCTTTTATAAGATGGGGCCTATAAAGAATTCCTCCATTAGCAATAGCACCGTAGGCCATGGCCAATTGAAGAGGAGTTACTAAGACAAAGCTTTGCCCAATAGCGCAGCTTAAGGTCTCCCCTTTTTGCCAATCTTCTCCATTTCTTTTTTTCTTCCATTCTTTTGTTGGTATCAGGCCTCTAGTCTCTCTAGGCAAAGTTATTCCTGTCTTTCTACCAAAGCCAAGGCTAGTGGCATACTTAGCGAGGACGTCGATATCCATCATTGTTGCAATCTTATAAAAATAAACATCAACAGATCGTCTAAGAGCTTTATAAACATTAGTCAGGCCGTGGCCTCCTCTTTTCCAATCATGATAATAGCGGCGCCCAAATTTAAAAGCTCCACCGCACATCCATTCAGTAGTAGGAGTCACAATCCCTTCTTCTAGAGCTGCTAACGCAGTAATTGTCTTAAAGGTAGATCCTGGAGAAAAGTGGTCTTGGATATTCCTATCCCGAAGTGGATTATTTTCATCGTTAACAAGCTGGGCCCAATACTCAGAAGTCAGTCCTCTTGAAAATTTTGAAGGATCAAAACTAGGTCGGCTCACCATAGTTAAGATCTCCCCTGTTCTCACATCAACAGCAACTGCTCCGCCAACTTTTCCTTCTAGGGCCTTAAAGGCTGCGATTTGCATATCTCTATCAATCGTTAGCCTTACATTGTTACCGGGCTTAGCTGGCTTATTCTCAATCTCTCCAAAAAGATTTTCAGAACTCACCACTCTTTTCATTCTTCCCCTAGCATCAACTTCCATAAACTGAAAGCCATCTTCGCCTCTTAGGTCGAGATCAAATTTTTCTTCAATACCAGCTTTTCCAATAAAGTCTCCAAGCCTGTAGTTAAAGTTATCCCTCTTTCTGTATTTAGGGAGCTGGGTTTGAGAGATCTCTCCGATATAACCGAAAAGGTGGCCTCCTACTTCAGCATCCTTATACTCTCTAGAAATAAAGGTATCCACTGAGACGCCGGGCATCTTTGTCGCCTCGGTCTCTAAAATGGCAACTTCCTTTTGAGAGATATTCTTTTTAACCACGACGGCCCTATACCGAGCTTGAGATCTGTTTTTCTTTAGTATCTTATTGATGCTCGATAAAGGCATATTTAATGATTGAGCAAGCTTGTTTAAAGTAGCTTTTTTATTCTTCAAGTACTGAGGTGTTACGATGGCATCAAAGCGGGGTATGTTATTTACTAGTAACTGATTATTCCTAGAGAAGATCAACCCTCTTGGAGCTTTCACAACTTCCTTTCTTAGCCTATTTTCCAAACTATACTTATAGAGAAGGTCTCCCTTGTATATTTGCAGGTACCAGAGTCTAACGACTATGACGAGGAATGAGAAAATGATGAGGTTTGTAATAATCGCAGCTCTGATCTTGTGCGATTTAACAATGTCATCTTCACCGAACATATTAGACTTCTTCTCCTAGCATTCCTTCTTTTGAACTCACACCCCAAAGCCTATCTAAAATAAGAAAGACAACAGGAGCGCATAAAGAAATAAAGATGCTTTCAGGTATGAATCTATAGAACTTTTCTATTATCAAACCAAAGTCTCTCATTTTCATATAAAGCATCGCCGCCATAATGATAAACCAAAAGACTTGGAACAACTGAGTCACTAAGATCGTAATAAAAGCTGAGGAGAAATGTAGAAGTTCTTTTAAGTAACCTATGATGATGCAAATTAAGATTCCCGAAATCGTTCCCATCTCCCAGCCCTCAATTGAAAAAAGCGAATGAAAGTACTGAAGAACGATGATGTGAATGGCAATATAAGGCGATTCAACTTTAAACCCTAAATATAAGACGATTAAAATATTAAAAGGAAGCCTGTAATTTTTAACTCCCAACGCAGGAAAAACAGCAGTAGCTACAACTTCAAATAACACCAAGATGATAATGGTTAATCCTAAAGGGATAAGTTGATGCTTGATTTCATTCTTCATTGCTCATCACCTTCAGCGTCATCAAGGGCCTTCCACTCTTTCTCTTTAATTTCGTCTTTTGTCCCTACTAAAACAACGACTTCTTCTAAGGTAGAAAAATTAACAACGGGCTCAATCTCTATAGACTGAGTGATTCCATAACTTTCTCTTTCAACTTTTGTAATCTTTCCGATCTTTAAGCCTTTTGGATAAATATTTCCTAAGCCCGATGAGAGAACTAAATCTCCTAAAATGACAGGCTCTGTACCTGCCAAGTACTTCATAATGGCCCTATTTCTTGAATAACCTTCTACGATCCCGTGCGACCTTGTTCTCTCAACTAGAGCGTCGACTCTATTGTTAGGATCTAGGATCGTAATGATATCCGCGTAATGATCTGTTAATCGAAAGATATAACCAACAAGCCCAACTGAAGTGACCACTGATGACTGAAGTTCTATACCATCGGCCTTACCTTTATTGATCCTTAGTACCTTGAAGTCACTATTAGCATCCCAAGCAATGATCTGGGCCAAAACCTTTTGAAGGTCTAATTCTCCTCCAAACTGAAGAAGCTCTTTTAGCCTCTTGTTCTCCTTGGAGACCTGCTCATAAGAGAATACTTGATCCTTTAGATCGGCTACTACTTTTTGAAGTTTGGTATTATCCTGGCTTGCGTTAATATTCATAATGTAATGTTCAAAGAAATTTGAGGTCCGGGTTTTCACATAAGTGACGGAGCTCTGCATTGGCGAGAACATATCTACCATGAAATTTTCAAACGCCGTTGTCTTATCAAATGAAAACTGACGGTGGCTAAGGCTAAAAAGAGACAATGCAAGCACTGCAACATTGAAAAAGATTTTCTGCCTTTGAACTGATTCTTCTAAGATTTTCATAGTATTCCATTTAAGAATTTAATGACTTAAAAATGTTATTTAAAATGCCTAGAAGTGTCACCCTTTCTTTACGAATTTAAGGGTTTAAGGGATAATTTGCGGACTTTCTCAGAATATTGATCGAAAGCTAATTCATGAGCATTTAGGAGAATTCATGACCTCGTTTACTAAAAACACTTCAAATCTATTTCTCACCATCTTTATTGGTCTAATCGTGGTGTCGTTTCTCGTTACTGGTTATGGAACCTTACAAGGTACGCCTGATACAGTTGTTAATGTTGGTGGAATTCCTGTCAAGATTACTGAATACCAACGTGAGTATCAAAGGCAAACTGAGTTCTATAAAAGAATCTTTGGTGGTAAAGATTTAACAAGAGCTCAGATAGAGCAATTTAAAATCAAAGACAATACCATTAGAAATTTAGTTCAAAGAAAACTTCTCGTTAAGATCTCAGATGACATGGGAATCTTTCCAAGTGATACGCAAATAAAAGAAGAAATTAAAAAGCTTCCTTATTTCTTAACCAACGGAAGTTTTGATATCAATAAGTATAAGCAACTTCTAGCTGGAAATGGTTTTACTCCATTAGACTTTGAAACTAACTTTAAGCAAGACCTTAAGGGTCAACTAGCAAATGAAGTCCTCACAAGCTTTCCAGCATCTGATGCCTACTTTACTGCTCTTGAAAAATTCAAGGAACAAGAAGTAAACGTAAACCTAGCAACGATCAAGAAAGATGAATTAAAGGCTTTCGTTTCTATTTCTAACAAAGAAGTTAAAGACTTTTTAAGTAAGAAAGAAAACCAAGAAAGAGTGGCTAATCTTTATAAACAAAGAAAAGCCGGTTTAGATAACCCTGCTCAAGTTAAAGCTAGTCATATCTTATTAAGAGCTGGAGCAGATGCTGACCCTAAGAAAGTAGAAGCAAAAGCCAAAAAAATCAGAGCCTCTCTTACTAGCTCAAACTTTGCTAAAAAAGCAGACGAGCTCACTGAAGACCCTTCAGGAAAAGGGAAAGGCGGAGACTTAGGTTTCTTCACAAAAGATAAAATGGTTCCTGAATTTGCTAACGCTGCCTTTGCTATGAAAGTTGGAGAAATCTCTCAACCCATTAAGACAAGCTTTGGTTATCATATTATTAAGCTTACAGGAAAAAAGAAGGCCGTTGTATCAACTTTAAAAGAGCATGAATCAAAGATTGCTAAAGAGCTTATCAGCGACACTAAGACTGAAGAGCATAAGAAGTTGATTGCCAGCCTCTCTACTGAAGTTTCAAAAGCTCTAAAGGCCAATAACAAACGCTCCTTAGATGCTCTTGAGAAAAAATACCCTGGCGCTTTAAAAATAGTAAGAGAAACTCAAATCAATAGACTTGAAGGTGCTGGTACTGAAGCAAACTTAACGGCAGAGAACTTAAAAGAACTTTTTGCCACTAAAGAGTTGAAGTCATTTAACTGGGATAGCTTTGCCACCGTCCTAATCGCTCAAACACTTCCTTCATCTCCTAAAGCTACAAAGAAAGACGCTAAGGACGAAGAAGATTCACTTGAGAAGATTCAAACCACTTCAAAGCTAGCTTGGGGAAGAAAGTATCTTCAAGAAGCTCTTAAAGACCTTGAAGAAAATATTAAAGTTACAGTTAACGATAATATTTTAAGATAATGATAAATGGCTGATAAAAAATTTAAATTCCCTCAGAACTCTGAGGGAATGTTCTATGTCGATGATCAATGCATAGCTTGTGATGCTTGTGTAGTTGAAGCCCCAAACTTTTTTTCTATGAATGATGAAGAAGGCCACGCCTTTGTTATGAAACAACCATCAAATGAAGCTGAAATAAAAAACTGCTTTGAAGCTCTAGAGGCCTGTCCTGTAGAAGCAATTGGGAGCAATGGAGTTGAAGATAAATAGCACAATACTACCTTAGATTCTTACATCGATCTCTAAGCCTAAAGACCCATAACCTTTTTTACTCTTTCCACTTCCCTCCATGGCCCATAAATAGACTGATCTCTACATCCTATCAACTTTGCAGAACTATAACGAGATGGAGCCGGATTAAAATCTATACTAGATATGACATCGGCCCTTAGATTATTACCCAGCATTATTCGATTTCTAATCCAATAATTATTTTTAATTATATGGTCCATACTCATTAATTTACTCGAATCGGAAGTAGCAATTGGAGAGACTAATAAATCAAAAATCTCAAAGTCTTTGTCCACACCTCTTGCCTCAAGTCTCCTTGAATCACTTAGCTTCATTTCATCAAAACTTGGATTCAACCTCTTATTAATTTTCTTTACGACATTCAGCCATCTTTTAGATTCTTTAGATAGCTTTAGTGAAATGGCCCCTAAAACTCGCATTTCTTGATCTGTCATTGACTCCAAAAAATGATAGATAGGCTCAAATCTAATATGATCCCCATAGGTCTCTAACCAAACAAGTACTAAAGAAAATATTTTTCTATCTCTATCAATATCAATTGATCTTATGGTCTCTAAGAGCGCTCTCTCTGGCGGGATATCATTCATAGGCTCACTACTAAAAGCAACACCTAGAGCAGTCCAAATTCTATATATTTCTTCTTTTGATCTTAATTCAATCATGGCCAAGATCCCCTTCTAATCGGTCGAATAAAATATCAATTTCAAATTCTGGAAAAATATCTCCCGTGTTTGATTTCATTGTTTTTGATAGCTTTTTAAGTTCCACTAACTCATCTTCACTTGGTAAAAGTGTGACAATATCATCGTAATCAAACCCTCTATCAAGTTCGCTACAAACTTTTGAGTAAAGCATGTCTTCTCTACAAACTGCATGAACGATTAAATTTTCAGATTCAAAAACAAGTTTTATTCTTTTGATCCAGCCTTCAGGATATCTATCATTAAAAGCAGTAGCACTCTCATTTAACCAGTTTGGAAGAAGGCCTAACTCTTCAGCGACAAAGTGAGCGCCATTTTTTAATTCTTTATCAAGCTTGCTTCCAACAATATCAATATCTCTAGTCCCGGAAAATCTAGCATGCCCTAAAAGAGTAATCGCAGCTCCGCCACCAACGACTATTTCTCGCTGTAGCTCTTTTCTTTCAAGATAGGCCCCGAGCAAAGTTAAGGCCTTATTAATGTCTACTTCGTACTGGTTGCTCATAGTCTCCTCAAGGTTAACACTATTATATCATAACATAGTATCGTATTATAACATAGTATACTTTAGTGAAATCACCTCCATAAATAGCTAAAAATACGTAACAATGTGGGGATAAGGAAGGATAAGGGAAGGGATAAGGTGCCAGCAGACTTGGAAGGATAAGGTGCCAGCAGACTTGTGCAGTAAGTTTTTCATCTTTTAATTTTACTATGAATTAGAATTTTAACCTTGGGATAAACCAGAAATAGGTTATGGATAAGTCTACTGGCACCTTATCCACCTTATCCAATAAACCTAACACTGACCTGTTCTATTTTTAATTGCTTTAACAAAGTCTTCAAATTTATTATCTGCAATCATCTTCTCGGTGACATGATAAGTTTTATGTCCTTTTACTAGAATATATACTCGTCTGAAACTAACTGCAGACATCGAGAGTTCTTCTTCTTCAACCTTGAGTATATCAAAATACTTTATCTCAAGCTCAACACTTAACCACGGCAACATGAACGCATCACCATGAGGAATAATGACGTAACTTTCCTTAAAAAGTATTCTATTTCCTTTGGAACCAGAGAAACGAATATGAAAGGCAATAATCAAGATGGTTGAAAAAATTAAAATTATAAAACCAAAACCCTGTAAACCATAGTTTAGCGAAGTTAGTAATAAATCATTTTTTTCACTTTCACTTAGAGTTAATTTCCCAAAATAAGAGAAGTAAGTTACGAAGGTCAATGAAAGAAAGAATAGAAAGTACAATAGTACTCCTTTACCTTTTCTTATTTTATATATTTCCATATTCTCCATAGCTAAATTATATCATAACTCTTAATGTAATATTACTGGGGGACCGAACTCTAGGATAAGGTGCCAGCAGACCTATCCAATTTTTCATATCTACATTATATTCTAACACTATACCTGAAAGTTTCGATTTCTTTTTCTTCCTGTGGCAAGTAACTCTATGCCTAGAAAACTGACATATAGAACTGATCAATTTCCATACCATATTACCTCGCGTTCAAATCATAGGACATGGTTTCAGATTGATCTTGAGGAAGTTTGGAGAATCTCGCTAGAATCAATCAAGATTGCCAATAGAAAGCACCCTGTTTCTATCCATGCTTTTGTTTTGATGAGTAATCATTACCACTTACTTCTCGATACTCCTCTTAAGAATATCGATAGTTTCATGTACGAGCTTAATAAGAATTTCTCTTTGGAGATAAGAATAAAAACAAAGAAAATTAATCGCATGCTTGGTGGTAGATATAAATGGTCTCTTATCACTTCAGATATTCACTATGCTAATGTTCTTAAATACATTTACCTAAACCCAAATAAGGCCTCAATAGTTGACGATGCTACAAAATATCCTTTATCAACTCTATACTTACAAACTAGGAGTCTTCCCTTCGTTACAGATTTAAGTCCCTATATAAATCCTACGGATATCAATTTCCTAACGTGGTTAAAAAGTGGTCATACTAAAGAGCAAGCCGAATCAATTACAAGTGGACTAAAAAAAACAAACTTTAAATTCTCAGGTTCTAGAGAAAAAAGAAACCCTCCTGATTTTGACTTCTTTAATTGATGGATAAGTCTGCTGGCACCTTATCCTAAATATTTGCATGAGAGTTCTTTATCCGCTCTCACAAGCTCAGAAATGCGCTTGTAAACTTCTTGAGCATCATTCTGAAGGTCATCACCGTAAATTTGTTTTAAATTGTTTTGAAGCCGGTCAGGGAGCTTCTGAGAAGTATAAGCATCACAGCTTGCTAGTTTAGAAAATGAAGCGAGATATTCACCCTCACCCTTTGCAGAGTCAATTATAAGTTTATCTACGTTCTGAGCAACAAAGAACTTTGGTCTTTCTTGAGGAGCTAATCCAATCATCGAACATTGTCCCCATGATGATAAAAATTGAGAACTAGAGGTCAACCATCCCCAAGATCCTCCTTTCTTTAGAGCACCCATACATTTAGAGCCATCGTAAGCAAAAGAGACTCCTGAATACATCACAAACAATAACCCTAAAACTATATTTTTCTTCATAAATACTCCTAAAAGACTGGTGTAAGAGCCTTAACCCCTAATGCACCTATAATTAAATCCCTATGTCTCTTAATTCTACGTTCAATTGCTCTATTATTGTCCTCTAAGAATAACACAAGACCACCAGCTGCTACAGAGGAACCTCCCACAACTTGTGGCCAGGTTACACTTCCTGAATCAAAGATCAGTGAACCTCCAAATGCTCCAATACCACCATCAAGCAGCCCGTCAATTAATGGTCCTTCGGAAAATAATGCTGAAGCTGCCATTACCCCTTGGCTGGTTTCAAACCCTGTGAGTCCAGTGAAAGCTGATGGCTCCGTCGCAAAACCATAACTACCTGCGATTGCCGCTATCAAAATAATCCCTTTATCAAATCTATCAGCGTTTTTGTCAGAAAGATTATTTCTCACTCCTAGATAACCACCAAAAGTTAAAAGATTTCCTCCAAACAGCGTCAAAGCTCCTGCTACCACACTTCTAAATTTAACACCGTTATTTTCAGCGATTTCATTAATTCCTCCAAGGATTGCCCCAAGCCCAATTGTTGAAAATAAAGATGTAAAAAACTTTCCATTTGGGTCTGTAAAATTAATTGAATTATTTCCAGAATATACATAGCGGTTGTTAGTAGTAACAGGCTTACTACCATTTCCGGGATGAGGATCTTCCTCTAAAAATCGCCCAATACTTGCATCGTATGTTCGCGCACGATAGTGATAAAGCCCACTTTCCTTATCAAACTCACGCCCAGTATAACTAAAGAACACCGCTAATACCGGACTGTTACTTATGTTATTACCCAAATTATCCTTAACTACTCTTAATTCTCCAAAGCTTGAATACACATGATGTTGCACCTTTTGCCCAGCACTATCAACAACATCTACAACCGTTCCCTGCCCATCTTTTATGTAGAAATAGGACTGCGCAGACTGAGCGACATTTTTAGTAACTCCATCCGCTGTCACATCAACAGCAAGAACATCATCAGTCCTAAGAGTAGAATGCGTGTAAGTCACTAAGAGTTTATTATCAGCATCAAACTCTGCGAGGATTTCATTTCCGTCATAGACATATTTTCTTGTAAAAGAATTTGCAGGTGTGACTAAATCGGTTATGGTCTTTTTAACTCTTCTTCCAAGGGCGTCGTAGACGTAAGAAATTTCTTTAGTCGGCGTTACTCCATCAAAATAATCAATCCCCACCAGCTGATTCTCTGAATTATGGATATAATTGATTACCTTTGAATCTGTTTTAGAATTTTTAGACGAGATATTTCCGTTTTGATCATAAAAATAAAAATACCTATAGTCTTCTGTTAATCTTTGTGAGCTAGCATCATAATTGTACGATCCAAAATCATCAGTTAAGCGGTTTCCGTTTGAATCGTAGGTATAATTCTCAGTCAAGGATTCAGGATTTGTTCCTTGGATTAGTTGGTTGTTATTATCATAATTTTGATCAAGCTACTATTTCTAGAATCGAGAGAAAACAACAAGGAAAGGATACTCATCACAATACCCTCTATGTTTTAGATAAGTATTTTTCAGGTGTTCATGTAATGGTTTTTTTATGCTTTGAGGCCTTAGAGGCCTGTCCTGTAAAAGCAATTGGGAGTAATGGAGTTGAAGATAAATAGGGGAAGTACCTGCAAAATACTTCCCCCCTTTAACATCCAAATTCTTGGAAGATAAGCCCAGGTTACTGGGCCATTTCTTAGGAAGGTTGAGAAGACCTTCCTAAGGATACGGTTATTTATTATCTCTTAATCTGTAAAACATCTTGTAGCATCTGATCTGCCGTCGTTAAGGTCTTCGCGTTAGCCGAGAAGTTTCTTTGTCCCTTCATGAGATCGACAAATTCATTTGCAATATCAACGTTTGATAATTCAAGGGACTTTGAAAGAACTTCACCTCTTCCGAACTCACCTGGCTTACCGTTAGCAACTTGTCCTGACTTACGAGACTCTTTGAAAAGGTTTTTACCAACCTTGAAGAGTCCTTCGTTGTTTTCAAATTTAGCCACTGCGATCTGAGAGATGTCTCTAGATTCACCATTGTCATAAACGGCTGTTAGAACTCCATCATCGTTGAAAGACATTGAAGCTAGTGTTCCTGCTTGGAAACCATCTTGAGTATGCCTTGCAACGTTAGAGTTTGTTCCGTACTGAGTGGCTGCGTCTAGTCCGTCTCCGCCTTCCGCAACTGATTTTCCAAAATCAAATTTAATTTTCTGACCTTGAGTCGCACCTTTATTGAAGTTAAAAGCATTATTTTCTTCAATTTCTTCTTGAAGAATACCTTTGTCATTGAACTTTAATGTTCCTGAAGCCATCTCAGTGAACTTTCCTTCGATTCCACCTTCTGCTTCAGATCCATCAACCATTGCGTGGTACTTAAATTGATTAACACCTGTCTTCTCATAGAAAAGAGTTACAAGTCTTTGAGTTCCGATATTATCGTAAACAGTTACTGAGTGAGCAAACTGTGAGGTGTTTTCTGGGTCTTCAGGATTGAAAGGAATAATATCAGCTCTAGAGTCGAGGTTGATATTTAGATTTAGCGTCTCTGTTCCTTTTGCTGGAATCGCCGTGTTTCCGATCTTAATGGCGTCCATTTTATTAGTGATCTTTCCTTTTGCGTCCGCTACGTAACCAAGAACCGGATACTCATCACTATTTACTAATTCACCTTCTTTATTAAAGTGAAAAGAACCATCTCTAGTGTAACCAGGTCCAAAAGGGGCCTTGATATTAAAGAAACCGTCTCCATTGATAGCAATATCTGTGATTGAATCTGTTCTTGCGACATCACCTTGAGTCATGATTGGCTTAATATGGGCGAGCCTTGTACCTGCACCGAACTGATCTCCACCATCAATCCCTTTTAGTGAAGTTGCTAGCACATCTTGAAATTCAGCTCTTGAGCCTTTGAAACCATTGGTACCAGCGTTAGCGATGTTATCAGCGATAACTCCCATTCCTTGACCTGTTGCAGTCAAACCAGATACACCAACGTTAAACGAACGTAAAATTCCCATTTTGTCCCTCCTAGACCTAAATGAAAAGAAATCAAGAAAGTATTTAGACAACTACTGGACTAAATTAGGCTTCCGGAAAGGACCAGCCAAATTCTCAATTCTTATATAACTAATGTTGAATCGATCTTAGTAAATACATTTTCGGCCATGTCTCTTTTATCAATAGCGGTCACAACTCTGTTGTTGTTAACATCCACGATATAAGCGGCTTTATCTGTAATGACTAAAGAATCTCTTCCTCCCTTTTGCCGTAACTTTGCAACAGCATCTTGAAGTTTTACAAACTCATTTGTATCCATTTTCAAATCACGCTCTTCAAGTCTTTTGGCGGCGTGCTTTGAAATCTCTAGGCCCTTTTTTTCTTGGGGCCCAATTGTTTTATCTAGTAATTTTTGAAAATCGTCTCTATTGGCGGCGGCTGGATTATTAGACTTCAGGTTATCGGATTTCTTATTAGAAACCTTGTTTACCTGTGGGATAAGAATGTTGTTGATCTTATCGTTTGTCATAATCTCCTATTCGCACTTACTGCGTTTGATCCTTGATATTATTATACTGATTAGTTGCTTGCTTTTTCAATGTAGGTGTTTTTGCCGCACCGCCAGAATTATCAGCCTGTTGAAAGCTTAGGGCATCTCTTAAGAAGACTTTTTTACTGCCATCTACTTCAAGAATAACTTCACCGTTATTAAAACTAACACCAGTCACAAGTCCGATGGCATTCGTCTGACCTCTAAAGTCAGCACCGGTTTCATCAGTTGCTCTTACTGAGTACTTATAAGTATCTTTTACAGCTGGGGTTCCGTCTAGGGCAATCCCATCCCATGTAAAATTATGTGAGCCTTTTGAAAGGTTTGTCTTCTCTACTTGGGCCACAAGGACATTGCTGCTATCTAAAATATTAATGGTAACGGTTTCAGCATCTTCAGGTAATGAGTAAGGTAGAGTTACTTTACTTTGATCCCCTGCATACTCTACCGAAGTTCCCTTTGTGGTTACTTTTTTACCGATAAAACTAGCACCAAAGAACTTACTTTCCATAGGAGCATTATCCCCCATTCCAGCGATGTTCTTATTCATTTGAGTCATTTGTTCTAATTGAGAAAATTGCGCAAGGTCAGTTGCAAATTGCTTTTGATCCATAGGCTTAAAAGGATCTTGGTTTTGCATCTGATGGGATAAAAGTTTTAAAAAGCCATCTTTATCCATTTTATTATGCTGATCTTTATCTACGAAACGAGATTCTTGTCTTACACCTGCTAGCCTGTTCAGCTCTTTACCAACACCATTACGATCGACCTTAAGAGAATTAGGATTTACCTTCTTCCTCTTTACATTCTCGGGAGCTTTTCGGATTCCACCGAATTGATTTTGAGCTCCTGATGCTGGTCTACCCATTCCTGGCATTAGATTTCCTTATTTAGGCGCTGGCATATTCGGCGTTTTGCTTAAAAGCTTGCCATAAATGCTTTCTTCTTTGTGAGTCAGAGTTTTCATTATCTCTCTGACCGTATTGTCCGTTTTGATTCTTTGAATTTTGAGAAAAGCTCTCTGAAGAATCTTTTCCTGTATCAGCGTTAGAAGTAAAAACATTCTCACTGCTAAGGCTTACTTTAATATTTGCTAATTTAATTCCAGATTGATTTAAACTCTTAGCTAATTGCGCTTCATTCTCAACGAAGAAGTTATGCCCTGCTCTTTCTTTAGAGATAATCCTTACATCAAGTTCACCAGAGTTTGCATTCTTAGAAACTTCGATTTTAAACTGCCCTAAGTCATCATGCTTAACTGTTACGTCCATCGTATCTGCTGATTTAATATTATTCTGCTCAATTAGTTTTGAAACCTGATCTATAAGAGAGTTCTTATCTCCAGCCTGGACATTAGAGAGGTCAATCACCTTTGACTGAGCTCCTAATTGATCGAAGGCCGATTCATTTTTAAACTGAGTCATTCCAACAGCAGCTTCAGGGATCTCAACGTTTGAGTTTGAGATTAAAGCTGTATCAAGGTTTTGAGATTCTTTACTGTATTGATTGAGACCGTTCATCTTTTTAACACCGTTTACGTCACTAGCATTAGCGTTGACGAGAGCTGGCTGGGCAGAACCCTTAGCTTGAACGAAATCATTTCCAGAAGTAAATAATGAGTGTGACTTCTTTGTCGCAGAGGCAGCGTCTAGGTTATGACCCTTAAGCAGATTTCTCACTTCCATCAAATCCGCTTCTTTTGAAGCTCCCTGATTAAGAAGTTCTGGCTTCATCTCATTTATCTTATTTATGATGTCTTCTACTTGAATTGGTTTTCCATTTTGATTAAGAATTGCTTTTCCATCAAATTGAAAATTCTCACCTATTAATTGAAGGACTTCTTTAGGAAGCTCATTTAAGGCTTCAGGGTTTTGTTTTGCTGAGTTTAAAATTGAAAGTAGATCTACTTTCTGAGCCTTGCTCTTAGAGCCACCAATGATATCCATTAAGTTTGCAAACTCTCCGCCTTCAGCGATACCAACATTATTTCCAAACAAAGTTTTACCAGCGTTTTCATTAACGCTAGCTGCCGCTTTGTTTTCAATGTTAGAAATGTTTACACCTAATGCTTTCATTAATTCCTTTGGCCGTCCTCATTAACGCGGACAGCTATTCTCATTCTCTTATTTTTTCATAGTCATGTACTGTTTTTGAAGCCGGGCAGATATTTCCTTCTTCATTAAGTTGAATATTTTGCTCACCTTCTCCGGTGGGAGCATCCCAAGGATCTTAATGGATATCTCTGAATCCTGAACTGAGAGTACCTCAGCAGCACTCTGAGGCTTCATGCCACTGACCACATCAACCATATGAGCCACTCTTTTTTCTTTTTGTTTATCCGAGTCATCTAGGCAAGCTAAGAACTTTACTTGGTTTCCACGGAAGTTTTTAATCTTATTCTTAAAATCACTTGAGTTCATCTTCAATTGCTCAGCTAGTTTTTCAAGCTCGATTTCTCGCAGTTTTAGAAGCTCTTCTTTTTTCATTAGCTCTTTAGAGAAGTCAATTATCTTACCTCGCCCAAGTCTCTTTAACTGCTTTTCAACCCGCTCATTCACAGCTTCTTGAAATTCATCATAGCTAAATTTTTGCTCTCTTGGGTCTTTGACTTCTTTCTTGGCCTTCTCTTCAGCAGTAAGAGGCATAGATATCATTAGTATAAAAAGTAATAGTATTTTATTCATAAATTAACTCCCCTCTCCCTGCCTTAAAATTCTCATCTCTTCTATCTTGGCAAAATCTTTTTTAGCCTTATCTTTCATGAAGAGGTTCTTATCTTTTTCTTTGAGCTTATCGATGACTTTTGTTTCACCTCTAGCTTTTTTCATTTCTATAACTTTTTCTTCGTACTGTTCTTCAAGGCCTTTTAATCTTTCAACTTCAAAAGTAATAGCGCTATTTTTAGCTTCGACAAAATAAGGAAAGAACTTAATCATCTCTCCACTTGTCTCTCCTTTTAATACTTTTTCCTGTCCATCATAAGCTTCGTCAATATGACCTTTATATTCTGAGATCTTGTTCTTGACTCTTTGTATTTCACTAACAATTCTTCCAAGTTCAACTTTAAGTTGTTGCTCTTTAAACTTTCTCAGTTTTAATAAGCCTTCTAATTTGAACTTATACTTTGACATCTATCTTACCCTTCAAATGCTTCAGGATTAACTGATCGCTCTGCCTTTCTAGCTAGCTCAACCATATGATCGTATAATTCTTCAATCGTATAAGATTCATGCATGCCCTGTTCTTGCTTTAAAAGATTCATAAGATCATCATAAATGGCGATGGCCTTATCTACTTTTGGGTTAGAGCCTCTTGAATACGCTCCCACATTAATTAAGTCTTCATTTTCTCTATAGGCGGCCATTAGATCTCTTAAAAAAGAAGCTACTACCCTATGTTCACCAGAGACGACTTTGTTCATGACCCTTGAAATTGACTGGAGTACATCAACTGCAGGAAAGTGATTTCTTGAAGCTAAGTCTCTACTAAGAACGATATGCCCGTCAGAAATGGCCCTGACAGCGTCAGCGATAGGCTCATCCATATCATCCCCTTCAACAAGGACGGTATAGATTCCTGTAATTGATCCTGACCCCTCTTTCGTTCCTGCTCGCTCCATTAATTTTGGAAGCTTTGCAAAAACTGAAGGCGTATAACCTTTTTGCCCTGGAGGCTCCCCTGCCCCGAGACTGATCTCTCTATTGGCCATGGCAAAACGAGTGATACTATCCATCATCAAGAGAACATCTTTTGTTTTATCTCGAAAGTACTCTGCAATAGTAGTCGCTACATAAGCAGCTTTAGCTCTAATAAGAGGTGATTTATCTGAAGTCGCGACAACGATAACTGACCTTTTAAGGCCTTCTTCTCCAAGGTCTGACTCGATAAATTCTAGAACTTCTCGACCCCTTTCTCCGATGAGCGCAATAACATTTATATCTGCATTTGTATTTTGTGCAATCATCCCTAGGGTAACTGATTTACCGACACCAGAACCGGCCATAATCGCAAAACGTTGCCCCATGCCTGCGGTCATAAAGCAGTTAATACTATGAATTCCTGTATCTAATGATTTTCGAATCGGTGGTCTTTGTAGTGGATTAATCGGCTCACCAAAGATACTTCTCACTTCCTCAACTTCTTCTTCAATAGGACCCTTCCCATCAATAGGATTCCCTTGAAAATCAATTACTCTGCCAAGTAATCCCTCTGAGAGTTTAATCGTAGTGGTTAATTCTTTTAAGTAGACTCTTGTTTCTGAGTTAATTCCTGAAAGTTCTTCGTAGGGCATCGCCATGCAGCGGTTTCCATTGATACCTACCACTTCACCAAAACATTTATCTCCAAATTCAGTGATAAACTCTACATTACTTCCAATAACAGCTCTTGATAGATTAATCTCATAGATTCCACCTTTATTTGAATGGACCTTTCCCACTTTTTCATAAGGAATAGAGTAATCATAGGCCCTAATGATAGGGCCAAAATCTAAAGATAGATCAGCCATTATTCTCCTCATCATCATCTGAACCAAGATCATCGATATCAAAGTCATCAACTGTGGGCTGTGCAAGAGATTCCTCAGCCTCAGGGGCTGCTTGAACAGGTTCTTCTACAGAGAGGTTTAATTCCTCTGAATCTTCAAAAGGAAGCCCAACATTAGAGAAAAGCTTATCTAAATTCTTAAACTGAACACCTAGGCGGCCATTTAAGATTCCATTTTCTGACTGCAAGACCATCCCAGGAACATCTTGGTTATGATCGACTTCAACTCTAACATTCGTTAGTTCACCTATTCTTTTTTGAACTTGCTCTAAAACTTCAGGCATTGATTCAAAAGAACTTTGATTAACATGGATCAAGAGGTTTGATTTTGTTTGCATCTCTAAAATAAGTTTCTCTAAAAGACGTTCTATATAAGTACCATCTTCTTTTAACTCTCTTAGGACAATCCATTTTGATAGAGTTTTAACAGTTTCATAAACCTGAATCCTCTCTTCTTTTAGCATTTCTGCTTTTGCACTTAAGATTTCTTTAATCATAGAGTTCAACAATTCAAGTTTTTCGTCAGTGGCCGCTTGAGTTTCACGAAACACTTCTTCACGACCATCTTCTTGACCTCTTTGAAAACCCCTCTCGTAAGCATCTTCTTCAATCATGAGAAGCCTACGGCTTACTTCATTTTGGATCTGATTTTCACGTTCATTTTCTTCCTGCTTAATCATCCCTCGGTGCTCTTTGACTATAGGAGCAACCTTAAAGTTACTACGAGTGGCATGAGCTCTTTCATTACGAATGATTTCTTGGTGCTCTTTTTCTTGAGTTGGTGAAATACTATTAATGTCTACAAATTCATAGTTACTAGTAGATTCATTGAGAGGAACTCCTTTCAAATCAAGAAACTGATAATCAACTATTTCTTCGTCTTTCATTTTAGCCTTTTCCATACTTCTCTACCTTCACCTTTATTTAAACTAGAGCATCACCTTCGCCACCTCTTGAGATAAAGGCTTTACCTTGACCTTCAAGTTCTTTGGCTTTGTTTACAATCTCAGCTTGCGCTTTTTCTACGTCTGATAGTTTCGTTGGCCCTAGTGCCTCTAAATCCTCTAGGAGCATTGTTGCAGCTCTGTTTGACATATTCTTGAAAAGCTTAGCTTTAATATCTTCAGGTGCTGTTTTAAGGGCAATAACAAGCTTTCCATTATCAACTTCTTTAAGAAGCGTTTGAATACCCTTGTCGTCCACAAAGATAAGATCTTCGAAAACAAACATAAGTTTTCTGATCTCTTCTGCCAGTTCTGGATCCTTCTCTTCGACCCTCGACATAATGTTCTTCTCGCTGGACTTGTCCATCATGTTTAACATATCGGCAATTGGTTCTACGCCACCAAGCTGTTGAGTATCGATTGATCCAAGTGTTGAAAGCTCTGTCTTTAAGACATCATCTAACTGAGCAATCAGTTCAGGAGAGACATAGTCTAAGTTAGCAACTCTCAGAACGACTTCCGCTTGAAGCCCTTCAGGAAGTCTTCTTAAGACATCAACCTTTCTTTCAGCATTAAGGTGAGCACATATAAGAGCAATCGTTTGCGGATGCTCGTTAATCAAAAAGTTAGCTAACGTTCTTGTATCAACAAGTTCTAGTGACTCAAGAGTGTTTGAAGTTCCCACATCAACAATCTGTCCAAGAAGTTGTTTCGCTCTATCTTCACCAAGGGCGTTAATAATAAAATCGCGACCACGGTTTTCAGAGAAGAGTAAATCGTTCTCTTCATTTAACTGCATATAAAAGTCTTCTAAGACTTTCTTAATGAGCCAAATGGGAGCCCTACTAACGTTAGACATGGCATTAATCATGCGTTTAACGTCATTATCTCTCATATGCGAGAAGATAAGCTGAGTTGTTTGAACCCCTAGGGAACTTAATAAGAGTCCTGCTTTATCCTGTCCGGATAAAAGGCTAAACTCTAAATCAGGATCAATATTATTTTCTTCAGCCGCCACGTCACTTCCTCCGTTAGGCAATTTCTTTATTTGATTCTGTTGAGTGAATCATCTCATGAATAATCTGCGCCGCTTTCCCTGGGTTGGCTTCAACTAGGGAGATAATCTTTTCACGGAGCATATTACCTTCAATCTTCTCTGGGTTTAACTTCTCCTCAATTTGGGGGAGAGCATCTTCAAGCCCAGGTAATTTTTGATTTGCTTGAACTTTCTCAAGTTCTTCTAAGGTCTTTGGTAAGAAATCTTCAACAGTTTCAACTGTATTATCAGTTACCCATTGAATAAACGGTCTTACTACTAGGAAGAAAAAGAGTGAAATTGCTAAGCCTACAACTAAGTATTTTGCAATATTCTTTAGAAGCTCACGGTTTTCTCGCTCTCTCATAGCCGCGTCCATAGCAGCCAGGTCTTCCTGAGCAAATTCCATATTCTTAATTGTTAATTGATCGCCTCTTTTAGCATTGATTCCAATTGTACTCGATACGATAGCTGAGAAGTTTGCAAGATCCTCTTCTGACCATCTTTCATACTTTGTTTGAGCTCTTCCGTACTCATCGACAACTGCAATTCCATTTTCATCTAGGACTGGAACTCTCTTACCGTCAACCATAACAGCAACACTGACACTTTTGATTCCTGCTGTTGGCTGCTTTGAACGGATAACTTTTTTAGGAACATTGTAATTCTTAGTCGTAAGATTTTTATCAACATTATTTCTTGTTTCAGGAATTCCCGGTTGAGGGGTTTCTCCAGGAAGATTTGATCTGGCTCCTGGTATTCCTTGTGGGCTTGGTCTTGATCCGTTTATCTTTTGTGAATTATTAACTTCAGATAGTACCGCTGTGTTTTCTTGGTCATATCTTGTTTCTTCAGCAATTGACTCCGTAAAGTCCATATTAACAGCAACTTTAGCAATAATCTTTCCTTGCCCAACAACCTTACCTAAGATTTCTTCAACTTGAGATTCATACTTACGGTTCATCTTGCTTTCTAAGGCCATTCTATTGGCGGTGTTAGCTGTCATAGCGTCACCGATATTCTCAGAAAGTTTTTTACCTCTAGCGTCTAAGATGACCACAGACTCAGGTCTCATTCCATCTATTGAGCTTGATACAAGACTTTGAATACCCTTAATTTCTTGAGGAGTAATAGTCACGCCTCTTTCTAACTCTAGAACAACTGAAGCAGCTGGTGGTTTCTTCTCAGAAACAAAGGGGCTAGATTCAGGGATCGAAAGATGGACCCTCGATCTTTTAACTCCTCTAATGTATTTGATTGTTTTAACAAGCTCGCCTTCTAAAGCTCTTTGCTTATTAACCTTTTGAACAAATGTAGTGGTTCCAAAGGACTGCTTATCAAAGACTTCATAACCAACAGTTCCAGAGAAATTCACGCCCATAGTGGCTAACTCTAAACGCCATTTTTGAACCATGTCTTCAGGGATCTTAATTGATTTTCCATCATCAGCAGTTTGATATGGGATTTTCTTCTCTTCCAAGATAATAGCAATCTTCTTACTATCCTCTCGGTTTAAGTCTTTATAAAGAACTTGGAACCTTGTTTTAGATGCCCAAATAGACACTCCAACAAGAGAGACGAGAACAAAAGCACTAACGGCCACAAGTCCCATTTTCTTTCCAGGTTCAAGACCTATGAAGAACTCTTTAAAATTATTAACAACCTTTTCGATAAAATCCTGCAAGTGAATCCTCCTGATTCGCTAGGTGAGCTTTATGGCGTCCTGCCTACTCAACCCTGCAGTTAAAGCGTACTCTTATACTTGCATGCGCATGACTTCTTTATACGCATCTATTACTTTCATTCTGACTTGGTTCATCGCTTTGAATGCGATTTCAGCTTTCTCAACGGCCAAGAGTGTTTCATGAAGGTTTTTAGACTCTCCAGTCACTAATTTTTGTACGGCCGTGTCTGCATCCTTTTGTAAGCCATTCACATCAGAGATACTGTCTGATAAAAGATCGGCAAAGGACTTTCTCGACTCACCAGACTTAAAGACGTTAGACTCCATTTCATTGAAGTTGGCTGATTCTAAGTCTGCACTTTTAGTCCATTTCTTAGCGTCGTAGTTTCCTAAGATCTGCTTGAGTGAACCTATTGTTTCAATACTCATCATTTAACTCCTGTCTATCTTCCAATCTCTAAGGCTTTTAAGGCCATACTTTTCGTTGTATTCATTGCATTGATATTGGCTTCGTACGATCTTGAGGCAGAGATCATATTCGCCATTTCTTCCATTACATTGATATTAGGGTAAGCCACGTAACCTTGCTCATTAGCATCAGGATGGTGTGGTTCATACTTAAGGATAGGTGCTTTGTTCGTGGATATGACTTCCGTCGCATGAACTTCCTTAGCTTGAGCGTCGAGCTCCCCTTCTAAAATATCACCGAATGATTCTCTAACTGGCTCAGCACCAAAGACAACTTCTTTCTTACGGTAGGGACCACCCTCGGCCGTACGAGTTGTTTGGGCATTCGCTATATTCGAAGAAATAGCTCCCATTCTCTTGCGGTTAGCAGCAAGACCTGAAGCACTAATTTTCAAACTTGATAGTAAATCCATTCGTTACCTCTTATCTGTCCGAGTTGATAGCATATTTCATTAATCCTAATTTCTTGTTCAGTAGCTGTACCGACGCATCATAAAGAATCTTGTTTTTCGCCATTTGTGACATTTCATGATCTCTATCAACCGTATTTCCATCTGCTGAAACAACTCCATTAGGGTCTTCGTAAATTTCAGGCTGGAGATTTGCAAATCCCCCTGAACCCACGTCGTAATGACCATCATCCGAAGTATTTAAGCTTTGCTCTCCATCAACATCGAGAGCTCTTGCTAAGGCCTCTTCAAAACCAAGGCGCTTAGTCTTATAACCAGGAGTATCAGCGTTCGCGATATTAGACGTAATAACTTCTTGCCTCATCTCGCGCATTTTAATACTCGCAGATAGTGCCTTAATTGTTGCGTCGTCAATTCTCATTGCTAACTCCTGTTCCTTATCTCAAGTTTACGAAATAAGCGTTTCCAATACCTCTGTACTCGTTGATCTTATTTCTAAGAGTACGAATTGAGACACCAAGAATCTTTGCCGCTTGAGTTCTATTTTCACTTGTGTGGATAAGGGCTTTCTTAATAAGAAGTTTTTCAGCTTCTTTAAGAGACATAAGTCTAATCCCTTCATTATCTTCATCAGTTATAAGACTAACTGCTTTCTTTTCACCAATTTCTAGATCAGCTTCTGAAAGAGTTGTTCCGTCACCGTTTGCTACTGAGTTTTCAAGAACAGCTTTTAACTCTTGAACATTATGAGTCCAGTAATGGCTAAGGATCTTCTGAAGTGCCGTTGGCTCTACTTGGACAGTATTTCCACCAGAGAATTCAGTTAGGTAATGTCTTGTAAGCATCTCAAGATCACCGGCACGCTCTCTTAGAGGTGGAACAGTGATTGAGTTATTTGATACTAGAGTATAAAGACCTCTGTAGAATCTTCCTGATCCTACTAGCTTTGATAAGTTCTTAGTTGTTGTAGCAACAATACGAACATCGATATCATAGTCAGATAACTCATTTAAAATTTTGTGTAGTTTCTTTTGAAACTCATCTTCTAATCCGTCGATATTAGAAAAGATGACGGTTCCACCATTAGCAGCTTCAAGCACACCTCTAGTAAAACGACCTGTTTCTTCATCGCGAAAACCTAGAATTTGATTTTCAACATCTTTTGCATCATTTGAACAATCAACAACCTCAATACCTTTTCCAGCTCTTGTAGAGCTATCATGGATAAATCTCGCTAATGACTTTTTACCAACTCCAACTTCACCAATAATTAGAACTGGGGCTTTAGTCACAGAAACATTTCTTGCTACTGATACTGCTTTTTGAACTTTTGGATCCATTCCGAACAATTCAACTTGTACTGTACTCATTTGACCTCCTGTCATATCCGTCTCTCATCCTGAGAGTTAAACTTAAAGGGTTCTTTCTTTTATCTTAAGGAGAGATAATTCTGATCTCGCCATTTCTTTTACATAATCAGATACTGATTTATCATCCAAGATTAAACCAAGTATCTTTTTTCCTTCATCAACTTTCTTATTCTCTAGAAGAGAGATCGCCAGTAAATAGCTCAATCTTCCTTTATAAGTAGATTTCTTAAATTCTTTCATGAATCTTTTGATCCTAGCTTCTAAGATAAGCGACGACTTGCTTGTTTTCTTTCCTGCTAATAGCTCTATATTCAAGTAAGCGATTCTCTCTCTTACTTCGAACATATAACGGTTCTTAGGGCTGTAGTACTCAGTATCATTTAATACAGCTTCTGAGACTTTCTTGAATTTTTCAATTTTACCCGTCTGATAAAGAGAATCAGTATAGGCCCTCATCATCTCTGCGACTTCATAAGGGTCAAAGATTGATTTTCCTACTTCACGAGTTAAAAAGGTCTCAATATGAATAGGCGCCTGTACATAGTCTTTCTGGTAAAAGGCAATGATCCCATTATAGTAGTTAACTTTGTTATACCCTTTCATAAGCTTTGAGAACTCATTTAAGTTTTTCTTAGCTAAAGACCAATTCTTTAAATTGATATTCTTAATAAGCTCCATCTCTTTTAGTAGAGCAAGTCCCCAAACCTTAATCTCACGGTCATACCAAATAGGAAAAGTCTTAACTGGTGTTCTGCTAAGCTTTTGATACTTTTTAAAGTGAGAATCAAAGGCTTCATAAAGGCCCATCTTAATATAAGATTTAGCCACAATGAAGTTTAAGTAAGGATCAGCTGCCACTTTATCGATGTATCTGTTTTTATAAATTTCCCAAATTCTAACGAGGTTTGAATAATCAGAGACCTTGAAGTAGCTATCGATAAGACCGTAAACAATCTCTGCACCATCAGCTTCAAAGACTCTCTTCTCACTAGGTCTTAAACTTGTTACTGGGATAGCATTTAAGTAGCTGAGGGCTTTATTATAGTTCTTATCAACAATAAAGGTTCTTAGCCTTACTAACCAAAGCAACTTCTTTAGCTCTTTATCAATCTTTCCTTTTTCTAATTCACCAAGCTCCATGAAGATTCTAGTTTCAAGGTCAGATTCATTAGTCTTTCTTTTTCTAACCGAAGTTAACCCCACGTACCTTAGCCTAGCTTCATAACTAATCTTAAAATCTTGAGAACGATCGATAGCATTCTTATAAAGCTCTTTAACCTTTGATTCAGACTTCCCAAGAATGTCGTATGAAAGAGCTATTCTCAACCTAGCGTCAGAACTTTTTGGATGGTAAGAATACTTCGCTATAAAAGAATCAAATAGCTTTATTGCCTTTGGATACTTTGCTTCTCTAAAGTAAGCTTCAGCAGCATTAAACTGAATCACCGGATCAACTGAACTAGTTAGACCTGGTTCTATGATTTCATACTCTTTAATTACTTCTTGAATATTACCTAGTTTAAAGAGTGAATAGATCTTATAAGCGGCCATAGTCTGGGCTGGTAGTAGTTTTCTTATTGTCTTTTCTTTTAGAATTTCACGGATTTTTTCAATCTGATTTAAGCTAGAGAGGTTATAAAGGATGGCCTCTGCAGCTTTATTACTTTCTTCATAATCAAAATTTTGCTTAGACTCAACATATAGCCTCTTTGATAGTTCAAGAGCGCTGATATGATCTTTTGCATCTAGGTTATATTGAAGAAGGTATTTATAGATTCCTTTTTTTAGATCATAGTTCTTAGTTCTTGCAGCGATTACGCTGAACATCGATACGGCCATCTTTACTGGCTGCATATTATCTTTTCCAAAGTTCGTCCTAAGGATTGCATTGGCTTTCAAGTACTCATTAAAGTCTACGTTAGTCTCTTCCCCATACTTATCTTGGAAAAGCTTAATGGACTTGTACATCAGCCCCCACTTCTTCTTTCTGTAAAGATTGAGGTTTAACTGTAGATGAGCTTCTTTTTCACCTTTATCGAACTCTCTGTTTTTGATCGGGTAGAAATACTCTGGTGTTTTGCTTTCAAGTTTTACATACGGTTTAATCGTTGGTTTAAGCGCTTCATAGTCCCATATAAAAGCAGCTCCGTATCTAAAGTCTCTATAAGGAGCAATTGTCTTTTTAACCTTTTTGGCAATTCTACGCTTAGAACTCTTCTTAGAATTAGGTTTCTTAGTAAAACTAATTCCCTTAGTTTTTGATCCAATCGGAGCTGTAACTGAGCTAGCTTTCTTTTTTTCTTTATCAATATCACTGATCTTCTTTTGAACTGCTGCAGTTGATTCACTAACGGCATCTGCATCTCTCCAAAAGTCGACAACGTACTTCTTTTCTCTATCTCTATAGAAGTTAAAAAGTTCGATATTTGATGAAGCTAGTTTTACTTCAATGCTTTCAATATTATTATTTTTAGCCGATGGCTCATTATAGACAATCTTCTTAAAGTACTTTGTTACTGGGCTTAGAGAGAGAAGATCATTCTTAAGAGATTTTAAAGTTTCAGTATTTAAAGATTTGATAAAAACAGAATCGCCCTTCTTTTCGATGACAACCATATCTCTTTGTACAAACACGTTCCAGCGAAGATGAGTCTTAGTTAAACGTTGTTCAACGAGCTCAGCAAAACTTGCTGGGGCGGTAAAAAGAACCACGAGTAAAGTCAAAAATTTGAAAACTCTTTTCTTCATTTGGTGGAAACATCCTGTTTCATAATTTCGTTACTTTTAGGCAGAAAGGCTTCAAAGCATCGACAAATCTGTTCTTCCTGAACTGTCTGTCATGTTAAGTGTATCAATTTTTCAAATAATTCACAGGAAAATTTTTCTCTAGGGACTATTTTTCCTAGTGAAATTTTGACACCATCTTGCGATCATCTAATTACGCCGATTTAGGAGTGAAGTAAGGGTGTCCAAGAAATAGACACCCGAGCTAGCTTATAGAGTATTAGTGAGTTGTGTAGAGTAAACCTTTTTTCTTCATCTTTTCGATGAGAGTGGTTCTATTCATTGTGAGAAGTTTCGAAGCTTGGTTCTTATTACCGCTGGTCATCTCTAGGGCCTGAGCGATAAGAGAATCTTCAATATCTGAAAGGGTCTTCTTTAGATCAATCCCCTCATTAGATAACTGGATAACACTGTCGTATTTCTGCACATAAGTTGGGTTATTCTGAAGGATCTTGATAGGCAGATCATTTGGCTTAATGATCGAACCACCCCTTAGTATAACTAACCTTTCAATTAAGTTTTCTAGCTCACGAACGTTTCCTGGCCAGTCATAGCCCATCAACATCTCAAGGCATTCATCATCAAACTCAATCGAGTTTCTTCCATCAGCGCTTACAAATCGCTGCAAGAAGTAGCTAATAAGGAGAGGGATATCCTCTCTTCTTTCGCAAAGGGATGGAATCTTGATTGGGATGACATTTAACCTATAAAAAAGGTCTTCTCTCATATCACCGTCTTTGACGGCCTTTTCAAGGTCTCTGTGAGTTGCAGTAATAATCCTAACGTTAACAGGAAGTGTTTTACTCCCTCCAACAGGCTCAATTTCTCTATTTTGAAGAACTCTTAGGAGTTTTACCTGGAGAAGAAGTGGCATATCACCAATCTCATCAAGGAAGATAGAGCCATCATTAGCCAGCTCAAAACGGCCTTTCCTGTCACTTATGGCACCTGTGAAGGCGCCCTTAAGATGTCCAAAAAGCTCACTCTCTAAGAGCTCTGAAGGGATGGCCCCACAGTTAACTGAGATCATATCTTTAGAAGAGCGTGGGGAAAGGTTATGAAGGGCCCTTGAAACTAATTCCTTACCCGTTCCCGAAGGTCCGTTAATAAGAACTGTAGAGTCAGACAAGGCCACTTTTTGAATTCTTTCAAAGACCTGCTTCATCTGTGGGCTTCTTCCAATCATGCCACAAAACATATCCTCTTCTTTAGGTGGTTCGATCTTGAACTTCTGAAAGATAGGATTGTTTTTTCTAGGTTCGTCAGTTTTAACAATATTCTTCATATGGATGTCTTCATATCCATATCTAGTTAATGCTTTAAGAACAAGGTCGGCCAACACATCCATTTCAAATGGCTTTGTTAGGTAATGAAATACACCTTTCTTAGTAGCGTTAATGGCCGTTTCTATTGAGGCAAAGCCTGTCATAACAATAGAGACAAATGTATGCCCTTTCTCTTTAAGAAGATCTACTAAGAGAAGACCATCGGCACTTCCCTCGTCAAAAGAGATATCACTTACTAAGCAAAATGGTTTTTGATTTTCAGGGCCTTCAAGATCTAGCTTTAGGTCTAAGGCAGTAATGCATTCAGAAGGACTTGCGTAGTAATGAACAACAAGACCTAGTTTCTTTTGCAAGTAGGTCCTAAGGGCCTTTGCAAAAACCTTATCATCTTCAACTAAGTAGATATCAGGAGGTGAATCAACCAATGGTTTATTCGCCGTAGGTTTATCTTGATCAAAAGCAGTATGTAGAAAGTGAAAGTCGTTCATTATGCTCCTTAAGCCGAAAAAGTAGGCTTGAAAAATCCTACCCCCTGAAGGCAATCAGTGTCAATTTATTGTCACTGACATTATCTTGCTAGGCATTAAAGCTATAAATTACAGTTAGTTAATTTGATACTGCGTGGATCATTTCCCGGAAATAATGGACCGCTTGACTCGGCGAACCAGCCCAAATATAGAAAATAAGCATACTTGATGAAAAAGCAACCAATCCTGCACAGAAAAAGACCACAGGCCAATTTTCTTTTAGCCACCAAATATAAGCAAAGCTCACCGCCATCATTATAGTTGGTACGCCCCACCAAGGTGTATATCGAAGAAGAAAATAAAAGAAATCAAGAAACATGTAATTAGGATAACACAAAAAAGGGGCTCAGCGAGCCCCTTGATAATTAGAAATGTGATTTAAGCTCGTCCATCTTATCGAGCCTTTCCCAATGAAAGTCTCTACCAAAGTGTCCGTAAGACGAAGTTGGAGTATAGATTGGCTTAAGAAGATCAAGTCTTTCGATAAGAGCTTTTGGTCTCATGTCGAAAACTTCATTGATCGCCTTATTGATCTTAGTAACGTCAACCGTTTCAGTACCAAAGGTATCAACAAGAAGTGACATAGGCTCTGCTACACCAATGGCGTAAGCAACTTGAACAAGAGCTCTCTCGGCAAGGCCAGCAGCTACGATATGCTTAGCGATATGCCTTGTAGCGTAGGCAGCTGAACGGTCTACTTTAGAAGGATCTTTCCCAGAGAAAGCTCCTCCGCCGTGAGCACCATGTCCGCCGTAAGTATCAACGATAATTTTACGACCAGTAAGACCACAGTCACCCATAGGTCCACCGATAACAAACTTACCAGTTGGGTTGATAAAGAATTTTGTATTATTATCAATCAAATTTGAAGGAACGATCTTGTTGATCACTTCTTCTCTGATTCCTTCTTGAACTTGCTTAAGAGTCATCTCAGCGGCATGTTGAGTTGAAACAACAATAGCATCAAGTCTTGTGATCTTTCCATCAACATACTGAGCACTAACTTGTGTTTTACCGTCAGCTCTAAGAAGTGGAAGTGTTCCATTCTTTCTTACTTCACTTAATTTTGCTGCAAGCTTATGAGAGAGGTCAATTGTTAGAGGCATAAAGCTATCAGTTTCATTAACAGCATATCCAAACATTAAACCTTGGTCCCCTGCTCCTTGCTCTGAAAAAGAACCTTCACCTTCATTCACACCTTGAGCGATATCAGGAGATTGCTTATCAAGAGCAACCATAACTGAACATGTATTACAGTCAAAGCCCTTGTCGCTATGGTCGTAACCAATATCTTTAATTTTATTTCTAACGATTTCTTGAAAATCGACTTGTGCGTTTGTTGTAATTTCACCTGCTAAAACAACAAGACCAGTTGTGATCATTGTTTCGCAAGCAACTCTAGACTTTGGGTCCTGAGCAAGCATGGCGTCTAGGACAGAGTCTGAAATTCCATCGGCCATCTTATCAGGGTGACCTTCTGTTACTGACTCAGAGGTAAATACGTAATCTTTTAACATTTTAGTTCTCCAATATTCGCTTAGCGTTAACTTCTATAGAAATAAATTTCGTGACGGGGAACTATACCTAGATTTACCTAAGTAAACAACGATTTAGGGCTGCTTTGAAGCATCCTTAAAATAGGTAAAATAATGCGGATTTCTGTACTTATAAAACTTCTTAGAAGTGTTATCAAAAACATAAGTTTTCTCTTTTATTTCCAAGACCTTATAACGATGACCAGTTTCATTGAGGAATTCGTAAAAGAGCTGATACTCACCTCTATTAAGGGCCCTTTTTAGCTCTAGACTTTTCCCTATTGGTTTTCCCACCCTCTCAGGTAAGGGAATAAAGTCATCCCAAAGGTCTCTCATGTCGATCCTTCCTAACATAGCAGCTCGGCTAAAGTAGCGGACAGCATCAAAAGAAGGATTTGGATTGCGTAGTAGTTTTAGGGCCAAGTAAAGGTTTTGCTTTCTTAAAACTTTCCCATAACGGGTCTGCTCTGGACAAAAGATTCGAAGGCTTCCCCCAATGAAAAAGTAGGTAAAGCTAAATTCCCCCTCTTTGAATAAAAGATTCAACCAAGGGTTAGATTCAATATTAGTTCCATCAGTTTTTAAATTTAGGTGATCATAAAGGGGCTCTGTAGGTTCTATCGTATTATATTCTTTTAAGTATCTTCTATTGATAACAACTTGAGTAACGTCTTTTCTCTCTAAAGCGTCCACCCCATCGATAGCCCCGACTTCATTATAGAGGATTGTTTCTATTGAAAAGAGAGCTCGGTTCAACTCCGATTCTTTAAGCCAGTACTTATAAGATTCCGCCTCTTTTTTTAAAACAAAATTCTTTAAAGCGTAGCGACCAGAGACTCTTTCCTTTACTAATTCTTCAGCAGATTGCTTGCCATTAATCTTTTTGTTTTCCTGAAGGTCTTTATAGAACTTAATATTTCGGCTAGCTCTTCCTTGCCATTCTCCAAACCTTCGTAATTGATAATTCTTTCCTTTTTTCAATATCCTCTTAAGCCCTGAGAAAGCTGAATTGATATCATAACGAAGATTCTCAGAGATAAAGTCTTCACTTTTCTTAAACTCCCTAATGATATTGTCTAAGTTTGCTCTAAGAAATTTATCGCTTTTTGAGCGGTCCGGATTGAGAGCTCCATCTTGAACGATCTTTCTATAAAAATATATCTCGTTCGAGCGTTTACGCTCTTCAGGTGTTCTTTTTTCCTTAACTAAGTCATAGGTCTCTCTAAGTTCTACATGATCAACAGGAAACCTATAGGAAGTTAAAAAATCAATTGAGTTCAAAAAGTCTCTAAAGCGAATCTTAAACTTAATCAAAGAATACTTTGAACGATTCCTCGCCTTCTTTCTCTCATCGCTAGTCTTTCCTTCAATGCCGACCTGCTTTAATTTGAGGATCTTTTCATAATCTACTTCTAGGGCCTCTATCTCCGATAAAAACTTTTTAAAGTCCTTAATTCCTTCAATCTCTTTTTTCTTTGATTTAATCCAAGCGAGCTTTCTATCTAATTCGGGTAGGAATCTATTTATGGTTAATTTATCTAACTTATCATCTTCGAGGACAGGGATATAATGACCATCTCCTCGAAAGCGGTGGTAGAGGTTCCAATATTTTTCCTCAGTTCCAGGTTTGCAGTTCTTATTAAAAAAGTCTTTATGCTTAATAAGATAATTTGAAACAATCTTATTATCTTTATCTTTAAATTTTAATATAGGGGCTGGTCTTGAATGTGAAACTTCAATAAGCAGGCAAAAAAGAAAAAAGCTATTTCTTAAGGTTCTTAACAAAGTCCGATTCCCAAAATCCTAAACAAGTACCATTACTAAGAACTAGTATAATACTTTTTTCAGAACAATGTTCTTCTACCCAGCTAAGAATATCTGGTAGACCGCTTAAAATCTGAGTCTTAACATCATGTTTATCTAAGAAGCCTGACATTGCTTTTAAATCAAGATCTGAAGCATTTTTTACGGAAGTTGATCGATTTAACTTTGTAATCCCTACGCTATGCGCGGCTAGAAATGCCTGCTGGAATTCTTTTTGAAAGACATTACTCCTTGCAGTTGCGGAGTGCGGCTCAAAAAGAACATTCAGTTCTTTATCTGGGTACTTTTGAGAGATGGCCTGTAGAGTTGCCTCTACCGCTCTAGGATGATGAGCGAAGTCATCAATAATGGCCGTCCCTTTATGCCATCCTCTAATCTCTTGTCTTCTTTTGACTAAGGATAGGTTTTGAACAGCTTTCTTTATCTTTTCAACTTCAAAACCTTCTTTATGAGCAAAGAGGATCAAAGAAGTGATATTTTTAATATTATGAATTCCCGTCACATCAGTAATGAACTCTTCTTTCTTTCCATCAAGGATTAATTCAAAGGCAGTCCCATCTGCACTAGCCTTTAAGATCTTAGGCCCACCTGGGGACTTATCACCATATTCTAAGTATTCATGATTCATCTCTTTTAACATTGAGATGGTTTCCGGATAATCAGAGCAAGCAATCACGCAACCTTCAAGTTCAGACACTAGTGGCCGGAACTGATTCTTTATATCTTCAACAGAGTCAAAGATATCAGCATGATCAAATTCGATTGAAGTAATGATCAGGTTCTGTAATTCATATCTTCTAAATTTAGAGACTTTATCAAAGTAAGCACAGTCATACTCATCTGCTTCTAAGAAGAAATAATCAGAAGTTCCTATGGCAGAACTATTCTTTCCTTCTAAGACTCCGCCAATAAAGTAACCTGGCTTTTCTCCAAGGTTTTCAAACATTTGAGTGGCAAAATAAGTCGTAGTTGTTTTCCCGTGAGTACCTGACAGCCCTACAGTTTTTCTTCCCTTTAAGACAAGTCCACCCATTACAGAGGGAAAGGAAGTTAAAGGCCTATCAACAGACTCTAAAAGTTTGGCATCATCTGATCCTCTTGGAACAACATTTCCCACAACAATGAGGTCATACTCTTTAAGCTTTTCAGAATTAATATCTTTGAGATGATAAAGATCAATATTAAGCTTTTCTAAATAAGTGCTCATCGGGGGATTAAAAAGACTGTCTCCACCAGAGACTTCATAACCTGCTTCTTTAAGCAAACAGGCTGCGGCTCCCATTCCGGTACCGCAAACTCGATAGAAAAATATTTTCTTTATCTTGTCTTTTCTTTCAATCAAATCAGAGCTTGTTAAAATCATCCCTCTACTCTAGGCCAATTCTTACAAATTGCCCAGAAAGAGCTGGATAATCTTCTTACAAGAAGTTGGAGATTTAGCTGGAGTAACTCCTTTTGGATTGATTGAGTCCCACCATTCTTGAGTTGGTCTCAATTTATCCCAACCTGAAGAACTTTTCTCGCTGGCCGTTATATTCCGGCCAATCTTTTGCTTAACCTTTGCAAGGAAAGCTGACTCGTCAAAGCCCCCATAAACCCCAGAGTCAGCAGAAGATTTTCCCATGACAATAATTTCATCTGGAAAAACAATAAGAGGGATCATTCTCTCTTGCTCTCCATAAGTACTGATAGCATTTGTCATGAACCTATCTTTATCGATAAACATAGCGGCCATATTATATTCCCCTTGATTGCCAGAGAAGGACCTAGCTGTGCTTAAATTTGATGCCGATAAAAAGGGAGAACCATTTGGTTCATGGCTATGGGCCTGCATAATAGAGGCAATACTTGGTACATCTGTAGGAACTTTTACATTTACCTTTTTAACCATTTTTGTTCTATGGGTCTTAAGTGACCTAAGTCTTCTTGTGTAGTTTCCTTGGTTTTTAGTAAGCATCTTTGCCATAAGAAAATGCTCTCCTTCCTTTGCTCCTTCTCTAACTAAGTCACCTTCTAGGCCTCTAAAAACAAGGACCTTATTTTTCTTTAGTTTTGTAGGTTTCTCCATGGCCTTAAGCCATTTCTGCCAAGCTGCAATTTCCGTTGGCTCCATATCTTCCCATGGCATAAAGGTATTGATCATCTCAACGACTTTTTTTCTATTTCCTTGCGCGATATAATCATCAAGTTTTAAATTTGCGTCTTGCATTTGCTTTTGAAGGGTATTCCACTGTTTTGCCATAGCATTACGGGATTTTTTCTCAATTTTTTCAAGTTTCTTTAACTCACTCACCTGCTTAGTTGCATGAGCTCTTCTTTTTTGAATATAGCTAGTTACATCCTCATTATCAGTTAACCCAAAATCTTCAAGTAGATCATTTGTTACAACATCCATAGCATCGATTTCAGCCTTGGCCAAAAAGACCTGGCTTCTTACAGAACCAAACTCAGCATTTTTAGAAACCTCAGCCCAAAGAAGAGGGTTTCCAAAGTAAGCATCGTAGTTCTCACAAATCTGTTTTAAATGAGCCATTTCTTCGAGAACAACCATAGGGTTATTTAGGCCTTCTTGAGTAATCTTTAAATTAACAACGAGTCCTTTTGTTTTACTAAACTCAGGAACAATCTGAGCAAGGTCACCACCAGGTAATGAGCTTACGGTGCTCATTTTAACAGTTCCTTTAAAATCACCATTATATGCTTTAAGCCTGCCATCCATTTGAGTGACAAACTCTTTCATTTTTTGTTTCGGATTTATTCCTGGAATACTGGCTAGCCTATCTAAAAGCTCTCTTGTTTGACTGTCAGGTGAGAAGTAGGCAAGTGAACAAAACTTCTTAGCTGCATCACAGACTTTGCTTTGTTTTTCTGTTGGAAGAAAATGATATTTGATATTTCCGTTATAGGTAATTTCGTAATCAAGGCCAGCTTGTCTAAAGCCGGCTTCAGCATAAACCTTTACGAGGAAGTCTTGATCAACAACTCCCTCAGCTTTTACTGTCACCATCCCGGCAGGTGGTGGTCCTCTGATTACTTCAAAGCTGCTATATGAGTCAACATCATCGGTCATATCAGAGAATCGATTTAAGACGGCTTTAAACCTCTCTTCTTGAGCTTGACTAGAAGCATAGATCTGAATCTTTACTTGATCGTTCTTTGGATGCCACTTGCCTTCAACGAACTCTTTGTTAAGTCCAATTTTAGGCATTGCATCTTCTTCACTTATGACTCTCATTATATTAGATAAGGCCTCACTTGAAGAAACTAATCTTTTGGTAAAGTAATTATCTGAAAAATTAGAAAAGCTCTGTTCAAATGCTTGAAGAGCTTCTTTATCCGGTAGTTCCTGATCTTTAAAATGAGAAAAGATATAATACCTAAGAGTCGCTCCTTTAGAACCAAAGAGTTCATCTATAGCTGCCCTCAGTTTTTCAACCTTAGTATCCATTTTATCGGCGACAACTGTAGGAGCAGCTGCCTTATCTCTTTTAAAAAGAGATCCAAGTAAACTGTTAAGACTCTTCTTTCTTTTACTACTGCTGGCATGCGCGAGGGTTTCCCCCTCAGCTCCAACAATATCTGAAACAAGGAGGTAGGCCCTCATATGATCATTTGCACCATTGAAGATGCGCGCTAAATAGTTTGTTTCAATTTCAACAAGGTCAGCTTTAGTTCGCGTCTTTTGCAACCAAGCCTCTGTTTCATTAAATGGACTTGCCACGTGTTCAACAACACCCCCAACTTTTGCTCCAGGGATATTCATTGCTGTCCCTTTAAACTTAACCTTTCCTTTTAAGTCTCTTGCATGGCTAGGAATAACTAAATCCCCAACTTCATATCCTTTTCCAGCAAAGGCCCCTGTCGTTCCCATATAGGTAACATTAGTATGCCCCGTCTCTTTTAAGGCCTTGGCCAGAGGAACAATCTCGTCTCCCCATACATTTCCAACAACCCTCCAGCGTACATCCTTTCCGGCTTTGTTCTTAAAAACATAATCGGCCATTTCAGTTGTAGTATTATCTGCGCTGTATTTTCTAAAAGAAGCAGGCTTAAGGGTAGGGTCTTTCTCGATGATGGTTTTAACTTTTTCGTAAGATGTTTCAACCTTCTTTTTAATGGCGACAATGTCAAAGTCAGTATCATCCCCCTTTAGAATATCCTCTAGATCAGAAAAGTTTTCAGCACCAATCTTTGTTTTTAAAGCAGCTTTACTTTTCTTATAATAGGCCCTCATTCCTTCTAATTTAAGATGAAGGTTGAAGATTCCTTCAACGGCTCCTTTTTGACCAATGACCACTCTATCAGCCTTCGGTAAATGCTTCATTTGTCCTTTTAATTTCTTGAAAAGTCTTTCATGAAATTCCTCAAGACCGCCGTAGACAGTAACTTTATTTTTTAAGGTTTTCGCCGTTAGCTTACTTAAAGAGAGGTGATGAACCATATGCTCTAAGCGGTCAGCGCCACCTATATTCGTAATGGCAACTCGGTAACTAGAATCCCCTGGATACTTAACGAGAAAGATCTTATTATAGTTTCTTGCAAGAGGCTTGATTTCGTATAGGATCTCTCCTTTATTGGCCGATAGGTTCTTTAAAAACTCTCGGCTATCTCCAAGATGAAATTCCACTTTTCGGTCTTTAGCTACAGCATCCCAAAAAGCCGCCCTAGTCGTTCTATTAGAAATATAGTGACCACTCTCTAGCGTTTGAGTCTCAGGGTTTACATTTGTTAAAGTAAGTTTTTCCGCAGCATCACCTGGGACAACAAAGTCATCATGATAAAGAATCTCTTCAAGCTTAGTAGGTCTTAGAGAAAAGCCTTCGTTTAGTTTATTTTTTAAAAAATTATATTCCCACTTAACTTTAGCTTTAGGTGTATTTAGATCTGGATAATACCGAGTAAGGTATTTATAAATCATTAGGTCATAATTCTGTGCTTTCTTTAAACTTTGAAGTGAATAACCTTCAGCTATTAAATCCTGAGGCTTTATCTTGCGAAGGGCCTCAATGACTTCATCATCGAGCTTTCCTTCTTGAAAGCCAGCAAATTCATTAATGTAATAATGAAAACGATCTATCCCTAAGAGATGCTCAATTTCACCAACCGGATTGGCAAGGGATCTCACCCTAGAGGATCGGTCTCCAAAACCCACCCAAGAACAAGAGGCCATAGAGAAACTAATAATTAGTAACAGAAGTATGCTGATTTTTTTCATAATCTACCTTTATAGTAAAAAAACTCTCCGTTACTTTTCGGAGAAAAAGGAAGAAAATTTTAGAGAAAAAAAGGTTGTATCAGACTGAAATCACTTGGATTTCCAAGCTATTTCTCCTAAAGTTCGACGGAGCTCATTAAGCTTCTTTCTATGATACCAATAATTTTGAGTGGAGTTGGTTAAGAGCACCCAACCGGTTCTTTTTTCAGCGTCAATCCACAAGGATGTCCCCGTAAACCCTGTATGCCCAAAAGTAATAGGAGAGCATCCATTTCCAGCTAAAGTAGTCTCTGGGTCTTCCATCGTGTCCCAGCCTCTTAAAAAGCGGCCATGCTTCTGACCAGTCTCATAGAGCTTTTTAATATGATCAATAAAACCAGTTTTAGCATCTAGATTAAGAAGTGTTTGGGAGACACCTTTTACAGTACCAAACATCCCAGCATGAGATAAAAACTCCCCGATAACAAAAGCATTATCATCGTGAACTTGTCCGCGGATTATCCTCTTTCTTCTAAAACCGGTTTCAGGACTATGGTAATACTCTGGTAGATCTAGCCAATGAAGAAGCTCTTCATCCCAAATAGGTGAGCATAATTCTTTTAAGTTCTTTCCGCTTTTTTTCTCAAGCTCAATCATAGTCCGCAGGGCCGAGAGGTCTGAGTATAGATGGGGAGTATCAACAATTGAAAATTTAGTAACAGTATCCCTCCAGCCATCTTTTGAAAGCCTTCCCCAAGAAGGAAGTCCTGCTCTATGTTCTATGAGTAGGATTTCATCTTCACCAAACAAGTTCTGATGCTGATGATAAGTACTAGCGAGAGTTAAGACTTTTGATAAACTTGCAAGGTCAAACCAAATATCTCCCTGATGACCTCTTTGGGTTGCCGCCACTTCTTTAGTCTCAAAATCAATAAAAGCCGCCGCCATATGATCAAAGGGGCAATCAGGGAATATTGAATCAATCGCGTCGTCAAAGATCATCTTGCCTCTATATTCGCTTGAGCCGCAGCTAACCTAGCAACAGGAACTCGGTAAGGAGAACAACTTACATAGTCTAACCCAATTTTATGACAAAAGTGAATTGAAGCAGGGTCTCCTCCGTGCTCTCCACAAATGCCAAGGTGAATATCCGGGTTTACCTTTTTTGCTTCAGCACAAGCATGCTTGACCAAGAAACCTACCCCTTTTTGATCAAGAGAAACAAAAGGATCAACAGGCAATAGTCTTTTATCAATATACTGACCTAAGAACTTTCCTGAATCATCTCTTGAGAGTCCAAAGGTTGTTTGGGTCAAATCATTAGTTCCAAAACTAAAAAAGTCAGCATGCTTAGAGATTTCTCCAGCTGTTATAGCAGCTCTTGGAAGTTCAATCATTGTCCCAAGCTTATAATCAACTCTATCATTTTTCTCAGAAAACACTCTTTCAATCTCTTCTAAAGACTTTTCTTTTAAGTAAGAAAGCTCTAAGTCAATCCCCACTAGAGGGATCATGATCTCAGGCATAGTCTTAATACCTTTTTCTTTACAAATAAGGGCAGCTTCAATAATGGCCCTAACTTGCATTTGATATATCTCAGGATAAGTAACACCTAAACGACAGCCTCTATGACCTAACATAGGATTGAATTCATGGAGTTTTTCTATTCTTTCTTCGACTTCTTTTAGTTCAATATCTAAATGTTCACCTAATTGTTTCTTCTCATTGTCTAGATGAGGAAGAAACTCGTGAAGAGGAGGATCTAATAATCTTATGTTAGCAGGTCGGCCATCTAAGGCAGTAAAGATTCCAACAAAGTCTTCTCGCTGAAAAGGCAGGATAGTTTTAAGGGCCTTCTTTCGATCTGCTCTATTTTCAGCAAAGATCATCTCCCTTACGGCAATAATACGTTCAGGCTCAAAGAACATATGCTCTGTTCGGCAAAGACCAATTCCCTCTGCTCCAAAGGCTAAGGCAATCTTAGTATCTTCGGGATTATCAGAGTTGGTTCTTATTTCCAATTTCTTTCTTTGATCAGCCCAGCTCATAAAAGTTGCAAAGTTCTCATCAATACTTGCTGCAATTGTTGGAACGAGACCTTCTATTACTTCTCCAGTGGCCCCATCAATTGTGAGAGGATCACCTTCGTTAAAAGTTTTACTTCCAACAACCATCGTTTTGTTTTTTGAGTCTATCTTTAATGCCGAACAACCAGCGACACAGGGTTTTCCCATTCCTCTCGCAACTACTGCTGCGTGAGAAGTCATCCCACCTCTTGCCGTTAAGATCCCCTGACTCGCTACCATGCCTGATATATCTTCAGGGCTAGTTTCTTGCCTTACAAGAAGAACCTTTTTCCCAGCTTCAGCTTTTTTATGAGCGCTCTCACTATCAAAACAGATCTCTCCACTGGCCGCTCCAGGAGAAGCTGGTAGCCCTTTTGTTAAAACATTTTTCTTAAAGTTTGGATCAAGTCTTGGATGCAGAAGTTGGTTTAAATCTTCAGGAGCCACTTTCATGATGGCTTCGTCTGTTGAAAGCAGACCTTCACTCACAAAGTCCACAGCGATCTTTATGGCCGCAGCAGCTGTTCTCTTTCCATTTCTGGTTTGTAATAAGTAGAGCCTACCTTTTTCAATGGTAAACTCGATATCCTGCATATCTCTATAATGTTTTTCTAATTTTTTATAAACTTCAACTAGTTCGTTATAAGCTTCAGGCATTAGGGAACTTAAAGTTGGAAGATCTTTATTCGAGTCATTTTTTGATTCATCATTTATAGGCTGAGGAGTCCTCGTTCCCGCGACGACATCTTCACCTTGAGCATTAATTAAGAACTCTCCAAAGAATCGTTTATCTCCCGTACTTGGATCTCTCGTAAAACAAACTCCAGTTGCTGAGTCGTCACCCATATTTCCATAAACCATGCTTTGAACATTCACGGCCGTTCCCCACTCATGAGGGATCTGGTTAATTTCTCTATATTTAATAGCTCGTGAATTATTCCAAGAACCAAAGACAGCCGCTATAGCGAGCCATAGTTGATCCATTGGTTCATCGGGAAAACTAATCCCGCTTTCTTGAAGAATCATTTCTTTATAAACTTGGCAGAGTTGCTCTAAGTCTTTAGCTGTGAGTTCAGTATCAAGCTCTACTCCCCTAGCTTCCTTTAAGTCTTCTAAAGTTGATTCGAGCATTGATAGGTTAAAATTGAGGACAACATTGGCGTACATTTGAATAAAACGCCTATAAGAATCCCAAGCAAATCGAGGGTTCTCAGTTAATTCAGCGAGCCCATTAACAGTTGAAGCATTAAGCCCCAAGTTTAAAACAGTATCCATCATCCCAGGCATTGAAACCCGGGCCCCTGATCTTACTGAAAAAAGAAGGGGGTTCTTCGGGTTTCCAAAACCTTTACCCGTATTTTTTTCGACCTCTAAAATGGCAGCCTTAATCTGAGTCTTCATCTCTTCAGAAAAATTATTCTCTAATCTTTCATACTCAAGGCAAGCTTCTGTAGTAAAAGTAAAACCAGGAGGAACAGCTATCCCTAGAGAAGACATCTCACCGAGATTCGCGCCCTTTCCACCTAATAGGTTCTTTAATTCTTTACTACCTTCTGTCTTATCCGGACTAAATCCATAAACCCATTTTGTGGCCATCATATATCCTTTAAATTAAAACTTCAGTTTATCATTTAAATAATTGATCACATTATCCAGAGGAATCCTCTCTTGCTCCATTGAATCTCTATCACGGATAGTAACGGCATTATCTTCTAAAGTATCAAAGTCAACAGTGATACAAAAAGGTGTTCCAATTTCATCTTGCCTTCTATAACGCTTCCCAATTGAACCTGCTAAGTCATACTCACTTCTGTAATGCTTTTGAACTTCTTGAAATAGCTTTCGCGCTGGCTCTTCTAACTTTTTCATAAGCGGAAGAATCGCCACTTTAATTGGAGCTAGTTTTGGATCAAACTTCATTACAGTTCTCTCCTTCTCTTTATCCCCTTCATTTTCGAGGCGATAAGCATCGGCCATTACTGCTAATAAGCAACGGTCACAACCAACAGAAGTTTCTACTACGAATGGAAGATACTTTTTATTATTATCAGCAGCATCAAGATACTCTAACTTCTTACCTGAGAATTCTTGGTGTTGTCTTAAGTCAAAATCTGTACGGCTATGAATCCCTTCCATTTCATCAAATCCATGGGGAAATTCATATTCAATATCAGAAGCGGCGTCTGCGTAATGAGCAAGCTCGCTACCAACATGAGGATGCCATCTCAACTTTTCAGGTCTGATACCATTGTCTATATGCCACTGAAGGCGGGTTTCTTTCCAAGCCTCCATGGCCTCTTTTTGAGTCCCTGGCTTTAGAAAGTATTGCATTTCCATTTGTTCGAATTCTCTTGTTCTAAAAATAAAATTTCCAGGAGAAATTTCATTTCTAAAGGCCTTTCCAATTTGAGCAATTCCAAAAGGTAACTTCTTTCTCATTGTGGTTTGAACATTTAGGAAGTTAACAAAGATTCCTTGCGCCGTTTCTGGTCTTAAGTAAACCTTTGCACTCTCATCTTCAACAGGTCCCATTTGGGTGTTAAACATTAAGTTAAAGTCTCTTGCTTCAGTAAATGAATCCTTAGCTCCACATTTTTGACAAGGCTTAGTAGCATCGATCTTATCTTCTCTGTAACGTTCCTTACATTGCTTGCAATCAATCATTGGATCGTTAAATCCATCCACGTGACCAGAAGCTTTCCAAACAGTAGGGTGCATGAAGATCGAAGCATCCACTCCGACAACATCGTCTCTAAAAGTCATGGCCTTCCACCATCTTTCTTTAATATTATTCTTAAGTTCAACTCCTAAAGGTCCATAGTCCCAACAAGATTGCAGTCCTCCATAGATTTCTGAACTTTGAAAAATAAAACCGCGCCGCTTACTTAAGCTAACGAGGTCTGCCATGGACTTTAGATTTGATTCTGACACTACGCCTCTCCTACAATGAAAATTCGCAGTAAAAGTACCCTATCCAGAGGTTTTTTGGCTATGCTTTCTGGGATAGTTCGTAAAGTTTCGCGTACTCACCATTCTTGGCCATTAATTCATGGTGTGAGCCGCTCTCTGCAAGGGATCCTTCTTTAAGAACATAGATACAATCGTATTCCTGCACAGTTGAAAGCCTATGGGCCACAGCAACAACAGTTTTTCCCCCTGCAGCATTCTCGAGGGCCTTTTGAACAACCTTTTCTGATTCATTATCAAGGGCCGAAGTAGCTTCATCAAAGAGCATGATGTCTTTATTTTGAAGGAAGGCGCGGGCAATAGTTATTCTTTGCTGCTGCCCACCAGAGAGCCTCGTTCCACGGTCACCGACCACTGTTTCAAGTCCTTCAGGGAGGTCATTAACAAATTCATCAGCGTAAGAAACTTTTAAGGCTTCTTTGATCTCTGAATCAGAATATTCTTGTCCGATGGTTAGGTTCTTTTTAATAGTGTCATTAAATAAAAAGATGTCTTGAGAAACTAAAGCCGTTAAACCTCTAACAGACTCAAGTTCATAATCATTTATGTCTTTTCCATCGATAAAGATAGAGCCTTTATCTACAGGATAGAGACCTAGTAAAAGATTAATAAGAGTTGATTTACCAGAGCCTGAAAGACCTACAAGAGCTACTTTTTTTCCTTTAGGTATCTCTAAGCTTAGGTTCTTAATAATAGCCCCTTCTCCATAATCAAAACTTAGATTCTTAACCTCAATGCCTTGACTAAAGCTAGAGATGACTTCGCCGCTTGAGAAGTTCTCTTCTTCTTCTTCAAGTAAAGCAAAGATCCTATCCCCAGCAGCTTGTCCTTGGGAGAGCCTAACATTGGCCTGTGAGAATTTTCGAATGGGATCCATAAAGAGCGCTAAGGCCGCCACGAAAGAGATGAATTCCCCTATGGTAGTGGCTCCTGATTGAATCCTATGGTGAGCAAAAACAATCACTGCACTAAAAGCCATGGTTCCTACTATTTCAACAAAAGGATGGGCCATTTCTTCAACGAAAGTGGTTTTCATCTGCGCTTTAAAGAAGAGGTTTTGCGCTGACTTAAACCTATCTCCTACAAAGTTTTGCAGGTTGAAAGCCTTGGTGATTTTTTGAGCAGCAATCCCTTCGGCGGTATTATGCGTCAGTTCGCCGTGTTCTTTTTGGACAACAGATTGATTATTTTTTACCTTCTTACCGCTAATGGAGAAGATCACAATTAAAAAAGGAGCGATAACAAAGATGACTGAAGTTAATTGCCAATCCGCCCAAAAGGCCATGCCCAAAAAGACAATAGCCTTTAACGGCTCTCTGATTAAATCAACAATGGCCCTAAACCCTGTTGAGAATACCTGGGTATCATTGACAACACTTGAAATAAGTTGACCTTGCCGAGCCTTCGTAAAGAAACCAACAGGCAGCCTTTGAAGTTTTCTAAAGATATCGTAACGAACCTCGCATGTGGCGTTATCGACAATATAACGGATCCAATAAAAATGGATAAAGCGGCATGGGAAATGAAGTAGACCTAGGCCCAATAGTTTTCCCGCTAAAAGATAGACTTCTTCTTTTGTTGAGTTAGGGCTTAACCCGCTATCGAAAATTGGTTTAACTAAGCTTACTTGTAAGCCGCCAATAGCCGCTAAGGCGAAGGAGAGAAGGATAGTTAAGAAAACTTTTCCCTTATGTGGTCTTATATAAGGCATAAGCCTTTTCTTTAAAAACGATAGCATGACTAGATACTATCAAAGTTGAAAAACCATAGAAAGAGATTTGAAGGCGCTTGCCTCTAAATGAAATTGATAAAGGAAATAGTCCATCAAATGGCGAGAAACGGCTGTATTCTCTAATTTAAGTGGTATTAGCTCCGGATATTTTTGCGACCCAATGGGTCCGAGGATAAACCAAAGGTCATTAATCGATGAAAAATCACCTTTCCTAGGGCTACAATCGGAGCAGGTAAAGCCACCATGCTCTAGGTTTAAAGTGGAGATATTTTCCTCGGTCAGCTCAAGATCACAAAGGCAGCAGTTTTCTCTTTGAGGAAACACTCCTTGCTCTCCTAAAAGCTTACCTAAAAAAATAGTAAATTCTTTATGCAGGCTAAACTGATCCGTATCGAGGGATTTTTCTAAATAAAAGATTGCGTTGCTAACGACTCTAAAGATTCCTTCATGTTCTTGTGTTAACTCATCATGATGAAGGTCTTCCTCTCCTATTATTTTCGCCACTATTTCACAAATAGCGCATAGAAGAATAAAGGCCTTATGATTGGTTCTAATGTTTTGGGCCTTCCAGAGAGTCTTCCACTCACGGGCCCTATGAACTTCAGAATTCTTTTTAGAAACTGAAAGTTCAACTTCTAACATGGCCCCAATCTCTAATTGAGTCGGCTTGATCTTCTTGCCGCCCCCCTGACCTCCATAAAAAAGAACCGAAATCTTCTTTCCGGTTCTTAAGAGCATCGAGCATATAAGATGCCTCTCTTGAAATTCTGTTTTGTTAAGGATGAGTCCCTCAATCTTAGTCTTCATGCCCTAAGCATAAAAGAGACTTAGGTATCTGTCTAAGAGCATTAATTTAATCTTTGAATAAATCGTGCTTTTATCCCTTTGCTTGCAAATGACCTGAAAGTCTTCTCCCCCTCTCCCCCCTCTTGCTTTCATCTGAAGGTAGATATCCCAGTCACAAACTTCGTAAGTGAGAATGACCCTTTCAATTTTACCAAGATTGACTCCATGGCTAAGTGTCGACGTAGAAATAATGACTTGGGCAGGTTTGGCCTTCTCAAGAGCTTCAGAGAACTTTCCCCCTTCACCCCCTACACAAGTTAATATTCTAAGTTGAGGAGACTGAATTAAAAGAAACTTCTCAAGGTCAAAGACTTCCTCCCTATACTGACAAAAGATAAGACAACTTCTTTTTGCATCAATCTCAAAAGAAATCCTTCTTCTTAACTGGCTTTTCTTAAAACCAAAATAGCTCTCTTCTCTAACTGGAAGATTGACGAGCTCTCCGTTGCCAAAGTCTAAAAAGCTAAAGTCATATCCTCCCCATTCAAAGAGGTCGGTCCAGTTTTGCTTATAAGACTCTCTTAAAGTTGCTGTGAGTCCTAAGATGTCAAAGCCATTTCCTGCAAGATAGTAAAAACACTCCCAAAGCCTTGGCCTAAAATCATCTCCCCAAAAGTTCCACAAATGTACTTCATCTAAAACGATCAAGAGGTTTTTTCTTTTCTCTAGTGGCAATCTTTCAATGAATTGAGCCGCTTTTTCAGCTGTTATAGCTTCAAAGAAAAAGCCTTTCTTTTCATAATCCTTCGCCTTAAGCCTCACTTCTCTTTCCAAGCATTTCAAGGGCAAGATCATCAGAATACTCCTCTCATTTCTTTGAAAGAAGTCAAAAATGAGGGTGGTTTTCCCTGACCCCGCTGGGGCAAGAAGAAAGAGAGCTTTAGAACTTGTGGGAATAGTCATAATTATTTGGCATAAAAGAGCCCTCGGGGTATTAATCTTTAAAATAGCTAGAATTAAGGAATTAAATTGAATAATGTGCTTTTGTTTCCCCATGAACTTCAAAAAGAGAACCTCTACTGCCTTAAAGAGCCCAAGGTCCTAAAGCATATAAAAGAAGTCTTAAAGAAAAGCACAGGTGATAAGTTATCAGTATGCATCGTTGGCTCTAGTCTCGGTGAAGGAGTTATCACTTCTCTTAGTGAGGAAGGCCTAACAATTGAGGTCATAAAGACTTTCCCTGGAGCCTCCTATGACCTTAATCTTTTTGTGGCCGTATCAAGACCACCTACAATGAAAAAGATCTTAGAGCATGGAACTTCCCTTGGGGTTTCAACTTTTCACTTTTATGTTTCAGCTTTAACGGAAAAAAGCTTTCTCGAAGCAAAACTCTTTAGAGAAAATCTTTACCAAGAATACCTCGCCCTTGGTCTTTCTCAATCGAAAGTCTTTTTTAAACTCCCTGAGGTAGTCTTACATAAAAAGCTTCCCCTTGATGTAGAGTTTTCTAAACATCAAAAATATCTTCTCAAGATGCAAGCTGGTACCAGTTTTACTGATATTCCTCCAGATCTATCAGGCCCTATAAGCCTAGTCCTAGGACCAGAAAGGGGGCTAACTGCTGATGAAAATGAGAGCTTTATTTCTAAAGGATTTACCCCTATAGAAATAGGGGCCTCGACTCTTAGAGTTGAAATTGCTTGTTTTGCTGCTCTAGCCCAATTACAACTCTTTACATCTAAGTGAATGACGCATCTCAAAGAATCTTAACAGCGGGTTAGCTTTTGCGTAGAATAGAGCTCAATGCAAAACTTACCTAAAAATCTAATCTTCATATCCTTAGTCTTATTAGCTGGAGCCATCTTTACCTCCATCTCAATAGCTGGTGTCTCTCATATATTCTTGGCCCTTGGTACTATGGTTTATGCTTACCAAAACCCTAAAGAATATCTAAAAGAGCTTAATTTAAAAAAAGCAACTCGGCTTTCCCTCTTAATCTTTATCGTGGTGATCGTCCTATCAGTAATCTCAAATTGGTCTGAGATTGAGCGCCCTTTAAAGAATATCTTTAAGATTAAATACTTCTTAATCCCCTTATTAAGTTTACCTGCCATAAAAGCTTTTTTTACAAAGGAAGCTTCAAAGAAACAGTCCCTATTTCTTATAAGGCTTTTTTTGATCTCAACTACTGTGGCGACAATCTCTGGGTTGATCGGGCTTTACACTGGTTTTAATCCACTAAAATTTAAAGATGCTTGTCATGAAACAAGGGCCTGTGGGCTCTACGGCATGTACATGACCTATGGTTACGGCATGGCCCTTTTCACCATTTTGGCCTCAGGACTGTTGATTTACCTAAAAGAATTAAAGGAATGGTTTTCGTTTAAATTTTTGTTGCCAGTTGTCGTTGTTAATTTCTTAGGCTTAGTTTTATCTTACGCAAGAGGCGGAATGCTAGGATTTGTCCTTGGTTTGCCTTTTTTCTTTCTAAAGAAGAATCCTAAAAAATTCTTATCCATTTTCTTCGCGGTCAACGGGCTCTTTGTTATCCTTGTTTTTTCGACTCCAAGCCTCAAAGAAACTTTTTTAAGTAAAAGCAGATCGGTTTCTAATACTCAGAGGATTGGCTTTTACAGAACCGCACTAAACGCTTTTCAAGAAAGACCATTGCTTGGTTGGGGTTATAAAAACTACGAACCAAATGTTAAAAAATTAAAGGTCAAATATGACATCCCCTTTCCTAATTATGGCGCTGATGCTCATAATATTTTTCTAGAAGTATTGGCCTCGATGGGATTCATCGGTTTTTCAGCTTTTTTATTCTTTCTCATAACATGGCTTAGGGAAGCTTATATTAATGATGGTATTATCCATAAGGTGAGTTTCCCCTTTTTAATGACACTTATCATTTCCGGGCAAGTTCAAAACACTTTCGGTGATGGAGAGAACTTGTTTCTCATAATGATAGTTTGGACCTTGATGGAATCTTTACCTATCTCAGTTAAAAAGGTGCCCTCAAATGCTTGATGTCTCAGGATTCACTTTTATTAAGAATGGCTTCACTCTTGGTTATCCTGTCAAAGAGAGTATCTTAAGCATTGAGCCCCTATGTGATGAGGTCATTGTTAATGTCGGCTTTGAAGATGAGGCTTGTACAAAAGATGATGGGACTTATGAGTTCTTAAAAGATCATTTTACCCATAAGAAGTTTAAATTTCTAAAAAGCTATTGGGACCCTAAGCTCACAAGCCAAGGATTGATTTTAAGCCAGCAAACAAATATCGCTTTAGATGCCTGTAAAGGAAAAGTGTGTCAGTACATTCAAGGTGACGAGGCTCTTCACGAAAAAGACTATCCCCTCATTCATGATGGGCACCTAGACATGCTTAGAGACCCAAAGATTGAAGGCCTAGTTTATAAGTATATTCATTTTTACGGAAACGTAGACATCGTAAAACACACTAGAAATATTTATCGAAGAGAAGTTCGCGCTATTAAGAACAATATTGGAGCGAAAAGTCACCTTGATGCTCAAGGGTTTAAGGTTAATGGAACCCGAAAACTAAACTGTAAACAAATTGAAGCTTCCATCTATCATTATGGCTGGGCCAGGCAAGAACAATTGATGGCGAAAAAGACGGAGGCCTTTGAAAAACTCTATCACGGTCAGGATCATAAAGTTAAAGAGTATAAGTACGATCGAATCTGGGGACTCAAGAAGTTCAAAGACTCGCATCCCATGGTAATGGATCAATGGATTAAAGATAATAAAAACGAAATAGATTTCTGGTCTCTGCCCATGAGACTTGAATGGAAAAATTTTGGTCTAGCAATTTCTGATTTCGTCGAAAATGCTACAGGCTACAGAATTGGTGAATATAAGAATTATAAATTATTTTAATAACAACATTTGGAGAAATGATGAAAAAGAAAAACTTACTACTTAGCGCTGCTATTACTGGACTCGTACTAGGAGCAAATGTTCAATCAGCTTCAGCCTCAGGAAGCTCTGATAAAGAAAAATGTAAAGGCGTTGCTGCAAAAGGAGCTAACTCCTGTGGAGCAAATGGTCACGGTTGTGGAGGATTTGCCACTAAGGACTTTGATGCCAATGAATGGGTTTATGTAAAGAAAGGAACTTGTGCAAAGATCAAAGAAGCTTTGAAAGACAGCACTGTTAAAGAATTTATCAAAAATACGACGGAAAATGCTCGCAAGTACAAAGATAACTTTAAAGGTTAATTTCGTCCCATAATCACAGACTGTTCGACCTTTTTAATCTCGGAAAGGTCGATAGTCGCGCAAATAACTTTCTCCCCATCTTCAGCATTTGCCAATACTTTCCCCCATGGGTCAATAATCATCGAGTGCCCATAAGTTGAAATGACCTCATTATTTCTTCCCCATTGAGCAGAAGCAATAACAAAGCATTGATTCTCAATGGCCCGCGCTCTAAGCAGAACTTCCCAGTGCGCCTTCCCAGTCGGAACCGTGAAAGCTGAAGAAAAAGTTAGCACTTCGGCACCAGCCTTTTTATAAGCCGCTGCCATTTCAGCAAATCGAAGGTCAAAACATACGCCAAGGCCTACTTTAATATCATTTGCTTCAAGTAACTTAGGCTCGCTTCCAGGAATATAGATATCCCCCTCATCGATTTTCTTATGCTCACCTTTTGAATTCTTGATATCACAGGAAAATAAATGAATCTTATCATAATGCCCGAGGTCTTTTCCCTGAGGGTCAAAGTTATAAGCTCTGTTAATAGATCCCTTTTTGTAGGAAGTTGCAGCCGTTCCACCTACAAGATAGATTTCATGCTTCTTAGCTAATGACCTGATGTTCTCATAGTGCTCATTTTCTCTATGCACCTGAAAGGGGGTCGGTTCTTTTCCGTTACTCAATGAGTAAAAGCATTCTGGCAAAAAGGCAATCTCTGCGTTCTGAGCTTTTGCTTCTTTTAAGAAGATATTTAACTTCTCTAAGTTCTCAGAGAAGTCTAAGACCGAGGTCATCTGAATGACGGCAACTTTTTTTTTCATGATCTTGGAACAAACTTTCCGATAGCGTAATAATCAAACCCTTCACTCAATACTTTTTCAGTATTGTAAAGATTTCGTCCATCAAAGATTACCGGATTCTTTAATTTTGCTTTTATCTTTTTTAAATCAGGCGCTTGAAACTCTCTCCATTCAGTCATAGTAATAAGTCCATCACAGCCTTCGAGGCAGTCATACATATCCTCTGCTACTTCAAGCTTACCTTCAACCACAGGATACATCTTCATGAGTTCTAAGAAGTTCTTAGAGGCTTCGGGGTCATAGAACCTAACCTTCGCTCCTCCCTGTATTAGGGCCTTACTCATATAGATGGCAGGAGCTTCTCTAACATCATCAGTATTTGCTTTAAAGGCAACTCCCCAGAAGGCAAAGGTCTTGCCTTTTAAGTCACCACCAAAATGCTTGCTTATTTTTTTATAGAGATAAGTTTTTTGTTTATCATTTACTTCTTCAGTGGCCTGAACAATCTTTAAATCTGTTCCTAATGCCTTAGCCGTATGAACTAAAGCCTGCACATCTTTTGGAAAGCATGAACCTCCATAGCCAGGTCCAGGATAGAAGAAATGTTTTCCTATCCTCACATCAGAGCTTATTCCTTTGCGCACTTCATTGATATCAGCACCTACAAGATCACATAATTTAGCGATCTCATTGATAAAAGAAATCTTAGTCGCTAAGAAACAGTTAGCAGCATACTTAGTCATCTCAGCAGATAAATTAGACATTAAGAAGATTGGATTTCCCTGACGAACTAAGGGAGCATAGAGCTCTTCCATAGCGTCAGCTGACTCTTTTTCTTTATGGCCTATGACAACTCTATCTGGTCTCATAAAGTCTTCAACTGCTGAGCCCTCTTTTAAGAATTCTGGGTTATTTACAAGGTAGAATTTCTTCTTTGTTTTTGTAGAAATATGCTCTTTTAATAAGGTTGAAGTTCCAACTGGAACGGTAGATTTAATAACGATAATGCCACCATCAACAATATTTTCGGCAACGGAATCAGCAGCGGCATAGAGGTATTTTAAGTCTGCTTGACCATTTTCCCCAGAAGGAGTTCCCACTGCTAGAAAAACAACATCGGCTTCTTTAACCGAGTCGTAGTTCAGAGAAAACTTCAATCGATTATGGCTAATATTTCTTTTTAATAAATCTGAGAGACCTGGCTCATAAATAGGAGACTCCCCTAATTCTAATTTCGCGATCTTCTCTTCATCAATGTCGATACATGTAACGTCATGGCCAATTTCAGCGAAACAAGTTCCGCTTACCAATCCAACGTAACCAGTGCCAATAACAACAACTTTCATACAGACTCCAAATGCAGGTTGTAGTATATTATACGTTAGATACGAAAAGGAAAAACTTTACTCAAAGCGTTATTGTCATGATTAAAACAATACTAAAATTTATTTTTGCAGCTGGGATTATTTACTGGTTAACAAGTAGCGGAAAGCTCGACTTTAGTTTGATAACCAAGTCCCTAACCTCTGGCTATGGATGGCTCTTTTGTATTCTCTGCATTATTTTACAAGATATTTTTTCCGCCTTTCGTTGGCGCCTTATTTTAAGACCTGGAGTCAAGTCTAAGCTCCCCGCTTTAGAGATGATCAAACTCACATGGATCGGACTTTTCTTTAACTCAGTCCTACCCGGCGCGGTTACAGGGGATCTGATCAAGCTAGTTTATGCAAAAGATTTAGATAAAGATGTTTCTAAGACCTTCTTGGTCACTACAGTTTTCATGGATAGAATCCTAGGTCTCATGGGTCTTCTCACCATCATGGGCTTTTTTAGCATGATCTTTTATTCAGAGGTAATCAATCTTTCTCCTCAGATGAAGCCCCTCATTCATATTAACTTCTTACTTTTTATTGGAGCCATCTTTTTTATGACGCTTCTTTTTCTTCCTAAGAAATTCCAAGAGTCGATCTTAAAGATTACCGACATGGTTCCCTTACTTGGAAAGTATATTAGTAAGACCCTAAGTCAAGGTTGGCTTATTGGATCTGATCGTAAAGTTATCTTGTATAGTTATTTGATTTCAATCTGCCTTCAGCTCATGAATATCTTTTCTTTTTGGATTGTTACCTCTCCTTTTTACGGAAAAGAACTCTCCTTTCAGCACCTAGTAACTCTTGTTCCATTAGGTTATATCGCAGTCGCAGTACCTATCTCTCCTAGCGGCTTAGGAGTGGGACACTTCGCTTTTGACGAACTTTTTTCGTTTGTTGGAATAAGCGGAGGAGCAGGATTGTTTAATCTTTATTTTCTTTGCTTAATCTTCGTCAACCTACTAGGCTTCTTCCCTTATATCTTTAGTGGAAAACGTCATAGCTTGAAAGAGACAGAGCAGTTTGAGCATCAAACAGAGAGCTAAGAGATCCCTATTCCTTTTTCAGATAATTTAAGAATGAGTATAAACTCTAAGCTCCAATTATGGGCCTTACTAGCTCCCATCTTTTTTGGAACAGCTGAGCGCCTAAAGATCTTTTGAAAGGGAGTTGGTTTTAAGATAATGGCCCGAGGCCTATCTTCAGGTGGTATATCAACGATACTTCCTGCCCAGATAATTTTCTTGGCCTTAATTTTCTTTATAAATTCATCTTCAAAGTCTCTTCGCTCACCTAGAATATAGACTTTGGCAGTGTCGATCCAGTTCCAAATTCCATTCCAGTTCTCCACCCTTCTTTTCATGATAGGAGGATGGCTACCTAGGTACCTTAGAATTTTTTTACTAGTAACCGTTTCTATACCTTCTTTTTCTTTTCTAAGGTTTAAATAATTGAAGATCTTAACTTCTGAATAATAAACTTTAGCCTCAACAGGTTTTTCTTCTGATTGATAAAAGTCATTAGAACCTAGTCGAAACAATCTAACACTATGGGCTACTGCATTTCTAGAGACATCTATGTGATGGGGGTCTTTTGTAAAGTTTAAGTTTCTAAAACTGATGGCCTCACAATGAAGTTCAGAGGCTCGTTTAAGATCTTCTCTTAATAGCTCTACATCTTCAGAATGGAGTACTTCATCTGGCTCTAAATAAATGGCCCAAGCATCAGGAATATTTTCACATTCCTCTCTTAGGGTTTGTAGAATATTTAAGGACTCGCTGTTCTCAAAATGATGAATCTTTAATTTCTCTGATTCTTCAAAGGCATTAGAAGTACCATCTATACTTTTTCCTATAAAAACATGAACCTCATCTGACATTGAAACTAAGGAGGCCACTGACTCTCTAAAGCTTGTATTGTCTTTTATGGCGTTGTTTAAGTGAGAAAAAGCATAAACCTTCATTTATTATAAATCTTTGAAAGTGAAGATTTTCGAAGGATCTACGTGACCAAACCTCTTCCATTTAGTTTTGAGTTTCTCTACTTCTAAGAGAAAGGATTCTTCAACTTCAGGATCAGCTAGTTTACGAATTTTTTTTATTTGTTTTTTTATCATCGATTTGCCTTCTTTAGGAAGAAGACAAATACCGTTCATCAAAAGGAAATCGCTCTCATAGCGTAATATTCTTCCAATAAAGAAGTCTGCTTTAAAGACTGGAATCTTAGAAGAGTTTGGAGTGAAGATTAGTTTCTCATTTGAGAGTAAATCCTTGATCACTAGCTTTCCGCTTAAGCTCTTTCCAGTAAATTCGAATATTGAATAACGAACGCCTCTTAGAACTTCTTGGCATTCTTCAGAGATACCACTCTTACTTAAGTAATCTTCAATGGCCGTTGAGCCATTTGCTAAAGGATAGCGAAGGATGAACCAGTCATTAAAACATCTCATCCTAGCTTCAAAATCATCATCTTCTTCGTTAGCTAAACCCGTAAGTTCAAAGTAACGTTTCTTTGCTTCAACGACTTTATCGTAGTACTCACCTTCTGAGTAAGTACCTAAAATCTTATCTAAATGACTAAGGGCTTCTTCTAACATGGACTAAATTGTAACCGATAAATTATTCATCTACTTTAAGCACCGCAAGGAAAGCTTCCTGTGGAACTTCTACAGAACCAACCATTTTCATCCGCTTTTTACCCTTTTTCTGCTTCTCAAGCAGTTTACGCTTTCGACTAATGTCACCACCGTAACATTTAGCTAAAACGTTCTTACGAAGGGCTTTCACGGTTTCTCGGGCTAAGATCTTAGCCCCGATAGCCGCCTGAATAGCGATATCAAACTGCTGACGGCCGATCAATTTCCTCAACTTCTCAACCAATAACTTTCCTTTAGAATAAGAATTTGAACGATGACAAATAATACTTAACGCATCGACATTGTCTCCATTTAAAAGAATGTCGACCTTAACAAGGTCAGCTACAGCATAATCTTTAAATTCATAGTCCATAGAAGCATAACCTTTAGTCATGCTTTTTAACTTATCGTAAAAATCAAAAACCATCTCACTAAGGGGAAGGTCGTACATAATGAGGACCCTGTCCTCAGTTATATATCTAATCTCATTTTGAATTCCACGCTTCTCTTCACAAAGAGTGATAATCTTTCCAACAAATTCGTTAGGAACATGAATTGATATTCCAACAATAGGTTCAGTAATCTTTTCGATATCACCAGGTTCTGGCATTTCTGAAGGGTTATCAACAGAGATCTCTTCCCCGCCAATCTTTGTGACCGTATAGTTCACAGATGGTGCGGTAGAGATAAGGTTTAAATCAAACTCCCTCTCAAGTCGTTCTTGAATAATGTCCATATGGAGCATTCCCAAGAAACCACAACGGTATCCAAAACCAAGGGCCTGTGATGTTTCAGCTTCGTATGTGAAAGAAGAATCATTCAAGGCCAGTTTTTCAAGTGCATCTTTTAAGGGTACATAATCAACCGAGTCCACAGGAAATATCCCACAAAAGACCATAGGTTTAATTTCTTCGTATCCAGCTAAAAGAGGTGTTTCTTTTTTCTTTGCATTAACAATAGTGTCGCCAATCTTAACGTCACGGATGGTTTTAATACCACAAATAAGCATTCCAACTTCACCCGCTTCTAGCTGAGGAACTTCTTCAAAAAAGGGAGAATTGATTCCTAGCTTTAAGACTTCGTATTCTTCTTGGCAGTTCTTTAAAAAAATCTTTTCACGCTTCTTAAGCGTTCCTTCAACTAGCCTAACTAAAACAACAACTCCTTGATAGGGATCAAACCAGCTATCAAAGATTAGGGCTTGTAAATCATTGTCTGGATTCCCAAGAGGGTGAGGCATCTTATGAACAATAGTTTCTAAAAGGCTTTCAATTCCAATACCGCTTTTAGCTGAAACTTCAGGAGCTTCACTAGCATCGATTCCAATAATGTCTTCTATCTCAGTCCTTACTTTCTCGATATCCGCATGAGGAAGGTCAATCTTATTAAGAACAGGTATAATCTCTAAATCATTTTCAATGGCCATATAAACATTGGCCAAGGTTTGAGCCTCGACACCTTGAGAAGCATCAACAACCAAAAGTGCTCCGTCACACGATGCTAAAGAGCGGCTAACTTCGTAGGTAAAATCCACGTGGCCTGGAGTATCGATAAGATTGAAATAATAGATCTCTCCATTAAGGGCCTTGTATTTTAAACGAACTGTCTGAGCCTTGATGGTAATACCTTTTTCTTTTTCAAGATCCATATTATCAAGAAGGCGGTCTTTCTTCTCACGATCAGTAACAGTATGAGTGGCCTCAAGCATTCTATCAGCAAGTGTAGATTTCCCATGATCAATATGGGCAATAATTGAAAAATTGCGGATGTTCTTTTGGTCCATTTCTTTTTGCTTCTTAGCTGAAAGTGTCTTTGGACATTACCATAAGGTAATAATCAAGGGAACTGTCTTTACCGCGGATAGGGATAACATTGGCAAAACCTTTGAAAATAAAGTCTTCCTCTAATTTCTGAGGGACATCCTGCTCGCCACTACGTGCGTTATCTGCTGCATGGATGGCCTCAGCTTCTTCTTGTTGGGCCTGAGCTTGAAGCCCTGCCTCTATATCTTCTTCACTATTTACTTTCTTCTTAGGGATAAGAACTTCCGCATTTTCGATCTTAGATCTTCGTTTAATAGCCAATTCGTAAGCGTCAATAATAGTCTGAGGGATAACACTCTCCGTCATATCTTTACCAATCACATCTTCAGATTGAACCTGAAGGAGTGAATACAATTGGTTGTTCATATAAATAAGTTTGCTTTCAGCGTTTGCTACAAGAACCGGTCTTCTGACTAGGTTAGCTAGAGCATCAAACTTTCTATTTTCTACCCCAATACGGTCTGTTCGAAGTTCATCGAAGATCTTAATGGAATGAATCATTTTGTTCATCTCTCGGGCAATCTCACCAATTTCGTCATCTTGAGAGTAATAGATGGAAACATCAAAGTTACAATCTTGAAGTTCTCTAATAGCGTCTTTAATCTTCTTAAAAGGCAGGGCAATCTTTCCTGGCACAACAAGGGCCAACACAATTGTTCCTAAGAAGCCGATGATTAAGACAATCATCATATGCCTTTTAGTCTCATTGATGATCTTTTTAATCTTCTTATCCCTCTCTACACTTTGAAAGTATTGAATGTCTTGAAAGTCAGAAAAGGCATCGAGGATCTTATCGGCTAAGTCCCCAACCGAACTCATGCCTAAAGTATCTCTATTACTATAGATGGCGGCCTTACTTAATATAAGCTTTAAGGAGTCAACATAGGAGAGCATTTGGGCCACAACTTTTTTGACTTCCGGGTCTTTATATAAAGAATCTAGGGTATGCAATTGAGAAGTAAAAGACTCACAAAGATTTACAACCTTCTCGACAGTCTTTTGATCAGGCTTTGAAGTTAAGATTCTTCTTTGATACTTCAAGATTGAAACAGCACTAATTCGGATTTCATCAGTTAATAAAGAAACTCTATTTGAACGCACCGTGATTGATTCAATATCTTTATTAAGAGCGTTGAGAAAATGAAATACAGTAAACGATAGGATTAGCACCGCCATATTGGCGACGATAAAACTAACAGCAACTCTATTTCGTAGTGATAAATTCAATTTTCTTCTCTCTTAACTTTCAGATATATCTGCAAATAGTTTATTAAAGTTTTTCTCTGAACCAACTAAAACGACAATATCATCTGCTTCAATAACGTCCATTGGCATGGGGCAGTCATTGATCTCAACTTTATAAGCAGACTTCCCATCCTCAGCAATATAGGGAACACGCTTTTGAAGGGCCACAATATTTAAGTTATAATTTTGTCTGATCTTACTTTCAACTAAGGTCTTTCCTTCAAATCTTTTTCCAAGCTTAATCTCTACAATGGAGTATCCGGCTGCGAAGTTATACCTCTGTAGAACGTGAGGTGCTACAATCTTTGAGGCGATAATCTCCCCCATCTGCTCTTCAACCTTAATGATCTCTGAAGCTCCAATTTCATGAAGAATATGCTCGTGCAAAGTAGAAATAGCTCGGGCAATGACTCGCCCAACACCAAGCTTTCGAAGCATAGTTACGGCCATAATACTTTGCTCTGATGAATCCCCAATCGCCACAACAGCAACATCGACGTCAGAGATATTGACACCACGGAGAGAGCGCTCTTCGGTCACATCAAGGGCTGCCGCATGAGTCACGCGGTCTTTAATTTTCTCTACTAGCTCAGGATTTTTATCGATGGCAATAACTTCTGCACCCTTCTCAAAAAGACGAGTTGCTGTTTTTGAACCAAACGTTCCTAAGCCAATCACTGCTACCATCATAAGATTTCTAACCTTTCGTTTTCACTCATTATACCCTATGCATTAACCAATCATAATCCTACCCTCAGGGTAGTCAAATTTTCCGGTCGGATTCTGCCTTTGCGCAATTGCTAATAATAGAGTTAGAGGCCCAATTCTTCCAATCAACATAAGTGCTGCAATTGAAATTTTCCCCATAACCGATAACACCGGTGTGATACCAAGTGAAAGACCGACTGTTCCAGATGCCGACATGACTTCAAAGAAAATAGCTAAGAACCCTTGATCACTTTCAAGCCTCATCAAAATAAGGATAAAGACCGAGGTGATTATAATCGAGATAAAGGTAATAGCAGTCGCCCGCACCACCAGAGGCCCAGGAATCTTTCTATCTAAGATGCCAACAGACCTTTTCCCTTTTAGGGTTGATCTAATTGATTGGTATAAAATAGCAAGTGTAGTGGTCTTAATACCACCAGCTGTAGAACCAGGGCTTCCACCAATAAACATAAAGAGGGTCATTGCATACAAGGTGTAAGTATTAAGGTTTGTTAATGGAATTGAATTGAAGCCTGCTGTTCTTAAGGTGATTGATTGAAAAAGTGAAAGCTGTATTTTTTCCCAAACTGTATAGCTATCTAAAGCATGCAAGAATTCTCCGAAGAATATAAAGAGGGCTCCAGCAACAGTCAGAATAAAAGAAGTAACAATCACCACTTTAGAGTGAAGCCCAAGTCTTACAATGCTTTTTCCTCCGACAATAACTTCTTTCAATTCTTTTAAAACAATAAAACCAAGTCCACCTAAAGTTATGAGTACCATAATGGTTCCATGAATAAGGGGCTTAGTTGCATAAGATTCTAATGAGGTATCAAAAAGACTAAATCCAGCATTACAAAAAGCAGAGATTGAATGAAAGAAGCCATAATAAATAGCCGAACCAAACTCGTAGCCTTCAAAAGTGAAACCAATGGTTAAGACAATGGCTCCCCAGAGCTCTATGAAGAAAGTATATTTAACAATACTAACAATCATATTTAAGAGCTCCTCCAAACTAGCAACGTCTAAAAGATCCTGCATAATCATTCTTTCTTTCATTCCCATGGCATTCCCCATAAGAAGGGCCATCGATGAATAAAGAGTCATGATGGATAAACCACCAATTTGTATTAGAATGAGAATTACGATCTGCCCAAAAAGAGAAAAGTCCGTCTCTAAACTCATGGTGGACAATCCTGTAACACAAGTTGCTGAAGTCGCCATAAACAAAGCGTCGATGAACTTCATGGCCTTGCCAGGGTTTGTCGAAACCGGAAGCATGAGTAAAAAAGTTCCAACGAGAATCACTCCTGTAAAAGAGAGCAAAACCCACTGTGCAGAGCCAAGCTTTAGACCTTTAAAAATCCCCGCTTGATTAACCCAGCCTCCAGGAGTGGTTTTAGTCTTTCCATTGTCATCATAGAGCGACAAGACACTCGAAAGTAAGTGAGCGGAACCGAGCCAAAATGAAAACTCCACATCCCCCCAAGTAATAAGTAAGGGAAAAAAAACAACAATAGAGAAAATATGTTTTCTAAAAAAATCTTCGGTGCTTTTACTATTTATATAATTAACAAAGACGCTTAAGAGCAGAACTAAAGGAACAATTAATCCACCGGCCCTAATGATGGACTTAACCCATTCCCCATTCCAAGACGCTGGAATTTTTCCCATAGACTGAGCAGAATAGAGTAAGATGAAACAACCATTGAGAAACAGTTCAAGGATGAATGGAATTTTGTGCAGACCGCTAAGCATAACTCTATGATAATACTGATTAATTATTTAACCATTAAGAGCATTATTTACCGAGCGCTATAGAGTATGAAAACAGAAATCATTAAATTTAAAATTGAAAGTTTAGACTCACTAGGCCAAGGCGTTAGTAAGATAGACGACAAAATCACTTTTATTCCTAAGACTTTACCAGGCGAAGAGGGGCTTGCCCGTATTGTAGGTAAAAAGAAAGGTATTCAATTTGCCAAAGTAACAGAGCTCTCAAATCCCTCCTCTCACCGAGAAGAACCCGCTTGTGATCACTTTAAAGAATGCTCTGGCTGCGATTTTCTTCATACAAGTTACGAAACAGAACTTAAAACCAAACAAGCTTCTTTTGAAAGACTTCTTAGTTATAGTCAGTTCAAGGATGCCCCGGTCACTATTCATGGTGCCCCCACAAGAATAGGTTACCGCAATAGGATCCAATTACACTACGATCTAAAGAGAAAGACTCTTGGTTTTCATAAAGCCAAATCAAATCATATAGAGGAAGTACCAGGTTGCTTACTTCCAAGTTTAAAAATACAAGAATCACTGAAAGCTCTTTATGAAAATCAATCATGGATCAAAAGCGCTCCTTCAAATGCCCCTCTTAATGGGCACCTTGAGCTTTACGAACTCAATGAAGAAGTCTTATGCGTTTGGAATGAGAACTATGCAGCTGCTGGCTTTAGCCAAGTAAATAAAGAAATGAATGACCTAGCTCTTCAGATTTGGAAAGACTTTTATGATTCTTGTGAGTCAGTAGAAAGTGTTTATGACGTGTTTGGAGGTTCAGGAAATCTGACTAGAGGCTTTACGGCTTCCAAAGTAACGATCTTTGATAATTATTGTGATAAATCAAAGCTATCAGAACATCAGAGATTTCATAAAACAGATCTTTATAAGAGCCCTGAAGTCCCAGATATCCCTGCGGACCTTGTCATCTTTGATCCTCCAAGAAGTGGCTTTAAAGAAACTGCACAATGGCTTAATGATCTAGAGCCCCACTACGTGGGTTATCAAAGCTGCTTCTCTGATACCATGATCCGAGATTTAAAAAAGATCGCCCCTCACTTTGAAGCCATATCCATTCACTTGCTGGATTTCTTTCCAGGAACTCATCACTATGAATCGATAATCTTCTTAAAAAATAACCGAGCAAATTAGTCCGCAAAAACCTTTTCAAGTTTGGCAAAGAAGCTTTAACTCAGTAAAATAAACTGTTTCAACGCTTTTTAATAGATCTTATAGGGACACTATGAAAAACATTTTAAAACTTGCCTTAATAACTCAACTTATCCTCGTCGGATGTGGGTCTTCTAGTTTAGAAAGAGAAACTAACCATAAAAAGGCTGATCTTCACTACGCTCATGGAACTGATGCACTTGTTAATAAAGATTATACGACGGCCTTAGATCATTTAATTAAGGCCAATAAATTAAAGCCTAATCAAGCAAATATTTTAAACAACCTAGGCATGGCATTTTACTTTAAAAAAGAAATGCCAAGGGCATTAAAGTATTTGCTCCTAGCTTTAAAGCATGGCCCAAAGAATTCTGATGCTAGGACAAACTTAGCTTCTCTTTACTTAGAATTAAACCAAATCGATAAAGCTGAAGAGCACTACAGGATTGTTTTAAAAGATTTAGTTTATAAGCATCAGTACCGGGTTCATTACAACTTAGCACTAGTTGAAAAAAAGCGCGGGAACTACGATAAGTCTATCGTCCAACTTAAAAAGGCTATTGAAATCAAAGACGACTATTGCCCAGCTAATTTTAAAATGGGGAACTTGGCCTTCAGAAGGTATGACTACCAAACAGCGCTTAAGTATTACAAAGATGCGACCAAGGGTAGCTGTTATAGTTTAGCTGAACCCCACTTAAGACAAGCCGAAGCTATGATTCAACTTAAGAAATACACTGAAGCGAGACTAAAGCTTACTGATATAAAGAATCAGTTCAAGGGAACTCGTTATGATACTCTTGCTAGAGTAAAGTTGAATGACTTAGATAATTTAGAGAAACAAGAGTTTTACTCAAATCAAAATAACAACAACTTCTATAATAAATGACAAAAAAACAAGATCCTTTCGAGGAAGCCGAAATTGACCAAGACTCAGAGCCTCTCAAGTTTGAAGAAGCTACTTCTCTTTTCGAAGAAGAAAATCCTTCTTCAAAGAAAGCTGAAGAAATAGCTCCTAAAGAAGAGAAGCCCGAACCAACTCCTGAGGTACAAGAACCAGCTCAAGAGTTAGTTGAACCCTTTCCAGGTGACGAAGATATGGCTTCAACTATTGGGGCCTTCTTAGGCCAAATGAGAGAAGAGAAAGGAATTAATTTAAAGATTATCAGTCAACATACAAAGATTTCAGTTAGTAATTTAGAAAGACTAGAAGCAGATGATCTTGATGCACTTCCAAACCGTGCTTATGTAATAGGCTATGTTAAGTCTTATGCTAAGGCCTTACAGCTTAATCAGAATGATTGTCTTGAACTTTTAGATATGACTTACGGAATAGAAAAGGAAGAAGTTGTTCAAGAGTCTTCAACTCCAAAGATGGCAGATGGGCCAAAGTCCGTATCTAAGAAATCTGAAGATGGAGATGGTGAAGGACAGGGAATCAAGATTGGAATTGCTGTTGGAGCACTGGCCATCATCGCTTTTCTTTTGATTTTAAATAATACAGGTAAGAAAGATGAAGTTAATTCTGAAGAAGTAGTCCAAGAAGAAGTCCAGCCTGAAGTTGAAGAGAATAAAAAAGTTATTCCACAAACTCTTGGAGCCTCTACTCCTTTAAAAGAAACAAGCAGTGCTAACGAAGAAATACTAGTCGCTAAAACTGAAACTGATTTAAAGCCAAAACCCTTAGCAACTCCAGTTCCAAAGAAGCAACTCGAAGAAATCAAAAAAGAAGTTAAGAAAGAGGAAGTTAAAAAGGAAGAAGCTAAGGTTGTTGAAGAGAAAATAATAGAGAAAAAAGAAGAACCAAAAAAAGAAGAGAAAAAGAAAGAAGAGAAGATCAACTTTAAGCCTTTAGCTAAAGTACTTTATCAAGAAGACACTGGTCTCTCTCAGGACGAGTACGATAGGTTGCTTCCGACTAAATACAGAGCCGCCGTTGTCGAAGGGCAGCAGAATATTTTTATCAATGCTGTAAAGGCCGACTCGTGGTTAACTTATAAATCTGATGACGACCCTATAAAGAAATTTGTCTTGAAAAAGGGAAGAACTATTCTAATCCGTGGAAAGTTAATTAGAGTCTTTCTTGGAAATTTAGGAGCGGTAAAGGTCTTTAAGAACAATAAGCCTTTAACAATTACTAGCCCCTCAGGTGTTAAGTCTCTGGTTGTTCCTCAAGAAAGAGGATCTGAGTTTGTCATTCCATTATTTATTTTTAAGAAGAATGGTTCAGTGCAGACGAGTGAAGATTACTTAGAAGAAAACCAAAACTAAGACATCCAGTCTAATTTTCTATAATAAATTGATCCTACTAATCCAGTGAAGATTGTTGGCATAAAAACAGTCAACACTGGAGGAACAACTCCCTTTCTTGAAAGACTTACACCAATAAAGAAAAGGGCATAATAACCAATAAGAAAGAGTAACCCGACCGTTCCGGAACTTTTAGTTCTTCCTCGTCCTTTTTTAATTCCTAAACTAAAACCTAAGAAAATAAAAAGTAAGATCTGAAGAGGAGCATTAAAGCGGGTCCAGTATTCAAGTTCAGTCTTAGGTAACCTGGACTTAATTTGATTTATTTCTATATTCTCTTCATTTGTTAACTTCTTTTTCTTAGATAGAGTTTTTAGAGTTTCTTTGCTCTCAACAATAATTTCCGAGAGCTCTTTATTTGTTCTCATTGCATCTTTAGTTACAAAACCAGGGGTATAGCCTCCTGTTAAAATAGGAAAGTCATACTCTTGAAAAAGAATCTTCTCCACATCTCCGTTTGATTTTTCTGTCTTGAGAATATTACCATCAGTTAAGTTAAACCTTAATGTAGGCATGCTAGTACCAGAGATCACTTGCTTTATTAAAACACCCTTCTTAGCAAAGATAACTCGGTCAATTCCTTTTTTAAAATTAGAGGTAGAGATAAAGACATTCTTTAAGATCACTGAGTCTTCGGAAACCTCTTCAGCAAAAAGAGTCACCCCAGGAATATCCGTGAAGAATTTTTCAGACTTTATATCTGTTAGAAAACCCTTACTCGTTAGCTTGATCACAGTGTTCTTGAACAGAGTTTTAGAATGGGGAATAAGGTTAATATTCATACTAAAAAGAGTGACTGCAATGATAGAAGCCACTAATAAAAATGGCTTCAAAAGAGACCATTTAGTCGTCCCAAACGAACGCATAGCAACAATCTCTGAGTCTTCACTAAGTTTATTTAAGGTATAAATTGTGGCAAAAAAAGCAGACAGAGGAATCGCCATTGGCAAGAAACTGATCGATATATGGCCCACTAGTTCTAATACTTGAGTTAGATCTACACCCTTCTTGGTGATTATCCGCGTAAGCCTAAAGAGCTGGAAGGTCAGAAGGAAGGCAACGAAGAAGAAGGCGCTTAAGAAAAAGGGCGGAATAAAGTTATAAGCTAAATAGCGTTGTTTGATATTAAGTAGCAATTTTGTCCTTCTTAGACATTAAGGGTGACTCTATGTTAGTTTAACGCGCTCAAAAGATAATGCAAACTCCCGAACAAGTGAGGCAAATATGGAATTTCATCTTAATTTTAACGCAAAAAATCATTCAGAGTCAGAAGTAGCAGTCTTTGCTGGATTTTCTAAGGTAGAAGAAAAAGGAAAGAAAAAAGAAAACAAGTTAGTAAATGGTCATTGGCCTAAAGAAGTTAAAGAAGCTTTTAATAAGTTTAAAGCTTCTACAACATTTAGCGGACAAAATGGTCAAAGCTTGGCCTTCCCTCTTGAAAATGGTGATACGGCTTTAGCCTACGGACTTGGAGAGAAATCAAAACTTAGTCTTGAATCTCTTAGAAAGTCAGTATCAAACCTACATAAAACTGTAGCTGAGTCTCATAAAGAGATTTCAATTAATTTAGATTCTTTTTTAGTTAAGTCTAAATTAGAAGAAAGTCTAACAGCTATCGTGGAAGCTTTATTGATGACAGAATATCGTTATGAAGTTTTTATGTCTAAAAAGTCAGAGATAAAACTAAAATCAGTTACCTTTGATTCAAAATTACCTAAGTCAAAAGCTAAGAAAGCTAATGAAGCAGTAACAGCTGCAGTACATGTTTCTGAATCAGTTAATCTTTGCCGTGACTACGTCAACTGTCCTCCAAACGATTTGAATTCTGAAACTTATGCGAAAAGAGTTGTTGAAGACGCTAAGAAGATTAAAGGCGTCAAAGTAAAAGTTTTAGGAAAAGCAGACTTAAAAAAAGAAAAGATGGGAATGTTCCTAGCTGTGAATCAAGGGTCAGACTTTGAGCCTCAGTTAGTTCACTTAACCTATACTCCTCCAAAAGCGACTAAGAAAACAAAGCATATTGCTCTAGTTGGCAAAGGTCTTACTTTTGATACAGGTGGGCTTTCTCTTAAGCCAGGCGCTTCCATGGTTAATATGAAAACGGATATGGCCGGGTCTTCTACTCTTTATGCTGCCTTTAGAGCGGCTGCTCTTACAGGGGCTAAGACAAAGATCACTTGTCTTCTAGGTATGACAGACAACGCAATTGGACCAAAAGCGATCTATCCTGATGCCATTGTAAAGGCTAAGAACGGAAAGACTGTAGAGATCTTAAATACGGATGCAGAAGGAAGACTCGTTCTAGGTGATGTTTTAACTTATGCCTCAGAGATGAAACCAGATGCTATTATTGATGCCGCTACTTTAACAGGTGCCTGCTTGATAGCTGTTGGTATTGAGACTTGTGCAATCCTTGGTAACAATCAAAAACTTATCAATGACCTTTTAAAGTCTGCTAAGAATACTGATGAATATGTTTGGCAACTTCCTATCATTGAAGAATTTCACAATGATATGAAATCTCCTATCGCTGACCTAAAGAATATTGGTGGATCAAGATGGGGCGGAACTGCAAAAGCGGCAGCCTTCTTAGAGAACTTTGTTGATAAAGACATTGCTTGGGCCCACTTAGACATCGCTGGAATCAGTGGTGGTCAAGGTGCCCATAAGCCTTATTGCCCAGCAAGTGGAGCTTCAGGCTTAATCGTTAGAACAGTTTGTGATTACCTTCGCAATGCCTAATGAATAAAAAAAGATTTAATATCGTATTACATGCGCCCGATATTCCAGGAAACACTGGAAGTATCGGGCGTACTTGCGTTGCCCTTGGGCTTAGGCTCATCTTAATCAAGCCTTATGGTTTTGACCTTTCGGAAAAAGCTGTACGAAGAGCAGGTCTTGATTATTGGCAACATATTGAACTTTCTGAATATGAGACTTGGGAAGATTTTATTAAGACTGAGTCACCTGAGAACTTAATCTTCTATTCAAAAACAGGAGCGAAGAATTATTACGAAGCTCCTTATCAAGAAGATTGTTTCTTAGTTTTTGGTTCAGAAACTAAGGCCCTTCCTGATTACATCATGGAAGAATACAAAGACAGCCTCTACAGCCTTCCTCAATTTTCTGAACATATAAGAAGTTTAAACCTCTCAAACGTAGCGACTGCTGCTGCCTACGAAGCACTACGCCAGATTTCTTTTAGCTAATTCAATCGCACCGTAAGTAAAGATGATATCTGCCCCAGCTCTCTTAACCGAAAGAGTAGCTTCATAAAGAGTATCCTCTGCATTGAGCCATCCCTTTTCTCCAGCGGCCATGATCATAGAGTATTCTCCGCTTACAAAATAAGCACAGACAGGAACTGTTGATTCTTTTTTAACATCAGAGATTATATCAAGATAGCTCAAGGCGGGCTTTATCATAACCATATCAGCCCCTTCTTCAAGATCAAGGCGAACTTCCCTAATAGCTTCAGTTCTATTTGCGGGGTCCATTTGATAAGTCTTCTTATTCCCAGCCTTTGGGGCAGACTCTAAAGCGTCTCTAAAAGGGCCATAAAATGAAGAAGCATACTTAGCTGAATAGGCCATTATGCCTACATCCTTAAAATTATTTTCATCTAATAAAGATCTAAGATACCCAACTCTTCCGTCCATCATATCCGAAGGAGCAATAAAATCAGCTCCAGCTTTTGCTTGAGCTAGGGCCATCTTACCAAGGACATCAAGGGTCTCATCATTCAAGATGATGCCGTCCTTAACTATTCCATCATGACCATCACTTGAGTAAGGATCCATGGCCACATCTGTAAAAATAATAAGTTCAGGAAGCTTTTCCTTTAATTCTGAAATCGCCTTTAAATAAAAGTTCTCTTCATCCCATGAAAAGCTTCCAAGAGAATCTTTCTTCTCTTCCCTAATCTTTGGAAAGAGGGCTATTCCACGAATCCCAACCTCTAAGGCTTCTTCCGCCTTTTTTAAGAGGTTCTCAACTGAGTACCTATAACAGCCCGGCATGCTAGGGATCTCTTCCTTCACCCCACTACCTTCAGTAATAAAAAGAGGAAGCACCATATCTTCTGCTCTTAAGTGAGTCTCTCTCACCATGCTTCGCAAAGAGTCATTCAGCCTATTTCGTCTTGGTCTATTCTTTATCATTCACGCATCTTAATCCTCCTTTTGATCAATTTACAAACGCAGTGAGTAAAAATCTTTACGACAAACTTGTGACAAACGAAGAGCCTATTTTTATTAAGATGCATAGGTGATAAATCAGCTGAAAATACTTCATAGAACCGCAGAAGAAGATCTTAAGATCCCAGAAACAGGGCTTATAGAATGGAAAACATGCTTAAGATCAATAAGCTTTCATTCTGGAAATCTTCCTTCAACTCACACAGGCACTCAGGCTTATGAGTTCTTATTACAAGTCATTTGCGGCCTTAAATCACCTATGATTGGAGAAACAGAGATACTTGCTCAGTTCAAAGGCTTTCTCAAGAGAAACCCAGAAGTCATTTCTCGAAAGATCTCAGAGAAACTGATTCAAGACTCAAAGAAAATAAGAACAAAGTACTTAAAGAACTATGGCTCTCAATCTTACGGCTCATATACTCTTAAGAAATCTAAATCTTTAGAGAGCATAGTCCTTCTCGGAGCAGGAGCTCTCACCCAAGATATTGTACCCATTATTAAGGATCACCCGGGAGATATCATAGTCATGGCAAGAAACCTTGATAAGGCCAAGGCAAGTTTTAAGAAATACCCCCATGTAAAAATTAAATCTATCGATGATGAAATCTTTTATACAAAGTCCCTTATCGTTGTTGCCGCGCCATTAGAGAGTGAAGCCTTAGAGGAATTGATTTTTAAGAATTTTGATCAGTCATCTGTTTTAGATATGCGATCCAACCGAGATGGCCCCCACTTAAAGTTAGGTTCAAGATTTCTCTATAAGAGCCTAGATGAAATCTTTAAGGAAATTGAAACGACTCAAGAAAGATTGAAAGAAATCTGTCATGAAATTGAAGCTGAGATTAAAGAATTATCAAATAAGTGGAATCAAAAAGCTTGGAACAGACCCTTTGGATGGGAGGATCTATGTTATTAAAAATAGCATCAAGAAAATCAGACTTAGCAAGGCTTCAAGCTTTATTAGTTGCCGATTCTTTAAGAAAAGTTGACTCTAATATTAGCATAGAGCACCTCTTCAGCGCTTCTTTTGGCGACTTAAATCCAGATATTTCATTGGATCAAATGCCAACAAAGGGCGCTTTCACGGAAGACTTCAAAGAAGGAATCAAGAACAATGAATTTGATATTGTTGTTCACTCTTGGAAAGACCTTCCCACAGACTTACCTGCCCATAGCCAGCTTTTTACTCTAAAGCGAGAAGACCCAAGAGACCTTCTCTTAGTCAGAAAGTCTTCCTCAAGGCAGTTAAACTTAAAAGTACTCACCTCTTCCCCGAGAAGAATCCACCATATCATTCCTTTCTTAAAAGATTTCTATCCTTTAAGACTTAAGGAAATTGAAACGGCAGAAGTGAGAGGAAATATTCCAACTAGGCTTAAAAAGCTCATCGAAGGTGAAGGTGATGCCTTGATCATTGCAAAGGCAGCCTTAGACAGACTTCTCTCAAGTAAGCTTGAAGAGTTTACTGACTTAAAGATTGAGCTGAGATCTTATCTAGATCAATGCCGTATGATGGTCCTTCCCCTCTCTCATTTTCCAACGGCAGCAGCTCAAGGTGCTTTGGCGATTGAAGTGAATAAGAATAATAAAAAAGTCATTTCAATTTTAGAGAAGATTCATTGCAGCGACACTTTTAAGAATGTGAAAAAGGAAAGAACGCTCTTAAGTAATTTTGGTGGAGGTTGCCATCAAAAACTTGGCATGACTTCTCTCACTCATCAGCATGGAAATTACTTCTCCGTCAGCGGGCAAAAGCCTGATGGCAAAGAAATTAAGGAACTTAGCTTAGAGACGAGCCTAAACGACTCCAAGCCAGAAACTAAAGATGAAGTCTTAAAGGCAACAAGTTTCTTTGATAGAGAAAGGATTAATGTCGAAGTACCCATAGAGCGAGACCTTTATTTAGCAAAAGATTATGCTCTTCCTGAACAATTCACAAATACAGATCAAATTATTTTTACTTCAGGAGTAGCCTCTTGGAAGAAACTGGCGGATAAAGGCCATTGGATTACGGGCTCTAGTGAATCTCTTGGTGAACCATGGGGAACTAACCTCGAGGAACTTCTAGGGAGAGAACTTAATTGGCTAAAGCTCTCTCATACTAAAGCCCCCGGAGAAAACCTCTCCACTTATGAACTTACGCCAAAGAAAGACTTACCCGATTTAAAGAATAAAAGTTTCTTTTACTGGATGAGTGCTAGCCAATTTAACTTGGCCCTAGAGAAGTTCCCTGAAATCATTGATAAAAACCACGCATGTGGACCAGGTTATACGCATAGCGAAATAAGTAAAAAGATTCCCGCTAATCGGCTGGAAATTTACTTAAGTTATGAGAAGTGGTACCAGAGCAAAATAGGATAAGACATGGAATTATTTGAACAACTCTTTGAAAGAAGTAAAAGCGTAACCCCAGGCGGAGTTCATTCTCCGGTTCGGGCCTTTAAAGGTCTCGATCAAGCCCCCATTTTTTTTAAAAGTGGTCAGGGCGCTCGGATGACAGATCAAAAAGATAAAACTTATATCGACCTTTGCTCTTCCTTTGGACCACTCATCTTAGGGCACCGAGACAGTGAAGTTCAACAAAGTATTCAAGGAATCCTTGAAAATGCTTGGAGCTTTGGTGCCCCCGAAGCTTATTCATTAGAGCTTGCAGAATGGATCATCAATGAGATTCCATGGATAGAAAAAATTAGATTTGTAAACTCAGGAACAGAAGCCGTCATGACGGCCTTAAGATTGGCCAAAGGTTACACAGGAAGAAACAAGATATTGAAGTTCGATGGCTGTTATCACGGACACGTCGACTCTATGCTCGTCGCTTCCGGATCAGGCTTAGCCGGAACGGCCACCGCTTCAAGTGCAGGTATCTCTGAAGCAGTAGCCAGTGAAACTTTAGTAGCAAAGCTTGATAGTGAAAAAGAAGTCATTGATATCTTTGAAAGAGAAGGCTCTGATATTGCGGCCATTATAATTGAGCCCTTACCCGCTAACTACGGACTCCTTCCCCAGCGAAAAGAATTCTTACAATTCTTAAGAAAGATATCTAAAGAAAACGGAGCATTGCTCATCTTTGACGAAGTCATCTCAGGCTTTAGAGTATCTTTAGGCGGTATGGCTGAAGTCTCTGACGTGGTTCCTGATCTAGTGACTTATGGAAAGATCATAGGTGGCGGTTTTCCTGTTGGTGCCTTTGCAGGAAACTCGAAAATCATGGAAATGCTAGCTCCAACGGGACCTGTCTATCAGGCAGGAACTCTTAGTGCTAACCCTATCTGCATGGTTGCAGGACTTAGCACTCTTAAGAAAATAAAAAGAGATCAGGTTATCGAAAAAACGAATCTAGCCTGTAGCACCTTTGCCAAGAATTTAAACAAAGCCTTCTTTGACTTAGAACTCCCTTTGCAATGTATCCAAGCTGCTTCTCTCTTTTTTATTACAGAGAAAAAAGAAAAACCTATTAGAGATATCGATTCTCTTCCGAAAAATCATGGAGGTTTCTTCAAGAAACTTTATCCACTTCTTCTTGAAGAAGGGATTTATATAGCTCCTGCAGCGTATGAAGTAGGTTTCTTTTCAGCAATGATAACCGATGACATGGTCCAAGAGTTAAGCGACAAATTCATAAAAGTAATTTGCAAAGTGATGAATGAAGAAAAATAAACTTATAGACTGGAAGATTGTCTCGGCAATGATCTGGTTACTATTTACAGTTTCCTTAGCGAGTTGGTGGTTGGCCCTTGGCCTTCAATACAGTACGGCTAAGAGATCTATGATTATAGGTGAAGGGCTAACATTAATTGTTTTTATTGCAAGTGGTGGGATTGCTCTCATTTATTATATCTTAGAAGAAAGAAAACGAAACTTTCAATTAAATCAATTCTTCGCCTCAGCCAATCATGAGTTAAAAACCTATATGGCATCCTTAAGGATTAGAGCAGAAGGATTAAGCGAAGATTTAGAAGGAAAAGACGAAGCTCTAGATGCTTCAAAGATAGTAAGCGATACTATTAGATTAGAGCTTCAGCTAGAGAATTCTCTTATTTTTTCTGAGCCAAAGAATAGACAAATATTCATGGAGTCCATCAACCTGCGTGAGTACTTAGAAGGTCTCTCTGAGGGATGGATGAATATTAAGATCTCCATCAAAGGTGAATCAATCATTCGAGCAGACCGCAGAATGATTGATGTTATTATAAAAAACCTTATTCAAAATGCTATCATTCATGCCAAAGCCCGTGAAATTACCTTTGAGCTTGGGACTAATGGCCTCGTCATTGTGACTAACCTAGGAGAGCCCTTCAAAGGTGAACTCCCAAGGCTTGGTGAGCTTTTCTACCGCCATCAACATAAAAGTAGATCCGGAATTGGGCTATATTTAGTAAAAACCCTTAGCGAATCTTTAGGTGGTAAAGTCGCCTTTTCTCTTTCAAGTGACGAAACTCTAAAAGTTGAACTGGAGTTTCCTAGTGAATAAGATGAGGCTCCTATTATTGGAAGATGATTCCTCTCTAGGTGAGGCTATTTCTGATAGACTAACAAAGGAAGGCTTTCAGGTTGATTGGGCTGAAACTCTTTTTGCCGCCAAAGAACTAGTAAACTCGGTAGAGTTTGACCTTCTTATCTTAGATGTTGGTCTTCCTGACGGTTCTGGCTTTGAACTTGCTGAAGAACTACAAGGTCGCTTTCCCGTCATCTTCTTAACCGCTCTTAATAGTGCTGAGAATAGACTTAGAGGCTATGAACTTGGTGCCAATGAGTACATACCTAAGCCCTTTCATTTTAAAGAGCTTATTATAAGAATCCAAAAGACAGTTGGTGAAAAACCAAAGCTAGATAAGAGTGAGTATAACTTTAAAGACTTTAAGATCAATCTTGAAGCCATGACGGTTGAGCAAGAAGGACAGTCCTTCTATCCCTCTGTTAGAGACTTTTCAGTCCTAACCTTTCTCATAGCTTCATACCCAAACGTCGTATCAAGAGAAGAACTTTTAGATAAATACTGGGGAAGTGATTCTTTCCCTACAAATAGAACAGTAGATAATTCAATCCTTAGGATAAGACAGTTCTTAGGAAAGAGCGCCACTCTCTACATTAAATCAGTAAGGGGTGTCGGTTATCAATGGATTCAGGAGCCTATCGATGAGTAATTTAAGATTTCAAAATGCATTAAAAGGAATTGAACAAGACTGCCCACCAATTTGGTTTATGCGCCAAGCAGGGAGGTATCATTCTCATTATCAAGAGCTAAAAAAGAAATATACCTTTGAGCAACTATGTAAGAATCCCGAGCTCGCTGCTGAGACTGCCCTTGGGCCAATTAGAGATTTTGATTTTGACGCTTCTATTTATTTTAATGATATCCTCTACCCTCTTGAAGCTCTCGGTTTTGACTTAGAGTATTCACCGGGACCAATCCTTAGCCCAAGATTAGATGATACCTTTCTCGGCAATTTAAAAAGCCTAGATGAAGCAAGTTCATTTCTCAGTTTTCAAAAAGATGCAGTAAAAGCAACAAGAGAACTACTCCCTAAAGATAAGTCTCTTATTGGCTTTATAGGTGGTCCTTGGACCCTCTTCACTTACGCCGTTGAATGCTCTCATAAAGGTCATATGATTGATTCAAAGATGAACACGGATCTTTTTATCAAATTCTCAGAGGTCCTTCTTCCTCTTCTTAATAATTGCATTAAAGAACAACTATTAAGTGGCGCTGAAGTCGTCATGATCTTTGATACATCTGCTGGCTCTTTATCAACCTCGCACTTTCAATCTTTCGTAGTTCCGGCCATTGAAAAATTAGCTAAGGCCAACCCAGGTAAGGTTGGTTACTACGCTAAAGAGACCACTCATCATCAGGCCAACCTCCTTAAACACTTACCATTAGCAGGACTTGGTTATGATCACCGCTTTAGTATGAAGGAGCTTCTTCTTGAAGAAGATCGTTCTGGTTTTGTTCAAGGAAACTTTGATCAAACTCTTCTCTTTGCCGACGAAACAAACTTTAAGAAGTACTTAGCTTCTTACTTAGAACCACTAAAAGAATTAACTCCCACCGAAAGAAAAGGATGGATAAGTGGTCTAGGTCATGGCGTGCTTCCAAAAACCCCAGAGTCAAACATCAGGCTTCTGATCAACTCAATAAGAGAGGAATTTAATGCTTAGTTCAGAACTTCTGGCCAAATATGATATTCCTGCCCCCCGCTACACTAGCTATCCTACGGTTCCTTACTGGGATGAAACTCCAAGTAAGAGTAAGTGGATTCAAAGCCTAAGCTCAAGTTTAGAGGGAGATTCCTCTTGGTCTCTTTATATTCATGTTCCTTTTTGTGAAAGCCTTTGTACTTTTTGTGGCTGTAATACAACCATCACAAAGAATCATGATTTAGAAGGTGATTACGTCGATAGTGTCATCAAAGAATGGGAAACCTATATCGCATCTGTCCCTGAATTATTAGACAAACCCTTAAGACAGCTCCACCTAGGTGGCGGCACTCCCACTTTCCTAAGCGCCGAAAACCTTAAGAGAATGCTTGAACCTATTCTTTCAAAAGTTAATTACGATAAAGAGAACTTTGAAGGATCCTTAGAAGTTGACCCTAGAAAGACTAATAGACGACAACTTGAAGTCCTCGCTGAACTTGGCTTCAACAGGATCTCCCTTGGAGTTCAAGACTTTACTTTAAAGGTTCAAGAGCTAGTCAATAGAGTGCAAAGCTTTGAGCAAACAAAAGAGATTACTGACGCCGCTAGAGAGCTCGCTTATGACTCTGTAAACTTCGATCTCATCTATGGACTCCCTTGTCAGGGAATTGAAGAGATGACTCAGACGACTAAACTTACTATCGAATTAAGACCAGACCGCATCGCTCTTTATAGCTTCGCTAGAGTTCCGTGGATCAAGCCCGCTCAAAGAAAATTCACCGACGATCAACTTCCTGTCGGCGCTGAAAAACGAGCGCTCTATGAAGTGGCACGGGAGATGTTACTAGGTGCTGGTTATCATGAAATTGGAATGGATCACTTTGCCCTACCATCAGATGAACTCTCTATTGGCGTAGATGATAAGACTCTCCATAGAAACTTCATGGGATACACTCCCTATCAAACAGATGTTCTCTTGGGGCTCGGTGTAAGTTCAATATCTGAATCAAAAGACTGTTTTCACCAAAATGAAAAGGTACTTAACCTCTACAAAGAGAAGGTTAGTCAGAGTGATATCCCTACCCTTCGTGGTCATATTCACACTGAAGAAGACCTTTATCACCGCAAGCTTATCTTAGAGCTCATGACTAATTTTGAGCTAAATATTCCAGAGGAAATCCTAAGTCCTATGGCGCTTAGGTTAGAGCCACTTATCGAAGATAAGTTATGCAGCTTAAAGGATGGAAAACTATCGGTTTCAGAACTAGGACGTCCCTTTATTCGCAATATCTGCATGACCTTAGATAAGAGGATGCTGACTAAGAAACCTGAAACAAAGATCTTTTCGCAGTCTTTATGAAGGTATCTATTATCGGGGCTGGTTTCTCGGGACTAAGCTTGGCCTATTTTTTATTAAAGAGAGGCTTTCAAGTTGAAATCTTTGAAACAAAACCAGGTCCCGGTGGACTTATTCAAACGATCAAGACCAATAGAGGCTTAGTGGAAACAGCTGCGACTAGTATTCTTCTAACAACAGATCTTGAAGAGATCATCAAAGATATTAAGATCGATTATTTATTGCCTAATAAAAAATCTCGAAAGAAGTATATTTCAGTAAATCATTCTCCAAGAAGGATTCCTCTAAAGCCACTGGATCTACTTTTTTTATTCAAAGGCATCTTTAATCTAATATTCAATAAGAAAAAGATAGCGCCACAAAAGAGTGAAAGCCTAAGTTCTTGGTCTGATAGAGTCTTTAATAATGAAGTGACCAAAAAGTTAGTCTCTCCAGCCATGACTGGAATCTATGCTGATTCTTCACAGAACCTCTCGGCCACTCTGGTATTAAGAAAGATATTTTCTAAAGATAAAAAGAAGAAATCCAAAGGCCCTGTTAATTTTATTGGAGGCATGGGAAACTTCATCAGTGCCCTTGAAGGGTATTTGATAAAGAATCATGTTCACTTTCACTACAATTCCCAGATAAATGACCTAAGCTCCCTAAAGAATCCATTTGTCATCGCTACTTCCTATCAACAAGCAAGGGACCTTAAGGTTGACCTCCCGCAAATTCCTTTAAAGAATATGAGTTCAGTTACTCTTTTCTTTGATGGAAGCCCACCTCTTGAAGGCTTTGGAACTCTTTTTCCAGAAGATGAAAAAATGAATTCTCAAGGAGTTCTTTTTAATACAAGTATGTTTGAAGGAAGAACCAATAAAGGATATTCCGAAACTTGGATCTTAAGCGATAAAACAGAGCTCTCAAATGAGAAACTACTTGAAGCAATCTTAAAAGACCGAGAAAAGGTTTTTAAAACTGATCAAAGTCCTATAGATCTTCAAGTTAATCACTGGCCAAAGGCCTTTCCTCTTTACGGTCCTGAGCTAGAATTATTTCTCTCAAGAGAGTTCGCCTTACCAAAGCCTGCCTATCTAACTGGAAATTACTTAGGCAATCTCGGTCTTTCTGGAATTATAGAACAAAACAAACTACTCTCCATAAAAATGGCTCAGGAACTCATATGAAAAAAGCACTCTTGCTCATAAACTTAGGAACTCCAAGATCAACAGACCCAAGTGATGTAGGTGAATATTTAACTGAGTTCTTAACAGATAAGTATGTCATCGATCTTCCTTATATCTTTAGACAGTTTCTCGTTAGGGCCCTCATCGTCCCTAAAAGAAAGTTTGATAGTGCAGAAAAATATAAAAGAGTCTGGCTAAAAGAAGGCTCCCCTCTTTTAGTTCACACAGAAAATATTTCAGAAAAACTAGATAAGGCCCTCGATCAGTACGATGTCTCCTATGCTATGAGATACGGAGAGCCTTCAATTTTGTCCCAGCTTACAAAGTTAAAAGACTATGAATTGATTGATATTCTTCCTCTTTACCCTCACGATACAAAGTCTAGTATTACAACGGCCCTTGATGCCGTTAAAAAAGCCTCAAAGAAGTTAAAGATTGAATCAAAGATCAACATCATCAAACCCTTCTACGATAAAGACTTTTATATCCGTAGCCTTGCCACCAAGATCAAAAGCGAGGTTAATATTGATGAAAAAGACTTTATTCTTTTTAGCTATCACGGAATCCCCGTTCACCATCTGCCTTCAAAGTGCGCTGAGTGCAACCTAGACTCCCCAAAGGACTGTAAAGATTCAATCCTTATCACTGATTGCTATAGGGCCCAGTGCTACAAAACAACGGATCTGGTTGCCAAAGAACTTGGCCTTCCAAAAGAAAAGTTCATGACTTCATTTCAATCACGATTAGGAAAACGTCCCTGGATCAAGCCATATACTGACTTAGTCATTGAGGATCTTAAAACCAAGGGTGTGCGTAAGCTGGCCGTCCTTAGCCCGTCGTTTATAGCTGACTGCTTAGAAACACTTGAAGAACTTGGAATTGAGCTTAAAGAGGATTTTGAAGGCAATAACACTGAGTTTGATCTAAAATTTATCCCCTGTATGAACGATTCAGATGTTTTTATAAAAAACCTAAGCGAATTTTTAAATACTTAAGCTTAGCTACTGCAAAGCACAATAAGTCGGTGGTTCCGAAAGTCCTACTCTCATGATACCCCTCCTCCATGAAAAAATTATGGCCTCTTGGACTCCTTATTTGTCCGCTCATAGGAGCGGATCTATTCTCTACTATCGTTTATTCAAAAGTCTTATACCTACAGATTTTGATCACTATTGGATTCTTGATCAACTTTAAAGAAGTTCTTTATGTAAATAAATTCTTATTAGCTCTAAGCTCTCTCTTACTTTGGGCAACCCTCTCCTCTTCATGGGCCACTGATCCACTCCTTTCTTGGACCGGTCAGTACTGGAGAGGAGCCGGATTGATTCTATACTTTTCAATCCTAGCTTTTCTTTTCACTCATAGAGTAGACGAGGCCTCTAAAGAGCTCCTTCAAAAGGCTTTTTTATTTTTAGCCTCCCTAATTGGACTCGTCACCTCAGTTCACTTCATCTTTATTAAAGGTTCTCCTTCATTTTTGTTTACAGGAAATTCAAATGCGACGGCCCTTATCCTAGGATGCGCCTTTCTTCTTTTACTTAGGTCACGCCCTTTTAAATCAAATCCTCTTAACTATGCCCTAGGGGCTCAGCTTATACTTGCTCAATTTCTTACTGGCTCTCGAATCGGACTAATAGGACTAGTGGCCTCAGTTTTGATCTATACTCTTTTAGAAAAAAGAGAGTACCTAAAGAAGATTTTGATTGCTGGCTCTGCTAGCTTACTTACTTTTTGCGCCTATCATTTCTTAATCGATAGCAGCTTTTTTAGCTCTCTTTTATTAAGGACCCAAAAATTCTATCGCTTAAAGATTTGGTCCGGAGCTTATGAGAGTTTTCTAGATAAGCCCTTCATGGGCTGGGGGTTTCATGGACTCTACGATGGATTTTGGAGTAATTACCCAGGATCTCTAGGGGCTAAATTTCAATGGATAGATAATGCACACTCTTTACCTCTAAATATCCTAAGTGAACTAGGAATAATTGGCTTCTCACTTTTCATCATGGCCCTCTTCTTCTTTTACAAGGAATTAAAAGAAAAGAAAGATAAGTTTTTTTGGATTAGTTATAGTTTTTTTATTGGAGCTTACCTTTTAGTCCAGCCAGTTTATATTGATTCCTTAGTAGTACTTATAATCAGCTATTTTATTTTTTCTAATAGTGATGATCAGTTATCTCCACCTATAAAGGTAACTCAAGGATTAAAGTCTTTAGCTTTCCTAGGGTTGGGGGCGATAACCCTCCTTCAAATAAATCAGAACAAAGCGCTTCATGATTCTAAAGTAGCCCTCAAGAGTTCTAAAAACTATAGGCCTTACTGGAGAGATTTCTATGAAACTAAGTTCAAGCTTATTGATCCCCAAGGAGCTCTTATAGACCTAAGCTCACAGTTCAATTCTTTTATTACTAATGAGACCATCTCGGCATCTGACAAAAAGATTTTTTCAAAATTAATCCTAAATGAGTTTAATAAATTCGAGGATCTTAGTTCTCATCGCCCCAGGTTCTTAGACCTATACGGTACCTGGCTTATGAGAAATCAAATGTTTCAAGAAGCGAACAGTCAATTTGATAAGATTTTAGAAAGGGCTCCAAATAATTCTCAAATATTAATCTTAAAAGCAGAATCTGAAGTAAAAAGAGGCTTTAAAAACAATTCAATCGATCTTTTTGAAAGGGCAGAAAGAATTGACCCTCTCAATATAAACACTAAGATGAACCTAGCTAGACTCTACATGGAGCTAGGTTTTAAAGAGAAGGGCATCTCCAAGCTAAAAGAGGCGAGCAATCTTGATCCAAGCAATAAGAAAATCCAATCTATCCTTAAGCAATTTTAACAAAAAAAAAGCCCCTCCGAAGAGGGGCCTTTATTATGATTTAATCTTTAAATTAAGAGATTAGAACCAGTAATGAAGAGCAACTTGTGTAAGTAGAGCATCTGTAGATAATCCACCTGCACCAGCAGCACCAGTAGCAGTACCGATTGTACCGTCAACTTTTAGCTTACCAAAGTTAAGAGTTGCACCAGCATTTAGCGTAGTTGAAGTACCGTTTGTCTCAGAACTTGTAGTAGCAGGAGCTGTTTTTGTTTCAGTCTTATCCATAAGAACATTCTGACGGATAGAACCTCTCCAAGTTAGCCATGAAGTAGCATCAGCTTCGAAACCTAAGTTAACCTGTAGGTTGCTTGTCTTACGCTCAGACTCAACAGTCGCAGCAGCGGCCTTATGAGTTCCTTTAGTGTTGTTATAAGTAATATCAGTATAGATTCTTGCAGTTGAAGAAACTTCATGAGTATGACCAGCACCAAGAGTGATAGTTGAACGTGAAGTTTCAGCTTTTGTTCCAGAAGTATAATCAGCACCTCTTGAATCGTAATCTCCAAAGAATGTCCAGCTTCCCCAGTTGTAAGCAACATTGATATCCATCTTGTCACCTTCAAGCTTATCGTTTGAAGTTGAAGTTGAACCTGCGTACTCATCTTTAAGTACAAAGTTAACAGAAGCTTCGATGTCACCAAAAACGGCACCAGCACCTAGGCTCATACCATCATGAGTTTGCTCTTTAGATCCAGCAGCAGCTGCTTTAGTATCTGAAGATGAGTAACCAATTCTAGCTCCCCACTGAAATCCCATGTCTCCTGCGAAAAAGAGATCAATATCATCTGAACGATTTGCTCCAGCAGCTGAAAAGTCAGCACCAAAAGCACCAACACCGGCATAATCAGTACCAGTTGTACCAAGTGAAGCACCGTTGTTTCCGTTTTGAGCATCGTTACGGCTGTTTAAATAAACACCGTAGTTAAATGAACCAGCTTCTTTGAAAAAACCACCTTCAGCAGTTGATCCAAGATTTCCCCATTCAGAAACTACATAATTTGTAGTTGATCCTGCATGAGCAGCGTTTCTAAATACGTTTCTTGTGTCATCGATGTAACGTGAACCGTTAGCAGCGTCCTGACCAAGAGCCGTCATTCTTGTTTTTGTTGCAAAGGCACTAGTAGAGAGAAGCACTAGTCCGGTTGCGATTAATAATGATCTTTTCATTAAATCTTCTCCTTGAAGTATGATTGGAATTACATCCAACTTTTGTAAAACCAAGTTTAGTTATTTCTAAAACTTTTTTTGTACTTTAATTATTATTCTAATTTTCAGAGGCAAGGCCATAAATGTCAACACATTGGAGTAAAAAAATTCACTCTCCTATTAGAGTTGACCTACGATTTCCTTTTGTCTTGCAAGCGCTCGCATCAAATGAGTCGGGGCGCATTCGGAATCTTCGAAGATTGTTTGCATAGGGGCACTATCTTCAAACGGACCATTAACGCTAACTAAATGAAGATTTTTAACGCTGTCTTTCGCCTCTTGATAGAGGCTGTCGTCAATATTTGGACAGGGGCTATTCTTATCTAAAGTGATGAATTCTTCACATGAAACTTTTTTCGATTTTTTAAATATTTTTTCAATATGACGCTTTAAAAGGCGAATTTTTCTAGAAATATCCTCTTCATTTTGCTGATTAATATCAATATGAAGAACAAATTCTATTGATTGCTTGCCGTCTACATCACCAAACTCGCCAATAAAGTGACCCCATTCGTGGGTATAACTTAAAGGAACAAAGATTGTTTCTGTTTTATCAGTAATATTCTCTTCAAAGATAAACTTAATATAAAGACTGGCAGGAGTGATTGTTGATTCACAAAACTCTATAAACTTATCACCTAGTTTATTCTTATCTTCATAATGATTTAGAAAACTCTGAGGACCAGCACCCCAATAAAGCTTCTCACAATTAAGCTCTTCACCATTAGAAGTCTTAAGAGACCAACTTGAGTTCTCAATAAGGTCTGTGCTCTGAACTTGGGTTAGGCCCGTTAAGGTATTGTCCCATTTCTTTTCATTGAGGTTCTTGAAGAATTCTAGATCGTTAATGAAAGGATAGATTTGACTTAGGTCTATATCAGCTCGTGGCTCTTTAAAGTAGGCCTCTCCCCAAAGAAGGGCTTCAGGCTTTCCTCTTCCGCTAAATTTTCTAAATTCTTGTTCTTTAAAATACTCTGCTTCTCCTTCTACTTCTTTGATTTCAATATTAGGAAAGAGCTTCTTAAAGGATTCTATATTTACTTGCCCTCTTAAAGACGATGGTCCTTTTGGTAGGATTTCTAAGGGAGAAAGCTCTGACTGACAAAGCAGTTGAACCTCTTCGTTTCCAAATTTTTCTAATAAAGACTTATATAAGGCTACAGAGTAGAGGTCTTCCCCTACGACGAGGTGCCTTACAAATCTTGATACAGTTTCGTTTGATTCTTCTTTTTTAAGTGCGCGGATGTCACTAAAGCTCATAGCTTTGCCCCTATTTCGTTGTGTGACTCAATACTACAAACAAGGACAAGGCCTATCAAGAATTCTTAGGCTTTATTTTCTATTTCTTTATGGAGCTTGGGTTTTTGGAATAAAAAAGACGAAGCAGGCTTCGTCTTTCTCTATAGTTAGTTGATTCTTTTATTAACGCACAGCTAAGCGATCACCCGGTCTAATCATGCGGCGCTTTAACAGTTTCAGGTTTGAAGCAATAAGGTCATTTAACTGAAGGCCATTCTTTCTGGCCACAGTCCAAAGTGAGTCACCTTTCTTAACAGTATAATAAACCTGCGGGTTAGAGATCCTCTTTCCTCTTCTCTTAGCGATATTGATTCTCTTTCTATAAGCTCGATGCCGCCTTACGCTCTTTCTAGGTCTTTCATAAAGATCAGCATACATATTGGCCTTAATGTTTTGAGCATCTCTAAAAGGAAGAATTATTTGCTGACCTGATTTAAGCCTAGAGTTACTTTTTAAACCTGGATTTAAAGCTTCTAAAACATAAGGCTTCTTAATCTTATACTTTCTAGCAACGTCAGAAAGACGAGCGTTTCTGCCTCTTACTTTATAAGTTCTAAAATCAGTTGCTGCAAAAGACTTTACTTCATCTTTTGATTCACAGCACCTGCTCCAAGCCACTTGATAACCAACAGGAATTCTTAAACGATAGCTTTCAACATTAGGTGGAGTAAACCATCTTAAGATCTCTGGGTTTAGCCTTTGAATTTCTTCAAATTCTACGTCAATGGCCTTAGCCACTTTCATTAAATCTGTATTTCCTGGTAGTTCAATTTCTTCAAAGTCTAAAGGCTCACTGAAGACAATGTCTCCAAAGCCAAAAGAGTTTAAGTTCTTCCCAATTATAGCGAGGGCCATAATCTTAGGAACATAATTCTTTGTTTCAGGCTTTAAGTATCTTCCCTTAGCAATCTTCCAAAAGTTCTCAGTCTTATAGCGGCGGATTGCTCGACCCATCTTGCCTTCACCAGCATTATAACCAGCGGCCGCTAGCTCCCACGAACCAAAGTCTTTAAAGAGTTTAGTTAAGTACTTTGAAGCGGCGATGGTTGCCTTAATGGGATCTCTTCTTTCATCCACATACCAATCAATCTTTAAGTTAAAACGCTTACCTGTAAAAGGCATGAACTGCCAAGGACCCACGGCCCGGGCCCAACTTTTAGCTTTATTTTGAAAGCCACTTTCAGCCATTGCTAAGAAGATAAGGTCTCTAGGAAGACCATGATCTTCTAAGATCTTTCCAAGTAGGGGTGCATATCTTCCTGCTCTGCCCGAGTATCTTTCAAAGAAGCCTCGGCCTCTGTTTGAAAAATATTTTATCCATTTCTTAACACTCTTATTATAAACAACAGGAATATCAAAATAGTAATTTTCTAAATTTAAATGCTCGGCTCCATAAAGAAAGTAAGTCTTCGTTTTATGCTTATCTGGAGAAGTAATTTCCGCAGAACCAATAATCTGAGAATCATTCTTTTGAACAAGAGCTTGCCTTTGAGCATCAAGGGCATTTTGCATGTTCTTTGAAATATTCTTTTCATAGGTTTCAGGATCTTGAACATCTTTCTTATGACTAGCACAGCTCACCAATAGAGCTGGAAGAATCACGAGAAGAGCTAAAGATTTGAAATTACGATTACGCATATAAGTCCTTATTTGGTTCTGGAATGTCCATTTTCCAGATCTACTATTGTCCCACCTCTGTAAAAACTGGTCAAACAACAGGCATTTTAGCCAAGTTCTACCCACTTAGAAAGCTCTAAGTCCTTAAAATCTGACAACTTTTTTTGGTAGAGGCCCATAAGCCCTAGCCTTCGCGGTCAAGGTAACTATCCACCACAATTGTTCCGACTGCGTCACCAAAAACGTTAACTGTCGTTCTGAACATATCAAGCAGTCTATCCACAGCTAGGATAAGACCAATACCTTCAAGAGGAAGTCCTACAGCCCCAAGAACAATAGACATTGTAATTAGCCCCGCTCCAGGAATAGCCGCTGCACCAATGGCAGCTAAAGACGCTGTCATAAAGATGATCATCTGCTGACCAATACTTAAGTCAATTCCATAAGCTTGAGCGATAAAGATCGCCGCAACCGATTCGTATAATGCCGTCCCATCCATATTAACAGTGGCGCCAAGTGGAAGAACAAACTTTGCCGTTTCATTATGAACACCTAGATTCTCTTCAACAGACTTCATTGTGATGGGTAAAGTTGCTGCTGAGGAAGAAGTAGAAAAAGCTGTCATTAGAGCAGGAAAGATTCCTCTTAAAATAAAAAGAGGTGATTTCTTTAGCCTCCAGCTAGCAATGAACATTAAAAAGCAAGCATGACAAAGAAGTCCCACAAGAACAGTTAAAATATATTTTGATAATGAGACTAAGGCTCCAGTTCCTGACTTGGCCATCACATCTAACATAAGGACAAAGATACCTATAGGAGCAAACTTCATAATCCCGTTAACCATCACAAGTGATAGATGTTCTAGAGCTCCCATAAACTTAGTAATAGGTTCACTTTCTTTCATATGATAAAGAGTTGCCCAACCAAGCATAATGGAAAAGACAATCACCTGAAGGATAGTTGAATTGGCCATGGCCCCAAAAGGATTGGTAGGAATAGCATCAACGATGACGCCGATAACAGTCTTCCATAAGCCTTCATTACTTTGAACTCTCTCAGACATAGAAGCTGAAAGTCCTTCAAGACCTTGAGTCCCAAGATCCGCCCCAACGCCAGGGTTGATCAAGTTAACAAAGATCAGACCAAACATAACCGCAATGGCCGTAGTAACAAAGTAGTAACCCATAGCCTTTCTTCCCATAGACCCTAATTGCTCAGGTGTTCCAAGGTTGACCATAGACATATAAATTGAAGAGAGAACAAGGGGAACAATCATCATCTTCAATAGGCGAATAAAGATAGTACCAATTGGTTTTACATAGGATACAAGATCACCTTGCCCCGTTTTAAACAGGATCATACCTATAATAAGACCGAGAACCATGGCGATACCAATTCTCGTAGCGTCCTTCTTTGAAGCTGCGGAAGACATTTCTTTCCCCTTTAATACGAATCACAAACTGACACGAATTTCTGATAAAATTTAATAACTGCTGATTATTATAGCAGCAAGGGGCTTGTTACAGGATGCGAAAGATTGTTTTATTTTTTTTCTTATTAACCCCTACTCTTCTCATAGCAGAGGTGACCCCTGCTAATTACAATTTCTCTCTAGATTCATTAAAGGTCTTTAAGCCCGGAACACCACGGGCTGCCTTTGAAAAGGCTTATGGTAAAGGTGAGGTTTGGAAGAAGAGCAATAAGACAATAATCCTCAAGTACTACGTAGCTCAGATTAGATATAAGTTTCCCGTCTTTGTTCAAATTTTTGAAGACAAAGTAGTCGATTATTATGCTCGCCTACCTACTTACTTTCTTCATGACATTTTTCATGAAAGTATTATCAATAGGATTGGAAAACAGGATAAGTATTTTAGAATTGAGAACAATGCTCTTTATAAATGGGAAAATAAAAAGGGGATTGATTATGTCTATTCTGGAACATGCACCATCACATGTTTTCCCATCTACTACTCGGAGGCCCTAAGTAAGCCTCCATCGGGAATGAATAATTATAAGAAACTAGTTGATCAGTTTAACTCTGCTTCGAGTCTTCAAGATTCCCTGCAGAGGGGCTCCAATCTATAACTTCTGCTTTCTTTTTTATCAAGACTAATGCAATCGCACCAGAGATCATCATTATTGAACAAAGAATTTGTCCCATGGTTAGCGTGCCACCAAAGTAATAACCTAATTGCTTATCGGCTTCTCTGGCGTACTCCACCACAAACCTAAAAAAGCCATAACCTATAACATAAGTCGCTGCGATGACTCCATAGTGCTTTACCCTTTTAAACATGAACCAAAGTATCAACCAAAGGACTAATCCCTCTAAGACTCCTTCGTATAATTGAGATGCATGGCGAGGGTAAGGACCACCACCGGGAAAGATCATTCCAAAAGCGGAATCTGTTGTCCGTCCGTAAAGTTCTCCATTGAGAAAATTACCAATCCTTCCAAAGAAAACTCCTTGAGCACCAGAGAGAGCAACCACGTCCATGGTCTGACCCCAGCTAATTCCATTTCTTTTAGAAAAGATTAGACCCCCTACAAGTAATCCTGCCAGGGCGCCATGATAACTTAAACCACCTTTCCAGACAGAGAGAAGCTCATCTAAATGATTTCCATAATAATCCCAATTATAAATAAAAACATAAGCAAACCTTGCACCTAAGAACATACAAAGGATCATCGTCATTATAAGAGAATCAATCTTATCAGGAGTCACTTTAAAGAAATTCTTATTTATAAGAACCTTGCAAAGCTGACCAGCTAGGATAAAGCCAACCACATACATAAGCCCGTACCAACGAACTTCTAAAGGACCAATACCAAAAATAACGGGATCAAAATCTACGACGTAATTATTCATTAAATAAGGTTAACAAGGATTCTTATAAAGACAAGTCAGTGCGCGGTTTGAAACTCTCTCTCGGATGGACGATTCCCTGTACGACTTTAGCTAGGCTCTGTATGGCCTGCCTAATAGGGACATTGAGTCCTTGATAGTCAAAAAACGTTGAGTTCACCGTAAGAAAAGAAATCAGCTCCTCCCTACTCATGGGAACATTCTTGTCCTTAAGAACACTATCAAGTCTTAAGATGGTAAAATTTGATTTAAGTGAAGCTACGCCATCGATAGAGAAGATTCTATTTTCTCGTACATCAATAAAAACCGCTTCGCTTTGGGATTCTTTTCTTCTTAATACAACCATTCCTTCTTCAACAGGAACTCCCCAAAAACCCACTATGCCCTCTCCAACAAGGGCCCAACTCAAATAACGGTTCATGATACAGCGGTAATCACTAAAAGCTGATTCCTCACCAAAATTACTTAAACAACCCATTTCCCATTGGCTAACCCCAAAAGAGTAAACCAAGAGGGCCTTGGATTTATAACGGTATACTTTGTAGCCTTCTTTAGGAGTGATGCATTCAGAGCCATAACGGTCCCCTTCAGCCACTTGATTGATCTGCCTTGAAACTGATGGTCCAGCAATCCTCATTGTTAAGAGGTTCCCCTTAAACCGGCTGTCCAAAGTAGATTCAAGGGCCAGCGACTCTTGGCTCTCTAGTTCATGAAAACCCATCTGCTGAAGAAAGACCGGTAGGCTTGCGTCAAATTCAGGCAACTCCACCCTTACAAAGACCGGCAGCCCTTGTTCTTTTTGATATTGAAAATAAGTCCAGTTTTTCTCGCTCATACCCTTTGTTTATCGGCATTCTGGCCATTGCCCTTGATTTTCGCCCAAGCCAGAGGCAATTCTTGCCGATATCATAATACGCAGAGCGGCAAAAAACTTCAAGACCAGTCTATTCCTTGACATAGGGCCCTAAAATGACTTATTTTCCCTACCTTAAGATCACAATAAGGACTAGGTCCGGGGATTTCAAAAGCGTGAACGCGCCCCTGGGATTTGTCGAGGAGAAGAAATATGTACGCAGTTGTTGAAATTGGTGGTCACCAATACAAAGTTAAAGCTGGCGATTTAATTGATGTTCAAAAATTAGATAACGAAGCAGGTTCTACTGTTGAGTTAGATAAAGTTTTATTCATCGGTGGAGATAAGCCTGTTGTAGGTCTACCTACTGTAGATGGTGCAAAAGTTACTGCTAAAGTAATCAAGCATGATCGTTCTAGAAAGGAACTTGTTTTCGTAAGAAAGCCAGGGATGTACAAAAGAAAGAACGGACACCGTCAACATTATTCAGCCCTTCTTATTACAGAGATCAACGGAGCTGGTAACAGCGACAAGATCGATCCAAAAAGTAAGAACGCTGAGAAATTTTTAAAATAATTTAGATTAAATAGAAGGAGTGCACGATGGCACATAAGAAAGCTGGTGGTTCAACAAGTAACGGAAGAGACTCGAACCCAAATATGTACGGAGTTAAGAAATACGCAGGTGAAAATGTAATCACTGGGAACATCATTGTTCGTCAAGCTGGTTCAAAGTTTCACGCTGGTCCAGGTGTTGGAACAGGAAATGATTTTACTCTTTTCGCAATGACTGAGGGAAAAGTGAAGTTTGGTTACTACAATAAGAAAAAACAAATCGTAACTGTAGTTCCTGCGTAATTAAAAAAATATATAAAGACCATGGAAGGGGGAATCTCGAAAGAGAGTCCCCTTTTTTTTTGGAGGCAGCATTTAGCGGGATGCTAATTGATGCCGAATACTAATGCGAGAGCATTTGCTTAGGACCAGCCTCGAAGGGAACTTCGAATAAAGCTTCTTCGGTAAATAAAAAGAGAAATAAATGCGTTTCATAGACGAAGTAAAAATAACAGTACAAAGCGGAAACGGAGGCCCAGGCTCCGTAAGCTTTCGCCGTGAAAAATTCATAGAATTTGGCGGCCCAGATGGTGGCGACGGTGGTGATGGCGGAAGCGTCTACGTCGAAGCCAACAATGGCGTAAATACTCTCGTCAATTTTAGAGGCAAGAAAAACTATAAGTCACAATCAGGAGAAAATGGAGCCGGCTCTCAAAGAAATGGAAAGAACGGCGACGACATCATCCTTAAAGTTCCTGTTGGAACAATAATCAGAAATATTGAAACAGGGCAAGTTGTAGCCGACTTAACCATGCACGGAGAAAAGGTTCTTCTTGCTGAAGGTGGAAGAGGCGGCCTTGGAAATATGAATTTCAAATCCTCTACAAACCAGGCCCCTAGGTACGCTCAAGATGGTGAGCCAGGTGTCTTTTTTGAGCTCGAGCTTGAATTAAAACTAATTGCTGACATCGCTTTAGTAGGATTGCCAAATGCAGGAAAATCCACCCTTATCTCTACTATTTCAGCTGCAAAACCAAAGATCGCTGACTATCCTTTTACAACTCTTGAGCCAAACTTAGGTGTTGTTTCTATGGGAGAAGAGACTTCTTTTGTCGTAGCAGATATCCCTGGATTAATTGAAGATGCTGCTGACGGGAAAGGGCTAGGACATAAGTTTTTAAAGCATATAGAAAGAACGAGTGCCTTTGTTCACTTAGTTGATGTTTCATGGTGCCTAGAAGAATTTGAGGCTTTTGAACAATACGTTACGATTAGGAATGAACTTGGAAAGTTTAATCAAGATCTCTTGAATAAAAGAGAGATTGTTTGCTTAACCAAGATAGATGCTATGACAGAAGAAGAGATTACGAAGTTTGTAGATTTCTTTGAAGACCAATTAGATAAAAAAGTACTTCCCCTATCTGCAGTTACGGGTAGGAATGTCGAAGAACTAAAAGCCTTAATGCTAAAAAGTTTACAATAGGAAAAAAAATGAGTGTTGAATACGTAAATACGGAAGTTGAAAAAATAATAAATGATAAGTCTTTCGAGTTCCCTCAGAACTTGGCTATGGCCGCTGCTTGGATTATGGGTAATTTTAAAGGTCTTAACCTTAAAGTCCTAGATACTAGAAAAAGAGGCTCTCTCGCTGATTACTTTATTATGGGTTCAGCAAGCAATATGACCCAAGCCAAATCAATGGCCGATACTATCTGTACACAGTTAAAACAATATAACGTTAATGTCCTTTCTAAAGAAGGCTTTAGTGATGCTGAATGGATCCTCTTAGACCTAGGCGACATCATAGTGCATATCTTCTTAGACAATACCAGAACGAACTATAACTTAGACGAGCTTTGGGCCGATGCTCCTCATGTAAAGATTCCAAATGAATATTATTTTGAAGAACCAGCCGATTCAGATGACGAATCCGGTGGGCGTTCTTTTTTCTAAATGAAGTCAATTCATCTCATCGTAGTCGGAAAACTCAAGGATAAGAATTTAGAGAGCCTTGAGTCTGACTACTTAAAAAGAGTAAAGAATCCTTCCTTACAAATTCATGAAGTTAAATCTTGTGAAGAGAGGCTCGAGGAAGAGGCTCTTGAGGTTATCAAGAAGATCGATTCAATTGGAAAGGGCCATATTGTTTTATTAGCGGAAAAAGGCAGACAGTTTGACTCTCCATCTTTCTCAAGTTGGCTTTATTCAAACTTAGAAAATCATTCAAATGTTTTCTTTGTTATTGGAGGGGCTTCAGGTCATGGACAACCCATTCAAGAAAGGGCCAATGAGTGTATATCTCTAGGGCAGCTAACTTATCCCCACAAGATTGCCCGCTTATTATTTGTTGAGCAAATCTACCGCGCTATGACAATAAATGATGGGCACCCCTATCATAAATAGTGATACCCATTTTGATGGTATTATTTCTTATAGATGGTTTCAACAAATGGCTTAAGTTCAAATTTAGCTAACCAAGGAACTTCTACTCCACCTTTGAACCTAGTTCTAACTCGAAGAGTAGTTAATCCCCAGTCTTGATTAAAAAGTCCTTTATCAATACTTTTAGTAGCCTTATTAAACTCTGTATTCACATAGGCAATCTCAACTGTAGGTGCACCTTTAATTGTTACAACACCTGCTTTTCCTTTTAATGAAAAAGTGTAACTCGTCTTAAGAACTTTAACTCCCCAGTTAGATCCTTTCTTATCCTTAATCTTCTCACCAAAGTAATGTCCAAAGCGGATGGCCTTCTTGATTCCTTTTTTAATCTTCCTTTTTGAAAGCTTAACCACTTTCTTTTTCTTAAAAGGCCAAATCTTCTCTTCAGACTCTGAGATAAAATTAATACTTCCATCATCCTTTTCTGCACTTTCTTTATGAGCAACTGGTTTAAAATAAACATGAGCGGCAATACCCTGAGATCCTTTTGTAAAACCAAGGTCTCCCTCGATAGAGGTAGAAACCGCAAGCTTAAATTCTTTTAACTTATACTTATCGTGAAAGTTTGATTTATTAGTTGAATATTCTTCGTCCATTGCATCAACTAATAGAGGACCCATTTTTTCAAGAAGCTCTTTCATTTGTTTCTGAGTTTTCGAAGGAATTCCTTTATTTATTTTAGTAGCTCCAGGAACCGGAGCCCATTCAAAGCGAAGCCTAAGGTCTCCTCCCGCTTTTACAAAGAAACCTGTCACTGAATGACTAAAACCAAAGTTAAGATCTAGTCTTAGCTTGGAAGTTTTAAACTTCTTATGATTGACCTCGTTAGCGCCTTTTATCAGCTCTCTAAAAACAGCTGTTTCTTTTTCTAAGTGCTTTGTAAACCCAGCACTTCCTTCAATAAGTCCTTCATTTTCAAAGTTTTCAGAAACTTCGGTTAAGACTTTGCTCCAGTCACTATCGGAAAGATCGCCTTTTAATGAGATTATATTCTGGTCCTCTTCAGAGATATCTTTTGAACTATTCTTTCTGGCCCAGTTAAGTTCAACTGCTTTAGAGCCTCCCCACGACTTAAGACCAATCTTTCCTGATAAGCCTAAAGCAAGGACAGTCTTGATCCCTGAGAACTTATATCCATTTAGCTTATTATTATTATCTTCTTGCTCTAGTACTTCTGTTTGCGTGCTTGTTATAGCATCGAGAGTACCTTGAAGCTCCCTTTCGTCTCCTAAAGACTTTTGAGTTCCTTCTAACTCATACCAATGCGAAGGAAGACTTGCTTCGGCGTTAAGACCTATCAACAAAGTCATCATTAAAACTAACTCTTTCATTAGTTCCCCCTCTTAAAATGAAATGTAATTGTTGGCTCAACACTCGCCTTAACTGTATCTCCAAGACCAACCTCGGCCTTGAAGCCCATTCCAATATCAACCTGCTGAAGCTTTAATCCTGCTTGATCCGTTGCTTTAAGGCCTGGATCTTCCTGAATCATCTCTCTAGATGCTGTTGCCGCTTTTTTCATAAAGCCGCTAAATTCTAAGTCACTGACTGCTTCTTCAGTGGCATTTCCTTTTGCATCTACTCCAATAACCGGAATGTCTGCGGCAAAAAGATTAGCCGACACTAGCGAAGCTAAAAAAATTGTTTTTAGTGTGTTCATAAGTCTCTCCTGATTTGGATTGAACATCCTACCAAGAGTTTGATATGTCAAACTCTTTAGGAAGTACAGTATGAATTCGGTGAGTTAGGGTTAGGAATTGGTTAGGTTTTAATGAGAAAAGATTGGCCCAAAGTGTTAAACAAGCTGGGCCATATTACGAGTTAGAGCTCTAATTCACCGAGATCTGGGAAGTTCCGAGGTTCTGGAGCGGTGTAAATATTGTGAGTCCATACCTTTTGGCAGCTTCTCCAGAATTTATCGCCCTTAAGAAGTTTACGGCATTTCTTAGATGGTTTTTCAAAGTAAGGAAGCTTTGGGGTCGATCTTTCAGCATTCAGCCTATAGCCCATATCTGTTCCCATATTCTTTAAATCTTTTCTAAGAAGATCACCTTTTTTATAAGCAGCAATATAATAAACTAGTTCATTAGGGCTCTTACCATAAAGAAGTAGCTCACCTACGTTATCAGGAGAGATTGTTGTCCTTCCAACATACTTCTCAGTTGGCCAGGCCACATGCCCAAAGGATTGATAAAGAAGTTCAGAACAGACTAACTTATCAGTGGTCTCCACATCAAAGTTAAAGTCATAAGTCTTTCCTAATTGTCTTAAAGCAACATCATAGATCTTATCAACATCATCTTTATTTTTTGAAAAGATATTCTTATTTCTCATGATGGCAAACTCATCTACCTTCATAAAGTCTTCAAGCTTTCTTAAATGAGTATCAGTTCTATCTGATTCGATGATTGAATAGCCTTTTTCAATCATATGCTGAACGGGTTTTATCTTTGGGTGATTCCACAAACCATAGGCGATTAACTGCTCTTTAGTTCCTAACCAAATAGCATTATGACCAAAGTGACCAGGGATCAGTGTATCAGTTAGGATAAAAGGAGTTTTCTCTGTGATCATATCAAGAGGCTCTAGGTGAGCGTAGATCTCGTTATTCACTTCTTCTCGATTATAAAGCCAACCCTTTCTCCACTTTATGGCCCCGGCGATATTTCCAACAAAGCCAGAGATGTGATGAAGGCTAAAGGTAAGAAAGTTCTTAAACCCATCTTTTCGATAGGCCTTACGAAGTTCAGATCGAAGGTTTCTTGCAGGATCTTTTGAAGAAACAAAATTTTTAGAATTTAACTTTGTTATCTCGCTTTCAATCTTAGCAAAGAGAGAGTTTCTTGTTCTATGACGATTTCTCCAAGTGGGAAAGTTATCAAAGCCTTTTGAGGCTCTATTAAGCATCTTTTGATGCTTCTTACTTAAGAGTGATTGAATATATTTTCTAAGCTCTTTTTTCTTAATCTTATAAGAGCTGTCCTCGGCATTAACAATCCTTCTAAACTTTTGATTCTTCATCCAATTTCTATAACCAAGAAGGTAATCATCGAGAACGCTTAATTGAATTGCGAACCATAAGATATTTTTTCTACTTTCAATTTCATCAGTTGTAATTAAAGCCTCATCTAGGTCATCAATTTCATTCGGAGTGATAGGTGCAGACAGGGCCAATAAGCGGCTATTTAAATGAAGAAAGTATTTAACCGACTTATGCATAATTGTTAGATCTTGTCCGATGATAGCTATATCTCTATTTACCCGGTCAATAATGTCTGTGTTTAACTCATTCGAAAAAGCTCTAAGTCGGTTCTGAAGAGCTTTGATCTTTTGATAAGACTCGTAGGTATTCTCTAAAACTTGATCTTGGCTTAAATCTTTATTTGAACTTAGGTTCAAGGTCGAAAGGTCTTTATCGATATCCCTAAAGAGAAGATAAGGATTTTCCCCACTAAAGACTGAGGTTGAGAAAAAAGTAATAAGCAAGATAATGACGGCTTTCATAAGCAAATCCCTATAGTTTTCTATACTTGAGTGTAAACTTACCCATTATTGTGACAGATCAACAAGGATTCTAAAACTATGCATTTGCGCCGCGTCTAGTTATTGATTTTAAAGAATTCACTTTTGTAAAAAAGACTCACGCACCTAGTCATTCAAGAGGTATTTTTCTGGTTCAGAAAAGCATTTCTTAAAGTCTTTTGCCATATTAGCTGCGTGAACTCCATCGATAAGGCGGTGATCAAAAGTAACAGCAATCGGAAGAATAGGTCTCACCTCAACCTTTCCATCTACTGCCACTGGCTTCTCTGTTGTTGCTCCTACTGTAAGAAGAAGAGGAACTCGCGTATAAGGGCAAAGTGGAGCCCAAGCAATATCGATTCCTAATGAACCAATATTAGTAATCATCACAGAACCAAAAGGATCTTTTGGAATCCCTAGAAAACTAAGGTTCAAATTAAGGCCATACATTAAAAACGAAGCGATATCTAAGTAGTACCTTACAAACCACCAAGGTAAGATCTTAAAGACATCCATATTCTTTTTCATTTCAATATCTTTTCCCGTTCGGATCTTTGAAGCTTTATCTTTTAAGGCCTTAGCTATTCCTGATGTTTCAAGCTTTTCAGCTTCGTGTAAAACGGCTCCACTTAGAGTGGCCTTTTTTACCTTATCTTCTCCATCTCCTGGAATATTCACTTGATAAAACAAGGCAACATTTTCTCTAAGATAGATTCGGCTCCCCCTAATCATGGCATTGATCTCAGGCCTTCTGGTCATGCAATAGGAAATGGCCTTCCCAACTAAGTGAGCAGGAGTAATCTTGACTCCATGTTTCTCTGAGTAAGCAGGCAATAGTTCAAGGGTCTTTTGCATATCAATTTCAACGAGACCATAGACTGAAGGATCTTTGGCCGTTTTCCATGTTCCCATGGCGACCTTTCGAAAGGGAGAGACATCAACGACTTTCTTTAATTTTACCTTACCCACGTGAACCTTCTATATCTTAGGAATCTCACAATCTCTCATGATTGGATTATCAAGAGAGATCAAAGTTTCTGTTGATTGAATCTCAGGGATTGCCTGAAGTTTTTCTATAAGAAAAAGATGAAGCTCCTTGGTATTTTTTGCAAGGATTTTTACAAACATACTATAATTTCCGGTCGTATAGTGGACCTCTATAATCTCAGGGAGAACCTCAAGTTTACCTAAAACGCTCTTATAATCTCCTGCGCTTCTCAGGTTTATTCCAACAAAGGCAAAGACTTCAAGACCAAGTTTTGAATGATCCACGGTGACTTTAGAGCCTGTGATAATCCCCGCCTCTTTCATCTTATTAACTCGAACATGAACGGTTCCTCCGGAGATGATCAAGTCTCTGGCAATCTCTTGGAATGAAATCCTTGAGTCCTCAATAAGGTAGTTCAGGATCTTGCGATCAACATCATCTAATTGAAAGTTCTCTATCTTATCGTTCTTAGACATTATTATCCCCTCAATCTAATTAAGATTTTAATACATATTTAATAGTTTATCGGTATTTTTATTGGAATATCAAAATCCGCGAGGGACTAATCCTATCTTATCGTAGACTTCCTTAAGAGTGGCTCCAGCACGGGTCTTAGCTGCAAGTGCCCCTTTCTTAAGTAAATCGTTCAGGTAATCCTCATTCTTCATAAGATCGGCGTACTTTTCATGAACTGGTTTTAGCGTATCGCAAACAAGATCGGCTAAACCAACCTTAAGATGACCATACATCTTCCCTTCAAATTCTTTTTCGATCTGCTCATAACTCATTCCGGATAGAACAGAATAGATAGTCATTAAGTTGGCGATGCCTGGTTTTTTTTCATCATAAGAAATCACATCCCCTGAATCGGTAACCGCGCCCTTCAGCTTCTTTTGAATAACCTTTGGATCATCAATAATAGAAACATAGTTCTTAGGGTTATCATCAGACTTACTCATCTTTTTCGTTGGATCTTGAAGGGCCATAACTCTCGCGCCAACTGAACCAATATGCGGCTCAGGAACAACAAAGGTTTCTCCATAACGATGATGAAACATATCAACTATATCTCGGCATAATTCTAAGTGCTGTTTTTGATCTTCCCCAACAGGAACTACATCTGCTTTATAGAGAAGAATGTCCGCGGCCATTAGAACTGGATAAGAATAAAGACCAGCATTGATGTTCTTAGTATTAGAAGATTTATCTTTAAACTGAGTCATGCGGTTAAGATGCCCCATAGGAGTAAAGCAATTAAGAATCCAAGCTAGCTCTGAATGCTCACTCACATGAGACTGCATAAAGATGACATTCTTTTCTGGGTCCAGACCAAGAGCTAGGTACTGAGCATAGAAACTTAACGATCTTGCTCGCAATTCTTTTGGGTCTTGAGCGACGGTTAAAGCATGAAGATCAGCTACCATATAAAAGCAATTGTACTGTTCTTGAAGCTTCGTCCAATTGTTAATGGCCCCTATATAGTTTCCTAAAGTAAGGTTCCCTGTAACTGTTGACCCTGAAAGTATTGTTTTTTTATCCGTCATTTCACTAACTACTTTACCAACAAAAACGGCCCCTTGCGGAGCCGTTTTTTTATAAAAAATTTGGTTGCGGGAGCCAGATTCGAACTGACGACCTTCGGGTTATGAGCCCGACGAGCTACCAGACTGCTCCATCCCGCGTCAAACTGTTGATTTCACATTATGCCTGGATCAGGATAATAGAATATCCAGTAAACTTTGTCCACTATTTACCGACCTCTCTTACTCCAGCTTAAATAGCTAAAATAAAGCGTCCTGACGCCGATAAGTCATTGTTGAAAGAAGTTAATAAAAGATTTTAAGGATGAATTTTATGGCAAACGTTCAAATACCTAGCAAGAAACTAAACATTGAAATTGATACCACTGGGCTTAGTCCAGCGCAGGTAAGATTAATCCGCTCGCTTAACGCCATGCTTACTCATCTACTCGTAACTGATGAAGAATCTGAATTCTTTGATGGAAGCGCCGAGTTCATGAGAATGTGTGCAAGTTTGATTAAACAAAGCCATTTTACTGAAATGCTTATGGCAGAGGATAACATTCCTTATGCTGATCAAGCTCTAGAGTTTGCTGTTGATGTTCTTAGTGAGCATATGACTTTAAGTAAAGTTGTTACCTACGATAATTAAACTAGAAAATATAAAATAACTTAATAGCCCATGTCTCTGACTTGGGCTTTTTTTTGCTCATCCGTCAGAGAATCAAATCCATAAGCGCAGTGTAACTCTCCTAAATAATCAGGAATAAGCTCATTAGAAAAGACCCTACTAGGTTTAAAGACCGTCACTTTTGAGGAATAGAAAAGGAGGTCATCCACTCTCTCGATGGTCGTTAAGTATTCTAGGTAGACCTTATCTTTCCCCCTATATTGAATTCTTTTTCTAGACTGCTTTATTGAATTCCCAGAATATAATGTTTCTAAGTCTTCCTCTGCAATCCAGTTAAGGGGAGGTCTTGAATTGATAAAATAGATATTATCGTAAAAATATTCCGAGCTTTTATCTCTAAAAGCAAGAGAGAGACCTTCAAAGTCATTCTTCTCTATAAAAAGAGAATCTTTCGGACAGGCCTTCATAGGAACTAGGCTTGAAGTAGCTCTTTCAATATTGGCACCAGCAAACTTGTACCTACCTATGAACTTACTTCTTAGATCGAATGCTTTCGGTGTTTTTTTTGAATTAGCGGTCTTTTCTTTTTTGATTCCCTGAATAACGACCTTATCCCAATCAAAGAAACTTGAGCAGGAGGAGAGAAAAAGAATTGAGAGGATCAGTATTTTTATCACCTCTCAATTATAACACAACTACATGATTTGTACGTGTCCGTGCTTCTTCGCTGCTTCTTTTTTAGCTACTCTTTTGGCCTTTTTAATCTTACGGGCTTGATGGGCATCTTCTTTAGCCTTCATCTCTTCTTCGTAGATCTTTCTTCTAGCATCTTTTTTCGTCTCTTTAATGGCCTTTAATGAATCATAATAAGATTCTTTTCTAAACTTATGAAAAGTTGAATCATCGGCAGAAGTTCCATTTTGAGCTCCCTTTCTAGCAACATTCACGGTCTTCTTAAGAGAGAAGTATTCCTTTGCGCTATGAACGGCTTGGCCATTTTCATCAATTCCTATAAGTTTAAGAAGTTCTTTCTTTGTAGAGATAATATAAGAACCTGGAGCAATTCCAGTAATAGGAAGACCACCAATAGCGATCCTTTTTAGCTTATCAACAGTAAGTCCTGCGCCCTCACATATTCTTCTAATTTCTCTGTTCTTTCCGTCAGTGATTCTAAACTCTAGCCAAGTCTTAGTTGGAAGTTGTTTAATGACTCTTACTGACTTTGGCTTTAAGAAGCCTTCAGTCGTTTGAACCCCATCTCTCATCTTCTTTAAATGCTCATGAGAAACAGAACCAAAGACTTTAACTTCATATGTTTTTTCGATATTTGTACTTGGGTGGATGACTGTGTTGGCAAACTCTCCATCGTTAGTAAGGATTAAAAGACCTTCTGATAAATAATCTAACCTCCCTACAGGGTAGATTCTCTCGTTGAACTCCTTAACTAAGTCCATAACAGTCTTTCTCCCTTCAGGATCAGAAAGAGTTGTCATATAGCCACGAGGCTTATGAAGAACGATATAAAGCTTCTCAACTTTATTATCAATGGCCTGACCATCAACAAAGATAGCATCGGTCTCTGGGTCAATCTTAGTTCCCATTTCCGTAATCAATCGATCATTAACTTTTACTCGCCCTTGAAGGATTAAGGCCTCTGCCTTTCTTCGACTAGTAATTCCACAATCTGCAATAAATTTTTGTAAGCGAACAGCTCTGTTCATTTTGATCTCCTCATCTGCCTCACGGCGGTTCAAGAGTTATATAAGATATAACTTGGGGGCGAATCTATTCCGCCCCATGCGTTATGTCAATTCTGGTCTTCTTCCTTCGTCTCTAGGTCTGAAAAGTCTTCTCCTAGAAAGGAAAGGTCGATATCGAGTTCGTCAGCTTTATCAATAATATCATGGGTTTTCGCCTCTAACTCATCTTCTCTATCTTCAATCTTCTGCTGACCAAGACCTAGCTCTTCTTTAAGAACTTCATCTACTTCTTCAAGCTTTTCGCCCGTAAGCCGCTCAAAGGCTTCATCTAAAGCTGCTGATAATTCGGCTTCTTCATCCTCATCATCACCTTTTAATAGATCCATTCCTAAGACTTCTTCCTCACGAATAGGCTCTCCGGTATCGAGGTCGATCATCTCAAATTCTTCATCTAAAAGCTCATCATCTTCCTCAGGAACATTAAAGGGACCTGCTGTTAGGTCACTAATAACTTGAGGATCAGTCACGGCCGTCATTAATTCTGATTCAATAGAAGCTTTGTTTTCTACAATGATGATTTGGTTATTTACGTATTCTTCTAATAGATCAAAAGCACTTCTTGCCTCTTCTCCGTCTTCAGCTTTATTTTTCTTCTTATCTTGAGCATTCAAAGATTTAATAAAATCAGTATCTGAAGCGATCAATTTAATAGATTCACTTAATTCTTCAAGCTCTTCCATCTCTTCAAATTTAAATCTTTCTTTATCACCTTCTTGAACGATGTTTTTAATATCAGACATCTTCGACGTCTTCACTTTACTCATCTCTTCAACTTCATGCTCAGGAGGAAGTTGCGAAAGGTCAGCAAGGTTAAAGACTTCTAAGAACTCAGGAGTTGTTCCGTAAAGAACAGGTCTTCCCATCTCATCAGATCTACCTGCAACCTTAACAAGCCTCTTATCCATTAAGCCACGAACAATATGTCCACTATCAACGCCTCTGATCTTATCAACTTCAATCTTTGAACAAGGCTGTTTGTAAGCAATGATCGCGAGGACTTCAAGAGCCGTTGGAGTTAAAACAAGAGAGTTAACTTTGAAGAGGTCTTGAACGTATTTAGAATAAGTCGCTTTAGTTCTATACTGATAGCCTTCAGCCACTTCAACTAGACGGATTCCATGACCTGGAATTTCATAGCTCTCCATTAGGTTCTCAAGAGCTTCGTGAACAACTCTTAGAGGAAGATCTTCATCGATCAATTTTCTAATCTTTTCTAAAGAAACTGGTTTATCACCCATAAAAACGATGGTTTCAATGGCGCCTTTCAGAGATTCTTCATTAAGCCCAGTTCTAGCCTGCCATAACTTATCTTCTTGTAATTCAGGATCAAAATAATCTAAGTCTAGAGCGAAGTTCTTCTCATCAAGCTCAGCTTCAGTTTCAACTTCATCAGACTCTTCTTGAGCTAATTCCATTGGTACCTCGTCCCCAGGATAAAGAGCATCAAGCCCTTCAGGGAATAGTGGTTCGATCATTTCAATTTCTTCAACGTTTAGTGTGTCTTCCATAAGTGTCTCGTCCTACTGAAGGATTATATTGTCATTGTCTGTGTTGTTGTTTTTTTCTGCTTCTACTTGAGGTAGATCTGGTAATTGAGTTTCCGCTTTTTCAAAAGCCGCTGCTGCCATTTCCTTCAAAGCTTCAGCATCAATCTCTTCACCTACTTGCAGCCCTTCTTCATCCTCATCTTCAAATCCATTGGCCTGCTCTGGATTAAAGTCATCTAGGTCTTTTGTTACATTGACGTAGATATTGGACATGGCTTCATTTTGAAAGATCTCAACTCTATGAAGTCTTGCAAGTTCAAGAAGTGAGATAAAAGTAATCACGATATTATCTATCGACCTTTCTCCGTCATGATCGAGTAAGGTTTCAAAGTCAGTTTTATTTCCAACTTTTAAATATGATTTTAGAAACTGAAGTTTTTCTTTAATAGAAAGACGGTCTCTTTTAATAACCGTATATTTCTTTCTCTCTTTTTGCATGAGTTCAATCATGGCACCAGTTAGCTCATCAAGCTCAATTGGAGTTAAGATTGAATTGATAATGGCTTTTCTATTTACTTTAGGCTTGCAAAAGATTTCATAGCCTTTCTTTGGCAGCTCCCAAAGGGTCTCACCCATCTTTTGAAAATGCTGGAGCTCTTCAAGCCTGCGAACAAGTTCTGACTGACTTGTAATATTTAACTCTCCAGAGCCATCTAGACCTTCTTGGAGTCTTCCCATCTCTTCGTCTGTGACACAGTTCTTTGACTTCAAAAAGAGAAGCGTGGCCGCTAGGTATAAGTAATCTCCAGCAACATCAAAGTTAAGCTCTCTCATTCCTGCAAGATAGCCTAAGTACTGTTGAGTAATCTTTGTGAGGTCCAGCTCTCGAACATCCATCTCTTCTTTTTGAACAAGAAGTAATAGAAGAGCTAGCGGCCCATCAAAATGATCAGTCTTGACCTGTATACTAGTGTCTAACATTGTGTCTCTCTCATTTTATTAACCTAAGAGGTTAATAAACAAACTTGTCATCCCATTGCCCATCATGAGCGCCGGAGTCATTATGTAACTTAATACGGGTGTCATCCAAATTAAGACGATAAATAAAAAAGTAAAACGTTGTAGTTCTTCATACTTTCTCGCCTGCTCGTAGTCTAAAAAGGTCGAAACCATCTTAGATCCATCAAGTGGCGGAAAAGGAATAAGGTTAAAAACAGCAAGAATGATATTGATATAAATTGAAGACTGAAGCATCCCTAGCACAACCGTATTAAATCCAAAGTTTGAATTAACCTGTGTGTAAAGGATGGCCAGCAGAAATGAACTTAAGATGGCCAAGATTATATTGGCGATGGGTCCTGCGAAACTTACCCAGAAGATACCTTTATTAATATTCTTGAATCTTCTTGGATCAACAGGAACTGGCTTGGCCCAACCAAACATTGTTCCGCCCATGGCAATTCCAACTAAAGGAAAGATAATTGTTCCTACTAAGTCGTAATGAACAACAGGGTTCATGGAGAGGCGTCCCATCCTTTCAGCGGTATCGTCACCAAATTTCTTGGCGGTCCACGCATGTGCCCATTCATGGAAAACAATTCCAAGTAAAAAGCCCGGAAGGGCGGTGGCTAAACGAAGTACGATATTTCCATCCATAGAGGTCAACTATAACAAGGGTACTTCGATGAGACAACGAAACATGGCCGACAGAAGATGCTCAAAACCTAAAGATTTTAACTTCTTAACGCAGTGAAACCGGTGTTAGAAATAGTTTTTTTTAAGCCGCGTCGCAAAAGCCATTGGACTGCACCGCGATAAATCGCACAAACTCTTCTAATTCTTTACACTGCCCAAAGTTATAGCGCTTAAAGATTCCCCTCACTGTTTCTTCTCGATCATCAACTAGGAATAACTCCATTTCTAATTCTTTGTAAGGAAGCCGAATCTTTAAGTTTCTATTTCCTATTGGGAGATCTCCAGACATGGACTTGTTAAGCATGATGCCTGCCGTTGAGATGTTCACAATATTTACAGGAAAGAATGAACCAGAGCCTTCAATAATAGTTAGGTCATCAACTTCATATCGAGGCTCTAATCTTTGAATCATAACAGGGTACTCGGAGCGGTTGAATACTTTTACCCCGGAAGTTCCATTGATAGGAACCCCTGCTAAGAATTTTTTATAAAGCTTTGAGGTAAGCTTTTTATTTTCACATGTAGATATATGATCTGCATTTTTTAGTATCCCAAAAGTACTCTTTGGGCACATTCGGGCCACTTCAAAACATTCAGCCGGGGTCGTAAAATTGTCGTATTCCCCTACTAAGATCAAGGTTTCACAGGTGGGACCTGAAGGCAATTTATCCAATGAAAGAAGTCTTCTTGTAGAAGCTTCATAACGGCATAACTCTAAAGCTTCTAGCTTCATCATATTCCTATATAGGCCTTGCTGAAGAAGTTGAGAGCCTTTAATTTCATGTCTTCTATAAAAGTTAAGAAGGTTTAAAACAATTCCAGCGCTAAACTCTTCTATCTTTCCTTCATTAACCGAGATGATACTTTCTTCAAGTAAAAGACGAATCGACTCACGAACCTTTGGAGTTGTTCCGCCAAGGATTAGCTTCTCAGTCCTGTTTGGATATTTTGAAGCATAAGTGAAAGCAATGGCTGAAGCAAAGGACGAGGCTACAGGAGTGATCTTTTCTATTCCCATTTGATCCATAAATTGGCACAGAATATCGGCCAAATCCTCAAACGATAAATCACTCCCCGAATCACTATTGCTACCAAACCCTGGTAGGTCTACTAGGATGATGGGATGAACATCGCTTAAGAGTTCTACATCTTTTTTGAATGAATGGAATTTTTGAAATGCGCCACCTAAAAAGACAATAGGACTTTTGTGACAAGTCTTAGGTCTAGAGAAGTTTAGGTATTGTATTTCTCTTCCGTTAATAACTACCTTTAAAGGTGGTCTATCGAAAGAGTCCATTGAGACTAGTGATTTCATTTTGGGTATCCCTTAAAAACGAAAGAGCATTATATTGGATCAACGTACAGAAAGCCTTTCTCAAGATTACTTTATCAAGAGGGGTGAGGGGGTCAACACGCCGAATCACTATGTTTTCACTCAAATATAAATCAACTATTTAGGAGAGCCCTGCCCATCATGTAAGGCGAATAAGTGATATACTCTAAATAACAAAATGCGACTCTTAATTTGCTTACTATTGATCTATTCAGTTCCCATCTTTTCTCAAGATGACCTGCTTGCTGATTCACTCTCTGAAGAGATTGAAGCCAGTGATTTTTCACTCATTGACCAACTAGCTAATGAGGAAAAAGAGGCCCAGCAATTGGCCATCAGAGAGCAGTATTACTCTGAAAGGGAAAAGCCTTGGTCCCCTGTTCCCTTTAGAGCTCTGATTCTAAAAGGGACCCGTTTAATAGATGTTAAAACTTCCAAGGTCTATTTTACTTCATCTGATATTTACGCTTATGCTCAAGAAGAAACCAGCGGTAGTCAAATAAGCTATATTCTCACCAAGGATAAGGTTGCAAAATACAAGACTTTCACAAAGAACCTAAGATCAGTAGAAGCTGATGTTGCATTATACCCCGAGGTGAATCCTAACAAGGTCTATATTGCTCAAGAAAAACATCACTCTAATGACCGTTCTTTAAAAGTAGAAACCCATTTAACTTTCCACGCTGAGGCCATTAGTAATTCTTATTTTGCAGATATTTATGGTGGAACAGAGACTCTTTCAACGGCCAATAGGTTTCAATCAAAGACCTATTATAACTCACTTCTACCTGTTGATTTTGGTCTTTCTCTTAGCTACCAAACAGGACTTTGGAATGAAACTGATAACCCTGTTAACTGGAAGTCGGGCTCCTTTGGTCCTTCTTTAAGATGGAGGTTCGCTAATTGGGGAAAACTAAAGATGAACACAAAAGTAGGTGTTGAGAGGTCTTTCAACTTTAAAGCTGTTAGAGGCGATACGGTTAATGAGTTCTCAAGCCTTTCATATGACATTGAACTCGAAGCTTCTTATGATAGTCCTATTGGACCCATTCTTTTTGGCTGGGGTATTAGAAAGATGACTTGGCAATTAGAGACATCTCAATTTTCCTCAAATTTTAAGGATGATAAACAAGAGCTCACCAGTACAAGTTTATTTTTAGGATATAGGCTAGACTTTGAAATTTAATTTAATTCTTTTATTCTCAATGATTTCTCTCTCTGCTTTTGCAGGAGAAGCTGTGGTCATCGTCCTTGAAACAGCTCTTTATAAAGAAGATGATGCCACCTCGAAGGTCCTACAATTAGCAAGAAAGAATCAGACGGTGTGGATCCATGATCGTGAATTTGGAACCTCTCCTCTCTCTCCTGATTATAGTTCGATGAATAATGCTACGGAACTTCAATCAATAAAGAATGAGAGCTTCTTGGATAGCCAAAGAAAGTCTGGCTTCTTTGAAACAATGGACAGAAATGGAAATACGGCTTTTATCAAACGAAGCCATGTTAAATTAGTTTATAAGGACGATAGAGAATATCTTTCAAATGTTAATCCGTTTATAGAAGATCCTACTGACTACCGCTTAGAAGAACCACTTCCAAGAAACTATCCTTTTACTGATGTTGATAAAAGAAGAGCCTTTATCCAGTCAGTCTTTGGCCCTGCTCTTCGGTCTCGCTATGAATATGAAGGAAATATCGCCTCCACTGACCGCTCATTTCGAAAAGGTATTGCCTTAGGATATGCAAAGAAAGTTAGCTGGGATAATGAAAATAGATTCTACTTAGGTGGTTACGGCCATATCTTAACTTCGGAGGCTAACTTTACCTTCTCAAGTGGCGAGCATGATTTTACAAGGGAAATTAGTTATCAAGTCTCCCTTGGACCCTACTTAAGTTATGACGTTCATAGACAAGAAAAATGGCTTATTAATGTTGGAGGAGGATTTAATGTTAACTGGAACCGCCACTTTGTTAAGCTCAGCAATATTAGTCTTCAAGATGTAACCGAGGAAAGGTTATTTCAGGGCTTTAGTATTTCACCTAGAATATTTTCGGAGTTTCACTGGAGAGATGTTCTTATCGAAGATCTCGATTTAGTTTTTGGAATAGACATGCAGTTTCATTCAGCTCAATCCTACAAAGCGAAATCCCCTCCCATTGAGCCAGATATTTGGGAGTATAATGACTCTCTAGATCACAATGTAGTAACTCCTTCGGCTGGGGTTCTGACCTTCCTCGTAGGCATCCAATCTAGTTACTAAAAAGACTATTCTAGTCCGGTAATTAGTTTATAAATGTCAATATTTTCAACACTTTAAAAATTAAAAATTGTCTAAAGTTTCTACAGAATTCTCTCGATAAGTTAAATACAACGGATAAACCAACTCAGGATGAGATGGTCCTAAGCATTCCAGGAGGGAAGCATGCAAAACGACAGAGAAGTTCTTTTTCAAAAACTAGGTAACACTTGGTACGTATTCACTGAAACACAGAACGATATTGTTTACTCTGCTCTACCAGAAGGTATGACTCCACATACAACAAAACTAGAATTGTTTGAAGTTATCGAAGACCATATGGAAAAAGTAGCTGGGCACTATAGTGCGGAAACAGCAGCCTAACCATGGGAGTCAAAAAACTTCAGCGTCTCTTTAATGGAGGCGCCGCGACTAATAATATTGGGGATAAAGAAGAGGTCGAGCAGTATCAAAAGATAATTGCTGAAAAGCTTCGGGACCCTCAAATGGCCAAGAAAGCCGCCATGATTATTGAGCGCATGCTAAAAGAAAAAATGAATAGTAACAAATAAGTGCCTATTTTATATCTCGGTGATAAACTCCCTATCTAACTTGGAGTTTTTTATGGGTGTTTCATTTTATAATTTCGAAAGTCTTCACGATAGTAGTTTTCAAAAAGCTGCCATGGAACGAATCGCAAAGATTGTTTCCGATGGATCTTTTGTTGAGGGCGAATACAATACTAAATTTGAAAATGAATTTGCAAAGCTTCAAGGAAGTAAGCATTGTTTATTGGTTGGAAACGGAACAGATGCTTTAGAGATTTCTCTATTAGCATGTGGTGTAGGTCATGGAGATAAGGTCGGAGTTCCTGGAATTACTTTTTATGCCTCAGCTGAAGCAGTTTTAAATATTGGAGCCACTCCAGTTTTAATTGATGTTGAATACGATACAGGTCTCATCTCCATTGACTCCCTTAAAAGAACTTTAGAGAATCACAAACTAAAGGCCGTTATGCCTGTTCATATCTACGGACTTCCAGCAAATATAACCGCGATCAATGAACTCGCAAAGACTCATCATTTTTCAGTTATTGAAGATGCCGCCCAAGCACAAGGGGCAATACTAGAGAGTGGCCCAGTTGGCTCAAGTGGAAACTTAACCACTTTTTCTTTTTATCCCACAAAGAATCTAAGCGCCTTTGGAGATGCTGGCTGTATCCTAACGGACTCTGACGAGCATGCTAATACCATCCGCGCCATTAGAAACCACGGTCGTGATAGTGACGAAATACTCGGACGCAATAGCCGTTGTGATCATATTCAAGCTGCTGTACTTCATCTTAAATTAGAGAATATTTCTAAGTATAATGAGCAACGAAAAAAAGCCGCATCAATCTACCATCAAGAACTTGAAGGGGTTGAAGTAGGCTTACTTGATAAGAAATACATCGAGACCAGCTCTTGGCACCTCTACCCTATTCAACTAAAAGACGAGAAATTAGCAAGCTCATTAATGGAGCACCTAAAGTCTAAAGGAATTGGAAATACTTCTTTTTATGAAAAGGCCCTTTCAGGAGAGAGTCCTTTAAGTCATTTAGAAGGTGAAAAAGCTGAGGCAGAAAGAAAAGCAGGGTCTACGGTATGCTTACCAATACACCCATTCCTCACTAACGACGAAGTTAAGTTCGTCGCTAATGAAGTGAAGGCATTTCTTAGTTAATCTTTTTACAGTATTTGCTAACAGCTCTTTCAAGCTTTCTTAGCTCAGCCTTTTTTCCAGTGATTGGAACTAAGCCGCCATAGCTATTGATTGTTTCTTGTCCATAACGGTAACGGATTGTATTAGTCGAAGTATAGTTACTATCTAAGACTTCAAGCTTATAACCATCACTTAGCTTCTCTACGTTTAAAACTAACCAAGCGTGTGATTCAATTCCTCTAATCTGAAGCATTTGATAAGCAAGCTTTCCTTCCACTTCAACGTATTGATAAAGATCATCCATTCTTTCTTTTAATTTTTCAGCCGTTGTTTCTGAAGAGCCCCAAAGGCCAACCGTCCACTGCTGTCTTAAGAAACCATCCCCTTTTTGCCATTTCTCTAAACGGTCCTGGATCTCTTGCCCAAAGGCCCTTGAGAAATCATAAAGGTTACTAAAGCCTGGTACCTCAGTAACTTTTCCCATTCGGATGTTCTTTATAATCTTTTCTGCCGCTCTATTTGAAGGCTTTGGTAAGTCTGGACGAAATACCGCTAAATATGCGAATTTACGAGTTAAACGGCTATGCCACCAACATACTCCACCGTTAATAAGGCCACCTCTATTGGTAAATGAAATCTGGTTCTCTCTATCTCCTACCAGCTCCTTTGTGTAGGATACGCTCTTTCTATCTGCGCAAAAGGCAGCAGATGAGGTTGAGGCGGTAGCTCCAAGGGCCAAATTTGAGGCAAAGAGGCCAATACTAAAAATAAGGGCATGTATTTTCATGTTTTTCTCCGGTCTTAATTTATAAATAAGTCTTATCTTTTTGACACATTGCGCATCAAGACGATTGCGCGTCGCGTGAAACAATTACAACATTGCGCAATAGTTTAAGGTTTGATACTTAGGCGGGATGCTAGATCACAGTTTTAATAAGGGTTTCGAATATACCCACAAAAATCCCTACCACGAGCGCCTCGCTGGTTTCTCTGACTTTGTCCTTCGTGATGAAGAAGCTGAAGAGTTTCAAGGAAAATGGAACACAGAACTCTTTAAGAGAGAAGCTCCTCTTGTCGTCGAAATCGGTTCAGGCTATGGCCAGTTTATGCGTGAATACTGCCAAGACTTTCCTGAACATAATTACGTAGGAATGGATTACCGCTTTAAAAGAAGCTTTGAGCTTGCCAAGAAACTTAAGAATTTAAATTTAGACCATATGAAATACCTTAGGGCAAAGGGAGAGAGATTAGGTTTTCTATTCGGAGAAAATGAGATTGATAGCCTCCTCTACTTCTTCCCCGACCCATGGCCAAAGGCGCGTCATAAAAAGAAAAGACTTTTTCAAAGTCATTTCTTACCTATCGTTCATAAGGCCTTAAAGCCTGGTGGAAAGATGTTTATAAAAACTGATCATGATGACTATGCAAATCATATGCAGGAAGTCATCGATGGCTCAGAACTCTTTGACGTGGAGCTTGCTACTAAAGACTTACGTAGTGAATTTAAGGATCATTTCCTCTGCCAATATACGACAAAATTTGAGAAGATCTTTATCAAACAAAATCAGCCAATCAAAGCTTTTGTTCTTACGAAAAAAATATAGGACCGCCCATTGTCTTCAATTGATGAACTAAAACTTAGGATCAAAGAGACTCCCATTTCGGAAATTATTGGGCGCTACCTAACCTTGTCTAGAAAAGGAAATTCAGTCTTAGCAGTCTGTCCTTTCCATCATGATAGTAACCCTTCCATGCATGTTAATGATTCTCGAAACATGTTCAAGTGCTTCGTTGATAACACCGGTGGGGACGCCATCAATTTTGTTAAGCTCTTTAAAAAAGTTGAATTCCTTGATGCCCTTAGGGATATTTGCCAAGTCATGGGATGGAACTTTGATGATTATCATCAAGAAGGCAAGAAAGATCCTAAGGCTGAAATGGCCAAGAGGATTCTTTCTAGGGCCGTTTTAATTTATAAAAAATACGCCCAAAATGAAGGGACTATCTTTAATGGTTTTTTAAAAAATCGTAGGTTAACTGATGAAACATCTGCCACTTTCTCCTTAGGGTTTGCACCTAAAACGGGTGTCATCATTGATTACCTTCACAGGAATATTCAAGATGAAAAAGAGCGAAACTTTGCTCTACAAGTTGCTGAAGAAATCGGAATAATTAAAAAAAGCACCTATGACCGCCAAGATGGAAAGTCTCACTACGATACTTTTCGAGAAAGAATTGTTTTCCCTATTTGGGATCAGTTCGGAGCCTGTATTGGCTTTACCACTAGAGCGATAAGGGACGATCAAAAACCAAAGTACATGAACTCAATCGATTCGATTGTCTTCAATAAAAGTAACTTACTTTACGGGCTTCACTTAGCAAAGCCTGCCATAAGAGAAAAAGATTATGCCATCCTTGTAGAAGGAAATATGGATCAAATCTCACTCTTTCAAAATGGTTTTGAAAACACCGTTGCCATTCAAGGGATTGCTCTTGGTGAACAATCCATGAAAAGGCTTCTTTCAATTACTAAAAACATAATCTTTTGTTTTGATAATGATGACGCTGGCTTTAGTTGTAGTGAAAGAACTAATAAAATGTTTATGAAAGAAGGCATCACTCCAAAGTTCATCGATCTAGGCGAGCATAAAGATCCTGATGACTTCCTAAAAGCGGAAGGAAAGATTGCTTTTTCTGAAAGAATTCAAAAAGCCCGTCCCTTTATCGACATAGGAATAGAAAGGCTTATTCCGAGTGAAATCCCTGAACTCTCTGATAGGAAATTAGAAATCTTAGAGAGTGCTTTTGATATAGTTTCTCCACTTGAAAAGTCACTTCAGGCTACTGAAAGGATTATAAAAATGGCCAAGACTCTAGGTCTTCACTCTGATGCCGGCCAAATTGTTGAGACCTACGAGAAATTTCTAGAGGCCAACAAATCTTCAAAAGCCCCATTTTCCCCTCAGAGAGAAGCTCCTCCTATGGAAGAGATGATGCATGTAGAGGAGGTCGAAATGGACACTCCGCAACAGCATATTGAAGTGAATCCTCCCCTAACAAGAGCGGAAAAGACCTTACTGCAAGAACTAGTCCAACACCCAGAGTGTTTAATTATGCCTGAGACTAGTGAATTACTTGATTTTATAGAGTCTGCTGAGGTAAAAAGGTATGTTTTAGAGCTCAAGAAATTGGTTCTAGAAGTTTGTGACTCCCAGTACATAAGTGTGGTCAACAACTATCTAGCCAGTAAAGAGTACTCTATAGATTTAGTTAAAACAGTTGGAAGTGCTTTATACAAATATCAACCTTCGACGTTGAATGAAAAAGTAGCAAAGCAATTATTAGGTGATCTTAAAAGAAAACTAATTGCCGACCAGTTGAAAACTAAGCGTGACAATATTTTGAAAAAGCAAAGAGAAGCAAGTAGTAACGAAGAATCGTTAAACCTTCTCCAAGAACTTTCAAAGATTGACAAAGAAATAAACGAACTGAGAACAGCAGTTCGATAAACCTTTAGGAGACTTAATGTCTGAAGCCGTCGCCTTTATTAACTCAAAAGATTTTTCTAAACTTCTCATCAAGGGTAAGGATCAAACCTATCTAACCCCTGAAGAGATTCATGATGCGATCCCAGCCGGCATTGTCCTGGCAATGGATCTAGATGCCATCATGGAAAAAATCATTAACGCTAAAGTTGAAATTCAAAATCCTATTTCTGAAGAGGACGAAGATGGTATTCGCCTTGATGGAACTGAGATTATCGAAGAAGCACTTTCAAAAGATGAAAAAGCTGAACTCCGATCTGCTTCAACTGACCCTGTAAAACTCTACCTTAAAAGAATGGGCTCTGTAGCTCTTCTAACAAGAGAAGGTGAAGTTGTTATTGCAAAAGAAATTGAAGAAGGAGAAAGAGAAATTATTCTTTCTTCAATTAAATCAACCCATGCTCTTAAAGAGATCATCCAACTTAAGGATAGAATCTCTCAAGCTGAAAACCCGGAAGAATTCGTAAAAGAACTAGTTCGTGGTTTAGATGATGATTCATCAAAAGCTGAAATCAAAAAGTTCACAGCTAGAATCATTGGTGTTGTAGACGGTCTAAAACTTCTTCTTGATGCCAACATTCAAGAAGATGGGACCCTAAAGAAATTCACCAAAGATCAAGCTAAGAATATGGATGATCTATCTCTTGCTTTAGCGGACCTAACTTTCAACAGAAAGATCATCAATAGCTTTGTTGAACCTGTTAAGAAATACTACTTACAGTTTAGAGAACTTTTTGATCAACAAGATAGAATCTATAAGTTCTTAGAAGTATCAACAGCCAAAGAATACCGTGTCCTTTATGAAAAGATCATGGATGACGATGCCTTCAAAAGAAAGTTCGCTAAAGAGCTTTTTACAACAGATGCTAAGATTGAGCAGCTAGTTAGAAACCAAGAAGACATCTTAAGAAAGCTGAGAAGACTAAGTCTTGACTGTGGAATGAGCTTTGAAGATATCCAACGAGTTTACAATATTATCCTCGATGGTGAAGAAAAAGCCGATCGTGCTAAAGCACAGTTAGTTGAAGCAAACTTAAGACTTGTTGTATCAATTGCTAAAAAATACACAAACAGAGGACTACAGTTCCTTGACCTCATTCAGGAAGGAAACATTGGTCTTATGAAGGCCGTCGATAAGTTTGAGTACCGTCGTGGTTATAAATTCTCAACTTATGCTACTTGGTGGATCCGTCAGGCCATTACAAGAGCTATCGCTGACCAAGCGAGAACGATCCGTATTCCTGTTCACATGATTGAAACAATCAACAAGATGGTAAGAACAAGCCGTCAGCTTGTTCAAGAATTAGGAAGAGAGCCTACTCCAGAAGAAATTGCTGAGAGAATGGAGCTTCCTGTTGATAAGGTGAAGAAAGTTCAAAAGATCTCTAAAGAGCCTATCTCTCTTGAAACACCAATTGGTGAAGAAGAAGACTCTTCTCTTGGGGATTTTATCGAAGATAAGAAGATCATCTCTCCAGCTGATGCTGTTATGAGCATCACTCTTTCTGAGCAAACTAGGTCAGTACTATCAACTTTGACTCCTAGAGAAGAAAAAGTTCTTAGAATGAGATTTGGTATTGGTGAGAAATCTGATCATACTCTTGAAGAAGTTGGACAAGATTTCTTTGTTACTAGAGAGCGTATTCGTCAGATCGAAGCTAAGGCCCTTAGAAAGCTTAGACACCCATCTAGAGCCAAGATGCTTAAGGCTTATGTCGACAACAACTAACCCGTGAGGGTTAGTCTTGTACTTTAATCAAAAATTGAAATCATAAGGGCCTCGCTAATGCGGGGCCTTTTTTTATTCTATTACGCACGACGGTAATCCAGACGTCAAAATTGCTTAGTGGCAAACGCAAGGTTGTGCCCTATAATGATACGATTAACTACTTTTTAAAAAGGTCCTATGAGCAGCTGGAAATTACCATCTGAAATTAAAGTTCAAGCAGAAGAATACTTTAACCCCGTCGTCATGACAGAGGCTTTAAAGCTAGTTCAACTGAGCCGAGTATCCATCTCATTTACTAAAGGAACCCCAGAAACTTACTATATAGTCTCTGGAATCGTTAGAGATGACAGAAGCCATGAGAGTAAGCTTGTCTTTAAAAATAGATTAAAAGACACACCAGAAGGCCCCATTTCTTCAAACTGTGATTGCCATCTTTGGACAGAAGAAAATCATTGTGCCCATGTTTGCTGTCTTTTCCTAAATTATCACCTTCAAGTTCTTCACGACACAAATCCAGAAGCATTAGGTGATAGTGCAGCTACAAGTATTAAAGCGACTTCAAGTATTGGAGTTTGCCCAGAAGAGTATGGTTTGATTATTGGAGGTCCTCATCAACTAGTAGGTGCCCCACCAAACCCGACGTACTCCTCGATGCAGTACACCCTCTCAAACAATAAAGTAATCAACTTCCCTATTCCAAGTAAGTTTGTGGGAAAATTATTTATACAGATCTCTTCAGCTGACAGGTTTAACCCAGAAACAGGCGTTGTAGAATCAATGCCTATGTTTAGGTTTAAGTATGACCCTGTTGAAGGGCAGCAGCATTCCGAGATTTCTCTCTTTGAAAACCTATATTTATTTGACTGGTCTTCGGGCGAAGCATTTCATATGCCTAGCGAATTAAGAGACCTTATTCAAAAGATAAGAATCTATGAGAAAAGCTTAACTGTTAACGACTTAATCAAACTAGTCTCCAACGAAGTTCTTCTAAAACAGTGTGATATTGTCATAGACAATATTCCGCTTCAAGAAATTGAGGAAGTTGAAATTCAATCAAGAGTCACTCTCAAAAGAACTGAGAAGAAAGGTCAGATTGAAGTTAAGTATGAATTCTTTGATCCAGAGGAAAACCTCGTTCAGCCACCTGACTTCTTAAGCGCCTTCACATTTGATGGTGGAATTCTAGGAAGCTTTAAGAGAAAAAAAGACTCCTATGAGTTTATTAAGGCTTTATCTGATTCTATCGAATACAAAGATGATCAATATAAAAAACTACTTTCATCCTCAAATCAAAAGTCTCGCTGGTTAGCGCTTCTTACCTTCGCTTTAGAGAATGACAAGACTCGCTTTTATGACCATAGGACGAGAAAGATTACTCTTTATGATAATCAATTTCTCGTTCAATTAATAAAGCTTAGTTACGATTGTTTTGGTGAGCTCTTTTTTCGCTACTCTTCTTCAAGTATTGAGGAAAGAGAGCTTAATTTTCTCATCTCTAATACGAACCTCTTCAATGGACTTTCAGATTTTTATTATAAAGTTGGACTTCATGGAGTTCAAATCTTCTATGATAAAAAAGAAATTGGTAACTGGAAATCTAGGATACGATTTGAAAGAAGGGCCACAACGACAAAGTGGTTTGATCTTCAATTAAATGTTTCTCAAGAAGACTTAGAGATCATTAAGAATGCTGACCTAGATACTGGTTTGGCTCTTACTAATAATGGACTAGTGCTACTCTCAAAAGAGCAAAAAGACCTACTTAAGTTCATGAAGAAGTATACCCTTCATGAGGGTCAGCTCGACGTAGAGCAAGAAACACCTGAATCACTTTCTGATGATGATGTTAATAAATTCATATTACCTTTTAATAGGGCAAGAATCTTTGAATTATTTGAGTTGAAAAAACTTGGAGTTGAAGGAGCTTTAACACCTGAGGAAGAGGCCCTTTGTGAAAAGCTCGCCACACTAGAAGAGATCCCAGAATATCCCCTACCACCTCAGTTAGTAGATGTCATGAGACCCTATCAGAAGACTGGCTATAACTGGCTCAAGTTCCTTCATGAGAGCAAATTAGGCGCTTGTTTAGCTGATGATATGGGTCTTGGTAAGACCTTACAGACAATTGCTTTTATTGATTCGATTTACAAAGAAGTCGATCGAGTCTTAGTTGTTTGTCCCGTCACAATTCTACTTAACTGGGAAAAAGAAATTCAAAAGTTCTCAGATATGGAAGTCTATATTTACCATGGAGGAGCAAGAGAGTTTCCCATGGACACAAAGATAGTTCTTACGAGTTATGGCGTGATGAAGCGAGAAGCAGAATCAAGTCTTGGAAACTTAGAATTTGATGTTCTCATCCTTGATGAAGTTCAACATTTAAAGAATATTCGCTCTATGGGAGCGTTCGCAGCCAGAAAGATAAAGGCGGATTTTAGAATTTGTCTAACAGGTACTCCTGTAGAAAATGATCTAGCGGAGTTTTTCAATATCATAGACCTTTCTGTCCCTGGAATTTGGGGAGATCTTCAATTTATAAGAACGACCTCTACGAGTAAGTCTCGTTTACTCGCGAGAAAGACAGCCAGCCCCTTTATCCTTAGAAGAACTAAAGGTCAGGTTCTAACAGAGCTTCCGCCAAAGATTGAAGTTGATGAGTACCTCACACTCTCACCTGAAGAGAAGAATAATTACGATGCTACTCTCCTCGATATTAAACACAGAATCCAAACATCTCCGTCTAAGAAGAAATATGGCGAAATATTAAGAGGACTCTTAAAGCTTAGACAAGCATGCCTATGGCAACAAAAAGGGACAAGTTACTCAAATATTAACTCTACTAAGATAGAGTTTCTCATGAATACTCTTGAACAAATTCATGAAGAAGGACACCAGGCCATCGTCTTTTCTCAGTTTACCACTTACCTCGATATGATCCAGCATCATGTTGGCGAAAGACATTGGAAGTACGCAAGAATTGATGGTTCTCAGAGCGCAAAGAAGCGACAAGAACAAGTGGATCTTTTCCAAGAAGGTAAATGTCCTATCTTTCTTATTAGTTTAAAAGCTGGTGGAGTCGGGCTTAACTTAACGGCAGCTAGCTACGTCTTTGTCATGGACCCTTGGTGGAATCCAGCTGTTGAAGCCCAAGCTATTGATAGGGCCCATAGGATTGGTCAGTTAAACACACTTACTGTCTACAGACCTATTATCAAAGGATCTGTTGAAGAGAAAGTTGTTGAGCTTCAAAAGCTAAAGAAAGATCTTTTCAATGATCTTCTGCCTGAAAATGATGATCAGTATTTTTCTGGAAAACTCTCGATGAAGGACTTCGAACACCTACTTACTTAGTGCAGTTCCATAGGCTCCAGACTCTCGACCTACTGATCCAATTTCCGATATTAAATCGAAGGCTAATTTTAGGATAACTAAGATAACTTAAACTACAGTTCTCCCTACTACTATACTCAAAGTATTTCTTCCCTGATTTGAAAAAAAGAAGACCCGTTTCATTAGGAGAGAACTCTTTTTTTACCTGAACTTTAAAATTCTTAGGATAATAAAAATTTAGCTTCAATCCAACCATAGTCAATGGGTCTTCATCTAAGGCCTTTATCTCTTTGATCTCTTCATCATGAATGTATTTATAAAATCTGATTCCAGAGTTTGCAGCTTTAAAACTCACTCCCGTTAAGAGGATAAAGTTGATAACAATTAAGAATCGAAGCTTAGAGAATTTCAACAAGTTTAATTGCTCACCCGCATAGATCATCATATATGGACTTAAAAGTACAACTAGAAAAATAAAACGTAATTCCTTATGTCCTATAAAACAATGAATTAAAAAGAATGGAAGAGTTAACCAAGTAATAGGATCTTTTGGTTTTTTATACCAAAAATAGAAAGTCCCAAGGATAAAGGGCAAGGATAAGATAGGGATCCCTTTCATAAAACTATATTTCAAGTAATTCCACCAAGGGTCTACGCCAAATCCAGACACTCGATCTTCTAATATATTTACTTTAAAATAATTAAAGGTTGAAAAGGTCCATTCTTGATAGCCCCAATAGTCGATAATTATGCCTAAAGCGATTGTAATCAGTATCCCTAAGCTTACACCTACGTAAGTTCTCCAGGCTCTATGATTGAATAGCACTAACCAAAACCAAAGAAATGCGACAGCAACAGAGAGTTGAGATTTAACTAAGTAAGCACCACCTAAAACGAGCCCTGTAAGGATTCCTTTAACAAGGGTTTCATTTTTTAAGCATTTGAATAGAAGAACTAAGCCAAAAAAGATAAAAGAAGCTGAAAGATTCTCGCTACTGGCCCTGACGTGAATCATAGGAGCAAACCAAGTAAGACTTAGAACTAAAAATACCAATTTCTGTCTTTTTTCTTTTAAAGGTAAGTAGTCCTTAAGATAAAAAAGACTAATAATACTGAACGCAGAAGTTATTATTCTCAAAAGAGTGGCTTGAATAAAGGGAGAAGAAAGACCAAGACTTTTTAAGGGTAGTAAAATGATGTAGTAGAGAAGAACTTGAAACCACGGCCTTATCTGCTCTTTATACTCCCAAGGCAGGTCATTTGCATTCGTTCCATTTAATTTATGCCCTAAAAACTCAAGGATTTGGAAATGTTCATCAAACTGAAAGAAGCCTTCTGAAAAAATGGCCGTAATAAGATGCACAATTCCGACAAAAACTAAAAGTTTTCGGTTCGATAAAGTCTCTAAACTAAATATCCTCGACAGAAACATCAAAAAGCCTTTTTTAGATATAGTTTATCCCATAGAATGATAGAAATGAAATACACCGTTGCTTTAATCAGCCTTTTTTTAATCTATCACAAGACGATTGATGCTCTTAATCCATGGTGGCGTCTACTAATCTTCCCCATTCTAATTATCACTGTTATTTATAGATCTAAGATTGATAAGGGTCTCAAAATAATATTATCGAAGCCTAAGGCCTTAAAAATATTAACTATTATATTGGTACTTTTATTCACTTTTAGAATGGCTAAATCAATTTATAATATAGCTAGGCCCCTAAAAGCGATTGAAGACATCTCAGTAGTACACGAGCAGGCCATAGATTACCTCTTTGTAAAAAAAGAGAATCCATACAAGCACATCCTCTTTGAGCAGTCTCCGATCATAATTAAAAGAAATGGAAAAACGGACACCTATAGCGGCTTTATCTATACCCCTCTTGGTATTATTTACTATGCTCCCTTTATTCAGTGGCTAGGTAGAAAAGGGATGTATCTTGGGAACTTCTTTGCTTACTGGGGGCTTTTTGCGCTCCTTCTAGTATTTTTAAGAAGAAAAGAACAAGGGCACCTTCTTTTAGGAAGTTTATTTTTCCTTTCCATCGACTATGTTTTTACAAAGTCTTTCAACAGGGGAACAAATGACTTCATTCCAGCTCTTCTCATGCTGCTCTCTATTTTCTTTCTAGATCAAAAGAAAAATAGTCTCGCTGGAATAGCACTCGGAACGAGCCTAGGATTTAAACAATACCCTGGTGCTATATTAAGCTTTATTTTGTTTTTTAATAAGAAGTATAAAGCTTTAGCAGCTGCTTCTATTGTATTCGGATTGATCATAATGCCTTTTGCTATAAATGATTTCACTTCCCTTTATCGTCAGATATTTGAAGTTTTTCTATATGCCCCCATTGGAAATACCATACTGAAAGACCTCCCTGAGATAACCAGATGGCCAATATCACTTATTGCGGTAGTTTTTATGGGTTACTTTTCTCTAAGGAAGAACTCATACACTGATTGGGATAAAATATTTTTCCCTTTTATTCTCTTCGTTGTATTCACAAAATCATCATTTACGACTTACTTTATATGCCTTTTTCCAATATCAATATTTTGGTTCTTAAATATACCACGTCACATAAATGAAAAGTAGCCATAGCATTCTTTTAAAATGGGTCCTTTCATTAAAAAATAATATTTATTATCAAGAAGAACTTCACTCGAGTCAGACCTACAGAGATCTAGCATCTTGAGGTAACGATCTTTTGTTAATGAACGAAATTCTCCCCCAAAACTTTTCTCCATTAGTAAATAATCATAAGAATTTAAATGAGTAGTAAAATGTGAAGGCACATAATATAGCCGTTTTTCCTTCATTAAGTTAGGAACCACTCTACTAGAAGAGAAAATCGTTTTATCTAGAGGAATTTCTTTTTCGATAAAGGAATCGAGACTTGCAGTCGCTCTTCTTTTTTTGGATGAGATTGTGCATTTCTTACTAACCCCTCTTATAGATAAGTTAAACCATTTGGTATAGCTCGATGAAGCAGTTATCAGGAAAAAAACTAACGTAAACCCAAACCACTTCTTATTTTGAACCAATAATGAGAACTTTGGAGAGAGGACAATATATGAGATTAAAGGAGCTATAAAGGTAATGCCATAGTGATAATGAATTTTCCCTGCCAAAAAATGAAGAAATGCCAATGGAGACATTACAAAAAGAAGCTTTAAGAAGGGACTCTCTCTAAATTTTTCTTCCTCATTGCGAAGAATAAAAAATAAAGGGATGAGAACCGGAAAGAAGACCTTAAGAAATGCTTTCAAATCAAAATGAATAATTTTTTCAAAAACAAAAAGAAAAGGACTGTCTAATAGCCCTTTAACAAAGTATCCCCCGTAATCATAGGTCGGTCCTAATATCATTGGTCGTAGCTTAAAGATAATAAATATACCTATCAAAGAAACGATAAAAGATAGCCACGCTTTCTTGAACTCTTTAAAAACAAAGTAATAAAGAGCCAGACCTGGTAACGCGAAGGCATTAGATTCTCTAAAGAGCATTAAGAAAGCAGCACTTAGTAAGATAGAGAAGAATTTTTTCTCTCGAATAGAATAGACCAATGCGAGCCAAGCAATCATTGACCACGTATTTGGGTGGATAGGAAAAACTAACGCAGTTAAGATACCTCTGGCCAATAAGCAAAGAAACAAAATCTCAAGGGAATTTTTATAATTATTGAGACGAATCAAAGTAAAAATAAAAAAAGTAAAAATAACCCATTCCCAAATGATAGGCCCCATCACACTCCCGCCAGACAACCACACACTTGGAACAGCCAAGAAGAGGATAGGCTCAAAATGATCATTGAATATATTCAAAGTTCTTACTGTTAAATAAGGATTTAGCTCACCACTAGCCATATTCACGAGTGCCTGAAAATAAAGCCCCACATCATAGGTATCTAAACAATTATTAGACACGGCCACTAAGTTTGAAAAGAGTATAAAAGCTAGTAGAGAGCAGCCTATTGCAAGAAATATAATATTTTTTCTATTGATTTCCACGCTTAATACCTTAGCCCTCGTAAATCATAAAGTGTGATAAGACCTTCTTTATGCAATAGCTTTCCTTCTTTCTTAATTTTTCGATAGCATTTATTTGAGTTCTCATCCTGTAGAAGTGCATAGTCAAACTGAGAAAGCTTAGAGAGATCTTTACAAGAATAAATAAAGCTAGCTTCCCTATCCATCATACCAGCCCTAACTCGTATACCTTTTGGAGCATAGTAAGAGTTAGTTAAGTAGTCTGAAACAATATACGACTTAGTACTTGCTTCAGTGGCTTCAATAAAGTTCCAAAATTTAGAGTAACGAAATCCATTATTTACAGTAACCTTCCAATCCTCTTTTCGGTTTTTGTAGCTAGTTGAAATTCTTTTAATAGATTTATCTAGCTTTGAATCTGCTAGTATAAGTAGTAATAATAAAAATGGAACAAGCCTATTTTGATTAAGTCCTTCGAGCCTATTATCTAATTCATGAAAGAGGAAAAATATCAGTAAGAAGTAGCAAGGAAAAATATAACGAGGAGTTGGGATACCGCCATTTACTTTTATATATAATAGATATGAGAGTAAAGAAATTATAAACGCACAATAATTACTATCTACGCTAAATTTGTCTTTTTTCACTATCTTAAATATGAAAACAAAAGGAGTTAGGGCCAAAAGAACTTTTCCTAATAAAAAATAGTTCAAATGCTCTACCAAGAGAGACCATTCAAACTTAGCTCCTAAAAACTTCGTATAGAAATTGATCATGACCTCAGAGGACTCACCTGGAAAGATAGTAAGGAGAGCCGGGAAGAAAGGTGATTTGATAAAATACCAGTTTTTAATCAACACAGGAGAAAAGACTAAAAGCCCAAACAAGCAAAAGTAAAAAAGCTTTTTATATTCACTTCTATTTTTCAGAATATAATAGAGAGCCAGGGGAACAGCATAACAGAGCCCGTTTAGCTTTATCGCTGGGATCATGCCAACGATAGCTCCAATAAACATTGCCCTTTTTAATCCAGAGACCTTTAAAAATTTATTATCAAATATTAAAATATAACAAAAAAGAATAGCGAGAGAGAGTCCTCCGTCGTTTTTTGCGACTAGAAAGAATGTTGATGATTTACTGATAGTTAATAGGGAGATTGCGGACAATATTGCCCAAGTCTTATTATTAAAATATCTAAATAGTAGGAATGATCCCAACCCTAAGGACAAAATAAAATGTGTAACCTGACCAAGTTTTTGAGCAAGGAAATAGTCTCCTTTTGAAATATACATAGGAATTATATATAAAAAATCAAAATACCCAGAAAAGAGAAATAGGTCATTATCGCGCATTGCTTCTATAAATGAGGTTTCATACCAAATTTTGGCAAAGGCTAAATGATAGCAAAAAGGATCTATATAATTAATAAAACAAAAGGTCTCAATAAGTTTTAATATAAAAATAAGCCCCAATAGAGAAAGGCAAAATTTATGAAACGATAAATTTGTTAGTATCGGCTTTTCATTCATTTAGTAAGTTAAACCTTCAACATTAAAGTTCTCTTTCCTAACAAGTAAAATTAAATCCTTCGCCTTAAAGTAGACAATACTAACAAGTTTATTATTTACGATACTTTTAATCTTCTCAAAGTCTGTTTTCCTTAAAAGAAAAATAAATTCTTTATTTGACCAATCGATAGCGGACTCGCTTTTAAATTTCAATTCTGCGTCACCAGATAAGTAACTTTTCAGCCAATTGAGATCTTTATTCACGACTTCGCCATCAATCTCAAATCCAATGAGATTTGCTAACGCAAAGAAGGAATAAGAGCTATCAATCGTCACCCACACATTTGGTTGTTTCTTAAGACCTTTAGTTATCTCAAGTGACTTATGAATGACCTTATCTCTTCTTGTCTTGGTCGTAAGGGGAAAGATTAGAAGCGTTAAACTTGTTAATAAAAATAGATACATTGTACCTTTTCTTACTTTCTCAAACCAACCCTCTTTTAAAAGACTATTCAAAGCATAAGCCGCGGTCATTGCGTAGAATGGATACAGTGGTAATAGATAGTTTGAATACTTAAATTTAGGAATAGATAAAAGCACTAAAAGGGAGAAGAATATGCAGGTTCCAAATAGATGAAGCCCGTCTTTTCTTTCCTTAATTAATAACTTTATTGAAAAGAAGGACAACAAGAGCCAGGGCCCAGTTTGCTTTAGAAGAAAAATTAAATAATCAAAGAGGTTAAATTTAGTAACACCTCTTCCCTCGATCATCGTAAATTTAAAAGTCGTTTTTATATACCAATCAAAGGTCTCTGAGTAACCATTCAAGTAAAGGCTAATTGGCCAGATCGAAAAGATCAAGAACCCAAGAAGTAAGCTGAACCATGGAGTAAAAGTCCAAATTCTTTTAAGAGATTTAGTTGCAATCAAATGTGAAATAATACCTAAAGGAACAAGGCCACCCATTGGGCCTTTGGTTAACATCGCTAACCCAAAAAATATTCCGCATAATATCCAAGAGGACTTTTTTTCTTTTTTAAAAGCATCATAATAAAAAGATAGCGACAAAAAGACAAAAAGCATTAGCGGAGCATCTAAATTGGGAAATCTTGTTTTCTTAATTAAAGGAGGTATACAGACAAATAAAAGTCCCGTTAGAAAGGCCCATTGATCATTGCCATGCTTTCTAACCATTTTGATAAGTGAAATCAAGCAAGTAAAGGAAAAGAGACCTCCAAAGATTCTTGCTGCTGAATAGGAAGTACCAAAAGCTTTAAAAAATAATCCATTTAAAGAAAAAATAAAGGGAGGGTGAACCGGGAAGTCAGTATAGGTTGTATGACTTAAATGAGGTACTAGCCAATAACCTCCCTCTGCTCCATGCTTGGCAAAGGCAGCATATAAATAGCCATCTAAGAAGAAGCCTGGAACCCATGATTGCTGGAAATATAATGCAACACCAAAGAGGATCACGAATAAGTATCCGCTTTCGCTTAAATATTTATTAACTTTCATATATTAAAGATAATACTCAAGATGAATTGTGACTAGTTTAACCATGTGAGTCATAAATAATTAGTCCTTAAGAATTCCTCTAATATCATAGAGTTTATAATTGAAAACCTGATGTAACAGGGTCCCTTTCTCTAATATTTTTTGGTAGCAAGGATTTTCCAGATTTCGCTCCTTAATAAAGTAAGAATAGGCTTTTAACTGAACTAGGTTTTCCTCTTTACATCGGTAAATGAACTCAGCCTCGCGGCTTTCTGTGTAATTATGTAACCTTACCCCCGCAGGTGCGTAAAAGACTTCTGAAGCTCTATCTGAGAGAACTAGCGAATTTGGCTCAACAAAATCCCAAAACTCCGTAAACTTAGATATCTTTCTCACTACTGCTGTAGAGTTCTTCGCCGTCAAATAAAGCTTAAAGGTTTTCGAAATACGACTAACCCCCAAATCGACTCTCCCATCGACTAAGATCAGAACCAAAAGAAGAGGAATCATCCACCTCTTTAATTCGTATTGAGATAGAGATTTAACAAGAAATAATGAAAGCCAAAAATAACAGACAAAATAATACCTCTCAAAGATCCACCCCCCATTTAGACCTCCATAAAAGGCCATAAATAAGAAGACGAGGATTAAATATAAGTTCCCTATTTTTTTGAATTTGTAGTTGAAAATAAATAAAGCGGGGGAGAGAAGGAAGACAATCTTTCCCATAAATGCGGCCCTTAAATGAGATAGAACTTCAGCGAAACCTACACTTGCATTGAGAGAGTTAGTTAAGTAGGCAATCATCCCCTCTGTTAGATTCCCAGGAAAACGATTGAGTAACCCAGGAAAGATAGCGGTATCTAAGAAAATATAGTTTCTTATTAATATAGGTGACCAAGTAAGAAGTCCTAGAACACAAACTAAAAGGATTTTTTTCCACTCCTTGTAGTTTAAATAAATAAGAACAAGTCCTAGTGAAGCCGAGGCAAAGAGCCCGTACATCTTAATGGCCGGTAAAAGCCCTAATAAGATTCCAATAATAGCGAACCTATAATAACCAGTAAGTCTTTTAATTGAATCCTTTTCAATTATAAGAATTGCTGCGAGAAGTCCTAAGGACGCAACAACACCGTCATTCTTCGCATAAAAAAAGAAGTCCTGAGATTTTGATATCGTTAGAATTAAAAGTGGTCCTAAGTATGCCCAAATACTGCCTCTGAAATAATTGAAAAGGATAAAACTACCAAGCCCCATAGAAAACATAAAATGCATGTTCTGACCTACGACTTGAGTTAAAAGAGTAGGTCCAAAAAAGAAGTTTGGGATAACATAGAGATAATCAAAAAGGCCTGCTAAAAAGAAAGGGTGGAAGCTCTTCGTCATCTCGATCAAAGAAGTCTCAACCCAATACCTTCCACCAACGAGATGATAATAAAGAGAGTCGCCATGTTTTAACATACAAAAACTTTGAAGAAACCTAATTGAAAAAACGAGAATTAATAGGTTTAGAATAAATTTCTTTCTTGAAAGTACTTCAAATATTTTCATTCTTGGCTCTCATTTTCCATTGCGAAAACTTTTCTTAAGAGGTTTATACACCAGACCATTAACTTACTCCTAGGTGTTAAAATCAAGCCATTTCCTTTGGTTTCTAAAAAACCATTTTCAATCATTAGGCTTATTCTTGAATGAAGGCCATTTTCCTCACTAAAGAAGCTATTAAAGTCACTATTTAATAAGGTCTCATTCTTACTCTCAGAAAGAGCCGCTAACATTTTTAAAGTTACTGAATTAAGTAGGTTGATAAAAAACATTAAGTAGCCCAGCCATGCAGTTCCCAGCAAATAAAGAGAAACTAGGTCTACCTTTCCAGCACGAAACTGAAAAAAAGCGAAAGAGATCACAGTAATAACACCGAGAATCAAACCCTTAAACATAAAGCGTGAGGAGGAAAAGCGACAGGTTATTAGGTGAATCATAACTGCACTTAAGAAAAATTGAGTCGTAATCACTAGTGAGTTTTCCATCTATTGCCTGCCCAAATTCCAAATCTTTAAAACGAGGCTTCCCATTTTATTAAAAAGTCTTCCTTTTGGAGTTAAATGATACCTCTCCCCTTCTTTACTAGACCAACCTAAGATGATCATCTGTTTCAACCTATTCTCTCTAATAAACTCTAAGTTTATGCTTGAATCATTTAAGTGATCGAGGAGATGAGTACTTGAAAGCTCCCTACCTGATTTAATCATCTTTTGGGCTTCAGCCAGAATATTCATAGAAATACTTTTCTTAGAAAGTCCTACAAGAGAAAAGAGGTATACATAGTGTAGGCTAAAATAAATAAAGGTACCTACGGACAGACTTAAAAGAGAAAATGAGGCTGTGTTACTAAGAGTAAAATAATAGAGGCCAGATGCTATTAAATAAGCAAAGTATAAACGAAAATGAAGCTTATTCATTTTCGAATAACAATCTTCCCCAGATGCTAATTTTAAGAAGATCATAAAGAAAAGAAAGAGAAAGAAGAAAAAGAGAGAAGCGATAATATTAAAATTATCGACGGGATTCTCATACATGGTTATTAATTCAGTCAAACAGTTCCCTTGATTAGTATAAAATCTTCTTTAATTCTTCATTGCTAAAAAAATGACGTACCCAACCAGAGGTTTGCTTTTCATTTACTAGATTCCATCCCGTATTAACATCTTTCATGATGTCCCCTCTAGAGATTCTAACTGGTGAATTAGATTTTTCCATTCTAAGTCTAATCTGCATCGCATTTCGTCTGAATGCCTCTCTATCTCCTAGCTTCAAATTTACAACATATACACTATGCGCTAGCCAACAAAGGGGAAACAAGACAATGACAAAGCTTCTAAGCCTAGTTTTTGATTCCTGCCTCCATATTGAAAGATAGGCGAGACAAAGCCCTCCCCATGTAATAAAAAGCTGTCCCCCGAGTGCTCTTCTGGCAGAGTAATCCATAATCAAGAAATAGTATGAGGTTGAAATAAAAACAATTATTGAAAAGACGACTTCTCTTTGAAGAAATTTTTTCTGCCCTCGGCTCTTAAATAAAAGAATAAAAAGACCAAAGTAAGAAGTTAACGCAAGTACTCCGGTAAGCCATCTCACTTTATAGTAATCATGAAGAAAAATAAGTGAAAGGGTTTGAAAAAGTAAGTGCGGCTTAAATCCTAGAGCTGCAGCATATCCGTAGGGCTTCAAATAAGTCAAAGTCACCTTAGATACAACTAAAATGGGCGCTGCGAATAAGAACTGCTTGATTAAGAAACCTATTTTATCTTTAAATGAATCTTTAGGATAAATCCAAAGAGCATAGGCAATTTCAAGAAGTGCTCCCATAAAGAAGAGGCTTTCTGTAAAGTAGAAGCTAGTCACCCAAAGGAGCGAGCGGAGTAACTGCATTTTCCAAGAATCATACTTCTTCGTTAAGTAAAAGCCGAAGCAAACGAGAAAGAAACCGGGAAAGTTGACCATAAAGCTGGGCCAGAAGATGAACTCAAAATTATTATGATTAAAACTAATCATTAAGAAAAAGAAGAGAAAGAACCATATAGACTCTTTTTTTAATACTTCTAGTATCTTAAAAGTCTCTAGAGCGTAGAGCGTCCCTAAGAAGAAAAATGACCAACAAATAAGATTTGCGATCATAAAATATTCATTCAAAAAGAGGGGAAACAAGGTTGTGTGGGAAAAGTACAATGCAGGGATCCTATAAATCCAAAATTTGATATAAGTATTCGATCCATTCTTGTAAATTGAATCTAAATGCTCCCAATCATCAGAAATAAAATAGGTTGGATATAAAGCTGAAATCACCAGTAAGACAATAAATAAAATACCGATTTTTTTATCAATCAAAAATTTCATAGATCACCAGTTCTCAAGTGTTTTTCTAAGACCCTCTACAAAGTCATATCTAGCACTCCAACCCATTTTTTCTAGTTTTTTTGTATCTGCTACAGAGCTCATCACCTCTTGCTCTCGATATTCAAGCCCACCAAAATCTAGACGAGTTGTTGTACTCTTCAATTCTTTTGCAATAAGCTCAACTACTTCTTTTATTTTAAGCGTTTTTCCGGTTCCGACAGGAAAGTCTCCACCTTCGGATAACTCCTCTAATGTCGCAATCGCATTAATTACATCTTCAAAGTAAATAAAGTCCCTAGATTGATCACCTTTAGTTAAAGGTAAATGATCCACATTCTCTTTCAGCTTATTGATAATAAAAGAAATGAATGTCCCATCATGCGGTCCGTAGAATTGTTCAGCAATTAAATTTGAAAACTTTAAGTTTGGAAAAGACTTTCGAGCTTTTTTTATAAATGCGTGCTTTGTTCTTGCATACTCGTTAACATTTTCAGGTAGAGAAGTTCCAATATTAATAAAGTGTAATTGGTCATGGTTCAGTTTATTTAAAAGCTCTATTGGGAAATCAATATTTGCCCTGGTCACCTCTTCAAGATCTTCGCCATTTCTGCCATACGATGAAGCCGTATGAATAACCAAATCAAACTGGCCTCCATCAAAGTCTTCGATATTTACTAACTTAACATCTAAGGCTAAATCTGAAATCTTATTAAGGTTAGACGAACTTCTTTTAAGGATAGTCAATTCATCGCCCTTCGCTTTATAGAAGCGAGCAATATGACTACCCAAAAAGCCTGTCCCTCCTGTTAGAAGGACTTTTCTAGCACCAGGATTTATTTCGTTCAATTGCATTTGAGATATAGCTATTCAAATCATCTTTCGTTGAAAGAGTCTTTGAATCATTAAAGTTTTTATACCAATTAATTGTTTTCTCTAAGCCTTCTGCGGTCGTCCAAACTGGTGACCAGTCAAGCTCAACATTTGCTTTGGTACAGTCGAGCTTTAGAAGTCCCGCCTCGTGAGGCATATCCTTCGGCACTTCTATATTATACTCAATCTTATCCCAATGATTCTTTAGTTCCTTTAGTACATCTTCTACAGTCATTTCTTCTTGCACAAGTGGTCCAAAATTATAAGCTTCTGCAAACTTAGCTTTTCCTTCTAGAAGCCTTTGTCCTAAAAGAAGATAGCCTGACAAGGGTTCAAGAACATGTTGCCAAGGTCTTACTGAATGGGGGCTTCTAATGCTTACGGGATTTCCATCTAAAGATGCTTTTATGATATCGGGGATTAGTCGGTCTTTAGCCCAATCACCACCGCCAATAACATTTCCAGCACGAACAACCCCTAGTAGGGTATTATGATCTTTTCCGTACTTGTCTAAATTAAAATAAGAGTTTCTATAGGATGCGGTTAAGATCTCCATTGCAGCTTTTGAAGCGCTATATGGATCTTTACCACCTAACCTATCACTTTCACGGTAGCCCCAAACCCATTCATTATTTTCATAAACCTTATCTGTCGTTATAGTTATGATGGCCCTCACACTAGAACATTTTCTAGCAGCTTCATAAACATTAAGTGATCCCATTACATTGGTTTCATATGTTTCATGAGGTTCATCATAGGACAGTCTAACGAGAGGTTGAGCTGCCATATGAAAAACAATATCTGGATTAAACGCAGAGATTGATTTTTCTAGTAACTCAATATTTCGAATATCCCCAATTATAGACTCTCCTTTTAAATGAAGAAGCTCTAAATGATTTGGGTCTGTTGGTGCTTTTAAAGAATAGCCGCAAACTTCGGCTCCCATCTCTTCTAACCAGGCCATCATCCAAGATCCCTTGAATCCACTATGCCCAGTTAGAAAAACTCTCTTCCCTTTATAAACTCCACCAAAGAGATTTTTACCTACCAAGTTTTCCACTTAGCCTCTCCACTCTCCAGCATTTTCTCTAAAGCTTGCTTATCAGCCAATGTGTCCATGCATTTCCAAAAGCCTTTATGCTTATAGCAATTCATCTGATTTTCTTCTGCTAGTGCTTCAAGAGGGGCTCTTTCAAAAGTTGTGCTGTCTCCATCTTTAATATAATCAAAAACACTAGGCTCACAAACAAAGAATCCACCATTAATCCAGCCGACTTCACCTTTTGGCTTTTCCTTAAAGGCAGTGATTTGATCGTCATCATTAAATTCAAGTGCACCAAACCGACCAGCAGGCTGAACAGCACTCATGGTAATCTTTCGACCACTCTTTTTATGACTTTCTACAAGCTCTTTAATATTTAAGTTAGAGACACCGTCCCCGTAAGTAAGCATAAAAGGCTCATTGCCCACGACTTCTTGAGCCCTTTTAATTCGCCCACCAGTTAAAGTTCCATCCCCAGTGTCAAGACAGGTGACTTTCCAAGGCTCCACATTAGACTGGACTGTTTCCATAGTGTTATTTTTTAAGTCAAAGGTCATTGAACTTTGTCTAACAAAATAATTGGCAAAGTATTCGTTGATCATATGACCTTTGTAGCCACATAAAATTACAAAATCATTAAAACCATATTCACTATAAGTTTTCATTACATGCCAAAGAATCGGCTTTCCACCAATTTCAACCATTGGCTTAGGTCTAATACCTGTTTCTTCACTTATACGAGTTCCATATCCACCCGCAAGTATCAATACTTTCATAATGTCTCCACCCATCTAATCATCTTTTGAATACCTTCTCTTTTATTAACAGTAGGGCTCCAATCAAAGAATTCTTTAGCTTTAGTTATATCTGCAACAAAGTTTTTTTGGTCACTTGATCTTGGAGGAAGCTCTTTATAATTTAGTTTAATTCCTAACTCGTCTTCCAGAATATCAAAGAGTTCTAAGATTGAGATTGAGTTTTCAATCCCCCCCCCGATATTAAAAGCCTGCCCTTTCGTTTTATCTATATTTTTAACAGCATTAAAATAGCAACTAACAATATCTTCAGAAAAAAGAACATCACGAACCTGCTTTCCGTTTCCAGAAACTGTAAATGGCTCATTTAAATTTCCTCTTTTTGTCTCAATAGCGCGGCTTACGAACCAGCCGATCCAACCTTGATCAAATGTCGAAAATTGCCTCCCTCCAAATATTGATGAGTGCCTAAAGACTACTGACTTGATTCCATAGCATCTATGGTAATCAATCATATACTGATCAGCAGCTCCCTTTGAGCACCCATAAGGAGTTGAAAAGTCCAAGTTTGTTGATTCAGGAAGACCTTTTGGAAAATCAGGCATAGAATATCTTCTCTCTTCTTCCCTATAGTTATGATCCTCAAGGTCCCCATAGACTTTATTAGTTGAGGAATATACAACGACTGCTTCTGGCGCAAACTTTCTAATTCCTTCTAATAAATTATGCGTGCCGATTACGTTAATTTCCATGTCAAATCGAGGACGCTCCAATGAAGTTGTCATGGCCACTTGTCCAGCAACATGAAAAACAACATCTGGTTTCTCTCTTTCAAAGACATTATTAACATCATCAGAGTTTCTGATATCAGAGCGATAAAATTTAAACTCACCTAAAGATTTTAGCCACTCTAGATTTTTTTCAGTACCATCTCGATAAAGATTATCAAAGACAACTAGTTCCTCACCTCTTTTCAATACTTCCGCAGCAAGGTTAGATCCTAAAAATCCGCAGCCACCTGTAATAAGATACTTCATCTCATCTTCTCTTTAATTTTATCAGCTATATAATCTAGATGTTGTTCGTCTAAGCCCGGCCAGATCCCAACCCAAAAACTATTGTTCATTACATAGTCAGTATTTGGCAGATCCCCAATGACTCTTTTTTCGACTCCATTATAGAGCGGTTGTCTTAATAAATTTCCACCAAAGATATTTCTCGACCCTACTTTATTGTCTTGAAGAAACTCAACAAGCTCTTGTCTTGTTACCTTTCCCCCAGGTTTTACTGAGATCGGAAAACCAAACCAACTTGGCTCTGTTCCTTCCGTTGCCGTTGGCAAAAGAAGAACGTCTTCTAACTCTTCTAGCTGAGATCTTAGATATTTATAATTCTCTCTTCTCTTTTCTACAAATTGCGGAAGTTTCTTTAATTGACTAACACCGAGAGCCGCCTGCATATCAGTCACCTTTAAATTATAACCGATATGAGAATAAATATACTTATGATCAAACCTCTCTGGAAGTTCTCCAACTTTCCAATTGAACCTTTTTCCGCAAGTATCATCCTTTCCTGGAGGGCACCAACAATCTCTTCCCCAGTCTCTAAAAGATTCTGCTATCTTTTTCATCTTTGGGGTCTGCATCAGTACGGCCCCCCCTTCTCCCATTGTCATATGATGAGCTGGATAAAAGGAGACTGTCGCAATATCACCATATGTCCCAACCATCTCACCGTGAACAGTAGCTCCGACGGCATCACAGCAGTCTTCAATTAGCCACAAGTTATGCTTATCGCAAAACTCTTTAACTGCCTTGGCATCAAAACCATTCCCTAGAGTATGGGCAATCATAACAGCCTTAGTTTTATCAGATAGTGCTTTTTCTAATTGAGTAAGATCAATCTCATATGTTCCAAGTAAAATATCTACAAACACGGGAACGCATCCATGCTGTATAATCGGATTCACAGTTGTAGGAAAACCCGCGGCTACAGTAATTACTTCATCACCAGGTTTAATTTGTCTCTCTTCCCACTGTGGTGAAGTTAGAGCTGCAAAAGCTAAGAGGTTAGCTGAAGACCCTGAATTAACTAAGAGGCAATATTTTTGATCCATGTACTTGGCAAAGTCTCTTTCAAACTCTTTTGCATATCGTCCCGTTGTAAGCCAAAGATCCATAGATGAATCCATCAGGGCGACTAAATCTTCCTCATCTATCACTTTCCCCGAAGGCTGAATCATATCTTCACCGGGTATGATCTTACGGTCGCCATATTCTCCTCGCCAAAAATGACGAGCTTTACCTAAAATTTCTTCTCTCATAATGTTTTCCTCTGGGGATGAATTTACCAGATAATCCATCGACTTTTAAGCTTTTATCTCACCGGGAAGCCCGTGCGTCATCCTATGGGTACACGCTCAAGCAGCCTGCAGGAAATTTACCTGAGGCCAAATAGTAAAACTTAGAGCTTAGGATTTCTTTATCGACATACGCGCTGCACCTCGAGATGGCCTCTTCAACTTGGTGCTTGTTCCAGGGGTAAGTATCGCCAGAGCCATTCCTCAGGAAGACAATAAGATCAAAGTATGGAGGCAGTGCAACCATAGTGTCTGGAGGATAGATTTCAATTCCTGGCTGCATTATACTTTGAATAACTCCGCCAGAGGCTAAGATGACCTTTCCCTTATAATTTTTTTCGAAAAACTCTTTAACTCTTAGTGTCTCACTGTAGTAATCATGCTCAAAGGTGCATTTATTGTTCTTAGATAAAAATAAGTTATTGAAGAATTTTGTATACCTTCCAGATGAAGTTGCAATAAAGACTAATAAAAGCAAAGTCGATAATCTTTTGGAAGAGAAAATCTTTTCATAGCCACCAGTCAAAAAAGCGATGCTCAAAAGTGGAGCCACGAAGGCGGGTCCATAGTGAAAATGATATTGGTTTGTTAAAAAATGGATTCCAAAGAGAGGCAAGATAAGAAGGAAGGATGCAATTACCCATTTGTTTCTATTTAATTTAGCTTCATTTTTAATTTCAAAATAAAGAATGAGCGCTAGTAGAAAAATAAAGGGAATAAATAATTTAAAGACAACTAAGAATTCAAAGTTTCGTAAAACTTCCAATAAGAATTCCACAGGACTAGAAACTAAGCCTTTTAAAAGCTTACTGCCATAATCAGCTGTCGGTCCGAGTAGAGACTTTCTTAAAATCAAAACAAAATAAAGATATAACGTGCTAAAAAGACTCAAAGCGCTCCCTAGCCGCCATCTCCTTTGGAAGAGATAGTAAAAGCCAAGAAGAAGTACTCCAAAAGGATAAGCTTCCCTAAACAAGCTGAGTATAAAGCTGAAGATAAAAATATTTTTTTCATTATGATTTTTTATGTTTTTAATCAATAAAAACCAAATGGGCATGGACCACGTACCAGGGTGAATGGGAAATTCAAGTCCAGTCAATATTCCTTTAGAAAACAATGCAAGAGCTAAAGAAAATAATACAAGAGACTTTTTTTTCTCATTAAAGTTTTTCCAAACTAGGTAGAGGAAAAAAATGAACCATAACCATTCAAAAAAAATAAGTGAGGTAGGATTAAAATTAAACAACCACACAAAAGGAACGGCTAAGAAAAGGACCGGCATAAAATGGTCGTTGAAAGTACTTACCCCTCTCACCGTAAGAAAAGGGTTCAAGGACTCACCAGCTGCTAAGTTAATTATGCCTTGTTGATAGATTCCAAAATCATAAGCGTGAAAGCAATTAAATAGAATGCCCTTAATATTACTGAACAATATTAAAAGTACTAGGCCCATTAAAATTAGGCTTACTATTATGTTGATTTTTCTTATCTTCAAGCCCCAAATTTTAGCCTAAAGGTTTACAATCTGCATCAACTAAAGCTATCAAATTAGATATGACTAAAGACCAATTCTTTAAAAATAAACAATCGAACATTCTCCCTTTTGAGTTCAATGAAGATGTTGCAGTTGTCTTTGACGACATGGTGAGTCGAAGCGTCCCTTTCTATAACGAAATTCACAGTATCATCTTGGATATTTTAGACAGGACTTTTACAGGCAATGGAACAATCGTCGATCTTGGATGCTCCACAGCAACGACAATATGCTTAATGGATAAGCACTTAATTAAAAAAGGCAAGAAAGCTTCATTTGTTGGTGTCGATAGCTCTCAGGCCATGGTCGCAAAAGCCAAGGCAAAACTAAAAGAGTCGGGTACAACGACCGCCAATATTGAGTGTACAGATATCAATGAATTCAAGATTCCAAAGTCTGAAATAATTCTAATGAATTATACTCTTCAATTCATTCCTAAAGAAAAGCGGCCTAAGGTTCTGGCCAACATCTTTAATGCCTTAGAGCACAATGGATACTTCATACTCGCTGAAAAAATTGTAAGTGATGAAGAGGACATAAATGACCTCATGATTGATCTTTATTATGACTTCAAGCGACGTAATGGATATAGCGAATTAGAGATTTCACAAAAAAGAGAGGCATTAGAGAATGTCCTTGTCCCTCTAACCCCCAAAGAGCAGATAAATAATTTAAAATCTGCCGGATTTCAAAAAGTCGAAATGCTTTTTAGATGGTACAATTTCTGTTGCTACCTCTGTAAAAAGTAAAAATATGGAACTAACTAAAGATTTAAGTATCATTATGCCCGCCTACTTAGAGGAAGAAAACTTACGTTTACTTCTTCCTAGGATTCAATCTGTTGTTAAAGAGATCTCTTCGTCCAGTGAAATAATTGTAGTGGATACTCAGTTACCGATGGATGGTACACAACAAGCTTGTGAAGAAAACGCTGTTCAGTATTTTAACCGCACAGGAGCTAACACTTATGGAGCAGCTATTAGGACTGGTATTGAAAAGGCTAAAGGTAAAAAAATTATTTTCATGGATGCAGATGGATCTCACTATCCTGAATTTATTAAAAAACTTTACCAAGAAAAAGAAAGGGCAGATATTGTTATTGCCTCTAGATACATCAAAGGTGGTCACACCGAAAATAGTCCGATTCTAATTTTAATGAGTAAGGTTGTGAACTGGGGATACGCCTTTGTCCTTAACATAAAGTGCAAAGATGTATCAAATAGCTTTAAGCTCTACGATGGATCCCTATTAAAACCACTTAGCCTAAAGTGTGAGAACTTTGATGTAGTAGAAGAGATTCTCTATAAAATCCTTAAGAACAATCCACAATTAAAAATATTAGAACTCCCTTTTAGTTTTAAGCAAAGAATGTTCGGTGAAACAAAAAGAAACTTACCTAAATTTATAGTCACCTATGTTTTTACATTGATACGCTTACGCTTCGGAAAGTAAGGAATATACTTGATAAAGAATCGATACTTCCTCAATACATATTGGCTATTGGCTGAAAAGACAATCCGATTAGCCGTTACGATAATCACAGCTTCTCTAGTCGCTAGGTATCTTGGACCAGAGAGACTAGGCAAACTTAGCTTTATCCAAGGTGTTATCGCCATCTTTACTTCATTTATCTCTCTTGGAATGGACTCTGTTGTCGTTCAGGAGTTATTGAATACTGATAAAGATAAAAATCATGTTCTTGGAAGCGTCTTTTTGATCAAACTTATCACCGCTTTGATATCATTTGCCGTCATCTTTGGTCTAATAAATGCCTTTAACTATTCTGAAGACGTTATTTATGGTGTCTACATTTTAAGTATAAGTTTTTTATTCCATTGCTTTACTGGGATCGATTATTATTTTCAATCTCAAGTAAAATCAAAGTTTATGGCCATCTCAAATTTCACTGCTTTAGGTGTTGGTACTTTAGGGAAGCTTTGGCTAATCTATATTAATGCAAAGCTAGAGTTCTTTTTCATCGTCCTCCTTTTAGAAGGAGCTGCATTATATTTTTCCTCACTCGTTTTTTATTATTTAAACTCTCAGTCTATTACAAAATGGAAACCTAAAAGAAACGAGATCCTTTATTTATTAAAAAGATCTTGGCCACTTATTATATCATCATTTTCAATTGTCATTTATATGAAGATCGATCAAGTAATGATTCAGTCCCTTCTAGGATATGAGTCAGTAGGGTATTATTCTGCGGCATTAAGGTTAACTGAAACCTGGTATTTTATCCCATTGGCGATTGTTTCTTCTTTTTATCCTTCATTAGTAAATACCTATAATGACTCTGGTAATTATAAAGAAAGATTTCAACTACTTTACGATGGACTCTTTGTCTTCTCCTTTTCATTAGCGCTCATTACAACTATTTTTTCTGAATTTCTTGTTAACGTTCTCTATGGCGAGAGTTATTTACAATCTACCGAAATACTTTCAATTCAAATTTGGACTTTTGTATTTGTTTCTTTAGGTGTCGCAAACGTTAGATGGTTCATACTCTTTGACAAGCAGAAGATCACCATGGCCATTACTCTTATGGCCTGTGGATTAAATATATTCTTAAATTATTTTTTAATTAAGAGTTCTGGGGTAAAAGGAGCCGCGATAGCTACCGTTCTCTCTAGTATTTTTTCTTCTATAATAGGAATGCTCTTTTTCTACTCAGAATCGAAAGAGAATTTTGTAATGACCATTAAGAGCTTAAACCCATTTGGGAGCTTTAAAAGAGTTTACCTCGCCATCTCTAACAGGACTAAGTTTTAATAGTGAAAACAAAACCAATTAAGATTCTTCTCATTAGTGTTCGTTCTGATATCGGAGGCGGCCCTAAGCACTTGCTTGATTTAGCTAATGGATTAGTCAAAAGTTTAATGTTTGAAGTTACTATTGCTGCACCAAATGAAAAGCCATTCTTTCAACTATTTTCCTCTCTAACAGATAACATCATAACTATACCTAAACGACGTTTTTCAATTCTAAAGTTTCTTCAAATTCTTATTCATTGTAAGAGCAGAGAAATTCAATTGGTTCATTCACATGGAAGAGGCGCAGGAATATACTCAAGACCATTATCATGCTTTGGTATAAAGGTTGTTCATACCTTTCATGGTATTCACAAGACACCTAATCTAACGGGAACTATTAAAATATTTACAGATAGAATCCTAAGGAACCTTACTCATCAATTCATATGCGTCTCTAAAGATGAAAAAAAAATTGCCTTAGCTCATGAGATAGGACTAAAAGAAATCATCAATGTCGTAGAAAATGGTGTTGATATTGAGAAAATTCATAAGAAGGACAGAGTGACTACCGAAACTGTCACTACCTTCGGTATGCTCGCTAGGCTCAATTATCAAAAAGGTATAGACCTAGCCTTAGAATTTATTTCCAAAATAAACTTTCCTTTTAAGCTTTTAATCGCCGGAGACGGTGAAGATGAAGAGGAATTAAAAAAGACTTGTAACCACTTAGGATTAAATGAAAAAGTTAGCTTCATAGGTCCAGTTTCACGCCCTCAAGATTTATTTGATCAAGTCGATGCTTACTTAAGCACTGCAAGATGGGAAGGACTTCCCCTTTCAGTTCTTGAAGCTATGTCCTACCCTCTTCCTTGCCTTCTATCAAAGGTTACAGGCCATATCCAATTGGCATCGGAAGACTCTGTCGTTTTGTTCGACCTTGATAATCCTGAGTCTTTGATATCAGGTATAAAAGAGCTAAAGAAAAACAAAGGACATTATGAAAAAGAAGGACTCCGCTATGTCAGAAAAAATCATAGTATAGAGTTAATGCTCCAAAAAACGATAGAGGTTTACAAGAAAACCTTAAGTTCTGAATAAGCCTCCTCCCAGCTAATTTCTGATATACATGGGACAGCTCCAGAACCATGTTCAAAATGACAGTTCCAATTACATCCATAGCAAGGCATTTTTTTATTGATAACCTTTACTGAATCAACCCTATTTGAAGCATTGGAGTAAGGAAGAAATCGCCCAAAGTGACCTCCTCCAATTAAAGCAACTCCTTTTGTTCCAAAGTATTGAGCCATATGAGCTGCGCTTGTATCATTTGTTAGTATAGACCTAGCTTTGTTAATCAAGTCAGATAATTGCAACAACGAGGTATTACCTATTAACACCTCTACCCTATTGTTCAATAAATCTTTGAAATGTACCTCTAAGTGCTTATCACTAGGCCCTCCACAGATTTTAATATCAAGGTTTGTGTCTATTAGAATTTTACCTATCACTTTCTTAAAGTTCTCTGCAGGCCATGCTTTTCCGAACCATGATGCTCCAGGAAATATCACGATATAACTTCCCTTGGTAACTCTCTCCACAGACCATTTGCTATAATCAATATTAAGGACTTCTCCTAATATTGCTTTAAGGGAATCAAACTCTGTTAAGCACTTACCAGTTAATCTTTGATCATAGGCTTTCGCTCCAAGCCATCTGCCCAACCGCCCTTGCTTAGCAAGATCACCAAAAAAACACAGCTTATGGGAAGATGTTAATGATGAAACTAAGAAATCGCTTTTCCAATCTCTAGAATATACGAGGTTTATAACAGTAGAGAAAGACTTGTTCTTAAAGTTGCTCAGTAGTTTAGCCCGATAAAAGCCTGAAGCCTCAAACTTCTTTAAGTCCACCCCGACCCAGTCAATAACGGGGTAGAAATTCTCTCCAAGAGTAACCAGTATATGAGAGCAAAAAATAGTCAATTTCTTTTCTTCTAATTCATTTTTATCAATTAGCTTCAGAACCGATAAAAGAATAAAGAAATCGCCAATGGCATCTAACTTAACCAAGGCTACGCCCGTGCCATCAACTTTTTTTCTAAGAAGTATAGTTTTAAGAAGTGAAAAGGTTTTGATAAATTTTCTTATCATTTTTTCTCAACAACTGCATAAAATACAGGTGTTAATATTTCCGGGTTTAGATTTCCCGTCAAAACTCTTGTAAATTTTACGTATTTCCTAAACAATCCCCTAAGGAAAAACTTCACCTTTGATTTAATTGAACTATTAGTAATGGTTTCATATGGATATATTTTAAAATCTTTAATTCCTGCAGTTACTAAGATTTGCTTAAGGCTATGTTCCACAAATCCTAGTTTGTGGGTAACATCATTAAAAAAATGAAGATGCCCATCAGGGGCTTGCATATTAGGAACTTGAATGATTATCCGTCCTCCTGAATTTAAAGAATTAAAAAGAGCCTTTAAAAAAACAAGAGCGAATTCTAGATCAAAATGCTCTAAAACATCCAATAAGGTAATCAAATTATACGATTCTTTATTATCATCTAAAAATTTAACCGTATCTTCTACGAGTAAACAGTTCAGATTTAAGTTCTTACAATGCTCTATTGTACTAGGTGAAATATCAACCCCAAGATAATTGACATACCCCTTATCGCTTAAGCATTTTAGCATTTCTCCGCGTCCAACACCTATATCTAGAATTCTTGAGTTTTTATCCTCAGGGAAAAATTTAAAATAATTCGTCCGAAACTCTTCGATTTTAAAAAGAGCTTGCCCACTTTCACCATTAAATGCGTTTTCTACATAACTATCAAATATTTCCTGTGACATAATCTCTCCATTCTTAAATCAATCTTTTTATCAAAAGCGCGCTTGAAACAATGACTCTTCTTATAATGAAAGGCACACTTAAGATTATCTTTATTTTGTTTTTTAAATAACTAGGCACTTCTGAAAACGTACTAATCTCGATCCCTTCATAGTTTAAATACTTTAAAAGCTTTCCCGTTGAAAAATCTTTCTTAAAGTAATCATTCTTGATTTCAATAGCTTCATTTCCGTAGTATTTCTCCATTAGACTTAACCATTTAACACAATCGACTAATAAAACCTTTGCGATACTAGGCTGATAGGTCTTATCTCCATCTCTCAACAATACGATTGGTTTTGATAAGACAAAAATAGGAAGCTTCAACTCAGATAAAAGGATAAATGGAATAGCACTATAGGCATGCAAGGTTCCTACAAACTCATCAAGGGGAAGCTTTTGAGCTTCTTCTATATTTAAAAGGAGTGTCCCAAAGTGCATTTTATTCCACAGCCTTTTAAGAGTTCCTTTGGTTTCAATAAACCTTAAGTTTTCTTTTTTTAGGGTTATTCCTTTTATATTCGAATTAGTATCAGCAGAATACGAATTAAAGATAACACCTGAAAAGTCTTCATTAACTTCTTCTAATAAATATTTTATACCACCTTCGAGCAAGAGATCATCATCCCCCAGCATAAGACAATAGCGAGTCTTACATAGCTCTAAAGATTTAAGCATATTTAAATCTATCCCTAGATTTTCTTCATTTTCGTAAAAAAACAACTCAGCATAAGAATAACTCTCAACAAGATCCTTGGTTGCCGTATTGATACTATTATTAGAAATAATAATAGGTATATTGTAAGGCTTCACTTGGGGAATTAATGAATCTAAGGCTTCCTTGAGTTCTCTATTTCTTTTATAAGTTGGAATAAAGACCGAGAGTTCACTGCTTTCCATTATTATTCCACTTAAGCCTACGCCAAACTTTAACCAGAGGATCTAGTCTCAAGCGCATCAGAAAATTCTTTATTTTAATTCTTCTTCTTCTATTGTCTTGGTGTTTTTTAGCTTCAGCGTCCCAGAAACCATAGGCTTTCAGGGCCTTCTCTACTTCATCAATAGACTTAAGTTCATGAGTCCAAGAAACTCCACCGGCATACATTGACACGATCGGATCACCACTCAAATAAAATCCTTTGTATTTACAAGTTTCAGCATCCCTATACATTCTGCACATTAATTCAAAGTCCATTGCAAATCTATAATCTAATTTGAAGACACCAATTTCATTGTAAACCTTTTTACGTAAGAAAAATGTTGGGTGATTTATCGGCATTGCATACTTGAGTGAACACATTAACGGTTTTCTAATATTTGTACCGTGCTTGTCATCAATAAAAAGCATATCTCCATGAACAAAATCAACGTTAGGGTCTTCAAAGGCTTTCATCACCCTATTTAAAACCTTACTGTTAAAGTATTCATCATCACTATTAAGAATTCCGACAACTTCAGAAGATGAGGCTAATACCCCTTTTGAAAATGCATCCGATATGCCTGAATCCTTTTCTACTATAGTGAGGAGTTTTTCTGATCTACCTTCCATAAGGTTTTGAGCGATTGAAACTGTTTCATCAGAACTTTCGTTGTCGACTAAGATTATTTCGAGATCAAAAAGATTTTGGTTTAAAATTGAGCGAATGGTTCGTTCTATAGTCTTTTCTGAGTTGAATGTGGGAGTTACTATACTAATTTTCATTGATTCTTAGAGTTTACTACCAGAATCTAGGCTTAACTAGTCGAATTTTAGCTGAACAATTTCAGTCTAGAAGGCTCTGAGCGATGCAACATTATTTTATCTCAATATAAAGTGAAGCCTTACCAATTAATTGATATTTCTAGAGAATAGTTCTTTTTCCGAGTCAGGGGAAAACTCAGGTAAGATCTTTTTAAGGTTCTTAGATATTTCATGGAAATCAGAATTAATTGGCAAAGTAATCAAAGTAGCTAGAAGCTCATCAAATTGGGAATTTATACCTCTGCTTTCAGCTACTTTAACTTTTTCGTGTTTTGTCTTATAAAGGTTTTCATCAGACGAGAATAGCTCTTCATAAAGCTTCTCTCCAGGTCTAAGGCCTACGATCTTAATATTTATGTCCTTGCCAAGCTCTAAGCCAGCTAATTTAATCATTTCCTTGGCAAGGTCCATTATTTTCACAGGGTTCCCCATATCAAGTACAAAGATCTCACCACCATCACCCATAGATGCAGCCTGAAGAACAAGCTGACAGGCCTCAGGAATTGACATAAAAAATCTTTCTATATCTGGATGGGTTACCGGTAGATCTTTCCCTTCCTCTATCATTTTTTGAAACAAAGGAATTACTGAACCATTACTACCTAGAACATTTCCAAATCTTACCGTTATAAAACTTGTTTTCGTTTTACTCTCATGCCTCTTTCTGCAAACCATTTCGGCAATTCTTTTAGACGCGCCCATAATATTTGTAGGGTTTACCGCCTTATCAGTTGAAATCATTACAAATTTTTCGGCGCTATATTTTATGGCAATTTCACTCAATATATATGTTCCTAGAATATTTGTTCTGATTGCTTCAATAGGGTTTTTTTCCATCATAGGAACATGCTTGTATGCAGCGGCATGGATTACGAGTTCAGGTCTATATATATCAAAAATTGAATCCACTCTTTCTCTATTTCTGACATCACCTACAAGTGAAACGATTTCCACTTCGGGAAATTTTTCAATGAATTCTTGTTCGACTTGGTACAAAAAGAACTCTGAAATTTCCAGCAAGATAATTTTCAGCGGATCAAATTGTGTTAATTGCCTACAAAGCTCGCTCCCTATTGATCCCCCACTTCCAGAAACCAAGACCGTTTTTCCTTCAATCATTCCTTTAACAAAGTCTTGCTCAAGTCTTATGGGCTCCCTACCTAACAAATCTTCTAATTTAATATTTCGTAAAAGGGATACGGAAACTCTATCACTCAATAAATGACTAATCTTAGGGAGGATTTTAAATTCGACTTTTGAGTGTTCACATTGGCGAACTATATTCTTAATTTCTTCTCCTGTTGCCGATGGAATAGCGATAATAACTTTTTCTGCCCCAAGCGTTTTTATCAATAACGGTAACTGAGAACTATTCCCAACAACTTTTACATTATTTAAGAGGCGGTCACTCATAAATGGATTGTCGTCAATAAAACCAACTATTTTGAGATTTAAGCTGGGATTGGAGATTATATCTTTAGCAATTTTATTTCCTGCAACCCCTGCTCCAACAATGAGAACCTTTGTTCTTTTACTATGGCCTTTTGTTTCTTTTGACGTATTTACATTAAGATCCTTCCAGATTCGATATATAAATCGACCTCCACCAAGACCCATAACTAATAAAAGCCAATCTATAATAAAAGCAGAGCGTGGGACTGTCTCAAGCCTATTGAATAGAAAGACTCCTACAATACTTAGCAGGACCCCAAGAGTGGCACCCTTAAGAACCCTTACTAGATCATGTGTTGAACTAAAGCGCCAAACCCCACGATACAATCCGGTTAGATAAAAACATGTAACCTGAGAAAAGAAGACCACACAGGCAATACTCGGGAGCTCGACAATAGAGACACTTCTCAAATCAATCGTCTCAAATCGAATTGAAATAGCTGCAACAAAAGCCACTAAGCTAACTATCGCGTCGTACAAAAATGCAATGAGTATTCGTGGGTTTCGTAATGACTTTAGCATTTAGGATTTATATCATCGCCGCTAAGCAAAGCAAATTTTCTTTACAATAATTCATTCGCCCTATGCGTCGCACAATCCTTCTTCTCAGGGCTCCAGTCTCCGGACCTAAGACTATATGCGATAATGAGGTAAAAGATCATATCATTTAGACCATTTAGCAAGCTGTACCCTATTAAGGCACATAACAGTATTGCCACTTCATTTTCACCATGTTTTTCTCTAATCTTGGCCACTAGGTTAATCAAAAAACAAACAAAAATCCCATAACCGATAAATCCAAATTCTGAGAAAACTTGAATGAAAATACTGTGCTGTTCATTTATTTGAGAATTTCTTATGGAATTGACCAATTCTTTAATGGGAGAAAGGTATTCAGCATAATAATCCAGACCCCGAAAATAACCTACCCCAAGAGGGTAATCTAGTCCCATGTTTACATAGGGAATCATCAAGTAAAGCCTACCACTACTCATATTTTCCAGCCAAACCTTAGCTTCTAAAGCAAAGAAATGATTAATCAAATAAATAAAAGCAGGCGTTAAGTATAGGCTTGTTAACAAAAAATTATTAATCCAATACTTTACCTTGTCCTTGCGAATACAATAATTTATTCCCAAAAGAATTGGACCAATTATCAGAACAAGAAGACTCGTTCTGGAGAATGTAAAGAACCAACACAGGCAAGCAATAAAATAATATTTTTTATTATTAGAGAATAATGCGAGAACTCCGGCTAAGCTTAACAGAATTCCGGAATAGTTTACTTCTCCAACGGGGCCATTTAATCTATAAAAATTGAACCCAAGATAGCTTCTTACAAGAAAAGGATTCTTGAAAAACAAAAATTCTATTACAAAGATGAGAATACTGATTGAAAAAATCACTCTAAAGAAATGATTTAAGTTTGTTAGTCTACTTTCAATCATAAATGTCGCAAAACCCAGCATACACAGTACCTGGCTTAATCTTAAAAAGCTTTTGATATCAAAAAAGTAAAGACTAACGCCTGTCCCTAGAAAAAGGAGGACCAGCATGGGGGTAAACACATTATGGAGATTTCTCTTAACCAAAATGTAGAATAAGCCCAATAGAATAGGAATAATGTTTAAGTAAACCTTAAAGCCAAATGGATATTTTAAAATACTTAATGCTAAAATAATAAAAATGAAAGATGGCAATATCTTATCTAAAATATCATTTAACTTTTTATTAATCATTCTTATCTTTTCCCATGCACATAATTGCTATTAACCAATATAAAAAGAATTCAGTAAAGCCATTCAGAGAGAGATATCCCATTATAGTTATACTAAAAACAGGAGCAAAATCTCCATTGTTAGTCAAAAAATCTCTTCGCAATAATTGAAAGGTAAAGGCAGCAAAGAAAAGATAAGAAAGGAAACCATACTCACAAAGGATCTTTATAAAAGTATTATGAGGCCCAATACTCTTATAAACAAGTTGAATAGTTTTATTTTCTAAGAGTGAACTTCCTTTGTGACGATAATCCATATAATAATCTTGGGATCTATCAACCCCTACCCCTAAGGGGTTATCCTTAAATACTTCTAAAAATATTAGTGGAAGAATTGTCCTGTCATGAGAAAATACTGCTACTTTTTTCTTTAAATCTTCCCCTAGACCTTTTTCAACCCCGATGTGCAATAGGGGGCTTAAGAAGCAAATGATGACCATACTGTAAGAAGCATAAAGCATGATTTTCCTAGAGATTTTATTAATTAAAAAGAATAATAAAAACACCAGCACCGAAATTAAAGCAAACCTACTCCAAGTTGGGATGATTGCTAAGAATGAAAGTAGTGCAAGTTTTCTTTTCCGCTGAAATAAAAAAAAACCAAAAGCGCCTGCCAAAAACATCCCTGTATGATTAGAAAACCCTGTGCCACCATTTAAAATAGGTAATCTAAACTCTGAGATTCCAGGAAAGATATATTTCATTTGAATATAAGGAGCTAAAAGAAACTCTAAAATAAAGACAAAGACATATAAGAATACACCATTCCTTAGAAATAATACTAACTCATCTTTCGAATAGTTTTCTCTTAAGAAAATTGAAAAATAGATCAGTAAAGCGGTAAGCGAAGCCCGTTTTATCCCGTAGAGGTCAAAGTTAACTAATGAAATTATCAGAGGGGTTAAAAATATTAAAAGAAATAAAGTTGTTAATCGATCTGGTATACGCTTACTTTTAATTAATTGTACAAGGCCTAGAATAGGCATGAAAACATGAAGTTTGTTTGGTTTCCTAATCCAGCCCGACCAAATATAAAAAGGTGTCATCTTTACGAGACGTTTTAGCTTTAACATAGTCAAATTTTACCAAAATACTTTGGGTCAGCATACCAGTGATTTAACTCTCGTTTAGGTTATACAAGTTGATCAGGACACTTTATTAAAAGAAAAAATTCTTAATTAACAAAGACGGAGTAACCTGATTTTTTTAATTTAATAGAAAAATACAAGTATTTAAAAGCGATCATAATTATTGACTGACTCAATTGAAGCAACACCATCCCTTCTAAACCATAAGAACTCAATACTTTAGATAGTAGGCATAAGTAAATGATGTTCAAAATGACAGTTAGGTAAGAGTTAACCTTAACAAATCTATAGGCCATAAAAAGTTGATGAAATGCGGATACCGACGCATTGAAACCAGCGAAAATTAAGGCATACACGGTCAGTATGTAGAAATCTTGCGGATTCGTAACGAAAAAAGTCATCCAGTTTTCATAAAAAACGCCTAAAAGTATTAATACGATGGAGGTTGAAGAAAATATACCCAAAGATAATTTTTTAACGATATTATTGGCTATTTTTCCCTTTCCCTCAGAAATTAATACACATATTTCTGGGTACAATACCTCGGACAATGGAGCAGTAAACCTTAAAAAGACTCCTCCGATTCTCTCCAATACTCTAAAGATCGTTACCGAATCAAATCCTACAAACTTGGAAATATAGAGACTACTTAAATGGCCTAGAATAACATCAGCGGTTAATGAAATCCCATTTGCTAAGTTAAATTTGATAAAGCTTTTAACTTGTTCGGGCTTTACGACTCCCCGATTTTCTTCTATCGAAGGAAGAATCTTATTAGTTTCCATAATCGCAAACAATAGGAATAGTAGGTCTCTAGCACACTCTAGGATTAGTTCTATCAATATAACTGTATATATTCCTGGAGTAGAATAAAAATAGAAACCAATTGATACCAATCTCAATAGTTGATAGATATTTTTAACAATAGATATTTGAAAATATTTCTCTCTAAGCCTAAGTATGCCAAGAGCTGTCCCCGTATACATGAAGCGGAAAAAGCAAACAAATAAATAAACAGAAATATAACCAGAGATCTCTTTTGACCAATTAAAGTATTTTACCGACAAATCGAGCAGCAAGTATCCAATTATGGCTGCAACTGCTCCAAGCAGGATGTCTAACAAGAATCCTATTTTAATATAGGTAATAGCTAAGACTTTGTTTTTATCCTTAAGTGATTCAGAAACATAGGCAATAATAGAACTTGCAGATTGGACACTTAATAAATCACTCATTAAGTAACAATAAACCTGAACTGAGATCAAAACCCCATTTTTTTCAGCTCCTAAATATGAGATTAGCAAGCTTAGGTTTATCAGTTGTAATACTGCTGAGAGGTTTTGACCTATAAACTGAGTAGTAAAATTATTGAATAATTTATTTTCTTTAATAAACTTTTTTATATTAAAGCCAAGCATTAAAGACAAACTTCTTTAATGATAGATTCTATTTTTTCAACTGCTTTATCTTTCGTGCATCTCTCTCTTGCAAACTCTTTTCCTTTTGAAGACAGTTCCTCATATAACTTATTGTCACTTAACAGCATTTCTATTTTCTTTGAAAAATCTTCATTTTCTTCAACAGTTATTCCTCCAGGTAGGTCTTTAGCATTCCCGACATTTGTACTAACAAATGGGACTCCTAGCATCATCGCTTCAATAAGTGAAACTGAGTACTCTTCTTGCTTACTAGTTACGAGATACAATTTAGCTCCTTCTATAAAAGAAGGAATTAGCTCTCTGTGGATACCAGTATGAAAAATAACCTTCCGTTCACCTTTTTCTTTGTCGAGTTTTAATTTATATTTTTTAAGCTCTTTCAAATAAGGTGTTTCACTTTCGCCAATCATTACCAGTGAAAGTTCCTTCACGCTTTTAAGGTTGTAGAAGTGCTCGATCATTTTTTTCTGATTTTTCATACTCATATAATAAGCTACTGAAATAAGATAATCGCCTTTAGGTTTATACGTGTTCACGATTGACCTGTCAGGGTAGGTGAAAATATCATCAGCAGCATTATCTAAAATAAGATAGTTTTTCAGGCCAAATTTTTCAAGATAAGCATTTGAGCTACTCGATTTAGAAAGGCTAATGATTTCGTTATATCTTTTGGCATATTTATGAAAATGAAAGTAGAAAATTCTAAATCGGATAAAGTTATACATACTCCCTAAGAAGTATCTCATACCATTTGAGACATCAATAAAATTGAACTTCAATCCAGAGAATCCATGAGAGTGAAAAATCTTCTTACATTTAAGGTCCCCGATCAAGTCTAAAATGACATCAGTTGTTCCACATTGACTGCACTCATTTATCATCACATCGCAGGGAAATCTTTTGATAAAATCACGATACTTTTCAACTTCGCCCACATATCCAACAAACTTTTGATAAGGAATATTAAAACGTTTGATCCTAACTCCGTTTACTAGATCTTCATTTGAGATCCCTTGCAAACTCTCTGTCGAGACTGTAACTTCGTGCCCTTTCTCCACAAGGCCTTCCGCTAAGTATTTAACAACGTTCGATACGCCACTTGAGGTAGGATAGTATTGAGGCGAGGTAAATAAGATCTTCATACAAAATATCCGGACATGCCTAAGATACTTTTATCTTTCCTAAAGAGATTTTTCTCATCTTAGATAATATCAGCATGTCTCTGAAGAGTAGCTTCAAGATTTGAATTATAAAGATCTTCCTAGGTATTATTAAGCGAAGAGATGAGAATTTAAATTTTCTTAAGCTTAAGCCAACTTGAAGTATTGACCTTATTTGAAATAGTGCATTCCACTTTAATAATTCTACCACCTCAGATTGAGTTAAATCATTCTCTACAAGTGCTAATTCAATACTTTCAAAAAACATCTCCGAGGTTTTCTCAAAGTCGCTATAAATCTTAATTTCCTGGGGTCTTCTAATTAATCTTGCCCCTCTAAGGTCTAAGTTTTCAATTTTGAGAGGATTATGCTTATGAATGGCCCTGCAAACAGACTCAATACCGATTGAGTAATTATTCTGAGTTAGGCTAAAGGGATGAACTCGATACCAAAGAAGAAACTCCTTGAGATTGGAAATCTTATATTTTTTTGAAAGCCTTAACCAAAGCTCGTAATCTTCAGCGCATGGAAAATCCGCGCTATATAATTCTGCATTTTCTTCTATTATTTTTTTCCTAAACATGACAGTAGGATGAGCTAAGACGCAATACTTTGCCAATAAAAGCTTATTAACCTCAGGGGAGGTAGGATACTCAAGGAGCTTACCTTGGCTTTGTGAGTTTTCATCAATAATCCAAATATTAGTCCCTAAGATATCAATTTCTTCATTATCTTGAAGAAACCTAACTTGTTTTTTTACCCTATCTTCGTGTGAAATATCATCGGCATCCATCCTTGCAACAAACTTGCCTGAAGCCTTAGAGATACCTAGGTTTAAGGACTTGACGATCTTTAAGTTCGACTTATTTTTAAATATTTTAATTCTTGGATCTTTAAAGCTCTCTATAATTGACAATGAATTGTCGGTTGAAGCGTCATCAACGATTATAATTTCAAGGTTTTTATAGCTTTGATTTAAAATGGATTCTATAGCAGAGCCCAGATACTTCTCAGCATTATAAACGGGCATTACGACAGATACGAGTGGTTCATTGTTAATCATCTTCACTCCAAGAAGCTATTCGATCGGAATATTCTACACGAATCATCAAAAAAATGCAGGTAAAGAGCCAATTTTTATATAATCGAAGCGGCGCGATTGACGCGGCGCCTATTTTCTGTAATTACCTGCATTTCTAAAGTACTTTACAGCTCTAACCAATCCTTCCCTCAAGCCGACTTTGGCCGACCATCCGAGAGAGTTCATTTTCTCAACATTTAATACCTTTCTTGGTGTTCCATCTGGCTGCTCAGTATCGAAAACAATCTCTCCCTTGTATTCCATAATCTCAGCAATCAATTCAACCAGCTCTTTAATAGAAATATCTGAACCGGTTCCAACATTAATCCAATCAACATCAAGCTTTCCTCTCATTAAAAGGAACAAGCAAGCTTCGCTAAGGTCATCGACATATAAAAACTCTCGCTTAGGAGCACCGGTTCCCCATGCTTTAAAAAGAACTTCCCCTTCATCAATAGCTTTTTGCATCCGAGAAATTAAACCTGGAATCACGTGTGAATTTTCAGGATGGAAATTATCATTCTCTCCGTACAGATTCGTTGGCATGACGGAAAAGTAATTCAAACCATATTGTTTGTTAAAATATTCAGCGGTCTTAAGGCCAGAAATTTTAGCAATGGCGTAAGGTTCATTCGTAGGCTCAAGTGGTCCTGTAAGTAGATATTCTTCTTTAATTGGTTGAGGGCACTCTCTAGGGTAGATACAAGAACTGCCTAAAAATAAAAAAGTATCTACTTTATTTTCAAAACTAGCTTTAAATAGATTGTTTTGTATGGAAATATTTTCAAAGATAAAATCTGCTTGATAGGTTTTATTAGCATGAATCCCACCGACTTTTGCAGCTGCGTTTATAATAATTTCTGGTAAATTGGTTTTGAAATATAAATCAACTTCAGATTGATTTAGGAGATTTAACTCACTTCTAACTGGGGTAAGTAAGTTTTCGAAACCGTTTTTCTTGAAAACCTTAACTAAACTTGACCCAACAAGTCCTCCGCTTCCAAGAATTAAAATTTTTGAATCTTTATTCATGATAATTTAGAACTTTGTGTCCACCCTCTTTTAAGAATTTATCTCTTTTAAAAAGTGCTAAATCAGACTTCATCATATCCTCGATGAGTCCCTGAAGGTCATATTTTGGCTCCCAACCTAGCACTTTTTTTGCTTTGGAAGGATCCCCTAGAAGCAATTCGACCTCTGTTGGTCGAAAGTATTTTGGATCTACTTTCATTACCACTTGGCCTACATCAATTTGAAACTCTGGTTTTGTGCATTTGACGACTTTGGCAACTTCTTCAATACCAGACCCAGAAAACTCAATTTCTACACCTACATAAGCGAAGGATTTGATAACAAAGTCTCTTACGGTAGTAGTCACACCTGTTGCTATAACAAAATCATCAGGTTTATCATGCTGTAAAACCATATACATTGCCTCGACATAATCCTTAGCGTGTCCCCAATCTCGCTTTGAATCAACATTCCCAAGAAACAATTCCTTTTGTAGCCCCAAGGCAATCCGAGAGACTGCCCTAGTTATTTTTCTAGATACAAATGTTTCTCCCCTCAGAGGAGACTCGTGATTAAAAAGGATTCCGTTACAAGCAAACATTCCATAAGCTTCGCGGTAATTAACAGTAATCCAATAGGCATAAAGCTTAGCTACACCATATGGCGATCTCGGGTAAAAAGGAGTGTTCTCACTTTGAGGAGTTTGTTGGACAAGTCCATAAAGTTCAGAGGTAGACGCTTGGTAAACTTTTGTCTTCTTTTCTAAACCTAAGATTCTAACGGCTTCTAAAATACGAAGAGGTCCCATTGCATCTACATCAGCACAATACTCTGGACAATCAAAAGAAACCTTTACATGGCTCATAGCCCCTAGATTATAAATCTCATCTGGCTGAACTTCTTGAATAATTCTGATGAGATTGGTTGAGTCAGTTAAGTCTCCATAATGAAGGACGAAGTTTCTACTTTCTAGGTGTGGGTCTTGATATAAATGATCAACTCTCCCTGTATTAAAGAGAGAACTTCTCCGCTTTATTCCATGAACTTCATATCCTTTTGAGAGAAGTAGTTCTGATAGATAAGCCCCATCTTGTCCCGTCACACCTGTTATAATTGCTTTTTTCATAAGAAAACCTTTTCAAAATTGTGCCTAAAACTAGCTTACTAGGGACTATCTGAGAACAACGCAATGAAACATCAAGGGTCCAAGTTACATCACTTTAAGTTGGTCAATTTTATACTTCAGGACGCTAAACTGTGAAGATGTAAAACAGAAAAATCTTGAGAATTAGCTGTGCACATAGTCATCAAGTGGGTAAACAGTGCAAGTCTTTTTTATATTTACTAAAATCTAATGAACCACTCCATCTCTTTTCATAACCTTAAAAAAAGTTAGAAAAACTACTTTTAGATCAAAAAGAAAACTGTTGTTCTCTAAATAATACAGATCCAACTCCACCTTCTCAATGTTTGGAATTTCATCTCTTCCATTGATTTGCGCCCAACCTGTAAGGCCAGGAGAGAGCTGGTCGACTCCCTTCTCTTTTCTTAATTCAATAAGGTCATATTGATTAAAAAGTGCAGGTCTTGGGCCAACAACACTCATTTGTCCTTTTAATATTGACCAAAGTTGAGGTAGCTCATCTAGGCTTGTTTTTCTCAGGAAGGACCCAACTGGAGTGATCAATTTATTGGAGTCTTTTAAAAGATGAGTCGCAACATTGGGAGAGCCTAGATACATAGTTCTAAACTTGGGCATTTTAAAGATAACAGAGTTTCTACCAACCCTATCAGACCAGAATAAAGCTGGCCCTTTGCTTGTTAATTTTATAACAATCGAAATTAATATCAAGGGGATTAAAAATAGCAGCAATCCCACAATACAAAATAGAATATCAAACAATCTTTTTACGCTCACAAAATCCTAGGGTTAATAAAAACTTATCTACTATTATAGCATCTTAGAAAGTTTTAACTTCTTCTATTTTTAAAGATCCTAATATATTCTTCAGAAAATTCTTTTTGGAGCGCTAAGTCTGTAAAATGATCGACTACCCTTTCACGAGCTTTAGCTCCAAAGCTCTCGCATAGATTAGGGTTTAAATATAGCTTTTCAATTGCACTATCAATATTCTTATCATTACCCAACTCAAACCACAGTCCAGTTTCATTATTTACAACAGTATCAATATTTCCTGGTATTTCAGAAACGATGGAAGGTATCCCCAAGGAAGCAGCTTCCAAGACGACCATTGGAAACCCTTCTCTGTAAGAGGGTAAGCATAAGACACTTGAATAGGCTAAAAGCTCTTCCGGATAACTTAGATATCCTGCGTGTACGATTTCTTCATATTTTTGAATAACCTCTTTACACTCATTAGATATAGGATCTAACTCCTCTTCAAAGGAGCCAATCAGAAGTAGTCCTATATTTAGCCCTCTTTCTTTTAAACGAGAAAAACTTCTCAAGAGTTCTTCAATTCCCTTTTCTTTAACAATCCTACCTACAAATGAGATTATAAACTTACCAGCAATAGGTTCTAATATCCTAGGCAAAGTATCTTTTTTTAACCTCGTTTTACTATATCTTTCTAGATCAACACCAGCAAAACCTCCCTGTCCTAGGCATATCAACGACTTCTTTCCAGGGATTTTATTTTGACTAAGAAATTTAATTTGGGATTCGCTATCGGCATAAACATGTGTATTTAACTTACAAATTAACCTATCGCAGGTCATTAAAAGCAAACGTTTAAATCCAGATAATGTTGCCCACCTTTGCCCTGTAAAAGTATGACATCTCACAGGAACTCTTACTAAAAAAGCTGCGATGGCACAGATAACGCCAGCTTTGGGAGTGTTCGAATGACTTATATCAATTTTTCTTCTACGAAAATATTTAATTAACCGCCACGTTGATATTAAATCACTACATGGTGAGATCTCTCTTTTAATCTGTATTTTCTTTATAGGATTATTTAAATATGACTGAACTTCTTCAAACGCCTCGCCTTCTGAGCAGACGACTTGAAGATCGAATTCTTTAGAAATATAGCTCAGTACATTTCGACTACCCATCAGCGAAATTGGCACGGTAGCGACTCTTGCAATTTTTATTTTTTTAGTATCCATAACACCATTCGATACAAAGACAATATTAAGATTCCCGCATTTTTTTCTTTTGCTGAAGCCAATGCTTCCTTTAGTTTCTCACTATGGCTTCCTACTTGTAAAAACCATCGCAACCAAAAGGTTTTCAAGACAATGAGCTTAAGGAGAAAACTCGAATTGTTCCGCTCCATTTCGCTAGTAATTACCTCATAGAGACAATTAAATTTTTTGGTTACATCACTAGACACTGATGTGTTTGAAATATGATATTGAACCAAAGGTTCTGAAAAATAAAAACCGCGCCCTTTTTTTGCTAAAGACAACCACAGCTTCAAGTCTTCAGCGATTACCAATTGTCGATCTTCAGAGAAGCCACCTATCTCTAAAAAAGCAGAACGTCTTAACACAACGCTTGAAGTAATAATAAAATTTCGAAATAAAAGTGAATTAAAGACCCTGCCGTTTTTAAATGGAGAGACCCCACTTACCTTTATCTTTTTACCAGCTTTATCGCCCTCACCCTGACTATAACAAAAAATAATTTCTGGTCTTTTTTCCATAAGCTCCACCTGCAGAGCCAATTTTTCAGGTCTCCAGGTGTCGTCACTATCTAAAAAAGCAAGGTAAGTACCATTTGCCCTGCTAGCAGCAAAGTTTCTAGCTAAGCTAGGAAGTCCCTCATTTTCCTTATATAAATAAAGTACCCTTCTATCTTTAATTTCCTGAGCGTATTTTTTAGTTTCATCAGTTGAGCCATCATCAGCAATAATTAATTCAAAATTCCCAAAGGTTTGGTTAAGGACAGACTCAACTGCCGCCTTCAAACTTTCAAGTCTGTTATAAGTTGGTATAATTACAGAAACGACTGGCTCACTGCCCAAAAATGACCTCTATATATTAAGACAAAACCTTGTATGCCTTGATTCTTGATTATTAGCCTATACTAAGGGATTATTCCACATTCTAACAATTTATTAAACAGGTCGTGAAATGAGAGTAACAACTACTATCAAACTTGATAACTACATACTTCAACTTGTTGGCAGCTCAACCTGTAAGTTAGATTTGATCTTTTCAGACAAAGGTGCAAAATGAACACCAATTCGACTACTAATTCCTCAAGGCCCATGAAATCAGGCTCTCACACAGAGAAAAAGAATCCTGTTATTATCATTTGCACCAAAGACCGCCCAAAGGACATGGTTAGTCTTCTAACCTCTCTGAAAGCACAGACTATACTACCTAGCTTGATCATTGTTGTAGATGGCTCGGATGAGCCCATCGAGCATGTTTTAGAGCCATTTCTAGATTTAAATATAGATTACGTACAAGTGAGACCTCCCTCACTTCCTAAGCAAAGAAATGTAGGGATATCAAGGCTTCCAGAGGATTGTGATTGGGTGGGATTTCTCGATGACGACCTAGTACTTGAGCCAAACTCGCTTGAAATGGTTATGAAGAACACTGAAAAAGATTCTTTCTCAAATGAGCTTGTCGGTATGGCCATGATCATCAACAACTCTCCTTACCCTAAGTTCAACCTCATTCGAGGTCTCTTTCTCCTAGATTCTCCAAAGGGTGGAACATTCACTTTAAGTGGTTGCCCTACTATGTATAGAGATATCAATAAAACTGTCGAAGTTGAATGGTTAAGTGGTGGAGTCACATTTTGGAAGAGAAAGGTTTTTAATGAATTTAAGTTCGATGAATGGTTTAGCGGAACTGGTTACATGGAAGACGTCGATTTTTCATATCGCGTTTCTAGAAAGTACTCGCTTGCAACTTGCGGGGAAGCTAGATGCTTTCACTATCATCATCCTACTCCGAAGGAAAAACTTAAAATTCTCGGAACATGGCAGGTTACATCGTGGTGGTACTTTTCTAATAAGATGAACTTCTCTAAATTTTTTGTGTTTTGGTCACTGATTGGTATTTCAATTAATAACCTAACTTTAGGTATTCTATCTCCAGGTAGCCACAGGCTTAGGAAGTTCTTAGGCAATCTCATAGGTATTAAAACAATTGTCCGAGGGAAGGCTTTGCTAAGAACTGGATTTCAAAAATAAAGCTTTTAGTTTCTATTTTTAAATAATAAAGGGACTTCTTGGTGACAGCTTTCATTTTCAAGTCCATGAAAATTCTGAAAATCGATTTTTTTAGTCTTGAACAATTTAAGCAAGTCGTCTTGATGAAAATCCCCAGCATGATTTTCATTCTCCAACTGAACTTTATTACAAGGGATATTAAAAATAAATGACTCTTGTCCACAGACTCCCTTGAGCCTCTTATAGAGATACCGAAACTTTTGCAATTTAGCCTCATAACTATTAGGGGCCTTAAAATTCAAAATTTTTGTCATGAACCTTATTTCTTCTGTAAAAAAGAAATGGCCATCGACGGAAAGAGGGTAAGCCCAGTCACATTCCCCATTTGAATAATTCCATATAACAAAGTCATCTTTAAGGTTATAGACAGGCAGGGCTTGTGATTTTCTTTGAGTGTAGCATTTAGTTAAGTGGAGCCCCATTCTTAAAGAGGGTATAAACTCCTTTCCTAGTTTTAAAAAAGGTTTTGGGTCAAATTTCTTTTTAAAAATAATATCGTCAACTAAAAAGAAGATACGATTACTTTCCAAGTTATTCAAAGCATCTAATAAACAATCTTTAAACCCTTTAGTGTCATCAAAGGTCGCCTGAATCTTAGAACTATGCCGCCTAAAAAGATCCTCATAAGCAGATTGATACTCTTCATTACAAGCATTGAAAATAATTACAGGCTTAGCACCATTTTCGTAATAACATTCATATGAGTCCAAAAGGGCTTCAAGCTGAAGAGGCCTGTCTTTGGAAAAGATAATAACGGATGCAGAGTCATCGATAGAAGCTTCTTGCCTATTTCTCAAAAGCCAAAGTATTGGAAGGCTAAAGAGAACTCTAAAGTTTTCCCCACTTTCGATTACTAAAGCTCTTATTAATTTCTTTAAAATACTCATTACAGATTCAATTTATCCAGAATAGGTAGCTAAATCCATTAAAAGTTTCTTCTAGTTCTGCAAAGAAAGGGTACGCAACGCGTAACCACCCAGAATTTTAGCCAAGCTCTATAATTGTCTTAAAAACATTAAGAATTCTAAACAATTTACGTACAAGACTTTGTCTTATCAGGAACTTTTCTGCTAATTTGAGGCTTAATTACAATATTTAGAGAGGGACTCATGGAATTTAGCGGAAAAAGAATCTTAGTTACTGGTGGTACCGGATCAATGGGGAAAATCCTCGTGCGCCGTTTACTCTCTGGAGAAAAGGGCGTCCCTGAAAAAGTTATTATCTTATCCCGCGATGAAGCAAAGCAACATGATATGCGAGTTTCTTATATGAGCGAAATCGTAGGCCAAGATACAGCAGTCTATAAGAACTTTATGAACGTCCTAGAGTTTAGAATTGGTGATGTTCGCCGTTATGAAGATGTTGTATCTGCCGTAAATAATGCAGATATAGTCATAAATGCAGCCGCTCTCAAGCAAGTTCCAAGTTGCGAGTACTTTCCTCACCAAGGCGTCCTAACAAATTGTATCGGCGCACATAATATTGTTAGGGCTATCCAAGAGCATAATTATAATGTTGAGACTGTCGTAGGTATTTCTACGGACAAGGCTTCTAAGCCAGTAAATGTTATGGGAATGACTAAGGCCATTCAAGAAAGGATCTTTACTTCAGCTAATATTTTGAACCAAAAGACTAGATTTATATGCGTTAGATATGGAAATGTTATGGCTTCTAGAGGATCGGTCATTCCACTTTTCCACAAGCAAATTGAAGCTGGAGGGCCTGTGACTGTCACTGTGCCTCACATGACTCGGTTTTTATTAAACTTAAATGAAGCCGTAGACACAGTATTTGCTGCCATTGAAAATGCAGAAAAAGGTGAGACTTTTATTCCCATTGCCCCTTCTGCAACTGTTGAGAATATTGCAAAGGCACTAGTTGGTGATAAAGACATAGAAATAAAAATCACAGGTATAAGACCTGGTGAAAAGATTCACGAAATACTTATTTCTGAAGAAGAGATGAACCATTGTGTAAAAAGGGGCAATTACTATGCCATCAAAAGTATGCTACCCGAGCTAAATGGAGACATTATCAACCAACCAAATGTACTTGATAAGGAATATAGCTCCGGTGGTGAAGTTCTTAATCTTGAAGATACTATTAATCTTCTTTCTAAAAACAATCTTCTCGTAGTTGATAGCGCTAAAGAAGTAGAAGGTGAGCTGCTTAGGTAAATAATGGATAGCGTGATATTAGTTATTTGTTAATTAAGGAGAAGAAGTGGCGACAGAATTAAATACAGATACTAAAAAATTTGATGAGTTAGGTTATGTCGTTATTAAGAATTTTTTTAATAAAGACGAAGCTAAAAACTCAGCCCTCTGGCTACGAGACAAAGACTTAAAGTCGATGGTGAAGAGCTGGACCGATCAGGAACCAATGGTAGACCTAGCGGTATGGCAAAATGTCCATCATGGGGATGACCCCATTGCCAAACTGGTTGGTGATCCTAAAATTTTAGATGTCGCTGAAAATCTAATAAAAAATAAAGTTTATATTTGGTCTAGTAAGGTTAATCTTAAAGCAGCTTGGTGTGGAACAGTTGAGTATCATCATCAAGACTTCGTTTATTGGAGGCAACGGGGTTACCAAGAAATAAATATGCTTACTTGCGTAGTCTTCTTGGATGATCACAGTGTTAATAACGGAGGATTAAATATTTTCCCTGGCTCTCACAATGAAGGCTTCATTGAGCACGAGCCATTCGTTAATATAAATGGATTACAAAAATTCATGATTCCTCCCTCTTCACTGGACGAATTAAATAAAAAATACCCTGTAACAGTGGTCGAAGCAGAGCCTGGAGATGTTCTCTTTTTTCATTCTGCACTTATTCACGGTTCAGCTCATAACATCTCACCTAATCCACGCATGATTGCCTTGGCCCAATTGAATACAGTTGGAAACCTTCCCGATAATGTTCAAGAGAATACGAAAAAGTATAATCTATGGAGGACCGAGTATGCAGCTGTGGAAGCTAGAAAGCGGCTTGCCTATTATGAAGAAAAATACCTTGAGCAGTCGAGTACTAAAGAAATTCTATACAATAGCCCTATACAGAAAAAAGAAAAAGAATAGACTGTTCGATAGCTAGAGGTTTTACTTAAATTAAGAGTGGCTATTTAATAATTTTCTTAATTCCTTCATTTCTGGAGGAGAATAAATATTCTTAGCAAATACCCTCTGCTCTTTCATGAGCACCGTATATTCCTCAGTTGTTAACTTAGATATGTATTGAATTGTTTCTTCTAGTTTTTGAAGATTTTCACAAACAAGTCTTTTTGGAAACTCCCCTTTTCCATCAATCGGGTTTAAATTAAAGTAGCTATCTAAATTCAAATATACAGAAAGCCTTCCACCTAAAATAGCTTCAAGCCCTGCTGATGTTGAATAAAATAATACAACATCTGATTTTTTCACTTGTTGCTCAAGAGTCCCAATATCTGTCTGCAACTGAGGTAGTATCTTTCTTATTTTTCCTAAATAATTATTTTGAAGTGTTTGGTGAGAAAAAGGATATATTCTGATCACCAATTCACAGTCTTTGAAAGTTTCTGGTCTATCTTTTATAAGGTTATAAAAAGATGATGCTTCTGTTACCAGACCGCATATAAATAGGATCTTTAATTTTTTACAATTCTCTCTATCTGAAAAAAACTTTGGGATATCACCAAGGTCTTCGCGATATCTCTTCGTTCCGAGGTCTATCATTTCCGCGTTGTCGAATCCTTTTTCTGACAGCCATTTTCGACTTGATGGTCCTGTAGTGGCAATATAATCAGGCTGCGGTATATTAATATTTTGATAATGTTTTTTACTTAGGTAAAGGTGTCCGTCGTTGTGTAGAGCATGTGCATACCCCATTGTAAGAACTGCCTGCTCTGCCCCCTTAGCAGCTTTAAGTATGGCCCTTTCTAAACCTTTTTCTTCGTACGGATAGATAATTATCTCCACTGGAGAATTCGTTAAGTAAATTTTGAAACTAAAATAGACTTCTAATTCTACAAAAGGCTTGTATTCCATAGCTAAATGATTAAAAAAAAGCATAGGAAATCTAGTTGAGTAGTGCTTATTTATTTTTAAAGAAGGTAAACAATTCTCTATATTTTTAAGTTGCTTGGAAATCCTAAATAAAGATTTATAAAATAAGCCTATGTGTTTAAGATTAATTAAATTTTGAATAAGATAGCAAGATGACCCATTACTATTGAGTTCTCTTACTAGCTTACTGGCTTCTGATGTCTTCTTTAGTGAAGATAAGAAAAGCCATTGGACGGGGAAATCTCGCTCAAGATTTTTGAACATATTACCAAAAAAGTGATCCCCACTTGCTTTAAAAATAGTGGAATGAATCAAGTGAGAATAGAGAAGAACACCTCCCTTAGGTTTCGCTAAATCCCATTTAACACTATTTAGAAAAGAACGAAGCAGAATAAAAGAAAGAAACTTTACGGATCTTAACTTATCTAAAAGCTTAACAACTGGGCTATTTTTTTTGCTACTTACGGATGTTTTTAAACTCCATTCAGGCTTTAATTCTTTTATAAAATCAAATACTTCTATTGGAACGCCAATAACCTCTAGAGAATCAATATTCTCTTTCTCAACTTTCTCTATAAGAGCTAATGAGAAAAATAGGTTCTCTAAAAGGGGTAGCTCAAATGCGATTGCTCGCGATGCTGGTAAAAGCCACCAGTCCTCGACATTCTCACTCCCTAGTCGGCATAACTCCTTATGCCAGTCCAGAAACTCATTCGTCCATTTACTTGAGTTCTCAGATATTATCTGTTTAAGAGAAAGTAACTTTTTATTGGTAGCAAGAATATCTTCATTAAAATAATGGGCATAAAACCCTGAATTTTCATGATCTTGGAGTTTGTCGCTAAAGTATAGATTTGCCATCCGAAATACCTAAGATCCATTTTTAAGATTATTGAAACTTATTTAAGGAGAAATATAAACATAATCACGGTCTATGACCATTCCTATATGGAAGATTAAGGGGGGATATGGCCAGGGAAGACCTATATCGTCTCCTAATGAGTCTTTATAACTCCTCATTTCTAATAAACTCTTTTCTAAAAAGAGATAGGTCTTTTTTGCTACGCGCCTTAAAAGAGAGCCCCCCTTCTTCTCAATCAGAATGCTCGTGAAGAGCTATAGAAATTATGATACTTTGGTAGCCATTGTAAGAATGCTTGGAGCAATAAAATGAAGAATGTATTAGTGACTGGTGTCTCTGGCCTAATTGGCCATGCAGTAGCGAGTGAGCTCTTAAAGGGAGATTACTTCGTCTATGGTCTCGATTGCAACAATCTCGAAGGCTCAGGACTCAAGGACAACTTTGAATTTATCTCCACAGACATTGCTAGTTGTGACTTACATAAAGTTCTAGCCGGTAAAGATGTCGATGCCGTTATTCATTGTGCTGCTCACCCTGGAGGCAAGTCCTTAAAAGAGCCTTTGATTGATGTTGAGATCAATGCCACTGGAAGCATGAAGATTTTTGAATGGTGCATAAAGAATTCCGCAGAAGTTATCTATCTTAGCTCTTCTGCTGTCTATGGGTCTCAGCCCGATTTCGCAATTAAAGAAGACGTCCCATTAGACCCCGGTACAATATATGCGATTTGCAAAGTCGCAAATGAAAGATTCTTAAAAACTCTTGGAGAGGGCTACGACTTGAATTGGAAAGTCGTAAGGCTTTTTGCCACATACGGTTCTGGCCATAAACCAAACACCTTCCAAGGCATTGTAAATATAATGCTAACTCAATTAATGGATGGAAATAAAATCGTTGTAAAAGGTTCCTTAGATAGAGTTAGGGGATTGGTATATGTGACTGATGCGGCTAAAGCCATCGTTAGAACATTGGAATCTGAAAAGGCCAAGAACCAAGTTATCAATATCGCCCACGAGAAGCCCGCTACAATCTTAGAAATTATAAAAGAAATTTGCGTTGTCCTGAATAAGGATTTCACATCTATCGAAATTATAGAAGAAGATGGAACGGTTGGGGATACATTTTATAATTACGCTGATGTATCAAAGCAAAGAGCTATTTTGAACTTTTCTCCTGAACATAACCTTAACAGCGGTTTGAAGAAGCTTGTTGCAAGTCGTTTGGAATCATAAATCATGTGTGGAATTTTAAATATTATCAATAAAAAGAAAAAGAAATTGGATTTATCGCTTTGTAGAAGGGCGATGGCCAAACTCCATAACCGTGGTCCAGATAAAAAATTGTTTTATTCTCCAGAACCTCATATCTTTTTAGGGCAAACAGTACTCTCATTAGTCGGGGATATTGAAACAAGTACATCCGATTTTTTATGGTCACCATCAAAGAATTACTACCTAAGCTTTAATGGTGAAATTTACAATTACAAAGAATTATCTAAAGATATTTTAAAAGAAGATATATTACTTAATGATAAAGTTATCGATACCGAAGTCTTAGTGAAACTACATGATAATCTCAATAAAAAGGATATACCTCAAAAACTTGATGGTATGTTTGCATATTCTGTATTTGATAGAGAGAAAAATGAAATTTTTTATTCACGAGACTTTCAAGGGGAAAAAACTCTTTATATTTATGAAGATGAAGATCAAATTATTTTATCCTCGCAAATCGATGCCATTAAAGTATTAGTCGAAGATCTCGAAATTGATATAGATGTACTAAAAGACTATTTTTTCACTAGGCACTTGCTACAGCAAGAAAGAGTCGCTTATAAAAATGTCCGTCAACTGGGAACAGGCTGTTTAGAGGTTTTGAACCTGAATACTATGTCCGTTCAACATATTCAAAAAAATACCTGTATTGAATTAATCTCTAAAAATAAAATGGATCTCCTTGCGAGTAAAACGATTGAAGAGCTTACAGATGAATTAGACCAAATTCTAAGTAAGTGCGTAAAAGAGATGGTTCCCAATAATCGCTCATTCGCTTCTGTTCTGAGTGGAGGAATTGATTCATCATTACTTTCGGCATATGCATGTGAGCATGGAAATCCCGATGTTCTAGTCGCAGTTAATCACGTTGGAAAAGATGAAATCAGTCTTGATCTTACCGGTTTTGAAGAATCTGTAGAAAAGAAAGTAACAATATTAAATGTTAACAAAGAGATTTATGCATCAGAAATAAATAGAAGTATCTCAGTTCTATGCTCCCCACTTTTAAGTCATTCCTTTATAGGACAAAACCTCCAGTCAGCCTATGTTAGTATGATGGGGTGCAAAGCCTTATTTGGAGGAGAAGGGGCAGATGAGCTTTTTGGGGGATATGAATGCTACCTAGAGCCCCAACTCTTCTCTGATACATGCCCATCGCTTTATTCAGGCTTCTTTAAACCAGAGATCGAGCTGTTTGATCATGATACCTACATGCTTGAGAGTGAGCTTTCAAAAGGATGGAAGAGCTGTCTTGAGGCTTACTCATTTTTAGATGATAAGAAAACACAGGTCCTTCATGCGCAAATGCTATGTGACTTAACTATGCAAGTTTCAAATGTCGCCATGAGGGGGGCAGATCTCATGTCATTGATTTGGGGGTTGGAGACAAGAAGCATCTTTATGAGAAAACCAGTTATAGAGTTTGCACTAAATCTACCCATTTGGGCCAAGCTCGATTTCAATAATCCAAATCCCCTTTTGAAAACAAAGAATATTTTAAAAAGAGTTTTTCTAAAATATTTCCCCGATAATTTAATCGTGAACAAGCAAGGGTTTTCAGGCTTTCCTAATGAATCAAAAGAGATATTGGGTGATGTTAAGGATTTTCTTGCTCTAAAATTGTTGGGTATAGATGAATCAACTCTTTCAGATCCTCGCTTTGACAGAAACCTAGAATGGAAATTAATAAATATTGAACATTTTATTAGGTCTCATTAGCCTCCAACTCACTTATCTATGGAACATTATCAAGCCTATGCGACGAGCCTGTTTACGAATTGCGAACTGCGCTGCACAAAAAAATAGCGATTAAGTACTAGTAAAGTACCTATCCCCACACCAGTAACAGTGATTAGTTTGTTACTGTGTTTCCTCTAGTAACAAACTTTTCAAAATATGATTTTATTGCTAGTTTTTTCTATCCGGAGAAGTAAATGCCTAAAAATATAAGAGAGCTTATTAGGAAGGGCGACACTCCTGCAATAGGGACTTGGTTGTCATTAGGTAACGAGGCAATTGCTGAGATTTTCTGTAACGCTGGATTCAGCTGGATCTGTATTGATATAGAACACTCTCCTTGCTCATTAGAAACGACTGAAAGACTTATTCGCACAATTGATTTAGCCGGAAAAGCTCCTCTCGTCAGACTCTCTTCAAACGATCCAGTTCAAATTAAAAGAGTTCTTGATAGCGGAGCCCACGGGCTTATCGTCCCAATGGTTAACTCTAAAGAAGACGTCCTAAGAGCGTATCAGTCAATGCACTTCCCCCCCCTCGGAAACAGAGGAGTCGGGCTTGCTAGGGCGCAAGGGTATGGTCCTCGCTTCAAGGATTATCATTCTTGGCATAAAGATAATGCTCCTCTAATAATTCAAATTGAGCATATTGATGCATTAGAAAACTTAGATGATATTTTCTCTTGTAAAGAGGTTGATGCATATATGGTTGGTCCATACGACCTCTCAGCCTCAATGGGGATTCCTGGCCAATTTGATCATCCTGATCTTTTAGTAGCTTTAGAGAAAATAAAAGATACTGCAAAAAAATATAACGTTAGCCCGGGGATACATATTGTTGAACCTAATAAAGCAGAATTAAAAGATAGAATTAGTGAAGGGTATACCTTTATTGCTTACAGCGTAGATTTTCGAATTTTAGATCATTCTGCTAGAGAGGCTCTAAACTCTATCGAAACCAATGAGAAATAATATGAGACCAAAGACTTTGGCAATCATTCCAGCGAGAATGGCTGCTACAAGGTTCCCAAATAAGCCTTTAAAAGAAATTTTAGATATTCCAATGATCGGACACATTATCTTAAGAGCTCAAATGTCTGATAACTTAGATGAGTTATATGTAGCAACATGTGACAAAGAGATCTTCGACTATTCAGTAAAAATGGGCTGTAAGGCGGTAATGACTTCTGATAAGCACACAAACTGCCTAGACCGTTCAGCAGAAGCTTTAGAAATAATCGAAAAGGAACTTCAAATTAAATTTGATAATGTTGCCGTCATTCAAGGTGATGAGCCATTTATTGTACCAGAGATAATTAAACAAGCGGTTGATTCATTAAATGAAGATGATGAATTAGCGATTGTTAATATTATGGGGAGAATAGATTCTGTAGAGGATTTAAATAATGAAGATATCGTTAAGGTAGTAGTAAATCAAATGAACAATGCCTTGTATATGTCACGAGAACCTATCCCTACTGTAAAAAAAGGTAGCAAAGGGCCTTGGATGAAGCAGACTGGTTTATTATTTTTTCGTAGAGATAAGCTAGTGAAGTTTAGTCAACTTGAAAAAACTCCATTAGAACTCTCAGAAGCTGTTGATATGAATAGAATGCTAGAGCATGGAGAAGTAATACGAATGCTAGAGACAAACCTGCCCTGTCTAAGTGTTGACTCTCCCGAAGATTTAATAAAAGTCGAAAAGATAATGATCGATGATCAAAAGTATCAAAAGTATAAAGGTCAAAAGTAAAAAATATGAACTCAAACAAATTATTAAAAGTTGGAATTGCTGGTTATGGAGTCGTTGGTCGCAGAAGACGATTATATATTGACGAACATCCAAACCTAGAGACTGTTGCAGTTTGCGACAGAACTTTTGCTGAAGACAATAGCATTCAAGATGGAGTGAAGACTTTCTCTCGCTATCAAGACCTCTTAAAAGAGGATTTGGATATTCTTTTTGTATGCCTAACTAATGATATCGCAGCCGAAGTGTGCATGGCTGGCCTAAATTTAGATATGCATGTCTTTTGTGAAAAACCTCCAGGAAGAGACCTTGATGAGATTGCAAAAGTAAGAAAAGTCGAAGCAAGCAAACCCAATTTAAAACTAAAATACGGTTTTAATCACCGTTATCATGATTCAGTTAAAAGTGCCTTGGAAGTAATTAGGGGCAATAAACTAGGAAAAATCATAAATATTCGAGGCGTATACGGTAAATCAAAAATACTAAGTTTTGAATCTGGCTGGCGCGCCCAGAGAGATATTGCTGGAGGAGGAATTCTTTTAGATCAAGGGATTCATATGGTTGATCTCCTTAGGCTTTTTGCAGGTGAATTCTCTGAAATACATAGTTTTATTGATAATAGTTTTTGGAAACATGACGTAGAAGACAACGCTTATGCCTTAATGAAAACCGAAGATGGAGTTGTAGCCTTTTTAAACTCTACAGCAACACAATGGCGTCATCAATTTCAATTGGAAATTAGTTTAGAGAAAGGCGGCGTTACCTTATCCGGGATTTTATCTGGCTCTAAAAGTTATGGCGCTGAAAAGATAACCATCGCTTATAAAAGTGAAAATGATAATGGAGATCCTAAGGAAGTTACAACCAAATTTAATGAAGATAATTCCTGGAATGAAGAAATCGAAGAATTTGCAGAGGCTATATTGCAGGATAAACCTATTCTCAATGGGTCATCTCTCGATGCCTTTAAAACAATGGAATTAGTATATCGAATTTATTGTGCAGATCCTAAATGGAAAGAAAAGTTTAATTTAAAATGCACTGTTACTGAGGATTAATTATGAATCAAGTAGACAAAATATTTAGCAATAGCAATTCTCCTTCAGAATTCGCGTCAAGCTACTTCAATCACCTAAGTGAAGTCTTAACTAAAATTGATGTAACTAAAGTGGAAGAGATGATTAACATCATCCTTGAGGCAAGAGAAAGTGCAAAGATGATATATTTCATAGGTAACGGAGGAAGTGCTGCTACTGCCAGCCACTTTGCGAATGATCTGTCGGTAGGACCTAGAACAACAGGAAAGCCTTTTCGTGTAACAAGCTTAACAGACAATAATGCTGTCATGACAGCAATTGCCAATGATTTTGGTTATGATGAGTTATTCACTAAACAGCTAGAAAGCTACCTAAATGAGGGAGATGTCGTTGTTGCTATCTCCGCTTCTGGAAACTCTCCCAATGTCGTCAAGGCCATCGAGTATGCAAACTCAAAGAGTTGTATGACGATAGGGCTTACTGGATTTGATGGAGGGAAACTCAAAGAAGTATCCAAGTTAAACCTCCATGTACCTAGCGAAAAAGGGGAATATGGTCCCGTTGAAGATATTCATATGATCTTTGACCATGTCATTGGAAATTATATTACCCAATACTGCCGTAAGCATGACTAATACTGAACTTGAAAAATTATGCTCTATTTCTTCAGATATAGCTCATAAGGCAAAAGAATATATTCAATTAAATAGTAAAAGTATTAATGTTCTTTCTGATAAAGGAAGGGATATTAAGATTAATCTAGACAGAGAATCTAACGAGCTAATAAAAAACCTACTTTTGAAAGAAACTGATTATTCCGTTTTGACTGAAGAGAGTGGTTTTCATAAAAATGACAATGATCTCGGTTCCTCCCCCTACTGGATCGTTGATCCTATCGATGGCACTTTTAACTTTAGCAGAGGGATCCCCCATTGCTGCATTTCAATAGCTCTTTGGAAAAAAGACGAGCCCATGATTGGCATTATTCTAGATTTGAACTCTTCTGATTTTTATATCGGTTCAAGCTCAGGAACCTTCTTAAATGGCGAAAAGTTCTTTGTTTCACACACAAGTGATTGCTCACAGTCCGTTTTATGTACAGGCTTTCCTGTTGATTTAGGTTTGAATGAATCTTCCTCTCTTGCCCTATTTTTACAATTTGAAAAGTTTAAGAAGATACGAATGCTTGGCTCAGCAGCAACCTCACTCGCCTATCTTGCATCAGGAAAAGTCGATGCTTATATAGAAAAACAAATTAGAATCTGGGACGTCGCTGCAGGACTTGCTCTCGTGAAATTTGCCGGCGGAAAAGTTGAGTTTAAAAGAGTTGAAAACGATCCTACTCTTCTAGATGTTGTGGCTACAAACGGGCGGATTAAGGTTATATGAAATCAAATATACCAATTGCAGTTTGCTCTAGATCATTTTCTAAAAATGAATATTTAAGAAAAATCCTTGAAGAGAAGTATTCTAATATTAAGTTTAATGATGAGGGACTATCTCTTTCTGGTGAGAGCTTGATTAACTTTTTAAAAGATAGTGAACGGGCCATTACCGCACTAGAAACTATCGATGACTCTATTTTAAAAGAGTTACCTAAATTAAAAGTCATTGGAAAATATGGAGTTGGCCTCGATATGCTTGATTTTGATTCTATGGAGAATCATGATGTAAAGCTTGGTTGGACACCGGGTGTAAACAAGCTCTCTGTTGCAGAGCTTGTTATTTCTTTTTCAATAAATTTATTAAGGGGAATAAATTTTTCCAATTATCAGATTTCTAATCAAACGTGGACCCAATATAAGGGAAGACAATTATCCTCAATCACTTTTGGAATAATCGGACTTGGGAATATTGGCAAAGAAATCGTACGACTTCTAGAGCCCTTCGGAACAAAAATAGTCTTTCATGACATTAGAGAGTATCCAGATTTTGAAAATACCGTAAATATCACTCGTTTACCGTTGAAAGAACTTTTGATGCAATCAGATATAGTCTCAATTCATGTTCCTAAGAATAAATCAACGATTAACCTTTTGAATAAAAAGAACTTGTCCTTATTAAAGAGATCAAGCTTTGTTATTAACACAGCTAGAGGTGGACTTATAAATGAAGTAGATCTCATAGAAGCATTGAATACTCAATCAATCGCAGGCGCCGCTTTAGATGTTTTTGAAGAAGAACCAAATTTTAATAAATACTTTATAGAAAATCCAAACGTTATCATGACTCCTCATATTGGCGGTAGCTCTTTACAGGCAATAACTAAAATGGGCTTAGCCGCGATAGACGGGCTAGAAAACTTCAAAAGACCTACGGAATTTAATCAATATAAATAAGTGTACAATTATGACTACAGAAAAAATCTTTTTATCTCATCCCCTCTCCAATGAAACTATCGGCTATGGTGGTGCAAAAGAATTTAACAGTGAATATGTTAGATGTATCGCAGAGGGAGATACCTGCACTCAATCGAGCTGGAAGTTAAGTAATCATATAGGAACACATATAGATGTTCCGGCCCATTTTTCTATATCGGGCAAGACAATAGATCAATACCCTGCCTCCCATTGGGTCTACGATAAAATTGACTTAATTGAAATTGAAGCCGCTGAGGGAGAGCTCATTCAGCCAAAGGAATGGGTAGAAACAATTTCTCAAGAAGCTGAAATCTTACTACTTCGAACTAATTTTGAAAGATATAGGGGAACAGAAGCCTATTGGGCGCGTAACCCTGGTCTCTCAAAAGAGCTTGGCCTCTGGCTTCGAAAAAATAGACCTAATCTTAGAACTATTGGATTTGATCTCATCTCTATTACAAGTTACATGCATAGGGCCGAGGGAAAGATTGCTCATAGAGCATTTCTGAGCCCAGATGAGGAAGGCGTCCCCTTGACCGTTATAGAAGACATGAAGCTATTAGGTGTCCCAGAGAATTTAAAAACTCTAATTGTATCACCTCTTATTGTTGCTGGAGCCGACGGATCTCCCGTTACGGTAATTGCAACAACTTAGTCCTTATTTTAACATGGCACATTGCAGCCAATATACAAACTATCGATGTCTTCACTTAAATTATGACTCTGTATATTGTTCTTAGAAAGCATTGTTTTATAGTAAGAAATGTACCAAAATCATGATTTGGGTAGGAAAAAACTTGAGTGGTAAAGTGTCAGTATTAGAAAAATGTGAACTCTGTGGGAATCCTCACGAGAAAGAACAAATAAATTATCCCTGCAGTGGATCTGAAAAGAAAAGTCTTCATTTTTCGAATATATCAATTTGTCCAGGCTGTGGCTTCGGCTTTGCTGAGCCACGCAGAAGTCAGCATGAGCTAGATCATTTTTATTCGTCTGGTCAATACTGGGAGTCAGGAGCAAGTGATCCTACATCTTTAGCCCACCAAAATATACAGGCTCATGTTCGTATGAAAGAATATTGCAAGTTCCTAGGGTCAGAAAAAAAGGTCTCCCTTTTGGAGATTGGGTCGGGCCATGGCAATTTGATAAAGCTCTTTTTAACAAAACTAAGCGACCAAATTGAAACCTTTTATTTTATTGAGCCTGATGAAGAAGCTGCCAGTTACATTTTTGGCTTAGTAAAGGATGATAGATTAAGAAGAGTAAATTCAATACATGAAATAGATGAAAAGTTAGATGCCGTAATCATGAATCACGTTCTGGAGCATGTTGCTTCACCTGTCTCATTTTTAGAAGAAGTGAAGTCAGCAATGCTTAAAGGAGGTTTTTTATTTATAGAAACCCCAAGGCATGATTTTCTTTTTAAAGATTCTGTATTTCCTCATACTTTATTCTTTAATCAGGAGTCATTTAAATTTCTCGCTAAGTCATTAGACCTTCAAGTTAGAAGTATCAAGGAGTTTGGTTCGGCTCGCTGTATTGAAAAGAATCAAAGGCATAAATTTAAGAATAGACTTCGAGGGAAAGCTTTTCAATTAAGTGTGAAGTATGCTCCTTTTGTTCTTCAAAAAATGGCAAATAATCTGATGTTTGAGTACGGCTCAAAGTCTGATCGTATTTGGCTCGCGGGCGTCTTCCAATTATAAAAAAGTTGAACAAATCATTTAAGCTACTTTGACAGCCTATTTTTTATAACTTTAGCAGGAACTCCTGCCGTAATAGAGAAGGCTGGGACATCTTTTGTAACTACTGCTCCAGCCGCCACAATAGACCCTTCTCCGACACTGACATTAGGCAAGATCGTTACACCACTACCTAACCAGACATTGTTCCCAATTTTAATATTTCCTGCTGAATGGCCCTGCTGACAAATTGCCAGTTCAGTAGAGTCAAACTTATGATTCGCAGCCCTCATTACGACATTAGGACCAATCAACACATCATCTCCAATTTCAATAACTCCGCCATTGTCAGCATTAATCATTACATTAAAGTTCAACTTAACATTTCGGCCTATCTTTACCTGTGATCCTGAATTCAACCCTTGAGCTAAAATCATACAACCCTGACTAATACCGAAACCTTCTCCGATTTCAATATTTTCGGGAATAGAAACAATAGCCCCAAGAGGTAAAATAAATCCAAAGCTTCTAAAAACATAGAACTTCGAATTGAGTTTCCTAAAACTTAAAAATAATAATTTAGCAAAAAATAAAACTAATTTTATCATATCAATCCTTTCAACAATTCTAATTAAAAATTTTCTTTATCTCTAAGGTGACTTATTTACACCGACTAAATTAGGTTTTCCCAAGAAGGTTAATAATGCCTGGAATTTATATACAATGGTCTTTTTCTATTTTGATATCGAATAATGATTATCGAAGATAGAAACTCTCTACCTTTTTTATCGCTAGGATAATGTCGTTAATATCTTCTTCTTGATACTTCTCATGAAATAAAATATTAAACGAAGAGTCTCTGATTTCCCTGGCATTAACTAGGTCGACTTCTGCTTTTAAATAAGGCTTAACCCAATCCCACTGAGAAGTCACAAACTGATAATCAGGATTAATCGAAGCTCCTTCGGCTTTTATAGCATTTGCAAACTCTATTTTAGTACAGCTAATTTTTGAGGAATCAACTTTAATGACTTGAAAAAATGGAGAACTAATTGAGTCTTCACACTCTTTCATAAAAGAACAAACTTTAGAGTCCCTAAGGCCTGCTCTCAAAGCTTCTTTCACTTGATTCCTAGCTTTTATAACTAGAGGAAGTTTTTTTAAAGTTGAAATTCCAATAGCACATGAAACCTCATCTAAATTAAAATTTAATGCTGGAAAAAGTAACCTATTTGCATTTTTTGAATCAAAATCCTTAGCGTCAAATTCCTTACCTCTATCCGCGATATATCTTACTCGCCTGTAAAGATCGTAGTTACTTGTATAAATCACTCCACCACATCCACCAGTTGAATGATTCTTTGAATACATTGTAGAGAAAGCTGCGATATCTCCAAAGGTCCCCACCTTCTTTCCACTAATAGATGCTCCGTGGGCTTGAGAACAATCCTCTAGAACCTTTATACCTTTATCTCTTAAATATTCTACGATTGGTTCTATATTAACAGCGACCCCAGTCATATGAGTAATCACTACGGCTCGTGTTTTATCAGTTATTACTTTTTTAATTTCATTAAGATCAACATTGTAAGAGCCTGGAGCACTATCGCAAAGCACAGGGGTCATTCCATTCATAAGAACAGGAGACACTCCTCCTGGGTCTGTTATTGGAGATACAATAACCTCAGAGCCCTTATCAAGATCCAATGCTGCTAGAGCAATAAAGATAGCGACGGTTCCTGATGAGACAGCATCAGCATAGCCGCCTCCCTGAAATGTACAAAAATTATCCGTATATTTTTTTTCAAAGTCACCTTGATAGCCAAAGTCGCTACCAGAATCCCATGATGATTGAAAGACCGCTTCAACCATTGACAGCTCATCTTCGCCAAATTGCTTTCGTGGAGGATAAGAGGTTTTTTTTACCTTATCTCCACCAAAGATTGCGAGACCTGTTTTAGGCATTAGAGCTCATAGCCTCATCGAGCTTAACCGACTCGTGAGTTCCTCTAATTTTATCAGTCCAATTGCTTAATCTACTTAGAACGTTGTAGTAAGCGTAGTTTCTTGATCTTCTAATAAGAAACTTATCCGTAATTTCTTCCTCATAATCAAAAGAGGCCCAGTTTTCACAACCCTTACATAGATCAATCCGCTCGCCCTGACCTTGTTCATGAATCTCTCTTACTTTATTTAATGTTTTACCATTCCAAACTTCTTCTAAAGTAGATTCAAAGGCATTTCCTATCTTTGCTTTTCCAAACGGGTCAAGACAACATAATCCCATATGACCATCCCAAAATAATGGCATCGTTTGATATAATGAAGCACAGGTTGTTCTTTCTTTTGGAAGAGTGAAGTTAGCACCGTACACGGCTTTACCAGGAGTGAAGGTAGCGTTAATCCTGATGACATCAACGTATTCAGACCAATACTCTAAAAACTCATCTACTTCATGCTCATTTTCTTCTTGGACAGTCATAGAAACTTCTATTCTAGGAGTCTTACTATCGCCACGCAGTTCAATCAATTGCTTAAGGTTAGCAACAACTCTATCAAAGAGATTTGATTGCCTAATAATCTTATATGTCTCTGGAGTAATAGCATCAAAGCTACAACTTAAAACATCCAGACCAATATCAATAATAAATTGGCTCATCTTTTTATCTAATAAAATTCCGTTGGTATGAGAGAGAACCGTGAAACCTCTTTCCTTAAGCATGGTAACATTCTCAATATAGTGAGGTCCAAAAAGAGGCTCACCGTTAAGAGCAGTCCAAACCTGAGGTAGCTTTTCACCAGAGGCAACGATTTCATCAAGGACTTTTTCCAATTTTCGAGGGTCCATGATTCGATCTTTATCTGCAGTTGCAAACTTATCTTTCTCCGGATTATCACCATGAACCATGCACATCTTGCAAGATAAGTTACAGGCACCATTAAAGTCGATCAGCAGCCTTTCAGGAAACTTTGTTAGTTCAGGTATATCCATATGAAACTCCAAATTATTCATTTATATTAATTATTAAGGTTGCCACACTTGCCTCTTAAAACTTCTAAGTCATAACATAGGCGCGTCGCACAACAAACAACCTAAATAATACTCATATTTTTATCTTTATTATCCTTAATTGTACATAGCTATAAAGCTCTGTGACCCCTCTCTTTTATTAAAATAAGAGTTATGATAACTATATCCATGCATATTTTAAAAAAGCTAGAGCTACAAATATATAAGCTCATTTCAATACCTTGTATTATCTTTATCAGGCTAATATCTCCTATTATAACGATTCGTTTCGGCCTAATTGATAAAAGTAGAATTGGTGGCTTTTACGCTGCTGAATTTAGCCTTTGCCAGCATCAAACAAAATTCTTCAAAAAGAGGACCATTGACTTGTTCTTCTTTGCCAACTCAACTCCAGAGGACTGCAATGAATTTTGGATAAATCTATGGAGAAGAAAGATCAATATCTTTCCTTTCAAATACTTAGGCCAATATATATTTAACTACACTAAGGTCTTTCCTAATTCTAGAAACTACCTCTGCGCCCCTGCTGAAATTGCTTTTGACGACGGTTACATCAAGAGTGTCATCGCTGCAACCAGGAACAACATTTCACTCTCTGATCAAGAAAAGCAAGCTGGAGAAGTAAAGCTAATTGAAATGGGTGTGGAAGTTGAAAAGCCGATTATCTGTTTTCATAACCGCGACTCAGCTTATTTAGATAAGGTCTCTCCAAATAAGAATTGGTCCTATCATGATTTTAGAGACACAAGTATAAAAATCTACCTTCCAGCAGCTAGAGAGTTTGTAAAGTTAGGTTATCAGGCAATTAGAGTTGGCTCAGTAGTTAAAGAGCGTTTAGAAAATGAGCAAGGAATAATTGATTACAGTAACAGTCGCTTACGTAGTGAATTCATGGATGTATATCTTGGCCAGAGATGTGACATTTTTTTGGCCTCTGCTACCGGAATTACGTCTGTCCCCGAATGCTTTAGGAGGCCATTAGTACTAGTAAACTGGACAACTATTAGTCGATTTATGCCCCGAATCCATAACGTTATTTTCCTTCCAATGAGATTTATCAAAGAAGATGAGAATAGAGAACTTAGCTTTCGTGAAATTGTTAACGCTAAATATGATTTACTTTGTAATGATGAAGAGTATAAAAAACTAAACTTAAGGATTGTTCCAAATAGCCCTGAAGAAATCATGAATGCAGCATTAGAAATGCACCAACGAATTAATGGAACATGGAAAGATCAAGAGGGCGATAGTGATAGGCAAGATCTTGTCTGGTCTATAATTAGACCAGGTATGATTACTCAAAAGAATGCTCGGATTTCAGCACAGTTTTTAAGAGATAACCAGTACCTACTTACATAGACTTATTTTACTTTCTTAAGGAGTTTTGCTGGGTTTTCAAGAAGTATTTTTTTGTCCAGCACAACTTTAGCCGCGACTATTCCAGCGCTAAAGTCAACATATACCGTCTTCGTGATACCTTAATCTTTAGTCATTTTAACAGCTTTTGTCTTGAATTCAGCAGCGTAAATGCTGTTTCTTTTAGTCATCTTTCTCTCTTAGATTGTAGTTGTACTACACTTAGAAAACTGTCCACTTTTGGTGGGAGGTCCAAGATCCTTATTGAGAGCTCACTTTGATAACTTATCCACTTCCAACCGAGAAAGTCTTATTAGCTCCTGTTTGTTTTTTTGGAATATTTGCTCAATATTAGCGTCTTGAACTTTCGACACTCTACTTTTTGACAAATCATATCCATCTGGCAAACGATTTTTATTTTCTAGCCTCTTAATAAAAAGATCTGCATTTGTTTGTAATTCTAGTTCTAATTCATAGACCCTATTAGCAACGTCAGAAAATGTATCGCTGTCATATATTGGCACAGCTTCTCTATGCAGCAGTATGCCGCTGTCAATGTCGCTGTTTATTGCGTGAATACTGACCCCCACGGTGCTTGGCTTAATGATGGATCTTTTAAGCGCATCTAGCCCTCTGTTTTCTGGCAACATTCCAGGGTGTGCGTTAATGATCACCCTATCTCGAATAAACGACTCTGGTATTATCTTAGCAGTACATGTTAAATAATAGCTAAAGTTAAGTGGAAAGTTGTGAGCTTGATCATCGCTCCATCCTGGCAAGGCAAGATATTCAACTCCTCTCTCTTCGCAAAAAGACTTTATATCTAGATCAATTAATTGATCAGGCCTATCGCTTGCTCTTTTAGTCTTATTGGTTCTGTGTATAAAAGGCATGGCAAAGACTGTTATATCAAAACCTTTCGGGAGTATTTTTTCAATTAGTTGTTTTGTTTTCAAGTGACCTGTTTGGTAACTAATAAGACCGACTCTCACAATGTACCCTTAGCAGTAGATTTCCTCTGAGTCATTACAACAGTTAAACTTAGGAATTTTCTCTTCATCTCTAAAGGTTTTCCATTTCTGAAGATTTGCTTTGTTAGATCCGCGACATTTAAGTTCATACTTCTCTTACTCCCACACATGGTTACAATCTTTTGCCCTTGCATCTCAAGCTGTACTTTGCTCTTAATCATGGCTTCGTATGAAACACTCATTTTAAATCGCAAAACTAGCTAAAACAAGCAGTATTATAAGAAACAAAGCTTCTTTAATAAATGCCATAAATTAATAGCAATACAATTCTTCTGCATTGTCTTACAAATGACATCACACCGCCTATAAGCTACGGAATATAACATGTGATGTACTTTATAGGAAAGATTGAAACTGAACACACCCTGGCTACTTAGGATCTCAAGAGACTTATTTTGTTGAAACCATAGAAGGGGGTGGGCGAATTTATCAACGAACATTTTTCGATACGTATTCTAAGATGGCCTGTTGTAAGCTCAATACAATTGAAACAGCATTTACAGCTGCGTATACATTGAATGATAAAGTCTTATCATTTTTTTAAGAATATAATACTCTGATGCTTAGGGTTTTAACAAGCGCTACAGATTAGCAGAACTATCTGAATATACATTTTTACAGTTTTTAAGGGACTTTAAGTATCTTTTAGATATAATATTTCTTGATGTGTTTCTTGACTAAGGAAAGTTTGAGTTGCTGTTTAATTCATTACATTTCATTTTTTTCTTTGTACTAGTCTTTCACCTCTATTGGTTATTAAATAAAAGAAATCAAAATATCCTCTTACTTGCTGCAAGTTATTATTTTTATGGTTGTTGGTCTGTAAAGTTCTTATCTTTAATCATGTTGAGCACGGTCGTTGATTACTATTGTGGTATGAAGATTTTTAAATTTAAAGAACAAAAACAAAGAAAAAGATATTTGCTAATTAGCCTCACTACTAACCTAGGATTCTTGGCTATATTTAAATACTTTAATTTTTTTATTACTGAATTTAATCACTTATTAAGTATTCTTGGAATTTCGAGTATTGGCAGTTCTTTAAATATTATTCTCCCCGTTGGTATTTCTTTTTATACTTTCCAAACATTGAGTTACTCAATAGATATTTACAAAGGGAAGCTTAAACCAACAACAGATCTCCTCTCTTTTTCTCTCTTTGTTTCTTTTTTTCCACAATTAGTAGCAGGTCCAATTGAGAGGGCCAGTCACCTCATGCCACAAATGCTAAGGCAAAGATCATTCAATATGAGTCAGGTGGCCTCTGGTTTTAATTTAATAATATGGGGTTTAATGATGAAGCTCCTAATTGCTGATAACCTCGCCATACTTGTTAATAAGGTATACTCATCACCCCATGACTACTCCCCTGCCATGATATTCTTAGGGACTATTTGTTTTGCCTTTCAAATCTATTGTGACTTTGCAGGCTATTCGAATATTGCGATTGGCTGTTCAAGAATGCTTGGATTTGATTTGATGAAAAACTTTAATCAGCCTTATATTGCCACAAGTTTAACTGAATTTTGGAAAAGGTGGCATATCTCCCTGTCTACTTGGTTCAGGGATTACCTCTACATTCCATTAGGTGGAAATAAGTCTTCAAGAATAAAGGTTTTTCGAAATATTCTTATTACATTCTGTTTGAGCGGACTTTGGCATGGTGCTAGTTTTAATTTTTTAATATGGGGTGCCATTCATGGAGTCTTTCTTTGCATCGAGAAGATGTATTCAAACTTTAAAATCAATGTATATAAACCAGTCAAAATTATTTTTATATTCTATATCGTTTGTCTGGCATGGATTTTCTTTAGAGCAGACGATTTAAGTACCTCGGTCTATATCGCAAGAAAGTACTTGAATCTGTTTGAGGTTTTCAATGGTCTCGGCGGTATTTATTTTTACGTAAAATCTGAACCCACTCTACTGATTGGTTTTACATCAGTATTTTTTATGGAGAGCATTCACTATATCTCTAAGAGAAAAAATATTCATCAAGCAATGTTTGACTCTCCGAAAGGTTTACAATTTATTATATACTTAGTTTTCATAACAATTTTATACTATCTAAGACCACTGATTTCTGAAGAATTTATTTATTTTCAATTTTAAATTCCTTAGTATCAAATGAGTAACGAATTCCTTTATCAAGAAAGGCATAATAGATAATCTTGCCTGTATTTAAGTTTTTTAACATTAGTTTTTCCATTTCATGTAATGAAGTACTCTTAGCTTTTCTTAATAACTCTACAGATAGAGTTAGGTCATCCTTAGTATTTAGCGATTTAAATATTAGGTATTTAATAGTTGAAGATGGGGATTTATCACTGTTTTGATAGAAAGCCTCAATCGCCCTTAGAGCTCGTTCTCTAAACTGCTCTCTGTAGGTGGAGATAGAGTTTCCCATTCCTGAATGCCACCTAGCTTGAGTAAAATAAGCTCTTTGTTTTTCATCTTGAGAGACGCGTAATGCTTTAAGGTACTCTTTTTCTTTTTCACTAAATATGGCCGAGCTTTTTGAAAATGGTGTACAAGATTTCTTATAGAGACTAGCTATTTCGCAGGCTATTTTTTTACCAATAATCATCTGTCCTTTAAAATTGTAATGATGAAAGTCGTTAAAGAAATCATCATATTCAAACCCCGCTAAGATAAAGCTGTGGAGGTATTCAACTAGGTCAATGTTTTTAACATAAGAACTTTCACTAGCAACCTTCTTGCTAATAAGGTGTAAACTATCCCAAGCTCGAAATTTCACAGGATCTAAACTCATTGAAAGCCTTAAATATATAAAGGCTTTCTTTTTGTGATTCATATAGAATAGTGCTGCCCCCTTCAAATATTCAACAATTGCAGAGCTTGGCAACTTACTAACAATTTCGAAAGTTTCTTTATATTTTTTCTTTTCTAAGAAACTCTCTGCCCTTTGAATTTGAGAAATAATTTCTATTCGATTAGCGCTTGGTTCAATAACTGAAAAAGCTGGGCGCCATAATTCATGCCCCATCAGATTAACAAACAAGATGTTTTTCTTATTATTCATTGCTACTTTTGAAACTTCTACAAGTGAACTATGCCATTGTTGTTCGACATGTCTAAGTTCTTCTTTAGATATTAGAGGTTCATTTCTAAAGTGAGTGCTTGGAAATTTCTTATTTTTATCTTCGGGTAAATTATTTTTTTTAAATAGAAACTTTAGTTTTGTTTCTATTCGAGATTCAATTTTTTTTAGTATCTTGAAAAAAGAGGAGTATTTAACAAGCTCCCTGCCGAGATCAATTTTGCTTGGAGATGATACACTTAATTCTGAGGCCTCTTTCTTATAATTTACTTTGACCTCTCGTTTTCTAAAAACTTCTTTTTGAGCAAAGAGGTTCTTTAGCTCTGAATTACCAGCAGATACGACCAAGAGATCGTAATCTTTTACTAGAGATATAACTTTCTTATATTGGTGTGTCGAAAATGTTTTTTCTTCTAGAACATGAGTATCAACTATTACGCTTTTACTAGGGAATACTTTCTCTAATTCATGCTTCAATAAGGCGCTATAGTTTCTAACACTTCCATAACCTTGTGTCTCAGATGAGCCAAAAGTTGCGACTTTAAATGTTTCTAGTGATGTTGTGGACGTATTAAGTATTTGCCCAGCTGTATTACTAGTACTTACCTCATCAGGAGAGGGTGTGTTAGCTAACTCTTTATTCTTGAAATAAAAGTAAGAAACTAATTCTAGACATAAAAAGGCTATCCCCACGATTCCAACAAAAAGGAGTGCTGACTTGTAATACTGCTTTATTGAATGATCCTGCACTATGGAGACACCTTTTGATTTTAATATTTAGCCATTCTAGAGGTTATAATCTAGAGCATCAATTTGGAATATAATTTAGTGATAATTTTTTCCCTAAACGCTCAAATGCTCCGCATTAAGTAATTTTTCTTCTAATTCTTTTCTTGTTGAATCTAAGAACCTCAATTGAAAGGTGTAATACTGAGTAAAGGTCTTCTCTTAGTAGAAGAAAGTATTATTCTTGTACTCTCAAGAACTGTTCATTTAAGTCGTAGACTTGTATTTTTTCTGGGTGATAATATTTCAAAAATGCATACACCTCTTCACGACTTACTGCTATAAAGTGATTCGGAGAGAGAGTGTTAACTCTATTTTTTTCAAAGTAAGCTAAACTATAGTCGTGCTCCTGTAGATAGATATTAATAAATGTCTTGAGATAGGAGTTTAAGTAAATTCCACAATTGAATTTATATTTGTAATCTCTAAGTTTTTTCTGATCTATAAAGAATATTTTCTTCTTATTCCTCTCAGAATCATTTTTAAGAACATCATGTATATAATTACTTATTCGATAAATCAGCAATGGTTTTTCAAAGTAGTAGCCAGTCTGTCGTCTTACTTCATAGCCTTCGGGCCCATCTAAAGATTTATATGCGGTGCTCTTATTTTTCATCAGATCAGAAAAGTCTCTATTATTTTTTATTATTTCACTAACATTTACTCCTAATAAAATAACCACAGCCACAATACAAACTGTCCTATTCTTTTTATAAATAAATTCGAATGCTAGATAAGAAAAGAAAGGTAAAAAAAGAACAAGGCAAAAACTTCTATAAGTACTTAAAGTATAAGATTCTTCTCCCATTACAATATATATTTGAGACATAAGGAGCATTAAGACCATACCAAAAAAGGTGATCATTATTAATAAATTCTTCTTCATGTTTTTCTTAGAAAGTGAGATGAGAAAACCTAAAGAAAAGATCAAAAAGATGGATAGTGAAAATAGACTAACTCTCCCATCGCCAAACGCCATAAAAGAACTAGGTTGAGTATCAATATAGGGAAGCCCCATCATAAGATACTTAACCAAGAAAATAAGATTTTTAAAGAGACCAGTTAGGAAGCTTGCAGACTCTCCCGTCATGTATTCGCCAAGTGGGCTAAATAAGAACTCAGGCGAAAAGAATAGTGGTATGTTGCTTAGCTTAAAAATTCCTAATATTAGTACATGTAAAATGAATATTTTAAAGAGGGAAAACAAATTAAGCTGAATATCCTTTTTTTCTTCAAGCTTTAAGGTTCGAAAATCTATAAAAGAATTTAATAATAAAATTCCATAAATAATTACCATAAATAATCTTCCAATTAAGTATGATGTCGAGGTGATGGCGAAGAGAAGTGCCAAGGCAAATATATAAAGATTCTTTTTACGTAGTGGCCTCTCAAGATAGCTTTGGGAAAAATAAAGTATCAAGGCGCAAAAAGCGACAACAGCGATTTGAGGAAAGAGCACATTTTGAAATGCTACATATATTGGTAAAGTCCCAAGTAATAAAGTACTCGCAAGCGATATCAAGAAGCTCGTTTGCTTCAAAAGAAACATAAATAGAACACACAGAGCAAGTGCCCCAAAAACAAAACTCACTCCCCTAATATTTCTAATTGAAGTATTTAAATGAAGCTTTTGAAGTATGTATTTTTGAATAGTTATATGAGCATAGTCGTGCTCATACTGACAGCCACCTGTATTGCCACCCTTTTGAATTCGCAAACTTGGTATTTTAGCTTTCTCAGTGCTCTGAAACATTTTAAATACTCTAGGTGATTCCCAGTGGGTAATCAGATCGAGTGAATAGGAGCGCCAACAGAGAAAGGAGACAACCAAAATTATCAATATTCCCAAGGTTTTTTTTACATGTTTTTGTGAAAAATCAATCATATACACTTAGTACTGCAAAGGGGTTATTACTCATAAAAATATCGATTATAGGTCCATTTTATTGTATCTCTAGTTCTAACTTGCTACAATTTATTTTTCACATAACACGCGACACCATCATCTTTATGAAAAACATCTCTCTTGTAATTCCCGTTTATAATTCAGCCTCGATCATGGTCACACTTCTTGAGGCAATTGAAGTGGAGCGAATTAAAGGTAATTGGAAGCTTGAGTTGTTACTTATAGACGATGGTAGTAGTGACAAAAGTTACGATAAAATCCAAGAGCTATCTAAACAGTATGACTACATTAAAGGCTGCAAGCTATCTAGAAACTTTGGTCATCAAAGTGCTGTTCTAACGGGACTAAGGCTTAGTACCGGTGAGTATATTGCAATTATTGATGATGACTTGCAAGATCCACCTTCTCTCTTACCTGTTTTCTTTAAATACTTAGATGAAGGCTATGATGTTGCCTATGGAGTAAGAAGAAAAAGAAAGGAGTCTTTTTTAAAGGTTCTTTCATATAAATATTTTTACAAGATATTAAGGGCCTTAAGTTCTATAGAAATCCCTCTCGATAGTGGTGATTTTTGTGTTATGAACAGAAGAGTTCTAGATAATATGCTTTCTCTAAATGAAGTGAATCCATTTTTACGAGGTATCCGGTCATGGGTCGGATTTAATCAAATTGGAGTCGAATACAACAGAGAAGCAAGATTTGAAGGTAAGTCGGGCTACTCACTTCGCAAACTATTATCTATCGCTTCAGATGGTATCTTTTCATTTTCAAACTTACCTCTTCGCCTCACCACAGTCTTAGGTTTTTTCTCATTAAGCTTCGCTATCGTTTATAGTTTGTACTTACTAACAAAGTATTTTTTCGTTGGTATTTCAAGCCCTGGCTTTTCAACAATAGCTCTGATGATCCTCTTCTTTGGTTCAGTAAACCTTATTTGCCTTGGAATTATCGGAGAATATATTGCTCGGATATACTCTGAAGGAAAAAAGAGACCTCATTCAATTATTTCTGAAAGCTTTGGATTTAATCAATTATGAAAAATGTCCTCATACTTGGCGCTAACGGTTTTATAGGCACTTACTTAAGAATGTCTCTTGAGAAAGAACTTGATATTAACCTAAGCCTCTTTAGTCGAAATTTTAATAACGAAGATAAACTTCAAAATGTAAAATATTTTACTGGAGACTTTAATAACCAAGAGGACATCTCTAAAGCACTAGAGCAACAAGACATTGTATATCATGTATTGACCCAAAGCACTCCTCCTAGCACCTATCAAAATCCAAGTGAGGATATATATTTAAACCTAATACCATTTATAAACTTTCTAGACCTTTGCTCTCAGAAGGGTGTTAAAAAAGTCGTTATGTGCTCGTCAGGTGGAACTATTTATGGACCCTCCAAAGACCCTGTAACAGAGCTTGATTTAACCAACCCTCTTTCTCCCTATGCAATTGTTAAGCAGAGCATGGAGAACTTTCTTAAGTATGCGAAAAACAGATACGGGATCAACTACGATATCTATAGAATAGCCAATCCTTACGGGGCATATCAAAGGAATCAAGGGGTACTCTCTGCATGGATGAATAGTATCCTAGAGGATCAGCCAATACTTCTCCTTGGAGATGGACAGGCCGTCAGAGACTATATTCATGCAACTGATGTAGCAAAGCTAATGGGCCTAAGTATAACTAAAGATATTGAAGATTGTGACACTTACAATATTGGAAGCCACAAAGGAAGAAGCCTCTTAGAACTACTCCAGGCACTAAAAGAAGTAACAAATAAAGACTTTAAAATAAATCACCAGGATCAAAGAAGCTGTGATCTTAGTAAGATTGTTCTAAATTCCAATAAAATCCTGACTCATTTTCCAGATCACTCTTTCATAGATATTAATGATGGGATTGAAGAGATGTGGAATTACTACAAACAAAACTTCAAATCAAAAAAATCTTAGCACTCGGTTTTTCACCATCTTCATTTATGTCCTGAAAGATTAGAGTTAGATTTTATAGGTTACTCTTTGTATTTTACATAGTCCGAAGTCGTAATCATTCTCAATGAACGAGTAAGAATGTTTTCCTTATTCGTATTATAGGTGAAGATATTTGTAACAATATTTGAAGCAAAGCTAGCAGACCAACCAAACATTAGGATGAAGCAAGGAATTACAAGCATGTAGTTTCTAAATCTCTTCGTTAATACTGCACTATTGCAAATGGTAACCAACCCTAGAAAGAAGCAGATTTGAGCAGGAACATATCCGGTTAGAAAGAATCTTGTAAAAGGCCATTTTATCCCTACTTGATATGGAATGAATGAAAGCAAAAAACCTCCAGTAAATAACACCGTAGCAGCGACACATAAAGACTTTAAAAAGGTTCTATTCTCATCTTTTATCTGAGACATAATGTTAGTGAAGCTTAGAAGAATGACGAGGCATATACCAAAGATAGGTACAAACCAAAGCCTAATAGCCAACCATAGTTCAGTTTCAAAAAGTAGTATCTGAGCAAACCGACTTTTAAACTTATTCTCATTAATGTTTTCTACAAATGTGCTATAGAATCCACCTTTAAATTCGTATGGAATAATCGCATCGTATTTACGATTACGATCATGAAAGCGACTTCCAGAAGGAAGTTGAAGTGCAAAGATTGAATTGGCAATAGTTATACTGGAATCAAGACCCGGATTATCAAATCTCATTGGTACTCCCTGCGGTGAATTTTGCCACCCAGGAATTATCTTTTCTATTTTCACCTCTCTAAATGATGAAGGACTGATAAGTCCACCTTGTGTCATTCCTAGGAAAAGAGATACGAGAATTAATGTACCATTTAATAAAAATGATCTAAAGCGAAGCTGCTTCTTATACATAAACCATAGAGAGAATATTAATAATGCTGGCACTCCTACGATTATATTTTGAGGGCCAGTTATAACCCATGAAGTAATGACAAAGAAAGAAAGAATCTTAGCTAACCGAAATGAAAGTCCATAACCTTGCATCAAGAAATATATAATCATCAATGCACTTGTGCTGCTACCAACTGTTAAAATGGAGTGTGCATAATTACCTGAGATGAACGGTGCTCCTGAGTCAACAACGACTACTGGGAAAAGAGAAAGAGCTGTATTCCCAAAAAGAACAAAGAGTGCACCAAGCAGAGACTTTCTCTCACTCAAATTAATGTTTCGTAGGATACCGTAAACAAGTACTCCCAAAACATAAATATTTATAACAGTCCAAGTACAAAGAGAAAACAAGCCTGTTTTAACAAGGCCAAAGAAAAGAGGAATACTGCCGAGTAAAGATTGCCCAATATTTACAGACAAAGAAGGAATCATATCTTCTTTGTAGAAAAAGAGCACCTTGTTAAAATACAACATGGTGCTGCCACTTCCTAGGTGGGTATCAATTGAGAAATTTGTGGGTGGTACTCTGAAGATCACTGATCCAACAAAGTATAAAAGACTAATGCTTATTATTTTATACTTATGCTTAAGGAAAAAAGTTAAGGAGCTGGAAAGGTTTTTATAATTGTTTTTATAATAAGCAAACGAAGCATAGATGATTAGGGAAAGATACAATGAGAAGCTTGCCTTACCTATGATACTCTCTAAAAAACACCATATCGATATGAAGCAGGTCATTCCAAGAAAAAAACCCATCCCAAACTTTAGAGAATTGGAGGCCTTCTTAGGATCGATGACAAGATTGATAGCTCCTATACCAACAGTCGTAAACAATCCACTTACAATAAGAATCACCAGAAAAGCTAAAAATCCCTCTATCATTTCAACCGTTGTAACCATTTGATCCTCAATTAAGTCTTTTTGATATAGAGCTTGACCTATTTTTTAAAGCGTTAAATTAAGCAATGTTCACCTTAAGCAGCTTACTGCTTTTAAAGTTCTCATAATTGCTTAGGCTTGATTAATAAAACTCTAAACATATCGGCACATTCCTTCAATAAAAAAACAGAGAATAAGTAGTAAGGTATTGATACTAATGCGAACACTTTCCTAGAGAAACAAGTGCTTTCTACGAGGAATTGATTACTTTTCAAAGAAAATAATTGTTATGAAACAATAGAAGCTGAAGATCAGTACTCTTCACCAGTATTGGCCATGATAAATTTATGATGAGCTGGCATATTCTTACGGTGCTTATCTGTAATTTGCTTTGCAAAACGCCAAGCCAGAAGAATAGTTACATCAGGTTTACGTTCATAGTAATCAGCTGGGCTAATTACTTGAGAACCAATCCCTGGAGAATAGAAGCCGTGACGAGAAGTATTATCATCAACGAAATAATCAACATTATCTTCAATACCCATTAAATAAGAGAGAATGATACTTCCAGCAACAGCTCCAAATCCAGCAACCTCAACTTTCTTATCACCGTCTTTTACTATGGTTAATAGTTTTTCTCTAGCATTCTCAAAAGCACTGTTGAAAGCTGGTGCTTTTTCATTACTTTCAGTTTCAGCTAACTTAGGATCAACTTGAACGCTATCATAAGACTGAGTAAATGGACTTCCATCCAGATTTCTCTTACGTCCCATGCAACGCATATTTCCACCCTTTGTTGGAACTAGCTCACAACTAATAAGTTCAAACCCTGCCGAGTTATAAAGCTTCATCATCGAGCGAGTTGAAAAATAATGGTAGTGTTCATGATTAACCATTTCAAAAACAAGGTTTTTCATTAGTGTCGGAAAATGCAGAGTTTCAGCTACGAAAAAGCCATCATTTTTCAATATTAGATTAGCTGCCTTTGCATAACCTGTCAGGTCTCTAACATTAGCTAGAATATTGTTACAAGTAAGAATATCTGCAGAAGCTTCAAGCTTATTTTCAGTCACAATATCAGTATTAAAGTAGCCACTATAGAAATCATGGCCCTTTTCCTTAGCGATGCTTCCTGCAGGAGCAGGATCGATGCCAACAGTAGAGAAACCAAGCTTTGCTGACTTATCTAAAAGAAGACCATCGTTACAACCTACATCAAGGTGAACAGCATTAGCCGTTCCAAGCTTAGCATTTATCCAATTTGCATAACTTATAAAGTGCTCATCTAAGTCAGGTGAATTACTTGAAAAATAATTATAATTAGAATAGATCATGCTCTCGGGCGGTTTAAGATCTAGCTCAGCATGATTGCACTTACTACAGTGAACAACTGTGATATTAAATTTCGGAGTGCCCTTTGCGGTTTCAATTTCTTTTGAATACCCATCACATAGAGGTATATCTCCGAATTCAATAATACTTTGTAAGTCGTCGTTGTAACAAACTGAACACTTATTAGTAATGGCCACAATGAATCCTTCCGTAATTTGGGTACTGCAATAAAAATTGATATCAAGCTGAAATTTGTATCATGCCGCATTTTAGCTGTAAATAGTTAGGCTCTAACACTCGGTATCATAACCTTTCTGAGTAATTCTGCATTCGAAAAAGAGCCTCAATATACTTACTATTTAAAGATACTCTTTTCTTTTAGGTTTTTTATATACTCTTTTCTCAAGCTCAAATAACTTGGATCAAGCCTTAAAGCCTTATTCATTTCGAACTCATACTTTTCTTCCAGCCCTTCTAGCTGACTATTTGAGCGAAACCAGTACATACCTAGTCCTGGAAATCCAGGTTTATACGAGCAAAAGTCTTCCTTACTTATAGGTCCAGTTTCAAGCTCATAAGGAATTCCTGTTCTTGCTTTAAAGTCAATACTGATTCGAACACCACTTCCCTCGCGAATAGTCTCATGAGGAACATAAGGACTGAAAACATACATCATCCCTGCAGTGTGACTCATTTGCACTTCTGTTATAGCTGCTTTAGACAAAGGAGAATTACTATATGGCCCACGATATTTAACGATATCCTCGCTCACTTCTTCTAATTCAAATAGCTTCATCGTTGGGCTATCTTCATCTAAGTAAATATACAAAAAGAAGTTATGGCTATCAATTGGAACGCCAGACCAAGCTTCACAATGTACATAGTCTGTAGCAAATGGTCTCTTTAAGTAATTATCAGGTAAATTTGCTGTGACTATTCTTAAGTTTACAGGAAATTGTAAGGTCTGCAGCTTCATCTCAGAAAAATAGTCCTTTAATAATACTGAGAAGATATTTTCAATCTTCAACATAAGATCTCGGTCTTCTCTTAGGTCAACATTGTTTCCTGCTTTTACTTGAGTAAGAACACCTTCCCAATCGGTATTAAAGTGAGTTTTAAGTTTATCAAAAATGAGATCTTGAATTTTTAAAAATTCTGGAGATTTTGAAAAATCGAAACTGTTAATCATCTCTCCTCCATTACTTTATTCCATCCAGTAATGCAGCTTACTTGAGAGAGGTTATCTAACCCTCCATCGAGAGTTATAACCTGACCAGTCAGCCCTTTCATTGAAGCGCTTGTAAGAAATGTGATTGTATTAAAAACATCTTCGGAAGAAATAGGCCTTCCGATAGGAATCATATTCTTTGAAATTTTATGAAGAATCTTACCTTCTTGATAGCCAAGTATATTTTTAGAATGTTGCAAGGTCGAGAGTGAGATAAGGTTTACATTGATTCCTTTTTGACTATATTTTACTGACAGGTATTGAATTAAGGGCTTCAACGAGCCTTTTTGAATATGATAGGAAAGTGTTTGCTCAACATCAGTCTTGTCTCCCAAGATTGAACCAATATAGACAATAGAACCTTTGTTTTTAATTAATTGATCTTCAATACTCTCAATAACTTGTACCGTTGATACAACCGAAACCTTCATCCCCTCTAAAAGATCTTCACTGCGTGATCTTTGATTGAAGATACAATCTGAGATACTAAATTCACCAGAAGATATCTTTTTACAAAAATCGTCAATCGATTCACTATCACTAAAATCGACATGCTCATAATGCATATTAGGATCGAGGGCTTCTCTTTCCGGGTGACGCCTGCCTGCGACAATACATTTATGCCCAGCCTCAATCAATTTATCCGCGATATCAAGCCCCGCTCTAGAGACTCCTCCACATATCAAGATTGTTTTACATTCACTCATATAAACTCCAAAAAATGGATACTTCTGGCTAAATAATCTCTATCAACTTAAAAATGTTTTTAATTTTATTGATCGTCTTTATATTCATAAATCATGACAGTTGAAGTATTCTTATCGTAAATAAAAGGTACTTCTACACAATCAACAAATCCAAATCTTTTATAAAGGTTTATCGCTGTTGTATTTTCTATTTTTGCACCTAAGAATACCCTACTAATTTGCCTTTCAATATATAAAGTTTTTATTCCTAGCTTTAAAGCCTCACTTCCGATCCCACGACCACGATATTTTTTATTACCTAACATAATTCCAAATACTGAATAGTTCAGTTCTTCATTGATTGGCTCAAACTTCAAGTTACCGATATGAGTATTAGTTTCGAGGTCAAAAATTCCAAAGAAGAAAACATCTTTGTCTTCTGTCTTTTCTTGAATATATTCCTTTAACTTCTCTTTGGTATATTGATTTGGCTTGGTCTCTAAAAATGCAGTTGTTTCAGAATCATTTAACCAAGAAAGATACTCATCACTAGCATCATCTTTACATAATTCTCTTAAAAAAATTTTCTCGCCTTTAACTTTTAACATCTACCTTTTAATCCTAAGTCTATTTATAATTATCATTGGTTCTCACTTTTGATATTTTATCCACCGTAAGAGTTTCTGAAAATTGGAAAACTCTAGGCCATAAATTAAAGGGCTCAAACCAATGAAATTGCCACAAATAATATCTCAGCACTCTCTTTAATTCCAGCTTTAACTAGTTTTACAGAGCATAGCAAGACATCATCAAAGCCGCAAAACACTTGGGCCCAATACCATTAAACCAAACCTCTCTAATCTGCTTGCTAAGACTTATAGGCTACAAAAACTTTCTAAACACCGGTTTCGTTTCACTGCCAATCAAAAAGTCACTTATTTCACCTTTAAGCGCTTGTTTATAGCTCTGAAGAGATTTGTCAAAAGCTTCTATAAAAACTTTTAAATCTTCTTCCTTATGACTAAAGCATGGAATAAAGACTCCTTGAAATAAGATTCCATTCTTAATCATCTCTTGCAAAAAAAATGTCCGATGCTTCATGCACACTTTATTTTCACGATCTTTAAATAGGTTAAAAATGAACCAAGGCTTTCCACCTACTTCTATATAGGAGTCCATCTCAAATTGACGTAGCGATTTGTTCATCATTTCTTTCAATTGAGCACCCATCCTATGGTTATGCTCAATTACATTTTCTTTTTTAAATACTTTTATCGTTTCTATCGCTGCTCTCAACGCATGCGTCTCTCCCCCATGTGTCGTTGAAACGAGGAAGACTTTTTCTTTTCCCTCAGCTCTGATTCCGCCAAGCTCCATCACTTCCTTTGTTCCAGTTAGTGCGCAAAAGGAAAAACCGTTTGCGATCCCTTTTCCCCATGTCGCGATATCAGGATTTATTCCCTCATTAACGATAACCCCAGGCAATCCTGCCTTAAAACCCGAAACCATCTCGTCAGCAATAAACAAGCTCCCGTGCTTATCACAAAGGCTTCTTATTTTTTGTAGATAACCCTCTGGAAAACCAAAAGTTGTATCTGGTTCGGTAATAACACATGCGATTTCATCACCATGTTTTTCAAAAAGATCGTCAAGAGTAGAGAGATCTTGACTCTTAAAAGTGAGGGATAATTTTTGAATTTCTTCGGGCACCCCTTTATTACAAGCGGTTGAACCAATAAACCAATCATCATAACTAAAAAAAGGTAAATCTGAAGGAAAGGCAATGTACTTTCTATTTGTATAGGCTCGGGCAAGCTTAACGGCAGCAGTTGTAGCACTTGAGCCATTCTTACAAAACTTAATCATGTCATGACATGGAATTAGTGAAAGAAAAGTCTCAGCACACTCTTTTTCAATATATGAAGGACGTTGGAAATTTACCCCTTTATCAAGTTCACTTTTGACGGCATCAATAATTTGAGGATAAGCATGACCTAAACTTACTGAAGTTAACCCCATTGAACAATCAAGATACCTATTTCCATCAATATCCCAAACATAACAGCCATCACCTTTTTCTATCGCAGCAGGAGAGAGGACAGGAAACTGATCATCACCTTTTGAATAGGTATGTGCCCCACCAGGAATAAGGTCATGAATAATTTTTCTATATTCATTTGATTTTGAAAAATTTGTAATCTCACTCATAATTATCTCAATCGTTTTTCAAGGATTTATCATACCCTTCATTTCTTTTGTTATTCTTATTAATATCTAAGAGGTCAGAGTTATTTTCTAAGAAATCTACATATGTTTTCCAACTCTTAGCTTCCCCGCACTCGATTATTAACTTTTTAACCAGCTCATAGTCATCAATCACATCCACCGTGAGCCTAACTCCTGAATAGTTTTTTTTATTTTCAAATGAGTATGAGCTAAAAAGACTTCCTCCATGAAAGGAACTATTTTTCCAGATATAAGGAGTTACATGCTCTCGCTCTGATTTTTTTTTAGCTTGCTCCCAACTTTTATAAAGAGCGCTAGCCTTGAATATTTCAAAATCCATTCCATCAGGATAAGTAGGATTTAAAGTATTTGTTAAGTAATCTATATTCAATTCATTAAATGTTCTAAGTCCGCTAGAAATTAAACTGGCATCAATAAGAGGACAATCTGAAGTCACACGAATGATCGTATCTGGTTTTTCTATTTCACTGATTCTATAAAATCTCTCAAGCACATCATCTACAGATCCTTGAAAATACTTAATCCCAAGACCTTTAGAAATCTCTAATACTGGCCCAATCCCCTCTTCATTAGTCGTGGCAACATAAACCTCATCCACTCCCTCAACTTTTTTCAAGGATTCTAGGTGATAGGCCAGAAGTGTTTTTCCAGCTATTTCTTTAATAACCTTCCCAGGGAGCCTAGTAGAACTCATTCTAGCCTGAGTAATAATGATCGTTTTCACTAACTTATGTTCCTTAAACTTAGGTAATCCTTAATATTATTTTTCATCCATTATCCACACTATCTTAAGTATTTTATGGCCCACCTAGCTTAACTCACCAAACTAAGAGCTTAAAGAGCATAAGCTATTCATAGCATTTTTTTAATTCAGCTTGATAATGCTAAACTCAACGTATTGATATTCCTTCACTGCAACAAGTGGCGTCATTGCATAAATCAGGCCCTCAGAAGTAAAATTAGAAATAATAAAGATTTAAAAAGCGAAAGCTCATATGATGCTTTAAAAGCCATAAAGCTTATTTTTTTAAAAGTTTGCGCTGATGCTAAGTAGAAAGAAAAGTACAACTCAGAGTATTAAATAATGACGATTTATTTTCGAGTAGATGCTAATAGTAAGATTGGATTTGGACATGGCTCAAGGTGCCTTTCCTTGGCCAGGATGCTTCACAAATATTTTACTATTACATTTTTACATATAGATTCCTCTAGCGAGTTTCTAAATCAAATTGAGACGGCTGGATTTAGCTACCACAAACTTGATGAGCTAGAACTTAAAAATCAAGTTCAAGAAATTAACAAACTTGTAAAACCTAACGACGTGATAGTTGTTGATGGTTATCAATATGATACTGCTTATCTAAGTGGAATAATCTGTAAATGTGCCTATATTGATGACGTTAATGACAAAGTACTTCCTGTAGACCTTATCATTAATCACAATGTCTATGCTCCACTTGAAAAATATCAATGTAAGAATAGCACGATTCTAGCACTAGGCTCAGAGTACTCTCTACTTAACCCTATCTATTTAAATGCTGCTACTCAAAAAAGTAATGAGATTAACAAATTAGAAAAAATCCTGGTATGCATGGGAGGGGCAGATAAAGAAAATAGTGCACTTGAAGTTCTAAAGATTTTAAAAAATTCTTTTCCAAATCTATCTATAAGTGTCGTTTGCCCAAATCAAAAGAACTTAAAACAAATTGAAAGTTTCAGTAAAGACAAAGAAGGGATTGAACTACTTGCAACTGTAAGCAACGAAAAGATGTTGAACTTAATGCAATCAAATCATCTTATGATTTGCCCAGCGAGTGTTATGGTGCTTGAGGCATGTGCTGCCGGAATTCCACTTTATCTTGGAATAATTGCTGACAACCAAATTAAAAATGCCAAGTATTTAAAGGATCAGGGTATTGGAATTTACTGTGAGTGGTTTAATAAGCTTAATAATGAAACTCTATCAAATAGTATTCAAGGCCTAATTGATGATCCAAATGCTTTAAATATCATCGTAAAAAGGCAAGCATCTATAATTGATAATAAAACTGAACAAAGAATTATTGATTTATTTAACCGGCTGACAATAAGCGATCAAGTTTCTACCGATACCTGAGGCTGCGCAACCTTTTCTAAAAGCAATGAGGTCTTCAATATTTTTCCCCGCGAGAAGATTGTCAAACTCAACTCGCGCAAAATGACAATTTTTTCCAACGCTCTTATTTTCAACATAATTTGTATCTTTGTTTAATAAAAAGAGATCAATTGGAAAATCCCCCAGCATCGTATTCACTTTGTAACCACAGTGCTCAAGAGTTTTTGTAAGTGAACTCTTATCAAAATACTGCAAGTGAGCAGGAGGAGCTAGCCAGAAGTCTTTCTTGGCAATTTTCTTTTCAACGGCATAGTTTTGAAGAACAGAATATTCATTTGGAACCTGAAAGCGACACATACCTCCAGGATTCAACATCTTTTTTATATTATTTAACATTTCAATTGGATTTGTAACATGCTCTAAAACATTATTACACATAATGATATCAAACTTCTTATCGCCAGCTGCAATCCAACTTTCTAAAACTTCAAAAATATTTCCTGTTGTCAGATTTTTCTTAAGTTTAGGAAAGAACCTATCTATCCCGTCACTTGTAAAGTCTATACCCGAAACCTCAAAACCTTTTGAGTTAAAATAATCTAAACTAAATCCTTCCCCACAACCAACATCCAGAATAGTTCCAGATTTTTTTCCAAGCAGCGCATAGGCTTCTTGAAAAGAAACATACTTATGCATTCTTTCAGCGTCAGTAATATCATCGTAGTAATTACCTTGATCAAAGTAATTCTTGTTATAAAAGTCTGCTAATTCACTAGCGCTAGGCTTTGGCAGGATTTCCATGTAACCCAGTTCATTTCTTGATACTTTATAATCCATACTTATGACTCATTATTGGTTTTTAGTTATACTACTTATCTTGGATAATCTTGTCATTTATTAGGCTTTAATTAACTCTTCCCCTACCCTGTAGAACTTAATCCCAGCCTTTGGAGGTGTGAATTCAGCTACTTCTAAATTTAGCTGATCAGCGATACACCAAATTAGATCAGGAAATCCAAGTTTATTTCTAAAATAAACGGTAGAAGAAAATCGAGGATTAATTTCAAAGACCATTGGTCTGCCAGCATTTAATCTTAGCTGGATATTTATGCTGCCATGCAAATCGATCTTCTCTGCTAGCTCTTCTAAATATTTTTTTATCTTAACATTTTCAATCGTTTCTCCAGAGCCAGTTAAGCCACCAACCAACCTTCTCTTTAAAATAATAGACCTCGTGACTTCACCATTTCTATAAAGTCCACAAGTAAACTCTCCCTCACCTTCTGGGATAAATTCTTGAAAAATAAAATCATCATTTAAGAGATCCTTGTATCTTAAAAGTTCATTCTTATTTTTAACGAGGTAGACATCTTTTGAGCCTCTACCTGTTCTTGACTTTAAAATAAGTGGAAAAGCCTGATCCTCACTTGTTGCAAGTACAGTATGCGGGGGCTTTAAACCATTCTCTTTTAAAAAATTAAAGGTATTAAATTTATCAAGACCTACTTTAATACTGGTTAGATTGGGCATTAGAATTTTTTTCTTAAAGCTAAGACTTTCAAAACTATTCATAAGAACTTCAATTTCAGGCTCCGAGATAGGAATGAAAAAATCAAGCAGCTCATTCTGAATCAGTTCTTCTACAAAACTTATATAGTTCTCATCTTTAGCACCAGGTGCCTTAATACATTTATCGAAAACATGAAAACCAGCGTGATCTTCACTTAAGTCCATCCCAAGAAGAGTCTTGCAAGCACCACTCTCTTGTAATATTTTACCAACGCTGTATCCAATATCTCCACCACAGGCAGATACTAGAACCTTCAAATTCTTTAATTTCATTGTTTCCTCAAGAGAACATTTTTTAAATAAGGAAGATCTTTATCCATCTTTAAGACACTATCCACTAAACGACTAACGTCATAGGGAATATCTTTAAAAATAACATCATTAACAACTAAATCAATAATTCCAAACGACGCAAAGCCACCCACCTTTCTGTTTTGGCCAACAGAACCAAAGTTTAACAAGCGCACACCATCAATAACTTGATCAAGCTTATGGTGAGTATGACCCATTAAAATAAAATCGGCCTCAAACCCAGAAAACCTAGAAAAGACCTCTTCTTTTGAATCAGGATATACGTACTGATCAGTATCCCATGGCGCGCCATGACAAAGGAGGATCTTCCTTCCCTCTAACTCTAGAGTTAATGACTTCGGAGCTGCAAAAAGCCATTTTTTCTCACTGTCATTAAGATCTCTTTTTGCTAACTCTAGTGAATGACCATACTTATCTATATAGAATTGAGCTTTCTTTTGATCAACTATTGTCTGCTCGAACAAATCTTCGTGATTTCCACGAATAATATGTATTTGATACTTACTTGAATTCAAACGCTCAAAGCACTCTTTATGCTGGTAGTAATAACCAACTAAGTCTCCTAGAACAAGCAATGTCGTAATACCTTGAGCATCAACATCGTTTAGAACCTCATTTAAAGCTTCGAAGTTGCCATGAATATCTGAAAGAATTGCTATTTTCATTTAGTTCCAAAATGATAAAGTATCCCTAACTTATATTAGATTTAAGAGTTTGATAATTCAATTTATACCTTGAGGAAATTATGGCATTTACTATCAACGACAGAACAATTGGCATAGGGAGTAAACCTTTTATTATTGCTGAAATGTCAGGAAATCATAACCAGTCCCTAGAAAGGGCCTTAGAAATTGTTGATGTAGCCGCCGCCACTGGGGTCGATGCACTTAAAATCCAAACTTATACAGCAGACACCATTACTATTGACTACGATAAGGACGAGTTTTTTATTAAAGATCAGGACTCACTTTGGGAAGGAAAAAGCCTTTATAGTCTTTACAAAGAAGCCTATACACCTTGGGAGTGGCATAAACCAATTCAAGAACGATGTGAAAAACATGGCATAATCTTTTTTAGTACACCTTTTGATCATACCTCGGTAGATTTCTTAGAAGAGCTGAATGTTCCCTTCTATAAGATTGCTAGCTTTGAAAATAACGACATCGATCTTATTAAAAAAGTCGCTCAAACAAAAAAGCCTATTATCATGTCCACAGGAATGGCGACAATTTCTGAGCTTGAAGAAGCCGTTAAAACTGCTAAAGATCATGGCTGCCCGGAGATTATTCTATTGAAGTGTACCAGTGCTTATCCAGCTAGCCCAAAGGATGCCAATGTTTCAACTATCAAACATCTAAGTGAAATGTTCGATGTACCTGTTGGACTTTCAGACCACACTATGGGAATCGGCGTTTCAATTGCGGCAGTTACCCTTGGTGCCTGTGTAATTGAAAAACATTTTACTCTTGATAGAAATGATGGAGGAGTTGATAGTGCTTTTTCTCTGGAACCAGCAGAATTAAAAGCGTTGGTCGAAGAGACTGGCCGAGCTTATGAGTCTATTGGAAAGGTTTGTTATAAAAAAAGTGAGAAAGAAATAAAATCAAGTATCTTTAGAAGATCTCTCTATATAGCTGAAGACATTAAAAAAGGAGAAACACTTACAAGAGAAAATCTTCGCTCTATCAGACCAGGAAAAGGTATTAGCACTCGCTACTTAGATAAACTTATTGGAAAAGTTGTAAGCAAGAGCGCTACTAAAGGGACTCCCATGTCTTGGGATCTAGTTTAGAACCAAGAGAGAATACTGGCCCTTATTATGGCAGAAAGGCCTAATTCCAGTTTTGCGGGTTTAGTAATGCTGGGCACGAGACGCTTATATCATTAATTTCTTCAATAATAGATCTCTCTAGAGAAGTGCAATTGAGAACCTCTAGATTACTCTGTAACTGAGCGAGAGAATCAACTCCAATTAAGACTCCATCTATTTCATCAATCGAAAAAACATAGCGTAAACATAACTCATGCATACTTAATCCGCTATTTCTGGCTAACTCTCTTAAGTGATTAATTTCCTTAATGAGTGGCTTAATTTTTAAGGGTTCTTTATCTTGTGCCATAAAGAATAATCCTTGTAAAAAGACTGATCGAATATGAATTTCTTTATCATTCTCTTTTATTTTCTTAAATAGATCACCATGTCGATTGTAGTTATCTAGTAAATTAAATGGGATTTGAATTGTATCAATATGTTTATCATTCAATACGCTCAATGCTTCTTCTTGTGAGTAAACTGAAATCCCTAGCTTTTTTATAAGCCCTTCTTCCTTGGCAGTGATTAAATCTTTATGAATTCCATTCTCTAAGAAATCCTTTGGACTATGAAAGGAGTAGCATTCTAGGCAGCTAGCTCTTAAGTCCTCTAATGTTTGCTTTAGGTTTTCACTAGGGGATGTTTCATTATAAGAGAACTTGGAAAGGATTTTAAAATCATTTGAAAAATTAGAAATACGCTTTTGCGCTTCACCATACCCAGGTGCGGTATCAAGAGACTTGATACCACTCGCTTTACAATATTCCAGGACTTTAGTGACTTCAGACTCACTCATAATTCCAGAGGAGTTATTGATTCCGTAATCAAGACCAAATTGAACAGTTCCCAAAATGAGCTTCTCTATCATTTATCCGATCACCTTTTTAACTACTGAGATAACAGTTGTGATTTCATCCTCAGTCATAGAAGAAAAAAGAGGAATCGTAAGCGCACCATCATAATACTTATACACCTCAGGAAGCTCTGACTTCACATCCATTGGATAATTCTTCTGATAAAAAGGTTGCATTGGAATTGGTATATAGTGGACATGCCCAAAGACACCGTTTTGAATCATCTCTTTAATAACTGCATTTCGAGATTTCCCTATCTTTTTAAAATCAACTTGAAGAACATAAAGATGGTTTCCACTTAGCTCTCTTTGTTTTATTTGAATTGGATAAGCATTTTGTAGACCTTCAAAAGCTTCATCATAACGATTAGCGATTGCAATTCTTTTCAACATAAAACCGGGCAATTTATCTAACTGAGTGATCCCAAGAGAGCATTGAATATCAGTAATACGAAAATTATAACCAAGAGACTGCATTTCATAATACCAAGAATTCACTTCACCATCAGTTTCAGCAAGGTCTAGGTTTTCAAAAAGGTCGTGGCTTTTATCGATTCCGTGACTTCTGATTCTTAGAAGCTTTAAGTAAAGTTCCTTATCATTAGTTACAAGCATACCACCTTCACCGCACGCAATATTCTTAACAGGGTGAAATGAAAAGCCGACCATATCAGAATACTGGCAATCACCAATTTTCTTACCATTTCGATAAACTCCGCCCAAAGCTTGAGCGCCATCTTCAATCATTTTGCAATCATACTTCTTAGCAATCGCTGAAATCTTCTCCATTTCACAGGGGAAGCCACCAAAGTGTACTGGAATAATCGCCTTGATGTGAGGGTTCTTAATGAGAATTTTCTCTAAAGAGATAGGACACATATTCCCACTCTTTATATCAATATCACAAAAGTATGGAGTCGCCCCTTCATAAATCCCACAATTAGATGAAGCTACAAAGCTATTTGGAGAAGTTACTATTCCATCTCCTTCCTTTAACCCTAGGGCCATAACCGCCATATGTAAGCCGGCTGTCCAAGAACTCATTGCAACGGCATACTTAGCTCCCACAAAGTCAGCAAGCTTTCTTTCAAATTTTTCAATTAATGGTCCTTGAGTCAAAAAACCATCTTTAAGAACATTAACGACACCTTCAATATCTTTCTTATCTATATAATGTTTTCCATAGGGGATAACTTTATTTGGAGAAGTAATTAAGTCGTTATTTTTTCGATGTATCCCTCGATTTAAATCTAAATGAAGTTCTTTTAACATCTCACTTACACCACTTACTTTTCGACCAAGTTCTTTTTCAACTTTTGAAACATCTAAGCTCATATCTACCGGTCTTTTGATCTCGACTTCTCGGTATTTACTGGGATTAATAAGAGCACTATTAAAACCAAATTCACTGCAAAGTTTTTGAGCAAAATCTAACTTTGATAACCGTTCACTTCCACCGACATTAAAAATACCACAGGCATTTCTATCCACTAAATCATTTATAATATTAATAAGGTCTTTGACATAAATTGGCGAAAAGAAGATATCTTCATACATATTCACTTTTTCTTCATTCTTTAAAGAAGTGTAAAGCCAATCAGAAAATGACGTTCTAAACCGATGCCCCCAACCGAAGAAGTTTGTTCTAATAATAAGGGCATCATCTAATTCTTCTTTAACATACTTCTCACCAAGCTCTTTTGTCGTAGCGTACTGATTTAAAGGTGCTGGTATTTCATCTTCACTAACCTTACACTTATTTCCAGAAAATATATGATCAGTTGAGATATGAACCATTTTAAGACCATGGACTTTACAGAACTCGGCAATATTTTTAGGAATTATTGAATTTAATAAGTAGGCTTTCTCTGGATCTGCTTCGGAGCCTTTAACATCAGTAAAACCAATGGCGTTAACGACAAAATCAACTTCCTTAGGAAGCTTAGAGAACATCTCTTCTTTGTTAGTAAGGTCTACCGACAAGCATTCAACTTGCTTAGCAGAAAGGCCCTGCCTATTAGTGACAGCATAAATGTCCTGGTCAATTTGATTATATTGAATCCAGTTCGTACCTAAAAGCCCAGTTGAACCAAAGAGGAGGACTTTTTTCTTAACATTATCTTTCATCCATTTTCCTGTTTTTTTTAGATGAACTATGGCCCAACTAGCTTAATTCACCAAGCCAATAACAACTTGCAAACAATCTCTTCCGTCATTTGCTCAAGAGCAATAATACATTAACAGTATTGCATTAGGATGATAAGATTTTGCACAATGAAAACAAAGAAAATTACTCAAATTCATGACCTTATCAATCAATACTTAGACAAAGTGCAAGTAAATCTGGATTCAACTGTCTCAAATAAGGCATTTATGGGAATTGAGCCTAGGGAACTTAAGCGAAGATTAATGCAGTCTATGTATATGAATATTCGTATCAAATACAAAGATGATTTTACAGAGTCTTATGAAAGTGATGTCTATGTCAATCTTAATAAGAACCCATATAATGTTTCAAAAAAATTCCTCCTAAGACAAGTCTCAAGTTTTTCTTTTAAATCCCTAAGATTGATCTTTCAAATCTGGACTAATAAAAACAACTTTAAAATAAAGAAAAAGGTTAATATCTATTTTTTAGAAGGCTTTGATTATATTTTTAGAGATCCTAAAAAGTATCCTTACAATCATTTTTTTACAGCTCAAAAGATTGATCATTTAAATAATGACGATAGCCATTTGTTCTCTCAAGCATATAATTTTAAAAATGAGCATTTCCTCGGGACTGATAAAGTATGGTCAAGTTTGTACTTGAGTTGTTATAATAACTTTCGCGATAAAGTCACAATCTCATTTAAAACTCTACTTAATATGGTTTATGTAAGTTTGTACGTTGTGTTTAAAGAACCACTTTTTTCATATTTCATAAGAGATTTTATTGAGTATCCAATTATCAAAAAGCTTAATGATGATGATTTAATAAATGGTATTTTTATCACAAATTCCCATTTAATTGAGCAGTCATGTGTCTACAATAAATTGCCTGATAAGAAGTTTAGTTTTGTGATGCTTTGGTATTCATCGAACAATGCTATGATTCAGTTTAGTGATCATCATGCTATTGCCGAGTATCCTTTCTATCGTTACTACGTAGTAGATCATAGCTATGTCTGGAATGAATTTCATAAAGATTGGTTATTGAAAAACACCCAAACTAAGTCCTCTACACTTTCCCAGGTTCTCTACTTTGATAAAGAATTTAAGGAGAATACTTCTTCAATATTCACCATTACAGTATTTGATGTACCTACCCAAAATGAAATGCTTAGGAATACGGACAGTATTTTTGCTTATAGTGATTTTTTTAGGAAAGAAAATGTTTATAAGTTTATTACCGATATTGTTGAACTTAAATCGAGAGTTCCTGATATTAGAATCATTGTAAAAATTAAGAAGATCATTAAGACTACTGAAAATAATGAATATATGAATTTTCTTAGAGCTTATGAAGAAAAGGGGCTTATTGAAATTATTGATACCAAAGATCTAGTGTCGGTAATGTCTCAATCTCATATGGCAATTTCCTATCCATACTCCTCTCCTAGCGTTTATGCCGCAAACAAGAGTAAACCTGCCCTATACTATGATCCGACAGGTACTATTGATTTTCACAATTACAAGTCAAAGTTCATCACTACGATCAGTAATAAAAAGGATTTATATGAGTATGTTAAGCGCCAGCAAAACGAGTTCTTAGAAAAACATATCTAACAAACTTCTACTTCTTTCCAACAAATATGAAGGCTGTACAAATAGATCGTGATGTCTCAAATTTATTAAAAATAAAATCTAGATATTTGATCGGCCAAGTTAGCAGCATAATAAGAATTGAGATCAGGTTAAAGAGATGCTTATTGCCAAGTGAGAAGATCGTACTTAAGCACTCATTCAATGCCCACAGAACAGTTGAAACAGGTCCACCTTCAGAGGTAATTGAAACCATTTCAAATTTTTCAAAGAGAATTTTAACTCCCTCATATGTCCAGCGATTAAAGTCATAAGGGCTTGCATGGAAAGGCATCATAAAAGGTGTTGATGAATAAATAAGACCACCCTTTTTTAATACGCGGTGAATTTCTTCAACAACTTTAATGGGGTAAGGAACGTGTTCCAGCACAGAGTCAATTACCAAGAGATCTACTGAATTATCTTTGAGAGGTATATTAGTAATATCGGCTACAATATGAACTCGGTCATAACCGATTAAGTCTATATTTATTATTCCTTCTATGAGCTCAGTGTTGCCACTTCCTAAATTAACCGCCAGCATTCCTTCTTTTTTATGTTTAAGTAAAAAAGAGTAGGCAGCTTCTGTTAAGAACATCGGCCCAATTATGTATCGCAGGAATTTATAGAAACTATGGTACTTTTTGAAAAAAGTTTTGATCATATCCATCGAATCTACAGTGTGAGCTTCAGATTCTTCAAGACTTTCGAAGTAAACCTTAGAATTATTCTTCATAAAAGAGCTACCACACTTTGGGCAGCTTAAACTTTCGTCCATTACCTCTAACTCTGCTGAGTCACAGGTAATGCATTTAAATAGGTTTTTTTCAATGATTTTAGATATTTTCATGATCGAGACTTTAGCATACTATGCTCTTGCGTGTCTTCAGGCCTTGTAGAACAGATTTTTTAATTTGAAGCTTAATGCCTAGCCTAATTTAAAGCATTTAACAGATTGCTCCGCTCTCCTCTATTTAATATAACTCTCTAATCTTTTAGAATATCCATCTTCTTCTTTTATTTGACTCTGGATGCTCTGTGCAAAAAATATATTATGAATACCTTCTAGCTCTTCTAGTTTATCGACAACTATCCCTTCTAAAGCGAAATGGACACTCTTGCCCCTACTTATAAAAAGCTTTAGATAATTCTCTCTAAGTTCTGAGTCTTCTGGTAAAAGAAAAACGGAATAAAGAACAACCCCTTCACAGGTCATCTCTTTTGATAATGCAGACAACATCATATAACAATTCTTCAGTCCATACTCTGTTGCGCTTAAGAGAAACTCATCTCCCCGCATGGTAACGTAGTTTTTTATAACCAAGTTCTGAACTCGTTGTGGAACGAAGCTCCCAGAAAAATCTCTACTAAATATATAGCCTTGGAGTTTTGATTTACTCATCCTAATCCCATATATCAGGCGAGGAGTAATTGAACCCTACTCGCGTAGCTGGACGGATATTGATAGGGATAAAAGATTCACCTAAACCTTTATTCCCATAAGGAGAGAGCATAGATTTGAATCGAGTGTTAAAAGTCCACCGCGTTTCTTTTTCTTCGTTAATTCTATTCCCATGAAGAATTGAGTGCGAAAAGATGACGCCTTTCCCAAAAGGCACATTCAACCAAACGAGCTGCTCTTTCAATGATAAATAGAGTTCCTCTGCGTTTAAATCCTTATATTTTCTAAAATCAGAAATAACTTTCATCGAGTCTTTATATGGAAGTAAATACATTGACTTCGTTTTAAAGCAATTTACAAGAGGCAACCAAAAGACAACTTCATAAGGGGAGTTTCCTGACCAAACATCCGTATGCAAGGGAAGGACTGAGCTATCATCATTAGGCATTTGTATGCTTAAGTTTATTGCTCTTTGCATGCACAATTCATTACCAACAATGATTTCAAGATTTTTTTTACTCAGTAAATAGATTGATTTTTTTATTTTTTCATCTCTAGAAAGCTTATCAATAATATGCACCCTAAGTGAATTCAGCTTATCAGGAGCAACATAGGCTGATGTGTTATCAAAAAACTCGTCCACGGAGATATCGCCCAAACCCAATTCTACTTTTGACCATCCGAGTATCTGTTCCTTAATTTCATCTAAGAGGCCGAGGTTTTCTAGATCGAAAATGTGATAACCATTTTCTAAAAATGATTCGATTACTATTTTTTCATCTTCACTATAAAACGATTCACTCATATAAACTCCGTACTTATAAGTATCATTTTTTAATAGTCCTTGAGAAGCTGATCATTTCCGTAGACCTAGAAAATGCGCACAGCGACAACAGCATTATACTTTCGCTTTTCTTACCTTTATTAAAGTAATAGAATGCCCCATTATTACTTTAAACTAGCCTTTTACCAATGAATAAAACAAATAAGGCCATTTTCCTTGATCGTGATGGAGTCCTTTTAAAAGACACTCATCTCATTACCAAAATTGATCAAGCAGAAATATTTGAAGATGCCTTTTCATTTATCAAAACAGTAAAAGAGTTAGGTTTTTTGGTGTTTTTAATTTCTAACCAAACTGTAGTTGCGAGAGGGCTACTCACAAAAAGTGAGATGCAAAGCCTGAATAATGAAATCTTAACGAGAGTCCTTAATGGGAGTAGTCCTGCTGAGTACTTCACAAAGGTTTATATTTGCCCTCATCACCCAAACGCCACAATTGATGAATTTCGACTAGATTGTACGTTTAGGAAGCCTCGAAATGGTATGATTCTCAATGCCGCTAAGGAATATCAATTAGATTTAAAGCAATCTTGGGTAATCGGAGACAGAGTCTCTGACATCGCGGCTGGGAATTCATCCGGCTGTAGTACAATTCAATTATCTACCGGCCAACACGACTCTCAAATGATTGAGTCTTCAATGCATAGGAACGTCGAATTAGAAGTGCCGACCTATAAGGCGGCCTCTTTAAGTAATGCCCTTCAAACTATTGAAGCCTCCCAGAAGGAGGCCTTATAAAAGCTATTATACTATGTGCCGGTTTTGGAACAAGGATGAAGGATCTTACTTCCAATTGTCCTAAGCCAATGCTTCTTGTTCGATCAAAGCCAATATTAGAGCACACCATAAATAATCTAAAACAGGCTGGCGTTACAGAGATTGGAATTAACCTTCATTATCTTGGTGATAAGATTAAGAATTACTTTGGTAATGGAGAAAAATTTGGAGTCTCAATAAAGTATATCTACGAGAAGGCTCCAACAGGAACTGCTGGTGGAGTTAAAATATTCGAGGACTTCCTAAGAGGTTCTGGAAATTTCTTTGTTATCTATGGCGATATACTAACAAATCAGTCATTTAAAGATTTTGCTGATTACCATTCAGAAAAAAAGGCTACAGCAAGTATAGTTGTCCACAAGCGAAAAAAGTCTAATAGTATAGTTATAGTTAATCAGGACAACCTTGTATTAGAATTTATTGAAAGGCCAAGCGAAGAGGAATTACTTAAACATAGCGAGATTTTAGTAAATAGCGCTATCTACTGCTTCAATGAAGAAATATTAAAAGAGATTCCTAAATTAGTAACAACTGACTTCCCAAAAGATATCTTTCCAAGTTTAGTTAGAAAGCAACAATTATTCTCATTTCCATTAAACGGTTATCGCTGTGCAATAGACACTCCCGAGAGACTTGAAATGGCAAATAATGAATTCGTGCCCTAGGAGGCATTATGAAAGCATTGGTTACAGGTGGATGTGGTTTTATTGGAAGCCACTTAGTCGATAGGCTTCTTAGCGAAGGCTTCAAAGTCACTGTTGTCGATAACTGCTCAACAGGAAGAATGGAAAACCTTGAGCACCATAAGGAAAACTCAAAACTAAATATTGTTCACCTCGATATTTCTTTAGATAAAGAAAAGCTCAATACATTAACTATTGATGTCGATTATATTTATCATCTTGCTGCACTTGCAGATATAGTTCCCTCAGTTCAGCAACCGGAAATTTATTATAATTCAAATGTTACAGGGACATTAAATGTTCTAGAAGCCGCGAAAAACTCTAAAGACCTTAAAAAGTTAGTGTACGCTGCTTCGTCTTCATGTTTCGGGATTCCAGAAGACTACCCCACTCCAGAAACGGCGGAAATAAAACCTCAATATCCCTATGCTCTTACAAAAAGGCTAGGTGAAGAACTCGTTCTACATTGGAATGATTTATATAAAATCCCTTCCATCTCTCTTCGCTTTTTCAATGTTTACGGTCCAAGGTCTAGAACCTCTGGAACTTATGGAGCTGTCTTTGGAACATTCTTAGCCCAAAAGTTAGCTGACCAGCCATTTACTGTCGTTGGGGATGGAAAACAAACACGCGATTTCACCTACGTTACAGATATTGTAGATGCAGTTTATGCCGCATCTAGGTCTGATCTAAACGGTGAAGTCATGAACGTTGGAAGTGGTAATCACTACTCCATCAATAGACTCGTTGAACTTTTAGGCGGAAAAGTTACATACATTCCAAAACGCCCAGGTGAACCGGATTGTACTTTTGCTGATATTACAAAAATTAAGAATAAATTAAACTGGAGCCCAAGTGTAAGTTTTGAAGATGGTGTTAGCGAAATGCTAAAAAACATTAATTACTGGAAAGATGCACCAGTATGGACCCCAGAAAAAATTGCCGTAGAAACTAAACCTTGGTTTGATGCTTTAGAAAAGTAGGAGAAATTATGATGAACGTACTTGTAACTGGTGGGGCCGGATATGTTGGAGCAGTCCTAGTCCCTAAGCTTTTAGATCAGGGCTATAACGTTACCGTTTTAGATTTAATGATTTACGGAGAAGATGTTTTCGAAAACATTAAAGATAAAACCAAATTAAAACTAGTTAAAGGTGACATCAGGGACCAGGCTCTGTTGAGAGCGTCACTGAAAGATATAAATGCTGTTATCCACTTAGCATGTATTTCTAATGACCCTAGCTTTGACTTGAATCCAGACCTAGGTAAATCTATAAACCTAGATTCATTCAGACCATTAGTTGAAATATCCAGAGACTCTGGCGTGGATCGCTTTATCTATGCCTCGTCCTCTAGTGTCTATGGAGTAAAAGAAGAGCCGGACGTACATGAAGAAATGGAGTTGGAGCCTCTAACGGACTATTCAAGATTTAAAGCTAATTGTGAAGAAATTCTAAAGGAGTATCAAACTGATAGTTTTACAACTGTTACGGTTCGCCCTGCTACAGTATGCGGATATTCTCCTCGTCAAAGATTAGACGTAATCGTAAACATTTTGTCTAATCATGCTTATCACAATAGAAAAATTAAAGTATTTGGAGGTTCGCAAAAGAGACCCAACATTCACATTCAAGACATGACAGATCTCTATTGCAAACTCTTACAAGAGGATAAGAACAAGATTGCAGGCAAGACTTTTAATGCGGGTTATGAAAATCATACTGTAACTGAACTGGCCAATATGACTCAAAATGTAATGGGCGATGATGTCTCTATTAATTTTGAAGAAACTGATGATTTAAGATCTTATCATGTTTCCTCTAAGAAAATAGCATCAGAAATAGGTTTTGTACCAAAACATACTATCAGTGAAGCCATTCAAGAGATGAAGTCTGCTTTTGAAAAAAAGCTTCTTCCTAATTCATTTGAGGACAAGAGGTATTTCAACATCAAAGCCATGTTAGATATCGACTTGAAGTAAGTTATGACTGGTTCAAAAAAAATAAAAACATTGACCGAAATAAAGTCTGAAATCACTCCACTCAGACCAGAACGAAAGATATCTTTAACCTATGGGCACTTTAGCGTTATCCACCCTGGCCATCTTAGATATCTTCAATTTGCCAAGAGTAAAGGTGATTTTTTAGTTGTAGCTATTCAAAAGCTAGGAAAAGATAATGAACACTTCTCTCAACAAGAAAGGGCCGAAGCAATCTCAAATCTTGCAATTGTAGATAGAGTTATTTTGCTAGATGAAAATATAACTTCGGCAATTAAAGAAATAAAACCTGATTTTTATGTAAAAGGGAAAGAGTTCGAAAATAATACTGAGCTCTTCATCGACGAAATCAAAGCAGTTGAAGAAGCTGGTGGAAAAGTAGTTTATAGCTCAGGTGAGGTTAAGTACGCCACCAGTAGGATTGGAAAAGGTCAAAAGAATATCCTCTCCCCTGAGAAGGCAAAAGCTTTCTTAAAGACCTGCAAAAGACAAAATATCGACTTTTTAAAACTAAAGAAAAAGATAGAAGAGTTTAATAAATTAAAAATCCTTGTTATCGGTGATACAATCGTCGATCAATTTGTTGCTTGTGATTCACTAGGAATTAGTTCTGAAGCCCCCGTTCAAGTTGTACGTGAATTAGATGCACAAGAGTTTATAGGTGGAGCTGCCATCATCGCCCTTCATTTGAAAAAGCTAGGAGCAAGTGCACACTTCTTTTCTGTGCTAGGAAATGATTCATCTTCAAACTATGTTCAAAAAATGTTGGATAAGGCAGGAATTGAATCGCTCTTGTACAGAGACGAATCTAGGCCTACAACTTTCAAAATTAGATATATGGTTAATAACCAAAAGCTTTTGCGTGTTAGCCGTTTGAAACAACATTCTCTTAGCAGAGAAATTGAAAATATTTATTTAGAAGAATTAAGAAAGGTGATTCCTACTATGGATGGAATCATTATCAGTGATTTTGCCTATGGAATGCTTACCTCAAGGATCATAGAAGAAATAACTGAGCTATCAAAAGCCTGCAAAGTTAATATCTATGCAGATGCTCAATCTAGTAGTCAAATTGGAGATATTGCTAAATATAAAGGAATCTCCCTCTCTACTCCAACCGAAAAAGAGATTAGAATTGCTCTATCTGACCAAGAAAGTGGCATCGAAGAGCTTGCTCATCGCTTTCTAAATGAAACCCAGAATAATTATTTAACAGTAACTCTAGGGAGCCAAGGCGTACTTGCGTACTCGGGAGCTCCTAACACCGAAAGTATTGATTCAGAGTATTTCTGTGCTTTATCAGACTCTGCTGTAGATGTTGCTGGTGCTGGAGATGCTTTTTTATCAGGAGCCTCACTTGCGTTATCATCAGGGCTAAATGTTATGGAAGCAAGTGCAATCGGGTCCATTATGTCAGCCATATCAATCAAGCGTGTCGGGAATATTTCAATAAGCAAAGAAGATATTATCAATTACATCAATCTCTTATTAGAGAATGACGGTTCCGATATGAACTATTTGAAATACGTTTAATATGAAAATAGGATTTGATTTAGACAATACCATTATCGATTACAATTCATCCTTTTTCTCTATCGCTATTGAAAAAGGGTGGGTCCCAAAATCTGAAGTTTTATCAAAGTCTCAATTAAGAGAATTTTTAATCCAAGAAGATGGCCATGATGAAAGATGGCAAGTGCTCCAATCACTTGTTTACGGTCCACAGATTAATAGAGCGAAGATTTATGAGGGATTTAATGACTTTCTTTCTTTTTGTATTAAAAATAAATTTGAAATAGTAATTATAAGTCATAAGACGAAAGTTTCGAATTTCAATCCCGATATAGAGTTGAGAACACCAGCCCTAAATTGGTTAAAATTTCATTCTGTGTTAAGCCCCGAAAAAATCCCCCTAGATAAGATCTTTTTCTGTTCTACCCTAGAGGAGAAAGTTAAAAAAATAGCAGATGAGAAATGTGACTTTTTTGTAGATGATTTAGAGAAAGTTATCACTCGAGAGGGTTTTCCTAAGGAAACGATTCCCTTCTTATTCTCTCCATCCCATGAACCAAAGACGGATATCTTTTACAAAAGAAGCTGGAGCGACATTCATAAGACTTTTATAAGCATAGAGGATTTGAGTTTTGAAGATATATTTTTAATTTTTAAAACGAGAAGTAGACTCCCTCATGCTTATTCACCAATAAAGCGCGAAGGGAATAATTTAATTTTTAAGTTTGAGGATAGTATCGGCTCTTTCATTTTAAAGAAATATTACAATAATCCTTATGACTCACGCCCGAGAGGAAAAACGGAATTCAATGCTCTCACTTTATTATATAAAAACAATTTTGCAACAATTCCGGAACCATTGGCATTTAATGGAGAATCTGCCCTTTATTCTTTTATTGATGGAGCTACGACAAAAGAAATATCAGACAAAGAAGATATTTACCTTCCACAATTTTTGAATTTCTTAAACTCACTCCTAGAGCTTAGTAAGGTGTCTAATCCTGAAGTTGCCAATGAAGCGGCAGATTCAAGAAAAAGTATTAGTGATTATATAAAACATGTTGAAAGAAGATTTAAGGACATCAGCCAAGGCGTCCAAGGAGATGCTAGACTAAGGATCGCAAAAGACTTTGTTCTAGGAGACTTAAATGCTGTTAAAGATAGGGCGATAGAAAAAACCAAACAATTAGCTAAGCTCAATAACATCTCTCTTCAAGAAGAAGTTAACCAGTCTCAAAGAATGTTGAGCCCAAGTGACTTTGGATTACACAACTGTATAATTAAGGACGATACTGTTAATTTTATAGATTTCGAATATTTTGGCTGGGATGACCCTGCGAAATTAATGGCCGATTTTTTTCACCATGTGAACCAAGTTGTATCTCAAGATTTTAAAAACAAGTTATTAGAAAGATTTAGCTCGATACAAGAAGACCCAAAGTTATTTTTAACTAGGTTTAATATAATTTTACACCTGGTTGAGATGGAATGGATTCTCATCGTCTTAAACGTTTTCTCTGAAGGTAATCTCGAACGAAGACTGTTTGCAAGTCCTCATAAAAAGGCTGAAGAAATCATTTTGCCTAGGCTGGAAATGGCAAAAACACTCGTAGAAAAAGCTAGCTTCTGACGGTGCCGCCGCCCCAAGTCATTCCTTATAAACCACTCCTAGCCGTTAGCTTCTCTTGCCTTCTCATATTGGCTTTGAGCCTTAGATGAATCGTATAAAATACCTCTAAACAATTCATCGATATCTCTAAAAATATTGATTTAAGAATAGATAAATTATGAGAAGATACCTCTGAGATATATAGAATGCATTTGATCCAAGGTTTTAATATATCTATGACTTTTCTTCACAAGAACACTGAGATATTAAGATAACTATGAATAGTACAACCTTTTTTTTCCAAATTCTTAGAAGCTATTCATACCACTTTCTTTTTACATGCTTTCTGCTTCTTTTCGATACGCTTTTTTCTGGCGCTGTTGCAATTAGCGTTGGTCCAATTATTGATTTCTTAATTAGTCCGGATGGCAATGATGTCAGTAAAATAACATCAAAATTTCTCGTGGTATTGAACTCCATCGGATTTCAGTCAACACTGCCTACTCTTTTAGTTCTTTTTTTAGTTCTCCAAGTACTCAAGTCAACTTTCACGGTCATTATCACCTATACAGTCGCAAAAACTAAATACGAAGTAATGAGAAACCTAACTGTTGACCTTTTTAAAGATTTCTTTGAAGCAAAATGGGAATTTTTCACTCAGTCCAATCAGGGTGTTCTTATCAACACCCTCATGAGAGAGCTTCAGAAGATTGGTGATGCCTTTTTTTCTATGGCCATGTTTTTCACTAAGTTCCTTCAGCTTATTATCTATTTAGCCATTCCCCTTTATGTCTCTACTAAACTAACTTTGATATTTCTTGCTTCTTCAATTGTTCTTTTACTACCTTTCTTTATATTAACTAAACTTAACTATAGTTTTGGAGTAAAAAACAGAGATACCGGAAACAAGCTATCATCAATTATCTTAGAAGACCTAGGTGCGGCTAAAATTATTTTAGGCTACGGGGAGAAACTCAAGTCCACTCTTCGCCTAGACAGGGCTTATAGAGAACATGCCGATGCCGCCACTAAGGTATATGGTTTAGGTACTCTTCTTAACGAAGTTTCATTACCCCTAGGTATATTATCTCTTCTAATAACTCTGTATTTAACCAGGGGCGAAGGTGTTAAGATTTCAGATATGGCGATCATCATCTGGTCTTTAAAGCAAGCCTCTAGCTTTATGGGTATTTTGCTTAACACTAAAGGCTCAGTAGAAAGCTTTTTCCCAAGTTATAAACAGCTTTTGGAAATAAGAAAAAAAGCTCAAGACCTAAAGCAATCCAGTGGTGATATAACTTTCGAAAGTATCGAATACTCTATTGAAGTTAATAATCTTTACTTTAGTCATGACGGTGAAAAAGAAACTCTAAAAGATGTTAGTCTTAAAATTCCTAAAGGATCTATGATTGCTTTAGCGGGTCAGTCAGGATCAGGAAAATCAACCATCGTCGATTTAATCTTAGGCTTCTTAGTCCCAAAGAAAGGTTCAATAAAAATTGATGGTACAGACTTATCAAAATTTGACCTCACAAAATTCAGAAAGAAAATAGGTTATGTACCACAAGAATCCGTTCTATTTAATATGAGTATTAGAGAAAACTTACTTTGGGCAAAAGAGGATGCAACAGAGCAGGATATATTAGAAGCCTTAAAGAAAGCCAATGCCCTCGAGTTTATTCAAGATATGAAGCATGGTATCGACTCTAATATTGGAGACCGTGGTGTTAAGCTCTCCGGTGGGCAAAGACAAAGGATTGCATTAGCTAGGGCCATAATTAGAGAGCCTGAACTAGTTATTTTAGATGAGGCCACAAGTGCCCTAGACAACCATTCAGAAAACCAAATCCAAATGGCTATTGAGAACTTAGCTAAATCGACCACTATTATTATTGTAGCGCATCGAATTTCAACAATAGTAAATGCTGACCAAATTTACGCTCTGAAAGATGGAGAAGTTGCAGAGTTCGGTACATATCGCGAGTTATGTGAACTCGATGGGTACTTTGCTAACCAAATTAACAGTAATAGAGATGTTAAAAACATCACAAATTAAGTAATATTGGTAAAATTATTAGCAATTCTGACGCACCACAAGAGGATCAGATGTCTGAAGTCAACTACAAAGAGATTGGTAAGAAAATTAGGGTTAGTATTTTAGATACTTTTGATGCGGGAAAAAGAGGACATGTTCCTTCCGCTTTCTCATTAGTTGAGATCCTAAATGTCTTTTACGAGAAAATCCTAAACTACGATGCAAAAAACCCAAAGAAAAAAGACAGAGACCGACTTATTCTTAGTAAAGGTCATGGCTGCCTTGCTCTTTATGCTGTCCTTGCAAATAAAGGCTTTTTCCCAAAAGAAGAGCTTTTAAAGTTTTGTCATGCCGACGGTATCCTAGGCGGCCATCCTGAAAAATGCAAAGTCCCTGGAGTCGAAGCATCAACGGGTTCTTTAGGACACGGTCTTCCACTTGGAGTCGGAATGGCATGGAATGCCAAGGCCAACAAAGAAGATCACAAGATTTATGTTGTTATGGGTGATGGCGAATGCCAAGAAGGAAGCGTTTGGGAAGCTGCTCTCTCTGCTTCTAAAAATAAATTAGATAACCTTGTGGCACTTGTTGATTATAACAAACATCAATCATGCGGTACGATCGCGGAAGTTTGCGGACTTGAGCCTTTTGCCGATAAGTGGACTGCCTTCGGTTTCAACTCTTTTGAAGTTGATATGGATTACCCTGAAAGACTCGAAGAACTTTTATCTGATCTTCCAAAAGGAAAGCCTGTCGCGATAATTTGCCACACGATTAAAGGTAAAGGGATCAAGGAAATAGAGAATGATTTAACTTGGCATCACAAATCTCGTGTTAGTCCAGAAGAAATTCAAAAGCTCAAAGATGCTTTGGGGGATCAGTAATGCGTAAAAGATGTCTTAACACCGTTTATGAGCTCGCCAAAAAAAATGATAAGATTGTTTTTATAGGCTCTGACCTTGGATATAAAACTTTAGAAGAATTTAAGAATGAATTTCCAAACCAATTCATCATGGAAGGAATTTCAGAACAAAACCTTGTTGGTATGAGTGCAGGTATCGCTGAAGAAGGTAAAATAGTTTATACGAATACCATTGCAACCTTTATTACAAGACGTTCTTGTGAGCAAAATATTTTAAATCTTGGGCTTCTCAATGCAAACGTACGACTCATAGGTAACGGCGGAGGACTCGTCTACGCCCCCCTAGGGCCTACTCACCTGGCGACTGATGATATCGCTCTAACAAGACTAATCCCTAATATGACAATTATCGTTCCTACAGATGCTGACGAAATGGAAAGAGCTGTAAGAGCTTCTGAAGCTCACCAAGGCCCTATCTACTTTAGGCTTGCCAAAGGCGGTGACCCTATCGTTTCTGATCCTAAACATGGGTTTGAAATTGGAAAAGCAATTATCCATAAAGAAGCTGCCGATATTTTACTCATCGCCTGTGGAATTATGGTTCAACGCGCGCTAACTATAGCTGAAGACCTAGCAAAAGAAGGAATCAGTGTTGGCGTAACAAATGTTCATACTATTAAACCATTAGATACTAAAACTATCTCTGAACAAATTTCAAAAGCAAAAATAGTTTTAAGCTTAGAAGAGCATTCAAAAATAGGTGGCCTAGGTAGCGCAATATCAGAATTAATCTCTGAGAGCAAAGATCTAAATCCAGAGACTTTTAAAAGAGTTGCTTTGCCTGACTGCTTCCCAGATCAGTATGGCTCGCAAGATCACTTAATTGAAAGATATGAAATTGGTATTGATTCAATTAAAAAGATGATCAAGGGGTATTTGTAAGTGAGAAATATAGAGTTTGTAACCCCTCTTCACTCCAGCACAAAGCGTGATTATATTGCACGAGTTAACGAGTTTGATAAATCAGAATGTGCATTAGTAGCTAAGAAGTTCGGAAAAGATTACTGGGATGGGCCTCGTCAATATGGATATGGCGGTTATAGTTATGATGGCCGCTGGAAAACAGTAGCTGAAGAGATGATCAAAACTTACGATTTAAAAGATGATGCCAAGATTCTAGACGTTGGCTGCGGTAAAGGATTTCTTCTATATGAATTCACACAACTTTTACCAAACTGCACGGTTCAAGGATTAGACATTTCTCAACATGCTATTGATGATGCAAAGCCAGAGGTCAAAGAGTTCATTAAACTCGGTCATGCTAAAGATCTTCCATTTGAAGATAATTCTTTCGATCTTATTATTTCAAATACAACCCTTCATAACTTAAAGATTAACGAACTTTATAGTGCTGTTAGTGAGATCACTCGAGTCACTGCTAAGGACTCTTGGATCTGTGTCGAATCGTATCGTAATGAATCAGAGAAAGTTAACTTAATGTATTGGCAACTTACTTGCGAGTCCTTCTACTCTCCTGAAGAATGGCTTTGGATATATGAACAAAATGGGTACAAAGGTGATTACGAGTTTATTTATTTCGAATAATATAACTCTATTTCATTTCAGAGACTATACTTAGCCATTCAATGTTTTCTTTATACCAACTGATTGTATCAGAAAGTCCTTCATCAAAGCTTCTTTTCGGGACCCACCCTAATTCATTTTGAATTTTTGAATTATCTATTGCATACCGGCGGTCATGACCTAACCTGTCTTTGACGTAGCTAATAAGATCTTCAGATTTCCCTAAGTGCTTTAGGATAAGTTTAACAACTTCAATATTTTGAACCTCTGACTTACCACCAACATTATAAACTTCACCAGAAATCCCCTTACTCCAGACTGTCCAAATGGCATCTACATGATCATGAACATGAATCCAATCACGAATATTCTTTCCATCTCCATAAACGGGTAATTTTTTGTTCGAAATAGCATTGTTAATCATAAGAGGTATTAATTTTTCTGGGAATTGAAAAGGTCCATAATTATTAGAGCATCTCGTAATTAATATTGGTAATCCATAAGTATGAAAAAAAGATTGAACCAAATGATCTGACCCAGCCTTGCTTGCGCTATAGGGGCTGTTCGGATGCAGAGGTGTCAACTCAGTAAAAGCTGGATCTTCATTGGACAAGTCTCCATAAACTTCATCAGTACTCACATGCAAAAATTTAAAATTTGGCTCACTTTCAAATGCTTTTAAAGATTCATTCAATAGATTTAAAGTACCCAATATATTGGTTTCCACAAAGATATTAGGGTTTTCTATGGATCGATCAACATGAGATTCCGCTGCAAAGTGAACGACTCCCTTAAAGTCATATTTATTAAATACCTCTTTTACCTTATTGGCGTTTCTAATATCAACTTTCTCAAAGAACAAAGATTCATTTTCAAGAATGTCCTTTTCGATTGTCTCATAACAGCCCGCATAAGTTAGAGCATCAACAATAACAAAGTTGTAAACGTCAGTATTTGCTAGGCAGATTCTTTTTAGAAAATTACTCCCAATGAAACCTGCTGCCCCTGTTACTAAAACATTTTTCTTCATCTTTTTAACTCAGCTCCAATCTTCTCTAGGTAAATCTTATAGGTACTATTTGGTATTTTTGACACGATTTCTTCAAACTCTTCATAAGATAGATAGTTCATTCTTAAAGCAATCTCTTCGAGACAAGCAACTTTCAATCCTTGCCTTTCCTCAATGGCTCCAATAAATGAAGAGGCATCAAGTAAAGACTTAGGAGTTCCAGTATCTAACCAGGCCACTCCTCGGTTAATTCTTTCTACACCCAGAACTCCTTCATTCCAGTAAGAATTAATTAAATCCGTGATCTCAGTCTCTCCCCTTTTAGAAGGTTTGAGGTTCTTTGTTTTGTTAATTACACTACGTGGGAAAAAATAGAGACCGGGTATAGCATAACTAGATTTAGGTTTTATTGGTTTTTCTTCAATTGATTTTATCTCAGATGTTTTTTTGCAAAATTCGACAACTCCATACCTTTCGGGATCTGAAACACTATAAGCAAAAATTCGAGCTTCCTTACCATCGATTCGGTCAATTTGATTTTTGAAGGCCTTTCTAAAGAAATCAAAGTCTCCATAAAATAAATTATCTCCTAATATAAGAGCGACATCTTCTTCCGCCCCCATAAAGTCTTCACCTAATATAAAGGCTTCTGGAATCCCAGAAGGGTTTTCTTGAATCTTATATGAAATTTGAATTCCGTACCTGCTTCCATCCCCTAATAATGCTTCAAATGCAGGTATATCAGTTGGAGTGGAGATAATGAGAACATCTTTAATCCCCCCAAGCATTAAAAGCGAAAGAGGATAGTAAATCATAGGCTTGTCATAAATAGGCTGTAACTGCTTAGTAAAAACCTGAGTCATTGGATATAGACGACTACCTGCCCCTCCTGCCAATATGATTCCCTTCATAATCAATCTCCTGAATATAACTTTTTAATTATATCTTTCGCTATAACTTGAGTTCTCTCAAGATCATGCATCCTAACTATTTTCGCTAACTGGAAAAGTATAGATAAAGATAAATCTAAACAATTAGTTTTTCTCTTTAACTAGCATAGCAAGGTAAGTTCCAATGATATGATCAAAGATCATATGAAGATCTTCGACTGGTCCGTATTCACCTTTATCTGTGGGGACATGAACTTTGTAGTCACACATCTGATAAAGCTCTCCACCATCAAATCCAGTTAAGCCTACGGTTTTAGCGCCTAAAGATTTAGCATACTGAACAGCTTTCAAAAGGTTTGGGGAATTTCCAGAAGCTGAAATAGAGACTAGAACGTCATCTTTATTTAAACAAACTTCAAGCTGCTTTAGGAAAAGGCTTTCATATCCAAAATCATTTGCAATTGCTGTCATGACAGCATTGTTATCTGTTAAGCTCATGACTTTAAATGGATTATCAGGACACCTAGTTCCGATAGCTAAGTCATTTGCAAAATGTGAAGCAGTGGCAGCTGATCCACCATTACCTATAAAATAAACTGTGTTGCCAGATTTTCTTGCATCGAGGATAAGATTAATAAAAGTCTCTAACTCATCAACGCTGATCTTATTGAAGATCTCAGAAAGGTGGTTAAAGTAACCAGAAATATAACCTTTTGGACCATTGGAATTTGAAAATAGCTCTTGAATCTTACTCATAGCGTAACACCTGTGATTTTAGTAAAGACGTCAATTTACGATCTTTTGCATGTACCGTCAAAAGTGCATCCCCAGCGAATGACGCAACGTACCCTTCTAGATTTTATCCACTAGAAACTCTGCGATAGCCGGAGCTGAAGTCAGCCCTGGCGACTCAATCCCGATCGCCTCAAAATAACCCTCTATTGGAGCTGAGACATGAAAGTCTTTATAAGTTGCTCCATTCTTAGCAAGTTTTGTTCTCACCCCTGCGTAATCAATCATTAAGTCGTCTTTTTTCAAGCCTTTAAAAAGAGCCCTTATTTCCGGCCACATTTGTTTAACTGAATCCTCATTAACTTTGTAGTCATAACTATCTACATCTATGGCATTTGGCCCAAACCTTACTACGCCTCCAGAGTCGATTGTTGTATGCACTCCAAGACCTTTCAGATTCTTTAAAGGAACCGGGTAAATAAGACTTTCGTTGAAGTATTTCTTCTTAACTCTCAAATAATTTCCTTTAACAAAAACATTTTCAAATTCAGTTAAATCCAACTTTTTTCTGAGTTCAATGGCACCAAAACCAGCGGCATTGAAAACTCTCTTCGATTCAAATTCCTCTCTAGAAGTTTTAATCTTGAATCCATCTTCTATTTTTTCAATATTTTCGACTTTGTTTTTTAAAAATATTGGAATGTCTTTTTTCAAAAGTAAAAGCTCTAGTTTTTTAATCGCCTCTGGAACATTGATATAGCCAGTAGTACCAGAGAAAAAACACTTTTCGACTTTTGCTACATGATCTATCTTCTCACTTGAGATCCAGCTAACGTCCGGAATATTGTTTTTTAGGGCCTGCCCATATAGATCTTCTAGAGAGGCTATTTCACTTTGAGTTGAAGCAACTAGATATTTGCCACAAATGGTAACATCCATATCGAATTCATCTTTCCATTTTCGCCAAATTTGATTTCCTCGGACGCAAAACTGATGCTTCTGAGAGCCTGTTTCATAATAAAGTCCAGCATGCAGTACGCCACTATTCCTAGATGTGTTGCCTTCACCTAGAAAGTCTGAAGATTCGAAAAGGGCGATTATGTCACTCGGGAATTTTTCACTATAATAGCGAGCAATAGTAAGACCTACGATTCCTCCACCTATAATGACTGCATCTAATTTCATCGATGAAGTATACGCAAAGAAGTTTCATTGTTAAATAACTCTGTGCGCAACCCCAATTCGATTACTTTTACATAAAATTCAAGGATGTTAAAAGCTCACGAAAAATCATTTTCTAATTTCCAGAAACTCCTAGATATTCTACTCATCCTTTTTTCATGGGTACTTTCTTACTTTATTAGATTTTTTTATTTACCAGATGCCGAGCAAGGCTTAGAGATTCTCTTTCTTAAGCTAGCTCCTGTTCTCTTAGTAGTGACTCTCTATTGTTTTTATAAAAATAACCTCTATTTGAGCCAAAGGTTTACACATCGCTACCACGAGATCTTAAGTGTTGTTAAGGCCAATACAATCGCAATAATCTGCTTTGTACTTTTACTTTATTTTTTTGGATCTGAGCGTTTATCAAGGCTTACTCTAATAATCTATTACGCTACATCAACACTTCTTTTAATTAGTCTTAGGATGGCAGTGAGAAACTTTCTAAGATCATTGAGGCGTAAGGGGAAAAATCTACGGCATGTTTTACTTGTCGGAAATGGAGAGCCATTAACAAAGTACGTACACAATGCCAGGCTTTTTAAAGATAGTGGTATTCAGTTTAAAGGTTGGATTGACTCTGAAGGACAAGCAGAAAAATTAAACATTGAAGAACTGCAAGGCGAATATGCTCATCTAAAAGATTCTCTTTCTCCTGATGTTATCGTTATCTCCTACAACAATAAAGATAGTCATAAAGTAGAAGCTTTTATGGCCAATAGTTACAACGATGTTATTCCGATTCAAATTCTTCCAGACCTCCCTTATTCACTCATCGGACATCAGATTGAAGACTTTGGAGGTATGCCTTTACTGTCAGTTAATCAACCTTCTTTTAATTTTATAGAGTTAATAATTAAAAGATTCTTAGACCTCTTTGGAGCTGCCCTTGGGCTCACCATTCTTTCACCTTTATTCTTAGTGTTGGGTATTTTAATTAAGGTTTCCTCAAAAGGCCCTGTCTTCTATGGTCAAGAACGACTCGGTCTCGAAGGTGATACCTTTTTAATGTGGAAGTTTAGGACAATGAAGCAGGCAACTGGTGAAGAAGATCAGACGGAATGGTCAAATAAAGAAAATCCAAGAAAGACAAGACTCGGAGACTTCCTAAGAAAGACAAGCCTCGATGAGTTTCCTCAATTATGGAATGTTCTCAAAGGAGATATGTCTCTTGTTGGGCCTAGACCTGAACGCCCATTTTTTGTTCAAAAATTTAGAGAAGAAATACCTGGATATATGCTACGACACAAGATGCGTGCAGGTATTACTGGCTGGGCACAAGTCAATGGCTGGCGGGGCGATACATCCCTCCATAAAAGAATAGAATGTGATATCTATTATATTAAACATTGGTCTTTTTGGTTTGATATTAAAATTCTTTTCCTAACTTTATGGAAAGGTTTTACCAATGAAAACGCCTACTAAAGTTTCTTTTCCCACTCAAAAGCCGTTTTAACAATCAGCTCTAAATCATCATATTTAGGCGTCCAGCCAATTGTTTTTCTAATCTTATCAGCAACTGAGATTAGTTTTTCAGCGTCTCCGGGACGTCTTTCTATATCTTCAGCGATTATATCGACACCTGTTACTTTTTTAACAGCAGCAATTACTTCTCTAACACTAAAGCCATGACCATAACCACAGTTCATGATTTGTGAATCTCCTCCTCCTTTCAAGTAAGAGAGTGCATCCACGTGAGCCTGCGCTAAATCATCGACGTGAATATAATCTCTGATGCAAGTCCCATCCGGAGTATTATAGTCTGAACCAAAGATCGCCATTTTCTCTCTTTTACCTGAAGCGCACTCTGAAGCTATCTTAATTAAATGAGTTGCATTCGGAGTACACTGACCAATCTTAAGATCAACGTTCGCTCCAGCTACATTAAAGTATCTTAGAGCTACGAAGTTCATATCTGAAGCAACGCTTGCATCTCTCAACATCAATTCAGTCATTAACTTAGAAGTTCCATAAGGGTTAATAGGAACGGTTACGGACTCTTCAGTACAAACACCACCTTCAAGATCTCCATAAACAGCTGCTGTAGAAGAGAAGATAAAGTTATTACAACCATGCTTCACACAATGGGCAATCATATTTAAAGAGTTTTCTGTATTGTTTTTATAATACTTAATAGGGTCTGAGACACTTTCAGGAACAACAATACTTCCAGCAAAATGAATGCAAGCCTCAAACTTTTCTTTGGCAAAAAGTTCATCTATTGCTTGAGTATTTTCTAAGTTTTCATGAACATGCCTGCCATAAAGCATGGCCTCTTTTCTTCCCGTAGAAAGGTTATCTACAACAACAATATCATGACCGCCTTCCATTCCGAGAAGATTTAAAACATGAGATCCAATGTAACCAGCACCACCAGTGATTAATATTTTCATTTCAATTTCCTTTCAATGTATTCCAAAATGTTTTTCTTAAATATCTCTTTAGAAAAGTCATTCGCTCTCGCCAATAGATTTTCTCGCTTAATTTCTACCTTATTGAACCGTTCTACAGCTTCTATTAAGCTCTCAGAACTAGCCTCGTCAAAAAAGACCGCTACATTTTCGTTAAGTGTCTCAAGCACCCCACCAGCTCTATAAGCTATAACCGGAGTTCCACTGGCCATCGATTCAAGAGGAGTGATCCCAAAGTCTTCCACTCCGGGAAAGATCATCGCCCTTGCTCGAGCAAAACAACTAACAACTTCCTCTCTACTAATATTACCAAGAAACTCAATATTATCATTCGCCATTTCTTTAAGCTCGGCCTCTTGTTGGCCAGAGCCGATGATCCTAAGTTTTAAGCCAAGCTTATTAAAGGCCTGAACAGCAAGATCAACTCGCTTATTCGGAGCGAAGGCCGTAACCATTATATAGTAGTCTTCTTTTGCAGGGGAATCATCTTGGACAGATTTAAAATCATCTAGATCAACGAAGGGATGAATTACATCTGACTCCCTCTTATAAAACGTCGTAACCCTCTCCTTAACAAATGCACTATTAGAAACAAAGTGATCAACATTCTCATTAGAATTGATGTCCCAACTCGTTAAGTAGTTCTTAAAAACCTTCATTCCAGCTCGTTGATAAAATGGAGCATCAGGACCAAAGTAAGAATCATATTGATCGTACAAATACCTCATCGGGCTATGAATATAGGAAATATGAACTGAGCCTTCAGGCTTCTTCACGCCTTTAATTACACAATGAGAACTAGAAAGAACGACATCGGCCTCTTCAATAATCTTCAGAGCATCTGCCGCCTTTGGAAACAAGGGAAGAAACTTACGGTACTGAGAGTGCACGCCCGGAATCGAGTTCAAGAAACTAGTCTCGATCTTTCGATTCTCTATTGAGGCAGGGACGCATCCCTTTTTATGGATAAGAGTATAGATAGGGGCGTCCGGAAACATTTCACAGAAAACTTCTAGAACCCTCTCGCCACCGCGAAACCCTGTTAACCAATCATGGAGCAAAACAACTTTCATAGCTTCCCATTCTACCCTTTTCTGGTTTTTTTATCATTGTTTTCAATAACTTACGCGATGCCAAGATCTGTAAATATTTCAAATTACTACACTTCACCCCAAAAATAGATATTATGCGTAGCGCAATATGAAACTTAAAATCTTCCTCCTTTCAGCATTGATCATCACAGGATGCTCAAAAAACAACCAAGAAGCTCCGCTTTCTGCCCCTGTTTTAATAGAGGAATCCAACCAATCACTCGTAACAGAGAGGCTTGAAAAAGCGAAAAATGAATATTCCAAAAGTCTTAAAGCCTTTACTAGTTCAATTGAAAAAAAATTAGCTGAAAGGGACCTTCTCTTCATTGCCTTCCAAGAAAAGGCAAACTTATACAAAAACCTACTCTCAAGCACCGAGAATACTGCTGATATCGAAAGTCTTAACCTTGAAATAAACACTCAAAAGCTACAGCATGACCTAGTCATATCAGACATCAAAAAATTAAATGACTCGAAATCTGAGCTTGAAGAAAGTTTAAAAAAGATTAAATCTATAGAAATTAAAACTGACAAATTTATCCTCACAAAAATAACTGAGCAGGATCTAAGAGATGCTCTCCTTGAAAGCATAACGAACTATAAGCACACGGCTCAATTCCTCACTCTTAGCTTCAAGAATGAGTTCAGTTTAAACGAAGTTATAAAAATCGAAGACCAGATTAATGAGTTAGAGAAAATCGAACAAATATTCGTTCAATACTTCAAATTTAAAGATGTTCTAGAACAGTCTGAAAGTAACTTAACTAAAGTAGACTTCTCATTCCATTCCGACGATCACACAACAGCGGCTTTAACCCACGAAGAAAAATTCTTCAAGGCCCTAAACCAGCATATCGATTCAATAAACACTTTCCAAAAAGACGCTTCCATCTTTCTCGGAAAAGCAGACCTAAAAAAGTTAAACGTACAAAAACAAAAAATTAGTTCAGATCTAAATGCATTAGACCAGATAAAAGTGTTTCTCAAAGAAATGGCTGATGATAGAGCTAAAATTAGACTTATTGGTTACGATTTTCCTAAAGATATTGAGAATATTTCTGAGGATGATCTACAATGGCGCTCAAAAGAAATCTACCTACATAGACTTTTCGATCAACGTGGACAATGGTTTATGGGATACCACTTAGTTGGCCCAAGGTTCAATGCAGGCCCCACTGATCACATTACTCTTTCCAATTATTATTATGAAAGGGTTGATAAAAAATCTTATATACACTTTGAGAAAGTTTTTGGAGATGCGTACTACAGGATTGGTCTTTATACAGGAAGATATGATAAAAAAATTCCAAAGAAAAACTATAATAAATATAGAAACCAAGCCATACTAATATTTGATGCATACGACTTGGTCAGTTCTTATATTGAATCTATTTAACGCTTCTCTAGTAAATCTTCGGTTCTTATTACAGTTCCGTCTTTCAGCGTAATCTCACTTATACTTCCGAGTGGAGCGACTATTCGTAGGTTTAACATTTTTGAAAGCCTATCTATAGACATTGAAGATCTGCTATGAGTTTTAATAACATCGTTAGCATCTGACAGTTGAATATTAGACCCTTCCATACGCCTTTCTACCTTCATTAATCGTACGGTTGAATTGGTGTCAACAAGTCGGCCTCCGCCACCGCTAATGTCAAGAGCACGTGATCCACCATCATTACCAACTAGAAAACGTCCCCCAGTACTAGCTCCAGTATCAACTGAACGACCTCCTCCTCCACTAATATCATCAGTAAGAATACGCTCATTCTCTTGAGCAAATAGACTTGTAGACACTATTAAAATTAAAATCATATATCTCATATTAACTTCCTTTTTTAACTTCATAAAATGTATCCGCTGTTAAGCCAATAAATACTTTGTCCAATCCATTATTAACTGGATCATCAATTATCATTTGAACTTTTGAAAAAGCCTCTTTTAAAACTGCATTTATTTTAGGCATAGCAATTTCTTTAGAAAGACTACTTGTCTGAAAACTTAGAAAATTTCTACCTGTTCCAAAATTATCCACTTTATAGTGAGTATCAATCGAATTCATTAGTAGAGACCTAAAAGCTTCTTGAGACATATTAACTTTTTGTCCCTTCATGGCAGAGATCTTCCCTTCTTTTGATTCAGACAATATCTCTTTCTGGATCAAGCCAACTAATTCTCTTAAACCTGATTGACCTAGAAGACTCAATACTTCATCTTTTGAAGTTCCCTCGCCAGTATATGCCAAAAGCATAATAGTAAAAGTAGACCTATCCTTGAAGTATGACTCATGACTGACTTCGATAAATGAACTATTTAAATTTTCAGAGTAAACTTCCCTATAAGTCTCAGCGATATCCGGATAATACTCTTCAATAAACGACAGTAGATCATTAGTCTCTCCAGTCCCCCTTAGGACTTTCAATACTTGATCGATTGTTGGGTTTCTGATGTCTTCATTTTCGATTCTATTTAGAGTCGAACTAGACATCTTGAACCTCTTTGCTATCTGCTGAGAGCTAAGGGCCGGGTGGTCCTTTTTGTAATGCTTCACTCGCCGTCGCAATGCCTGGCAGAGGTCTTCATCTTGTAGTGCAAATGTACTCATGCATCCCCTTTTTGTTCTATTCGTAATTATTTATTGATGTAAGAGAGTAAGTACATTTTGAAAAACACTACTTCAAACATATTGAAATAATTACCTTTTTGGCCCGTCACGGGACAATAAGTGGTTATTGTAAGAAAGGTATTCAAGGACTTATATGTCCCAGGCTGGGATACATCCCATCCCGGTGGGTAAAGCCCTGTCCCACTGAGGAATCTTTTCGACCTTTGGATAAATCCCTTTTAAGAATTTTCTACAACATTTACAGGGGATAATATGAATTCAGGAATTACGAATGAGGTTTTGGCACTTATACACGATATCAATTCGCCGCTTTGTGCGCTTAAAAGCCTAATTAAAACTGAGCAAAGGGACCAACAACTTGAGCATGAAGCTTATAGAAAGTTTTTTGATCTAGCTGGTAAATTGAAAGCTCATTTTCACTTAGATATAAATGAGGAACCAAACTACTTGCTAGACTCGCTTGAGCTTTCATTGAGCCATAAAGAAATGGAGGATCCAAAAGTAGTCTTTTCATTAAATGCTCAGCCAAGTTTAAGAGATTTAATCTTCTCCTTTGATCAAGAGGACTTTGAAAGAGCTGTTTCGAATGTATTAAATAATGCCGTTGAGGCCGGAGCGACTCAAGTCCTAGTAAAGGTTGGGTGTAATAGAGACGAGATCCAGGTAAAAATAACTGACAATGGTATTGGGTTCTTTGCTAGCGATATACAACAAGTTCATAAGAAAAAGGGATTTACGACTAAAACAGAAGGTTCCGGAATTGGTCTTTCTTCAAGCATAAACTTTATGAACAAAGTTGGAGGAAGCTTAAAGATACTTTCAACTCCTTATATTGGTACGAATATCATAATGTGTTTTCCAAAAAGTTTATTTGATTCTCTAGACTACGGTCCATTCGCTAGCTAGATTATAGGGGTGGAACTCCCTGGAATAAAAAACACTAGATCATCAAACCTACTTCCCAAGGACGGCGAAGTTGAGTTTATTTCTCACTTTGTTGAAGAAGATCATCTTCAAGGATTAATCGACAATATAAAATGGACTCAAGATAAGATGAACATGTTTGGAAAAGTGGTCAACTTACCGAGGCTAACCGCTTGGTATGGTGACCCTAAAGCATCATATACTTACTCAGGAATCACAAACAAACCCCTACCTTGGACGGAACTTCTCCTAGCTTTAAAGAAAAAGGTTGAAAGCTATTCGGGCGCTGAATTTAATAGTGTCCTCTTAAACTATTACCGTGATCAGAGGGATCATATGTCTTGGCATAATGATGATGAAAAAGAATTAGGCCATCATCCTGTCATCGCTTCCCTCTCTTTTGGTGAGCCTAGGCTTTTCCAATTCAAGCATCTTGAGGATAAAACCATTGAGAAGATCAGTCTTTCAACGGAGACAGGTTCACTTATACTTATGAAAGGTGAGACTCAAAAGTACTGGAGCCACCGAATTGCCAAAACTTCTTTACCTATGGGGCCGAGAGTTAATCTCACCTTTAGAAAAATTTCCTTTTAATTTCAATGGCCTGCCCATCTCCAATAAATAACCTTTAAAGGCAGTGTCCAATTAACTTCTCTTTGAAAATCAGGTAATTAGGCTTATAATCTAGTGTATTATTTATTTAGGCTTGCCCTGTGTAACTTTAATAACCGCATGGGGTGAAGAGGAAATTATGAAAGTTGTAGAGCATCTGGCGAACGCCAAGAAAACCCCCTTTAGTTTTGAAATTGTTCCACCTCCAAGAGGAAGGACCGTTAAAGATATTGTTGATATTGTTAAGGCCATCCAACCGCTTGATCCCCCATGGATTGATGTGACTGCTCATTCAGCTGGTGCTTACTATAACGAAAAAAATGATGGCTCTTTAGAGAGAAGAATTTATAAGAAGCGCCCAGGAACTGTTGGTATCTGCGGGATTATTCAAAACCGTTTTAAGATCGATACAGTTACTCATTTACTCTGCCAAGGTTTTACAAAAGAAGAAACTGAAGATGCTTTAATTGAACTTAATTATTTAGGAATTGAGAACGTCTTGGCCCTGAGAGGTGATGGCCTTAATTATAATAAAGTTGTTTCAAAAGAGCGTACTCAAAATAGATATGCCATTGACCTTGTTGAACAAATCACAGAATTAAAAGCTGGAAAATTTGTTGATGAGATAGCCAACTCTCAGCCCCTTGATTTTTGTGTTGGAGTTGCTGGTTACCCAGAGAAACATTTTGAAGCCCCTAACTTGGCTCAAGATCTTCAATGGCTCAAAAAGAAAGTTGAGGCGGGAGCAGAATACGTTACTACTCAGATGTTTTATAATAATCAACATTACTATGACTTTGTTACTAAGTGCCGTGAGATTGGAATAACTGTTCCCATCATCCCAGGCCTTAAGATTTTAAAATCAGTTAAGCAATTACAGTCATTGCCAAGAAATTTTTATATTAACTTCCCTGATGACTTTGTAGAAGAAGTTATGGCCAATCCGGATCATGTTAAAGAACTCGGTAAGAAGTGGGCCATGCAGCAGGTTGAAGGGCTTTTAAATTTTGGAGTTCCTGATGTTCATTTTTATATTATGAACGATACGGAATCCGTAGTTGATGTGGTTTCACATTTTCAAAAACAACAATAAGAGTGATCTATGAGTAAGCCAAAAAGCCAAGCCTATATTAGGCTTCAAGAACTCCTTTCAGAGAGAATCGTTTTTCTAGATGGTGCTATGGGCACCATGATTCAACAAGAATTCTTAGAAGAAAAAGATTTTCGTGGAGAGATCTTTAAAGATAGCAAGATAGACCTCAAAGGAAATAATGACCTTTTAGTTCTTACTCGTCCTGAGATTATCGAAGAGATTCATTATAAATACTTCAAGGCAGGATCTGATATTGTTGAGACCAATTCTTTTAGTGGTACTCAAATAGCCCAAGCCGACTATGGTCTTGAACATGCTGTAGACGATATCAATAGAGAGTCTGCTAGAGTTGCAAAGAGAGCAGCTGAAAGAGCCTCAAAAGAAGAAGGAAGATATTGTTTTGTCGCTGGGGCTTTAGGTCCTACTAACAGAACCGCCTCAATGTCACCTGATGTTAACAACCCCGCTTTCAGGGCCGTTTCATTTGATGAACTAAAAGATAATTATTATCAACAAGGTAAGGCGCTTCTAGAGGGTGGCTGCGATATTCTATTGCCTGAGACAACTTTTGATACCCTTAATTTAAAGGCCGCTATCTACGCTATTAAAGAACTTCAAGATGAATGGCACGAGATCTTCCCCGTTATGGTTTCAATTACCATTACTGATAATTCAGGAAGAACTCTTTCAGGGCAAACTGTTGAAGCTTGCTGGAATTCGATCCGTCATGCTAACCCCGTGAGTATCGGTATTAACTGCGCCTTAGGGGCTGCAGAGATGAGACCTTTTCTAGCGGAACTCTCTCAAGTGGCCGATATTCCTGTTTCTTGTTACCCAAACGCTGGACTGCCTAACCCTCTAGCCCCCACAGGTTATGATGAAACTCCAGATATTACGGGAAGTAACTTAAAGGATTTTGCAGAGAGTGGTTATGTTAATATTGTGGGTGGTTGTTGTGGAACAACACCTGATCATATTGCTGCCGTCGTAAAATCTCTTCAAGGTGTTCCACCGAGAAAGATACCTGAACATACTCCGGCCACTCGCCTCTCAGGGCTTGAGCCTTTAAATATCTACAACGAAAGGGCGACTCCTTTTCTTATGGTTGGAGAAAGAACCAATGTCACTGGTTCTCCACGTTTTAATAAGCTAATTAAAGAAGATAATTTTGATGAGGCCCTTGAAGTAGCAAGGCAACAAGTTGCTAATGGCGCCAATATTATCGATATCAACTTTGATGAAGGCCTTTTAAATTCAGTTGAATGTATGGTGAAGTTTTTAAACCTCATCGGAAGTGAACCCGATATTTGTAGAGTGCCGATCATGATTGACTCCTCAAAATGGGAAGTTCTTGAAGCGGGTCTTAAATGTATTCAAGGTAAAGGTGTCGTTAATTCAATTTCATTAAAAGAAGGTGAAGAACAATTTATTAAGTACGCGACTATCATTAAAAACTTTGGTGCTGCCGCTGTAGTTATGGCCTTTGATGAAAAAGGGCAAGCAGCTACTAAAGAGGATAAAGTTAGAATCTGTAAGAGAGCGTACGATATTCTTGTTGGTAAAGTTGGCTTTGACCCAAGAGATATTATCTTTGACCCTAATATATTAACGGTTGCAACAGGTATTGAAGAGCACGACTCTTACGCCGTAGATTTTATCGAAGCGATTAGAGAGATCAAGAAAGTTTGCCCTGGGGCCCTTACTAGTGGTGGTGTTTCAAACATTAGCTTTAGTTTTAGGGGGAATAACGTTGTTAGAGAAGCTATGCACTCAGCTTTCCTTTACCATGCCATTAAAGCTGGTCTTGATATGGGTATCGTTAATGCAGGAATGCTCGCAGTATACGAAGATATTCAGCCGGACTTAAAAGAAAAGGTAGAAAACGTTCTTTTAAATAAATCACCTGAAGCTACTGAAGAGCTTTTAGACTTTGCTGAAGGATTTAAAGGAAAGAGTAAAAAGAAGGATAGAGTCACAAATGAATGGAGAAATAATCCACTCCAAGAGAGGATTACTTATAGCTTAGTAAATGGTGTTGCTGACTTTATTGAGATCGATACAGAAGAAGCTAGGAAAGAACTTGATAAGCCTCTTGATATCATCGAAGGTCCCCTTATGGAGGGGATGAAAGTGGTTGGGAAGCTTTTTGGTGAAGGAAAGATGTTCCTTCCTCAAGTTGTTAAGTCAGCAAGAGTGATGAAACGCGCCGTTGCTTACTTAGAACCATTCATGGAAGAAGAAAAGAAAAAGAACCCTACCCAAAAGCAAGGGGTCTTTTTAATCGCAACTGTAAAAGGTGATGTCCACGATATTGGAAAGAACATTGTAGCCGTGGTTTTAGCCTGTAATGGTTATGAAGTTCACGACATGGGAGTCATGGTTAGTTGTGATCAGATTCTTAAGAAAGCTATTGAACTTGATGCAGATATAGTTGGTCTATCAGGCCTAATTACTCCTTCTCTAGATGAGATGATCTTTAATGCTAAAGAGATGGAGCGACAGGGATTTAAAGTTCCCCTTCTCATTGGTGGGGCTACAACTTCTCGTGCCCACACGGCCATTAAAGTGGCTGAACATTATAGCGAGCCGATTGTTCATGTTGGAGATGCTAGCTTAGTTGTTGAGGTTTGCCAGAAGCTCCTCAACCCTAATACCAAGGAAGCCTTTGTTTCTGAATTAAAAGAAAAACAGATTGCTACAAAGTTGGCTTTTGATTCTAGAGAGAAGAAAGTATTAACTCCTTTAAAAGAAGCTCGTTCAAAGAAGACTGTTATTCAATGGGAAAAAGCTGAAGAGTTTATTCCTGAAAAGCTCGGTCTTCAAATTTTCGAGACAGTTAGCCTAGATGAGATTGTTCCCTATATTGATTGGTCCCCCTTCTTCTGGACGTGGGAGTTAAAGGGAAGTTATCCACAAATCTTAAAGAATGATAAATATGGAAAAGAGGCCACTAAGCTCTTTGATGATGCTAATAACATGCTTAAAAAGATTGTTAGTGAGAAGTTATTCAACCCAAGAGCTGTTCTAGGTCTATGGCCTGCCAATAGTACAGGTGACGATGTTGTAATCTATAGCGATGAAAGTAGAGAAGACATTCTTCAAACCTTTCATTTCCTTAGACAACAAAGTGGATCATTCAAATCACTTTCAGACTTCGTAGCGCCTAAAGGATCATCCTATAAAGACTTTGTCGGTGGGTTTGTTGTTACAGCCGGATCTGAAGTTGAGCAACTGGCCTTAAAGTACAAGGACGATTTAGATGATTATAACTCAATCTTAGTTAAGGCCCTTGGGGATAGAATCGCTGAAGCTCTTGCTGAATTAATGCATAAGAAAGTAAGAGACCAATGGGGCTTTGGACTCAATGAAAACCTTACCAACGAAGAACTTATCAAAGAGAAATATAGAGGTGTAAGGCCAGCTCCTGGATACCCTGCATGTCCTGATCACACGGAAAAAGGACTCTTATGGAGGCTTTTAGACGCTGAGAAGAATACTGGTGTTAGCTTAACTGAAAACTTTGCAATGACTCCAGCGAGTTCTGTTTCTGGGTTTTATATGGGTTACCAAGGTTCTAAGTATTTTAACCTTGGTAAGATAGATAAAGATCAAGTTACTGAATACGCGGAGAGAAAGAACATGAATGTTGAGACTGTTGAGAAATGGCTTGCCCCTAATTTGAACTATTAAGGGCAAGTTTTAACTAAGCAGCGAGAGTTGATTCTATTAGATTGGAATAAGTATCACTTCCCCAGAAGATAACTCTTTGCTCTGAAAGGATTTCTTCTTCTGGGTGAAGTAATCTGTCTTTTCGGATCGATTTTATGTAATTTTCGATATTGCTCATCATGCTCTTCATAACTTTAAATTCATAATCGGTAAGCCATATCTTCTGCATTTTTAAGATTTGTTCTCTTTCTTCTAAGGGTGATTGAGCGTAATGATTATCGACCATCGACTCAAAGAGATCTTTAAGTTCCATTTTCACATTATCAGCTTTGTTAAACTGAATTAAATTCTGGGTTGTCTTGGTTAAGATTAACTTTCTTTTCTCTAATTCAACTAACTGATAATCTATTAAATTTTCAACCAATGTGGAGACAAACCCTTTACTTAGAGAAGTATCTTTTACAATACTTAATTCATTAGTAGAGCCTTTTGCGATTGACTCTAATACCATTCTTTCTACTGCCAATAATCCGTCCATTAATTACTCCTTAATTTTGCTAATGCTATTTTTCTGCTAATACTTTGTTCTACTTCAGAGAGTGTTTTTTGATCTAGGTACTTATAACAATCAAAGAATAAGTTCATTGGGTTACTAGTTTCACTCATAAGCTTTAAGATCTTTTCGAACTCCTCAAGCCTCATGGCCGTGCCATTTTTAATTCTAAATAGTCTTGTTTGCTCGATCCCTGTAAGTTCAACCATTTCTTTGTAGGTTGGATTTGAAAACTTCTTTTGAAATTGATCCATTATGACTTTTTGCAACATAAGCACCCCTTTGTTTTGAGTCTTAATTAGCAAAGATGATTCCAGAGTAACCACCTGAAATTATGTAGTGAAATAGGTAAAATCGGCATATATTAAGACTTTGTGGTCTGAATTAGACCGGCCTATACTTACAGTTGAAATTATGGATATAAAAATCATCTCATCAAATATTCGCTTCGATAACCCTGCTGATACCATTCATGCTTGGGATAATAGAAAGCAGATCTTATGTGACTTTCTTACCTCAGAAAGCCCAGACATTGTCTGCAGCCAAGAAGGAAGAAGACCACAGCTTATGGAGTTCAACACGCTCTTAGGAGGCTTAGATATCATCGATTCTCATCGTAAGTGGATAAAAGAAAGAATGTATCCTTGTATCTATATAAACAAAGAAAAATTCTTTGTTGAAGAGTCAGGGGATATCTGGCTTAGCGAAACACCAAACGAGGCTGGGTCTAAATCTTTTAATAGCGCTTTTCCAAGGCTATGTACTTGGGCCAAGCTCGCGATAAAAGAAACAGGCCGCGAGATCTTTATCGTCAACTGCCATCTAGATCATTGTTTCTCTGAAACTAGAGTTGAACAAATTAAGGTCCTTCTAGAAGAGATATATAAAATAAACTCTAGTAATGAAGCCCTATTATTATGTGGTGACTTCAATGAAAATCCTGAAGGCGAAGTTCGAAAGACTTTAATGAGTTTAAGAGATAATTTGGCTGACCCTTGGATTGACTTTGATCATCCTGAAGAAACAACTTTTCATAAGTTTAAAGGAAAGCTAGATGAAGGCTCCCGTATCGATTGGATCATCTCAGATAAGCGCTTCAAATGTTCGAGTATTAAAATAATCAAAGAAAATAAAGAAGGAATTTACCCTTCAGATCACTTCCCCGTTGTTGCCCAGTTTAGCATTTAGAAGCTGTGCTTTCCCCTAGCTGTAAATACGTTTCAATTCCTTTTTGGGTATAATCTAGGATCTCCTGATCTGGTTTCCATTTTCCTTTTTCACCAAGAACGATCACCGTCGAACCACCAAAAAGAAAATAGCCTTTCTCGTCACCTCTTTTAAAACTTTTTAAGTCACCAGATTGGACAATCTTACCTACCATCATGGCGCCAACTTCAATATAGGCGAGCTTTCCAAAATTCTCCGTTTCTAAGATAGTCACTTCCCTAACATTGCTAGAGAAGACGTCAGCATATTCTTTTAAAGCGATAGGGTTAACCGAGTGAAGCTTACCTTTAACTTTATAGTAATCTAAAACTGTCCCATTATCTGGATAGTGAAAACGGTGATAGTCGACCGGACATAACCTTGCCAAAAGAAGTGGCCCGTCTTGAAAAGTGTTATTCCATTTTTCTGAATTTAAGAGAGCTTCGGCTCCTAGATACTTCCCTTTAACAGGTATTGTTTGTTCATCAGTCATACTCTCATAACCAAAGTATCTAGCTTCACAAAAGGCCGGCATGACTTCGGGAGCAGATAAAAATGATCTCTTTCCCTCTTTAAATTTTCTGATAAAGAATTTATTGAAACTAGAGTAAGGATCTTGCTCAGACCTACCTTCTTCAGGTACGTAGTCTTCCATTTTGATATCGAACTTTTTTATAAAATCAGCAATCTTCTTTCTGCTTTGGCCTGCGCTTTGAAGGGCACCGTAACCAACGCTTACGGGAGCTGTAATGAGTAACCTAGTTAATAGCTTTCCGCTAAGGGTCTGATACATCCACTTTACAGCGCCATCGCCATAAACTTTTTCTTGCTCAAGACACCCCTTCCTTCTATTATAATACTGTATTTTCAAGTGGTTAACTCCATTTTGACAGGCTTTTGACACAAGTCTAGCTTGATTAAACTAATGATCAGAATTATACCTATAAGGGCCAACAGGTCAAAGAATTACCCAAGGAGCAAAATAGGCATGAAAGTACTTCTTATAATTGTTTGTTTAATTCCCACTTTAGCTTTTTCTAAAAACCCACCAGACACTTCACATCTTCTAGAGTTTGAAAGAAACACTGTTAATGTTTTTCAAAATGTAAGTAACGCTGTTGTAAACGTTTCAAGTATCAAAGTTACTCGGAGTAGAAACTTCTTTGATCCTGAACCGATGGAAGTTCCAAGTGGAGCAGGATCAGGATTTGTTTGGGATGATAAAGGTCATATCGTAACTAACTTTCATGTTGTTGCTAATAGTGATTATTTCCATATTTCCTTCAAGGGCGATAAAAAACAATACAAGGCAAAGATTGTAGGAACAGAACCCAAAAAAGACATCGCTGTTTTAAAGCTTCAGGAGATGCCCAAAAAGCTTCAACCCATCACTCCTGGCAATTCATCAACTCTCCTTGTTGGTCAAAAAGCTATGGCCATTGGTAATCCTTTTGGACTTGATCACACCATAACAAGTGGAATCATCTCTGCTCTAGGAAGAAAGATCGAAGGTATTGGTGGTGTTAAGATTCACGGAATGATTCAAGCGGATACATCTATTAACCCTGGAAATTCCGGTGGTCCTCTTTTAGATTCAAGAGGCTCTCTTATTGGAATGAATACCATGATTTTTTCAGGTTCAGGAACAAGCGCAGGGGTGGGTTTTGCCGTTCCAGTTGATACAATCAAGGCAATCGTTCCCCAATTAATTAAGTACGGTAAGGTAAACAGAGCAGGCCTTGGCATTGGAATCTTGGATGATCACCATAAGCATTACTTTGGAGTAGAGACGGGTATTGTTCTAAAGTATGTTGATAAGTCTTCTCCTGCAGGGAAAGCTGGATTAGAAGGTATGGGTAGAGATCGCTACGGGCGTTATTACTTAGGTGATATCATTACTGAAATTGACGGAAAACCAATTAAAGACTTCGACGATATATATCACGTATTGGAAAAATATAAAGCCGGTGATCTAGTTACTGTTACTTACTTAAGAAAAGGAAAGAAAAAAACAGCAAAGATAAAATTAACTCAGCTTTAATCTAAGAAGGAGGTCTGAAAGAGAAGAAAAACTCTTACCTCCTTCAATCTTAAACTCACCGTCATTAAAACGAACGCGAAGTTCAGCCTCCTCTGAGTATTTAAATCCAATTTTTTCTAAAGCATGAAGACTCCAAAACTTGATATTTGAATCTGCACATTCAAGATAAATATCCTTTGGCGTACTTTTGAGCTCACAAAAACGCCCACTTGAATTATTTAAAAAGAATTTTTCATTCATAAATAGTTTCTGCATGGTTCCGTTAAAAAGAAACTCTTCAGGTGTCCCCATAGAAATTTCTCCCGAAAGATCTAAGAGCCAAGCTTTTGGGCACATCTCTAACGCCAAACTCCAATCATGAGAAGAGAATAGAAGTGTTTTCCCTTTTTCTTTTGAGATACTCGTTAAGATAGACATTAGTTCCATCTTATTTGCGATGTCCAAATATGTTGTAGGTTCGTCGAGGATAATAAGCTCTGTATCTTGCGCTAGAGCCCTGGCAATGAAGACTTTTTGAATCTGGCCGTCACTTAATTCAGAAATCAGCTTCTCTCGAATTCCTTCAAGGTTCATTGTCTCAATACTTTCTTTAATTATATTTCTATCAGACTTTTGAAGTTTACCAAATCTGTTTGTATGAGGGAATCGTCCTAGCCGGACCACATCCTCAACAGTTAGTCCTTGCACGTCACCTTTATGTGTTAAGACAATGCTAACTATCTTTGATAGTTCTTCTTGCTTGATCTTATCAATTCGTTTTCCATTAATTTGAACTTCCCCTTCTAGAAAAGGGAGGATTCCTACTAAGGATTTTAACAAAGTCGACTTTCCTGAACCGTTAGGACCCATGAGGCAGATCATCTCCCCCTTAGATATACTTAGGTCTAGATTAGATAGAATTACTTTTTTTTCGTAACCTACTGATAAGTTCTTAACTTCAAGTAAAAGATTATTAGGCATCTCTGAACCTCCTTTTACCAAATAAAAAGAAGACTATAAAAGGGGCTCCAAAAAGACCAAGGATAGCATTGATAGGAACAACTAGCGTTACACCAAGTCCACTTAAAAACTCAGCCACCAGGCATAATATACTGCCAATGACAAAAGATCCTGGGATTAAAACAAAGTGATCTTGAGAAGAAAAAAGTTTTCTAGCTATATGAGGAGCCATTATTCCAACAAAGGCCACTGGTCCACATAATGAAGTAACCGCCCCGGATAGGAGCGAAGTTAATAATAATGTTTCGATCTTAAACCTTTTAAAATTTAAACCTAGGCTTAAAGCGTATTCTTCACCTAACAAGAGTACGTTAAGCCTTTTCCCTAAGTAGAGTGACCAAATGAGGCCCATTCCTAAGATCAATGAAAGCATGATCAATTCAAAAGCAGTTTTTCCTTGGAAGCTTCCAAGCGTCCACATGAGAAATGTTTTTATTTTTTGGGCATCTGTTACAGAAATTAAAAGGCTTATGAGTCCGCTTGTAAAATAGCCAAAGAGAAGTCCTATTACGAGGAGGATAATATTACCCTTAATCTTCATTGAAACCATAAGAAGCATAAAGAAAACAGCGGCTCCACCTAATATACTAGAAAATGTTACCCCAGCGACGGCTACACTCTCAGGTAGAGTAATACCCAGAGCTGTACCAGTCATGATCCAGAAAGCCACCGCCAATGAAGAACCACTATGAATGCCTAAAACAAATGGACCTGCAAGTGGGTTTTGAAAAAAGGTTTGCATAAGAAGGCCTGCTAAACCTAAAGAAGCTCCAGCTAACATCGAGCAAAAGGCCCTTGGTAGACGGAGCTCCCAGATAATTTGTCTAAAGGCATCTTCCTCAGCATTCGATCCTAATACGATACTAACTATTTCATTGAAAGGAATCTTCACAGCTCCCCAAGAGAGGATAGCAAAAATTAAAAGCATCACTATGAAGATAAGGTAGGTGAATATGAATTTATGGTTCTTAATCAAATTTATTCCAAGTTTTTATACCAAATAAGGTCATGTCCAGGGATGAGAATGGGATGAAATATCTTCAATAAATCTTGAATTAATAAGTCAGGTCTCATCAGTGCTGACTCCCAATAATCATTACCGCCATCAGGACCTAATCGATTTACTATATTGTAAACGCCCAAAGTTTGTAGGCTTCCAATTGATTTATAATTTTCTTCTTTATAAAGTTTTTTGAGATCAGTGGCCATATTCTGCGGAAGCCAAACCTCAGTTTTAGTTGAATCAACAAGAACTTTTTCAATATTCAAATTTAGCATGGACGTAGATTTTTCTTCTGCCCAAACATAATCTCCTCCAGCATCAGAAATTAAAGTAGCAAGATCACTTTTTCCACCTGGAGCTTTCCAAACACCTTTTATCAACTCTCCTACTAAAACCTTCCTTTTCGGGCGGGCCTTCAAGGCAATTTCAGAAACTTCAATATACTTAGCTTCAATCTCTTTGAATTTTTTATGGGCAAAATCTAGTTTTCCATAAAAAAGTCCAAAAACTTTAATCCATTCGGCCCGGGCTAGAGGATGCTTTTCTCTAAACTCAGAAATAAAGACAAGAGGTATATTCAAGTCAATCAATTGAGAAATTCCCTCGACTCTAGGCTCTGAGGTAGAATAAGAAAAGACGACATCTGATTTTAAGGCGACAAGCCTCTCGCCCGATGGAGGAGAGCCCAGTTCAAAGATCTCCCCTTTCTTTTCAGCTTCTTTAATGGCTTTACTATAAACATAGTTCAGATTACTGAAAGCCTTTATACTTTTTAACTCTTCGATAAGTTCTAGAGCTGGAATATGTGTCGTTGAAAGACTAGCCACTCTTTTAACTGGAATTTTTACATTAAAATATTTTTGGCAAGTACTTGGAAAGTTTAAGGAATTTTCAACTAGGAAAATCTCCTGAGATTTCTTTGAGCTTAACCAAGGCTTTTCTATAGTAAGGAGGAAAAAACCTTTATACCTCTTAATAGAAAAACCAGTTGCGTATTTGTTTTGAACTTTTAAGAATTTTCGTTGCTTTAATTTCTTAGCGCAGATACCAGAAATTCCTGTAGCAAAGACTTGTCCACTAAAACTTAAAATACAAAGCAATATCAACAATTTAAACATGCTAATAATATAACACACTTGGGCTTGGTTGACTTTTACATTTTCTAGCCGATAATGGCCTCTTTCTGAGGAAGGGAATTTAGTGAGAAGCTAAAACTGCCCCGCAGCGGTAAAGGGATCGAAAGTCTAATAGACACTGGGAAAAACCTGGGAAGTCAGACAAGTAGGTAAAAGCCCTAAAGTCCGAATACCTAATTCAGAATCACCTTTTTGTACTTGATTTTCGTGGGAGAAATCATGCTAAGAATTTTAATATCTTTGTGCCTATCTCTATCTACTCAACTCAATGCGGAAATCATCGTTTCTGCCGATAGGATTGAAGGAAACAGGGAAACGACAAGTAACCAAATATTTTCCTTTGATATAAACAATGAGAGTTCCGATAAGGGGCTTTTTCTTTGGGAAAAGATTCAATCAACCCCCTCGGTTACTGTATCGAATAACGGTGGACTCGGACAGACGACCACAGTCTTCATAAGAGGAGCTGAATCTCGCCATAGCCTTGTTTTGTTCGAAAATATTGAGCTTAATGATGCTTCCACTACTGGTAACCTAAGCGACCTCTCTCAGATAACGATTAATTCATCAAGTTCAATCGAGGTTCTACCAGGAAGCCAAAGTGTCCTTTACGGTTCAGATGCAATAGGAGGTGTTTTAAGTATTAACCTCTTGGACTTTGAGAAAATCAAGAGACCCTACTTTGAATATAACGGATCCTACGGATCACGATCTACTCATTCACTTGGCGTGACACACTATAATAGAGTCAATAAAGTAAAATACTTTGTTAATCTTAATCAGAGAGGTTCAAACGGAATCTCTCAAACCTCAGTAGGTCATAATAAAGATAGCGAAAAAGATGGATACACGGCGGGTTCAGCCACAGGAAAGATAGAATACAACCTAAATCAAAATCATAAGTTCTCATTTCTATCAAGCCTAGTCAGCTCGACAACTGAGATTGATAAAGGTTTTGGTGCAATCAGAGATGATTCAAACTACAAAACAAAATCTAGGAATTTCCTCTACAAACTAGAATCAATTAGCCTTTTCTTAAACGGTCAGCTTGAGACTAATTTTTCTTTCAGCAGTGTAAGCAATAAACGAGTGGACCTTGATGAGATTGACAACCTAAGCTCTACGGTTTCAACTTTTAAAAGCCGCTTTAATAGAAAGAAGGTTCAAAACCAAAGTAATTTTACAATTGATGAAAAGAATATCTTAGTCGGTGGAATAGAATTTGAATCGGAAAGAGGAGAAACAGAGTCTCTTAGCTCTGGGTCTCTTTCAGGCCTAGCAAGCACAAAAGAAGAAAGCAGCTCTCTATATTTACTTCATAAAAGAGAGGCTGACCTTTTTTGGTCCACAGGGGCTAGGGTACAAAGGATTAAAGATGACCTTGAAGCGACATATAAGATAGCTCCGGGCCTAAAGTTTAGTAACTCAAGAACCTGGCTCTCTTTCAGTACCGGGTTTAAAAACCCTAGCCTTTTTCAAAGAAACAGTAGCTCTTTTGGTAACCAAAACCTATCACCAGAGGAATCTAAATCCTATGAGTTAGGATTTAGCTCACTTTTTCCTAATCTAGGAACAATTGAAGCCGTCATTTTTCATTTAGATATTACAAACCTTATAGATACTACAGGCACATATCCCAACATTAGGTATATAAACTTAAAGTCGGCAAAATCCACAGGCCTAAACATTAATTTCAAATCATCTTTTCTTGATATGGACCTAACAAAAATTAGCACAGAAGATGAAAATGGGTTCGAACTCATCAACAGGCCCGAAGTGACCGCATCTATTACGGGAAAGTATCGTTTAAGTTCGTATCTTTTAAAGCTTGGATCAACCTACTCTGGTCCTAAAGACTCTGGATCAACTTTTAGTAGGACTAGACTTGGAGGATATACCTTATTTAACGGGAGTGTTAACTTTGAATACAGAAGGACTCTCTTTCTTTGGCTAAAGCTAAATAATTTATTAAATAAGAGCTATACTGATATTAGTAACTTCAATACCGAGAAATTTAATCTTCATGTCGGCTTTAATTGGCGCTACTGAGCTTCAAACTTTTCGATCCGATAAAAGAGGCTCTTTGAAATCCCTAGCATCTTTATTGTTTTATTAAGAGCGCCTCGGTTAAGGTCCTTTGCCCAATCAATAATTTCCTTTTCTACTTTGTTAACAAATGCTCCCATTCCTTGAGTTTTGATATAAGTCTTCATTTTGGAGTCTAAAAAATCAAATTCACTAGAATCAAGTAGGGATTCTTCCACCTTCTCTCTACTAATCATTCCCTTGTTTAAGAGCTGGTTCCTTTTAAAAAAAGAATGGAGTTCTCTATAGTTACCCCGCCAAGAATGCATTGAGATTGCCTCCTTTGCATCTTTAGAAAAGCAAATCTTTGATGCATTTACTCTATTAAATAGAGTTATTTGATGGAGAATATCTTCTGGTCTTTCACAAAGAGGGGGTATTCTTAAGTGAATACCATTTATTCGGTAAAGAAAATCCTCTCGAAACTTACCACTTGAAACCATGGCCGAAAGATCATCACAAGTGGCACAGATTAAACGAAAATTAATCTTAACAGGCTCATCACTTCCTACTGGATAAAACTCTCCTTCCTCTAGGACTCTTAATAATTTTTTCTGTAGCTCTAAATCTAGGGTCCCTATTTCGTCTAAGAAGAGAGTACCCCTATCTGCTTTTCGTAGTAATCCTTTTTTATCTTCAATAGCTCCTGTAAAAGCCCCTTTTTTATGACCAAATAATTCGCTCTCTAATGTACTTCGAGAAAACTCTGATAGATTCACATGGATGTACTTGGTATCCTTTAAAAGTGCCTTAACAAAGTATCCTTTACCTGACCCTGTCTCTCCTGTTACAAGAAGTGAATCTGTTGACCCAATAAAGTTTGTTATCGTCTCAGTTATTTTCTTTTTAAACTCTGAGTTTAAAGTTTGATAATAATCATTTGGATCAACTTCAAGATTAAAGAATAGTTTCTTGATGGTTGTTGATAAGTATTCGTCAAAGTCCCACTTATTCAGGAAACTCTCAGCCCCTAATAAAAAAGCTTCTTCTATAACCTCCTCTTCATTATGAGAGCTTAAGATTATTGATCTCACGGATTTTGATTTTTTAAGGAATTCAAATCCCGCAAGCTCTATTCCATTAAGATCTAGATCAATAAAGGCAATATCTATCCGAAGGTTTTCTAAAAGATTCTCCCCTTCCTCAACACTGCTCGCTTCAAAGACTCTTCCATACTGAGAGAGTTTCTTTTTGAGCATTTTTCTGTAAATTTCGTCATCTTCCAAAATAAGTATATGTTTCATAGGGCAAAAGTAGCTGTCCCATTATGGGACGACAAGTCATTGGAAAAATCGCCATATAGAGTTAGACTAGAGCCATGATTGAAAAAATAATTGAAATTGCTGAAGAAGCAGGAAGAGTTGTTGAGAAGGTCGCTGAAAAGGCCTTTAAAGTATCTATTAAGTCAGACAACACTCCCGTCACTGAAGCAGACCTTGCAAGCCATGAATACATCACAGAAGCTCTTAAAAAGCTCTATCCAGAGATACCAATCCTTAGCGAGGAGAGCTGCTCTATCGATGTTAAAGAAAGACAGGCCTGGAAGAAGTATTTTCTAGTTGATCCCATAGACGGTACTAAAGAATTTATTAAACAAAATGGTCAATATGCTGTTCTTATCTCCTTGATGGAAGATAATCGTCCCACCCTGGGAGTCATTCACGCCCCAGTCTTGAAAGAAACCTGGTACGCCGAAAAAGGTAAGGGCGCTTTTAAGAAAGACCCTGATGGGTCAGTTGCTTCCATTATGGTAACTCCTGCACCAGAGAAGAAAATCAAAGTTGCTGTAAGCGCTAGTCACTTATCAAAGAAAACTAGTGAATATATGGAAAAGGAATTCAAGGCTTTTGAAACCCACCCTATTGGCAGTGCTATTAAGTTTTGCCGAATTGCAGAAGGTAGGGTTGATGTTTACCCAAGGTTAGGTCCCACCAGTGAATGGGATACAGCTGCAGGGGAGATAATCTTAGAAGAGTCCGGCGGTGGAATTGTTCAGTTTGATGATACGAGCAAGAAGCTTGAATACAATAAGGAGAGCCTAAGAAACCCTTGGTTTATAGCCTTTGGAGCTCCCCTTAACGAATTAAACTAAATTAGGATCCATTGCATCTCTAAGGCCTTCACCAACGAGGTTGAGCATATAGAGAGTCACGAATAAGCACAACGATGGATAGACTGCCAACCACCAAGCAACAGAATAGTACTTTTGCCCTTGTGCAAGCATTTCACCCCAGCTAGGTGTTGGTACCGGTAAGCCGAACCCCAGGTAATCAAGAGAGGCCAAGGTCGCAAACTGGGCTGCGATAAAGAATGGCGCAAAGGTGATTACAGGAGTTAAAGAGTTTGGAAGAATGTGTTTTAAAAAGATCCTCGTATCGGAGGCTCCCATAGATCTTGCAGCTTCCACAAATTCGCGGTTTCTATTCTTTAAGAATTCTGCTCGAATATAATAACTAATTCCAATCCAACCAAAGGCTATGACAATCGTTGCTAACAATCCAACACTTGAATCGAACATAGAAACTAAAATAATGATTAAAAAGAGCTGAGGCACAGTAGAGAGGATCTCTACGAGTCTTTGCCCGATAATATCCACTTTGCCACCATAGAAGCCCATAATTCCGCCCGAAGCAATTCCTAGAGCATATGAAAAGAACCAAACGAGACCAGCAAAAATGATAGAAGGCCTAAACCCATATAGAAGTCTTGAGAAGACATCTCGCCCACCCTCATCTGTTCCTAAAATATTAGAGCCTGATGGAGGAGAGGGATACTCATCTACGTCATCATTTGATTCATATGGATTCCATTTATTAAACGGCCAAGCTGCCCAGTCCCCTTCTCCTAGTTTAAGCTTACGATAATTCATCATAAGGTTTTCGTTATCACCAAATTCTTTTGGGTGATACATTTTTAAAGCAGGAAAATATAGAGTCCCTTTATAGGACATAATAATGGGTCTTGAGTTTGAAATAACAGGGGCCATAAATGAAAAGATACACATAAAAAGAAAGAACCAAGCTGCAAATACAGCGGTCTTTCTTTTTTTAAATCGAGCATATCTTTTCTTAGCTACTTCTGTTTTTAACAATATTCCTATCATTTGAAATTAATCCTTGGATCGACTAATACGTATGCCAAATCACTTATTAAGTTTCCAACCAGCATGAGTAATGACTGAATAAAGATAAGACCCATCAGAACATTATAATCTCTCTCTAGTACTGCTTGATAACCTAGAAGCCCCATTCCATCTAACTGGAAGATAACCTCAATAAGTAATGAGCCTGCAAAGAACACCGAGAGGAAGCTGCCTATTCCAGTTACAATTGGAATCAATGCATTTCTAAGACCATGTTTGAAATAGATCCATTTCTCGGCGACACCTTTCGCTCTTGCTGTTCGGATATAATCTTTGCTAATTTCGTCTAAGAGAGAGTTCTTCATAAGAACTGTTAGAACTGTAAAAGATCCAATCATATAAGAGATGAGAGGAAGCACAAAATGCCAGATTCTATCTGTAATCTTTCCCCATAAAGTAAAATCATCATACCCATCAGAATAAAGATCCCCTAGTGGAAACCACTCAAAGAACTGCCCACCGGCAAAGAACACGATTAAGAGAACCCCCAACATATAGCCAGGGATCGCATAGGCTGCAAAGATGATGGTACTTGTGATGGTGTCAAACATACTTCCATTCTTAACAGCTTTTGCCACACCTAAAACAATACATACAACATAGGACAAAAAGAGAGAAACAATACCAAATTGAAGTGAGACTGGAAATTTAGAGATAATGACGTCAGTCACCGGTTCTTCGTAGGTAAAGCTTTCACCGAAGTCTAGACGAGCTAGGTTTTTTAACCAGATCAGATACCTGATATGCACCGGCTTATCAAAACCATACTGCTTGTTTAGTGCATCTATGACCTCTTGAGATACAGCACTGTCTTTACTATCTCCGCCTACACCAGCATTTGAAGAATCCATTCCTCCAAAACGCATCTGCTGAATTTTCTGCTCAACAGGAGAGCCCGGAGCCAAGTTAATAATAGCAAACACTACTAAGGTCACCCCAAATAGTGTTGGTATCATTGCTAGAGTTCTTCTAATTATATAATCAAACAAAATTGAACCTACTTTTTAATCCACCAGTAGGAAATTCCTACACTGTAGTTATATGAGTCTTTCTCTCTCTCCATACGTTTTGTGTGGCCATAAAAACCAAACTTATCGTTGAAGAAAAAAGCATAAGGAACATCATCAGCAATTAATTTAAAAACTTTACGAAGAACTTTTTGTCTTGCTTTGAAATCAAGCAATGTTCTTGCTTCGTCGATAAGCTTATCTACTTCAGGGTTATGATAACCGATAAAGTTTGATCCACCTTTCTGAGAAGCTGAATGCCAAATTTGTTTAGGGTCCCAATCAATTGATCCAGCTCCCCAACCAAGCCTAACAGCTTGAAACTTTCTTTCATCAAGAAGCTTTAAAAAAGCGTTCCACTCAATAAGTTTTACATTAATCTCAACACCAGCTTTTTTGGCGTCTTCTTTGTACATAGTTAAGTATTTAACAAATTCTTTATTAGGCTCAAGAATTGTAATACTCATTTTGGTTTTCTTTCCGTCGATTACTTTATCAAGGATTTGATCACCATCAGTATCGGCCCAACCTGCTTTCTTAAAAAGAAACTTAGCTTCTTTAAAGTTGTAAAGAATAGGTCTTACATTTCCATTGGCGTAAACGCTCTTTCTGTAAAGTGGACCAGTCGCTGGCTCTGCAAGGCCATAACGGAACTTCTCAATCATTTTTTCTCTATCTAATAGATGATAAAGAGCTTTACGAACCTTCTTATCTTTTAGGATTGGGTCTTTTAAGTTCCATCCGATGAATCCATAACCTTTAGCGGCCTTATTCTGCATCTTCACTTTAAAGACGTCTTTTCCCCACTTATCACCTTTGGTGTTTTTCATGTAGTTTTCAGCGGTCATCTCTTGAAAGTCTAGCTGACCTTTTTCAAGTCTTCTAAGGCCGGCTGTTCTTTCTTTTACAAATCTCATCAGGATCTGATCGTAGTTATACTCGTTAGCCAGATGCTTTGCAGTATTACCCCACCAATTCTTATTCTTTTTTAAAGTAATACTCTTTCCTCTTTTAAATTTATGAAGAGTATAAGGACCGGTTCCGATTAAAGTCTTATTTAGTTTCTTTTGTTGTTTCTTTGTTGGATTTTCATAAAGATGCCTTGGAACCACTGTTAGACCAGCTACAACATCAAAGTTTAGAAAGTAGACTTTCTTAGCTGTGAAAACAATTGTCTTCTTATCGATAACGACAGCATCTTTAATGTTTTCATAGTAAGGCTTAAGTCTTGCAGTTTTATACTTATCTTTAGGATGCATAATAGCATCGTAGCTAAATTTAACATCTTCAATAGTTAATGGTTTACCGTCATGCCACTTAACACCGTCTCTTAAAGTAAAAGTATACTTAAGTCCGTCCTTACTGATCTCCCATTTGCTGGCAAGACCTGGCTCCCATTCCCTTGTTTCAGGGTTTCGAGTAAGAAGGCCTTCCATTACATAGTTCTGAACAACAGAAGCATAGTAATCTGAAGAAGAAAGAGCATTTAGCGTCGGCGGCTGAGACTCTAAGTTGTATTTAAAAGTTCCGCCTTTTGGCGCTTTAGGATTTCCAATAGCCGCAAAAACTGACGCGGTTAGCGAAAATGAAAATAATAGAACGAGAAATTTTTTGGGGTTCATGTTTCCTCACAAAATAAGGCCCTTAGGGCGATTGAATCCCACATATAGTAGTTGAGAATAGTTCATAATTGAAGGAAAACTACTTTTTGAAATAAAGCCTAGGGTCAAGCGCCCATCGGTCGAGCTTGAGGTTCTTGTCTTCTATGCTGTATCGCTGCAGCTTCTTGTCGAGACCCTCTAGTCTTATCTCCAAATCTTTATAATTTCGGAGACTTGTAGTCTTATCTTCTTCAAGAGAGGCTATCTGATCTCTCCATTCAGCTTCTAATTTGTCTCTTAAAATTTGGTATCTGGCATTAACGCTGTTCACTTTCTCGATAAAGCTGTCTAAAGATTTTTGCTCACGACGAAGCTTTCCGCTTAACGCTAGGCGTTTTTTCAAAAGGATGTCAATTAAGCTCTTACCCATTTTAATATTATTAAAGAGATCTATTGAGTAAAACTTCAAATAAGCCCCCACTGACAGGAAGACTTTCGTCTTACAAAAATTTATCGAAGGAACTTTGAATAACAAATAATCGTTCGACTTCCCTACAAGGTAGGCCTTGCACCTTTTACTTGAATCTCTCTCATCCCAAAACTCAACCTTATCTTTGACGTTAAGGTACTTAACATTTCCAAAATCAATCTTGATTCTAAGCAGGTCAGCTTTAAAATTAATTCTTGAAGCTCTGCCAGAAAAGATGGCCACATCATCTTCACCAAAAACACTTTGGGAAGCAAGAAGAGTGAATAAGAGAGCAAATGAAAATAATTTCATACTTCCATTATGCCCTAGCCCTGAATTTAGCGCTAGGTTGGATTGATTTACTTGAGTTTTCTATTCGGGCTTTTTCTTTTGAAGGATAATACTTGTTGTGTAATTCCCCAGGTGAATAGGTTCTTCATACTTAAGAACTCTCATGCCTGGAAACATAGTAAGAAGTTCAGCCTCTCTTAGTAGGTACCTCTTATCATAATTCTCGTTACCTTTAACTTTTCTTTGGTTATCTGTGTGGCTTTCATAAATAAGAATTCCACCTGGCTTTAACCACTCAACCATTCTTTTGTTTAAGGACCTATCGACGTAATAAAAACAGACCACTGCATCTAAAGTATTCTTCGGAATCCTATAGTTGTTCAACGAAGCCACTACAGTATTAATCCGAACTCCAAACTCTCTAGCTAAGAGCCTAGCTTTTTTCACTGCAACTGATGAGATATCTACACCCGTAACTTTGTAACCTTTTCTAGCTAAGAAAACGGCATTTCGACCTTCACCCATACCCATATCTAAAACCCTAGAACCGGCCGGGATATAGTTATAATTAAGAGATAAGAATTTTGCTGGTGTCTTACCAAAGACATATTCTTCATTGTTGTATTTTTTATCCCAATAGGTTTTTACTTCTTTACCTTTCTTAGTACCGGATAAAAGTTCGAATCTTCCACCAGACTGGGAGCCGCGCTCTTGAGCAAATAGTGTTAAAGAAGTGAAAAGGAATATTAGGGAAAATTTATACATAGTTTTTTATAGAAGATTTTAGCTTAGGATGCAACTTCTTCAGAACCTTGCTGAGAAACATCTAACTCTGCATCTAAGTAGAGAGATAAAGTATCAAAGCTTCCTTTTAGCTCTTTTACATCCTTCTCAGTTTTATCTTGAACTGTGGCTGGCATATCTTCAGTTGAATAAAGATACCATTTTAAATTATCTACCAGGGTATAGTATGAATCCAAGCAGCCAATAAGCTCAGGAGACAAGATCTTTAGGTCAGAGAACGTAATCGTATCGTATCGACTTTTAAAGACTTCCTTAAAATGTTCTCGCGTTCTTTTAACGGCGAATGTTGCCATATATTCTTTTCGTCTTTCGACTATTCTTTCATATAGTCTTTTTGAATCTAGTTTTAAGATGGTCAGGACGCTTTTACGAATTTCAAAGTTTGAACCACTCATCTTATACCTATGCCATTGCGGGGAGTTTTGCTCTAGATCCACCAGGCCAGCGTTTTACTGTTCCTAGTTCAGAGAAGTAGTGTGAAGCAATATTAGCAGCAATATTCTTGAAGCTCATCGGAAGTGCATAATGAAAATAAGACCTATTCTTTTCAAGCTTATAAGAAATAGAAATCTTCCCGAAAGATGAAACATCAAACATACAAAACTTTTGATTAACGAGAGCAAAGTCTAAGAAACTTCTTCTCGTAGCTTCTAGACCTTTTAGGCTAGTTAAGTCTGCCGTAATTGATATAACAAATTGCTTTTTGGCTTTTGCAATATTGGCTAATTCTCGAGGGGCAATGGGAACAAGAGTGATATTAAATTTTTTCAATACTTGTCCTAACGCAAAGAAAGTTTGCGGCAGAGTTTTAGTGTATTGAACGTAAAAAATGTAATGCTCTTGATCGTTACTATTCATAAGTAACATATCGGAATGCAGGAAAATATATTTAGATTAGTTGACTAAAGCTCTTTGGATTTGAAGCTAGCTAAAAGTGCCGATAAGGCTAAGCCTAAGAGGAGTGAGATACCAAACCCACCAGGAGGCCCTCCACGACCATTATCATCGGCCGAGATAAAAGCTACAGAGCCGCAGGTCGAGTACTCTTCAGTTGTTGTAGAGCCAGCAAGTGGCGAGACATAGCCAATTGATTGCCTATAAAGGGTCTCATCGATAACAGCATTTACACCTTGAACATCATCCCACTGGAGGGTGCTAATATTACTAGCATAAGCCCCCATGATGGCATTTTGGAAAGAGTGGTCTAGCCCGAGAGTATGTCCCATTTCATGTAAGATCGTTTTATCTAAAAGACCATTTTCGTTATTTCGCAATGAGGCCATATTTCCGTTCAGGATAATCTCTGTTCGAACCATATGCGGCCCGCTCGTATACCTGATTGTAATGGCAAGAGTCTGGGTTGGGTCATATCCGGTTTCAGCGCCGAAATTATCTGACCATCTTATGTAATTCCCTGAATACGAACTTGTAACAATAACCCCTGAGTTAAAGCTCCAAAGATCTCTCCCTGCAGCGCCTTCCCAAGCATTTTCTGAATTGCCAACAATCTGTGAGAGCTCTGGCCCGTCATTTGGATCCGTTACGAACTTATTTATCCCTATGGGTAAAGAGCCCCAATAGAAACCATTTTTAAAATCACTTGTGTACTCAAACGTGTGCGCGCTCGTGATTGTCATCACTGAAAGTAATACAAGCTTGAAGAAATACTTCTTCAATACAACATCCTTGTCTTTAGGGTTTCCTTCCTAGAAGCCCTGTGTCTCTATTTCCCCCAGCTGTGAAGCTGAGCAGATATAATTCCCTCTTAGCTCAACCTCATATTGTATTCCTTCCTGGAATACGGTCGGTCCGTGCTTAAGAGTTTGAATCATTAAATTATTTTCGACAGAACCTCTAAGGGTCTCATCATTTTTAAAATAGACATCGATTTTTTTTAACTGATTAAAAGCTTGTTTAGAGAAAGAAGGAGCCTCAGCGTTTGCAATTTTCGTTACTGTTCCAACGAACTTTTTAGGGCATTTAACATTGAGCTTCATCATAGCGTGAGCGGTATTGGAATTAAGCGCAAACAGAATCGCAAGAGAGAGAGAGATTGCTATCTGTTTTCTCGAAAAGTGCTTCGTCCCTAAGGCTCCTTTCATCTAAATCATCCTTGATCACTACAGCCTCCTTCCGTGGTGGCTTGATACTTATTAGTATTGCAGATATCGTGCCATAAATCATGAGGGCATAAGTAGCCGATAGGTGCTCTGTAAGGGGCTTTCAGGCTCCACTACGCCAGAGTCATTAAGGTGGTTATACTTTAAAATTAAGAGCTTATGTAGGGGCAAAGTGGAACTAAGTTTTGACTCCTAAAGCTATGTTTAGAAATGTGAATTACTGTAATTTCCTTACGGAAATGATTACCAATCCTTATCTTTTAGTAACCGACTATAGCGCTCGGAAGTTAGCGGTAAAACTTCTTTTGGACTTCTCGACAAGGTTGTTTCAAGGTCTTCTCTGGTGTCAATATCCGACCACTCGTTCAAAACTTTGACCGTTAAATTGAGATTACGACACCTTGAGATGAGGGCCTCCACAACACTTTCATCTTCTTTCTTCTCACTTATAAATCCAAAGATTTCATCATTCTTTGCCTTAGATCCAAGGTAGTAAAATCCTCCATCCGTATCTGGTCCGATAAAAACATCAGCTTCATCTATATTTTGTTTTTTAATATGCGAGAAAGGAAAATCCGGAATGTCAGTTCCTGTTAGATGAACGAAGGTTTCCCCTCCTACACGAAAGCGAACATCTTCAAAGATATCAGAGAGCCTCTCAAAGAATGGCTTCTCTTTTTGAAAGTAGAATTGAAAGTCTAGAATCTGGCATTTCAAGAACATTTGTTTAAAGTAATCTTCAGTTTGAGAAATAGCCGGAGCTCCATAAAAGAACAACGACGCTTTAGCAGTATGCTTTTTAAAGTTACTAAAGAAGTCATCTATAAATGAATTGTATAAGTCATAAGCTTCTTCTTCACCCACTTCCGCTGCGAGGCGGGTTTTTGAATACCCTTCTACTGGGCGTTTACCTATTACGGCGAAGACTTGTTTCATTAGTTTATTCTAACAGGATTTTGGGTAAAAAAAAGGGCTCCTTCCGAAGCCCTTTCATTGATAATTAAATTGAACCTCTGCGAGGCCAATCGATGAGCCGGAATTGGCTTTGGCCAATTCCTCTCGCCGATTACATCATCCCTGGCATTCCACCCATTCCACCTGGCATTCCGCCTGGCATAGATGGACCATCTTCTTTAGGAAGATCAGCGATCATGGTTTCTGTTGTAAGCATTAAGCCTGCAATAGAAGCTGCGTTCTGAAGAGCTGAACGAACTACTTTAGTTGGGTCGATAATACCGGCCTTAACTAAGTCTTCGAACTTATCATCACGAGCATTATAGCCCCAGTTGATATCACCTTTTGTACGAACTTCATTAACAACAACTGATTCTTCTTTTCCAGCGTTCTTAGAAATCTGACGAAGTGGCTCTTCAAGAGCACGACGGATGATACGGATACCAAAAGCTTGCTCTTCATTCGTAGGCTTAAGTCCTTCAAGAGCGATTGAAGCATGAAGTAAAGCAGATCCACCACCAACAACAATCCCTTCTTCAACAGCAGCACGAGTTGCATTTAATGCATCTTCAACTCTGTCTTTTTTCTCTTTCATTTCTGTTTCAGTCGGAGCACCAACATTTACAACAGCTACACCACCAGCAAGCTTAGCTAGTCTTTCTTGTAGTTTTTCTTTGTCATAATCTGAAGTTGTTTCTTCGATTTGTTTTTTGATAGTAGCAACACGGGCTTCAACTGCAGCTTTGTCACCTTTACCATCAACAATAGTTGTATTTTCTTTATCGATAGTAACTCTTTTAGCTGATCCTAAGTGCTCTAGTTCAGCAGCTTCAAGACTCATTCCAAGCTCTTCAGAGATAACAGTTGCTCCAGTAAGAGTTGCAATATCCTTAAGCATTTCTTTTCTTCTGTCTCCAAATCCAGGTGCTTTAACAGCAGCAACATTTAGAGTTCCTCTTAGCTTGTTTACAACAAGAGTTGTCAGAGCTTCACCTTCGATGTCTTCAGCGATGATGATAAGAGGCTTAGCTGTTTGAACAGCTTTTTCAAGGATAGGAAGAAGTTCTTTCATTGAACCAATCTTTTTCTCAGTAATAAGAATATTTGGTAGATCAAAAGCGGCTTCCATTTTATCAGGATTAGTTACAAAGTAAGGAGATAGGTAACCACGATCAAATTGCATACCTTCAACAACGTCTAGAGTTGTTTCAGCTGTTTTTGATTCTTCAATAGTGATAACGCCTTCTTTACCAACTTTATCCATTGCTTCTGCAAGTAGACCACCAATCTCAGCGTCATTGTTAGCTGAAATAGTTCCTACTTGAGAAATTTCTTCGTTTGTCTTAACTGGCTTTGAGATATCGCTAAGCTTTGCAACTACAGTTGTTACAGCGTGATCAATTCCTCTTTTAAGATCCATTGGATTATGACCAGCAGTTACTAGCTTTGCACCTTCTCTGTAGATAGCTTGAGCTAATACAGTTGCAGTAGTTGTACCATCACCAGCATCATCATTAGTTTTTTGAGCAACTTCTTTAACCATTTGAGCGCCCATGTTTTCGAAATTGTTTTCAAGTTCAATTTCTCTAGCAACAGAGACACCATCTTTAGTGATATGTGGAGCACCAAAAGATTTTTGGATTACTACGTTACGACCTTTTGGTCCAAGAGTTACTTTAACTGCGTTAGCCAGTGCGTTCACTCCGTCTAAAATTAAATGACGAGCGTCATCTGAGTACTTTAATTCTTTAGCCATTTTATAGCTCCTTATTGTTTAAATTTATGTACAAGGTTGAACCTCGCGGTTTAACTACTGAATGATTCCAAAAACATCACTTTCTTTCATGATGAGGTAATCATTTGCTTCAACTTTAACTTCTGTTCCTGCGTACTTTCCAAAAAGCACTGTATCTCCTGGCTTAACCTCTAAAGCGCGGAATGAACCGTCTTCTTTTAGGTAACCTGGACCTACAGAGATAACTTTCCCTTGTGCAGGCTTTTCAGCGTTGTTGTCAGGGATAATAATTCCACCAGCTGTCTTCTTTTCTTCTTCAAGTCTTTGAACGAGAACTCGATCTTGTAATGGTCTCACTTCCATATTTCCTCCGTTTAAGCAGTTATACTGCTATGTTTCATCAGTTTAGTTCTAACAGTTTGTGACAATGTAATATCGCTTTGATGAGTGTCAAGGGCGGCCTAGAAACTAAATTACATAGTCCCTTGCCCTCAGGCAGTAACATGCTGTAATTTCACCATATAAAGAAGGATAACTGTTGCGACGCATTAAAAATACTTTTTCCACTCTCCTGAAACCTTCACTTTTTAAAGCTGTTTTTAAAAATCAAGTAACAGAAGAGAGGACCTACTTCATCCTAACGATCCTTACTGGAGTTATCGCAGGACTCGTTGCTGTTGCACTGAATAAGTCAGTCCACCTCTTAACAGATTTCTTTAATTCTGATCAGCCTTTTACTCTTAGAACAACCTTGTTAGCCGGAACCTCCATCTTTATTAGTGGTTGGATAACCACAAGAAAGTTTCCCTCAACCGCAGGTTCTGGAATTCCAGGTGTTCGAGTGGCCCTTGCCGTCTATCATGGAAAAATAAGTATAGGCTCTACGATAGCTAAGTTCTTTACAACTATCTTAAGCCTCTCCTCTGGCTTCTCTCTAGGTAGAGAAGGACCTACTGTAGCAATCGCTAGTGGTTTTGGCTCTGCTCTTGGAAACTACTTCCACCTTTCTAAAAATAAGGTGAAAGCCCTTGTTGCCGTTGGAGCTTCAGGAGGCATCGCCGCGGCCTTTAATACGCCTATCTCTGCGGTTGTTTTTACCTTGGAAGAAATCCTAGGGGATCTAAATGCAAAGATGCTCGGCTCTATTATTATTTCATCAGTCGTCGCCTCAGTTACAGCAATCTTACTAACTGGCGATACTCATCCCTTTGTAGAATTAAACTATAAGTTGAATTCAGTTAGCGAACTTATCTTTTATCTATTCATTGGAATATCAGCTGCCATTGTTGGACCGCTTTGGGTTAAGTCCGTTTTAGCCGTAAGAAAATACAACTTAAGATTATTATTTGGTCATAGGTTAACAAATATAATGTTAACCTTTGCGATAATCGCTGTTATTTCTCACCTAAATCCAAAGGTTCTAGGTTCTGGTCATCATACAATTCGTGAAGCCCTCCTTTCCCTAATTTTAGATTGGCGTGTGCTCCTAGGTATTTTTTCTCTAAAGTTTCTCGCCACTTCTTTGTCATACGGCTCTAATGTTAGTGGTGGCCTTTTTATGCCAACCCTTTTGATGGGCGCAACTCTTGGAAGCTTAGTCGGTGCCTTAGGTGAGAATTTATTTCCTGAATTAGTTACCAACTCCGGAGCCTTCGCCATAGTAGGAATGGGGGCCTACTTCGCTGCTGTCATCAGGGCGCCGATGACTTCTGTCCTCATCGTTTTTGAACTGACCCGGGATTACAATATTATCCTCCCATTAATGATAGCCAATGGAACAGCTTATTTAATTAGCCTTCAAATTCAAAAAGGATCTGTTTATGAAATGATCTCAGAGCAAGATGGAATTCACCTCCCCTCTCATGAAGATAATGAAGTATTAGAAACTCTACATATTGAAGACGCCATGGTCAGTGATGTCTTTACTTTAGAAGCCAACCTTACAATTCAAAAAGCATCAGAATTAATAAAAGATAAGAAATATTCAGGGTTTCCTGTAGTGAGAAAAGGTGAACTCATAGGGATGGTCTCTTCAAATGACATCCTCGCTTGCGTTACAAAAGGTGATCTAGATAGAGAGATTTTTGTCATTTCTGAAAGAAAGGTTATTAGTGTCTACCCAGACCAATCCCTTCTCGTAGCTTTTCACAAGTTACGAAGGTTTCATGTAAGTAGATTACCCGTGGTAAGTCGAGTAAATAGGAAGAAGATCCTCGGTATCATCACAGCAGAAAACATTGCCTCTAAGTTTGGCTATCATGTTACCCATGAAGATGATGATGAAAATACCGATTTAAAAAACAACTCTTAATATGTTATTTCAAATCAAACCAGTTAACACCAATTCCCATATCCACTTTTAAAGGCACTTTAAGATCAACAATATTTTCCATTCCATCAACGACTAGCTTCTTCATTACTGTAAGTTCATCTTCAGGAACCTCGAAAATTAGCTCATCGTGAACTTGAAGTAGCATCTTAGATTTAAGTTTTTTCTCTTTAATCTCTGAATCAATCTTAATCATGGCGATTTTAAGTATATCAGCAGCAGTTCCTTGAATTGGCGAATTTACGGCCATTCGCTCTGCCATGGATTTTACTGTTCTATTTTTAGAATGAATATCTGGTAGGAATCTCTTTCTTCCATTTAAGGTGATTGCATAACCTGTTTGTTCACAAACTTCTTTTAGAGAATCTAAGTAAGCCTTTACGCTTGAGAAGCGTTGAAAATAATTAGTAATATATTCTTTTGCTTCTCTTCTAGTGATCTTAAGCGCTTTTGCAAGACCAAAGCTTGATTGACCATACATAAGCCCAAAGTTAACGGCCTTTGCTTTAGATCGATCACTTGAAGTCACCTCCTCTAAAGGAATCCCCATAACTTCACTAGCCGTCTGCGAGTGAATATCAATTCCTGTTTTGAAAGCTTCAAGCATCGTCTCATCTTCAGAGAAGTGAGCTAGAAGTCTAAGCTCTACTTGAGAGTAATCACAGGCTAATAAGATGTTTCCAGGAGAGGCCATAAAGCCTTTTCTAATCTTTCTTCCCATCTCTGTTCGAATAGGAATATTCTGCAAGTTCGGGTTATTAGAAGCTAAGCGCCCTGTGGCTGCAACATGCTGATCAAAGGTTGTATGAAGCCTACCGGTTTTCTCATTAATTAAAAGTGGAAGTGCTTTAACATAGGTAGACTGAAGCTTGCTTAACTCTCTATTTTGTAAGATCAACGCCGGGACGGGACTTAGGTCTTTAGAGGAAAGTTCTTCAAGAACTTCTGCGTCTGTTGAATAGCCAGTTTTAGTTTTTTTAACTACGGGTAATTCTAGTTTTTCAAATAGAAGTTGCCCTACTTGCTTAGGGGAATTCAAGTTGATCTCTTCTCCATCACAGTATTTTTTAATTTCTGTTTCTATGTCAGTTAGCTTTCCTGCTAACTCTTCTTCTAACTCTGAAAAGAAATCCTTATTAATATGGATCCCTTCGTATTCCATATTATTTAGGATTTCAAAGAGGTTATCATCTATTTCATAGTAAACAGATTCTAAGCCCTTTGCTTTTAATTCTTCTTTAAAGATTGAGCTTAAAGAGTAAATACTTGCAGCTCTCTCACCAGCGACAGCACTTGCTTCTTCTAACGTCTTTTCGTTTAAGTATGGATTCTTTTTCTCAAGTTCTATCAGTGAATAATCTAGGTATTCTTTTACAATATTAGAAAAACCATGATTTGCCCCTGCATCTAAAACAAAGTGAGCTTGGATAACATCAAAGTGTTGAGCTTTAAATGAGATTTCTTCCCTTTTGCAAAAAGAATAATCTTCTTTGACATGACTTGAACAAATCTCTTTTGTTTCATCGCATAGAGTGATTTCATAAAGATCTTTAAAGTGATTAAGTTTTAATTCGCTTTTAGAAAAATAAAAAGCTTTGTCAGCCTCGATTGAGACTGAAATGCCTACAAGGTCTCTGGTTAAAAAATCTCGGCTATCATATTCTGTATGAAAGGCCATTCCAGTAGCAGCTTCAACTTGAGATAAGACTTCTTTTATATTTTTCTCAGTCACATGAGTAACTTCAATTTCTTTTTGAACAGATTGTTCTTTAAAGCCAGCCCATTCTTGAGCCTTATCAGTTAAACGTGCCTCTTCAACACCCTTTCTAATGTCTTCGAGTTTTTTAATCGCAGACTTAAAACCTAGCCCTTTTAACCACTCAATCAAATCATCTGTTGGAGTAAAACAAAACTCCGTAGAGTTTGCTTCCATTCCTAGTTTTAGGTCTGTGACGATTTGAACTAATTTTTTTGAAAGAAGAGCATCTTCCAAATGATTCTCAAAAGCATTTGTTAATTTTTTACCCTTAAAAGTATCTTTTGCTTCGATACAAGCTTCTAGGGTCTTATGCTCCTCTAAGAGCTTAGCGGCTCCCTTCGCCCCAATCCCCTTCATTCCGGGAATATTGTCAGAAGAGTCTCCAACTATAGAAAGGTAATCAACAATTTGTTCTGGCCAAACCCCCATTTTATCAAAGACGCCTTGACGGTCATATTTAATATCTTTCATGGTATCGAGAATAAAAACATTATCCCCAACAAATTGCATAAGGTCTTTATCCCCGGAAGCGATTAAGATTTCGTCAAAGTTGTCCTTCCACTGAGTGGCAACAGCTCCCATAATATCATCAGCTTCGTAATTATCTTCTGCAATCCAAGTTAAACCAATCTTCTCAATTAGAGTTTGAATTAATGCAAACTGAGGAACTAGGTCTTCAGGAGGTGGCGGGCGGTGACCTTTATAATCTTCATAGATCTCATTTCGAAATGTTCCACCGGAAGTATCTTTAGCAACAAGAATATGTGTTGGCCTATAAGTGGAAAAGAGTTTCATGAACATGCTTAAAACTCCATGAACTGCATTGACGGGAGTACCATCTGGGGAATGCAAAGTTCTTATGGCGTAAAAAGCACGGAAAATAAAATTACTGACATCGATTATGATGAGACGTTTCTTCATTGAGTCCTCAAGAGAAAATTTTGGACTAAACTAACATTTTAGGAACTAGCTTGACTACCTGTAGCTTCAAACCACGATGACTTTCTATTCTTAATTGCCACGTGGCTTCCATCATTTGCCATTACAGATGTATCGGCCATGACATCGCCTAATCTATGACCACTATCGAGTTTATAAAGGAGATAAACTTCTAGAATCAAAAGAGGTATTCCCACAATAAAGGAAAAGATCCAGCCCCATATAGGCACGACAGCAAATACTAAAGGTATGAGAATCGGTAGGTTTCTAATGACTGATTGCTTTAAAGTACAAGGCTTGCCATCCTCTAAAGATATGACAGCAAAGCCCATAAACTTCTTCCCTACGGACTGGCCATTTTGTAACGAGTCAGCAATTCCCATATAAGCAGCTGAGAGAATTAAACCAAGTGGGTAGAAGAAAACCGAAAGTAAAAGAACGATGAAAAGATCAATAGCTTTTGCCATTAAACGGCTTAATCTCGCAGCATTAATTGACCTTTTTAGTAGGTACTTTCTGTTGTTCATTTAGTCTCCGACTAATTATTACTTTCTACCATTGTATCTCATTGAATTTTTTAGGGACAGAAGGCTTTTTTTTCCATACTGCGAAAAACACGGTGCACAAGTATTTTAAGGGGAAATTATGTACATAAAGAGGTCAATAAGTTAAAAAAGTGGTCCCTAATTTAGTTAAGGAGTTTTTATGGGTGCAGTAGGTAAAGTTGACCAAAGTAATTTTGACCAAGACGTTCTTAAATCAGAGAAACTTGTTCTTGTTGATTTCTGGGCAGAGTGGTGTGGACCTTGTCGTCAGCTAGCTCCGATACTTGATGAAGTTGCTGGTGAGTCTGAGTCAGTAAATATCGTTAAAGTTAATGTAGATGACAATGGTGACATTGCTCAAAAATATGGAATTCGTGGAATCCCAACAATGATCTTTTTTAAAGATGGAGAAATCGCTAAAACTTTAGTTGGTGTTTCTAGTAAAGAAGAGATCAAAAAGTTAGTTGAAGAATTAGCTTAATCTAACTAAATAATAGGGGCAGTCTTTCTGCCCCTACCTCATACTTAAATACTCTTTTTATTTTCTAGGTAATTCTTTCCAAGACATTTTTTGAACAGCTAAATGCATGTTTGCTGTACAATATTACTATAAGTAATAGAAATGACGGAACTATCGTTTCAACAGGAGAGAAGAAGCAATGGAAACCCAAGCAGTTGAACAAGCCACAGGATTGATGGCATCTATAAATGGCCTCGCCGAATTCATTCAAAGTGGAGGCGTCTTTATGTGGGTCATCGTAATAATCTGGGCCTTCGGTATTGCGATCAGTTTAGAAAGATTTTCAAAACTCTTTTTTAAGTTTGATGTCGATGGTGCTTCATTCATGAATGAACTACAAAGATATATTCTATCAAATGATATACAAGGAGCGATTAGGGTTTGCTCAGGTTCTGTTGCTGCCTTACCAAAGGTTCTTAAGAGTGGCCTTAAAAGAAGTACACAAAGAACTGAACAAATACAAAATGCAATTGACGCGACAGCATTAGAAGTTATACCCAAGGTTGAACTTAGATTAAACTACCTTCAGCTTGTAGCTAATATCTCTACTCTTTTTGGATTACTAGGAACTATTCAAGGATTGATTCAGTCTTTTGGTGCAGTTGCTGCCGCTGATCCTTCTCAAAAAGCTGAGTTACTAGCACAAGGTATTTCTAAAGCTATGAACACTACGTTTCTAGGTCTTCTTGCAGCAATCTCCATTATGATGCTTCATACTTTTCTACAGTCTAAGTCAGAAAAGATTATTAATGAGATAGATGAATTCTCAGTAAAGCTGCTTGATCTCTTAGGAACAACGAAAGCTGAGGACTAGAAGATGTATAAAGCTCCAAGTAGAAGAAAAAACCGATCAAGACCAGCGTTTACGAAACCGAATCTAATTCCTATTCTAGACGCTGTCTTTATTTTCATTTTCTTTTTACTGATGTCGGCAAGCTTCGTTAAGATCTATGAGATACCAAGTGACGTTCCTATTTTATCGTCAAGTCCTCCTTCAAAGAAGAAGCCATTAGCCCTTACTCTATCCATAAGTAATAGCGGCGTGAACGTTCTTACTGGTGTCCCTAGTAAAAGCGTAAAGTTTATTAGTAAAAATAATGAAGGTGAATATGACAACGAAGCTCTACACAGATACCTCATCGATCTCAAGAAGAGGTACAAATCAGAGCGCGGAGTAATCATTGAACCGCAAGTAGACTTAGTCTACGACAAGCTTGTTAAAATAATGGATGCTGCACGAATTCTTCGCCAAACAGATGAAGCCATTTATGGAAGATCTAAAGAGGGAATCCAAGAAAGAATCAGTGTTCTTTTTGACCAAATGATTTTTAGCAATATTAGCAGTATTGTAAGAACCCAGGCTAAATAATGAGAAATCGTTCTATTAGAAATAGAGGTAAAAGAAAAAAGAAAGAAGTAATGGATATTGATATTACTTCGCTTTTGGATATCCTAGTAATCCTACTTGTTTTCCTCTTAAAAAGTTATAACAGTTCAGGTCAAGTCATCACAGTTCCAAAGGGTGTTGATCTTCCTATTTCAGAGTCACAAAGCATTAGTTCATCAGGAACCATTGTTCAAGTCTCCCCTTCTTCTATTTGGGTTGATGATAAAGAAGTTCTTATACATAAAGGAGCTTCTATATCTAAGTACTCTGACCGTGGAAATAGAATCATCCCTCTATTAACGGTCCTTAGACAAAAGAAAGCCGAAATTGAAAAGATCAGTAAGCAGGCTCCAAAAGCAAAAGAATTTACAGGAAAGCTTAACCTGCTTGTGGATAAGTCTATTAAATACAGCTTCCTTCAGCGAATCATGCATACCAGCGCTTCTGCTGGTTTCTCTCAATTTAAATTTGTTGTTTTAGGTACTGATAATTAATCTGATTTAAAACCAAAGGTTTTAAATCAGATTAATCGTAAGCGACGACCAACCGAAAGGGCGGTCCAAAGCGCGCGGAGTGTTTCACTTATTTATTCTAATTCTAAAACCAAAGGTTTTAAATCAGATTAATCGTAAGTGACGACCAACCGATAGGGCGGTCCAAAGCGCGCGGAGTATTTTACTTATTTATTCTAACTCTAAAACCAAAGGTTTTAAATCAGATTAATCGTAAGCGACGATTAACCAAGGGCTACAAATTAGTTAAGAGTTAGAGCGATTTCCCGTGGTAGTGAACTCGATGCCTTCATGGAACTGAATTAAATGAGAGAGATACTCCGCGAAATCTTTGGGGCGCTAGCGCTTCCTCGGATATTTACGATGACTCCGCATCAAATCACGATGCGATTTGACTGCGGGTCATTTCCTCTTGGGGTAGAAGTTGAAGGGTTGATTCACTTCAACAACGCCGCCACCTAATGGCTCTGGGAACTTGATTCCTTTTAGTACATTTACCACGCATCCCTTTACTCGTACTGGTAATGGACTGAATGAATCGACTCCGGCTTTTGTTACGTGACCACTGGCTCCGATAATAAAGTTTAGTCTTACAACTCCACTAAACTCTCTTGCCGCTTTATCTAACTCTTTTTGATAACAGTATCTAAACTGGGGTATATGGTCCTCAATAATCTTTCTGATAATATCTGGATCCATTCCACCTAGGATGACAGTCTTAAACGGAAGTCCCGCCGTATAGATATTCTTTTTATCAACAAGGCCTTCTACGCCTTTACTTGAATCTAGCTTTCCTTGAGCTGAGCCAGATAAGCTGCCCACGTTATTACTGACGGTAGCTTTCTTAAGAGTTGCACCATCAGTATCACCTGAGTCAACACTACTTGAATCTGATACGGAGGCTGAGTTACTTTGAGCCTTAAATGTGCTTGTCGCTCCGCCTTTACTTAGTAAACTGCTAACCGTACTTTTAAAGTTGAAGGATTTATAAGTATCAACTCTGCCTTTAGACTTGGACTTCGCCGTTACCTTTGCTGGCTTATTAGTGCTCCTAGGCTTTCCACTTCCACTCTTTTTCTTAGGAGTTACTTTATCAACTAAGTTATCTTTCTTACCTTTATTAGGTGAAGCTTTTTTTACTAATCCAGTTTTCTTAGCGCTCTTACTTCCTTTTGTTCCAACCTTAACTTTACTCTTATCAACCACCACTTTCTTTTGCTGGGTTGAGCTATTCTTTTGAGCAAGAGTGTTAGACTTTTGTACTTTTTCCTTTGGTTTGTTCTTTGTTTTATCAATTGCTGGAGATTTCTTTGCTTTGAATTTCTTTTTATACAGAATCTTGGCAATCCTATCTGGAACTTTTTCTTTTTCTATTTCTTCATCAACTTCAATGAATGTTAAGCTTCCCATGACAAAGGTAACGAGAAGTAACATAAGTAAGAAATACTTCTTCAAATCTCCACTGTCTCGTCTCAACATTGGGGCAGGAGCAACCTTTGGAGGTGCCTCGTCTCCTCTTACAAAAACTTGTAGATCTCCATTTTGAAATCTAAGGATATCATCTCTATGAAGTTCAATCTCGCTGCTGTTAGTGCTGATTTCATTATCTGACAAGGACTGCATTTCATAGCCAGGTATAGGAAAGACTATTGAATGTCCATTTGTCATCTTAACAAGGGGAACTTTCTCATCTTTACCTAAATATGAGTATTCAACATCACTTTCATCAGGTTGAAATCCAACTAAATTATAAATACCATCTCGATCAGGTAGGAAATCGACCGAGTATACCCTGTCTTTAAAAAGGACAATGATTTCAACTGAAGACTTAGAAACATCATATTTAAAAATTGGATATAGTTTATCAGAATCTTCAAAGATGTATTCGCTGAATTCAGCATTTGGATCTCTTGCCAATGGATATTCAACCACAGGGACATACTCTGCTGTCTCTCTAGCTTCAACTTCACTTGGTGGTTTAGGCAGCCGAGGTGATTCGTCTATAACTGGAGGTAGCCCATCATCTAGCATTGCTAATGGTGGGGGCAAAATGTCTTCTTTAGAATACTCTTTAAATGTATAAAGGTTTGAACCAAAACGCAGTTCATCTCCTAATTTAAATTCTTCAACAACCACGCTCTTTCCATTAACGAAAGTACCGTTGGTCGAATTCATATCGTAAATTTTGTTTCCAGATTTAGTGACTTCAATAACTGCGTGAATGGCAGTAATATCATCGTGATCCAGCACAATATCACAGGCTTTGGAACGGCCAACTAAAAGTCGTTTCTTTTTAATTGGATAGCCGCCCTCATCCTTACCATTAATAGGATTAAGTTCGAACGCGACCTGTACTTTACCATTCTCGACTTCCACAAGCTCTCCTTGCTTGTACTACCTTATTCTTTCAATCCCTTTTCTAATCTCGGGATTGAAGTTTTTACGATAAGGGAGTTTATTTCTAAATTTCTGCTGTGTTCTAGTTCCGTCACCTAAATCTGGAGGAGAACCTGTTTCTCCCTCAATAGTTAGATCTTCAAAATCAAACTTCTGATATTTTTTATATTTATAAATAATTCTTTCTTTCTTCTGATTTCCAGACTGTGCAAGCGAAGCACTCGAAATAAAAAGCAGTAAGATGATTAATTTACTCATTGATAAATCTCCCTACTTTATTGTAATAACCACCAAGATCACCTAAAGATTGAGGGTCCACTCTCTCAAATACTGTTTTAGCATCCTTTTCTCTTCCGGCTGCTTTAAGGGCCACTGAGAAATTTAGGCCAAGCTTAGCCTCACTTAACTGCCTTCTTGGGATTTTTGAGAAAAAAGAGACTGCCCTAGAGTAGTCTTCTTTTAGTAGAGCACTTGTACCTAGAGCACTTAACACGTCTACATCATCTGAATTTTTTCTATAAAGAGTATTGAAAACACCTTCTGCTTTCTCAACAAATCCATATTTTAAGTAAAGCTGACCTAAGTTAAATAGAGGTGTTAAAGAAAACTTATTCAACTCAACTGCTTTTTCATAGGCTGACAATGCTTTCTGATCTCTACCTTGTCTCTGGTGTATGACACCAATATTATTAACAGGGGGTGCATATCTGGGATTTAGACCTCTCGATTTATTATAAAATAAAAGAGCCTTCCTATACTCACCTTTTAAAAACTGACAGGTTCCAATTTGGTTCCAATAGCCTGGGTGATTTTTATAACGTTTGTAGTTGCTCTCAAAGACCTTCTCGGCCTCCGCAAAGTCTTTACCATAGCATTTGCCAATTCCTTGACTTACAGGGTCACTCGATTCAGAGATTCTTTCTATTTTAGGAGCTGGAAGTCGCGATATTGACTCTGCAGATAGTGAGTCATCATTCATAACTTCTTTGAAGATATCTTCAGAGCTATTGTAAGGAACTTCTGATACTTTATTAAATGCTTTATTTTCGATCCATCCGAATTCCTTGTCTTCTGGAGTTGAACCTGCGCTAGAGTTTTTATCTGAACTACCACAAGAACTTATAACGAGAATGAAGGTCATCAATATATATTTCATTGTCCACCACCCCTGTCCATTAACACCCCTTCACGTCGAGGGGAAAATTCTAGTGAAAACTTGAGTTTTTCACCATTCAAGAAGAAATTATTCTCTTTTGAAAGGATTGAGCTTTTAATAATTTGCTTTCTTGCTTCACGTCTAAAGTCCTGGGCTTTTTGATTTAGAGGAAGAACTATCTTTCTCATGGTTCCCTGAAAGGATTTTACATACTCAGGTGACTTTCCAGCTGGTGCAAACCTTGAGATATCATCCACAAGGCCTTGGTAGCTGAGCACTAGGTATTTGTAAGAGGCAACAATTCCCACACCAGAACCAATCTCTAAGATCTTTAGTGCTTTCGAAGTGACTCGATCGAGTAGCTCGAACTTTTTCTTCAAACGATCGTTGTAGACCTTTTCAGGAAACTCTAGCCTGACTCTCTGTAGTTGTTTTGTTTTAGCTTCAAGCGATATAAGTTCAAAGCTCGCAACAACATCTAGGGCCTCGAGGGGAATGGACTGTCTTCTCTTTCTAGCAGTATTGTAGTAGGAAAGAATTCTTTTCTTTATTCTTTCTGCTTCACTTTCTCTGCCTGTAGAGATAAATGCACTTCTTAAGATACTTAATGGTTGAATTAGTTCTGCCCTGTATGATTTATCGACACTTAAGGTATTAATAAGGGATTCTAAAAGACCCCATTTTTCTTCTTCAATCACAGCATTCATCAAGTCAACTCTAGCTCTTTTAATTTCATCTGCTTCAATTGAGCACTGAAGCCCTTTTTTAATAAGGTTTTGACTTTCATTGAGCTTTTTCTCCGAAAGTAAGATGACATTAGAGTTCCTAAAGAAAAGTTTCTTATTCTTTGAGTTTTGTTTACAGAGTTTCGCTAAGACTAATTGATTAATCTTTGCTGAACCCTCAAATTCTTGTCTGTTAAAAAGATCACTTGATATAGCCAAAAAGGAGCCATCAAACTTTTTAACATCTGATCCATTCATTTGATTTAACGCTTTCTCTGACCAAAGATATGAGTATTTCTTATTTCCTAGTTCATAAAATAGAACGGCGATATTATAGGCGGCATTCTTTTTTGCATCACTACTGCTGTCTTTATTTCTATAGATTTGTACATATCCTTTAAGGGCGTTTGTCTTATCACCTTTTGTGTTAAATTTCTCTACACCTTCAAACTGCATTGTAAGAAGAAGGAGCTTCAGTTTCCTTGCATATTTTTTTGAAACCTTGAATTCTCCACGGTTGATTCTTGTCACCCATAGCTTTATGGAATCTTTATCATTCTTATCTTTATAGTGATCCATAATTTTAGCGATCATGGCTTCTTGAGTAGAGTAATCTTTAGGATAATTTTTCTTAAAGGCATAAAGAACTTTTTCAGCATTACCAAATTCTTTCTTTTCAATATAAGCCGAGAAAAGCCTTTGGTAGATTTTATAACTTTTCTTAGACTTAGGTTTGTTCTGAAGATAAAGAAGATACACCTTAGTTAAATAGGCATCTGTTGTAGATTTTTTAATACTCTTAGCACCAAGGGATGCAATCATCCCTTCTAAGGCCAATCCGGCTATCTTCGAATCACCTTTTTGTTTTGATAGCTTGAAAGCCCTATCATACTGAACAACGGCCTCGTCATATTTATTACTTGCATAGTTCGTCTCTGCAGCATGAAAAGAGGCTCTATGAGTATTTTTAGTGTCTAAACCTGCGAGTATATTAAAGTAAGCGATAGCTTTTTTAGCTTTATTTCTCTTGGTTCTTCGCTGTTTCTCGTATCTCTTTGATGCAACTTGCTTCTGTAGTAATGCTGACATTTTTTGGACATGATACTTTAGCTGATCTAGAGAATCTTCATCTAAGTTTCCTTGTTGGAAATCGCCGTATAGTTCTTCACAGACCTTTAAGTGCTTCGAAGTGTTTCCAAATCTTTCATAAAGTCCTAAAAGGGCAATGTTCGCATCTATTCTCTCTTTTGGATCGGTTACATAATTCTTAGCTTCGGAAAGAGCTCTCTCTGCACTAGTAGGATTCTTACCTTGAGTGATCAAGTATTTAGCGACTTTAATAAGATTTGAAGAGATGTCTTTACCACTTTTCTTATAAAAATTAATGGCTGACTTTGTTTGTCCTGCTTCAGTATAAAAGAACGCCAAGTCTCTTTCAACAGCACTGCTCATGTTTACATATCGACTATTCTTACTCAGCTCATAAACCTCATTCATCAGCTTAATTGCTTTGCTTCTTTGCTTCGTTCTAAAGTAACACCATGCTAGATTATAAGCATCTTTAGTATACCAACGGTCCTTCTTGCTTTTAAAAGCTTGCTCGAACAAAGGAATCGCTTTTCTATAATCTTTTTTATTGTAGTATATTTGCGCTAAGGCAATCTTAGACTTTTGACTTGAGTTTGAGTTACGAGAAGAGTACTTCATCGCTCTTTTAAAAAACTCCTGTGCCTTTTCTTGTTGTTGAAATTCTTTAGCATTGTAGGCGAGAATATAATATACATCGCCTTTTTGTTTGAACTTTTTAAATCTTTTCAAGATGTAGTAACAGGTTTTCTGAGCCTGAACGAAATATTTCTGGGATTTTTTAAAATATTTTGATTTATTTACACTAGCTCTCTGAAGTGAGTCTAGGCCGAGATAAACCGCATTTTCTTGTTCTTTTACATGCCGAGCTTTTTCAAGAAGAAGTTCAGCCATTCTCAACAAGAGATTGGGATTTCTACTTCCTGTTTGTTTATTCAATCTAGTAATTTCTTTTAGCTCTTGATCAATAATAGAGATTACTTTGGTTCTTCTCTCTTCAACAGAAGCAGCAAATGCACTTGAGCAAAAAAGGAAAATAAAAAATATGATCTTCAAGTTTTTCATAAGCTAACTTCACATTCCGATTTTAGACTAAATACATAGTCTCCTAGTTCATCGGCCCAAAACTCACCTTCAAAGGACCAAAAGTACTGCTTTTCATTCCTTTTAATATACCGGATATCACCCCTACCTCTTAAAGGTTCTGGTTCAATTCCATAGAGTCTATCTTTTGATCTCTTAAGCATTTCAAGTTTTATATATGTTAGAGCTTCGAGTGATCTCTCCAAGTGATGTTCAGCAATATTCAAACTCTTTCTAACATAGGCTCCAATTAGGTTTCTTTGAAGTAGAAGAGATTCTTTTAAGTTAATAGTCAGGATTCTCTTCAGTTTTTGATTGCTAATTCTGTTAACTCTTTCAATTTCTTCTTTACCGCTAACAAACCTATCCACCAGCTCTATATAAGCAGAATCCCTGTTAATTTTGTTAAGCAGTCTGTTAATAAGGTTGTTTCCTCTAATCCTTCCGTCTTTTCTACTTTTGGCTAAGAGGTAGTAGTAGCGATAATTCTTTCCGTTCTTTCTTAATAGTTTTGATAGTCCTAGGTGCTGATTCTCGTATTCATTTTGAAACTTATCAGAAACTTTCTTGGCATCTTCATAAAGACACATCTCAAGGTAAGTCATAGCTTCTAGTACAGGAACTTCTGGGTTAAAGAGAAATTGCAGAATAGGAGCCTTATAAGTAACGAGTTTACCTAACGTCCTATTGTAATCCTGTAGGTAAAAGCTATTCCAAGCTTCTTCGAATAAAACTTCAGGCCAAATAGGGCTTCTCTTATCCAAATCTAGATAACTCAGATTTGCACTTTCATAATCGTTATTAGCAAATTGTGTTCGTGCAATTCCTACTAAACAATAATCTCTGTTTATCTCTAATTGTTTTTTAGCGTTTGAAATACGCGTTTTCTTGATTTGCTTTCGAGATTCTGAGACGCACTCTTTATAAGTTGCTACTGAAGACTTAAATCGACGCTCAATACTATGAATACTTCCCTCTAAAAAAAGAGCAAAAGGTTTAGTTGTATGACTTCTTGGGATAGTTCCATTAAGAGCTTGTAGTGCGTCTTTATACTTTCCACTTCTAAAGTATTTTTTGGCTAAGATATATTTCATTGAAGGTGCTGAAGTTTTTCTAAGAATCTGGGTAGGGAGAACTTCGAATTGCTTTACCCCTACGTAAGTAACAACTGTATCAATGAGACGGTCTATCTTTTTATTCTCTATATTAGGAGACCTGGTTAAGTATTCCTTTATATAAGGAACTGCCGCAAAGTAGAGCTTATCTTGAACTAATTCCTCAACAACTCGAGGATAACTCTTTATACTTCCGTTAGAAGTAACAAGAAAATCCCACGCCCTCTCCGCTGAAGCATTGGCCTTCCCCGAAGCTATGACGAGAAAGATCAGAACAATGATAGATTTTGCAAATCGATTCATACTCATCCTAAAGGTCCATAACGACAGAGAGACTTAAGTCATAATGTGAATAAACATTTTCTTCATTTCTATCAGGTCTAAGTGATTTGAACATGACACCCGTAAAATCAGGGCGAATACTGAAGCTATCATTAACATAGAACTTCATACCCATACTCCAAAGGAGAGCATTATGTGCTTCAACTGTTTCTGTTTTATTGACTGTATTTTGTAGTTCTAACCGATTGTTCGTTTCTTCGATTTTTCCAATTCCAATGCCAAAGATATAGTCCATATATACAATCGTATTAAAGGTGTTTATTTTTGTATAAAAGGGAGACCAAAGAAGCATTGCCCCCATGTAATAATTGGTTATTTGTCTAAAGGGAGTAGAACCTGCTGCTGTAGTATTACGAACAGCTTGAGCATCTGCATTTTCTTCACCAGCATTTTTAGAGTAAAGTAGTTCAAATCCCCATTCTTCTTTAAAGAAATAGCCTGCTCTTCCTTGAAGATTCGATCCATTAACGAAAGAACCAGATGTCGTCATTCCTCCACCTAGAGAAACATGAAATTTACCTTTCTTTCTAAATTTACGATTTTGTAAAACATAGACTTCTTTATCAGGATCTAACCAAGTGAAAGAATACGTATCACCTTCAGCAGATAAAACCTGCTGGCTTAAAAACATTGTAAAAATCAGAGAAATAAGAGTTAGCTTCTTGACCATAGTGCATCCTGCGCAAAAAAACTTGTTCCATCATGGAACAATTTCCTTAAATAATCATAACTTATTCTAACATAGGACTAAAGCCGCGCAACAATCTAGGTAAGATTCTGGCATAAATTTCCAAATGAACAGGTACTGCAATGATCTAGGTTTACTTGATTAAAGTTTGCAAGTTTCTTCCACTCCATAAAGAGCTTTTCTTTTAAATCTTTTTTACTTAATTTTTGCTCCACTATTTTTTTCTCATCTACATAAACTAAGGCCAAGATAATTTCGTCAGAGTCCGAAAGACCTTGTTCATCGCAGGTTTGAATACCGTAGCAATATAGTTGAAACCAATAGGCTAATTCGGAGTTTTCTTTTTGGGTTCCTGTTTTAAAATCCCATATTTCAGGAGCCTTAGTTTTTTCCTCTGGTAATAAAATTAAATCAGGAGTACCCGAGATCATTTGTCCGAATAGTGAGAACTTAACGGGAACTTCCGTGATTAACTCGTAAGATCCTTTTTTCTTAAGAAGATCGATCCCAAAATTTACTGCAGGCTGATTTTTATCAGAGACGTCTAATGGGCAGACTAAATTCCCTAAGACAGCTCGAGATAAAGCATCATGAACTTCAATTCCCCTCTCTCTCGTATTAGGCTTAGGCTTTTCATATTCAATTTCTTCTTTAATATGTTTTTGATCACTTATTAAAAACTCACTTCCATACCCTGTTCTCTCTAAATCATCCTCATCAATCTTACATATATTACTTAGATAAAACTTTCTCGGACACTGTGCCAAGGTTGCTAATCGGGTAACTGAAATTTCAGAGATTAAGCCTAATGAGTTTTGTTTTTCTTTTTTAAGAAATAACCCAAGATTATCCCTTTGAAATAAAGGGCCCCTTACTTCGTCAGATATGCTTCTTCCTTCATATGCAACATTTGTACTAAAATTCGATACTTTTTTCTCAATAAAGTCATTGGATTGTTCATAGAGCCTAAAGCCATTGATCCAACTATCGTCTGAATACTTAATTGGTTTAACATCTGTATTTAAGTCTGCGTAAGTTAGCGTTTTTTGCGCTCTAGTACAGGCAACATAAAAGAGTCGTTTCGATTCAGCGAAATCTTTCTTGGTTGAAATCTTTTCCTCTAGGAGATAAATAGGGGATTTAAAGTAGTCTTTTTGATCGGCACTTAGTTTCCATTTAATACTCCCAGGTCTCTTACCAAGAAGTGGTGAACTACTATTCTTCCGACCATTAGTATGAATCCCCCCTAGGAAGACATGATCAAATTCCAAGCCTTTTGAACCATGGGCCGTCATTAAGAATATATTCTCAGGAGTTTCTCCATAGCGAAACTCCACGGAAATACGTTCGGGACCAAACTCCTTTAAGAGGTTGAAAAGTTTTTCAGGGTCCTCTCCAGCTAATTCAATCAGATGAGAGATATTAGAAAAATTTTTGCCATTATCCGCATCACAGATTCCAAAGTCAGACATAAAGACTTCAAATGAGGACTGAACACCCATGACTCCAATATTCTTAAAAAATTTGTCTGAAAGGCTACTTACCTTTTCTGTTTCAATACTCAACCCAAGCCAATTGAGTATTCCTTGAATTAGAAACGAGATTTGGTTCGTTTTTTTATCTCTCGCCCTATCTAGGTAAGACTCTAATAGTGTGTAAAAAAGGGCCCACAGAGGTCCTTCACTCATTGGTATTTTTACTTGGGCGGTAAAACTTAGGTCTGACTCGACAAGCTTTTGTATTAAATGTGATGAGGCCCCTAAGTTCTTGTATAGGATTCCAACCGTCTCACCCGCATTTGCAGTCGATAAGATAGACTTATGTAATTCTTCTGCTTCCAGTAGATCCATATCTTTAGATGTAATCGTTTCCTCAGAGCTGACTTCCACTATTAATCTTCGAACGTCCCCACTTTCCTGGTCAGATCCTGGGTATTCTTGGTAATCGACAACAACAGGATTTTTCTCTACTCCCTTAAAACTCACACCGACCTTAAAAAGAAAATCAAAGAGTGTGTTATTAAGGTCGATAATCTTAGCCTCTGATCTATAGTTCTTTGACAAAAACAAGCTCTGCGGCATTAAAGACTGACATCTTTTAAAAACACCTAAGTCACCACCCCTGAAGCCATATATAGCTTGTTTAAGATCTCCAACACAAAAAAGCCTTTCGTATCTTTTATCAATTAGACTTTCTAATATTTCGAACTGAACTTCACTGGTATCTTGAAATTCATCAACGATATAGTATTTATATTGAGAACATAACTTATCAATTGTTTCACGGCTTCCCTTAACTCCTTTAAGAACATAGTATTCTAGATCCGAAAAGGTTAGCCCACCAAGCTTGTCGTATCGAGAGCTTATAAAGTTGAATAAGCTAAAGAATTCGCCAATCCAGCTGGCATAAACATCTCTATTTTTCAAGAAGGCTTGGATGGCCTTTCCATCGTTCGAAAGAAAGTTTTTAAACTCTTTTATATCATCAATAAATTGATCGACCTCTTCTGACTTGTCGGTTTTACTGGTTTTCGTCCATCTAGACACGCTTGAGAAAAAATTATCTAAATCTACCCATGAGTTTTCCTTTGACCAATCGATTGACTTTACTACATTTAAAAAGCCCTGAATGTTCTTAAACCAAGCTTTGGATTCACTCTCTTGAAAAGACCCTAGATTAAAGCTTCCGTTGATTACATAACCCCAAGGTTCATTGTCTAAGATTTCTTCAACCGTACTTATAATGTCAGTTTGGACTAAGCTTTCTAGTGTTGTCTCATCCCAAAAATTTCGTAGATCCGGGTTAGAAAATATTTCAAACACAGAACCAAGAACTTGTTTCCTATTTAAGAGTAAGACTTCATTCATAAAGTCTTGCCGCTCCTTCTTTCCTTCTTGAAACCACTCATCGAACAAGTCTTGAATCTTAGACTTTTGAGAATCAGCGTCAATTATGTCAAAGTTTGCTTTTAACTCAGGAAAAAAATTCTTAGAAATTAGTTTGTAACAAAACCCATGAATAGTACCAACATAAAGGCTATTTAGATTCTTACCTACTAGATCCCAAAATTCTTTATCGTCACCTAACTCTCCTTCTTCAATTAACCTTTTATAGAGGCGAGTCCCCATTTCCCCTGCTGCTTTTTTAGTAAAGGTCATCATAACAACTGAGTTTAAATACTTTTTAATATCTTGTTCTTTATTCTCGCTGCTATTGATTTTATTTTTCAACCCTTTCAATAGGTATATAATATGCTCAACTAGAACAAAGGTTTTACCTGAGCCTGCCCCTGCCGCGAGTAAAACGCCTCCGTTGTGTTCTATTGCTTTTTTTTGTTCTAAATTAGGTTCTCTAATACTCACAATACACCCCGATCACAGATATTCTCAACAGGACAATAAGAACAAGAACTACTGTCTAAAGGTTTTGCTAGGTATTCCTTTTCATTTCTAAGGTCGCTAATTAATTTCTTCTCTTTAATTAAATAGGCCTCCGTGAGATCTTCATAGTCTTTTAAATGGCCAACTCTGACACTGAGTTCAGTTAAAAACCTTGTTAACTCCTTAGCTGTTTCTTTGTCTGGTGAAAAAAGTAATGAGGCGCTCGGATCCTTCAGATTGAAGTAACCAATTAATGCATTCGAAGCTGAATCAATTCCACAATGAGACAAGTAGTACCAGGCTTGCAATTTTTCATGATTTTTAAACTTACCAACTGCGGGGATACCCGCCGCAGATCTTTTAAAATCTATTATGACGCTAGTATCAGAGTTCTGGTAAAAGAAATCGATACTACCTCTGTGCTTTACTTGTTCTAAAGTATGCTCAAAATTACTCTCAAACTCAAAGTCACCCTTACCAAAAAAGCTATTGATCGCTTCTACAAATTTAATACCCCTATTTGCATAGAGGTTTATTTCATAAAGAGCTTCTTGATACTGAACTTGGTTCAATGTAAGAGATTCCTTTGCTAAGACTTTGTTTAATTCCCTAATAACTATTTCTTCAAGACCTATATCTCTATTCTTAAAATACTGTCCGATAACTTCATGCTCTATTATTCCTAAATGATAAGACTGAAGCCTCTCGCTTAAGTGAGCTTCAAGATCAACTCTTTCAATATAGTTATAGTAAAACTTTCTTGGGCAATCGAGGTAAGTTTGAAGTGATGTTGAAGATGCTTTTTCTAGCGTAAAATTAGCAATATTCGTTTTATCTGAAATTAGATTAATTTTTTCAACTGCTTCTGATTGGAGATTTATATCTATTGTTTCAAATTCTTCTAAGATCTCTAGCCATGAGAGGTCAGTCTCTTCGAAGTCTTTTTCTAAAAAGAGACTTACCTTCACCTCAGAAGCAAGATCTTTAAAAGCCACTTTTTTCGTTAAGAAATCAAGTTCACTGCTTCTGATTGGGCCTAAGGTAGCTAGTGAATCAAGTTGAATATCAGAAAAGTTCGATTCTCCGCCTTTAAGAGGTCCTAAGAAAGAACCTCCAATCAAAACAGCTTCTTTCTTGCTAACAAGTTCAGCACTATCTAATGAAGAAAGAAAGTGAGATGGTTCAGAGTCAAATAGGGGAATCAAATAATTCCTTGGTAGATCGAGGTCTAAAATCTCATAAAAAACTTCTGCGTCAAAAAAGGTAAAACTATCATTCGCTTCGGATAATTCTTCCCAATCTTCTAATAACTTTAAGTACAAACTTTTAACCTTTAGAAATCGAAAGAAGTAATCACCTTTTTGAGACTTCCCATCGAAGTCATTTAAAATTTCTTTAACTTTTTCAATGGATAACTCGATACTTCCAAAGTCAGTAAGAGATTTTAATTCAGTAGTTATGGTGGTTAAAATAGGCTTGAATGGATCAATTCCAGCTTTGAAAAAGAGATCTTCAACCGGAAGAACATTTAACTCTTGAAAGGATTGAGTTGAAGTTGGAATAAGGACTTCAGCTCCCCTTTGGACGATTTCATTTAACTTTAAATATGATTCTTCAGAGAAACGACCTTTTTTAAATCTAAAAACTTCTAGAGCTTGCTTTTCTAAATTTTTACCAAAAGCTTCCTCAGTGTTTTCACCGAGCCAAGATATCCACGATAATGAATCGGCATTTTTATAAATTTCTTGATGAATAGGAACAAAAACCTCTGCTCTAATGCCTAAGCTTTTTAGCAAGTCTAGCTGCCCACCACTAAGATGTTTAAAACCCAGAAAAACAATGACTTTGCCTTTAACGCTTTCATGGACAGGGCTTTCCATAGACCTAAGCTCTTCTGCAAGGATTCCATAGGAGCTATGTTCATCATGAAGATTCAGTTCTTCAGCCACTAGCCAGAAGAACCTGACAGCAGTTGCCATCTTCTCTTCCTCTTCTTCAAGAACATCTTCTAGCATTTCTAGGTTTAAGCTAAATCCTCTTAACTCTGTATAAAGATTAAAAGCTTTAGTGAAAATATCATACTCAAACCCTGGAAACTTAATCTTCCAGATTGTAGAGAGTTTTAATAGTAAGTCTGACTTCCGAGAGATTTGCGGTGCCTCATCCCCTAACAATGAGAGGGCTTCTTTTATGAACTTTGAAATAGTTACGACGTCGACAAGACGCCCCGTAGCTTGAATATGGGCCCTTGTCCCATCGGCCTTAACCGGACTTGGGCAAACGATCAAAAGGTCTTCTTTTTCGAGAGTACTTACATAATCGAGCTTGAGTATTTCTGAATTTGACGGTAGAAGTTTTACACTTAGCATAAAGATTAATCTCGTGCATAATGGAAGGCGAGGTTTCAAAGCTAGTCTAGCTTCAAAAGAGGAATTAGTCATGCTTTCTACAAGTAAAGTTCTGAGTTTTATAGACAATAAAAATGGCTTCATGCTCTATTTCTTTGAGGGCCAAAAGCTTATTCATGACCTAGCCATACTTCACAATCTAAAAGGAGAAGGATTTCATTTTCTTAGAGATTCTATCCTCGGCACTCAGTTGCTTTCTGTCTTCCTTAAGAATAAAGAAAATTATGGTTTCTATTTAGATTCAGAAGAGCCTTACTTTAGGTTCAAGATTGAAACTAATTTTCTAGGTTATATGCGAACTCTTTTACTCCCAGAGGATTTCAATAAATTTCCCGATAAGATTTCAGGTGTCTATAGAGTTTCAAAGATTACGGAGGGTTCAAGAGATCCCTATAACACTATAATAAATATCGAAAACAAAGGAATTGATGAGATCGTCAACCAATTCTATAGAGATTCATTTCAAATTAACGGGAATATTCACTTAAGCAAAACAAGTGATCAGTCAGTCTTTCTCATGAAGCTTCCGGAAAAGAATGTGGATAAAGTTGATGCTACTCCTAGCATCTCGATAAAAGATTATTGGGATAAAATTAACCCTTTAGTTGAGAAAGTTTTTAGTGAAGCTCATAACGATCAGGGCCCTATAGAAAAAGCATTCACTCAAAAAGATTTTATTTTTCTTGGTTCAAAAGACATTCAACTGAGGTGCTCTTGTTCTAGAGAGAGAATGTTATTAGGTATTATTGGACTCGTTCGCTCTTCGGGATTTGAAGAACTAATGCAAGGGGATAAGGAATTAGAAACAAAATGTGACTATTGTAAGACTTACTATCTTTTCCCTGAAGAAGAGATTAAAGAGAAATTAAAAGACGTCTAATGGATTCCAAGACTTTTTATCCGTCTCCCAGAAAACTCTTTTTAAAATTTCAAACTCTTCATAGATTCCACAAAAATTTTCAGATCCAGGTCCTTTAGCAAGAACGGGGCTTAAGAGAGAAGTATTCTTAAAAAGCACATTCCTCCCTTTAGATTCAAACTCAAACCATTCCTTTCCCTTCTTCGGCAACTCAATATTTTGAGATTCAGAAGATGTTACAAGATACAATGTATCGTTAGATTTTTGATTTTCTTCTTTCATAAATTTTAAAGTTTTTTCAAGCTCGACAAGGATCTCTCTAGCCTTAGGAATATCTTTTGCTTTTAAAGCTTTTAGAAAGCTGAAGTCTCTTATTATAAATACTGATTGCCCCTGCTCCTTTTTAAATCTATTCCAAAGTGACTTTACATTGTCATATAAGGTGGCAAAGCAATTTCCTTTTAGACAAGACTTGTCATAATAAACCTTATTTTTTTCAAATTTTTGCTTACCTAAATAATGGAACAATTCATCTTTACCACCCTTTTCCATTTTCCAAAGGTAGGTATTAGAAAGGAAACCCTGCTTTCCGAGGCAAGAATTAGCTGTTGATAAACTCCCCTTACCAGCGTCAATTTCAAAGATTCCCACTTTATGGCTCGATTGATTCAGAAAACCCCAGATTGGCTTTCTTGAATAGTCTTCACAAGTTCCAGTTATATTTTTACTTCCGACGATTTGGCTCATAAAACCCTCAGAAGCTTTAGGTCTGAGGCCATATAGGTTGTAGTTCCACGAAGATCCAGAACAGTGAACATCTTCGAATGAAGTAATAGCTGACTGAGGAGAGCTAAACCGGATCATAGCTAGATGCTCAACTTGAAAACCCGCTATTTGAAACCAGACTATATTCTTAGGTTTTCCACTAAAGCTGTGGGGAGAAAGGTTGAGGCTTTGCACACTAGAGCAGCCCGAGAATAGGAATAGGATAAGCAGTAAGTTTTTAAACAATGAATTCATTTGATTGATAATAAAAACTAATCAGCCTGAGCGCTAGGAATACTTAGAGAGCTTTGCGTTAAATCTGACTAAGGCGTTCAAGTTTAGTTTAATTATCAGCCTTTTTGCATTATTCTTTATAAGGTTAAATAGATAAATTTATTAGCTTTAAGGAGATTTGGCCATGAGCGCAGTCGAAAGAGAAATCATGTGGAACATTCCACTTTATTTTAAGATTATTATGTACGTTCTCTTTATAGTTTCTATGGCCATATTTTCAAAAGGCTACTATCAAAAACTTTTATTCGTAACTTCAGGCAAAGGATTTTCTGCTTTAAAGGGACTTCTACCTGAAAGTTTAAACTGGGGTAGCTTTTTCAAGACTTCATTACTGACAGGAAAAGTTCCAAGAGTAAAAAGAGTTGCTATATTTCACGGTCTTATTTTTTACGGGTTCTTTATTCTCTGGATTGCTACTGACTTAGTTGCTGTTCACGCTGATACGCCTTTTAAAATATTCAAGGGTCCTGTCTATATCGTTGTTAGTTTCGCGGCAGACATTGCAGGTATTATGATTCTTGTAGGATTAGGGCTTGCTTACTTTAGAAGATATGTTCAAAAGCCTGATTACTTATCAGCAACAAATCCTAATAGAGAAAAGTATATGTATCTAATGCTTTTTCTATTGGTTGTTCTAGGATACCTACTTGAAGGATTGAGAATTGAAGGAACTAGAAGCGCTTGGTTAGCTGGGGATACAAATGTTTTATTTAGCCCTAAAGAGAAGTTCTGGTCACCTATTGGTTGGCAAATTGCCAACTTCATTGAAGCAACTGGATTGTCAGACACGACATTAGCAGGAATCTGGAAAGGTCTATGGATGTTTCATATGATCAATACCTTTGCTTTTATTGCTTCAATACCCTACACAAAGTTTAGCCATATTTTTCTACTTCCGTTACAAGCGCTAATCACACCTAAAAGAAGAGGTGCCGTCTTAAACCCAATGGACTTTGAAGACGAGAATGCTGAAACTTTTGGATTAGGTAAGCTTAGTGAATTAACAATGAAGAATAATTTAGACATGATTTCTTGTGTTGAATGTGGTCGTTGTACTAATGTCTGCCCTGCTAATAATGCTGGAAAACCCTTAGATCCAAAACTCATTATCTCAAAAGCTAGAGACTTTGCTGAGGATTCTCAAGCTAAAGGACTTGAAGATGCTGACTTCTGGGAAAATCAAATTTATAGCGCAGCCGAGCTAGACTCTTGTACGACTTGCGGCGCCTGCATGGAAGAATGTCCTGCAAATATCGAGCATGTTCAGCTAATTATGGAAGCCAAGAGGTATAAGACTCTTACTCTTGGAGAAATACCCCCTTCAGCAGCAGATGCTGCAAATAAAGTAAGAGTGAATGGAAACCCTTGGGGTATTGCCCAAGATGATAGGTTTAACTGGGCCGATGGCCTTGAGATTCCAGTTATTGAAACAGGAAAGAAAGTCGATTATCTCTACTATGTAGGTTGCGCAGGATCTTATGATGCAGCAAACCAAAAAGTAGTTAAGGATACAGTTGGTCTTCTCAAGAAAGCTGGAGTTGATTTTGCGGTCATGGGAAAAACTGAAAAGTGTAATGGTGATCCAATCAGAAGGTTTGGAGACGAGTACTCCTTTTACGAAATCGCTATTGAGAATATAGCTAACATGAATCAATACGACTTTTCAAAGGTTGTAACCCATTGCCCTCACTGCCTGCACACAATTGGTAAAGAATATGCCAAGTTTGAAGACGGTAAGTTCGAAACAATACATCACACTGAACTATTAGCTGACCTCTTAAAGACAGGTAAGTTAGAGGTTGAGAAAAAGCAGGACACTAAACTTACTTTTCATGATCCTTGTTATCTAGGAAGACACCATGGTGAATATAATGCCCCAAGAGAAATCTTAAAGGCGACTGGTGTACAGATTAATGAGATGGAAAAAACTAAGGATCAATCACTATGCTGCGGCATGGGTGGTGGAAATATGTGGTACGAAATCGATCAGGGTGAAGAGATGTCTGAAAAGCGATTAGAACATGTTGGATCTGAAGACGTGACGAAGCTAGCTACAGCTTGCTCTTACTGCCTGATTAATTTTAATTCAGGGAAGTCGGAAAGGACTAAAACCGAGAATGTTGAAATTGAAGATGTGGCCTCGATACTGGCCAAATCTATTCTTTAAAAGTTTTTTAGTTTTAATAATTTTCTGTTGCTTCGGTAATGCTTATGCAAATAAGCTCTCAACGAAGCAACCGGGAATTATTGAGTCGCTTGAACTTCTTGTTGATTTGCAAAAAAAGCAATACAAGCTTTTAAACTCTAAAGTCCGTAGGAACCCGAAAGTCCTCTCAAATATTTCAAAGTTAAAAGAGATCCACCTTCACCCATTCTTTATGAGAAGTATCCTTTTCAATAGCGATGAAAAGTATTTAAACTTGGCTAAAAAAAACAAATGCCTTTTTTACTCTCTCATAGAAAATGATCTATTAAAAACAGCTGAAGGCCGTATTCAAAATGTAATCGTAAATTTCACAACGACAGACGGAAAAAAGGAATCAGCTGTTCTCACTAAGAATGATTTTATTGCACAAGTTTATAAGCTCGAGTGTCCAAATAAAAAAGAAACTTCCTTACTTTTCGACAATGAAAATCTTGTAAGCACCTTAAAAAAGATAACACTACCCGTTCCTCAAACTAAAAACGACTGTGAAACTATCTTAGAAGATTGGCAGAGAAACCCTTACACACCATATTTATGCAGGATACCAGAAGCCTTAAGGCTCTCTGATATTGCTCGTAAAAAACTTCAACAAACAGAAAATACTGATTTTTCAAAGAGGCGATACTACGTAGAACTAATTAGAAAGGGGGAATTCTTTAAAGGAAAGATTCCTTACTTTGAAAGATCGTACTTAAATAATCTCTGCTATGGCCTATCTAATAAAGAAAAGTTTTGTCAGCCTTATATATCTGATGATGTTTGGTCGAAAGTTATAAGTGGAGAATTTCCAGACTACCTATTAGCGCCTAAGTGTAGAGCCGCAATGAATAAAGAAGTGGTCACAAAAGCACAGCTTTCTTCATGTGCCTCTAAATTCAAATCAGAGCCTAAGTATTGCATCAACAAAGGAAAAGGTGGATTCAGATCATTTTCCCCTATGCCAGATTGCGAGTCGATTTCAGACTCATTAATGGTATCCCAATTAGAAACTAATTATCATGACTGCCCGGCTTTTATAGATAACGAAGGAATGGTGAATGTTCACAGGATTATCAATCATCTAAAAGGAGCCAAGGTAAACTCCACACCTGCAACTTGCGTCAATGAAAGCAATCAGAACTTTGCGAATCTTCTCTTTGATTTTAACTATGAAAAGGGATGGCCTTTAAAGTTATGCTATATGGATAAGATCGAAGATAAAGAGAGATGCGATTCTTATATCCCAGGAAATAATGATCTTGATAAAATGTCTGAAAGTAATGTGGTCGCAAACATACTTCATCGAACGCGTGGCCTTCCCAGCAATACAAAGTGTGAAATCATTAGTAAAAGAAGATTTAATCCAAATTTTCTCGAGTACAAAACCGGATGCTATATTGTCTATAACCCCGAAGAATGTACCGTCCAACAATGCCCAAAAAGAATCCTCTTTAACTTAAAAGACATCGAAGATGTTAAGTATGTAGGTAAACAAGAATTCGACTACTTTCCAACAGACTTTAAGAAAGAAAAATTTAGCCTCGCAAACATACTGAAAGAGACTTATAAACTAAAGGATTCTAAAATTAGAAACTTTACTGAACTCATTTATTTCTTAGACAGGAAACCTGCCAACATAGTTCATGGTATAGGCTGCGCTGAAGATATAGTTCCAAGTTTCTTCAGTAAGAAAAATTTTAACCAATGCACTCCTCTGCCTTTTATAATTGACGGATATCTCAAAGAGGGTTCTCAAGTAAAAATGGTCACTCGCCTTGCTATAGATGATCTTCATTCTCCTAGACAAATCCCTTGGAACTTTATCTTTAATTCAATAGCGAGTTATAAGATTCTCCATCCACTAGATACCTGGACTCTGTACGGAATTCAACAAAGGAAGGGTGATAGTGAATAAACTTATAATATTCCTTTTCATCTTATCTTCGAATGCTTTGGCCAATTCGACCTTACCGGTTCTTGCAACCAAACAAGCGACTAATAACCTTAGGTTTATCTCTTCAGATGGAAATTTTACCTATTATCAAAACAGAGAAGGCAGTCTTCTATTATCTACCAACTACAAAGTTGAAGAGATCATTAAAGGTGAACCCGGAACTCAGTACGAAGTAACGGGAACCCGGTCGAGAAAGAAGCTAGTTGTCACTCAACAAGTCTCTTTTCATAAGTTCCTCGGCGTAAGACAACTTAAGGCTATCTATAAGTTAGATTTTGGTGGAAAAAATGCCCAGAAGATCGCTATGGGAAAGAATCCACAACTTCATTTGGATGATAACTGGGTTTCGTTTTATCAGCCAATTACTAAAACAATTCAATTTTTAAATTTACGATCAAGTGCACTTTCTTTTCAAATAAAGATATCTAATCCTTTCAATCCTTACTTTGTTCCCTTTGTAGTAATGCCAAATAACAACACGGTCATTTATACCGATTTAAATAAGTCCGGGCATTCAGGAGTCGTTTATTACGATAAGATTACGAAGAAAAACTCGGTCCTATATAAAGGCAACAACCCTGCCACTAAGCATGAACTTTGTTTTAGCGGGGAGAATCTCTTTTTCGGAGAATTTGGTCTTAATGAACTATACTCCGGCAGTATCATTTCAAAGTTAAAGGCAAAGGCATTAGATTTTTCTAAAAGGGAAATACTTTATGAGTCACGGCTAAACGACATAGGAAACCTTCACTGTGAAGGTTCTTTGATGTTTGTTAAAAACCTTTTTACCGAAAGAAAAAAGCTCGCTTATGAGGTTGTCGAATTAAATATGCTTGATAAAAAAATCAAAACTATTAGTGACGTTAACTTTGCGAGTCATATTATTGACATGGATGGGGTTTTATTGATGCCCCATCTTGGGAAATACTATGTATTAAAAGGAAAAGGTGATTTTACAAAGAATGATCGCTTAAAAAAACGTGAGGTTAAGCCGTGAAGTATTACACCCTCAGCCTAATCTTTTACTCTTCATTAGCTTTCTCCGCAGTCGAGCTTCTTATGCCAACTGACAAGCTACCACGGGAAATGATCTACCTGACTGAATCTATACAGGAGATTGATCTAAAAAATAAAGAAAGATTAAAGGCCAATGAGAAAATCTTCATGGAGCTTGAAGGTCTTTTTAAAAAGTTAACAAAAGAAGAACTCTACTTTTTATCTAAAACCGAACTCTATAAAACCGCTCTTGCCTTCAAACCACCATTAAAAGTTTCTGAGAAATTTTATTCAAAAGAAATTATTCAGGAGGTTGATGAAAAACTAAAGATTACAAAACTTAATAGTTTCTCTCATTGGCTAATAGCCGGAATTCTCAAAGACTTGAATAATATCTTTGAAAGTAGGCACTTTCCTAGTTTTATTAACGAAAGAAATAAGGGTGCCCTTACCACAGGAAAGTCAAAATCTATTCAAAAGAAAATGAACTTCTTACTTCCTTGGTTGCAAAGCTTTATGAACGAAGAAGTTGCACTATTTGAATACTCCTTAAGACCTTTGATGTTGAAGACCCTCGAAAAAGTCCTGTCAAAGGGGAACTATTTATTAGATTTTTCAAAGACAAATGCTCCAAGAGAGCCTCAGGATTTAACTTACTTCTCAAAGCAAAAGCTAAATCTAAATAATGACGGAAAATCCTCCACAGTTGAAGAGATACTAGACCCATTATTAAGTGGATTGAAGAACAAAAACTTACCCATTCCCGTTGATGACTGGATAGAAGAAGAGGATGAGTTTTCAAAGGGCCTCTCTCCTACTCCGATCTTAAAGCCAACTGGGAACTATACAGCTCCAAAAAATCTACCAACCCCCGTTGAGGAGTGGTAAAAGTTATTAATTTCGAACACTTATACAACTTATTAAACAGCGCATAACTTAGACCAAGCCAATTTAATCTGCTATATTCGTCCCCATTAAACACCCGAGGTGTTTGAAATCACAGGAGTTTTATGAGCCTCTCTAAGAAGCCTTACAAGGGTACTAGGGATTTTTTCCCAGAAGATAAAAGAATCCGAGATTATATGTTTCAAAAAATGAAAGAAACTGCTGATCTTTATGCCTATGAATCTTACGATGGACCTCTTTTAGAAGAAGTCGAACTTTATAAAGCTAAGTCTGGTGAAGAGCTTATCAATGATCAAATCTATAGCTTTCACGATCGTGGGGAAAGATTTGTTGCGATTAGACCTGAGATGACTCCTACTGTAGCAAGAATGGTAGCTCAAGTTCATAGAGAAGTATCAAAACCTATCCGTTGGTTTTCGATACCTAATCTCTATCGTTACGAACGACCCCAAAGAGGAAGATTAAGAGAGCATTGGCAATTTAACGTTGATATCTTTGGAGCTCCCGAAACGATGGGAGAATTAGAAATCCTTCAGATTGCCGTTAGCCTTATGGAAAGTTTCGGCGCAACTTCAGAGCATTTTGAAATCTTGATCAATGACCGCGAAATTGTTGATCTCATCTTTAATAAAATACTCAAGTGTGAAGGAGATCTTTCTCTTAAGCTTTATAAATTAGTTGATAGATACAAGAAGCTCTCTAAAGAAAAATTTAATGAGCAACTTGAACAATTAGGCTTAAGTGAAGAGTCTAAAGCGGCTTTTTTAAATTATTTAAGCTTATCTACTATTGAAGATTTAAAGAAATTTCTTGAATCAAATAAACTTGAAACAAAAGGTTTTAGCCTTTTTAACTTAAGCAGTCATTTAGAGAGATTAAAGATTGATGAGTTCGTAAAGTATGACCCTTCAATTGTAAGAGGGCTCGATTATTACACTGGTATCGTTTTTGAGATCTTTGATAAAAACCCAGAGAATAGAAGAGCTATATGCGGTGGCGGAAGCTATGCAAACATTCTTAAGATCTTTAACGAGAATCCATTACCTGGAGTAGGCTTTGGACTCGGCGACGTAACGCTTAGAGATTTTTTATCCACACACTCGCTACTTCCGGATTTATCAAAACCTGTAACTAAGTTATTCTTAAGCACTCAGGATGAAAAAGGATTACCTCTTATCTTGTCCCTAGCTAAAGACTTACGAAAGGAAGGGGTATCAGTGCAAACTCACCTTGAGGTATTAAAGATGAATAAAGTATTCAATCTTGCTGAAAAGAAGGGGGCCGAGTTTGTTGGGATACTTGGAACTAACGAAATTGAAAATGGAGTCATACAAATTAAAAAGTTAAGCGTTAAAGATCAAAAAGATATATTGATAAAAAATATTGAAGAAATTAAAGGTTTTTTAAAATGAATGAAATTTCAAAAACATATTCTCCCGAAGAGGTAGAGAAAAAGTGGTACAAGACTTGGGAAGAGGGGAAGTACTTTAAGCCCCGTCCAGGAAAGGCCAACGAAGGTTACTGTATAATTATGCCTCCTCCGAATGTAACGGGCAGGCTTCATGCTGGGCACGCTCTCGATATCACAACCCAGGATGCCCTCATTAGATTTAAGAGGATGAAAGGCTTTGAAGCATTATGGCTTCCTGGAATGGACCATGCAGGCATTGCAACTCAAAATGTTGTCGAGAGAATGATTTCAAAAGATGAAGGTAAAACTAGGCATGACTATGGCCGTGAAAAGTTCATCGAAAAGATTTGGCAGTGGAAAGAAGAATACGGTGGAGTGATTGCAAAACAACAAAGATCAATGGGCGCTAGTCCCGACTGGGATTACTCCATGTTCACTATGGATAAAGAGCCTAACCGTGCAGTAAGGAAAGTCTTTGTGGACCTCTTTAACGAGGGTCTTATTTATCAAAGTGACTATATTATCAACTGGGATCCTGTTTTAGGATCAGCCATATCCGATGCTGAAGTGGAACACGTTGAAGTTAATGGAAATTTTTACCATATCAATTACGCTATTAAAGACTCTGATGAAACATTAGAGATTGCTACCACCCGACCTGAAACTCTGCTCGGTGATACCGCTGTCTCCGTTCACCCAGAAGATGAAAGGTTTAAGCATTTAATTGGTAAAGTTGCTATCGTTCCCATCTGTAACAGGGAAGTTCCTATTCTTGGAGACGATTACGTAGATATTGAAAAAGGAACAGGCTGTTTAAAAGTAACGCCTGGCCATGATTTCAATGACTTTGAAATAGGAAAAAGGCATAACTTGCCAATCATAAATCTCTTAAATGGAGACGGCACCTTAAATGATAATGGTCTTGAATGGAAAGGCCTAACATCAAAAGAGGCCCGTAAAAAGATTGTTAAAAAGCTCGATGAACTAGGGCAACTTAAAGAAATTAAGCCACATGTTCACCAAGTTGGGCATGGAGATAGATCAAAAGCTATAATCGAGCCACTAGTGTCAAAACAATGGTTCTTGAATGTTCAAGATATGGCTTCTGAATCTGTTAAGGCTGTTGAGGATGATAGTACTAGGTTTTATCCAAAAGGTTGGGAGAATACTTATTTCAGCTGGCTTCGTGAGCCTAGGAACTGGTGTATTAGTAGGCAGCTTTGGTGGGGCCATCAAATTCCTGTTTTTTACTGTAACTCTTGTGACCATAAATGGGCTGACGAAGGTGAACCTACGGCTTGTTCAAAGTGTAACTCCTCTGAAGTGCATCAAGACCCCGATGTTCTTGATACTTGGTTCAGCTCTGCCCTTTGGCCTATGTCGACTTTAGGCTGGCCTAATAAAGAACTCATGAAAGAAAAGAAGTTTGATACTTTCTATCCCACCTCAGTTTTAGTAACTGGCTTTGATATTATTTTCTTTTGGGTTGCCCGCATGATGATGATGGGACAAAAGTTTACAAAGATGGTTCCCTTTAAGAAAGTTTATATACACGCCATTGTTAGAGATAAACTTGGTAGGAAGATGAGTAAGTCCTTAGACAATGGAATAGATCCCCTTGATATGGTGGCTGAATACGGCGCAGATGCTTTCAGGTTCACCTTGGCTGCCGGTAGTGGTTATAACCGCGGACTTAATCTTGATCCCGAAAGGATTGGCGGATACAGGAACTTTATTAATAAAATTTGGAATGCATACAGATTTATTTCCCCTCATTTAGAAAATGCTAAGAATGAGCTTCCTAAAGAATTGGATCACCATGAACGCTGGATAATTGGCGAGTTAAATGCTGTTTCTAAAGTTATGAATGAATCCATGGAAGACTTTAGATATGACGACTCCTGCTCTGCCATTTATCAATTTGTATATGATAAGTTTTGTTCGTGGTTTATTGAACTATCTAAAACAACTTTAGAAAGTAATAATGAAGCTGAAAAGGTGAGAAGAGCCACCGTTTTAAAATATGTTTTTCGAAAGGTCGTTGCCCTTCTCCACCCTATGATTCCGTTTATAACAGAGGAACTATGGTCATACTTAAAAGAAGAAGATGAACCCCTTTTAATCATTCATGATTATCCGGAGTTTGACCCTAAAATTGATTTTTCTAAAGATCAGGATCAGATGGAAAAATTCATGGAGACTGTTTCAGCGGTAAGAAACTTAAGAGCAAGTGTAAATATCAAGCCAAAGGAACAAGTTGATTTTGAGTTATTTGCGGACCAAGAACTTCTAGATTATTACAATGAGCAATTCGCCTATCTGTCTGAACTTGGAAAGGCTAATTCACCCAAGATCTCAAAGCGTACTGACCCTAAACCAGGTAAGTCAGTCATGAAGGCGACAACCCATACAGAGGTATTTCTACCACTAGAAGGTGTTATCGATCTTGAAGAGCAAATAAAACGCCTTGAGAAAGATTTAGCTAAAACAGAAAAAGAGTTTAGCAAATATGACAAAAAGTTAAACAATCAAAAATTTATGGATAATGCTCCAGAAGAAGTAAGGGCAGAAGTTTCAAGCAATGCTGAGGAACTTGGAAAAAAGATTTCAGCTATAAATGAGAGTCTTAAAAACTTTAAATCATAGTTCGTGAACTTGATAAAAGATATTAACTAGCTTATCGACAGTTCCGATAGGCTGGCTACTATCTGGAGCAATCCATTTAATCGGAATACCTTCTTTCCACTCAATCAGAATAGGAGTCCTTTCAAAATGCTCCATAAATGGGATGTCAGTCGCCTTGGAAACTAAGCAATAGGTGCTTAGTCCAAAGTAGTTTGCGAAACAAGTCCATACATGATTTTCAGTAACATAGATCTTTGAATGAAGTAAAAGCTTCAAAAAGAACTCATCAGTACCAGTCCTTAATTCATACTTATTTTCAGTATCAAGCTCTTTAAGAAAGGCTTCAGTCGCCAACAGCTTCTCTTCTCCAAGTTGTGGCTCAAACCAGATGACAAAGTGCTGGTCATCAAAGAAGCGGAAAAAGTCATTCCAAAATTCTTTTTGCTCTAGAAGATCATTTGCGTGAATTAAGAAATAAGGTGGAAGATTGATAAGCTCTTCTGGGTTCTTTTCCATCTGCTTCTTTATTTTTTCTTGCCCAATGACCTTTTTATCATTCAAGGACGTACCCAAGTAGCTTTCTAAAAGCCCTAGATATTTACGGTCAGGCCTGTATGAATCTATTGGTAGCACTCTATGGGTCAGCAAGAATTTATGGATACCATTTTCAAAGCCCACTCTATTCTTCGATCTAAATGAAAACCCAAGAAAACAACTCTTCATCGTTCCCTCTAAGTCCAAGAATAAATCAATATTGAATATCTCATTATTATTAACAGCATATTTATGAATACTCGGCAGACTTAACTCACTGTCATCATATTCAAAGCATTCAATTTCAAAAGGATAGGATTGATAATACTTCTCCGAATCCTTAGGAACGATGGCCTGGATCTGAGCTTCCGGGAAGGTTTCATTTAAAATATGAAAAAAAGGAATAGTAGCTGTCAGCTTCAATAGATCTTTAGGTGTAAAAATCAATATCTTCGATATATCAGTTTTCATTTTGTATTTGTAATACCGTAAAATAGACGACAGCAAAAGGTAAGGTGAAAAGATTAACTACCGGTATGGCAATCAAACCAATAAAGATACTCCCTGAAATCGTGTAACCAATAAATGAATTCCTCATATCTGAAACGCATTCCCCAAATTTCTTATTCTTTCGTGACCAAGTATAGTCTACAAAACTTACTGCGAGTAACAATGCGCTTAATATGAATGAAACAGGTGCTAACACAGGGATAAAGTTTAAAAGTAGAGCAATGATTGTCATCGTCAATATAAAGCTAATCTTCTTGAGTTCGTTAACAAGAGTAAAGCCAATTCTTTTAAATAGTCTTGTAAAGGATTTATCAATTGATTCAGGAACTTCCCCTAATAAGTTTTTCTCTGTTCTGTTACTAATAATATCATTGAACGGAGAAGCGATAAGGGAAACTATCATGACAAAGGTCCATGAAACAGCGAAGTACATAACAACACTTAGAGTGGCCGTGATTAGATAGCCAATAAATTTCCCAAGGCCATCAGAAGAGATCTTCGCAACAACTAAGCCATTAATCCAATCAAGAAAGTCAGTAAATATTAGCTGGCCTAAAAAGTAATACAACAGAACACCAATTAGAATTGGAACTAAACTAAACAGAATAATGATTTTATCTTTCATCATAATCGACAGAGAAACACCAAAACTTGAAAATATATTTTTCATAACAACTCCCATTTTGCTGGATCCTTAAAACGGAATTCAAATAGATCTGAAAATTTATCTAATTCTGCATCTTTAGGAATAGCAAAGACTTCATCTTTCAATCGCTTCCATTCTAGGTTTTTTTCAAGTAGATCAGTTCCGACTTTAAACTCGTCTATCTTATTAAATTTTTCTTTGGCTTTTGAGAGTAGACCTCTCGCTCCATTTAAATTCCCATCTCGGTAATGGATCATTGCAGCAGCAACTTGAATGATCGCCCAATAAACATAGCGTGCGTTATCCCCTCTTCCCTCGAGCCAATGATCCTCTAGAACCTCATGGCATTCCCAATACTTTTGCTGGTTAAAAAGTAACACACCCTCTTTGGAGTTTTCTAGATGTTCAGGTCCGAATTGGCCGTAATGGTAGTTGCTCATGTTTGCTCTTCCTTTCCGTAGTAAGTTTATCATTAACTCTCTTGTTTGCGGCGCGGCAAATTATCGTGAAAGGCGAAAATATGATAAAAAAGCCTATCGTTTTAAGAGGTATTTTATGTCTAACCAGAGTCAGCAAATTTCCCAGTCACTTGTACCTAAGTACATTAGGGAGCTTCAAACATATCAGGCTGGTAAGCCTATTGATGAACTTGCAAGAGAGAAAGGTCTAAAGAGGATCTCAAAACTTGCCAGTAATGAGAATCCACTTGGTCCATCGCCATTTGCCATACGGGAAATGACTAAAGGACTATGGGATCTTCACCGTTACCCAGATATGCATGCGTTTAAATTAAAAACAGCTCTTTCGAAAAAGAATAATTTAAAATTAGAAAACATTATTCTAGGAAATGGAAGCGAAGGAATAATGGCCTATATTGCCCGCGCCTTTCTTCAACCTGGAAACGAAGTTCTTACTAGCGAAAATACCTTCATTGGATTTTATATTTTAGCAAAAAGTGTTGGCGCTATAACAAAGCAAGTTCCCCTTACGAAAGATTATAGATTTGATGTTAAAGCACTTGCCGAGGCTATCACTGACAAGACTAAAGTTATTTACATAGCTAATCCCAACAATCCGACTGGAACTTATATCACCAAGACCGAATTTGATTACTTAATGGAATTTGTTCCCAAGCATGTCTTGGTGATTTTAGATGAGGCTTACTTTGAATTTGCGAAGGAATTTGATGACTACCCAGATTCAATGGACTACAGGTATGACAATGTTATTACATTAAGGACTTTTTCAAAAGCTTATGGCCTCTCAGGAGTAAGAGTGGGATATGGTTTTGGTCATGAAGAACTTATCAAAAACCTAACCAAAGTTAAGCTTCCCTTTGAACCAAATTTAATTGGGCAATTAGGAGCAACAGGTGCTCTTTTAGATGACCCACACTTAGAGAGAACGTTAGGTAATAATCGTATTCAATACAAGCGTTGTGTTGAATACTTGCTAGCTCATAATTTTAAACCTATCTCTTCTGTAACAAATTTTATCACCTTAAAAACAGGCTCACCAGAAGCTAGTGATTTCTTTTTTGAGTTCCTCCTCAACCTAGGCGTAATTATTAGACCTCTTAAAGTTAATAATATGCCAGAATTTATTAGGATTTCGATTGGGACTCCTGAAGAAATGGATCACTTATTTGAAGCCTTAGATAAAATGCTACCAGAATATGATAAAAAATTTGGACGTGCTGAATGAAAATTTGCAATTACACCTACGACACTGGACATCTTCCTCAAAAAAGACTTGGTATTCTTTTAGAAGAAGAAGGAGTTATTATTGATCCTAATCTTGCTTGGGCAACCGAGTACGAGCGAGAAGGTCGTTACAATCCATTATTAAGAGCTGAATCTAAATGCAGCTCTTCACTTTATAAGATTCTAAATGGAAGTGATAACCCTATAGAGGTTCTCGAAGAAGGCTATGGTATTTACTTATTCTTACAAAAAATAGGTATCGACTCAATGAGAGATGGTACCTCCATTGCTTTTAATATCAATGAATCAAATGTTTCACTAAATAGCCCCATGGATAAGATTGAGACCTATAGAGACTTCTATGCACATGAAAAGCATGTAGCTAAAGGTTTTGAAAAGAGAAACGAAAAAATCCCTGAAGCTTGGTACCAAATACCCGCTTACTACAAAGGTCCGAGCTGCGGATTCATAGGCCACGAAGATGAAATCCTATGGCCAGCTTATACAGACATCCTAGACTACGAGTTAGAGTTAGGAATGGTTGTTGGAAAGTGTGGAAAAAATATCAAGGAATCCCATGCTTTAGATCATATATTTGGCTTCACCATTTTGAATGATATTTCCGCAAGAGACATCCAAAAAAAGGAAATGGCTGTAAGACTAGGTCCAGCCAAGGGAAAAGATTTTTGCTCGGTACTAGGGCCCGTCATTACAACTTTTGATGAATTTGATTTTAAAGAGCCAGACCTTTTAATGACTGCAAAGATAAATGGAAAAGAGTGGTCTAGAGGACAATCTGGAGATGCTCATTTCTCTTGGGCACAAATGATAGCTCACGTCAGTCAAGATGAATGGGTTTTACCCGCAGATCTTTTTGGTAGTGGAACTGTTGGAACCGGTTGCGGGCTAGAGCTCGATAAATGGATCAAGAGTGGTGACAAAATAGAATTAGAAATTGAAAATATTGGCAAGCTTATTAACAAAGTTGGTAACAAACAGGTTAAGCGATATGGAAAACTTTAAGTCTAGTGGAGTATTTACAAAACAAGCTCACGTAAATATTCCTGAAGGATTGTACGAAGAAGAACATGGACGAAAAGGCTTCTTTGGTAAGGTCAGCCAAATCTATCATCAAAATCCTCCGGTAAATTGGACAAATATTGAAGGTGAATTAAAACCAAGGTGCCTGCCTCCTCTGTTTTCAGAAAACTTAAAGAAAAATAGCTTTATGCCAGTCTTAAAGAATAATGACTGCATAATTAGCGCTGGCCACTACAGCTCTTCGTTCAAGCACTTCTTTAGAAATGCTGATTACGACGAGCTCTTTTTTGTCCATACTGGAAGTGGAAAGATTGAATCTATCTACGGTCATCTTAGTTTTGAAAAAGGCGACTATGTCATTATGCCAAGAGGAACAACCTATAAAATCTTTATAGATTCTCCTTCAAAGATCATGAAGATAGAATCAAGCGGTGAGTTTGAAGACCCTTCAAGAGGCCTTTTAGGTCCAAATGCCCTCTACGATCAAACGGCAATTGTAACTCCAGAGTCCGCACTAGGATCAGAGCAAGACCTAAAAGAGTACAAAGTTGAGATTAAGAGATTAGGAAAGATCACAACCGTGACCTATCCCTTCAATCCCTTAGATGCAAAAGGTTGGAAAGGGAGCGTATACCCTTATAAATTATCAATTTATGATTTTTGCCCTATCATGAGCCACCGCTATCACATTCCCCCATCTGGCCACACCACATTTGTGAGTAAGAACTTTGTGGTTTGTTCATTTGTCGAGAGACCACTTGAAGATGAGAAACATGGTGTTCTTAAAGTTCCTTTCTATCACTCCAACATAGACTACGATGAAGTTCTATTTTATCACCAAGGAAATTTCTTTAGCCGAGATAATATCGACGAGGGGGCTATGACATTTCACCCTCAAGGAATTCACCATGGGCCACATCCAAAAGCCTATGAAAAATCAAATGGAAAAACCTATACAGACGAATACGCAGTAATGATTGATGCAAGATACCCTCTTGAGCCTACTGAATGGTTTACTGAGTTTGAAGTAAAAGATTACTGGAAATCATGGATGTAATATATGCTTAGCTTTGATACGAATGGTGAGTTTTCACAAAATTATAAGTTCTTGATTGGAAGTATCCTTCCAAGACCAATTGCTGTTGTTTCTACCTTAAATGAAGATGGTTCAAATAATTTAGCTCCGTTTAGCTTTTTTACAGCTGTAAGCGCAAAACCCATGATTATTGCTTTCTCCCCGCTTATAAGATCAGCAACAGGAAAGCCTAAAGACACTCCTACAAATATTCTTAGAAGCAAGGAGTTCGTCATTAATATCGTGTCTGAATCCATTGCTGAAAAAGTTAATCTTTGCAGCACTGAACTTCCTTATGGTGAAGATGAGTTTAGCCTCTCTGGCCTAACACCGATTGATTCAACCATTGTAGGACCAAAAAGAATCAAAGAGAGCTTAATACATTTTGAATGTAAATTTAGAGACCGTTTAAACTATGGGGATGAGCCAGGCTGTGGTCAAATAATAACAGGTGAAGTTGTTAAAGTTCATGTAGATGAGTCAGTTTACGAAAATGGAAGGATTAATACAAAGAAGCTTAATCCTGTAGCAAGAGGTGCTGGTAATGACTGGTTTAGGACCACTGACGCTTTTCAAATGGAACGATTAATGAAGGCACAGATACAAAAATAGAATATTAGTTTTAAGGGAGAATAGATATGGAATTTGAACCTCATATGCAGAGTGTTCAAAATTCAAAGAATTTTGACTCCTGCTTTACCGTCATGCAAGGCGAAACTTCAGTTTCGACTTGCATGGGCGGAGACAATAGTACCAACAAGGAGAATAGATATGGAATTTGAACCTCATAAATGCGTAGAAGACGAATTCAAAGGAAACAAGATCCTAAAGATCATCAAGATCGACGAAGAAGGTAATGAAGTAGAAAAGTTTGGAACTATTGTAAGTTTTGGTTATAAAAAAGCTGCTTATATCTTACAAAACATAGATGAGATTAAAAAGTTCGTCGAAAGCAACGCAAAAGAGTAAAAAAAAGGGAACCAAATGGTTCCCCTTTTTTTATGTAATTTTAAATTCTAATTAAGCCACTTCTACTTTTACTTGTTCTTTTAACTTAGCAAAAGTTTTCTCTTCTCTGATTGCATACATCATGTTTTTTCTGATTTTTTCGTCAGTACTATAGTATTGCTTAAGTTGCTCAACAGGAAGTCCAGACCCTTTTGCTGTCTCTTCAATCTTAGCATCAAGGTCAGATTCTGAAGTTTCAACTTCAAACTTCTTAGCAAGAGTATCTAAAATCAAACCAGAACGTACTTGGAATTGAGCTTTTTCTTTTAAGTCTGTTGCCCATTTTTCAAAATACTCATCCATCATTGGCTCATTAAAGCCTTGCTGAGTTAAATTTTTCTTAACATCTTCTTTTAAGTAATCTTCCTGCTGGCTTACAAGTACACCCGGAACATCAAATTGATTCTCTTCAATCAGTTTTTCAAGGATCTCTTGGTGAAGCTTCTCATCAGCAGCTCTTTCTTTTTGTTGAACTAGATTTTCTTTATTCTTAGTGTTGAAGTCTTCAACTGATTCAAAACCAAATTCTTTTGCTAGTTCGTCATTAAATTCAGGAAGCTTCTTTTCTTTAATCTCTAGAAGCTCAACGTCAAATTTAACCTTAGCTCCTTTTAATTCTTCTGAGTGGTACTCTTCTGGAAAGGTTAGGTCTAAAACCTTCTTCTCACCCTTCTTCATTCCCATCATTCCTTCCTCAAACCCTGGAATAAACTGACCAGAACCGATCTCTAAAAGAAACTCTTCACCCTTCATGCTTTCAGGCTTTTCACCATCAGGAGTTGTTCCTTGAAAATTCATGATTGCAGTATGACCTTTTGCTAAAGTTGCTTTTTCGTCAGTTACTTCAATCATTTCAGCTTTTGAACTAAGGTAATTATTTTTTATGCTTTCAACGTCTTCTTCTTTTACTTCTACTTTTTCTTTCTTAAAGCTTAATTTAGACATGTCTTTTAATTCTACTTCAGGGAAGATCTCTACGATTGCGTTAAAGCTAACACTCTTACCAGCGTCATATTTCATATCTTCAAAGTTAGGCTGACCAACTGGGTTCAACTCTTCTTTTGTCATAGCTTCAATTAATCTGTTTTGAACAAATTGATTCAAGGCTTCGAACTCAAGCTGTGGACCATAAAGTTTTTCAACCATCGCCAAAGGTGCTTTACCTTTTCTAAAGCCTTTCATGTTCACTGTTTTTTGCTTTTTTGTTAACTCTGCTTTGATTTCTGTAGTTAAATCTAGAGTTTCAAAGTTGAATACGATCTTTTTAGTACAACCGTTAACATCTTCAATTTTATACGACATAAATATAGCTCCTGACTCTTGGCGTAATTGTTTGCTTAAATTTTGGTGAAAATAGCGAGAATGGCCGTAAAAGTCAATAAATCAGGGGTTTTAAGGGTAAAATACTTCTTTTAAGTAAAGCCCGTTTGGGGGAGCCACTATTCCAAGTTTTTGTCCACGAGGGCTAGATAAGGAAGATTTGAGATCATCTAAGCTTACTTTTCCCTGACCTACAGACCACAAGGTTCCGACTATCAATCTAACCATTTGTTTTAAGAAACCATTCCCGTTAACGCTAAGCATATAAAGATTTTCTTCTTTTGGGAAGGGTCCCCAGCTATCCAAATAAGGCTCAAGCTTGCAAGAAAATATCTCCCTTACTGTCGAGCTTACCTCTGTGCCAACACACTGAAAGTCTTTAAAGTCGTGTTCACCCACAAATAGGTCACAAGCTTTTTGCATTGATTTTATTTCTAGGCCAGCTGGAGCTTCGGCAACATAAGGCTTATGAAAAACGCTTAAGCTTCTTGAAGTGGAAAAGAGGTATGAGTAGTCTTTGCTTTTTGCTTGCTGAATAGGGTGAAAACTCTCTTCTACTTTTTTCACCTCTAGAACTCTAATATCTTGAGGCAATAATGAGTTTAGGGCCTTCAGAAGTTCCTCATTGCCTATCTCTAAGGGCATTGTAACCTTTACGATTTGCCCTAAAGCATGAACGCCACTATCAGTTCTCCCACTCCCTAAGGTAACAATATCCTCACTTTTACTAATCTTAGAAAGGACTTTATTAAGTGACCCCTGAATCGTTTTATCTGAAGGTTGAATCTGCCAACCGCAATACGAGGTCCCAATATATTGGATCTTTAATTTATAAGTATTCAAAAGCGAAACCAATACCAAAAGAGCTACCTGTAATCGAAACATCTTCATCTTGAAAATTTTCAAAGCTCTGAATTCTTGCTTCTAAAGTAAGGTAGGTCTTAGTCATTTGATAAGATTTCAAATTCCTAACGGCAAGTTTTGGTGATAAATGAGATAAACTAATCTTCAAGTTTGCTTTTCCAAAATAGCCGTAAGAAACCTGTCTTACACGTTTTCCACTTTCTCCATTATCTTTATCATTTCTATGTTGGTAAAGGCCCATCAAGGAAGGTCCTCCGGAGAGGCCTATCTTCAACCAAGAGCCTAAAGGAATCTCTACGAGTAAGCCTAAGTCAACGGGCAAGGTCCATAATGAAAAAGTCGTTTCAGATTTTTCAACTACAGTACCAGCTGAATTGGTAAATGAACCTTTCCCCTGAGCCAGCCCTACTCCAAAGTTCATGCTCCAACCAATCCATATGGATTTATGACTCCAATATCTTTCCAATGAAAAGTGTAAAGATCCACCTTGAACGGAGCGAGAGGCTGTCTTTCCAAAAGTCCTATCATAGATCCCTGATGAATCAAAAAAGTCGTATTCATCTCGAATATAATAAAAACTAAATCCTCTAGTTCCTTCATTATTGAAAGTCTTTAAAAGGTCTCTGTTACTCATTCTTTCGTAACTCGTTCCACCTTCCATGCTATGCGGAATCGTAACACCATAAGACCTTAGCATCTCAGCCGTAGTGATATCCTTACCTAAATCCTGACTATATTCTTGATCAGTAACATAGATTGATTTTTTATCTGTTTTTGGAAGTGAACTCTCTTCAATTGACTCTGGGACAAAAGGTGCTTTTCTTACTTTTAAGTCTTCTACAATATTAGGGTTCTTAAGAGGAACTCCAGGTAGAGGAACAGAGATATCGGAATAAGAATTTAGAGAAAAAAAGAAAAAGAGAAAGAATAAACTAACTCTCGTTTTCATCACTCTTCCAATTAAATATTTCATCAGACTTACCTCTAGCTTTAAAAAAATATATCAGGGAAGCGACTACATATAATCCCATAATAATGGCGATCATAAGCTGCTCATAAACAAAGATTAAAGCAAGAAACAAAAAGATGATAACGAGGGCCAACTTCTTATTCTTTTTAGCCAATTCTGAGTTTTTAAAAGAGAAAAATGGAATATTGGAAATCATTAATAATGAATAGAAAACAGTGTAGCCACAAGCTAGTAACTTATATTCAATGAGTTCAGGAAACTTAACACTGAACAATACAAATCCGATGATAGCTAATGCCGCTCCTGGAATAGGTAATCCTTGGAAAAAATCAGAACTTACTTTATCGATATTGGCATTAAATCGCGCCAACCTTAAAGCGCCACATAGAACGTAAATAAAGGCGACCACGTAACCGATCCTACCCATACCTGACAAGAATTGATTATAAATTAAGAATGATGGAGCCATTCCAAAGGAAATTAAGTCACTTAAAGAATCAAATTGCTCACCAAAACTAGACTGTGTTCCGGTAAGTCTTGCAACTCTGCCATCTACTGAGTCAAAGATGGCCCCAAGAGCCAATAATAGGCAGCCATAATAAAAGTTACCTTGATAACTTAAAATTATAGATGCAAAACCACATGCCATATTTAAAGCTGTAAATGTATTAGGTAAAAAGAATGCTAACTTTTTTGAGTCTACCATTTTAAAAATCTCAATGATGACCTGCAATCAAAGATTCGCCTGCCATTAATTCCTGTCCAACTTGTATAAGTATCTCATATTTATTGGGTATATATAAGACTAGAGTGCCACCAAAAGGCAATAAGCCAATATTAGCTTGTCGCTTTCCCCTATCCCCTGGCATGACTTTAATCTCGGGCCAAAGTCCCATTGGGCACTTAATCAGTTGTAGACCAATTTCGTCACCTTTAGAATCTTTCAAGGAAATCAAGAGGCCCGCTCTATCTAGTAGGGGCTTTTCTTTTGAATACCTAAAATGCTCTCTGCCCTTCGCGCTAACTAAATCTTTTATCTCACTGGAATATGGAAGGTAGATTCCATACTCAACATTCCACGGTATTCTTATAACTACTTCAGTAAAGTTCTTCCCTAGAGTTGGATGATCTATATTTGGTAAGATACCAATGACTTTTCCATTTGAAGGGGCATAAAGAATCCCATCAGTAATACTAATGTTTTCTTTAAAAACTCCTACCTTTCTTCTAAATAAGAGAAGTGCAATCCCATAAGAAATTAAACAAAACAAAGAAAGAAAAGAGAATCCTATTACATACAAAGTAAAAATCGAGAAAATAAATAAAAAGTGAATAAATCTATTTATATAAAAATATCTCACTATAAGCCTTTTACTTGTCGTGGTTTTGTAAACTCTTTATCAATTTCCCTATAATAATAGGGTGTCTCTGATAAATCATCTTCTATGATCTTTGAAAATAGTTCCACTGGATTATCTTCAATGAGCTTTAAGGTTGATAAGCTTTTTGGAATAATTTCAATACTTGAAGAAATAGTAAAAACGACTTCTTCTTGAAGTTTAAATTCGGATTTAGCAACTAAGTTTGACTCGGATTTTTTTTCATCCCAAGAATAAACAAAGAACTCGCCTTTATGGGCTTCAGATATCCATTGTCCTTTTTTATAATTTAAAAATTTAGGAACATCAAAGAAGTAAAATGAATTTGTTTTTATTTTTTTCCATCTTAAGATTTGGGCAAATCCTTCTACCAACCGGACTCCAGTATAACTCCCAGGACCCGCACAATAAAAAACACGTTCTAGCTTAAACAAGTCTAGCTCATATTTAGTAAGGATTTCTTCTAGAAGGCCATGAAAGACCCCTGAACTTTTTTTGTTCTTATAAGTTTTAAACTCAGCCCAGTTCAAATCTTTATCAAGCAATCCGATTGTTAAATACTCTGATGAATCGACAAATAAAGAATAGCTCATTTTAAAAAAATCTTACAACGTCATTGTAAAGAGCACCTACCATTAACATTAGTAGCAATGACAATCCAAATTGTTGCGCGATCTCCATCTTTCTCCTAGAAACAGGTCCCCTATTGAGAACCTCTAGGAAAATAAACATTATATGCCCACCATCCAAAACGGGGATAGGGAACAGATTAATAATCCCTAAGTTAATAGAAATCAGGGCCATCAACTGAAAGAAATAAGAAAAACTTGTATTAAACGAATCAGTTGCAACCTTTCCAATAGCTAAAGGTCCACCGATATTCTTAGCAGAGACCTCTGCAGTAATAAGCTTTTTAAAGCCATCAACTGTCTTTAAGATGCTCTCCCAAGTTCTAGGAAAAGCTAAGTAAAAAGAATTAAAAAAGCCTCTTGAATTAGTATTGTAGAAGCGTATCCCTTGAAAAACACCAGCGCTGTAGACCCCTATCAATTTGATCTTTTTCTTTTTAATTGTTTTAACCTGAGGAGTAAGGCTTACATTCCTCTCAACTCCATTATCAATGATTTGAAGATTAACCGCCCCTTCATTGGCCTTATCGATGGCATTTCTTAGATCGTAAAAAGAGTTGAGCTTTTTACCATCAACACCAACAATTACATTTCCACCTTTTAAGCCAGCTTTATCTGATGGGGACTTCATATTCACACTTTTGATCATTAGATCAACGGGATAGAAGCCTGCCTGCTTTAGTGACTCTATTGCATTATTAGGAGTACTGAGGGTGATTGTATTTTTATTATCTTTTTCAAGAGCTAGAGTTGCGTAAGAGTCTCCTTTCTTTGCAGGAGCATCTTTCTTAACTTTAAAGAGTGTTAGCTTTTGAATCGGACTTTCCGAATATTGAATCTGATCGAGTGAAAGGTTCCAGTCAACCTTGTCCTCAGTAAGACTAACCGCGAAGCGCTCATTTTTACCATTAGTAACAACTGGCGCTCTCATCAAGGGAGACTTTGCAAATGACTCTTGGAAGTCTTCCCCAGATACACTTGAAGGAATAACTACTTCTTTACCAGAACGGCTAACGACTATTCCTTTAATCTCTTCCTGACCTTCTACGACAACATCACTAGGGTTATAAACAGGCACACCATTAACTTTTTTAATGACATCCCCAGATCTCAATCCTTTTGAGTAAAGAACATTAGTTTTTTCAATAACACCAATTCTAATTTCTGGAATTCTTTCCCCTGAAACTAAGAGTGCATAAAAAATAAAGTAAGCGAGAACAAAGTTTGCAAGGGGACCGCCCATGACAATCCAAAATCTTTGCCATTTATTTTTATGGGTAAAACTATGAGGACGGTCTTCATCAGGAATTTCATCTTTAGTCAGTGGATTATCCCCAAACATCTTTACGTAGCCACCTAATGGAATTAGAGACCATGCGTATTCAGTATCACCCATCTTGTATTTTAAAAGTTTAGGGCCAAATCCTATTGAAAAAACCTCTACCCTAACGCCAAAAAGACGCGCAAAAAAGAAATGTCCTAATTCATGAAAGAATACTAAAGGACCTAAAAAAATGATAAAGATTAAAATTTGTTCAAGCATCGATTAACCAAAGTTAAAGTACTTCAAAGCAAGCGCGTAAAACGGAGCTAAGAATATTAGACTGTCTATTCTATCATAAACCCCACCATGGCCTGGGATCAAAGAAGAGCTGTCCTTTACCTCTGCTTGTCTTTTTATTTTACTTTGTATGAGATCGCCGACTTGTGACATAAGCCCTAAAAAGCTAAAGAAAACAAACAGTTGCACTGACATTACATCGAACAATAGATGCCAACTAACTCCCCCAACAATACCTGAGGTTATTATTCCACCAATTAGTCCTTCTATTGTTTTATTCGGGCTTACGGCTTTCCATAACTTATGCTTTCCAAAGTTTTTGCCAAAAAACCAAGCTCCCGTATCCATTCCAAAATTAACCAGAAGGAGAACGGCCAAGTACTCTCTCCATTGCCCATAGTGAAAGAGAGAAGTTAGGGCCGTTACAGGAAGAACAACCATTAGCCCACCGATGGCGGGGAACTTACTTGAAACAAAATCCAAAAAGTTTCCTTCAATACTAATATAGAAAAGATAAACAACGAGTAGGATATTAAACAAAACAGCTGCGTTATTCATAACGTTGAATAACCCCATGGTGTTGTCAAAAAAGTTAAGAAAGATTGTAGGCACTAGCAAGATCGCTTGGGAAATTAAGTAATTTAAGTTCCATCTATCTCGCTTAAAGATATTACAATAGATCTCATCGATGGCCAAAGATCCTACTAAGATTACAAACCCGATCGTAGGCTTTGCTCCTAAATAGATAAGGAAAGCGACGAGAGACGAGAGCACAAGTGCCGAAGCAATTCTTTTATTAGTATTCGACACTAATTACCTCTCCATTGAGTCTTTGAAGAAGTCATTAATCTTAAGTTTTCACCGGCTCTCATTTCATTCTCATCTAATGATTCACTTTTTTCCACAGAACCGAAGCGTCTTTCTCTATCATTGGTTTCTAGAATGATTTGCCTAAACTCACTACGTTTGAATTCCGGCCACTTTGTTTTCGTAAAATATAATTCCGCATAGGCAATCTGCCATAAGAGGAAATTTGAGACTCTCATGTCTCCACCAGTTCGAATAAGAAGGTCTACATCTTTGATTTCAGGAATCAGTAAATTTTCGGCCAAGTCTTCTTTCGTTAATTCTTTTCCTGGGTTCTTTTTAATAAAGCAGTTTACTGATTTGATGATTTCATCTCTACCACCATAACCAAAGGCAAAATTTAGTTTTAAACCCTTTGCATTCTTAGTTAAGGTTTCTAATTCGTAAATTAGAGACTTGGTATCATCAGGAAGAGGAGAAATATCTCCCATGACTTTGAATCTGATATCATTAGCTATAATTCGTTTCTTTTCTTTCTTAATAAATTTCTTAAGAAGCATAAAGAGTGTCTTAACTTCTAGTAATGGGCGGCTCCAATTTTCAGTTGAAAAAGCATATAAAGTTAATGATTCAACTCCTAAGTCATCTGCCTCTTCAACAATCTCTGAAACAATTCGGCTTCCACGAATATGACCCCAGACTCTTGTATGAGAACGCGCTTCTGCCCACCTACCATTACCATCCATAATGATTGCAACATGTTTGAATTGATTTTCAAGAGCCTCTTTCATTATTAAACAGAGAGGACTTCTTTCTCTTTAGATTCCATGATCTCATCAACTTGTTTTACGTATTTATCTGTAACAACTTGAATTTCAGCTTGAAACTTTTTAGAGTCATCTTCACCGATGGCCTTATCTTTTTCAGCTTTCTTAACCAGGTCGTTTTGCTCTCTTCTTGCATTTCTTATGGCAATCTTTGCATCTTCTCCAAGCTTTTTAATATCCTTAACTTGATCCTTTCTTCTTTCTTCAGTCAGTGCTGGAAATGGTATTCTAATTAAGTTTCCATCATTAGAAGGAGTAAGACCTAAGTTAGCCCCCATAATCGCTTTTTCAATATCTGCAATTAGAGTTTTATCAAAGGGTTGAATTTGAAGAAGCCTAGCCTCAGGTGTGCTTATTTGACCAACTTGAGCGATAGGAGTGGATGAACCATAATAATCGACAGAGACTCCATCAAGAACGTTTGCAGATGCTCTACCCGTTCTAACTTTTGTTAGTTGATGTTTTAAAGACTCAAGTGCCTTTGTCATACTTTCTTCTAAAACTGGTTTAATTTCATCTAACATGAAATGCTCCTATTTATTTGTAACAATAGTTCCGATTTGTGCGCCTTCTACTACTTTCTTAATATTCCCTTTTTCGAAAATATTAAAAACAATGATATCTAATTCATTATCCATACATAGAGAGATTGCTGTCGAATCCATTACTTTAATTTCTTGTTTTAAGACATCGATAAATTTTAACTTATCGTATTTTACTGCATCATCATTTCCAACAGGGTCTTTATCGTAAATGCCATCTACCTTAGTTGCTTTGAGAATGACTTCAGCATCGATTTCATTTGCTCTTAGAGCTGCAGCGGTATCTGTTGTGAAGTATGGATTACCTGTACCTGCGGCAAAGATAATAACTCTTTTCTTCTCTAAGTGCCTTACGGCCCTTCTTCTAATATAAGGCTCGGCTATTTCTTGCATTTCAATAGCTGTCGTAACTCTAGTAAAAACACCAATTCTTTCAAGGTGATCTTGAAGAGCTAGGGAGTTTATAATTGTAGCTAACATTCCCATATGATCAGAAGTTGTTCTATCCATTCCTTTGGTAGATCCTGCCACTCCACGGTGAATATTCCCTCCACCAATAACTAGGGCGATCTCTACTCCGAGTTCATGAATCTCTTTAATATCTTCTGCTAAACTTGTGATTGTTTCGGGACAGATGCCCCCACCTTGATTACCAGCGAGAGCTTCACCTGATAATTTAAGAAGTATTCTTTTGTATTTCATTCAACTTCCTATGCAAAAAAAAGGGGACTCGCGTTTCCGCAACAGTCCCCTAAATTATTCGAAAATTTACTTACTATTGTTTACCAGTCATTTTAGCAACTTCATCAGCGAGGTTATCTTCTTTCTTTTCGATACCTTCACCTAAGTTAAGCTTATGAAAAGCTACAACTTCAATGTCACTTCCAACGCTAGCAATTAGCTTTTTGATGTTCATGTCTGGATCTTTAACGAATGCTTGCTCCATTAGACATACTTCTTTAGCTAATTTACCAAGTTTACCCATGATGATCTTATCAATCATATTCTCAGGTTTACCTTCTTCAAGAAGTTGAGCTTTATAAATAGCTGCTTCTCTTTGCTTATAATCTTCGTCAATCTCATCAGCTTTTAAAAACTTAGGAGATGCAGCTGCAACATGCATAGCGATGTCTTTTGCAAGCTCTTGAACTTTTTCACCTTTATCAGATGACTTAAGATTAACTAATACACCGATCTTTCCACCGTGATTATAGCTTCCTAGAACTCCATCAGTTTCAGCAGCAACAAATCTTCTAATATCAACTTTCTCACCACACTTAAGTGTTAATTCATTTGATTCAGTAGATTTAGAATCTTTTAGCTCATTGATGTCTGAAGGCTTATTAGCAAGCGTCCATTCAGCAATTGATTTTGTAAAATTTTGGAAGTCATCACCTTTTGAAACAAAGTCAGTTTCGCAGTTTACTTCAACAATAACACCTTGGTTACCTTCAACGATTGTTGCAACAGCACCTTCAGCAGCAACTCTAGATTGCTTCTTCTGAGCGGCAGCTAGACCCTTCTTACGAAGAAAATCAACAGCAGCTTCAAGATCACCATTAGTTTCCTTAAGGGCGTCTTTACAGGCCATCATTCCAGCACCAGTTTGTTCTCTTAATTCTTTTACAGCAGCAGCAGTAATTGCCATTTTAATATCCTCTTTAAAAATTATTAATTATTCAGCAGTCTCATCACCTTGAAGGTCGATATCTTTTTCAAATTTTGAAATGATTTCTTTTTCAAGTGAAGCGTCTCTTCCGCCAGTTTCTTTATTAGTTTGGGATTTCTTAACACTCTTAGAACCTTCACTAACAGCACTTGCGAAATAACCAGCAAGTAGAGTTACAGACTTAATTGCATCATCGTTTGCAGGCACAACATAAGAGATTCCAGCAGGGTCACAGTTAGTATCAGTGATAGCAACTACAGGAATTCCGAGTACGTTAGCTTCTTGGATAGCAATTCTTTCATTGTTAGGATCAACAACAAAAAGAGCTCCAGGAAGTTTTCTCATATCTTTGATCCCACCTAAGTTTTTCTCAAGCTTGATCATATCTTTTTCGATTTTAGATCTTTCTTTTTTAGTAAGAAGACCAAAATCACCAGTCTCTTTCATCTTTTCAACTTTACGAAGCTTATCGATTGAAAGGTTGATTGTTTTATAGTTTGTAAGCATTCCACCTAGCCAACGGTTAGTTACGTGAAAAGCGCCACATGATTCAGCAGCATCTCTAACAGCTTGAGCTGCTTGTCTTTTCGTTCCTACGAAAAGTACTGGCTTTCCTTCTTGAGATGTTTTCTTCAAAAAGTCATGAGCTTGTTTAGCAAGAGGAATAGTTTTTCCAAGATCAACGATGTAAATACCGTTTCTTTCACCAAAAACGTATTTCTTCATTTTTGGGTTCCACTTGTGTGTCTGGTGACCGAAGTGAGCTCCGGCTTCTAGTAGTTCTTGTAATTGTAAGTCATTAGCCACAATTTTCTCCTTAACGGGTGGTTTTCTAATCGCACCTACGACCCTTTCGGGACCACCACAGTGATGCGAATGTTGATATTCTGCGGAGTGCCCGCAGGGTATAAAAATGTATGCATTAAATAGCATAGGGAAACTGGATGAACAACCTTATAGTAAGGGATTACGAAGGTTTAGACCTATTGATTCAGTCTGTTAATTTCCCATAGGTGGAACTAAAACCTTACGTCTTTTTGACCCTTCAGCAGGACCTACTATTCCCTTGGCCTCCATCTCTTCGATGAGGTTTGCAGCCCTGTTATAACCAACTCTTAGACGTCTTTGTAGCATTGAAGCGCTTGCTGATTGTTGCTCAGCAACAACTCTAACAGCTTCATCAAAAAGGTTTTTATCTTTTATATCTGCGTCATTTATTGACGCAATGTGTGATCCATAAGCATACTCATCCTGAACCTCTGTGTCGCCGCCATTTTCTAAAAACTCCATGGCTTGGGTTTTAAAGTCAGTTGGTATTGATGAAAGTTTATCGGTTAAGACTTCGATCTCATCCTCGTCAACAAAGGAGCTATGACATCGAATACTTTGGGCTCCTTGCTTAAAGAGCATGTCACCTTTTCCAAGGAGCATCTCTGCTCCAACAGTATTGAGAATCGTTCTAGAATCTTGGCTGGCCGTAACCCTAAAGCTAACCCTTGTAGGAAAGTTAGACTTAATCGTACCTGTAATTACATCCACTGAAGGTCTTTGTGTTGCTAGAACTAAGTGGATCCCAGCGGCTCTTGCTTTTGCAGCAAGCCTATTAATATTACATTCAATCTCTTTTCCTGCTTTGGTTAAAATTAGGTCAGCAAACTCATCGACAATAATAACTAAATAAGGAAGCTCATAAACTTCTCCATCATCTTCGTAATATTGCTTAATAGAAGCGAGCATATCTCCATCAGCTTTTTTAACTTTTTGATTAAAGCCTTCGATATTTCTAACGCCCATTTCTTTTAAGATTGTATAACGCCTCTCCATTTCTTGAACGGCCCACATCAAGGCTATGGCCGCACTTTTTGCATCAGTTAAGACGGGCATTATTAAATGAGGAAGTTTTTGATAGAGAGCAAGTTCGAGTTGTTTTGGATCTATCAAGATAAGCTTCATCTGCTCTGGAGATTTTTTAACTAAGAGTGAAACTAATAAAGCATTGATAAAAACTGACTTACCAGCTCCTGTCGCTCCAGCTACAAGCATATGAGGCATAGCAGCTAGATCCACAACAAAAGTATCACCGTATGCATTCTTACCCATTGCAATGGGAAGCTTATGTTTTGAATCTTTAAATTCTTGAGTATTTAAAACTTCATCTAAATAGATGATCTCTCTAGGGTTTCTAGGAACCTCGATCCCCACAGTTTGCTTCCCTATCATTGGATAAACAATCCTAATAGGCGCTCCTAACAAGGCCATGCTTAATTCTTTTTGAGTGTTCGTTACTTTTGAGACCTTCACACCAACACCTAGCTTTAACTCAAAAGTATCTACAACAGGACCCTTTAAAATATTAATGATTTCCCCGTCTATTCTAAACTCTTCAAGGGTATTAACAATTCTTGCAATAATATCGCTAAAGTATTCACTATCAGGTTGAATATTTTGTTGGTTCTCTCGCTTCATTGAAACTGTAGAAACAGCTGCGAAATAATTCATTTCTATCTGTTCGCCAGAAGTGCTTCTTTGTGGTCTAGCTTTAGGTAGAATCTTTTTAGCCGCCTCTTTAGTCTGAACTTCTTCTTTTTTATAAACAGCCTCAGCCACAACCGGCTGAGCTTCAGGTTCACTGACTTTAACTTCTTCTCTAATTGGAGTTACACTCTGAGCGTAAGAAGAGTTTGATTCAACTTTATTTTTCTTCCACTCTAACTGACCAGATAGCCCAGAAGGAATCTTCTTTTTTAATAAGTCACTTACGCTTCTTGTTCTGTGAACCATTCGATCACAAAAAGAACTCCATACATGCCAAGTTCTATTAAGAATGCTTGGGAGATTCCTCGTTAAGTTCATTGTAGAGACCATAGCGTCTCTAAAGCCACCTCGAAAACTACAAGCTAAACTAGCAACAAGAAAAAAGAAGGCCAGGAAAATGACATCACTTTGATTTAAATAAGATCCAAAGAGATAGAATAAACCATCCCCAAGAAACCTTGGATAGATCAGCATGCTTGAACTTAAAAAGAGCCCACATAACAAGAAAGCATTTAATGTATCTAATTTAAAATCTCTTCTTGAGAATGAGAACGTATAAAGAAGTGAGAAACTTAGAAATGGAAAAAATATCCAGGGGCCAGAGTAATATCCAACAAAACTAACTAATGAGCTGCTGTAGTAAGAGAAGAAACCAACTCCGTTTTCTTCTGAGCTTATAGACATAAAGTTATCTGGCAAAGAATCATGAAAGTAGAAAGCAAAGAAGCTCACTGCTGTTAGTAGAAAGAGGATAAGTAATTGTGCTTTTAAGATTTTAGAATTTAGTCCCGACATAATATTATTTTACTCGCTACAGTATGGCTGTGTCCAACAAGGTAATAATAACCATGGCCTTGCTATGCGTTATATCAATTTTCGATAGGGTATATTCTTTATGTTCTCTTGCGCACTTAGTAATAAGTGCTTACTATCCGGAAAAATTGAATCAGGAGAAATGATGAAACTATTAATCGCACTTACAATATTGGCCTCAAGCGCTACTTACGCCTGCACAATCCCAAGCGAACTCTACAACGGAGCACTTTATCAAATATTTGAGGAAGAGAATTATACAGATCTTCAGGGTGGAGAAATTGAGTTTACTCCAGAAGTGAGAGCAGAAGTTCAAAGAATTGAAGATATCAGTGAGTGCTCTGACGAAAACCTAACGGTTTCATCCTTCTCAACTATTTCAGGAAAGGTATTCCACGCTGTATACACAATTGAAGACGATTGTGATGGTGGAAATTCTTATGGAGCCGTTCTTGATGAAAACTCAAAAGCCGTTGCTCATATTGGCGATGGTGATTTTTACTGCATAGATTAGTAATTTTATAATATTCAAGGATTTCAATGGCCACTCAGAACGAGTGGCTTTTTTTTGGTCATAAAAAAGAGCGCCCGCTCTCGGCTCCTGCCTTCGCGTGCATACCGTCCATCCTGGAGATAAAAAAAAACCCCTAGCCGAAACTAGGGGTTTTATTAAAAAAGGAGCGACCTGCTATTCTCACACACAGTCTCCCGTGCACTACCTTCGCCGCTAAAGAGCTTAACTTCCGAGTTCGGGATGGGA